>DELI01000013.1 GCA_002354335.1 Sphingobacterium sp. UBA2700 | reverse complement strand
TACTAACTACTAAATACTCATCAAAAAAATTGTATTTTTGCACCCACTATGGGAAGAAGAATTGCTCAAGACAAAAAGTTTATTTCCGATCTGTCGATCATTGACATTGCAGAAGAGGGAAAAGGTGTAGCTAAGCAGGATAATTTAGTTTATTTTATCGAACGTGCTGTGCCTGGTGATGTGGTTGATGTGGAGTTGATGCGCAAGAAGAAAAGCTTTGTTGAGGGTCGTGTGACAGCGATTAAGCAGGCGTCGGAATATCGTGTTGAGCCGTTTTGCTCTCATTTTGGTGTTTGTGGCGGCTGTAAATGGCAGCATATGACCTATGAGGCGCAGCTTAAGTTTAAGGAGCAATATGTTGGAAACGCACTTTCTCGCATCGGGAAAGTTGATGTTTCGAATATGGAGCCAATCTTGGCGTCGGAGCAAACGAGCTACTACCGTAATAAATTAGAATATACTTTTTCAAATAAACGTTGGTTAACGGATTTGGATGATGTGCAGCCAGGCGATTCGATGGATGCTTTAGGGTTCCACGTGCCGGGTAGATTTGATAAGATCTTAACCGTAGACCATTGTTATCTGCAACAGGATCCGTCAAACGATCTGCGTAATAGCATCTTTGAATTTGCTAAGGCCAATGAAATCTCTTTTTACGACCTGAAGCAGCACGAAGGGGCATTAAGAAACTTGATTATCCGTACTTCATCGACAGGGGAATTGATGGTAATCGTCGTATTCGCTTACCCGGAAGAAGGACAGGTTGATTTGTTGATGTCTTTCATTCAAGAGAAATTCCCGACGATTACTTCCTTATTATATATTATCAACCAGAAGCGCAACGATACGATCTTCGATCAGGATATTCATATCTATGCCGGTCGTGATTTTATCTATGAGGAAATGGAGGGTTTGAAATTTAAAGTAGGACCGAAGTCATTCTATCAGACCAATTCACGTCAAGCTTATGAACTTTATAAGATTACGCGCGAGTTTGCGGACTTAAAAGGCGATGAGCTGGTTTACGATTTATATGCAGGCGCTGGTACCATCGCTAACTTCGTGGCAAAAACTGCTCGTGAGGTAGTAGGTGTTGAATATGTGCCTACGGCAATTGAGGATGCGAAAGTGAACTCGGCGATCAATGGAATCGACAATACGAAGTTCTATGCCGGCGATATGAAAGACGTTTTAACAAGCGATTTCATCAAGGAGCATGGTAAACCGGATGTGGTGATTACGGATCCTCCACGTGCTGGAATGCATGCCGATGTCGTGGAGCGTATCCTGGAGATGGAAAGTGAGAAAGTAGTGTATGTAAGCTGTAATGCGGCTACGCAGGCTCGTGACCTGGAAATGCTGCAAAGCAAATATGAAGTGGCAAGAATAAAGCCTGTAGATATGTTCCCGCATACACAACATGTGGAGAACGTTGTCTTATTAAAACTGAAGAAATAATGGATTTACAAGATTTACTAAATAAGCCGGAAGGCGAGGGGGAAGCTCCGAAAGGAAAGAGCCCGCTAGTTAGTTTGAAAGCAGATTTAGATTTCTATAAGGAAGCAATTCAAGAGGTTTCTGTAGAGCTGATGGCAGAGGGATATACGTTGTTCCCAATCTTTGTGGCTCATCAGCATGAAGTGGATTTGGGCGAGGTAATTCTAGATCGACAGGAATTGAATACCGCTTGGACCATCCACGCTAGCTCCTTGGAAGAGTTTATTGAAAAGGGTTTGATTGAAGAGGAAAAGCGGGGCTATTTTGAGAAGAGTTTTAAACCGGCAAATGAATACATGTGTTTATTTGTGATCGTTCCTGAGGGGGCAAACTTCGTTTTCTATCCGTACTAAGCCGATCTATTTTAAACTTTTTAACATTTGCCAGTCTAAACTATTGCTACCTTTAGCGTATTCTATGTATAAGAAAACAAAACATATACTCCTTTTAAGTCTAATGCTATGCCTTGGCTGTGCTTTCTCGTTACATGCGCAGGAGTCGGGGTCTATTTCTGGTTTAGTATTAGAGAAAGGGACGAGTACTCGAATTAGCGATGTGAATATCAATAACCTAAAGAATGGTCAATCGGCTCGTACCAATGTTTATGGTGTATTTAACATTTTTGCGTCGGTTGGCGATACCCTGTCCTTCAATAAGGTGGGATATGGTCCGGTAAAGACTGTCGTTAGAACTTTAGAAGATATTTTAGTCGATTTGCAGTCTGGTTTGACGATAGAAACCGTTGTGGTAACACGTAGCTCAAGAGAAGCGGAAATGCGTGGATATTTGGACGAGTATAGAAAAAAAGGTGTTTACAACAATGGACAGAATAAGTTCGGGACCTATCTGGCAAGCCCTGCCACAGCACTCTATAATCTATTTGGTCAGGAGGCTAAGAATGCGAAGCGTTTTGAGAAGTACATGAATCAAGAGTTGGAAGCAACGAAGGTCGATCGGATTTTTAATAAAACCTTGGTGACGCAGTTAACGAAGTTGGAAGGCGAAGAATTACAGTCTTTTATGGATCTTTATCGTCCTTCGTATAGCACTGCGCAATATTGGGGACAGTATGATATTATGAGCTACATTACGAGGTCTTTTAAGTCTTGGGATGAGCAAGGACGACCAAAATCTCAACGCCTACCGAAATTAGAGATTCCAGAACAGCAAAAATAACCTATTGATTTTCAGTAAATTGGGGCTGGTTGATTTTGTTGCCATGCATTTTGGCATTGGCTTTGCAAATTCATTCCTTATTGAAACAATTAAAAAGTATTAAGATAAAATTTGTGATTATGAAAATGAATAAAAGATTAGCGGTATACGGATTAACAGTTGCAACTTCAGCGATGTTGTTTGCGAGCTGTTCGACTATTCAAAATACAAGTAGCACAACAAAAGGTGCTGTTGTAGGTACTGCTGCTGGTGGTGCTATTGGAGCATTAATCGGGGGTAAAGCTGGTAACACGGCTGTAGGTGCTATCGCTGGTGCTGTTATCGGTGGTGCTGCAGGTACCTTGATCGGTAAGAAAATGGACAAGCAAGCGAAAGAAATCGAGAACACTGTTGCTGGTGCTGAAGTAGAGCAAGTTGGTGAAGGTATCTTGGTTAAATTTGACTCAGGTATTTTATTCGACTTCAACAGTACTGCTTTGAAATCTAGCGCTAAAGCTAACATTGCGAAATTAGTAGAGACTTTAAATAAAGAGCCTGATACTGAAATCTTAGTATTAGGACATACAGATAACGTTGGTACGCTTCAGGCTAACCAAAAGGTTTCTGATGGCCGTGCGGCATCTGTAAAATCATACGCTGTATCACAAGGTTTAGCAAGCGGACGTATCAAAACTGAAGGTAAGAACTACTCAGAGCCAATTGCATCTAACGATACAGAAACTGGTAGAGCAGAAAACCGTCGCGTGGAGATCGTTATCGTAGCGAGCAAGAAAATGCAACAAGAAGCTAAGCAAGAAGTTGGTCAATAAGAATCAACTCTTGATATATAGAAAAGGCGTATCATTGGATACGCCTTTTTTATTGTGCTGTATTATTCTGAACGTCATTAATTTCAAAGGTAGTTAACAACTTTTTCGTCGCTTTTCTTGTCTCAAATTGATACATCAAACTTTTTGTTAAATTTTAGTCAACTGCTGACAAACTGTCATTTCTTTTCGTTTTTATTACTAACTTTGTACTCTTTGAAAATTGACTATGCTAGAGTTATCACATACAACGAAAACACACGATGAGACGCGCCAAGGAGAGGCTTTGGAGTTGGTGCCTACCGGAATGTCCAATGGTCGTAAGCTTTACATTGAGAGCTACGGATGCCAGATGAACTTTTCGGATAGCGAGATTGTTGCTTCTATCCTAATGGAAAAAGGGTATGAGACAACACGTGATTATAGGGATGCGGACGTGGTGTTTATCAACACTTGTTCGATACGTGAGAATGCGGAGACCCGCGTCCGTAATCGTCTGAAGGAGTTTGAGTCGGCGAAGGCAAAGAATCCGGGGATGGTCGTAGGCGTTTTAGGTTGTATGGCCGAGCGTTTGAAAGCTAAATTCTTGGAAGAAGAGAAGTTGGTTGACGTCGTTGTGGGACCTGACGCTTATCGCGATCTTCCAAATTTGATTGATAAGGTTGACGAGGGCGGTCGCGCAGTGAATGTTTTATTGTCACGTGAGGAAACTTACGCTGATATTAGCCCGGTTCGCTTGAACTCGAATGGTATCTCGGCTTTCATTTCCATCATGCGTGGTTGTGATAATATGTGTTCTTTCTGTGTGGTGCCTTTTACTAGAGGTCGCGAGCGCAGTAGAGATGCAGAATCTATCGTCAGAGAAGCACAAGGTTTGTTTGACGCTGGTTATAAAGAAGTAACCTTATTGGGTCAGAACGTTGACTCGTATAAATATACGCCTCCCGTTGCGGAAGGTGAAGAGGCTAAGCCTACAGTAAACTTTGCGCAATTACTTGCCTTGGTTGCTGAGGTTAGCCCAGAACTGCGTATCAGATTCTCAACGTCGCATCCAAAAGATATTACAGATGAGGTGCTACATACGATGGCGCGATATGATAATATCTGTAAGTATATCCACTTGCCAGTTCAGTCCGGCAACTCTAGGGTATTGGATCTGATGAACAGAACTTACGATAGAGAATGGTATATGGAGCGCGTGGATGCAATCCGTCGTATTATTCCTAGCTGCGGTATTTCTACGGATGTCATTACGGGTTTCTGCACAGAGACGGAAGAAGAACATCAGGATACTTTGTCAATGATGGAATATGTGAAATATGACTTTGCTTATATGTTCGCTTATTCAGAAAGACCAGGTACCTTAGCAGCAAAACGCTATGAAGACGATATCCCGGAAGAGGTGAAGAAGCGCCGCTTGACGGAAGTTGTCGATCTTCAGCGCGAGCATAGCTTATATCGCGTACAGAACTTTGTGGGCAAAGTTCACCGCGTATTGATCGAAGGGTTCTCAAAACGTTCGGATAAAGACTACTGCGGTAGAAATGATCAGAATACAATGGTCGTTTTCCCGGTAGATGAACGCTATAATGTTGGGGACTACGTTAATGTATTAGGAGAAAGCTGTACATCAGCAACATTGATCGGAAAGATCGTAGACTAATATTTCAAAATAGAAGCTTATAAATGGATCATCAGGATATAAAGAATAGGTTTGGAATAATTGGAAATTCACCCTTATTGAATCGTGCAATTGATATTGCACGCCAAGTGGCACCTACCGATATATCGGTTTTGATTCAAGGGGAGAGTGGTTCTGGTAAGGAGGTTTTTTCACATATCATTCATCAGCTGAGCGGCCGTAAGCATGGTCCGTTTATTGCGGTGAACTGTGGAGCTATTCCTGAAGGAACGATTGATTCGGAGCTTTTTGGTCACGAGAAAGGGTCATTTACCGGTGCTCATGAAGCCCGTAAGGGATACTTTGAAGTGGTCGATGGCGGTACAATCTTTTTAGATGAGGTCGGCGAATTGCCCTTAGGTACGCAAGCTCGTTTGCTTCGTGTATTGGAAAGTGGCGAGTATATCCGCGTAGGATCGTCGAAGGTGCAGAAAACAAACGTACGTGTCGTTGCTGCAACCAATGTGGATGTGTATGAGGCGGTAAAGAAAGGGAAGTTCCGTGAGGACTTGTATTACCGTTTGAATACTGTTCCTTTGCGTATCCCTTCTTTGCGCGAGCGTAAGGAAGATATCTATCTGCTGTTCCGGAAGTTTGTAGTCGATTTTGCTGATAAATATAGAACTCCGGGTATTCAACTGACACCGGATGCACAAGATTTATTGACCAATTACTCATGGCCGGGGAATGTTCGCCAATTGAAAAATATCGCCGAGCAAATCGCTGTATTGGAAAAAGAACGCGTCGTGACTGCTCAGATATTGAGTAACTATATTCCTATTGAATCTCAAACGACTTTACCTATGCCGGTAAAGGATGCGAATAAAGAGAATTTTTCAGAAAGAGACCTGCTGTATAAAGTGCTTTTCGATATGAGAAAAGACATGGTAGATTTGAAGAAGCTCGTTGTTGAATTGATACAGAATGGTTTCAATCCTGGAACTATTGAGCAGAACTCGCCATATATCAATCAATTATATCAGGAAGTTCGTCCTGCTGCGAATAATATCGTTAATGACGATTATGCGATTGCGCAGCCTCCTACATTGACGATCCATAATCCAAATCAGCCAAATGGCAATAACAGTGATTATTTAACTTATGATACACAAGATGTGGAGGAAGTCGAAGAATCATTATCTTTGGTAGACAAGGAGTCTGATTTGATTAAAAAGGCCCTGAGAAAGCATAAAGGGAAAAGGAAGGCGGCCGCTCAGGAGTTAGGAATCTCAGAACGTACCTTATATAGAAAAATTAAGGATTTAAATCTCGACTAATCTAACAAATTGATGTTAAAGATAAGAGGAATCGCTTTTGGCAGTTTATTAGCCATCATGATGGTCTGCTTGATTCAAGGGTGTGGAGTCAGTTATAGTTTATCTGGAGGGTCGATTCCAGAGAACATGAAGACTTATTCTGTAGCATTCTTTGAGAATATTTCTCCTATTGTGAATCCGAATTTCAGTCAGAGCTTCACGGAGAAACTAAAGGAAACCATCCGGACACAATCCCGTTTAAGCCAAGTGAATCAGGATGGCGATGCAGTCTTTGAGGGCGTCATCACCAATTATGCGATTACAGCGGCTGCGGTAGAGTCTAATACGGATTTCGCAGCATTGAACCGTTTAACGGTGACAGTGAAAGTGACTTACAAGAATTCGAAAGACGAAACGGGTGAGAGCGACTTCGAGGAGTCTTTCACACAGTTCAAAGAATTTCGTGGCGATTTCACCAATCAAGAGAATGCTCTTTCCGCAGAGATTGTGAAGATGCTCACCGAAGACATCTTTAATAGAGCTTTTAACAACTGGTAATCTACTTATTGAATACAATGGATCAACTTAATATATTTAGAAAAGCATTAGAGAATCCCCTGGAGGTTAGTGAGGCGGATTTTCAGTACTTGCTTTCCAAATATCCTTATGCTCAACCCATCGTTTTTGCAAATGAACGTAGAAAGCAATTAGAACAACAGCCTGTTGATAAGCAAAAGACGTTGTTGTATGCCTATAATGCTTTCTGGTTGCGGGATTACCTGCAAAAACCGGTAAAGGATATCCCTGAGCTAGAAGTAGATTCTGATGATTACATTAGCTTTGAAGAGGTAGAGAGTCCTGCTATTCCTGCTGAGGGGATGGAAGATAATGCGGAAGTTGAAGATAATTTGCAAGAGGAAATTGCCGAGGAAGAGGACATCGAAGTTGAGGCGGAAGAAACAGTAGAGGAAAGTTCTACAGCAAATGCTTTCGTTGAAGATAAACAGGATGTTGGGGATGATGCAGCGAACGAGGAGACCGAAGAGGAGATAGATGAAAGCCAGCTTTTCGATTATGAGAAGTATGCTTTAGGGGCAAAGCCAAGAAGTACTAGCAGAGTCACTCTTGAAGCGGATGTAGAGGAGGAAATCGAAGAGGAAGAGCCTGCAACATTAGAAGCTGTCGAAGAAGAACAGGTGGCTAGTTCTGAAGAGGATATCAGCTTATATAATGATGAGTTGATGCCGTATAGCTTCCGCTGGTGGTTATACAAGACTCGTCTTGAGCATGCGGATACTTATCAACCTTTTGCACAGCCGGTATTCCCGAAACCCCATAAAGGACAGTTTGATCCGCGGAAGTTGGATGAGGCGATTTTAGATCAGCAAATCCGGGAGAATATCTTCCATTTACAAAACCCGGAAGATAAGCTCAGCGAGAAATATCAGAAAGACACGGTAGAGTTTAATCCTGCGGAAGAGAAAGATGAGGTCATCGAGAAGTTCATTCGTGAAGAGCCACAAATTCAGCCTCCGAAAGCGGAAGAAATCAACAACGAAAATAAAGCTAGAAAGAGCTCTGAAGACCACTTGTCTGTTGTAACAGAGACATTAGCAAATATTTACGAAGGACAGGCAATGTACGAGAAAGCGATTTTGGTATTTAAAAAATTAATTTCCGAGAATCCAGAAAAAAAATCGTACTTTGCGACCCGAATTAAAGAATTAGAACAAAAGTTATAAATAGAAATATAGAAATGACAACCTTATTTATTATCCTTATCATTTTAGCGAGCTTATTATTATCGTTTTTCGTATTGATACAGAATCCAAAAGGTGGAGGTTTATCCTCAGGATTTTCAGGCGGAGCTAATTTAATGGGGGTTCAACGTACCGGCGATATTTTAGAAAAAGGTACATGGATCTTAATCATTGCATTAATGGTATTCAGTTTAGCAATCAACATTATGGGTCCATCAGGATCAAATGCTGGCGGTTTAGGTGATCAGATTGAAGCACCTGCTCAAGGTCCTAACCTTAACTTGAATCCTAACGCTAATCCTACTGCTCCTGCAACAGGTACTACAGCACCTGCAACTCAGGCGCCAGCAGCTACAGATTCTACTAAATAAGTTCAGTCTTACTAAAGATATTTACCAAGCCCTGCCTATCCGGACAGGGCTTTTTCTTTGCCTAATAAATAGCCTTAATGACAAGGTAGCGTATATTCTTGATGGTCATTCTGACAGCCTGACACGGCTTAATTTTCGCATATGTCAGTAATTTGTCTTGAAAATGGAAAAATTGGCAAAAAGAAAGTGCTTTTTTTGATTGGCATAGTTACTGATGCCCTACGTACAAATAAGTGAATTAAAAATATAAAAAACTGATATACAATTATGGCTTTAAGTATTAAACCTATCGGAGACAGAGTAGTAGTTGAGCCTGCTCCAGCAGAAGAAAAAACAGCATCAGGTATCTACATTCCTGACACGGCGAAAGAAAAACCATCTCAAGGTACGATCGTTGCAGTAGGTACTGGAAAACCTGAAGAACCTCTTACTGTACAAGTTGGTGATAAAGTATTGTACGGTAAATACGCAGGTACTGAAATTACTTATGAAGGTAAAGAATATTTAATCATGCGTGAAGCTGATATTTACGCAGTTCTGTAATTCAATCAATCAAACATTAACAATCTAACAATAGTAGCAGCGAAGGATTTATCGGTAGCTGTTATTATCTGACTACAATTTTCATAACAATGGCAAAACAAGTAAAATATAACGTTGAAGCGCGCGACGCACTGAAAAAAGGTGTTGATACTTTAGCGAACGCAGTAAAAGTAACTTTAGGACCTAAAGGTCGTAACGTAATTATCGAGAAGAAATTCGGATCACCAGCAATCACGAAAGATGGTGTTTCTGTTGCTAAAGAAATCGAATTGAAAGATGCTTTAGAAAACATGGGCGCTCAAATGGTGAAAGAAGTTGCATCTAAAACTGCTGATCAAGCGGGTGACGGTACAACTACTGCAACGGTATTAGCGCAAGCTATCGTTGCTCCAGGTATCAAATCGGTTGCTGCAGGTGCAAATCCAATGGATTTAAAACGTGGTATCGACAAAGCTGTCGCTGCAGTTGTAAATAACTTGAAAACACAATCTCAAGTAGTTGGTGCTGACAACAACAAAATCAAACAAGTTGCTTCCATCTCTGCAAACAATGACGAAATCATCGGTTCATTAATTGCTGAAGCTATGGAAAAAGTAGGAAATGATGGTGTTATCACTGTTGAAGAAGCAAAAGGTACTGAAACAGAAGTTAAAACTGTTGAAGGTATGCAATTCGATCGTGGATACTTATCTCCATACTTCGTAACAAACTCTGATAAAATGGAAGCGGAATTAGATAGCCCTTACATTTTGATCTACGACAAGAAAATCAGCAACATGAAAGAGTTGTTGCCGATCTTGGAAAAACAAGTACAAACAGGAAAACCATTATTAATTATTGCTGAAGATCTAGACGGTGAAGCTTTAGCTACATTAGTAGTTAACAAAATCCGTGGATCACTGAAAGTTGCTGCTGTTAAAGCTCCAGGATTCGGTGACCGTCGTAAAGCGATGTTAGAAGATATCGCGATCTTAACTGGTGGTACTGTTATCTCTGAAGAAAGAGGATATAAATTAGAAAACGCTGAGTTATCTTACTTAGGACAAGCTGAGAAAGTGGTTATCGACAAAGATAATACAACGATCATCAACGGTTCTGGCGTTGCTGAAGATATCAAAGCACGCGTTGCACAAATCCGTTCTCAAATTGAGACTACTACATCTGACTACGATCGTGAGAAATTACAAGAGCGTTTAGCTAAGTTATCAGGTGGTGTTGCGGTATTATACGTAGGTGCAACTACTGAGGTTGAGATGAAAGAGAAGAAAGACCGTGTTGATGATGCATTACATGCTACTCGCGCTGCAGTAGAAGAAGGTATTGTTGCTGGTGGTGGTGTTGCTTTCATCCGCGCTACTGAAGCATTAAGCGACCTTAAAGGAGACAATGAAGACGAGCAAATCGGTATCGACATTATCAAACGTGCGATCGAAGAGCCATTACGTCAAATCTGTGCTAACGCAGGTATCGAAGGTGCTGTAATCGTTCAAAAAGTAAAAGAAGGATCAGCAGACTTTGGTTACAATGCACGCACTGACAAATACGAAAACTTAATCGCTGCGGGTGTTATCGACCCAACTAAAGTATCTCGTGTAGCCTTAGAAAATGCAGCTTCTGTAGCGTCAATGTTATTGACAACAGAATGTGTATTGGCAGACGAGCCTGAAGAAAACATCGGCGGTGCTGGTGCACCTCCAATGGGTGGCGGTATGGGCGGCATGATGTAAGCCCAACAAAAATCCTATATCAAATAGCTGTCTCAAAAGGACAGCTATTTTTTTAGCCCTATCTTTTGCTTAGGAAATGCTAAAGAATCCCCTTATTTTAGTATAACACAATCAACAGCATGGAATACTCACCTATCTTAGTTACCGTCCTTATCTTCGTCTTCGGACTCATCCTCGTTTATTTCGTTTGGCGCAACGTTAGCAACAAAAAGGTTGTCAATGATGTCATTCCCTCCCATGATACGATCTTGAAAGTATTGACCGAGGATGTGAAGTTCTTTACGAAGCTAAATCAGGAGCAGCAAAAGACTTTTGTCGATAGGGTGGAGTATTTCCTCAAGACGACTAAGATAAGCGCTGAAAAGGGCGCTAAAATCACAGATGAGCATCGGGTATTGGTCGCTGCCAGTGCCACCATTCCATTATTCCACTTCAATTCCTGGTCGTATGAGAATTTAGATGAGGTGTTGATCTATCCGGAAGTCTTTAACGAGAAATATAATACCCAGGAAGACGAACGCAATATACTGGGCATGGTAGGGGATGGTGCGATGCATCGCAAGATGATTCTTTCGCTTCCTGCCTTATTAGCGGGCTTTCAGCAGAATTCGAATAATAACACCGCTATTCATGAGTTTGTGCATCTGATCGATAAAGCAGATGGCGAAGTCGATGGTGTTCCGGAATACTTGATCCCCAAAGAACTGATCAACCCCTGGTTGAAGGAGATGCATGAAACGATATCGCTCATACGGAGAGACAAATCAGATATACGCGATTATGCTGCAACCAATCAGGCGGAGTTCCTAGCGGTAGTTTCGGAGTATTTCTTCCAAAAACCCAAGCAATTAAAAGAAGATCATCCCGAGCTGTATGAACTCCTGGATGAAATATACAGCGATAAAAAAGACCTGAAATAAGACCTAAATCTCTTTCTGTATTTCTGTTTTCAACTTGCCCTGATATTGTTTGTCGACAAGCAATATGGCTACCGGGCGCACAGTAAAACTCTGTTTTTCGCCTAGCACTTCTTTGTAGGTCACGGCAATTTCCTCACCTTGCTTTTCCACCGCGATACTATCGATGGTCGGTGTCAGATCGGATGTCGATGAAATAATAGCGATGACATATTGTTTATCGAAATCAATAGGCGTTGGTTTGCCGTCCTTCCCCATGCTCGCTGCGGGTGAGAACAGTTCGTCGAAGGCTGCTTGCGTTTCTATCTTATGAATCCCATTTCGATCTTCCCCAACGGTATTTTTCACAAAATAATTCTGCGCTACGACATAGGGAATCGCATTGTTTGCCGGAGCTTGCTGCTGCTCTGTTTCCACGCTGTCGGAATTTGTTGTTGGGTTTTCTTTCGACTGATTATTGCAGGATGCCAATACTAAAAGCATAGCTGCTAAAGTTTTTAAAGTCGCTCTCATAATCGTTATTCCTTTCCTAAATTCTATGTAAATATAAGATTTCCATCTCAATTCGCTTTCCTGAGGGAAGTCTGGCAATGCGAAACAGAATTTTGTTTTCCTATTTATTATTGAATAAATTTGTTAAGCAACACGATGGGTAATCAGCTTGTTTTGATTTAGTTAGGTGGAGCAAAGTGGTCGGAGAAATATTTCAAATAGGGTCGAAACTCATCTTTATACTCGACTTGCATAAGACAAAACATCAATCAACGTTAAATAATATAAAAGCGACGAACTTATGGAATACAGAAAATTAGGCAATAGCGAATTAAGCGTATCTGCGATTACCTTCGGTGCGTGGGCCGCAGGCGGCTGGATGTGGGGTTCAACCGATAGAAATGATGCAATCGAAGCCATTCGAGCATCCTACGACTTAGGCGTAACCTCTATTGATACTGCGCCGATTTATGGGCAGGGGACTTCTGAAGAGATTGTCGGTGAAGCAATAAAAGGTCTGCCGCGCGATCAATTTCAGCTGTTGACAAAGTTTGGAATGCGCTGGGATTCAGATCAAGGTGATTTTGCATTCCACAGTAAAAACAACGATGGTGAAGCAATCGAGATCTATAAATATGCCGGCAAAGATTCGGTAATCTACGAATGTGAACAAAGTCTGAAACGATTAGGTACAGACTATATCGATCTGTATCAGATTCACTGGCCTGATGTTACGACGCCGATTGACGAAACATTCGAGGCGGTATCGCGATTGGTGGAGCAGGGCAAGGTTCGCTATGTAGGCGTATGCAACTACAATGCTGCGCAGATGGCAGAAGCAGAACGCACGATACCCCTTGTGTCCAACCAAATTCCATTTAGTATGGTAAACCGAGGCGTGGAGGACGAAACAGTTCCTTATTGTATTCAACACGGTAAATCGGTATTGGCATATAGTCCTTTGGAGCGTGGTTTATTGACCGGCAAGATCCATGCGGGCTATACCTTCCAGGAAGGCGACCATCGGGCTAGTCTTCCCCATTTCCAACCCGATTTTATTGAAAAAGCAAACATACTTTTAGAGCGTATTAAGCCACTTGCCGATGATAAAAAGGTTAGTCTTAGCCAACTTGTATTGCGCTGGACAATTGAACGTGCTGGGATTACGGTAGCTTTGGCAGGAGCGAGAAACGCCGAGCAAGCGGTACAAAATGCGAAGGCTATCGACCTGAATTTATCGGCCGATGAACTGGAGTTTGTGAGTGCCGTTGTCGATGCTTTTTAAAGCGAATAAGGATAAAGCAGAAGCAATAAGGGTGGACATTAACTGATATCCAGTAGTTTTTGTATCTTATTGTCTTCGGTGAATGTAAAGATTGACTTGCCTTTCAAATTAATCTTATCACCCTTTTTTACGCTGCCCGGGAAGTCCACAGCCAGGGTAGCTTCATAGTCAATTTCAATTTCGGAGTAATCGCTGAGATGTTGAATCGAAGTAATGGTCTGCTTGCGATCTGAAAAATATTCCATTGCCATTTCCGCCTGTTCACGGAATGCATCCTTTCCTTCCAACGTGTCTGTGGTTACATTATTCTGTATATTCTCGAATTGAATATCATCAGCAAAGTCTGCCAACATCCGAGGGATGTCAAAATTGTTGTAACCGCTAATGTAATTACGAATGATCTCTTCTCTTTTGTTCATCTCAGTTTCCTGCTCTTTAAATTTTTGAAATTGAACCTTTCCATAAAGATAGGATTAGTAAGTGAACATCTACCATAGCTGCGTTGATTTTAACCTTAGATGAGATTTTTCTCCCTGATTCCTAAATATCCCTGAAATAGGCCATGTACTGTTGAGTTTAGATTGTGTAATTTGCTACACAAAAAGTAGCGGCCGACATTTTTTAATCGCTCCGTATACGAATTTTATAGATATAGCGTACTCTTTTATGAATATGAACTACGAAGAATTAGAACAATTATTTTATGCCAACGAATTAGAAACCTGTATCGCTGAGGGGGAGAAGTCGCTTGCTTCCTCTCCGGACGATTTGGATGTGTTATTTTTGATGGCTGTTGCACACCATGATCTTGCCTATAGGGAAGGACACGAGGAGGCCTACGTGGCTATACAAAAGCAGGTTATACCTTATCTACGAAGAATTTTAACGATAGACCCTTCCAACAATAAAGCGCTATATAATATATTGAATTATCCTTTGGGCAATCAATATGTGCTTTGGCAGATTGCACGTCCGCAGAAGCACATAACCGAAGAGAATAAAGATGAGTTTATCTCTTATGCACAAAAACTGTTGGCAGATAATGATTCGGCACCTTATGGCTTTGATTTTTTAATCAAGATATACGAATCGCTAGCCGAGACGGAGCATCTTTTAGCTACGATTGACCGCGGAATAGCCTTTTTTAAGGAAAGATTTGCTGATAACCGGGATGTACTGGATAAGAATATTTCTTACTTCTGGTTGAAGAAAATATATGTGCTTGATTATTCCAAACTTGCGACGGGTGCTGAGATTATCAAGATGATAGCCGATCAAATCGACCGTTATGTGAGCCACAATAACCAAAGCTATTTGGATCTGGCAGAGATTGCTCATGAAAACCAGGCGGTGGACCTATCGCTAAAAATCATGATGAAGCTCATTGAGGGCGACAATTCCGATACGCCGACACAAGAAGGGCTGGTTAAATGGTATCACCGATTTGAAGGTTTGATCAACCAATCCTACAGCAATCCTGATGTTTTTTATTATCAGATGATTATCGAGCGTAATTATGCAGATATGATCGGCAAGGAGGAGGATTTTTATTTTCGTCATGCCGGCGCTCTAATGCAGAGCAACCCCAAGGAATATGGGAGCTTTCATTTTGCAGGCACCTACTTATACGAGCATGGGGACTATATCGAAGCAATTAAATTATTAGACCAAGCCTGCACGTTAAATCTAAATGTTTATAGTTGGCGTCGTATGGTAGAGTCTAAGTTTTTGGCACATCAGCTTATCACTTCTTCGGTGCCCACTTTTAAAGATAAACCACGAGACCTTTACAATGGAGGGGTCGATATGGCGAATTTCATTGTGGGACTTAACGTGGACGAGGAGACGAAGATGGAATTTCGAAAGATCGAGCTAGCAATCTATAAACAGGCTTATAAGGCATTCCATCGCTATTTTGATGATGGAGAATTTGATAGCGATACGCTAGGTGACCGCCACAATATGGCGATGAACTGCAATAACTATGCGATTGTTCTGGCAGCATTTCAACGTTATGCAGATGCGGCGGAGATTGCGCAGGAAGGCCTGCAGTATTCGGAATTCCCCGAATTGCACAACACCCTGGTGGATGCTTTGATAAAAGGGGAGGACTATGAGGGGGCAAACGTCGCGATTCATAACTTCTTCAGCGTTTATAACGAGGATATGGTGTATTATTATAATTATATACAGCATCGCGCCTCACAGATCGTCGTGCATGAAAAGCTAGGCCTCTCCGAAGATATCAAGGCAGAAGCTGAAGAATTGCTATTTGAAATCTATGGGCATTACAACGAAAACCCGGATATCTCGGATTATGATTTTCGGGACTTTGAATACGCCAAAAATCTAGTCGAAGGCGTTTTATATAATCATTTCGCGGACGAACCTACGGAGGTTCGACATCGCTATTATGCGGAACTAGGAAGCCGTTTCCCAGACGAGGCTAATCCGCAATATCAATTGATGCAGATCAATAACGAGGCGGAGAATTATGCTGAAGTCAATAAAGCAGCGCGATTGTACATGGAGAACAAGCGTTCGTTTTTGTTGAATGACTTTGATAAGGCGAAGACAATTTATATGATCGTTAAGAGCCACTATCTACTGGCTCAATATCGCGAAGGCGCCGCTATGTTCGAAGAGTATAATCAATTCGTAGGACAGACACTGGAAGCCTCGGAATATACGCTATGGTTGAGCTATGGCATTCAGCTGCAAGATAAGATGAACAATAAGGCTTTGGTTGAGCAATATACTGATCAGTACCAAGCAATCTACGATCAGGAGGGATGGGGCTATGATGAGCTGTCGGAGAATGTGTACCTGGCAAAGGCTCATGCGCTATATCAATCCGGAGATCTGAAAGAGGCACATAAAACATTGAACTATGTGCTCTCATTCGATGATCCTTCCGCACTAGCAAAAGAATATAAAAACAGCTGGAAAAAGCCGAGCTTGTTTTCTAAGTTTTTCTAAAACGTAATATTAAGAATGAGGAAGCTGCCCAAAAGGCAGCTTTTTTTTATGAGGGTTTCTTCCTATCAACAAGCAGCATCGTTTGAGACTTCGTTTACTCATATCCCTTTTAAAGCCCTTTCAAACCCAATACAAACCCCTATCAAAAGCCTTTCGAATAGGGAATGATAGGGGTTAATAGTGCTTATGAAAGGGGCTTCCTATATCTTAGGTATCATCCTTTCCCTAGTAAAACAGGGCGATGGTTTAATTCGCTAATGCTTTACTGATCATTTCTTTCAGTTTCGGGTCAGAAGGACGCGGACTATCCGCTGCAATAAGATTTCCCTTCTTGTCCACTAAAATGTATCTAGGGATACCATCTACTTTGTAGGATTGAGATAGAATATTGCCTGGTCCGGCATGCAGTTGTATACCCTTCAGCTTTTTCTCTTTCACGTAAGTTTCCCATTTGTCTTTTTCCTTATCAACCGATACGCCTACGAAAGCAACGTCTTTTCCTGCAAACTCTTCATTCAATTTTTCCCAATGTGGTTCTTCGGCACGGCATGGACCACACCAGGTTGCCCACATGTCGATCAACACGACTTTTCCGCGCAGATCTTTCAAGGCCGTCTGTTTGCCCGTTACGTCAGGATAGCTGAAGCTAACGGCCGTTGCTCCCGTTTTGGATTCTGCCAATTTTGACTCTACGGCTGCGACACGAGCAATTTGCTCTGGCAATGTGATGTATTGTTTATAGGCTTCTTTCGAGATTAGGAACTCTTCCATCGAACGGGCTCTTTCCATTTTGCTCACGATGAATTGTCCTTTTAAGACGTCAGAAGGTATACTGGCGATCAATAAGGATTCGTCAGCAAGATTTTTCCCTTTGTTCTTCTGCAGAATGAGGTTGCTAAAGAAGCGGTCGCCATAGGGTAATTGCAGCAAGAAATCATTGAGGTAGTTATCGACATTGAAGTTTTGGTAATATGGCGTAAACTCGTCTTGATCCGGATGCGCTGAACGCGGGAGATAGTTATAGCTGATAGCATAATAAGCAAAGTCGTAATCTACATAGCTAGGGAAGAGCTTATCAAAGTTTTTATTGCCAGTTTTTGGGTCTTTTTTGTATTGCGCCAATTTAGCGTACATTTCTTCTACCTGAGGGAAGAAATCCACGTAGGTGCTCTGACCACCCAGCCTGCTAGCTTTCGCCTGAATTTCTGCCACGGCTACATCCCACTGATTTAGTGCTTTTATTTCTTTACTATTTGTGCTTATCAATTCGTAATCATCGCGGTGTAGCTTAATGACAAGGTCTTCATTGCCTCGGAAATAGAATTTAAAATTTCCTTGAGGTCTTGTGCTAGTTCCGCTTCCGATTACATAGAAACCTTCATATTCTGGTGTAAATCGGAACCCGAAGCGACCTTCGGAATCAGGGATGCTTAAAGCCACTTCTACGAGGCGGCCGTTGAGCACTTTAAATAAAGATACGCGGACGATGTCGTTTTTATCGACGGTTCCGGTGATATTGGCAGGTTTTGTTTGAGCAAATACAAAGATGCTGATCAGCAAACTTGCTATTAAAGAGATTGTTTTTTTCATTATATGTCGTTGTTTTTTTGGGGGGAATATCTATTCTATTGTGATTTTTGTTTCATCGTCGAACGAAACGGTTATTTTTTTATCCTTAGGGATCCCTCTTAATTTCTCGATGGATTTACTGTTTTTAGCCAGTTTACTATCGGCTGTTCCATCTATCGCGGCTACTCTTTTTCCTTTTTCGGGACTATTTGCGGTTCCTATTTTTTCAAGCAATATCAGTTGTCCTTGGTTGTTCCATCCGAAAAGGTAGTCGCGGATAAGGAAATCCGCAGGATAACTATGAAGCTTGTTTTTGCTCAGGAATATTTCGCCATCCAGCAGGTTGATGGTATGGTTGTATCGACTAATTGCACGTATGCCCAAGGATCCATCCGCTCCGGGGTTCCAATCCTTATTGGCTGAACTGCCACCCATTAGGGTAACAGGGAAGTTGACCATCGGTTCCACGTTTTCTAAGGCCAAAGATTTGGCTAGTCCGGTGAAGGTTGGGGTTACTGTTCCCAAGCTGCTGGTCGTTGAGGAGACCTCGGATTTGAATCCTGAGACTAGCAATTTATGCGCTTTCACGAACGGTCGGAAGGCTATTAGGTTATAGCCTGCACCTGTGTCGAAAACGAAATCTCCACGGATAGGAGCTTCGCCCGTTATCGAAAGGTCCGCATGGAGATGAATAACGCCCTGTGGAAAAGTGATCGGAATGAGCTTTCCTTCGCCTTGGTATTTGAAATCGCCAAATTCGTAAAGGGATAGCTCGTTATTATCGTAATCGATATGGGTAATATAGCGTCTCAGGATGCTGTTGCCAATAATTCCGTCCGAGTGATCGTCGGGTCTATTTGGAAAGATAGCGATAGACATGTTTTCCATTTTGAGCGTGCCGATCTCGATGTAGTTGCCTTCAGACACCTTGATTTGCTGGGTCCCGCCAACTACGGAAGCATTGTTTTCCCTCGTTACATTTAATCCTATTTCATTGGCTTTTTTTTCACTAAGTGCCATGCCGTCGGCTCCGGTATCAAAGAGCATATTGAGCGGTTTGCTGCTACCGTTGATGCTAAGCTTGAGCAGTATGGACCCGTTCTTGTTTTCGAAAGGAATCTTGGCAATCAGCTTTGGATGTGCAGCCCTTTTAATGCCGTATAAGCTGTCGAAAAGGTCGATCTGCTTAATCTTGCCTTGCGAGTCTAGTCTTGCGATAGAAGTGTCTAATCTGCCTTTATTGTCTTTGAGGATAATGCTGGCTTTTTGAGCAGGTAGCTCGTTCAAGTCAACGAAGGTATAGCCACGTTGATCCTGAATTTTGCCAAGGCAATAATCTGCGCCCTGATGCGTAAAGCCGGCAATGGAGAATCGCTCGCCCAGCAGATCGCCAAGCTGTTTATCTTGTGCTTTTGTTGAAAGAAAAGCGAAAAGGAGTGTAGAAAGTGTTAAAAAATTAATAGTTGATTTCATAGTGATTTTGGGGGTGATGATCATTAATATTTGCGGTCAATTTACTTGACCGCAAATATCATAAATTACATGATGTCTGTATAAACAACATCAACAACTTTTCCCATACCTTCAAAAGGTTTAATAGACTCGGTTAGAGCGCCCATTAAGCCGTTTACTCGAAGGAAATCTACGCGCCCTGAGGAAGTAGGATTGTTTTGTTCATGAGATCCGACGATTAAACTATAGGCGATCGGCTCGAGGCGAACTTTATTTTTTTCGAAGCCTGTATTGCCAGGTTTTAGATTCGAGGTGAATGTTTGGAATTTCAAGAGTGTTATCTCTCGACCAGCGTATTCTTTCGCAACTTTTAATACTTTAGCGTCCATATCATATTGATAGATTTTATTATTTGCAGCATAAAATACATAACCATATAAGTGATCAACTGCAAAGCAAGACGCACTCGCTATACCTGGAAAGGTAGTTGTAATATCCGTTACCGAGTTTACAGCAAAGCTTGCATCTTCTCCAAAAGTCATACGAACCAGAAAATAATTCGTTGCATTTTTCATAACAGCAATTGCTTGACCATTGAAAGCGAGTGTGTGCTGCATCCACACCATGTCCAACTTGGTGTTTGTAACATCTAATGCCTGTCCTTCCGATGATAAAGGAGTAGCATATTGAGATGTGGAATTGAACTTCATAAAGCGACGGTTGTCAATATCGTAAATCAAAGTATTACTGAATATATTGCCCATAGGTGCTGCAATATATTCTGATACTCTATATCCAGTTCCATCAAGATTTATATTTATAGGAATATTATAATACTTTTGGTAAATGTAATACAGATTATAAATATTATTGTCTTTGATGGCGATAGATTGGCCAGACGCAAAACCAAATAATTTACTTGCTGAATTTGGTTTTCCAGCAGCTGTTTCATTTGTAAAGTTGTATTTCGTGGTATTATATAACATACCGTCTGTCACATTGATCTTATACGTCTTATTTTCTGTATTGATATACAGATAGTTTTTTGAAGCTCTGAAGATTTGGTCTTGATTAAGAAAATTAGCAAGTGAAACGGGCTTTTCAGCTAGATCTAATGGGGAACCATCAATTTCATTCCTTAAAAGTAGATTGAAATCTCTATATTCAACAGGATATGTGTTCCAATTTTTCGGATCATCTTGAAAATAATC
The DNA here is from genome assembly GCA_002354335.1 of Sphingobacterium sp. UBA2700. Lineage (GTDB taxonomy): Bacteria > Bacteroidota > Bacteroidia > Sphingobacteriales > Sphingobacteriaceae > Sphingobacterium. The sequence continues at coordinate 50,240 of DELI01000013.1, read as the reverse complement.
AAGGTGTGATTTACTGTTTTTATCACTTAATACAAACCACCCATACTTCTCGAATTTTCCCGATATCTTTAAGGTAAAATCATAAATCCAGATATTTCCTGTCTTTTTGTTGTGAACTTTCAAATAACATGGATAAGTTCCAACTACCAATGCCGGAGTAGTTTCGAAATTACGTGTGGTACACAGGATTGTTTTCGTTTCAGCTCCGGATACGACGGAATTATCAAACGCCACCCATTCATATTCTAAATCAGCTTCATCAATTTGGTTTAATTTGTTTTCAAATTCCGGTATAAAGTTGACAGGTTGTCCTAAACCAATTTTAATTGTGTCTAGTAAATTGATATTTCCTATTTTCAAGGAATCAACATCAACGTAATCATAGTTTCCTAAATCCTTATTACAGCTAGTGCAAAATGCGATTAGGAACAAAATTGAGATATTTAAAATCTTTTTCATATTACATAGCATAAGGGCCCATTGTGATTTCATTACCAGCATCATCGAGGTAAATGTTCCCCTCTTTCTTTTCTTTATTTAGCCAGTATTTCATATAAGATGACCAATTTATTATCTGACTTACTGAAATACCCACTTTCGAATCATAAAATACAGCAGAGTTTGCGTTGAGAACTTCTAACATTAACTCTACTTTCCTCCGCGAATAAGTGCCGAAGTAACCTAACACGATTGATTTCCCAGAGAACGTAGTCCAGATGTAGGGAACAGGGAACATATCGTCGAATGAGAGTTCATACTTCAAAAGATCAATCGTATATCCCGAATTTTTTTTCGTTGCAATATTCGTTATAAAATTATCATTTGGCTGCAGTCTAAGATTTAAATATACTCGAGTTGCTAATAGATCTTCTGTACGATGCAAAATCAGAGAAATAGTATCGACTGATCTATTTGCTCTGATAACGGGAGCTGTTTGGAAATCAAAATGAATTCCTTCTTTCATTGTACAGGTGTCTGGAATGACAACATTAATCGATCTATCCTTTTCAGATTTTGGACCTGTCACTCTCACAGGAATTTTGATAACTGTATCGATCAATGATACAGGAGCTAAACCTAGGGAAATAACTTGATTAAATTTGTCATATCTTTTCTTTGAATAATTCTCTAAGAAATAAATATTATTTCCTGACGAATCTTCGTCGTAAAGCTTTAAAGTATCCTCTTTGCAGGCAAACAAGGACAAAAAGCTGATACTAAAAATTAAATATTTAAATAATTTTTTCATGTTTCATAGTTTATCTAGCGTCAAATTCTTCTTGTGGAATTGGAATAATAAAAGTGGATTCATTCACGGCCAACTGATTTCCTCCATTGGTCATAGAAAGGATCGAAGTTGATCCGATGCGTTTGTAGTAATAGAAGAGTTGTCCCTCCCCATAAAACTCCTTCATATATTCTTTTGTGAGCTCATTTCTTAAAGTAGAAGGATTACTGATATCGACTAATAAATTACGATGCCTTCGCACAATATTTAAATAGTCCAATGCTTCTAATGGGTCTTCAGTAGATTCTGCCGCTATGTAATACATTTCGGAAATACGTATAACCGGTACCATAAAACGACTGATGTTAGATTTATTGGAGATGTCAGCATATTTGATGAAGGTTCTATAACCCACGCCAGTAGTAGAATATGGCCATAGGTAAGTATAGCGGTAGTCTCCTTCATAATTCTCATACACTTTACTAATCGCGTTGTCCGCACCGGTTGCCAAAATATCTCCATCCAGTAAATTTCCATCGAAACGGCTCACATATAGTTCGTTTAGCTTCGGGTTAAAAACTGAAAATATATTCTCAGAAAAAAACTTTCTGTCTGTATCTTTTCCCGTAATCGTAATAGCAGAGTGTGTCACCCATGGGAATACGTTTTGCGCATCAATCAAAGATTTTGCAGCTGATAAAGCGTTTGGTTTATCATCTATCCATTGATAAACACGCGCTTTCAATGCGAGTACGGCGTAATAATTGAAACGATTATTGTTGTAGTTATCCGTGCTTTTTCCCCCTCTAATCGGATCATCTGCTAGAAGTGCTTCCGCTTCTGCAATATCTTCTAGGATGAACTGAACCACTTCTTTATTTGTCGAAAAATCGGAAATAGTTGTCGACAATTCACGATAATACGGTATTGCCAGGAAATCCGCAGTTGATTCGTTGTAAGGTTGTCCAAACATTCTTAATAAATCGAAATGAATAAAAGCTCGCAAGCCAATTGCTTCTCCTAAGTATTGGTTCTTTTGAGCCGATGTTAATCCATTATCAATTTTGGGAAGATTGGCGGTTAGATCATTGATATTTGCAATAGTAGCATACATCTGCGTCCAAATATTGTTAAACGTTTTCTGAGACGACTCCGAACCGTAAGAAAAAGAATCAAAGACATAGTAGGGGTTCGTCGTGCTTGAAATTCTATAGCGTTGAGCCAATACGTCTAACACCGTCAAGCTAAGGTTTCCCCCATACAATGATTCATTCCCCAATTTTTGGTAAAAACCGTTTATAACTTCAGCCACTCCTTCTGGAGTCCGATAAATTTGGTCTTTTGTGAATTTATCTTCAGGCTGTACATCCAACCATTTTTTGCAGGACGATGTCAATGTAATAGTAAATATTACTAGAAGGATCGCCAATGTTTTATTTGGTTTGTAAAATAATCTCATTTTCTTAGAATTTTGCATTTATTGTGATAGAGTACATTTTTGAATAAGGATAGTCGATACCACGTTCGCGACGGATCGTAGACCATCTACCGATTTCGTTTGTAATACCCGTTATACGTAAATTGCTTAACCCCGCTCTCTTAATCCATTCATAATCTTTAAAGTCATAGCCAAGTGAAATTGACTCGAATGAAAATGAATTTTCTTGTTGAATAAAACGAGATGAAATACGAGTAAGGTCATTTAAGCCAATTCCTTTAAACTGTGAAATATCACCGGGCTCTTTCCAACGATCGTATAAGGCTCTTTTATCTTGATTGTTTGAGGTGATACTAGATAAAGAGATATTTTCTACTTTATTGAATAGTGCGGTATTCATCACATCTTGATTCCAAATGTACCGCATGTATGCAGACATTGAAAATCCCTTATAATTTAGGCTTGTGCTCAATACACCTTGGAAAGCAGGATTGCCGTTTCCTAGAGCGACGATGTCGTTTGCATCGTAGTCAAAGGTTTGAGAACCGTCAATTTTCAGATAAACTTCACGTCCCGTTGCAGGATCAATCCCAAGTGATTGTACTGCCCAAAGTGTGTTAGGTGAGTAACCATCTTTATACCGTTTAAGCGAATTTGAGTTCTGAAGACTTTTATTCATACCCGCGAGCTTATTGTCAAAATTGTTGTAAGTCTGGGAACTTGTCGCTCCGGTAATCCCCACATTCCAATAAAATCTTTCTTCTGGACGTTGAATAATATTATATCGAACAATACCTTCAATTCCCTTAACGGTTAGATCACCCGCGTTGAAAGGGTATGCCATCAAGCCAGTAGAGGCTGGTAAATCGACAGCGACAGCTAGATTATTTGTTTTTTTCAAATAAGCATTAAATGTTACAGTCAATCTGTTGTTGAGGAGTGTAGCATCTAATCCGCCACTAAGTTGGTTTGTTTTTTGCCATCGTAGATTTTCGTTAGCAAAGGTCGATAGGGTAACTCCTTGTCCGAAGTAACTGTAAGCACTTAAGTAGCGATAGGTAGAGATCGATGTGGTCGATGAGAAATTCTGATTCCCGGTTATACCATAGTTTGCTCTTAAACGTAGCATGTTAAAATTGGAATTATCTTTTAGGAATGCCTCATTATGCAAGTTCCAACTCGCTCCAACAGAGAAGAAAGGAGAATAAGGATTTTTTCGTCCGAAAGATGTGGATCCATCGTAGTTAAAAGAAGCATCTAAACTATAACGCCTATCGTAACTATAGTTCAAGGCGGAGATAAAAGAGTTGCGACGACTTACAGATTTCGCTGAAGAAGGGTTTCCATCTTCTGTGTAACCGTAGGCGAAAGCTGGATTACCATTACTTGTTAGTGGAAAGCCCTGTGCACTAAATCCTAAGCTACGGTTAGTATTATCCGAAAACTCGAGACGCGCATTGGCAGTTATAGAATGCTTTTCTATGTTTTTTCCATAGGTCACCATGGCATTTGCATTATAAGAGAAAAGATCAAGGCCTCTAGAATTATATGCTCCTTTTAATAATGGTGATATCTCGAAATAACGAGAATTTAAGGGTGAAATAAAAGCTTCAGAGTTTGTAGTTTCTTTTCTTAACTGCAACCCCGCTTGTACGCGTAAAGCATCATTTATCGTATAGATAGCTGCTAAATTGTTCGATATTCCCCAGTTTTTTGAACGATCGTAGCTATTTTGGTTCGTGTTGTAAAGCGGATTCGTTATCAAGTATGTTTTGTTGTAATACACATCAAGGTATTCATCAAGATTTGCTTGTGTTGCTTCTGCTTTAGAGTAGTAGGGTTTTAAATTTGCCCATGTTGAGAAACTTCCGTAATTGGATTCTGTTGAACCATAGCCACTTACAGTCATGTTGTTGCTAATATTAATCTTATCTTTACGATAAATTAAATTGATCCTTCCACCCCAATCTTCGCGACCAGAATTTTTCATTACCGCATTGTTGTTCTTGAAATTACCGCCGATATTGAATAAGAAGTTTTCTGATCCTCCTTCCGCGTATAACGAATGACGATGCGCGAATCCTGTACGAATTGGTTCTTTTAACCAATAAGAGTCAATACCAGCTTGAACCTTCTCTAAGCGATTATTATATAACTTATCGTAATATTGATATTGTGATTCTGGATTATGGGTTGGCGCAGTGTATACACCCGAAAGTCTTTCGAATTCTAAGATTTCAGCAGCATTCATCAGGTTATAACTTCTTAAGTCGGCAACCTCTAAGTTCATATCGGTTGTGTAATTCACCCGGATCTGTCCTGCCTGTGGTTTGATTGTTTCTACAACTACGACACCGTTTGAAGCTCTGGAACCATAAATAGCTGTAGAACTTGCATCCTTATTAATTGTAATAGATGCAATTCTATTCATGTCTAAATCCAAAATTGAGCGCAAGCTTGTTTCGAAACCATCTAAAATAAAAAGTGGTTGGTTCGGATCGTTTGTAAATTCGTCCCTAAGGTTTTCGCTGGTTATACTTGTTGTTCCTCGTAATTCAATGTTTGGAAGTACATTTGGATTGGCCCCAGAAAGGTTGTTCTCCATTACCAGAAAGGAAGGATCTAATGATTTCATTGCTTGAACCACGTTCGTGTTGGCAACTTGCTTCAAATCTTCTTGAGAATACCGATTAGAAGCACCGGAGAAAGTTTCCTTTTTGAAGCTCATCATACCAGTCGCCACCACTTCCTCAATGGTGTTGTCACGTTTTTTTAGAACAATTCGCATCGCCTTGCGATCTAAGCTCGCTTTTACCTCACGAGTTTCAAATCCGATAAAACTAACTTCCAATAACTCGTTTAAACTGGTGATTGGGAGTTCAAACTCTCCGTTCTGCCTACTTGAAGTTGCTTTCTTTGGATCTGACTTTAGGCGCACGGAAGCTCCAATAATTGGTTTTCCATCTTCGTCGACAATAGTGCCTCGAACAATAGTTTGATTTAATGCTGAAAACTTTTCTGAATTCTGCGTGATGGAATGTTCGCCAACGGTATTTCTATTACTTAACTTCTTTACAACAACGGTCTTGTCGAAGTATTCGTATGTGAGACCCTGTTCTTTCAACACACTATTTAGCACATTTCGTAGAGGCGTACTTTTAAAATCTACACTAATTTTTTTACTTGCGTTGATGTCGCTCTGATTGTAAAAGAACGTGTAACCAGATTGTTTTTCTAGTTCTTTAAGTACGCTGGAAAGCTCTGTGTTTTTCTTGCTAAGTGTAATTTCTTGAGCAATTGAATGAGCATTTGCTTGAGAAAAAAGCGCTCCTAAAAATAGTATAACTATTTTCAATCTCATTATCATGTTGGATAAGCATCCAAATTCTGTAAGGGGTCTATTTGTTCTTACACGAGTTTGACGGGCAACAGTGTTGCTCATTAGGTCGGTAGATTCCATCCCCTTATGCAAGAATGGATATAAATAAAAATTCATTAAATTCGTTGTTGGTTGTAAATGATTAAAAACTGGTCATGTTTATTTTCAATTTTCAGCCAAAAAATGAGGCGAATCCTGCGCCAACAGGGTTCGTTTTTTTTATGGCATAGGCGTGCACTTAACTGCTATTAAATTTCTTTTTCATTTTTTTTTCGATTTGTATTGGTGAATTAATTTATAAGTAATCTAATCCGATTATTATTTCCTTTTATCGCTTTTATTTGAAGCTCGGCGTAACTCAGCAAAGCAATTAGTTTATCTAATGCTAAATTTCGAGGGATGTTGCCGACGTATTGATCATTTCGGGTGTTTTTCAAGTACTTGATGTCGATGTCATACCAGCGCGCTATTTCATTAAACGTATCGTCATTATCTACTCCATCAAAAACAAACTGTCCGTTCGTCCATCCTAACACTTGATCAATATCGACCGTCTTTACGCTAAGGGATGCTTTATCGTCTGTATAAACCTGTTGTTGAGGTTTTATGAGCAGTACCTTTTTATGTTGTGTTGATGTCACCTGAACCGAACCTTCTGCAAGAGTGGTAAATGTTTTGCCCTCATCGCCAAAAGACTTCACATTGAATTTTGTCCCAAAGACTTCGATTTCCTGTTGCTCTGTGACTACAGTAAAACGGTCTTTATTAGACGTTTTTTGTATCTCGAAATAACCTTCACCTTCCAATGCCACTTTTCTATCGCCAGCGCCGAATTGAGCCAAATAAGTCAGCTTTGATTCTGAGTTTAGTTTCACGCGGCTACCATCACTAAGGGTGAGGGTGTATACGGAACCTTTAGGAACGCGAATTGTGTTCGTTTGCGGCACTCCTGTTTTATCATTTAGATAGGTCACTTCGCCATTGCCGTCCTTCATTATTTTGACATCTCCACGTGTAACCGATTCATTAGGAGCAAGCTGATCTAAATCTATCTCTTCACCGTTCTCCAATATAATGATCGCACGTTCTTTCGCAGGTTTGATTGCCGCAAGCTGTGCATTGGTCGGCGTATCGACTGTGTTCATCTTGTTTTCTACAACTCTCCATCCAAAATAACTGGCTAGGATAACTACAGCGGCAGCGACCAACCGAGGCCATAATAATACGCCTGGTTTTTTATGTTCAGAGGTTAGTTCTCTTATCAGTTTTTTTTTTACGGACCGAACTGATTGATCTAGTGCGTAGTTATGATAAACAATTGGGTGATCGATGGAATCGTACCATGCCAATAGACTAGCCTTCTCTTCTTTTGTTGAGGTTCCATTTAGAAATTTGAAAGTCTCTTTCGGTACTTGGTTTTCTTGCATCACAATTTTATTAACAGTATCCCGTAAATAATAAGTGAAAGAAAAGCGTTGCACCTTCTACTCCTTTTGAAAAAAAATATTAAAAAATTGAGCAGGCTGATAACGACGTTATCCTTAAGTGGTTCGCTTTCGAATATCACATTAATCTTTCATTACAAAATGAGCAGATAAGGTTGGGTTAGCGATCTTAGTCGTTTGATAGCTTTGTTGATATGTTTTTCAACTGTGGATTCTGCAATCTGCAGTTTTTGAGCGATCTCTTTATTCGATAAAAACTCAATGCGGCTTAATTTAAAAACCTCTCTACACTTTTCCGGAAGATTTTCAATTTCTTTTTCTATTAGGTCCAGCGTGTATCTATAATAGAGGCGGTCTTCCAGCGGTACGTCCTCGTCTAAGATATCTAAGGAGGATATATCAATTTGTAAGGCTAGATTAGATGCTTTTTTTCTGAAATAAGCTAGAATTAGATATCTACAGGAAGAATACAAATAGGCGGGTAGAGATTTTATGGAAGGAAGCGTCTCACGATTCTTCCAGAGTGAGTAGAATAAATCATGCAATATGTCTTCCGCAACATGTAGATCATTGGTTTTAGATAATATATGTTTAGTTAAATCTAACGCGAAGATGTCGTAAAGAATGGAAAAAGCACGCTCACTGCCACTGCTTATAGCGAGCAATAAATTTTGGTAGGAAACTGCTTCTTCTTCTTTATGCATTACATCAACAAATCGTAAGGATTGAAAAAGTTAAGTCAATACAATGAGTTGTTTGCTGTACAAGTAAATGTTATGTTTTTGACTCTTGGACGTTGACTGTTGAATTTATATTTCCACGTAAATATCACCAATTTTGACATTGATAAATAGATAAAATACAAATTTCAAATTAAACTAAACCGTTCATAATAAAAAAGAATATTCGTCATAATAATTAAAAATCGTGATTGATAATTCAAACAGAATGTTTTTGCGTAAGGTTTGTAACAAAATTAAACTTATAGTCCATTCAATCTCTTCCTGACCCTGTCATTTTATTTGAAGGTACTTTGCTATTTTGGCTAGAAAATTGCAGCCTCAAAAAACAACACCAATCATACTCTTTTAAAAGCGCATCACCAACCGAAAACAAACAACAGCATGAAACATCTCCTGAAATTATTGCCACTCCTTTTACTACCCGTCTTATTCTTCGCCTGTTCATCGCCAACGAAAGAACAGATTTTTCAACAGACAGCATTGAATGCGAACCTAGTTTCGTCGGCCTATCGGCCCATATATTTTAGTGAAATCCTGGAACAGAAAGCAAAGAACAACCTGCCAACGAGCGCTAAGGAATACATCAGCTCTAGAACAATTGCTCCGCTGAATGAGGCCATCGAGAAAGTGAAGGACCTTAAACAATCGAAAGATTCCCAAGAATTGATCAGCACCTCATTGGATTATATGGAGACTGGTAAACGACTTTTTGAGAAAGAATATCTACGTATTGCAGAAATGATCGACGCCGGAAAATCTCCGGAGGAGATAAAGATCGCGATCGATCAAATGTTTACTGCAACGGAAACTGAAATGCTATCGAAGCAAAATAATATGGTCGCAGTAGCTAGTGTTTTTGCCAAAGAAAATAATATAGACTATATTGTCAGATAAAGCCTAAGCAAATATTTCACTCGTCCGAACATTTTAAATAACGTGAATTCAGTCCCTTCTAAAATGATGGGATTCTTCTTAACAACACGTTCTAGTCAATTTCTAATCAAGTCCTTTTCAAACCCAATGCATACCCGTTCTATAACGGGTCTGAAAGGGTTCTGCATTGGGTTTGAAAGGGGAGAGCAAGGGGTTTAAGTGGTCGCATTCTCCTCGAAGGGTTGAAGAAGAGCGTAAGCGAATAGACGCCTATTGCGGTCCAGATTTCATCCATTGCCTTTATAGAAATATATTTCCTATTTTAGTCGGAGGAGATTCGCTGTAAAAACCAGAAGACTTGTTCATAGTCCTTGTTCGATCAGCGCACTAGAAACGATATAACAGGAAGAAAGCGACGATGAGTAATATTACCCTAAAGGAGTTGGCTAAAAAGTTGGGGATTTCGGTATCTACGGTATCGAAAGCCTTAAACGATAGTTTTGAAATTAGTGACGAAACGAAGCAACGGGTTCGTGATATGGCTGATGAATATGACTATAGACCAAACATCCTGGCGAAAAGCCTCAAAACAGGGCGTAGCAATACCATTGCGGTCATTATTCCTTATCTGGCAAATCCTTTTCAGTCGCAGATTTTGGAGGGCGCCCAACAGGCGGCCTATGAGCGTAACTATAAGCTGGTTTTCATGCAAAGCAGGGAGAATGCCGATTTGGAGCGAGATTCCTTGCGCACATTACATCAACAAAATATTGATGGCGTCATCATCACGCCCTCCGCAAACAGCGACCTGAAATACCTCAAGCAGTTTCATCAAAACTGTCCTCTTGTTTTGGTGGATCGTATCGACTTTGAGCTGGATACCTTCAAAATTGGTGTCAATAATGAAAAGGGTGCTTTCGACGCTACACAGCATCTTATCGACATGGGCAGAAAGGATATTGTCGTGCTCTGTGGGATGAATATTGGTGTCAGCCAGAAGCGAATTGCAGGTTACAGAAAGGCGTTATTGGCTAATTACTTACCGGATAAGGTGGAAAATATTATCCAAGTCGACTACGGACAATCTCGCGAAGATCTGATAAAAAACCTGACCAATATTCTAGCAAAGAAATTGCAAGAGCACAAAGATCCAATCGGATTATTGGGTACGACAGATACGCTAACCGTTAGCGCCTTGGGTATTCTTTCCAAATTGGGTGTTTCCGTTCCGGAGCAGGTTGCGGTTATTGGATTTGCAAATACGGAGGTCGCCGAGTCACTCAATCCTTCTTTATCGACGATTATTCAGCCTGCATTCGATATTGGCTATAAGGGGGTGGAGAAATTAATAGAATTGGTCGAGTCGAAAAATCGCTCTCAAGTTGATTTCGACACGACCATACTGGATACCACGATTATCCCGCGCCGCTCTTCTAAAGCTTAACAGGTTTCATTCTCGGTACTAATATTTTCATAATACACCAGGCAATCAGGTATGCGACAGCGCAAAAGGTAAAGATAATCATATACCCTTTGTCGATCCCGTTTACTACCGTCTGGCCCTGTGCAGCTAACTGTTTTAAGAATTCTTCAATATTGGCTACACCGTTCTGCTCAAAGAAAGCCTTCTTCGTCTCTACATTAGCCAGCTCCGGAAATCGAGTAACCAGGTTTTCGCCATTGACTTGGCTCCAGTTGGTTTCGGCATGGTCAAACAGCTTTCCTGAATAGATATTAATAAAAAACGAGCCCAATCCACCCGCTAGTCCGCCAATTCCCGTAACCGTTGCAATCGCTTTTTTAGGGAACATATCGCCCACAGTCGAGAAGATATTTGCCGACCACGACTGGTGAGCTGCTGCGCCAACACCAATTAATAGAACAGGTACCCAGAACGACACGTGTCCGTATGGCTGTGCAAGCAATACCAATAAAGGGAAGAAAGCAAAGATCAACATCGCGCGCATACGTCCGGCGTAGGCATCCATCCCTTTATTGATGAAATAAGAAGGGAGCCAGCCACCAATAATGGACAGCATCGTGATGCTATAGAGAACGAAAAGTGCTAACTGACCGTTCAAATCAGACGATTTGATGCCATATACCGAACTTAAGTAAGCCGGCATCCAGAACAAGTAGAACCACCATACGCCATCTGTCATAAACTTACCAATTGCGAATGCCCAGGTTTGCTTATGTTTCAAACAGTTGAGGATTGTTACTTTACCGGTCGGAACCACATCCGCATTCGTTGCTTGCTGCGCTTCCAAAATATCATCCTGCTGTATATATTCTAATTCCGCTTCGTTTACCTTAGGATGTACCTCGGGCTTATCATACATGTATATCCAGAAGCCCATCCATACAAATCCGAGCGCACCGATAATAATAAAAGACATTTCCCAGCCATACCATTTTGCGATAACGGGGATAGAAAGAGGAGCTGCAAGTGCTCCGATGGTCGAACCTGCATTGAAAATACTAGTTGCTAACGCTCTATCTTTTTTCGGGAAATATTCTGCTGTGGTTTTGATTGCGGCAGGGAAATTTCCGGCTTCACCGATCGCTAACACGAATCGGGCGAAGATGAAGAGTACCACAGACACATTGACTACACGCGCCACATCATGCACATTAGCAATAGCCTCTTTCGCCCCTTCAAAACCAACGAACCACTCGCCGGCGAGGATACCCGAAGTCGCAATACCACAGTAAGCATGAAGAATTGCACCGACCGACCATACGCCTATAGCCCATAGAAAACCTTTCTTGGTGTCCATCCAATCGACAAAACGACCAGCAAAGAGCATCCCTACGGCGTAGAATATGGAGAATAGGGCGGTTATAAGTCCGTAATCATTATTTGTCCAATGAAATTCTGGCGAGATAAAGTCTTTCCAGGTAAGCGATAACACTTGCCTGTCCAGGTAATTGATCGTTGTGGCGAAAAATAGCAACGCACAAATGGTCCACCTATATTTTCCTGCTTTCTGTTCGTTCATTAGTTTATGATCTTGGTTAAGTGCTTTAGGCAAAACTGAGCAGGAACCGTTTGATTGTTAGGTTTTGGGTTGTGCTGTCAGACTGACCTACTGGTATAGCGTTTATAATATTCCCAATTTTATTAAATATCTCTCGTATTTGAAAACTTTAGTTACGCTATCGTTTTCGAAGATTTATCGGAGCTAACGATACAGGCAATACGTAGCGCCAAGTGTACCTGAGGGCTGCGGGGAGGAAAGGAGATGCTATCTGATAAAATTACGGTCTTAGTCGAAATCGATTTCGCAGATAAAAGGGCTTATCGCTAATTGTTAGTCCTATATTAATCAAATTAAACAAACTATGTTATGGAAACTACCTTTGAAAGCCGGTATGCTATTGGACCAAATGAAACCAAAACTTTAGACACAAAAGGACTGCGTGAGAACTTTTTGATCGACAGGTTATTTTGGAATGATCGCATTCACTTTGTTTACACACATTTTGACCGTTACATGGCGGGGGGTGCTATGCCGGTCGACCAGAAGTTAAAGCTTGAAACAATTGAACCTCTTTTAAAAGAGGAGTTTTTCTTAAGCCGTCGCGAATTAGGAATCATCAATGTAGGTGGGGCAGGCACAGTAGAAGTGGACGGCGAACAGATTGACTTAGGAACCAAGGAGGCCTTATATATAGGCAAGGGTGTGAAGGAGGTTTATTTCAGCAGTAAGAATGCGGCAGAGCCTGCAAAATTTTATCTGAACTCTACACCAGCCCACCATAGCTATCCGACGAAGAAAGTAACAAAAGAACAGGCGAATAAAATTGAATTGGGTGCATTGGAGACTTCCAATCACCGCGTAATCAATCAGATGTTGCTGCATACAGTTATCCAAACTTGCCAACTGCAAATGGGGATGACTGAATTGAAGCCAGGTTCCGTGTGGAACACCATGCCAGCGCATACCCACGACAGAAGAATGGAAGTGTATTTCTATTTTGATCTTCCGGAAGGTCAGTCTGTATCTCATTTTATGGGGCCAGTTGATGAAACACGTCATATTTGGATGCAGAACGAACAGGCGGTTATCTCTCCACCCTGGTCTATCCACTCGGGTGCAGGTACCAGCAATTATACGTTTATTTGGGGTATGGCAGGCGAGAATATGGATTATGACGATATGGACAAGAGTCCTATTACAGAACTGAGATAATATGAAAAAATTACTCTTCCTAAGCTTGATGAGTGCAGGAGCTGTTTACAGCAGCTATGCCCAGCAGCATATCCTGCTGTCGAACCCTAGTAACCTGAGCCGGCAGGAATTGATTTCTATTCCTTATGCGAGCTTTCAGGAGCACTTTAAATTGGATACTCTTTTTACGGTGAAGGATGCCAATGGAAATACCTTGCCTCACCAAATTGAAAGATTAGGTGGCCAAACGCCAGTGAATGTATTGGTACAGGTTGCTTTAGCGCCAAAAGAACGCGTTAAATTGACGGTTGCTGAGGGTAAGCCGACTGCTGTTGCGTCGAAAACCTATGCACGCTATGTTCCTGAACGGTTTGACGATTTTGCATGGGAAAATGATGTAGTAGCATTCCGAATGTATGGTAAGGCGCTCGAGGGGCGTAAGGATGATGCACAGGGTATGGATTATTGGGCGAAACGAACCGATCAACTTATCATCAACAAATGGTATAAGACTGATGATTATCATAAGGACCATGGGGAAGGAATGGACTACTATTCAGTAGGACAAACGCTAGGTGCCGGGGATGTTGCTTTGTACTTTAACGATGCGTTGAAATACACGAAACATTACCGTCGGTATCAGGTTTTGGACAATGGGCCGCTGCGTACAACCTTCCGTTTAGAATTTGATCCTGAGGAGGTCGATGGACAACAAATTACACTAAGCAAAATTATTAGTTTGGATGCGGGAAGTCATTTCAACAAGATTGCCTTGCAGGTTAATAACTCGACTAATAAAGCGACGCCTATTGCTATCGGTGTAGTGAAAAGAAAGGAAGAGAATCCTTTATTAACAGTAGGCAAAGGGAATAATTCCTTGGCTTATTGGGAGCCAGAGATCAACGCTAGTGGTCGTACGGGAGTGGCGGTCATCGTGCCTAATCAGAAGGTTAAGTACGATAATAACCTGCCGGAGCAAGCTCTGCTGATCAGCTCGGCAAAGAGTGGTGATGACTTCGTTTACTACAATGGAGCGGCATGGGATCGTGCTGGAAAAATAACCAATGCAGCGGCTTGGAATAAAGCGGTTGAGGAGTATAAGAATAAATTAAAGAAACCTTTGAAGATAGTTTTAAAATAAGAAATAATGAGTGTTTTGAATACGTTTGATTTAAAGGGCAAAGTAGCCATCGTCACGGGCTGTAAACGTGGTATCGGGAAGGCTATGGCTGAGGGTTTAGCGGAGGCAGGAGCGGATATCATCGGTGTTTCGGCAACTTTGGAATTGGAGGGCTCGGCGGTGCAAAAGTCTATCGAGAGCTTAGGAAGAAAGTTTTACGCCTACCAATGTGATTTTGCGAACAGAGAGTCGCTTTATGCGTTCATCAAGCAAGTCAAGCAAGATCATCCTACTATTGATATCTTGTTTAACAATGCGGGAAATATCCTGCGCAAGCCTGCGGCAGAACATCCAGATGAGTATTGGGATGAAATCATTGAAATCAATCAGAATGCGCAGTTTATCCTGACGCGTGAAATAGGTAAGGATATGGTTGCTAGAGGTTCCGGCAAGATTGTATTTACGGCTTCTCTACTTTCTTTCCAGGGTGGTATCAATGTGCCTGGCTATGCGGCGTCGAAGGGAGCAATTGCTTCGCTTACGAAAGCATTTGCCAACGAATGGGCAAGCAAAGGCGTAAATGTCAATGCAATAGCCCCGGGATACATTGCGACCGATAATACCGAAGCTTTGCGCAATGATGCTAATCGTTCGGCATCGATCTTAGATCGCATTCCTGCGGGTCGCTGGGGAGAGGCGGAGGACTTTAAAGGTCCGGCGGTATTCCTTGCTTCGAAAGCAGCAGATTATGTGCATGGCACTATTCTAACCGTTGATGGCGGTTGGATGGGTAGATAATACTCTTACTAAAGATAAATAAACTGGAAGCTTCAGGCTATATCATCAACTTGAAGCTTCCTAATAACCTTCTCGCGAGAGAACATGATTATTTCTACCGCCTGTATTATTCGGACAAGGAGATAATCGGAGCTAAATAGCTTGCTAATCATTAAGTTCATTTGGCTTCAACCTTTATAAACTTTTGACGTACATTGGTATCGTCGATCTCCACACTAACCATAGGGGGACTTAAGTAAAAAATATACGTATTGGATTTTAGATTTCAGGGTTCCGTGGGGCACCGTGTGCTTTGTGGGTCTTGTTATTCTGGCTCCATACAATAATAAATAACCTATATAAACTATTAATGAATTAACCATTTTAAACAAGAAATCATGTACAAAAATTATGATGTACGGCCGGGCCTCAATGGTTTGGCGTCTAGAAGGATGAATGGCAAGATTCTGTCTATTATTGCCTCTTTTTTGGTGATGGGCAGTACACAAGCGCATGCGCTTGCTCCTTCAACTACGAGCAGTATCCACACGAGTATTTCTAAGCAATCAACAGTAAATGGGCGAGTAACAGATGGCGGCTCTCCGGTGCAAGGGGTTTCCGTAACAGTGAAGGGGGTAGCGGGATCAGGTACGACGACCAATGCGAACGGTGAGTTCAGTGTTCAGGTGGATAACCCGAATGCAACGCTAGTCTTTACGATGGTTGGTTTCACTACACAAGAGGTTCCATTGCGCGGGCAAAGCAATGTGAATGTTAGTTTGGCTTCTGCCGATACAGATATCGAACAGGTTGTCGTAATCGGATATGGTACTCAGAAAAAGAGCGACCTGACGGGTTCAGTTTCTTCCGTAGGTTCGGAGAAAATCAATGCTTTCCCGCTGGCGGGTACAGCGCAGGCATTACAGGGGCGTGCTCCGGGTGTATCGGTGTCTAGTATCAACGGCGAGCCTGGGCGAGCGCCACGCGTTCGCGTTCGCGGAGGGACTTCCATCAATGCTAGTTCTGACCCTTTATATGTAGTGGATGGCTTCCCGGGCAGTACTCCGCCTGCACCTGAGGATGTAGAGTCGATCGAGATTCTGAAGGATGCCTCTGCAACTGCAATCTATGGTTCCCGTGGTGCCAATGGTGTTATCATGATCACAACGAAAAAGGGTAAGATCGGAAAACCTATGGTCGAGTTTAATAATTCTATCGCCACGCAACAAGTTGGAAAGCGATTGGATCTGTTGAACGCATCGGAATTCGGGGCATATATTAATGATGTTTATGTGAATGGTGGAAATAATAATATTCCTTTTCCTAATCCGGAATCTTTGGGCGAGGGTACAGATTGGCAGGATCTGGTTTTCCGCAATGGCAACCTTCTGAGCAACCAATTATCGGTTTCCGGTGGCTCCGATAATATTCGATACTACACTGCGGTCAATCATTACGGACAAAAAGGTACTGTCATTGAGTCGGATTATCGTCGTTTCTCCGGAACTTCCAATCTGGACATGAAGGTCAACGACCGCATTAAGATCGGGACGCGTTTGCTATTTAACAGAAGCATATTAAACGGTGTAAGAACACAAGAGAGTAGTAGTGGTACGACCGCTGCAGGTGTTATCTCCGGCGCTTTACGCTTCGAGCCTACGCAGGGCATCTTTGACGACGCAGGAAACTATACCTTAAAGAAGTTCGGCGACCCGCATGATAATCCTGTTGCAGCAGCTAGGGAAAGAGCGAATGAAGTGAAAACCGACTTGTTCCAAGGGGATGGTTATCTGGAACTTACATTATTAAAGGATTTGATTTTCCGCAGCACGGTAGGTTTGCAGGTTAGCAACCAACGTACCGGTAACTACGTATCAAAACGATTGGTAGAGGGACGTAACTTTGGAGGGATAGGCTCCATCGCAGCACATAAAAATACGAATGTAATCAGTGAGAACTATTTGAATTATAACCTGAAGATCAACGAAGCTAATAACTTAGACGCGATGGTTGGTTACTCTTATCAGAGTTCGAGAAATGAGTCATGGCAAGCAAATAATAGGAACTTTATCTCCGACAGCTTTTCTTATTGGAATCTAGGCGCTGGTTCTAATTATCAGAATGCCTCTTCGAATTTGGAGGACTGGATCATGTCTTCTTTCTACGGTCGTATCAATTATAATCTCTTGGGAAGATACCTGTTCACCGCAACTGGTCGTTATGATGGTTCCTCCCGATTTGGAGAAAACAATAAATGGGCGTTTTTCCCGTCGGCAGCCTTTGCATGGAATGTTAGCCAAGAGCCTTTCATGGAGTCTGTTGAAGCGATTTCCAACTTAAAGATCAGAACAAGTTACGGAGAGACCGGTAACTCTGAGATCGGTTCATATCAGTCCTTAGCGCGCTATTCAGCAACCTTAGCGACTATGGCTGGAGTACCTGTAAATGCTGTTCGTCCTACGAACGTTGCCAACCCGAATTTAACTTGGGAAACGACGAAACAAACAGATGCAGGTATCGACATCGGATTCTTAAATAATAAAATCAACCTAACAGTAGATTACTATTACAAGAAAACAATAGACTTACTGTATTCTGTTCCATTGCCTATTTATTCCGGATATACAGGCTCCTTACAGAATGTGGGGAGTGTAGAGAACAAAGGATGGGAATTTGCATTAGGTACAACGAATATCGATCGTGAATTGAAATGGAATACCGACTTCAATATCACCTTCAACAGAAACAAGATCCTTCAATTGCCGGGTGGCGATATCCGTTATAATACTATTCCTGGGCATATGTTGTCTACCGACTCGCAGATCTTGCGCGAAGGTGAAGTGGTAGGAGCGTTCTACGGTTGGGTTTTTGATGGAGTATACCAACAAGGCGATGACTTTAGTCCGCAACCTAGCAAAAAGCCAGGCGATGTGAAGTACAAAGATATCTTCGGGCGCGACGCTTCCAATAACTTAGTAGCCGGAGCTGATGGCAAGATTAATGCAGATGACAGAACAATCATCGGTAATCCTCATCCGGACTTTATCTTCGGTTTTAACAATGATTTCAAATACAAGAACTTCGATTTAAATATCTTTTTCCAAGGGTCTTACGGTAATGACATGTTGAATATCACACGTATGGAGTTAGACTGGATGGCAGGTAAAGGAAATGCAACGAAAGATGCATTAAACCGCTGGACACCAACAAATACCAATACCGATGTACCACGTGCAAGTGCTTCTAATAACCCGGAAGTATCCTCTCGTTGGGTTGAAGATGGTTCTTACCTACGTCTGAAGAACTTAGCCTTGGGCTATAATGTTCCGAAGACAGCCATCGGTAGAATCGGGATTGATCAATTGCGCTTATTTGCTAGTGCACAGAATATCTGGACATGGACCAATTACTCGGGATTTGATCCTGAAGTTAGCTTCCAGGATTCTAACCGTAACATCGGTTTAGACTACATGGGCTATCCAAACATCAAGTCTTTCACTTTTGGTATTAATGCAAGGTTTTAATTCGACTCAATTAATTATGAAAAAGATATTTAAGTTTTTTGTTATCGCTGGGTTATGTGTTGTATCAGCTTCCTGTACGAAGTTAGATGAAGAACCGACCAGCATATTAGTTCCCTCACAGTATTTCAATACAGAAGCCGATGCTGAGGCTGCGGTGATGGGGATATATAGTTTAGTTTCTAATGGAGATGGTTATGGGCGTCGCTTAACGATGGTGTTGCAGTTATTGGGCGATGATATGGATATCGCTGATATCGGTACGCAATCTAGTCGTATCCAACTCAATAACTTTAGTCATGATGCTAGTAATCAGGATATCCTCGCGGTATGGCGAACAGCCTATTTAGGAATTGGAGCTGCCAATGCGGCTATCGACGGGATTCCGAAAGTTCAAATGGATGAAAAGAAGAAAAATGCCCTTATTGCTGAAGCTAGGGTATTGAGAGCCTTGTTCTATTCGCATTTAGTGCAGTTGTTTGGCGATGTGCCTTATATGGGCGCTAGTGTTACGGATCCAGCAACAGTAACTGACATCTCGAGAACGAAGGCAGATGAAGTGTATGGTCATATGATCGAGGATTGCAAGTTTGGGGTGGCGAATCTACCGAATACGTATGCGAGTAATAACCGTGCAAGACCTTCAAAAGGTTCAGCACAGACATTATTAGCGTCAATTTACATGATACAAGGGAAGTGGGCCGAGGCAGCGACCGAGGCGGAAGCTGTAATCAAGGCTGCGAGCTCTTATAACTATGCTTTGGTAAAAGACTTCCAGGATC
Source organism: Sphingobacterium sp. UBA2700 (assembly GCA_002354335.1). Lineage (GTDB taxonomy): Bacteria > Bacteroidota > Bacteroidia > Sphingobacteriales > Sphingobacteriaceae > Sphingobacterium. The sequence goes on along the minus strand of DELI01000013.1, from coordinate 30,759 downwards.
TATGGAAAGCAGACCTAGGTTATCAGTCGGAGCATGTATGGGTAGCAGACTTTGCGGGTGGTATCACGGGAGAGAACAGCTCGAACGTGGATTATACGGCGCCAATGACGGGCGTTCGTGATGCCGATATGCAGGGTTGGAGTGTATTAGTGCCGTCCAATGGCATGTTCAGCAGTTTCTCCGATCAGGATTATCGCAAAAAGGTTAGCTACCTGTTAGAAACACCAATTAAGGGGGTGATGACACCTTGGAATAAGTTCCGTTGGCCTAAGATCCATACCGCGAAGTGGTGTTTATTTCCGGGCGACAATGCAGGTGCTGATGGGGCAGACTCGGATATCAAGCACGTTATCTTCCGTTATGCGGAGGTGCTATTGATGGCTGCGGAAGCAATCAACGAGAGCAAAGGCGGTCCTACGGCTGAGGCTTACAGTTATCTGAATGCTGTTAGGGCTCGCGCGCGCTATACGCCGCAAGGACAACAGGCTTATCCTGCCGATGCTGCAGGGATGACACAGGCACAATTCAGAGCGGCAGTACGCGAAGAACGCCGTGTAGAACTGGCATTCGAATGGAAGCGTTGGTATGATATCAAGCGTTGGAATATCGTAGTGGAATCTTTTACCAAACCAGATGCTTTAGAAAAGCAGGCTAATGTGAAAGAACATCATAAGCTATTGCCAGTGCCACAGGATGAGATCAACAGAAATCAAAACTTGTTGCCACAGAATCCGGGGTATTAATATTTATAATTATCGAATGCATGCCCAGCTTAAATGAAAGCATCGATAAACGCACAATGAACGAAGAAGCTGTCCATTTGGGCAGCTTCTTCTTCTTTTTTGAACTTAATTTAGTTTTTCATAGATGCTAGGGTCATGCTCTTGCTTGCTCGTTGCAGGCTTTCTTCTTGGCACTTCGCATGCACCTGAAGAACAAGTGCTAATATTTAATATCGGCAATAGGGTGAAAAGTGCGCCTAAGCCTGCTATTAGCCAATGTGACGCCATAATTCCCTGAATAGTAATGACTATACCCATTACCAAGCGAAGCAACCTGACCACATTCCAACTTCTTAAATAATTCATATCCTCGTCCTTTCTTTTATCAACAAAATATCAATCTTCTTATTTCAAAGATATCAGCTTAGACGAACAGTATTGGTAACTTGAGTTACATAGCATTTGTATACCTGTTCGTCGGCAGCTTTGTTGCGGGATGAAGAAGGTATTTTAATGTAGTACCCTGCTTTTTATCTCATTGTTGTTACCATAGAAACATGCGCGTATTTTTTAATACATTTGATAGCATCAACAAAACCTAGATCGCCTTGAAGAATTTAATAATGGGAATTGCCCTTTCGTTGCTTGTTTGCGTGGCATCAACAGTGGTGGCTCAGGACCCTAGAAAAGAGGTAGTTACTTTTGAGGACGCCTACAAACGAACCTATCAAATCAGCAAAATAGCAAACCAAAAGCCCCAGATTGATGGAAAGCTAGACGAGGATATTTGGCAGAAGCAGGGGATGTGGTCGGAGAAGTTCTCGCAGGTTATTCCGTTCGAGCGCGTCCATACGAATTCCTGGACACGCGTTAAGCTATTTTACGACGATCAGAATATTTATGTAGGTGTGTATTGCAAAGATGAGCACCCCGAGACGATGAATGCGTTTATTGGGAATCGCGATGATAACAGCAATGGCGATTTGATTAGTATTGCTTTTGATACCTATCACGATTACCGGGTAGCGCCGGAATTCAATATCAATCTTGGCGGTAATAAAACGGATCTAACGGTAACCGATAAGCTATCGGTAAACCTCAGTTGGAATGCTGTATGGGAGGGGAGGACACATATTAATATGCAGGACTCTTCCTGGACGGCAGAGCTGCGGATACCCTTCAGCCAGCTTCGCTACAATCAGGAAAATGACGACGGCATATGGGGGCTGCATGTTCGCCGAATTATCCGGAGAAACAATGAGGTGCAGAACTGGAGCTTAATTCCTATTAAAAATAACGGACATGTCTTTTCTTTCGGCGAGATGCACGGTATGACGGATCTTCCGAAGCCGAGAGGCATCGAATTCCTGCCCTATGCGATGACGAAATACGTAAATGAGCCGAAGATTCCGAATAGTCCTTTTCAGAAAGGGCAGAAGTTTCATCTGAATGCGGGGCTGGACGCGAAGTTCTCCCTGAGCGATTATACCTTGGATATGACCATCAATCCCGATTACGGGCAGGTGGAATTAGACCCGTCGGTTATGAACTTGACAGCTTATGAGGTCTTCTATGATGAAAAACGCCCTTTTTTCTTAGAGGGCAAGCATATCTTAGAATTTGATAATAACGAGCGGGGGATGATGTTTTATTCGCGTCGTATCGGTGCCATGCCATCTTACAAACCACAAGGAATAGACAATGTAGAGAACTTCGCCAGTACACCTGGCTTTATCCCTATTCTGGGGGCACTAAAGCTTACGGGAACCAACAAAAATGGGCTTACCGTAGGCCTACTGGAAAGCATCACGGCGAAAACACAGTCTCAGACCTCAAGAAAAGGTATTCGCGGCGAGGAACTGACCGAACCCCTAACGAATTATACTGTCGCCCGCTTGCAGAAGAACTGGGACGGAAATACGCTGTTCGGTGGAATGATTACTTCCGTGAACCGGAAGCTGGATGAGGATCATTTAAAAGAGGCGCTCGTAGAGAACGCCTTTACAGCAGGGTTGGACTTTACCCAGTATTTCAATAAGCGATTGTATTATATCGACGCTAAGGCGATGTATAGTAGCTTAAACGGCTCGGCCAGCTGGATATTGATGAAAAAGCGCAATGCCACACATTATTATCATCGGGCATCGGGTATAGATTACCTGGATCTGGATCCTACAGCGACTACGCTCGCCGGTACAGGAGGTTATGTGAAGGCGGGAAAAAAGGGGAATGCTCAATGGAATTATTCGCAAACCTTTAACTGGTCTTCGCCGGGTTTTGACTTGAATGACGTGGGCTATAACAAAGAGTCGGATTACATGCTGAACGAATCGAAAGTTGCCTTCCGCAAGACCGACCCTTGGGGGCCTTTCCGATTTGCTGGCATCAATTTGACCCAAAAGAACATCTGGAATTTCGGAGGGCAGGCGATCAATAACGATGTCGCTGTCCGCTTTCGGAGCTTAAGTACCGTGCACCGCTTTGAAATGGACGTGAAGGAGACCTTCAGCTGGAATACGGTAGATAGCCGTAGGCTACGCGGCGGTCCGGATATGCGCTATGGATCTAACTTCGAAACAAATGTCGATTTGAGTACCGACCGTGCCAAGCGCGTGGTTTTTAAGGTTCTTTACAACGGACGGCATTATATGGAAGAAAAAACAGCTTACAATACCTTACAGCCAAGTTTTATTTTCCGAATCGGCAATCACGTAAAGCTAACTACACAATTCAACTATGCCAACAATAGCGACGAGCTACAATATGTGAACACGGTAAAGGCTAGTACTGGGAACGAGGAAAGCACCGAATATGTTTTGGGCCGAATGAAGCAACGCACGTATGGTGTCACCATGAATATGCAAGTGAACCTGACGCCGGATATTTCCATCCAATACTATGGTTCTCCGTTTACTTCGACTGCAAAATATGATCGATTTAAAACTGCATTGGATACCCGATCGCATCACTACGAAGATCGATTCTCTGCCGTCGCCGAACAGGAGATAAGCGCAGGAGATGGAAACTATGCGGTAATAAAGGATGGGAAGTCTTTTAGTTTTAAAGATCCGAACTTTAGTTTCAATGAGTTTCGATCGAACCTCGTCGCCCGATGGGAATACAAGCCCGGTTCGACGGTTTATCTGGTCTGGGAACATAATCGCTCCAGACAGGATCCACGCTACTATCCAACCTGGGGAAACAACATCGATCGCATGTTTGGATTCCAAGGTGTAAACACTTTGATGCTCAAGATGAACTACTGGTTTGCCCTGTAATTTGAAAAACCGTGTTAATGCTGTTAAAACCAGTATTTATTACGGTTTTTTCACAATGATTTGTAAGTCAGTGATTTAATTGTTAAATTGTAGGTAGCAAAAACGATAAAATGTCTGCCAAATGTCGCGAATCTCCATTCGCATCAGCAGACGTACAACATCAAGATTGCTATCATCAATAACATATTAAATAGGAGGACCACGATCATGGACAGCTTAAAATTCGAAATCAGCACCGCCACGCAGCAACAGCTGCAAAGAGTTCAAGAAGTATTGAACGACCTGAGTTCCGTCAATGAATGGCAAATTGCCCCCTATGTTGACGGCTATTTGGTCTCCCTCAAAGGGATCAATATGCAAATTGTCAACATCTTGACTTGTATTTCTGCACTAGGCCTTGATGCAGAACGATTGTATGAGGAGTAATCGCGATCTCAACGCAAACAAAACTCCCCCTGCCTTTAAAACAGCTTCTGTTTATTGAAACAAACAACTTAGCGGAAGTCCCATCATAAGAGAAACACGTAGAGAAATGATGGGACTTATGTTTTTATAGAACCGCCCAATGTTACATGGAGAACTGGCCTATATCATCGTTTCAAGGAAGAAATATGTGTAGGTTAAGACCGGCGTTACGCTGCTAGCAGTTACTTGATAATTTGCTTAATATTTCGTATCTTTGATTTATTCACAAAGGATCATAACTCTTTTGTCCAAGGCGCATCTCCCTGCTTAAGATATTAATCTTCCTTATTTATTCACCCTTAATTCTATTTAATGGCTAAAAGTCAACTCACATTTAAGAAAAAAGAAACTGCAAAGAAGAAGCTTCAGAAGAAGCAAGAAAAACAAGAACGAAGAGAAATCAACAAGTCGAACAACAATAAGGGCAAAGCTCTTGAAGAAATGTTTGCTTACGTGGACGAGTTTGGAAATATTTCAGATACGCCACCATCGCAACCTTACAAATTCAAAGAAGAAGACCTTCAGCGTCCAGCTGACCCGACGGAAGAATACCATTTCGGAAAAGTGTCTTTCTACAACGAAGTAGGTCATTATGGTTTTATCCGTGACAACGAAACGAGAGAAACTGTTTATTTTAATGACAACTTAGCGGGTATGGTATTGAACCTTAACCAAGCGGTTAAATACAAATACGCGCGTTCTAAGCAAGGAAATCAAATTACGGAAGTAGAGAAAATCTAATCTTTACTTTCCTACGAGATAAATTAGAAGCTGTCCTGAAGGGTGGCTTCTTCTCGTTTATATGGCTTTTGTCTACTCCTCAGTCGAGCCTTCATGGAGGCTTCGTCGACTCAAACCCAATGTAAAGCCCTTTCAAACCCAATGCAAACCCCAATCATAAGCGCTCTGGAAGGGGTATGATATGGGTTTGAATTGAATATAGATAGGGACTGCGCTATTCGATGTCAGACTTAGCCTTGTTGCGCATAGATTGCTGACTTCTCTTGGAGGAAAGCATCCTTATTTTTGATTTATATTAGCCTTTTCCGGAACGCGTAGCTTCGTGCCGAGTTCTTGATTCAGTTGCTGGGTAAAATGCGTCGCCAATAGGGGCGAATCTATTTCCGTTCGTTCGTGGATGAAAAAATAGAGATTCTGCAGGCCTGCCTTTTTCCAAGCAGCAATCCGCTCTACCCACTCGTCCAAACGAGGATAATCGGTAGGATGATTTGCTCCAACGAAACGAATAAATGCCGTAGGGGTCGTCAGTCGCATGTGCAACATATCGCGACGACCGGGTGTGTCGACAATAATGTTGGTAATTTTATTTTTCTCGAGCAAGATATAAAGTTTTTCGGCATTTTCCGGCTCAAACCATTCTTCATTTCGCACTTCCACCGCCAATGGATATCCTTTCGGAAACTTCTCGACGAAGCGCTCAACGCGATCAAAATCCTTCGGTTTAAAGTTGTTGATCATCTGTAAGAACGCCATTTCGAGTTTCTCTTCGAACAATACGGTGGAATCGACAAAGGCGTCAAGTTTTTCTTCGAAGTTCAGGAGTCGACCGTAATGGGATATGGACTGCGTAATCTTCGGAAAGAATTTAAAGCCATCCGGTGTTTTGTTTTTCCAGGTTTCCACCTGCTCTTTGGTTGGCGATTTATAGAACGTAGCATTCATTTCAATGGAATTGAACTGCGTAGCGTAGTAAGTCAGCTCGTCTTTTGTGCCCCGAGGATAGAAGCCTTTCAGATCGCTGCGGTTCCATTTTGCACATCCTACGTATATGGACAGGGGTTTCTTGCTTTTATGCTTCTTTAACAGCGCAAGGGTTTCCTTTGGGGTTTTGGGGAGTTTGAAGTCAATGGATGATGGATCTGCTACTTGTCCGAATTTCATTCTGAATGATGTTTATGGGATGATAATTAATTAACAATGTTAGGAGGAGAATGTTGATGGGGCTGGGATAAATAACCCGAGAGAAGGATTAGGAGGAAGAAGGATCATTGAGTTTGTGCGTGGTTACAGGGTACATTAGGGCATAAAAAAAGCGACTTTTTCAAGTCGCTTTTCGTAGAGTCGAGTTGCGAAAAGTCTAACTTTATAGAAGACTATGAGGCTATTTTGGATGCAAAGCATCTGCTCAAATAGTTTAAAAGCTGCCTTTTACAATAAAGAACTTCAAGCGGACTAACGTTATTTTAGTTCTTGTTCCAGTGCCGCCATTTGTTGAGAATAGCTTGGGTGTTGAAAGAAATTGAAATGCTCATCAAAAATGTATTGAGCACGCCCCTCCTCTAGATCCTTGACCAATTGCTTGCGGTCAAATAGGTCGGGAGGCATTAGGTCTTCGATATAAAAACGCATAAGCTTAAAGAGATTCGCTTTCTGGTTTGCGCCTTGTAGGAACTCAACCTTATTTGGCACCCTCGCTGCTATCTTATAGATATTATTTTTAAACAAAGAATAATATTTCGGCCTTCGCTTGATATTTTCGTTCAGATATCTTAGCCGTGCAAACAGTTCTCGTATTTGTACGGAATTAAGTGCACCATTAATCTTACTTAAAAACGTTTTGTAGCCTGCCAGACAAAACCGACTATCATTCAGGACTGCCAATATAACAATCTTGCCAATTTTTACCATGACGACCTGGCTATTCAAATTATCCAGATAATCAAATTCTTCAGTTTCGGTTTCAACAAGTGCTTCAAAAACAACTATTGTACCTTGAACGTCTCTAGTAAGTCTCACTCCGGTATGGTGTTGCCGGATAATATTATGGATATGGTATAAAGGATGCCAGCAATAGCTATCTCCAATCTTTCCAGCTGCCAGCCGCCGGTCACGTTCAGCTTCTAAAAAAGTATCTTTGAACCTGAATGGAAACACCTTTGTCCTTAACTTCCCTACGAAACATCGTAAAAATGTGAGCAGTCCCCAAATAGGAGATATTATACTCCTCCGTCAAAAAATCAATGAGATCTCCGCATTTACACATTTGGTTTCCCCTATTGATGAAGGAGAGTTCGATGAGGACGTAAGACCGAAATATCGGTTTGGTAGGCGGGTAAAAGTAATTGCTAAAACAGGCAAAGAGAACTTCATACTCGTTGCTGATACGTTGTGGAAGAATATTCCGCTCGGTGGGGTTTCCGGAGGCAACGCTTGCGAAATCGGCAATATGAAGAATGTAAATGATATCGAGGAGCTACAATTAGACATATGGCAAAGATTTAAATCCTACTTTGTAAACAAAGAAAAGGTTTCACTAATTAACGTAGACGCTGCCTTGTCGGATATTGATATTTCTGTCCCAGACCTTACAGTGACCGAAGGAAAACTAAAACTTGTATCCCATATGATTAGAGAAAGAGACACAAAAATTGTAAAGAGAAAAAAACAACTAGCTATTTCCAATAACAGATTAATTTGTGAAGTGTGTGATTTTTCATTCCCTTTAGCATATGGTATCGAATATATCGAATGTCATCACCGAACCCCAATTTCAGAGACAGGCTTTACTCAAACGCAACTTGATGATTTAGCACTTGTATGCCCCAATTGCCATAGAATGTTACATACAAAATTCGAGAATAAATATTTAACCATTGATGAATTGAAAGATAGGTTGTTACTGCTTAAAAATACTAGTAAACCTAAAATGAAAGATTAAAAACATTGAGAGTTAGGAACAAATAATATTTGATGCGAATAGGCCACCAAATCAATTGAAATTCCTCAACCTAAACACCATTCCCCCTGTTCGCATCCCCATCTTTCTCATCCGCGTGTGTAGACTCGTAAATTGAAATGATGCCCTTCGCTTCCACACTCGCATGGAGGAGGAGGTTCATATTATGGCAGGATTACGTGAATCACCTTATCTTTGCCAGTAACCAGCAATAGTCGGGATTGCATGATCCACCTCCAGTATTCCTCGAAAATTTGCCCCAAACCACAAGGTTGGCGAAGGTCGTTTCATCCTCGATGGTAAGAACAACAGATTTCTTATGGTATCCACTCTTTATACTGCTTCACTCCTCATGTTTAACATACTCAGGATTATTCTTCTTTTGCATAAACATGACCATGGCAAGAAACATTTCCGGCGTTCCGTTCCATTTACGCCTTGCTCCGAACAGCTTAGAGAAAAAAGATAGTAGTCCCATAATCGTTATTTTGACCAACCTAAAGTTAAGCTTTTCCCAATGAAAGCAAAACGTTTACCTTCCGCAGCTCATACCAGCACCCCAATTACCGCCTAAATGCTATACCCAGCAATAAAAATCCGCAGTCAATTTAAAATGTATTCACTCAACCACCCACGAACCACGTGCCTTCATTCCCAAATTCCGGACACGACAAATTCCCAATCTCCGGTAGCCACAGGCCGATACCCCCCAAGATAGAAAAGCGGTATCACCCCCTCCCCAAAGGCAATATGTTCACGCAGATACAACATAACCGCCATTCAACCACCAGCCGATCTCCGAAACCGGCGTACTCCGGTTAACCTCTTTCAAATCGCAAGCAAACACAAGCAGAAGCTTTTCCAGGCCACCCTTGCCCGTCGCACTCACCACAACCAATCCCGCCCCATACCTGACAGCATTCATGACCGATTCCGAAAAATGCGTTGTTATGATAATCGTATCCATATAATAGGTATATTACTCTTCATTTTCAACCTCTTCCCTTACGACCGTCAGATCAATCTGATTAGCATTCAGTCCGTGGCACAATTCGATCCAGATATTTTCCTTCGATGTACGGATCAGGAATTGCTTGTATTTGTAAGGACGCGGATCATACATATCCGCTACGTATGCAGGATTTTCCTTGTCGATCAGGTCTCCGGCCGACGCAGGAAGACCGCCTGAATAGAACTCGACCCCTCCCAATTTCCCGATCGCCTTTTTGTACGCATTGACCAAGTACGTATCCTCAAATACATCTCCCTGCTGAAAAACAGTGGTATGAAAATACTGACCGCTAACTTTCCTGACCAGACTATCATTATAAAAGAAGTATTTCTCTTCCAAGGTTTTCTGCTTCTCGTCCCCATGACGGTATCCCGAAGGAGCAGACAGGTAAGGGAACTCCCCAACCTCCTGTTTAAACAGAGGAACCTGATCCAAATTGAACCCAATGGATACGGTAGTCTCAGCAACCGCGGGAAGTTGCAGTGTGTCGGTTTTACCGACTTCCTGATCCTGGCGATTGTTGTTTTGGTTACACGAACTTAAGCCAATCAATAAGGCCACAAATGATATAAAGTATGTTTTCATTTTTCGGATTTTAAACGGTTAAACATAAGCATCCGCTGTTACATCCATATTTAAAAATTGTTAATTCTATATAAACCACCTTTCAATAACTGCTGGATACCCAAAAGTTATATTTGAATAAGGAAAGACATTCAAAACTTCTATATCATATCCATGTGTTATAGAGCAACCCTCACGTTTCATTTATAGAACAGATTTTTGGGGTTATTAAGTATTGTCCGAATGAAGAGCGTTTAACACCACTGCTAACAAAAACTTAACACACTGTGTACAGAAATGCAGTTATCTTTGTCCCGATGGAACAGTTGTCCGATACAGAACTATTTGCTCTCATACAAAAAGATGACCAACAGGCCTTTGCTGTAGTGCTGCATCGTTACAGAAAGCAACTGTACAAACAGATTTACCGTCGTATCGGTGAGGAAGAAGAAACCAAAGATATGTTACAGGATATCTACATCTCGCTCTGGAAACAACGTAACAGCATATATATCACAGATACCTTTGCGCCTTATTTGTCAAAGGCGGCGCATTATGCCGTCGTAGACCGCTACCTGTTTCAGAAGAAAACAAGTGCCCTCAGCCTTGCTCTGATCAACCAGGAACAAAAACAATGGTCAGCAGAAGATCAGATCCTTGCCAATGACCTTGAACACGATTTTAATGGCCTGCTTTCCAAAATGCCTCAAACGGTACAGGAAGTTTTTAAGCTCAGCCGCAAGGAAGGTCTATCGATCCGGGAGATTTCCATCCGGCTCAACCTTTCAGAACAAACAGTCAAAAACTATATCTCAACGGTACTGCAGACCTTTCGCCAACACCTTAAAGACAGCGAGCTTTCCTATTTTCTAATGATAGCCTTTCTATTCTCTTAGCCGGAACATGCTTCCCTTTTCAAGGAGAACACCAATTATCACGATCCGCAATCAAATAATATTATCTTAACACAAAAACAACGATTTTTTAATGGTACTACTTGCCCGTTTCTCCGATAATAAGAGTGTATGGGCAAACAGACAGACCGCCAATTATTGGTAGAAAAATACATAAAGGGACAATGTACCCCCGAAGAAATCGAACGTATACACACTTGGTATGATCAGATGGAGGATCATGCGCTCCCGAGCGAACAGGAGATTGACCGGGCTTCGGAGGAAGTCACCGCTAAAGCACTCCGTCAAGTAGCAAAACTGCAACAACGGAAAACCATAAAACGTATTTTATGGCAGGCAGGAACCGCTGCTGCTATCTTTTTGCTGGTGTTCAACTTTTGGCCGGCAAAGGATCAGCCACAGGCGAGCTCTACTCCCTTTGCCCATGTGGCTGATGTGCAGGAAACCATGACCGCTACCAGTGAAAAAATACAGCTGACTCTACCGGATGGCTCTTCCATTATACTGAATGCAGCATCTACGATACGTTACCCGCGAAATTTCAGTCCGGAAAACCGAGAAATTCAATTGGAGGGACAAGCATTCTTCGACGTCGTTTCCGATCCCGACCGACCTTTTATCGTCTACACGAAAGACCTGACCGTAAAGGTACTGGGCACCAGTTTTGATGTAAAGGCTTACGACAGCGACGAGCAGGCGGTGATACGTGTGGCAACCGGCAAGGTTGCTGTGTCGAAGAACGGAGCAACAAAAAAAGAGTTAGCTCTGCTCCACCCGGGCGAACAGTTCGACTACGATAAAGAGCAAAGACTCACCAAAACCACACCTATAGCGGTCAAAAAAATCAGCGAATGGCAACAGAATATCCTTCATTTTGAATTTGTGCCACTGGCAGCAATTTGCAGGGAGTTAGAAAGAACCTACGGAATGTCCATCGTAATCGAAAACAACGATATGCTTCACGAACGTTACTATCTTAATGTTCAGGGAGAAACCTTAGATAATATCCTGTTACTGCTGAGCAAATCGGGCAAAGGATTCTCGTATGAACATACCGCCGGAAAAATAATCATCAAATAATCAAATCATTATCAACCATAAATACGAATGCCTATGTAACAGTACCCAACAGCAAAACATAAAAAAGCAAAAAGCGGAAGTGGTGGAACACTCCCGCAAATAAAGCTTTCATGATCTTACATTCTCATTTTAAAACCATTAAAAAAAAGCTATGTGCAATTTTACAAAAAATCGTGCAATTAAACTATTACGTTTTATGTCAAGAGTAACCTTCGTGGTCTCTGTTATTTCCATGCTTACCGCAGGTGTCCTGCTTGCCGGCGAAGTGAGATCACAAAATCTCGCAGAGGTATCGGTGAAGCTCAATCACAGTAGTCTTACCGTTCACGAACTGCTCAGCGAGCTGTCCATGCAGTCCGGTTTTACCTTTGTCTATACCCTGGAGACAGGTCGTATCCAATTAGAGCCCTTCGATGTTGCCCATAGTACACTGGATATGGTGCTGCAGCAGCTGACCGAAACCAAAAAGCTGAATTTTGAGCAGGTCAACAAATCTATTGCCGTAAGCAATGCAAAAGAAAGAGCCAGTCAACAACCTGGCCGCATCTCAGGAAAAGTGCTGGACGATCGGGGCGAACCGCTTCCCGGTGCATCCGTAAAAATTATAGAGGCCAACCTGTCGGCACAGAGCAGTGTGGACGGTAGCTACTATTTTACCATCACTCCCGGAAGCTATACGCTCGAGGTGAGCTACATCTCCTTCCAAAAGAAGCGTATCACTCAGATCGAGGTAAAATCCGGACAGCTGACAAATCTCAATATCGTACTGTCCCTGTCCACCAGCACCTTGGATCAGGTAGTGGTAACAGGCAGTTTCAAAAAGGAAAGCGTAGCAGGACTTTACGCTGCTCAGAAAAACGCAGCTTCGGTCACCGATGGGATCTCTGCCGAGCAGATTGCCCGTACACCGGATAACGATATAGGGCAGGTGCTGAAACGTGTTACGGGGTTGACGACAGTAAACAACCGTAATGTGATCGTACGGGGAATGTCCGATCGTTACAATCAGGCCATGCTGGACGGTGTAGTCATTCCAAGTACTTCACAGAACAGGCGTGATTTTTCTTTTGATATCATCCCTACCGAGATGGTAAGCTCCGTCGTGGTCAACAAAACGGCAACACCAGATGTATCTGCCGAATTTTCGGGCGGACAGGTATCGGTGAATACCATCGATATCCCCGAACAGAATTTTACCAGCATCCAATTAGGCACAGGTGGTAATTCACAAACTACCGGCAAAGATTTCTACCGTCTGGGCGAACGAAAGACCAGCGAGTATTTCGGTTTCTTTGATAAATCCGCAAAAATACCTGAAGGAATGAAGACCTGGGTATGGAACAATAGATCATCACAATTGGATGCGCCTCCCGGCTACAATCTGACCGATCCCGAATTGAACGGTACTCCGCTCAATCCGGCAGAATATGGAAATGATATTAAATTTAATGACCTCGATGCCATTGCCCAGTCCAAAAAGTTGAACAATGATCCCATGCGGTTATACCGATATAAAGGTGCACCAAATCAAAACTTTCGCCTCTCGCTCGGACGTGTCTATGACCTGAAGAATGGAAACCGCTTTGGATTTGCAGCATCAGCAAATTTCAGAAATGAGCAAAACATCGTGTCTTTCAACAATGTGAGAAAATCTCCAGACGGTCACTATATAGACAGTTTAGGCCTTGGTGACAACGGTGCAGGCACATCCTATCGGTTTAACAGTAATGGAGGCTTGGTCGCAAATATGGGACTACAGGGGCGAAATTTTAAGATCGTCTTGAAAAATATGTATGCGCGGACCTACAGTGACAACTATAATGAGTCGATACAGAAAGCTCGTGAAGAGTCTATTCCGACACCTACTAAACTTGTCTATCAATTGCCTGAAGCGATGTCTTTACAACAGCACCAGTTAATTGGCGAATACCAATTACCCTGGAAGATAAAAGCCGAAGGGATGTTCGCTGTCAATAAAATCAAGCAGCAGATCCTGGATGAGCGTAAACTCTCGTATAGATTAACCGCTATCATTGGCGATAAGTCCTATTTTCAGACACCAGGTTTAATGACCCATTCCGCGGCTTCAACGGGAGGGACTTTTAGGGACTGGCGCATGTGGACAAATATCGATGAAACGGATTACAATTGGAGTGCGGCATTTTCCCGCAGATTTGGAGAAGGTAAACAGGTGTCTACGCTGATCAAATTGGGCTATCAGGCATGGTCAAAAAAGCGATCGCTGGATGTATACAAATTTGCTCCTTGGACAAGATCATGGGTAGAAGGCACCAGTGAGAAAGCCCCCCCGATAGAGACAAGCTATGAGCAAGTCCTCTCAACTGGAAACATCGGGAATGGCGAGGGCCAGGCTTATTACTATGCAGATGCACTGGGCGGGCGGTATTATAATGGAGATATGAGTTCACATGCCCTCTATTTGATGGCCGATCAAAAACTTTGGGACAAACTCCGCTTAGTATATGGGATACGTGCCGAGTATTTCGGTTTAAATTCGAAACAGGAGGAACTCTATAAGAGAAAACACGGTCCTGGTAAATCAGACCCCAACACTATAGAAGCCGCAGAGAACAGGGTCAATGAGAGTAACTGGCGATTCCTTCCTTCGATCAATGCGACCTATAGTTTGACACCTGAATTCAACATCCGCGGAAGTTATTCGAGAACGCTAATACGTCCTGACTTTAGAGAGGTTGGTCTTTTTGGAATGTATGATTTTGAGATAGATGGATATGTACATGGCGAACACGTAGAATCCACCTTGATTGACAACTTGGATGTACGGTTAGAATGGTATCCTTCACCAGGTGAGATCATTTCCTTAACAGGATACCACAAAAAGTTGGATAAACCCATCGAATTGGTTCAATCTGACCAAGCCACCAATGCATACACATTTGCCAATATGGAAAATGCCAAAAATCTTGGACTGGAACTGGAGATCCGGAAAAATTTCAGCTTTATATCCGATCAGGATTGGGCTAAAGACCTGTTTATATCCGCAAATGGAACGCTGCTCAAATCCAAGGTCAATGTATTGACCCACTGGACTTGGGTCAACAATCCGGAAACACAGGTAGCCGAACGTGTCCAGCTGCGTTATCCCAACCAAGACAGACCTTTGATGGGTCAATCTCCCTGGTTATTGAATTTGGCATTAGGCTACTGGGGAGACCGTTTTGGCGCTACTGCAAGCTACAATCACCGTGGATATCGTACAAACCTGGCCAATGTTAACATGGCAAGAGTAGAGTATGAATTGGCACCAAAACAGCTGGATGCGCAATTTTATGCCAACTTCTTAAAGAAAAAAATGGAGGTCAAGCTCAATCTGGCCAATCTGTTGGACGATTGGACACGTTATTATGTTAACATCCACGATTACGAACAAGATGAAAACAAACTTTCTGTATTAAAAGAAGGCAAATCTATCCAATATAATAAGGAAGAAGGCGACAATATTACCTACCGTAAAAAAGATGGTCGACGTTTCAGTCTTAGTGTCAGTTATAATTTTT
Source organism: Sphingobacterium sp. UBA2700 (assembly GCA_002354335.1). GTDB lineage: Bacteria > Bacteroidota > Bacteroidia > Sphingobacteriales > Sphingobacteriaceae > Sphingobacterium. The sequence goes on along the minus strand of DELI01000013.1, from coordinate 15,488 downwards.
AATAAAAAATCATTGAATTTGAAAATCAAAAAATAAGCAGATGAAAGCATATATAAGAAACAGTATAGTTATTGTCCTGGTGTCGATAGGTTTATATTCTTGCCAGAAAGCAGAATATGTAAATTCATTCTCGGAATTTGTCGATGTATATTTTGATGCAGATAAAACTGCCTTACGAGAAAACGGAACCGGTGTTTTTATTGCGGCCAAGTACAATGGAAGTCCGATCGAATGGAATATACTTTCGAAAAAGATCAGAGTAGTTGCAGGTGAAGGAAAATTTGAATTTTATGATACCCGCAATGGAAAAGTGGTTGCAGAAAAAGTAATCGATGTGAAACCAGGTTCCAAAGAAACCTATACCCTATTCCAGCCTACGATGGATGCTCCAGTCTCTTTTATCGATCCGAACGAACAAGATACCGAAAGTCCGGCTCCGGCTGGACATATCAAAGTGAAAGTAGCCAATTATGCCCAAGATCTTATTCCATTTGAAAATCTGGACATCAAAGTATCCATAAGTTATTTTGATGCCGATTTTAATACGGTGGTCGAAGAAGTTGGGACGATCAAAGATGTAAAAAACAGCATTGATAAGGCCGAATACCAAGTTATCCCCAATGGTCTGCCAAACCCTTTACCTGAATATGGATACCAGTACGTATTCGATTTTGTAAACAGTAGCACCGGGCAGCCCTTACTCAACCATGGAGGAACAGGTTATTCAAATTTGGCATTTGGCCCTGAGAGTATTAACCCACTGCCGGTTAAAAATATCTTTACGTTGTACATGGTTTCCAGGGAAACCTGGGGAGAAGCTCCTCCTTTTATCAAAAAAGGAGACACGTTTTACGAAATAACCACCACTGTACTTTTTGCAAATTAATTTACAATTTAAAAGCCCCTGATTTCCGATTTAAAGGGAAACTGGGGCTTTTATTTTCGGTTATTTAAGCGGATTTTAATCTTTTCAATCTCAATTTCGTGTTTCAATCGCCAATAATTTCTCATTGAGACTGAACATATCCTCACTCAATTTACGCTCTATCACCTTTGCATAGACCTGCGTAGTGCTTTAATATTATAGTATACCTACAGCCCTTAACATCAGATCATGCAGATCTGTGTTTTTCACAAAAGGCTTTAGCATTTCGCTGCCTGGCCCATACATGGCGAGTTCAACATAATCCCCTGAATGGCCCATGGATCCCCATGAGACAGAAGTATGTTTTACCTGCAGCTCAGCGAGCAATTTAAAAGGTAATTTTTTAGGGTTATAAAGACCATCGCCGTCCATAGTCTGGTAATGACTTAAGATCTGGCTGGCTTCGGCCTGTGTGAATACCAAACGTTGTGCAGCTTCGATTCTGTCAACTACCTGTTTTGGAGAATCGTTTCTGGTGATTCCGTTTAAGATCCAATCGTTGGTATGATTGAAAGATCCGATCTTATCAAAATTAGCATTCACATCCCCTCCGGCAGAAAACAAACCCGGGTTTGCATTTCCATGATCTGTTGTAATCACGATCAATGTATCCTTGTTTTTCTCAGCGAAGGCGATAGCCACGCCTACCGCATCGTCAAAAGCCACCTGGTCATTGATCAATGCACCAATATCATTGGCATGGGCCGCCCAGTCGACTTTGCCACCCTCAACCTGTAATACAAAGCCTTCTTTATTTTTTGCCATCAGCTTTATCGCAGTGTCAGTCATTTCGGCCAGCGTTGGGATTTTTTCCGTTTTCGAAGGATCATTCGCCCTGTCTAAACTATAAGGCAATCCGTCTTCATTAAAAACCCCCATCACGGGTCTTGAATCTGATGTGTTGGCATTGAGCATATCCTTTCGGTTTCGTAAAACAGAAAAGCCTTTGGCCGTAAGATTCTCAAATAGGTCTTTTTTATCCTTTCTTTCCGCAGCACTAAAAAATTCCGTTCCGCCACCCATCATTACATCAAAGCGCAAATCCAGGTATTGGAGGGCGATACCCTCCTGATTACTTCTAGCACTGCTGTTTACGCAGAATCCTGCTGGGGTAGCATGTGTAACCGGTACGGTAGTTACACATCCCACCGCTTTGCCGGCAGCCTTAATCTTCTGTAGGATCGGCTTATGTAGCGTGCCGTTTTCGGCAACATTCAATGACCCATTGTTTACCCTTATACCACCACCCCATGCAGAGCTGGCAGCAGCAGAATCGGTTACCAATGCATTTGCAGAAGCCGTATCCATTAAGGCGCGTACACCCTTTTGTTGCTCATAAAGAGACATCCAGTGTGATGAGCGGCCTTCCCTACGCTGAAGAAACAGATTAGCCATGGTCAGGGTACCGATACTCATGCCATCACTCACCAGAAAGATAATGTTCTTAGCGGTTCTGCTCGGGAAATCAGGACGGACTATATCGGCAGAAAATGCTGTTAAAGGTGCTATGGCTGAGCCTGCGGCAAGTATGGTCGTATGCTTAAAAAAGTCTCTTCTTTTCATTGCTTTTTTTTATTTAATATGTTATTCTATTTTCTTTGGGGCGTATGTTTAATTTCCGCAAAAATATAAAGCAGCTTTAAACTGATTGTTTCTCGAATGTTAGCTTATCAATATCTTATTGGTCACCATTTTGGATTTAAACCTTACTGTTCGTAACCAGGATTTTGCTGCAGGTTACTGTTTAGATCTATCTCACTCTTGGGAATAGGAAAAAGCTCTTGTCTTCCAGATACAAATTTTCTGCCCAATTCATTAATCGCATTGATCTCATTATCTGCAATTCCTAAAGTAACCAGATCAAACCAGCGCTGTCCAACATGCTCGAGGGGAAGGTCGTGCAGGGCAATCAGGAGCAGCTCGTCTCAAAGGACGTGTTCCTGAAAGTAAACGGCCTGCTCAAAGAAAATGCACAGGGCTATAGGATCGTCGAGGAGAATGCCGAAATCCCGCTTAAGCGCTTTATGGCCTGCGGGCATTGCGGCAAGCCCATGAGGGGATATATCGTGAAGAAAAAGAACCTCTATTATTACAAATGCAGCACAAAGGCCTGCAACAACAACAAAAGTGCGAACAGCCTCAATACGCATTTTGAGAATATCCTTCAAACGTTCAAGGTGGATGGGGACAATGGTATGGTTGAGGTGGTAAACCAGCAGGCAATCGCCAAATTCAACGAACAGACCCAAGGGGAACAGACCGACTACAAAACCTTGCAGGCCCAGCATGCCGAGATCATAAAGAAGATTGACCGGCTGGAAGACCGCTACATCGAGGAAGAGATCGGAAGTGAACTGTACAACAAATACAGGGGCAGGTACAAGTCAGAAAAGGAGGAAATCGAGAAGAATCTGATGAAGCTCTCCCGGCAAGTGTCGAACCTCGATAGTGGAGTGGGGTTTGCGATGAAATTCGCGCTTGAATTGCCTTTAAAGTGGGTTTCTGGCGACTACAACACCAAAAAGCGCATACAGTTTCTGCTCTTTCCCGAGGGCATCACTTATAGCAAGAAAACCGATGAATGTCAAACCCCGAGGATAAATTCTGTTTTTGCATATGTTGCTTATTTTCAGCAAATTGCAAGCAATAAAAAAAGAGGCATACCAGAATTAGGACTGGATTTTGCCTCTTTTGCAACTTTGGTAGAGTCGGGGCTAAACTTGTCGACCCTAATGGATGACTGCGAGGCAGTTGTGAATGCGAAGAATAGCTTCGTGAATTAGACATTTTTCAAGCTTGGATTTTGTTTTGTATAATACTCTCCAACGATATAAGCTGTCCAATTGGGCAGCTTCTTCTTCATTTTTCAACTTAATAGTGATAATAAAACGCAATCGGGGAGATTGCATACATCTTTCTAATTAACAATTATGGAGAGGATTTTTTGTATTTTAATTATTGCCTAGTATCTTCTTCCTAAGCCCCTTGTTCTCTTGAGGGCGGATGAGCAGGCGATAGCTGTTGCCATAGTTTGCCGACTCAGGATCATTGCTGATAATAACCTGTACTAGCTCTTTGGATTGCGGTCGTATATACGAATTGGTTAATGTGTTATTCGTTCCGACCTCCGTCTTCAGCAATCTATAGTCTGCTTTCTTCAGCTCATCGAGCGTCTGCTCGTAAAAAACAGGTTCTGAAAGCTCGAGGAATATCCTATTCTTGCTCGTGTTTTTGACATGGATAGTCCCTAAGAGATGGCCTTGCGCATTCCTGTAGATTACGGAGTCCTGCTTGAGGTCATCATCCCGCCAAGTTCTGTATAGCGAGAATCCTTTTTGATATAAGACATTTTGGACTTCTGCGACAGCCTTGCTGCGTAAGCTCTTCAATTCTGATAAACTGATTTCCTGAGCTTGAGTCGCAGCGAGCGGGAATTTCATCATGCATATTAGAACTGGAAGTAGATGTCGCATACAGAACAATCGGTATCTTTTTAAATTCAATTTATACGCCTGTTGGGTTATGTTTCAACTTGTTTTCCATATCGATATACTCGCTATCGCTCTTCAATCTGTATGATTTAGCGCGAACAGTCACCTTGAATTTCTTTCTTTTCTGATCTACGATATAACGCGGGTTAAGTACGCCATCAGCGCCGTTTTCAATCGCTTGCCTTTCTGCAGCAAGTAGAGCCGCCTGCTTCAATTGCTCAAGTGTGTAGCGCTTAAACTGTTTTTTGTTTTCCACCGTAAATATTGCATCCTTGTCCAAGATCGTATACTCGTTACGCTTTAACGTATTGCTGATTTGAGTCGTTTGCGAGTTGATGCTATTCTCTATGTTCTTTGAAGATCCACAAGAACCGAAAAATAGGCCAGACACTGCTATTGCTAGCATATACTTAAATGATTTCATGATGAAAATTGAATTAGATTAATAAATATTTCGATGCAAAAATGCGTCATTTCCAAAATTGATGGGAAATAAGCATAGGGTAGTTTGTCGTATAGTTTCGCACTAATCCTGGAGTAGGAGGAGAAGCTTACCCTGCGGGTAGTGGCTGTTAAATGATTTTAGGCGAGGACGATAGCAGATCCCTGTATTGGCGTTATGGTTTGTGTGGAATAGAAACGAACCGCCAAGACTTTCTGTAATCGACAAATGAAATTGTAGCAATGGAGGATTTGTTTCCAAAAAAGCCTTCCAAATACTCGGGAATTAAGGTATTTTTGTTGTGAACATCTATTATTATCCTACGAAAAACAAGCAATAGCATCTACCGCGAACGCTCATTTTCGACTATCTTATTTCTATAATGCGAAAGGCTTTATTAGTATTTTTTACCCTTTTTTGCGGTCTGTTTTTACATGGACAGTCGATCGATCCCTTACAACTGAAACGAGAGATCGCTAAACTGAATGACCAGCATCAGTATGATAAATCCATTCTCTATCTCGAAGAAATCCTAAGCAGTGAGGACGCTACGGCTTATGATCGTTTTCATGTCTATGTGCAAAAGTCGCTAACCTATAAGCGTCTGTTCAATTATACGGTTGCCTTGAATAATCTGGATCTAGCTCTTTTGGAGGCAGAGCGCGACAGTTTACATGCAGATGAAATAAAAAGCAGAGTTTTGATTGAACGTCTTTTCATATACTTCGATCTACAGCGCTATGATGAGTTTGATAAGTTATTGGAGATGATTACGCCTAAGCATCTTCAACATGTGGATCAGGAGACTGTCGCTATTTATACGAGTATCCTTGGAATATTAGCGATGCGAGAAGGTCATTACGAGGAGGCTGAAGTTCAGCTAAACCGGGCAATCGCGCTGTTGCAGAAAGAGAGTCCTAAAGATTTGCCTAATGTTTACCGTGTCAAAGTAGCCCTATATGGCAAAATGGGGCGGCATGCAGATGCAATTGAAGCATACGAGAAAGGATTGGCCTATGCGGAGCAATACAAAATGGATCTTTATCGTATCATTATGTACGAAACAATCACTACCTATTACAAGGACTTGGGAGATTATAAAAATGCGTTTCATTATCAGCTAAAGGTTAGCGAGACGCGTACTAAATACAATGCTAACAATGTAAGTGGGGTATTGACGGAGCTGGAGAAGGAACTCTTGCAGCAGCGCAAGAATATGGAAGTGGAATATGAAAAATCATATAAAACTTATCTGCTTATTATCGGTGGAATCTTGTTATTGCTGATTATTACGCTGGTGAGGCTCTTAATTGTAAGTTTACAGAAGCGCGTATTGGTCGAGCGGGAGAATAATCACATCCGTTCCGAAATTGAGAAGTTGACTAATGAGCGCAACGAGCTTGGAATAAAAAGAATCGATATAGCTTCAGTAGGGTTAACCGAGCGGCAGCAAGAGATCATTAAATTGGTGCAGCAAGGAATGACGAACAAGCAAATTGGTGATACGCTATTTATATCTGAAAATACCGTTAAATATCATCTCAAACAGATTTACGAGATTCTTGGTGTGGAGAGTAGAACCGATTTAAAGCGATCTACCCTGTAAGAAAGATTGCGAAAACTCAAAAATAGCCCTCTCCATTGAAAAGTCTTTTTTTGACCGTTCAATAGGAAAGGGCTGCATGCAACACCTCAATTTAGTTTTTCATAGCTGCTTGGGTCGTCCTCTTGCTTGCTAGTCAGGGTTTTTCTTCTTGGCACTTCACATGCGCCCGATGAGCAGGTGTTTATATTCAATATCGGCAATAGGGTGAAAAGCGCACCTAAGCCTGCTATCAGCCAATATGAAGCCATCAGTCCCTGAATGGTGATAACCACCCCCATAACCAATCGAAGCAATCTGATCACATTCCAACTTCTTAAATAATTCATATCCTCGTCCTTTCTTTTATCAACAAAATATCCATCTTCTTCATTCAAAGATATCAGCTTAGCATAAACATATCGGTAACCTGTGTTACATAAGCTACCGATTAAAGGAGAAGCATTCGGTTTAACGTAATTTTTAGGGGATGATATTTAAAGCGATACTAGGCCTTTTATCTCATTGTTGTTACCATAAAAACATGCGCTTTTTTAATACATTTGATGCCATCAACAAAACCTACATCGCCTTGAAGAATATAGTAACAAGAACTGCCCTTTTATGGCTCGTTTGTCTAGCAACAATTGGACACGCTCAGGATGAAAGAAAAGAAGTAGTTACCTTTGAAGACGCCTACAAGCGAACTTATCATATCAGCAAAATAGAGAACCAAAAGCCACAGATTGACGGCAAGCTCGACGAGGATATCTGGCAGAACCAAGGTGTGTGGTCGGAGAAGTTCTCTCAGGTTATTCCCTTCGAGCGCGTGCATACCAATTCATGGACACGTGTCAAGTTGTTTTACGACGGTCAGAATATCTATGTCGGTGTTTACTGTAAAGATGAACATCCCGAGACGATGAATGCGTTTATTGGGAATCGCGACGATAACAGCAATGGCGATTTGATCAGTATCGCTTTCGACACCTATCATGACTATCGGGTTGCTCCGGAGTTCAATATCAATCTTGGCGGAAATAAAACCGATCTCACGGTAACTGATAAGCTATCGGTCAACCTCAGCTGGAATGCAGTATGGGAGGGGAGGACGCATATCAATATGCAGGACTCTTCTTGGACGGCAGAGCTTCGGATACCGTTCAGTCAACTTCGCTACAATCAAGAGAACGGGGATGGGGTATGGGGGCTGCACGTCCGCCGAATTATCCGTAGAAATAATGAAGTACAGAACTGGAGTTTAATTCCCATTAAAAATAACGGACATGTGTTTTCCTTTGGAGAGATGCATGGTATGACGGATCTTCCGAAGCCTAGAGGTATTGAGTTTCTGCCCTATACGATGACAAAATATGTGAATGAACCGAAGATTCCGAATAGTCCTTTCCAGAAAGGACAGAAGTTTCACGTGAATGCGGGGCTGGATGCGAAGTTCTCTTTGAGCGACTATACCTTGGATATGACCATCAATCCCGATTATGGGCAGGTAGAACTCGATCCTTCGGTTATGAACTTGACGGCCTACGAGGTTTTTTATGATGAAAAGCGCCCATTTTTCTTAGAGGGGAAACATATCTTGGAGTTTGACAACAACGAGCGGGGGATGATGTTCTATTCACGTCGTATCGGTGCAATGCCTTCCTACAAACCACAAGGAATAGACAACGTTGAAAACTTCGCCAGTACGCCTAGCTTTATTCCAATTCTAGGCGCTCTAAAGCTCACTGGAACCAACAAAAATGGGCTAACCGTAGGCTTGCTGGAGAGTATCACAGCGAAAACACAGTCGCAGACCTCGAGAAAAGGCGTACGTGGGGAAGAACTAACCGAGCCGCTGACGAATTACACGGTTGCCAGGTTGCAGAAGAACTGGGACGGAAATACGCTGTTCGGCGGGATGATTACGTCCGTGAACCGAAAGCTTGATGAGGATCATCTAAGAGAGGCGCTCGTAGAGAATGCTTTTACTGCCGGATTGGATTTCACCCAGTATTTCGATAACCGTCTCTATTATATCGATGCGAAGGCGATGTATAGCACTTTAAACGGGTCCGCTAGCTCGATATTGATGAAGAAACGTAACGCCACGCACTATTATCACCGGGCCTCGGGTATCGATTATCTTGATTTGGATCCAACAGCAACTACGCTCGCCGGTACCGGGGGGTATGTGAAGGCCGGAAAAAAAGGAAATGCACAATGGAATTATTCGCAAACCTTTAACTGGTCTTCCCCAGGCTTTGATCTGAACGACGTTGGCTATAACAAAGAGTCGGATTACATGCTCAACGAATCGGAGGTCGCCTTCCGCAAGACCGATCCTTGGGGGCCTTTTCGATTTGCAGGTATCAACCTGACCCAAAAGAATATCTGGAATTTCGGTGGGCAGGCAATCAATAATGATGTTGCTCTTCGTTTTCGGAGCTTAAGCACCGTTCATCGTTTTGAAATGGACGTGAAAGAGACCTTCAGCTGGAATACGGTCGATAGCCGTAGGCTACGTGGCGGTCCGGATATGCGCTATGGATCGAACTTCGAAACGAATGTCGATTTGAGTACCGACCGTGCCAAACGCGTGGTTTTTAAAATTCTTTACAATGGGCGGCATTATCTCGAAGAGAAAACAGCTTACAATACTCTACAGCCTAGTTTTATCTTCCGAATCGGCAATCACGTGAAGCTGACCACGCAATTTAACTATGCCAATAATACCGATGAGCTGCAATATGTGAACACAGTCAAGGCTAGTGCCGGCAACGAGGAAAGCACCGAATATGTTTTAGGGCGAATGAAACAACGCACCTATGGTATCACCATGAACATGCAAGTGAACCTGACGCCGGATATTTCCATACAATATTATGGTTCCCCTTTTACATCGACTGCAAAATATGATCGATTTAAAACCGCATTGGATACTCGATCGCATAATTACGCGGAACGTTTCTCGGGCATCGCAGATCAGGAAATCACGGCAGGAGATGGTAACTATGCGGTGCTAAAAGACGGTAAGTCGTTTGGTTTTAAAGATCCCAACTTTAGTTTCAATGAGTTTCGTTCGAATTTAGTCGCCCGTTGGGAATACAAGCCAGGGTCGACGGTTTATCTGGTATGGGAGCATAATCGTTCAAGACAAGATCCTCGCTATTACCCAACATGGGGAAACAACATCGATCGCATGTTCGGATTCCAAGGAGTCAACACACTGATGTTAAAGATGAACTATTGGTTTGCACTGTAATCTGAAAAACCGTGTTAATGCTATTAAAACAAGTATTTATTACGGTTTTTTCACAATGATTTGTAAGTCAGCGATTTAGTTGTTAAATTGTAGATAGGAATAATTGACAAATTGCCTGCCAGGTATTGCGAATCTCCATTCGCTAGAGCGGGTTATCTTAGTCAATCGAATTATCATCAATTACATATTAAATAGGAGGACTAACATCATGGACAGCTTAAAATTCGAAATCAGCAGCGCCACGCAGCAGCAGCTGCAAAGAGTTCAAGAAGTATTGAACGACGTAAGTTCTATCAATGAATGGCAAATTGCCCCCTATGTTGACGGCTATTTGGTGTCCCTCAAAGGCATCAATATGCAAATTGCCAACATCTTGACTTGTATTTCTGCACTAGGTCTGGATGCAGAACGATTGTATGAGGAGTAATAGCCATCCCACCGCTAACAAAACTCCATTTACCTTTTAAACAGCTTCTGTTTATTGAAACAAAGTACTTATTGGAAGTCCCGTCATACTCATAATACGAATAGAAATGATGGGACTTATGTTGTTATAGAGGCGCTGAATGTTACATTGAAAATACGCTTGTACCTTCGTTTTAAAGAAGAAGGATCTGTAGGTTTAGGCAGCCGTCTCCCTGGTAGTATTTACTTGATAAATTGCGTAATATTTCGTATCTTTGACTTATTCACAAAGGATCATAACTCTTATATCCAAGGCACATCTCCCTTCTTAAGATATTAATCTTCCTTATTTATTCACCCTTAATACTATTTAATGGCTAAAAGTCAACTCACATTTAAGAAAAAAGAAACTGCAAAGAAGAAGCTTCAGAAGAAGCAAGAAAAACAAGAACGAAGAGAAATCAACAAGTCGAACAACAATAAGGGCAAAGCTCTTGAAGAAATGTTTGCTTACGTGGACGAGTTTGGAAATATTTCAGATACGCCACCATCGCAACCTTACAAATTCAAAGAAGAAGACCTTCAGCGTCCAGCTGACCCGACGGAAGAATACCATTTCGGAAAAGTGTCTTTCTACAACGAAGTAGGTCATTATGGTTTTATCCGTGACAACGAAACGCGAGAAACCGTTTATTTTAATGACAACTTAGCGGGTATGGTATTGAACCTTAACCAAGCGGTTAAATACAAATACGCGCGTTCTAAGCAAGGAAATCAAATTACGGAAGTAGAGAAGATTTAATCTTTACTTTCCTACGAGATAAATTAAGGCAATCCGATAGGGTTGCCTTTCTTTTTGTCAACTATTGATTGTCCGATCGGAGGTAATTGATGTACGCATCTTGGGGTAATATAGTTGAAGAGGAGGTTTTTAGACATCCGATCAGGTCGATATTAGAAGGATCCCCGATCAATTAATCGGAACGCATTTTCTTTTACCCAGTTTCCGTTTTTAATCAGTAGTGACGCCATCGCTTTCCCCATTTGTTCGAAATCCGGACTTATGGTGCTTATCCCATTTCCAATTATACTCTTTAGTGGGGTTTCGTGATAGGAAATCAGACCAATTTCGCTCCCTAGTGTCCAGTTTTTATTTTCGCGACTATATAGTATTAGTCGGACTAAGTCATTGTCGTCCATGACTAAACATAAATCACCGCGTTTAGGAAGAAACGTTTCTGTCTCCTGAATGACTTCCATACTGTATTCGGTATGCTCATTTGAAAAATCCTGAAATCCTGTAATGACCTCATAATTACGCATATTGCTAGAGAATAAAAGAATAATGCGTTTGTAGGAAACTAATCTTTCTTTAATGCCAGATAAGAAATCATAAATATCCTTTCTATAATTTTGGTAAATCCCTGCGTATTGATCCCCAAATTTCGACAAGCCTGTTTCTAGAATATAAAGCTGTTTTTGATCTAAAGATTTTAGTATTTTTTCTGACCTCGTATGATTCTCCGGCATAATAACGAACGTGTTGTAATGTGATGAATGGCTATTTATTAGCGTTTCAAAAACGTCGATATTATGATGATGAAAATAGATGTCTACGGTTGCCTGGTTCTTTAATGTTTTTATCAAAGCATTATAAAATACTTCGCGATAAGGGTTGTATGTACTTAACAATAAGAAGATGTTTTTCTTCTTACTCTGTTTTGTACTGATCACGAAATAGCCTTTTCCCGGAATGGAGTCGATTATCCCTTCAGTCCTTAAATGATTATACGCTTTGAATATTGATCCACGGGCTATATTAAACTGAGCGGCAGTCGCATTGACTGAAGGAACCAGATCGCCTTTCGTTAATTTACCGTTTTCTATCGCAAGCTCAATTGATTGAATAATCTGACGGTAGATTGGGGTTGGTTTTTCGGCGTCTACATGGATAATATCTTGTTGATCTTTATTTTCAAGCATAGCGAAGGAATAAACGCAAAAATAATAAATATTCAAAATGTTTGTATACAGCATGGAAAATTTATAATATTGTACTGGTACATACAGGTATACATAAATAACATCTTGTGGACTAAAAGATTCATCGTTAAAACTAGATTAAAAATGTTTGAGAAAACTACTGAAAAGCCATCCCATTACCGGCATTTAGATCGTATGGAGATTGTAGAAGTGCTAAAGAATATTAACAATGAAGATAAGACGGTAGCTCTTGCGGTCGAAGCGGTCATTACGGATATTGCGAGTTTAGTAGAGGCTGTTAAGCAGAAGATGTTAAATGGCGGAAGGCTTTTCTACATCGGTGCCGGCACAAGCGGTCGCCTTGGAGTTCTTGATGCGAGCGAATGTCCGCCGACCTATGGCGTTTCTCCGGATTTGGTAATAGGACTCATGGCAGGCGGTGATGATGCGCTGAGATTTGGAATTGAAGATGCGGAGGATGATAGCACTCTAGGATGGACGGACCTACTGTCTCGACAGGTGAACACGAAAGATGTGGTGGTCGGGATTGCAGCAAGTGGAACGACGCCCTATGTTGAGGGCGCCCTACGCCAAGCGCAAGCTGCAGGTATCACGACTGGCTGCATTGTCTGCAATGCAGGCTCTCCGATTGCGAGTTATGCGGATTACCCCATTGAAGTCGTTGCGGGGCCCGAGTTTGTTACCGGTAGTACACGTATGAAGAGTGGAACTGCGCAAAAGATGGTGTTGAATATGTTGTCAACAGCAGCTATGATCGGCATTGGTTTGGTGGAGGATAATCGTATGGTGAACATGCAGGTAAGTAACAAAAAGTTGTTAGATCGTGGCGTCCGCATGGTGATGGAACAGACGGGGATAACCGACTATGGTTTAGCCGAAGCAGCGTTGTTAGCACATGGAAGCGTGAAATTGACCGTGCGCCACTTATTGCACGATAAATAGCAATTCTGAGGGTTGAAAACAGCAAAAAAACCAGTATTATAGCAAGTATTTTTAAATCATAACACACACTTTTCTTCAAACAGCTAACTTAATCTTATGATCAGGATATTTAACGTACTACTCGGCTTATTGATTTCGATCAATTTAAGCGCTCAGTTGAATGTCGGGGTAACGAAAGGGTTGATAAACCGATTAATTCCGTCACATGCAGATCAATTTGAAATCGCGTATATTCCAAAAGTGGATTCTCTTGATGTTTTCGAAATAGAACAGGTCAATGGAAAATTATATCTACGCGGCAACAACGGGGTGTCGGTTGCTTCGGCGCTTCACTACTATTTAAAGAATTTTTGTAATGCAGATATTTCTTGGAATGGAAATCAACTGAATTTGCCGAGTAAACTGCCCGTCGTTGAGGAAAAGATAGTGAAGACCTCGCCACATAAGTTTCGTTATTATCTGAATTACGTCACATTCAATTATAGTATGGTTTGGTGGGATTGGAAGCGTTGGGAATGGGAAATAGATTGGATGGCCTTAAATGGTATTAATATGCCGCTTGCAGTAGGTGGACAGAATTCTATTTGGCAACGCGTTTATCGAGATCTTGGATTCTCCGATCGTGAATTGGAGGCTTTTTTTAGTGGCCCAGCCTATACGGGGTTCCATTGGATGGGTCTTTTAGATGGATACGGCGGGCCTTTGCCACAAAACTGGATTGATCAACAAGAAGAGTTGTATAAGAAAATTCTAGAACGGCAGCGTCAGTTAGGGATGACGCCCGTGCTACCGGCATTTACTGGGCATGTTCCTCCAGGTTTTAGCGATAAATTTCCAGAGGCAAAGATAAAGAAGGTAAAATGGACTGTTTTTCCTGAAGCAGATATTCTCGATCCTGATGACCCCATGTTTGTGAATATCGGAAAGCGATTTATTAATGAACAGCAGAAAGTATTTGGTACTGATCATTTATATTCCGCTGACACATTTATTGAAGTAATGCCTCCTTCAAATGATCCAAGCTACCTTTCCGGTATGAGCGAAAGGATTTATGAGTCGATGTCAGCAGCGGACCCCAAGGCGGTTTGGGTGATGCAGGGATGGATGTTTTACTTTAAGGAGAGTTTTTGGCAACCCGAACAAATAAAAGCCTTGTTGAACGCCGTTCCGAATGATCGCATGCTTATCCTTGACCTTTGGACAGAAACACGTCCGGTGTGGAGTCGGACCGATGCTTATTATGGAAAGCCTTGGTTATGGTGTATGGCCCACAACTTTGGGGGAACCACAAACCTATTCGGAAAGATGCCTATTATAGTTAATGGACCGACAAATACCTTACGGAATCCACGTCGCGGACGATATTCAGGAATGGGTCTTACCATGGAAGCCATTGAACATACACCAGCAGTGTACCAACTGTTTTTGGATAATGTCTGGCGTCAAGATACTATTGTGCTCGGCGAGTGGATTCAAGATTATGCTAAAAGACGATATGGACGCTATGATAAAAATGCAACTTCGGCATGGGAAATCCTGAGCGCCACAGTATATGGCTATACCGGAGATATTAATGCCGGCGGATCGCGTTCTATGGCAAACGCACGACCCGGTTTTGGAAAACAAGGTCCAAGAACGAATGTTCGTTCTTTTTATAATCCGGAGGATTTATTGCCCGCATGGGACAAGCTCATCCGAGCGTCTAAGTTGTTGAAAAATAATGATGGCTTTCGTTATGATCTGGTTAGTGTAACCCGACAGGTTTTAGCCAATTATACGGATGAGTTACACAATCGATATGTGCTTGCCTATGAATCCGGTAATTTGGAAGAAGCACAACAATACAGCCAACGTTTTCTTGAGGTTTTGAGTGAAATGGATAGGCTTCTGGCTAGCCAAGAGGACTTCTTGTTGGGGAACTGGCTTGAGGATGCCAAACGTTGGGGAACGACACAGCCGGAACGAGACCTATACGAGTGGAATGCTAGGAATTTGATCACGTTATGGCACGGGAAAATGGGCAAAACTCTACACGATTATGCGTCAAAGCAATGGAGCGGTCTGATGGAAAATTTCTACAAAAAGCGCTGGGCAATGTTTTTCGATTATGTGAACAAAAGCATGGCGTCGGGAACCGCCGTCGATATGGAGCAGATTAATGAACAAATAAGAGAATGGGAGTGGTCGTGGGTACAAGGAAAGGAAGTCTATCCTACAACAACGAAAGGAGATGCAATTGCAATTGTAAAGCAACTGCATAAGAAATATGCAAAGCAAATACGAAATTCTTATAAGAATGTACGTGATCCGTTGACTGGAGAAACTGTTCCAGCTCCGCTTTTTTAATATAGCGATCATGCTTTTCTAACAAGCATGTATATTATCCGTGGAATTCGATTCTTATAAAAAAATAACGGGGCTGTCTAAAAAGGCCT
>DELI01000032.1 GCA_002354335.1 Sphingobacterium sp. UBA2700 | reverse complement strand
TTGTCTCCTAAACCACTAATAACTATATTAGAACAAGTTGATAAATTGTAAAACCGGTCAACAATATTCAGGGACAGACAGGCATCTAATCTCTTACATCTCACCTCTAAAATCTAAAAAAAAAGCCTGGAATTTCTTCCAAGCTTGCTCAATTTCTTTTATCCTTTATAAGGCCACACATAGCCCTCCCAACTTGATGTATTGGTAAAAGTGATTCAGATTAACCCCGATTAAAAATCGTCGTCTTCATCGTCGTCGAAGTCATCGTATCCTCCGCCGATAGCATCGATATCGTCTAATTCGAAATCGTCTTCATCGCCATCGAAGTCATCAGAATCATCATCTGGACCGTTGAAGTTGAATACTCTTTCTTCAACCATTACATCATTTTCAATTACTTGCATTGTCGCCATTTTGTTAATTATGATATTGTACTTTGTATCTTTTGTATGGTAAAATTATAGAAGATAATTCAATTCAAAAATATTTTTTTGAAATTATTTCTTACTGTATAATCTTTAACATTTACAAATTTTATTCAACAATTTCACCAATGCTATTCTCCTCAGCCACAATGTCTTTCAGTTGCGGAAGCTCTTTTGTGCTCCGCAATCCAAAATGCTGCATGAACTCGAAACTTGTGGCATACAGAAGCGGTTTTCCGATAGAATCAGCTTTCCCAACGATGCTGATCATGCCCTTATCTAGGAGGCGCTGAATGGTATAATCACAGTTGACACCACGTATCTGTTCGACCTCTAATTTTGTAATTGGCTGACGATAAGCAATGATGGCTAAGGTTTCAAGACCAGCCTGCGAAAGCTTCCTTTTTTCCTTATGCAATTGTAATTGGTTAATCGCAGGATGATAGACTGCTTTCGTTAGAAACTGATATTGTTCATTGATCATATGCAATTCGAAAACCTGATCCTCCGAAGCATATTTTTGCTTTATCTTTCCAACAAACTCGTCAAGTTCTTCCTTCGTAATCTCTATTGCCAAAGCCTCCTGCAGCACCAAGCGCAAATCATGAAGATTAATGCCCTCTGCGGATGCAAAAATGACGGCCTCTATATTTAATAGAATATCTTTCAATGTGACGTTATTAATAGTTAATCACTTGCTCTTCCATATTCACCGGCAGTTCACGGTATTGGTAAGTCTGCGTTCTTAATTGAGGTTCAAAACCAGCCTCAGCGATTGCGTCCTGAATAGATTTCGATGTAAATCGATGCGGAGCACCAGCAGCAGAAACTACATTCTCCTCAATCATAATAGAACCAAAGTCGTTCGCACCGGCATGCAGACATAGCTGTGCCGTCTGCTTACCAACGGTTAACCAAGAAGCTTGAATATTTTTTACGTTTGGTAGCATGATACGACTTAGCGCGATCATGCGCACATATTCGTCCGATGTTACATTGTTCGTAATCCCTCTAAGGCGTTTCAACAGCGTACCATCGTCTTGGAATGGCCATGGGATAAAGGCGATAAAACCATAGTGGTCTTCCGGTTTTTCATCCTGGACCTCTCTGATCCATACCAGATGCTCAAAACGTTCTTCTATAGTTTCGATATGACCGAACATCATTGTTGCAGATGTCGGTAGGTTAATTTTATGCGCCGCACGCATAACGTCTAACCATTCCTGGCCGCCACACTTACCTTTGGAAATCAAGCGGCGAACGCGATCGTTCAATATCTCCGCTCCAGCACCCGGTAATGAGTCCAGCCCCGCCTCTTTCATTGCTGTCAGTACATCTAAATGACTCATGTTTTCCAATTTGGCAACATGAGCAATTTCTGGCGGACCCAGAGAGTGAAGTTTCAGGGTAGGGTATAGCTCTTTCAGTTTTTTAAATAAATCGGTGTAGAACGCCAATCCTAAATCCGGATGGTGCCCACCTTGCAGCAATAACTGATCGCCACCATATTTAAAAGTCTCTTCTATTTTTTGCTTATAGGTTTCTATATCCGTGATATAACTTTCGTCGTGTCCCGGTCTACGGAAGAAATTACAGAATTTGCAGTTCGCAATACAAACATTCGTCGTGTTTACATTACGATCGATTTGCCAAGTGACTTTGCCCGAAGGAACTTGAATTTTACGAAGTTCATTCGCAACGAAAGCTAAATCGGCCGTAGGCGCATGGTGATAGAGAAAAACTCCCTCTTCTTTCGAGAGAAATTCAAAATTCAATGCGCGTTCAAGTAAGCTGTTTACATTCATCACTAACAAAGATACGGAGTTTTTTACAAATCGAAAGGCTAGACGAGACGAAGGAAAGACCAAGCTGTATGACAATTTTTTACAGGACTTTAACCCACGCTTAATAAATTGTTGGAGAGTAATGCTTATATTTAAGACAACACAAAGGAGGATCCTATGCGCCAGCAAACTATTCACATTGAACGAACTTATCCTATCGCCCTAGCAGATTTATGGCAAGCCATCACCAATAAAGAAAATATGAAGGAATGGTTTTTTGAGATCCCCAATTTTACGATGGAAATTGGTGGTGAATTTGAATTTTACCGCCATAATAAGCGCGAAGATTCGCTTCATCACTGCCAGGTGCTCGATGTGATTCCGAATGAGCTTTTTAAGTTTACATGGCGCCATCCCAAACAGAGCAAGGGTACTTCTATCATCACCTGGCGCTTGATTCCTCGCGGAGGTGCGACAACTTTGCACCTGACGCATGAGGGGCTTGAGAACTTCCACGACGCCGGGGAACAGTTCAGTCAGGTACGCTTTGAAAATGGTTGGAATTACCTGTTGAACGAATCACTCAATAAATATGTTGATAAGCTGACGGTTTCTAATCAATAGTTTCGAAAATAACTTACTAAAGCCGCATCTCTTCTTCCAATTATTTGCAAATAAGTTTGCAATACTCTTTCTTTTTCGCTTTAAATTTAGACTTTTGTAGATTCTAAACCTTAATTGAGTAAGCCACAAAAGTAATTATGAAGAAGATCCTTTCGAGCTTGTACGTCCAAGTCATCCTCGCTATTATCATCGGTATTCTTATCGGTATTTTTTATCCAGATTTTGCAGTCAAGATGAAACCTCTAGGCGATGGTTTTATCAAACTAATCAAGATGGTCATTGCACCGCTGATTTTTGCGTCTATCGTAATCGGTATTGCCGGTATGAAAGATGTGAAGAAAGTTGGAAAGATTGGCCTCACAGCGATTATCTATTTCGAAATCATGACTACAATAGCCTTGCTCATTGGTTTAGTCTTTGTCAACTGGATTCAACCGGGTACCGGCATGAACGTTAACCCAGCCGAACTGGATCCGACAGCGGTCTCCGAATATGTATCGAAATCTAAAGAACATAAAACGACGATGGATTTTATCATCAGCGTTATTCCAGATAACGTCGTTGCTGCAGTTGCTTCTGATAATTTGCTGCAAGTGCTCTTGTTTGCTGTGTTATTCGGGGTAGGACTAACGAAAATAGGTGAGAAGGCCTCGGAGCCTGTATTGAATGTATTAGACTCCTTTCTAAAAGGGCTATTTGCAGTGATCAAAATCATCATGTATTTGGCCCCGATTGGTGCCATGGGGGCTATGGGCTTTACCATCGGTAAGTACGGTGTCGAAGCTCTATCCTCGCTCGGCTTATTGATGATCAGCTTTTACCTCACCTGTATTATATTTATCATATTCATTATCGGTGCTGTATTGCACTTCTACGTGGGCGTCAATATCTTCAAGTTTCTGAAATATATCAAAGAAGAGATTTTAATAGTATTAGGGACTTCATCATCCGAGTCAGCACTTCCTGGCATTATGAAGAAGTTGGAGGATGTGGGCTGTTCGAAGCCTATTGTCGGACTCGTTATCCCGACGGGTTACTCCTTTAATTTGGATGGGACCTGCATTTACCTCACAATGGCTGCGGTATTTATCTCGCAGGC
The DNA here is from genome assembly GCA_002354335.1 of Sphingobacterium sp. UBA2700. GTDB lineage: Bacteria > Bacteroidota > Bacteroidia > Sphingobacteriales > Sphingobacteriaceae > Sphingobacterium. The sequence goes on along the minus strand of DELI01000032.1, from coordinate 28,654 downwards.
TTTGAACATGCACTTGAGTTTAGAGCAAGAAATAACACTGCTTCTTGTGCTTTTGTTAACATCAAAGGGTGCCGCAGGTGTCACCGGAAGCGGTTTTGTCACATTGGCTGCGACCTTGCCCGTTGTCGGACATATACCCGTGGAAGCCGTCGGAATAGTACTTGGAATCGATCGATTTATGAGTGAAGCGCGTGCAATTACTAACCTGATTGGAAACGGTGCTGCAACACTTGTCGTGGCGAAATATGAAAAAGGCCTTGATAAAGAATTGTTGCGAGAAAAACTGGGCTAGAGGTAGATTATTGGTAAAAAAAATGATTTCAAAAGGAAAAAATCAAGGGGTTATACTTTCGTACAACCCCTCTTTATAAAGTTATTTCTTTTTTTTGTTAGCATCTCTGCTATCTTAAAAATAACCTTATTTGTATTATTATAACGCCGTAGTATTCGGAATATTGTGTGGATGTTAACTTATTTTAAAAAAAACATTAATTAGTAGTATTTCACTCCCTTTAATAATTTTTATCCCTATTAAACCGTTTATTAGAACCACGGTCTTATTGATAAAATGACGAAAGAACAAATGAAGAAAAACTATTATAGCAGAGCATTGCTGTTATTCAATACCTTTAAAAATCGTAAACTAACGAAAGAGGAGATCGATTTGGCAGAGGATAAAGCTCAGAACCTAGGGGAGAAGAGCAGCGATTTTGGTCTTTTAATATCGATGATCAAAGATACATTTGCTGGTCGGTATAAAATGAATAAGTGGAATATGTCCGTCATCGTCGCAACAATCATCTACGTGGTATCCCCATTGGATGCCATACCAGATTTGGTTCCGGTGTTAGGTTGGTTAGATGATGCTTCGATCGTAGGTTTCGCGATTTCCAAATTAGCGGATGAGATACTTCGCTACAAGAAGTTTAAACGGATGAAGCCGGTGCATTTGCCGGTTAATGAATAGGCGTTGGAGGAAATGAAGTTTGGGAGCTGTCTGAAGAAGATAGCTCCTTTTTTTGGATAGTATTTAGTAGTTAGTACTTAGTATTAAGACCTATGGTGCGTTGTTAGATGCTAGACATTAGACATAAGATTTTAGACCCGATCCTGTCAATCCTTGCATCCTTCCTTTACTGGTTCAAGACAAAACACCCTTCTTTTTCTGGCATTCATAACAAACAACATCGAAAGAAACGTATGCTCACCATAGGTCTTAATACTAACTACTAAGTACTAACTACTAAGTACTAACTACTAACAATTACTCAAAGCCCTTTCAAACCCAATGCAAACCCAATGTATAACCCTTTCAGAGCCGCTCCGAAAGGGTTATACATTGGGTTTGATTAAACTAAGAAAGGTTAGTTCCTTCATTAAGTCTTCATCTTTTTATTTTGAGATAATTTACTTAGCATTGTTTATGCTTAAGCTTAGAAAATTACTTATACTCTGTCTGTTCTCTTTTGTTGTCCTTGCGCATGCTCAGGATCAAACTGCGAAAATAGATTCACTCGTAAGGAGCTATTACCCGAATTCGAATGACCCGGGCATGGTTCTGTTAATTACTGATGTAGGTAAAGGTGCAATTTACAGTAAAGTGCAGGGTATGGCGAGTTTAGAAGACCGCACTTCGCTGGATCTTGCGAGTAATTTTAGAATGGCTTCTGTAAGTAAACAATTTACAGCTTATGCTATTTATCAGCTGTATAAAGAGGGTAAATTGAAACTTACAGACTCGATTGGCAAATTTCTTCCTGTTTTGAAAGGAGCTGCGGGGTCTATAAAAATATCGGAGCTTTTGAACCATACATCAGGAATTAAGGATTACGAGAATATCATCCCTCAACAGCAGGAAGAGCAATTGTCGGATGCTGATGTATTGCGATTGGTTAGTCCCTATCAAGACGCATTTACGAAAGCAGATCGTCGTTTTAAATATAGCAATACCGCCTATTGCTTATTGAGTTTAATCGTTGAAAAAGTGAGCGGTCGGCCCTATATCGATTATATGAAAACGAACGTTTTCGATCCATTGGGGATGGGGCAAACGCAGATATTTGAGCAAGATGCAGACATAACAAATCGAGCATTTGGTTATACGATCCTCGATACAAACTTTGTCTTTGCAGATCAGAGTATCACTAGTGCCACAAAAGGCGATGGCGGTGTTTATTGTTCTGCACTTGATTATCAACTATGGGCAAATCATGTGATGCAGTTGGCAATGTCGAACAGGGAGTATGGAAAGGATTTATTGCGTCAGGAGCTGGTTTCGAAAGTCACAACAGACGTTGATTATAGTTTAGGCTGGTTTGTTCTGAAAAATAAAGACGGTCACATTTGCCTTTTACATTCTGGAGAAAGCACGGGATTTCACAATATTGTGTTAGTGATTCCTCAGGAAGGTAGGGCGATAAGCCTGTTTACAAATCGAGATGATATGCAGATCAGTTCATTTTTTGATCAGATACTTACCGCGCTGAATATACAATTGATTGGAATCAACGGTAAAGAGGTATTTCGTTGGTTGAGTGATGCTTATGCTGATAAGCTTTAAACCTTAATCGAACTCTTTAACGTTGGCAATTTTAAAGTTTCCTTGATCCTTTACCAAGGTAATTTCACGATGGTAGTCGGTGTTAAATTGGCAGTCGGAGATCAGGACCTTGTACGTTGCTTCTTGCTCATTCCCTTTCAGGTAATCGCAAGTTGAAAGGGTGATACTTCCCCAATCCTGTCCTGATATCAGAAATCCTGCGCCAATGCCAGCATATTTTGTGTCGAACTTATTGCCCCATTTCTTTTGGAATTCATCAGCAGTCAAGCTTCCATCGACGATTAAATCTACATTCGTTGCATCGCTCTTATACTCATAATATTCAGCTGTTGTAATTGCTTCCATATTTTCCCTGCCTTCGTTCGTGAAATTCTTCTCAACATTGGTTTTCAACCAGGCGCAACCTTCATTTTTCCAGGAAGTTGATGCAGTATCTTGCACATAAGCTATGCTATCTGATGCAGATTCAGAACTCTTTTTACTATTCGATTGGCAGGCAATGAATAGGAGTGACAGGGGAAGTAATATCAAAAACCTCATAGGGATAGAATTTATATTCTAAAATAGGGATTTGCTGAAGATTGTTTTCTTTTATTTTTCTAATATTTCTTTCAAGTTGGTCAGTCCAGCCTTAAAGTCGTCATTCATATTGAAGAATAAGGTCATCACATTCCATGGATAGGGCATCGTTCCATCAATAACCCAGGAGATCTTGCTTTGATTCTGTCCGGCGTCTTCAACAAGCATATAAGACTTGTTGGCATCATCTGAGCCATTAAAGAACAAATCCATGTCTACCTTCTTGCCGTCTTCAATATTCGTTATCACTTGTTTTCCGTCGCCTACCTTTTTGCTTTTCCACGTGTAGACGAAACCTACCGTACCATCGGTGCCTTCATAAGCCTGCGTGATATTTGGGTCTTTTCTCGACCAAGCGTCAAACTTGTGTTGATTCTTAATGTATTTTACATAATCGAACACTTCTTGTCGCGGTTTGTTGATGACGAGTTCACTTCCAGCGTGAAAATCTTTCGGTAGGATAAGGCCGAGCACAAGGACCAAGGCAACAATTCCTAGGATGATGAATAGGAAATACTTTAAAAATTTCATAAGCTGTAGTTTTATTGTTTTACGAGCTCTACGCGTCTATTTTTCGCTTTGTTATCGTCGGAGTCGTTTGCAACGAGCGGACGCTCAGCGCCATAGCCAACGGCTTTTAGACGTGCTTTATCAATTCCTGCTTTTTCTAAAGCCGACACTACAGACTTCGCTCGGTCTTCAGACAGCTTTTTGTTGTGTGCTGCATCGCCTGTATTATCGGTGTGGCCTTCAATCACCAGTTTTAGTCCTGTTTCCGATTTTAGTACTTTCGCAATTTCATCAACAATTTCAAACGCATCTGACTTTAAGCTTGCCTTATCGGTATCGAAGTTGATATACAATATAGATTTGCCCTTTGCAGCAATATCGTTAGCGATTGATTCGGAGCTGATCTTTTGTATGGTTTGTACGAGCGGCTTTTCTTGCAAAATTTGAATGGTCGTTGCATCGGCTGATTTGTCCTCTAGTTGAATGTAGATATCGCCTTCCGCGCGACGAATGATATAGGATTTGATCGGATTATTGTAGACATCAATGGATCCATCCTCACCTTTGTATTTGGCTTTTTCGTCATAAAACTTGATTTGATCTGCAGAAAGCTTTCCTTCAAATAATTTTACTCCTCCGGCTTTCAATATCGCATCCTCATAACTTTTATTGAGATAATGGTTCGTGATTTCAACTGTAGAATTTTTCAACGGATGAATAAATGACCGATACACCTTTCCTTCTTTCGATTGTAAGGTTCCGTCAGGCAGAGCAATTAGCAAAGCATCGAAGGCTTTCACTTTCGGATTGTTGATATACTCGCTTCCTTCAGGTGCCGTAAAGAACGGAAAGTCCCCTATATCGGCAGTTGATATTTGAATGCTGTTAATGTCAAAGCTTTGATTACTGGCCGTCGTATCGATGACCGTGTCCTGGATGATGATCGTCGTATCCCTACTATTCGTGTTTTCCTGACCCGAATTATTACAGGATGAAGCCAATAACGCAATGGCTAAGCTGGATAGCAAGTGTCTTTTCATAGTATCAATTAGTGCTGTTATGCTATAAATATAGGAAAAATAGAGGAGTTGTTCGTGCTGTCCTATCTGTGTTTCGGAATTTACTAATCGTATTTAATAGGCTAATCAAAGGCTTATTTGAACCAAGTGATGTGCCATATACATTTTATTAAATTTATTATTAATTAATAAAAAGTTTTAATAGGCTGTTGATTAAACTTATTTTACCATTATATTTACTTTTATTATTGTCCAAATGCCAAATTACGAACATAGATCCGATGAATATTTGCTTGCTGAAGTGATTCAGGATAAACGTTTAGCTTTTAACGAGCTCTATGAGCGCTATAAGGGCCTAATGCTTATCTATACGGCGAAGCGGGTTCAAGGTGACCATGCTGAGGATATTGTTCATGATGTGTTTTTGAAAATATGGAATAAAAGACACAGCTTACGGATTGACGAGCAGTTTGCTGGATATCTCTTTAAGGCGCTGAGGAGCAAAATTATCGATTTTATGGGCCGCTCCGCGAATGCTAAGAAATACCTGGACTCACTAGAAGTTTATTCCTATGCGGTTTCCCCTAATCAAACGGACGCCAATCTTCGCACGGAAAGTTTTCTTGATCAAATTTATAAGCATTTGGAAACATTTGGCCCGCAATATCAGACCATTTTGAAGATGAGAATGGAGGGCTACAGCAATCAGGAAATCGCCGATGCTTTAGGTTTGACGGAAAAGACGGTAAGAAACCACTCATGGAGTTTGATGAAGATCTTGAGAGCAGAGCTGGCGATCATCATACTTTTTCTGATTTCTTAGAGGACATTCTGCATGTTCGACCGTATCTAGTAATAGGGATAATATTCATGCTATAAAAAGATTATACTTATGGGTTTTGATCGATCAATATTGAGCCGTTATCATGAGGGGAAATGCAGTCGGGAAGAGCAAATTTTAGTGGAGTCCTGGTTTAATAAATTTACCGAAGATACGCCCTTTGAGAAAGAGCAATTTTTAAAACATCTAGACTCACTTGACGAACGCTTTTATCAAGGGGAAACAAAGAACATATATACGCTAAAGATTGTATTCGGATTGGTGGCAGCGGTATTGATTTCTATGACGATTGGTTGGTATATTTTTCAATATCGTTCTCCCAGCAATGTGAATAAGGTATTGGAGAGTTATGCCGGCGTTCAATCGCTAAATTCTAGCATCGTTCTAGAGAATAACGAGGAGCTGAAGCTAGAAGAGATCATAGCAGGTGACACGATACATTTTCAGGGATGGTCAATTACTAAGCTAGGCAGTGGAGAAATTAAGTATATTCTGGACTCCAAGCCATTGGCGCCTGTTTATCATACGATGAGAACCAGGGAAGGAGCGACGGCAAATTTAAGATTAGCCGATGGTAGCCACGTTTGGCTAAATGCGAATTCGGAACTTCGATATCCGGTTTTTTTTAATGCCGGTTCGCGCGATGTCTATTTAGAAGGGGAAGGTTATTTTGAGGTGGAGACCTTAGAAGAACGTGAGGAGGTAATTCCTTTTATCGTGCATGGTCAAAAACATACAATAACCGTATTAGGGACGCGATTTAATGCGAATTTTAATGATTCGGTCATCGCCTTGTTATCTGGAAAGGTAGGGGTGAGCAAAACGGAGCAATTCCAAGCTGATGCCCGCAAGTATCTTTACACGCTGCTCCCGAACGACGTGTTTATGAATGATAAGGTTTTCCGATCGCCGTCGATTACGGATTATATTGATTGGCAACAAGGATATTTCAACCTGAACAACCAAACGCTCTCTGAATTTAGTGCCAAGATTGCTTCTTGGTATGCACTCAATATTGTGGTCGATCAGCGGATTGTTGATCTGCCTTTGTTTGGACGAGTAAGTCATGATAAAAACCTTAAAGAAGTAATGGAGCTTTTGACTACAGTTCTCCCGATTACATATCGTTACGAAAAGGATAAATTGCTTATAGTGCCAAAAGAGTAAAATGTGGGTTTAAAAGAGTCTGCTAGCTAGTCAACTTCGCTTAAGTTGACTTTTTTGTTAAATACTTCTGTTTTTTTTCTGAAAGTGATTGCTGTCAAAGGACATTCTTTCTTTCCATCCGTTTATGGTTTTAATAAGCAGGGTTAAAAGATTGACGCTGCGCGAAAAAAGTGGTATTAAAAAACATAAGTGAATTGAAGATTAATGAAATCAATATGCAGGCGCCATCGTATAAGTGGGTGGCCAATATGGAAATATGAGTTTTCCACTCTCTTCACTTTTGTGAGCCTTGTGACGATGTTCTCCTTTTCCGGATGCGAGAATAGCGAACATCCGGCGATTACGCTAAATAGGAAGAACAGCACAGTATTGGAGGTTCTAGAAGAAATACGCGATCAGTCCCATTATGATTTGATTGGTGATCTTACGTTGCTCGAAAGTGTTGGCGATGTAACAATCATCGTGAATAAAGAACCCTTGAGCGAGGTTTTAACAGTCTTGACGGTCAATCAAATGTTTGATATAGAGATTCAAAACAAAACGATCGTTATTCTGCCCAAGTAATTAACAGTTTGAAATAGAAATAAATAACCAAATAAACGAATGAAGATGAATTTAATTAAAAAACTGATGCTTAGCTCCCTGTGTATTCCCTGCTTGTTAGTCGCACAGGAGAACCAAAGTCAATTGATACTACAGGGCAAGGCTCCTGCTGGAGCTGAACGGGCATATTTGATGCACTATGATTTTGAAACGAACGATCCTAAGCAAGACTCTGTAAAGATCGTGGATGGGCAGTTTAAATTTGAGACTACCGGTGCTGGCGTTTCATACACAGGATTATCTTTCGATCATAGCTTTAATAGTGACAAAAAGGAAAGCCGTAACGCTCTTTGGTTTCACTGGAACCCTGGAACAACCGTCGTTGATGCCAGCCAAGGAAAGCTGAAGATTGTTGATGGCGGTCCTCTAACAAAACAATATTTGGCATACGAGGCAAAAGTTGATTCACTGAGGGAAACCTTTAGAACGGATGAATATCGGGCTTATAGCGAGAAAATCGACGCACTTTCTAAGCAAATTAAAAAACTTCAACAGGAAAGAGACGCTGCTTTTGGGAGCTGGAGAACGCATTATGAAAAACTGATGTCGGAATTTATCCAATCTAACCCTTCCAACACCTTAAGCCTTGTTTTCCTAGAAAGTATGGCCGACGATGAGAACAGCCAGGCAGATCAGCGTGCTTTGTTTGAAGGATTAAATGAGAACATAAAGAACAGTGCGCGAGGAAAGCGTCTTTACGCCAGTTTGAAATCGAGGTCGTTAATTGTCGGTGCAGAAGCCTTAGATTTCGCTCATCCGGATACTGAGGGCAAGATGGTTAAGTTGTCGGATTATAAGGGAAAGTATGTGCTTCTTGATTTTTGGGCTTCGTGGTGCGTTCCATGCCGTAAGGAGAATCCTTTCGTTGTGAAGGCCTATGATCGCTTTAAAACGAAGAACTTCGAGATCATTGCCATATCGCTTGATGATAAAAAAGCCAACTGGTTGAAAGCCATTAAGGATGATAATCTTGGCTGGGTTCATTTGTCAGACTTAAAAGGTTGGCAGAATGAAATTGCTGTGATGTATGGCGTGAAAGGCGTACCGACCAACTACGTGATTTCTCCAGAGGGAAAAATATTGGCAATCGATCTGCGAGGCGAGAAGCTTGAGAAATTTTTAGAAGAAACGCTATAATGGAATAACAAAAAACTACACTACTCCAAATTTGAAGAGGACCGTATAAAACGGTCCTTTCTTATTACTACACGAAGGATATTTTTAATTATTAAAAAAAATATCGTTTTACAAAGGACATTTTTATTGCTCATCCGTATTTACCCTTGATACGCAATTGTGAGCCGGTTTTAAAATCTACTAATCGTTTCCTGCGCTCCTTCGACGCAACAGGCCTATGTGTTAGAACAAAGTTAACGACAGCATATACCAAATCAACAATTGCTATCAAACTTAACCGATTTTTAATTAATACTAAATTTTTATGAATTTTCGAATTAGTCTTGTTTATAGATTTAGTGATCAGGATGGTCTACCTCGACAAGGTTTGAAGCAACTATTCGTTTGTGCTGTTTTCTTGTTCTTATATGTCTTTTCGAATGCTTCTTTTGCGCAATTGATTACGCTGCATGAGAAAAATGCTCCGCTATCGGATATTTTGGAAAAGATAAGAATGCAAACGAATTATGACCTCATCGGCGACAAGAGTTTGCTCACGAAAACAAGCCTTCTGACTATCTCTGTGGATAAAAAAGAATTAGCGGAGGTCTTAGCAGAAATTAGTAGGAATCAACCGATTATTGTAAGACTACAAAACCGCACCTTGCTTGTGCAGGCGAAAAACGCATCGAACTCCAAGGATGCGACACAAACGTTCAGAATTGTCGGTATTGTTCGTGGCTCTGAAGGAAATCCCTTGGCAGGTGCTGTGTTCAGAAATGCGAATACGGGGGCTTTCTTAGGTTCGTCGCAACAATCGGGAGGCTTTGCAATCATTGTCTCTGAGGAGGATCTTATACAGGTTTCTATGGTAGGCTATGAACCTTATCGATTCAACCCCGACGGAAGGAGGGAGCTAAACATTTCGCTGCGCGCTTCTTCAACAGCAATCGAGGAGACCGTTGTTACGGGATATGGTACGCGTAATAAAAATACGTTTACCGGCTCGAGTAGTACGATTACTAGAAAAGAGCTGGAGCGCTTCAACAATAGCAACATCTTTTCAATCATTCAGAACTTAGATCCTGCCTTTAAGGTACAGGAAAGTAATCAATATGGATCTGACCCTAACCGGGTTCCTGAAATCACTATTCGCGGTACAACCAGCGTCGGTGAATATGGCTTAAACGCTCCACTCGTAATTATGGACGGCTTTGAGGTTCCGATTACCCGACTTTACGACTTAGATGTCAACAGGATAGAGACGATCACCCTCTTGAAAGATGCGAGCTCAACCGTGTTGTACGGATCTCGTGGAGGAAATGGGGTTATTGTTATTGAAACGCGGCTACCAAGAGCAGAAGGTATTTCTATTACCTATAACATTAGGCCAGAGCTAGCGGTTGTCGATTTGTCGGACTATAATTTAATGAATGCAGCGGAAAAGATTGCCTTCGAAAAACTTGCCGGTGCCTATACGTATGCAGGAACAGCATCAGAGTTTCAGCATGAAAGCCAAGCGAAACTCGATAATTTGTTAGCTCAGCGTCAGCTCGATATTGCCAATGGGGTGGACACGTACTGGTTATCTCAGCCTGTGGAAACGAATATGTCTACCTCTCAATCTTTACGCTTGGAGGGTGGTTTTGGCAATATGCGATTCAGTCTGGAAGGAAATTATGGCGTAATCAAAGGCGTGATGAAGGGTTCGGAACGTAAGCGCATGGGCGGAGGCTTAAATCTTTTTTACCGATCGCCAAATAAAATATCTTTTAGAAATACCACCAACCTCGTAGGGAGTCGCGCAACTAATTCTAACTACGGAGATTTTAGTCTATACACGCAATTGAACCCATATTACCGCATTTATGATCTTGACGGCTATCTGATCGAGCGGTATGCGAAGGGGGGAGAAGGCACGGGCAGTACCGAATGGATTCAAAATCCTTTATATAATGCGTCACTTCCATATCGGGATTTTGGGAAAACATTCGACATTACGAATAATATGGATTTAGAGTATTTTATTAATCCGTTCTTAAGATTTCAACTGCGCGGAGTGATTGGAAAGAGCTTCTCTGATGGTGAAAAATACATCTCTCCCAGAAACACACTCTACAAAGATATTCCCGACGTTCGGCAACGAGGCCTTTACATAATCAATGCTGGCAACGGCATCAATTATGCAGGTACCGCAATAATGACCTTCGCTAAGGTCTTTGCAAAAAAACATGCTGTATCGGCAAGCGGTGTATTCGAGTTAAATAGTTCAAAGAATTCTTCTAACAGCACCACGCTTGCGGGTTTTGCAGACGATAGGTTCGTGAGTCCTGCACTCGCATTGAACTATAAAGATGACACACGATATAGTTATACCAACGTTCCTGAGCGTCGTATTGGTTTTATGGGAACTGCAAATTATATATTCGACGAACGTTTTTACCTAGACCTTTCTCTCCGAACAGACGGGTCTTCGAAGTATGGAAGAAATAAGCGCTATGGCAATTTTTGGGCGTCGGGCGTAGGTTATAATCTTCATAAAGAAGATTTCCTCCGGGATAATAAGGTTATCAACCTGTTGCGTGTTTATTACAATATGGGTATTAGCGGCACAGATAATTTAGAAGCATCGCTGACCAATACGATTTATAGCGCAGGTTTCAACAGCCTCTATAATGAACAAATGGGTTTTTATTATGTATCCGAGGGTAACCCTAATTTAAGATGGCCTCAAATTAAGTCTTACAGCGCGGGTATCAATTCTGCGTTGCTCAACAACCGTTTAAATATTCGACTAGAAGCATATAAACGATTGACGCATAATATGGCAACACCTATTAGCGTCGCCCCTTCTGTTGGAATAGCGAACTCGACTTACACAGAAAACTTGGGTAAGGTGGAGAATAAAGGCTTCGAGGCTCAGATTGATGTGAAGCCCTACGAATCGAGTGATAAGACATTCAACGTGATACTCCGTTTCCAAGGAGCCTATAATAAAAGTAAGCTATTAGAAATCTCCGAAGAATTGAAAGCTCTGAACGATATTTCCAATAAAAGCAATACTGGATATCAGGGGGTCAATGCGAAGGTAGTTCCGCAAAGTGTTTACTATGAGGAAGGCCAGTCGCTTCAAACCATAAAGGGCGTGCGTTCCTTGGGTATCGATCCGGCAACCGGACGTGAAGTATTCCTGACCTTAGATAACAAATTGACCTATGTTTGGAGCCCTAATGATATACAGATCATTGGTAACAAAGAACCGAAGCTATTCGGTAATATCTCTGGATTCATCAATTACAGAAACTTTAGTCTGGAGGCGTATTTCAATTATACCATTGGCGGTCAACTTTATAATCAAACGTTGGTGTCTAAGATAGAGAACGTGAAGGTCTGGGATAATGCCGATAAACGTGTTCTTTATGAACGATGGAAAGAGCCCGGCGATCAAACACTCTATAAAGGAATCACCGACCTGAGTACCACTCAACTATCATCGAGATTCGTTCAAACAGAAAATTATATCCGATTAGGATCTGTCAACTTCAATTATACGATGGGACAGCAAGTTACCCAGAAATTAGGCTTACAGCGTGTTAGGTTCAATTTTTCTGCAAATGATGTATTTCGATTTAGCACTGTCAGGATGGAGCGCGGCTTAAGCTATCCTTTCTCGCGCAGTTACAACTTAGGTTTGCTCGTACAGTATTAACTTTTACCCTTTAAGAAGATGAAAAATATTAATATAAAACTCATTACTCTGCTGTTTTCTGTATTTGCGCTTGCATTTGGGTCATGTTCCAAGTGGTTGGATGTAACGCCGGAAGATAACGTTTATGCAGATGATGCCTTTAAAGATCTGAAGGGCTTCGAGTCGGGGTTGGCCGGAGTCTACAACTCGATGACGACGAGTAATCTGTATGGAGCAGAATTGAAGTATAACTTTGCGGACGCCTTAGCGGGTTATTGGCAAATCAGCAATTCATCGAATAGTAACTATTACGTTTCGAATTATGATTTTGCTGAGCAGGGCGTTCAAAATCGCATCAACAATATTTGGGCGGAACTTTACAAGTCTATCCATCAGGTAAATATTATGTTCGATTACTTGGATAATCTAAAGGGAGGTAAAGAAAAGAATCTAGTTAGAGGCGAATTACTCGGACTTCGTGCGTTTCTTCACTTAGAGGTTTTCAAATGGTTTGGGCCCGTGGTAAAAGTGGAAGGCATTAACTCGAAAGCGGTTCCTTACTATACAACATCGAGCAAGAAACCTCAACCATTTTTAAATACAGCAACGTTTTTCGAACAGGCTGAGAAGGATCTGCTCGAAGCAATAGACCTGTTAGCCGAGGATCCAATGAAGGAAATTGGTCGTGTTGGCAATGGTAATTCGAACAGCTCATCCTTAAACTATTCCTACTTATTAAACTATCGTGGTGCGCGTTCTAACATTTATGCGGTTCGTGCAATGCTCGCACGATTGTATGAGCTGAAAGGCGATAATTTAAAAGCAGGAGAGACCGCTAAATTACTGATTGATGAGCTGAAGGCAAACCCGAAGATTGATATCGCGCTGATGACGGAGAAGGATGTGAATAATACGGTGTCGGATAAAGACATCCGCTTTAGTAAAGAGAACTTGTTTGCAATTATCAAAAATGAGAGCCATACAAGCAATCTTCCATACTTCGGCACTGGCAGAACGCTGATTCCCGCATATGCAGGATTTCTCCAAAACTTATATACGAAGGGGTCGGGAGCATCTTCAGATTACCGCCTGATACAATGGAAAATCTCTGGCGCATTCAGTAAGTTTTTAAATCCAGATGCTATTTCCAACGCATCTGTCAGAAGAAATGAACTGAAGTTGATCAGTCTGCCTGAACTCTATTTCATGACTATAGAAGCTAATCTGGAAGTCAATCCTGCACTGAGCGTGCAGTTGTTAAACGAACTCCGTGCGAAGCGTGGCTTATCGGCAATTACTTATGATAATAGCGCTAAGCTATTGAATATTTATATCGATGAAGTGCGTAGAGAGTTTATCGGGGAAGGATTCCTGTTCACTTTCTATAAACGCATGTTTCATTCGATCTATAAACCATCGGGTGAAGTTGCTCCATCGCTTAATATTTTCAAATTGCCTGTACCGTTAGATGAGGAAACTTTTAATAAAAGCAATTAAAAATGACTGTAATGAAAAATTTAAATAAACACATTAAGCAGGTCATATTCGTTGTTTTCCTGCTGTTGTTGCAGTCTTGCAAGGAAAACGCTGACTTCGTCAGATTCAATGCGGATGACGCCTACGTCTATTTCTCTCTGAAGAATACTAACCTCGGCTTCAAAGAAGAGCTTTATATGGATTCGCTCTCTTATTCATTTGCTCTGGAAAAGGAAGAGGAGCGCGACATTAAAACATTGACAATTCCCTTAAAGATTGCCGGAATCCCGGAAGATCGGGATAGAGAAGTTTCTTTCGATATTGTAAAATCCGAAAGTACCATTGACTTATCCAAAGTCAGCTTAGGGCGAGGGATTATACCTGCCAATCAGGTCGATGGATCATTGGAAATTACATTGACAAATTACCCCGCATTGCGCGAAGGCAATTCTGCACTGAAACTTCTCCTACATGAAAATCATGAATTTAAGATCGGCAATGAGTATAATAAATCCATGAAGATTATTGTTTCGGATCAGTTGACAGAGCCTAAATGGTGGAAAACATGGTCGAGATACTTCGGTCCCTACTATCAGGAGGTATATCAAAAATGGATGGAAATCTATTATCTGGGCGCAGACCCTAGTCCGGAATTCTATAATCCTGTGCAATTCCCAGGGCCATATTATTATTGGGATAGGATGCCCGAGAATGCAAGTAGAGGCATGCATCCAGTGACATTTCTCTATATCAGCAGACTAAAGACCTATTTTCAGGAGCATATTATTTACCCAAATGCTGATTCCACCTTGCCAAGGATCCTTTTACCTTAATAACAAACACTATGAAATTCAGTAAAATATCAATCGTTATAACTTTATTTCTATTAATCTTTTCCGGCTGTAGTAAAGATTTAGGGAATTACGATTATCAATCGTTGAACAAGGTAGATTCGGTACTTTTAAGACCAGGAGTGCCTTTGGCGTCGAATGTATTTTCTGTCATTGTCGGAGAAACGCTAAAGATATCACCACTTGTATTCGGTTCTAAAGACAATGAAGACCAATATGACTTCCTTTGGGTAATTGGAAAGGATACAGTTGGTCAGGAGAAAGACCTGGACTTTAACACGGAAGGCGTAAAGCCAGGCACACTATTGTCCAATCTATTTATTACCGATAAAAATACCAACGCTACATATAACATTCATTTCACGGTCAATCTTTCAGCCAGCGTAACACGCGGATACTATTTGCTAGCCGAAGATGCTGATGAGAATGCTTATTTGTTTTTCAAAGGAAATGACCTGACGAGCCATTTCTTTCATATTAACAATTTTGATGGCTATGTCTTTGGGAAAAAGCCGCTAAATTTACAATTAGAACACTACGCAACATCAGCCACAAATGGTATCTTCTCCAGTATCACCGTTGCCACCAGGGAAGGCGAATACCCTATTATCGTAGGCGATACGAAAAGCAGCCTGGCGACGCTATTATTTAGCCGCGATAATCCCTTGAGTGTCGATCCGCTTCCCTCAGGGTTTAACCCATCACGAGTGAAATTCGAGGGAACGGGTGGAACAGCAATCATCGATGGGAAAGTACGAGTCTTAAATAGGAACGTTATTGGAATGGATGTGTATGATGACCCCTTGGATTACGACTTCCGGGACGGTGACTACTATATCAATGAGATGAGCTTCAGTGGGTTGTTTCTGATGGGCTATGATTATAAAAATGAGCGATTGCGAGTGTTCGCAAGTCCTGCCGATGGAAACTCGAATTCTTATGAGACCGATTTGGGTTATTTGATACAGGGTAACTTCAAAGGCCATGAGGTTGTTTGGTGGTGTGGAAGATTATGTCACTTGGGTAAATAATTTTGTGCTAACAAAAAACGGAGACGAACTGGCTATTCATCGATTTGACTACTCTGCAAACTCTACTAACGGGTATATGCCGGAGAGTTATTTGTTGGTAGGCAGAAAGCGTGTTCCTGAAGCGCAAAATGCCGTTGGTTTTAGGTATAGGACAGGTTCCGGATTCTGGTATTTTGCCAAAGGCAGGAAGCTATATCGATTCTCAAATTCAGGACTCGATGTGCAAGAGGTGCTCTCGCTTCCGGACGATGGAACAGGTGATATCACGGCTTGGAATTTTGATTATAATATGGCCGGACAATTTAGCCATATTGTGATCGCAACATTCAATCCGAATGCTAGCAAACCTTATAAAGGATCCGTTTATACCTATGGAATTAATGGCGCTCAACCCCTCAATATCGAAAAAGAGGTGACCTATAAAGTCGTCGATCTTAAATGTGGCTATCTCCCGTACTAGTTCGATAACTAAAGAACCACTTACAGAAAATAAAAGCCCATCAATTGCTTAGGCTTGATGGGCTTAATCATAAAAAGAATTTCTTTACCCCGCATGCAGCAAATCATCGATCACGATCTTCTTCATTTTCATCAATGCAGCACCTGCATTTGGATTAACCTCCAATAGTTTGCTAATATTTTCAGGTACAATTTGCCATGATACGCCAAAAGGATCCTTACACCATCCACATTGACTTTCCTTTCCGTCCTTTGTGAATGCATTCCAATAATAATCGATCTCTTCCTGATCTTTACAGGTAATACTGATCGAAACAGCTTCATTAAATGTGAAATCTTGCGGATAACCGCTATCCATCGCTGCAAGCGTCAACCCGTTGGCAATAAACTGAGCATGCATAATCTGCCCCTTCACATCGCCCTCGGGATAGGGGCGAGCGCCCTGTTGCTCAAAATCTTTGAAAACATGTTTGTAAAACGCCAGGGCATCGGCACATTTTCCTTGCTGCTCTCCACAGAACATCAACGTTGGGATAACGGCCTGCCCATTTACATCTTCCAAATTTCCCAGGTACAACTGCCAGCCAATACCGTATTTGTCAGTTATCCAACCATAATACGCGCTCCAAGGGTAAGAATCAAGTGCCATTAATACAGTGCCACCCTTGCTAAGCTGTCCCCAAATCCTATCAATCGTTTCGCGATCCTCTAGAACCTGCATAAAGGAAATTGCATTATTGGGTTTAAAATGCGGTCCACCGTTAATTCCGATGAAGTCTACTCCCATAATAGATCCTTCAACCACAATAGGGCTGTTCTTGTAAACTGTACTGTTCGGAAAAACTTCCGAGTAAAACTCAAAAGCTTCCAACGCGTTATTGTCAAACCAAAGGGAGGGTATTAGCTGATTTTTCATGATCGCCTTTTTAATTTTTCTGTAAAATTGATTAAGTATTATGATTTCTTGGAGAATCAAGGTGTCAATTGTTTTACTTCTATTTTTAATAGGTAGGGTTATAATCGCTTAAGCTTTTTGTCGCAATAGAATAATGTTTCCTGCAGGGTCTTTAATCCAATGCGCATTCGAAGGCAATTGCTCTAAGCTGTCATCCTGTTCGACATTATTAGCCGACAAATATTCCATCGCCGCCTGAATCGAATCGGTCTCCAGCTCAAACCAAAGGTCTTTTTGTGAGAGATCCTCAATGCCATCGATCCAAAGCATCATGTCATTAATGTTTACCTTGCAGGTTTTAGCAACTTGCGGATGGTTAAGTTCTACCTCTTCAGTCTCTAAAAGCAAGATGTCGCGGTAAAAATGTACCATTTCATGATACTTTGCTAAGGGCACCTTCATAGCCATATTCTTCCCAGGTTGAAATTGTGGCTGCTGCATGATCTGTTAGATTTAATAAAGATTAAAAATGCGATATCAAATTGTACGATATCGCATTTCTTATCATTCCGTAGAAATTAACCCATTTTCTTATTTCCTTCAAAATGGATCATCCAGCAAATACCGAACTTATCCTGGAAGGAAGAAAAAAGCTCCGCGAAAAATGTTTCGCCCAATTCCATCTCTAATACTTTAGCATCCTGCGCAAGCCCCGCATGAAGCTTTCTTGCTTCATCAGCATCTTTCGCATCAAGCATGATATATGTCGCATTTCCATTGCTAAGTTTCATTCCGAAACCTTCGACAACATCAGCTCCCATCAACATCGTTGCATCGTTCAACGCTATTGAAGTATGCATTACTTTTCCTTTTGCGCTCTCCGGAAGCTCTGGCGAACCAGGTTCCGTAGGCATATCGTCATAAAAATATGTTCCTGTCACTGGAGAATTGAATACCTGTGAATAGAAATCAAATGCTTCTTTACAAGTGCCATCAAAATTTAAATAAGCATGAATCTTTGCCATAATTTTTCGTGTTAAGTGTTTTTAATATGTTTTAATTGATGTTTTTCTTTTTAAGTTGAGGTATCGGGATTCTCATCCAACCAGTCTATTAAATTCTGTTGTCCCATTTCATACCCTTCTTTAAAGCCCATGTCTAAGATAGCGCGTAGATCTTCCGTACTTTTAAACGTTATTACATTGCTAACCTCGGTTTGATCTCCCAATGCAGTAAACTTCGTTTCCCAGGTTGAAGTAGGGTGTTCATTGCTGATATTACCATTCTCATCCGAAAACGCATCTAACACTTTGTAGCTAATCTGAGGCGTTATCTGTTGATATTCGGCAAGGGACCACATCTTTTCACCTTCAGGACCCACCATAGCATATAGCCATTTGCCACCTTCTTTAAACTCTTGCGACTTAGTTTCCGATTTCCAGGGCTTGGGTGCCCACCATTGATCAAGTATGTTTGCATCAGTAAATGCACGCCAAACAGTCTCTAATTTTGCCGGGTATACTCGTTTAATTAGCAAGCTGTTATTTGCTTCGTCAATATGGAATTGATAATCTTTTGAATTTTCCATAGCATATTAGTTTATGTGATTGTGAATGCTTTTTTGTCAGACTTTCTGACGCTCTCTAAGCATTCATTATCGATTTAGAATCAATTAACAATACTAAGTTAGCGAGGAAATAATCAAACCAACTTGGCTTATGACAAGTTTTTACTTTTTCGTACTTCGCATGGCTGGAATTTTCTTAATTGACTCATCATTAAGTAGTTTTTGATATTCATCACTTGCGGAATCAATAAGTTTCATTTTTCCTTCTTCATTAAAATAGATGCCCCAACCATAGGTTTTTGTCAGTGGGCTTGTGCGCAAGCATGCCTGACCTTTGGAGAAAAATTCCTCTCTTTCTTTCTCAAGTTCCGATGCCACGATATCCTTCCGAATCGCATGCGTATTAAAGATGACCTCGTCCGAATCCAATCCTAAAGGATTTTCATTGATCATCTGGAAATGATAATTCGCTACCGTAAGCTTCTCCGGATTCTCTTTTGGAATGGTTCCCTGATCAACTTTACAATCCTCTGCTACGGTAATTAAGCTGTTATAGTAGTTCGTGCTATGCATAATAATTCGGCTAAAGTTTAGTGTTCATATTCAAATTTAGAAGTGGCGAATGACAGCTGTATGTCAACAGGAAGATCAATATTAATTTTTTATGCGTTGATATTTTTGACTGGTAAACTGAATGGAATCTTTCATCATATCCTCAAGTACTTCCAAATCGATATCGCTCAACTTCTTGACATAAATGCAGGCCTTGCCCATTTTATATTTCCCCAAGGATGTTAATAGCTCGTCCTGATGCTTTCCACCCGTATAGACGTATAAAGATATAGCCGCTTTTCTTGGCGAAAAGCCCAAAAGCGGTGCGTCTCCCTCATGTCCGGAATCATATTGATAGTGATATTGCCCAAAGCCAACGATCGAAGGACCAAACATCTTAGCTCGCTCGCCCGTAGCTTTTTCCATCAGCGAAATCAGCGTATAGCTGTCGTTTCTTTTTTGTTCATTCTCAACACTTTCGATGAACGACACGACATCCTCATCGGTAAAACTTGTCTTAACTTTTGCCATGCTAACTTCGTTCGCAAATGTCTTTTAATATTTTCAATGCTTTAGGCCACATCGCGGCAAACATTTCCTCATGTTCATCGCTATCAACTTCCAGGGAACATAGAAGCTCGGTTTGCTCGCCTACCGCTTTGAAGCGATAGATTTCCAGCGAGTTCTTCCAGGGCTCAACATGCTCGCCCTCATAAAGCTCTCCTTTATCCGATAAAATACCGACATGCCGAATGATTACGATTTCTCCCGGAATGTTAGTTTCCACACGAGCAATCATGCCCATGTCTTTTTGATCTTCTTCCGTCGACACAAAAAATATTTTAGATCCTGAGCTCCAATCACCTTGGAAGGTCGATGTTGGCGAGAAAGGTTTGGTCCATTCCTCATAGCTCTTTTTGGAAAGCATCAGATTGTGCACCTTGCTTGGCGATGCATCAATCACTTCTTTAAAATATAATGTTTTCATAGTTTATTGCATTCTGCCGATGCCAAATACAGCACCCGCGGGGTCTTCAACGATAATAAAATTGTACTTACCATCCTTTCCTTTGTTCGAGTGGATTAATTTGCCCCCTAATGCCAACACCTTGTCTAATCGCTCGTCGACATCTGGCGCATAGATGTACATAATCCATTGCGAAGGGATATCCCTATTTACGCCACGTTTATAACAAATACCGCCTGCTACCTCATTATCCTCTCGCAGCATCGCATAATCGTGATATTCGCCATCCGCATCTTGCATTTTTATGGGATGTTCCTTCCATCCGGCAACTTCTTTATAAAACTCTTTCAGGCTATCCGCCTGTTCCGACGTATAGTCTGCCCAAACAATTTGTCCAACTTTGTATGCTCTGTCTTTCATCGAAGGTATCTGTTAAATTACTTTTCTACGTGATTTTTAAAACTGTCTAGGATAGCTTGCCAGCCCTCTCTTTGCATTTCCTCAGGGTTCATCTGTTCAGCATCGAAATCTACGCTGATCAGGGTATTGTTGCCCTGCTCTGTAAACTTAAGATCTGCGGTTCGTTCATCCGCCATCACGTAAGAAATGGAGTTCAACGGCGTCACTTCGGTATAAGTCCCTTCAAAATCAAATTCAAAGCTGCCATCCTTCGCTGCCATTTTGTTCTTGAATTTACCTCCGACTCTTAAATCGTTTTCCGAAGAAGGACAGTGCCAATCCGGGGATGCCTGATTCCACTGTTTAATATCTTCAGGGTTATTATATGCCTCCCAAACTTGTTGAATAGGGGCGTTGACCAAGGTTTCGATATGAATCTTTTTGCTGCTCATAATTTTTGATTTTGTTTATACGAAGTTATCGCTCTTTGTACGATATCCGCTTGCCCTATGACAAGAATATCATTTGACGGCATCGAGCTTTTTACCTTTTTAGTTAGTGCTGCTTTTGTTGTCGCTAAATTGCAAAATAACAAGTCAGCATGTATTAACTAAACGAATATTTTTCGATAATGATTTTGTTAATCATAAATTATTTCTTCATTTGTGTAGGATTACGCGTGTAATCAAAAAGCCTAATAAGATTACTTTATGGAAAATATTGTCACAGCAAAAGCATCTATACAAATTCAAAAGCCTGTACACGAAGTCTTCGAAGCTATTGTTCAGCCGGAGGGGATGAGTAAATATTTTATTGAAAGCTCTACCGGACCACTGGAGAACGGAAAGACCGTGACCTGGAAATTCCCTGAATTTGAAGATACCTTTCCGGTAACTGCGAAACATATAGAAAAAGATCGATATATATCTTTTGATTGGAGTGGGGGTGCGGAAGGAATGCTGGTGGAAATACATCTTCAATCGCTTCCAGATGGGTCGACCGTCGTTCGTGTGGTAGAGGGCTCGATGAATAACGATGAAGAAGGAGTTAAGCAAGCGATTGGGCAGTCGGAAGGTTGGGCAAATTTCCTGGCTTGTTTAAAAGCGAGTTTAGAATACGGCATCAACCTGCGCAAAGGGGCGTTCGACTTTATGCGTCCTCAATAATTCGATAGCTTATGAGCAAGTCATTTTCAACTATAGACGAATATATTCAAACCGTAGATCCTGTTAGACAGGCATTACTACAGGAATTGCGACAGCTTATTTTGAAGCATGCACCTGAAGGAACTACTGAAACGATAAACTACGGGATGCCAACCTTTCGTTATCATGGCAATTTAATCCATTTTGCATTGTTCAAAAATCATTTAGGTCTTTATCCAGGCTCGGATGCAATCGAAGAGTTTGCCACCTTGCTATCAGCTTATAAGACCTCCAAAGGTGCCATACAATTGCCATTAGATAAGCCATTGCCAGATGAGCTGATCAAAGCGTTGGTAGATTTTAACGCCGAAAAACTAAAAGATAAAACGGCACCGAACTGGCATAAGAACTATGCGCGTTGGGAAGAATGCGTAGAATTGATGCATCAGTTGATTGTTAAGACTGCTGAACCTTTGCAGAAAGAATTCAAATGGGGAACTGATATCTATACATTCCAAAAGAGAAATGTGATCGGCTGGGGCGGTTTCAAAGATTTCTTCTCCCTATGGTTTTACAACGGAGTTTTCTTAGCGGATCAAGAGAAAGTTCTGATCAGTGCTTCAGAAGGAAAAACGAAAGCCCTTCGGCAGTGGCGCTTTACCGATGTGAAGGATATGGACGAGAAAAAAATCCTCGCTTATATCAACGAATCTATTCAAACTATCAAAGACGGAAAAGAGATCAAGATAGAGAAAAGTGCGCCAAAAGCCATTGAAGGTTTATTAAAAGATGCATTGGAAAATGATGCTAATGTTGATCTGGCCTTCAAAAAGCTTACTCCCGGCAAACAAAAAGAATACATCGAGTATATCGAAGAAGCTAAGCAAGAAAAGACCAAACTGGCTCGAATAGAAAAAATAAAACCCCTCATACTGGGCGGAAAAGGTCTGCACGACAAATACAAAAAATAGAGAGATTGCTTAGGCTTGTTTCTCAAGAATGGAATGACTTGTCTTTGAACTAGGAAAGGAAGGGGGCAAGGATAGACCTTCTTTTACTTAAAGCCCTTTCAAAACCCTTTCACTCCCCTTTAACAACCGTATCATAGCCGCTGTCAATGGGCTATTAAATGGTTGTGAAAGGGCTATGATTGGTATAATAGTAGAAGATGCTAACTACAACTCGTTATAGATAATTGAATAAAGATTATAGGGATCAGATGTTGACCGTCGTTTTTGAATCAGGAAAAAAAAAGATGTAAGGAAAAACACAGGATTGGGATCTAATCTATTTTCGAATGTTTAAAATCTATAGCTCGCCCTAGGTCTTTATACTAAGTACTAACTACTAAATACTGGTTTTGAACCAAGAAAAAAAAGATGTAAGGAAAAACACAGGATTGGGGTCTAACATCGATTTTCTAATGTCTAACATCTAAAAACCCAACAAAAAGTGCGACAAACTGTTGTCTATATAGAACAGTTTAAGGTTTTATGCAAAGAAGAACATTTATTCAACAGGGTAGTTTGTTGGCCATGTCGTTAGCAACCTTGGGGAAATCGAGCGCTTTTGCGGAGATCTATGCACAAAATCAACATAATCAAAAGCAAAATTTCATGGGAAAATTCAGACCGAAAGATAAAATAGGAATGGGCGGTGTTGCAATTGGCAACGGATTTCAGGAAAATCCGGATATCGAATGTTTGGAAAGTATGGAAGCAGCATGGGATGCTGGCGTCCGTTATTTTGATACCTCGCCTTGGTATGGTTTGGGGATTAGTGAGCGAAGGATGGGCATGTTCCTGAAAGATAAGCCTAAGGAAGATTATATCATCTCTACAAAAGTTGGACGGATATTGAAGCCACACGACAATTTTAAGCAGAAAGGTTTGATGTGGAATGGGCGAATGAATTTTGATTATACCTACGATTACTCGGCTGAAGGGACCCGTAAAAGTGTGGAGGATAGCTTGCAAAGGTTGGGTCTCCCGGCAATTGATATCGTCTTTATACATGACCTTTCGCCCGACAATGGCGATATGGGCGATGATTGGGTAAAATATTATGATATTGCCAAGTCAGGAGCGATGAAAGAATTGACGAAAATGCGTGAGGAAGGCATCATAAAAGCTTGGGGATTTGGTGTCAATACAATCGACCCTATACTTCGGGCAATTGAAGATGCGGACCCGGATATCTTTCTTTCGGCCTGCCAATATTCGTTGATTCATCATATCGACGATCTGGATAAGGTATTCCCGAAAGTTGCTGAACGTGATATGTCAATCGTGGTTGGAGCACCTTTATGTGCTGGTTTTTTAGCTGGGAAGAATAGATACCTCTATGGTAAGGAGATTCCCGAATTTGCTGCGAAGAAATTAGCGCAATTGAAAGCGGTCGCCCAACGCCATAACGTTGATCTGCTGGCGGCATCGCTACAATTCTGCGCAGCTCCCGATGTGGTTTCTGCCGTCATCCCAGGCGCACATAGCGTAGCTCAAGTTAAGGAAAATGTAGCTGCTTTTAAGAAAGAGATCCCCTCAGCATTTTGGGAGGACTTGAAAAAAGAAAAGCTCATCGCTACGCATGCTCCGGTTCCAAATGCGTAACTTAGGCTTATGAACCATAAAGAACGAATAGGATTTATTGGACTGGGAAACATGGGGCATCCCATGGCTAAGAATCTCGAAAATGCGGGTTTCCCATTGTCCGTTTACAATAGAAGTCCGGAAAAGGCTGCCGATTTTGCTGCCAAATCACAGATATGCACAGATATTCCCACGCTCGTTTCGGAAAGCGATATCGTTTTCACGATGCTGAGTAATGACGATGCCGTGCATGCTGTTTATGAAACGATATTGCAACTACCTATCGAGGGAAAGCTATTTGTAGATATGAGTACCATTTCTCAGGACTGCTCGACAGAGATTGCCAAGCTATTGGCAAGCAATGGAGCAGGTTTTGTCGATGCGCCCGTTGCCGGCAGTACACAGCCTGCGAAAGACGGGACATTGATTTTTATGGTAGGCAGTGCGAACGGATATTTATTGAAAGTGAAGCCCTACCTGGACGTTATGGGCAAGGAGACGCTGCACCTAGGCGATAATGGGAAGGGTATTGCAGCGAAGCTTTGCATTAATTATTACCTGTCGATCCTGTATCAGGGTATGGCAGAAACAGTACTTTTCGCCGAGAAGATGGGTATTGCTGCTGAAGACATGATGCGAATAATCAATGAGAGTGCAAGCGGCAGTGGTGCCAGCCGAGTAAAGACAGCATCGCTGATAAACAATGAATTTCCCCCGGCTTTTGCTTTAGACTTTATGTTGAAGGACGTTAAATTGGCGGCGAATGCTGGAGCAGATTTTCCAATGACCGATACGCTGCTGAAAACCTATCAGGGCGCGCATGATAAAGGTCTTGGCGAAAAGGACGTCATGGCGGTAATTGAGTATCTCCGGAAACAAAGTTATTAAGATAAGGACATCCGCTTGTTGAGGGGGAGAATTGAGTTAGTCACGCTAAAAACAGATATATGAAATATGCAACAATCGTATGCTTTTTCGGGATGCTTAGCAGCATGAACGGAAATGCGCAGGAACTGAAGTCGATAGATTATCAGGATGCTGATCAAAAGTTGAAAGGGATGATTACTTCCAATGCCGGCAGTGCTAAACCTGGCGTGGTGATTCTGCCCGCCTGGAAGGGGATAGATCAGGAAGCAAAAACAGCAGCGCTCGAATTGGAGAAGCAGGGCTATATTGCGTTTATCGCCGATATCTATGGCGTTGGCAATACACCCGCTGATAACCAGGCTGCATCGGGTTTATCTTCCAAATATAAAAATGATTATAAGCTCTATCAACGACGGATTCACGCCGCATTGAATGACATTAAGAAGCATGGTGCCGGAAAAGTTGCTGTAATCGGTTATTGTTTTGGCGGTACGGGTGCCTTAGAGACTGCTCGCGGAGGACTACCGGTAGAGGGGGTTGTCTGCATCCACGGCGGACTAGCGAAAGCTGCAGATCGTCCGAATGCTGCAATTCGTGCGAAAGTATTAGTGGAACATCCTGCGGATGATGCTAGCGTTAAAAAAGAGGATATGGAGCAGCTAATCAACGAAATGAATGAGGGAAAAGCCGATTGGCAGATTATTACATATGCCAATTCTAAGCATACTTTCACTAATCCAGAATCACCGGATTATAATGAAGTTATGGCCAAACGAGCTTGGAACCATACCTTGTTGTTCTTGCATGAGTTGTTGAAGTAATCATTTCAATAAATTTTTCTTCCTTTTGGTTTAATCTGTTTTTTCATTAGGATATACCAAAGGGAAGTAGCTACCCAGCTATAAAATAACAGCCATTCGCATGATAAGTCAAGATTATACTTCCTTGATATGACAATGCAGAAGATGAAGAATAACCAAAAAAGTGAGCAAAAGAATAGGAATATCTTCATAATATATTGATTTGTAGTAAAATACCTGTAGTTAATTTAAAAGTAAATATTAAAGCATAAAAGTGAAAATTATATTTAAATAATTTTTCATATCTTTTTGTTTTAATTTATTGTAAACCAATTTACATTGACTGCATTAAATTGTGATGGCTTTCATGTTAATTCTTTGTTTAGTCCTGAATGCTTCATGAAATAATCTCTATATTGTTCAAAAATTAATCTATTGTTTGAAATCTTCCTAAAAACAGTACTTTATGGACTCTAGAAGAGACTTTTTAAAAAAAGCTTCCTTATTAGCTGGTGCTACAGCAGCGACACAGTTTATGCCTGACTCTATTCAGCGCGCTTTGGCCATCGATGCACCTGCGGGTTCAACCTATCTTGATGCTGAGCACGTCGTTTTCTTGATGCAGGAAAACCGCTCTTTCGATCATAGTTACGGAACATTAAAAGGCGTACGCGGGTTCAATGATCCTCGCACAATTTGCAACCAAGGGATGCCTATTTGGCTGCAGAAAAACGCACAAGGGAAATATTATCAACCTTTTCATCTAGACATTGAAAAAACAAAATCTACCTGGATGGGGTCGCTGCCACATGGTTGGCGCGACATGGTATATGCCCGAAACGATGGGAAGATGAATACCTGGCTGGAAGCCAAAAAGGCAGGTAATCCGGATTATCAACACATGCCCCTAACCTTGGGGTATTATAACCGTCAGGATTTGCCATTTTACTATGCCTTCGCGGACGCATTCACGGTTTGCGATCAGCACTTCTGCTCTTCATTGACCGGCACAAGTGCTAACCGTTCGTATTTTTGGTCGGGCACTGTTCGGGAAGAACCGCGCAATCCCGAGTCGACGGCACATGTAGACAACGGACAGATCAACTATCGTGATGTGGCATGGAAAACCTATCCGGAACGACTTCAGGAAGCTGGAATCGATTGGCGCGTTTATCAGAATGAACTCAGTGTACCGGTAGGTTTTGAAGGCGAAGAGGAGGATTGGCTTGCCAACTTCACAGACAATAACCTGGAGTTTCATAAGCAATATCAGGTGAAGTTTCATCCGGCATATTATGAATATATAAAGAAAGAAATTCCTAAGATCGAACATCAGCTGATGACGAGCCGCTTTGCAAGCGAGGAGGCTTATAAAAAGCTGCTGGATCGATTAGAAGGATATAAAAAAGATGTGCTGCGTTATTCTCCGGAGAATTTTGCCAAGCTCAGCAAGCAGGAACAGGAAATACATAAGCGCGCATTCACAACGAATACGGGTGATCCAGACTATCACAGTTTAACAGATATTACTTACTCGGACAACGGTAAAGAACGAACGGTAAAAGTGCCAAAAGGAGATTTGTTTTATCAGTTCCGAAAAGACGTAGAAGAGAATAAATTACCGACAGTTTCCTGGTTAGTGGCACCTTGTCGTTTCTCAGATCATCCCGGATCGCCATGGTTTGGCGCCTGGTACGTTTCGGAGACCTTAGATATCTTGACGAAGAATCCTGAGGTATGGAAGAAGACAATTTTCATCCTAACATACGACGAAAATGATGGTTATTTCGATCATATTCCACCATTTGTCCCTGCGTTGCATACGCGTCCGGAGACGGGTGCTGTGCCGAAAGGAATGGAGACGGCGGATGAATTCGTGACGAACGAGCAGGAGAAGAAAAGATCGGGAAATAAAGATAGCACGCTTGATTCGCCAATCGGATTAGGTTTCCGCGTACCATTGGTAATTGCTTCTCCATGGAGCAAAGGTGGCTGGGTGAATTCTGAAGTATGCGATCATACCTCGACGCTACAGTTCTTAGAACATTTTATTGAGAAAAAGACAGGCAAAAAGGTTTTGGAGTCGAATATAAGTGCATGGCGACGTTTGGTTTGTGGCGATTTGACATCAGTATTCCGTAAGCCTGAAGATTCGAAGCGTCCTACCATTGATTTTGTTGATCGCGATGCGGAAGTAAGCCGAATCTATAAGGCGCAGGCGAAAGGCTTGCCCGAAGATTTTGATGTAATGGATAGCTTAGAAGATGCGAAAAGTATTTCTTTTAAAAAGGGAAACAATGGGCTGCAGCTTGCGGAAGCAGGAACGAAGCAGGCCTGTGCAATTCCATATGATATGGATGTGAACTTTGTTGTCGACCGCGATAAACAAACATTGACGATTAGCTTCCAAGTGGGTGGAAAGTTGCCTGCACAAAAGGTTGTTGGTGTTCCATTCTTTGCGAAATCGGCTGTTCCTTTTGGGGAGCAATCGGAACTTGATCGCGTATTTAATTTTGCTGTCAAACCAAATGAGTCGATCCATTACAAATGGGCTTTTGATAAGTTTGTGGGTGATAAGATTGATATGGAGGTTTATGGACCAAATGGCTTCTATCGCCGTTTCGCATTTAGCAAAATGAATGTGCCGGCGGCAGTCACGGTGGTCGCTGCGGATCACCATCGTGGTCTGCAATTGAAGGCTAGTCCGTCATCAATCGGATTGTCTATTGAGCATGCCGCCTATGGACACGCTGCGAAGCAAGTTACCAAAGGTAAAACTTCCGCGCACACTTGGGATCTAACGCGTTCTTCCGGCTGGTATCATTTGGAAGTTACAAGCAAGGAGGATGATCAGCTGTTATTGATCTATGCCGGGCATCAGGAAAACGGAAAGCCAAGTATAACCGATCCGATTATGGGCGGTAAATAATAGGAAAACTATCAGACGGATAAACAAGAAGAAGGTGTCTAAAAA
>DELI01000014.1 GCA_002354335.1 Sphingobacterium sp. UBA2700 | reverse complement strand
TACGTCTAAGATCTAACGTCAAGCGACGCCATACTCTAATGTCTTACGTCTGATATCTAAAGTCTACTAGAAGTATCCTCATCCTCATCCTCATAGAACTCCAACAACGATTCTACATAAGTTTCTGTCCATCCGGCTACAATATCGTCATAGGCTTCATCAGGGATATTTACATGGTTGACTTCAAAGGAAGTTCCCTTTTTATGTTCATGGAGTTTTAATGTCACTATGGATGGTTCTTCTTGTTCTCCAAAATACCATTGCTGTACAATCTTACTGAATGGTTCCAGGGCGATGAACTTACCTTCTATCGCGCCATCCCAAAGTGAAAACTCGCCACCAACTGTTGGATCGATTGTGACAAGGTCTCCTGTCCACAGACGTATAGTAATTTCAGTCGTCAGTGCGCGATAGAGCTCCTCTGGGCTAGCCGGGATAATATAATATTTCTTAAAATTTTTCATTGTTGTTTTGAAAAAAGACAATTTCCGTAAATTTACGCAGATTTATTAGCAAAGCATGAGTAATTTCCTCCCAAATTCACTGTTACAACGATTAGGAGTCAACCCGACCTTCGACAAAGATGCGTTTATTGCTGCTCACGAAGATGGAGTCCAAATAACTTCCATCCGATTAAATCCATTCAAACCTACTGAATTGGATTTTTATCTTTCTGAGCAGGTGCAATGGTGCGATAGCGGTTATTATTTGGAGAATAGACCTCAGTTTACCTTGGATCCGCTCTTCCATGCCGGTGCATATTATGTACAGGAAGCATCTTCGATGTTTATTGCACATATTATTCAATCCTTAGGACTCGATAAGGAAGCTTTGTTTGCTGCGGATGTTTGTGCTGCGCCAGGAGGGAAGTCAACATTGCTCAATTCTTACCTACACCCCGATAGCTTGCTGCTATCGAATGAAATCATTAAGAGCCGCTCTATTATACTTCAAGAAAATTTAACACGTTGGGGGGCTCCAAATGTGGTTGTTAGCAATAATGATCCATCAGCGTTCCGGCGCTTACCTGGTTTTTTTGATCTACTGCTCGTTGATGCACCATGTTCGGGCTCTGGAATGTTTAGAAAGGATGAAGATGCGATTGATGAATGGTCTGAAGCAAACGTCAAATTATGTAGTGAGCGTCAGCAGCGGATTCTCTCTGAAGTCCTGCCTGCACTTAAGACAAACGGATATCTCATTTATTCGACTTGTTCTTATTCGGAAGAAGAAAATGAAGCGATTCTCGACTGGCTGATAGATGAGTTTGAAATGGAGACCGTAGATGTTGAGCTGAAAGAGGGCTGGGGAATTGTAAAGTCCAGCTCGGCAAAACATGCTGCAAAAGGTTTTCGTTTTTATCCGCACAGCGTGAAAGGGGAAGGCTTTTTTGTTGCTGTATTACGCATGAAACAAGTTCAGCCATCATTTTCTCTAAAGAAACTGAAAGTGGAGAAATCACCAATACCAAAAGATGCTTTAAAGGGATGGGTGGAAGATTATTCGCGCTTCGCAACCCTTGTTCATCATGATACGATCCATATTTTCGCTAAAGAGCATGAGTTGGCGATAAAAGCTTTTCAACAAGTCCTTTATCTAAAGAATGCCGGTACAGCCGTAGGAAAGTGGTTGGGGAAGGAATTGGTGCCTAATCATGATTTAGCACTCAGTGTCCATCTTGACGGCTCGATAAACGCTATAGAGCTCACTTTAGATTTAGCACAGGATTATTTGAGGAAGGAAGCCATGCCTCAAGAGCTTTTTGAAGGTGTGAAGAAAGGTTGGTGTATAGTGAAATATAAGAACCTGCCTATAGGATGGATTAAAGTCTTAGGAAATAGGGTGAATAATTACTATCCAAGAGAAGTCAGGATAGCCAATTTATAGTAGAAGGCGCTTATTTGAGCTCCCGGATGATCAGGTTACAGATATCAACTGCAACTTCATCTTTAGATTTCAGCGCGAAGCTTTCTGTGTCGCCGGAACGGTTTATTACCGTCACTTTATTGGTATCGTGGGCAAATCCCGCGCCCTTGTCTTGCATGGAATTCAAAACAATAAAGTCTAGATTCTTACGCTGCAACTTATCTTTCGCATGCTCGATTTCATTATTCGTTTCAAGGGCAAAACCAATCAATAATTGATTGTCTTTTTTGGAGCGTCCAAGAGTTGCGAGAATGTCGGTTGTTTTTGTCAATGGAATAGAGAAATGCTCCTCCTTCTTCTTGATCTTCTGTGTCGCGACTTCCTCAGGCGTGTAGTCTGCTACTGCAGCACTCATCACCGTTATATCTGCAGTGGGAAAATAACGCTCGCAAGCGTCTAGCATCTGTTTAGCGGAAGTAACATCCACTCGTTGCACTCCCTGGGGTGTAGATAAGGCCGTAGGGCCACTTACTAAGGTAACCTCAGCGCCTAGCTCCCTTAATCTTTTAGCGATCGCATAACCCATTTTACCACTTGAATGATTCCCGATAAAACGAACCGGATCGATAGCCTCGTAAGTTGGTCCTGCAGAAACCAGGGCTTTCTTCCCGGATAGCGGCTTAGGCTGTCCTAGATTTTGCTGGATATACAGTAAGATGTCTTCGGGTTCAGCTAAACGACCTTCGCCAATAAGTCCACTAGCCAATTCTCCATTTCCCGGAGGAATGATCTGATGACCATATTGTTTCAAAAGCGAGATGTTGTGTTGAACAGCAGGATGTTTCCACATATCAAGATCCATAGCAGGAGCGAAATAAACCGGACCTTTTGCAGACAAGTAGGTAGCAAGTAGTATATTATCGCACAGGCCTAGAGCACACTTGGATAAGGTATTCGCTGAAGCTGGAGCAATTAAGATAAGGTCTGCCGACTCGGCAATATGGACATGATTATTCCATTCCCCGCTGTTTTCATCGTAATAGTCGACTAAAACGGGGTTATTCGATAAAGTGGAAAGGGTGAGCGGAGTGATAAATGAGGTCGCCTCCTCGGTCATGATGACCTGTACAGAAGCATTTTCCTTGCGCAGTAGTCTAACTAATGTTGCAATCTTGTAAGCGGCAATACTGCCGCTTACACCAATTACAATATGTTTTCCTTGCAAGGACATGGGATAAACCTATTCTTGCTCTTTAGAAGGGTTTCTAAAGTATACTTTATCGTGTAAGAATTCATCAATCGCTACTAACGTAGGCTTCGGCATACGCTCATAGTGTTTTGAGATTTCAATTTGCTCACGGTTTTCAAATACTTCTTCCAAATTGTCATTGCTGCTCGCAAATTCAGATAACTTCTGGTTCAATTCTTCTTTAATATCAACCGCAATTTGATTTGCACGCTTGCTGATTACCACGATTGACTCGTATAGGTTGTCAGTACCTTTATCCAAATCTCTTAAATCGCGTGTTACCGTACTATTTGGAATTGAATTTTTATTTTGGCTCATATTTAAAATGATATTATGTACAAAGATGATTAATTGTTTGCTTTACTTTCTTCAGATTGGGTTTCTCCCGTAGTAGATGTAGAGATACCTAACTCTTCTTCTTGTTGTTTTCTGAGTTTTTTATCTGCTTCGACACGCTTAATAGCAATGGCTACCTTACGTTCCGCACTTGATCTGAGGCCTTTCAGCTCATTGCTGTACTTGCTCTCTGGGAAGTGCTCCTGGAAGGTCTCGTAGTAGTCCAACATTTGGTTGAAGCGTTCTTCCTGGCGATGAGGATAGCTGTTGTCCGCAAATAGATACTGCGACTTGATCAAAAGATATTCTACATCTTCTGCATGTTTTGTATCCGGGTATTGTCTCAACACATTCTCCAAGGCGATTACAGCTGCGCGGTAATCATCAGGAAGCCCCATATTATAATATAACTTCGCGTTGTCGAACGCTTTTTTCTCCAGTTTATCGCGCAAGTTTTGAATGAGGTCTGACGCCTCCTTTGCTCGCTCCGAATCCGGATATAGGTTGACAAATAATTGTAATTCTTCGATTGCCTTACGTGTGTTTTCCTGATCTAGATTTGATCTTGGCGAATCGAGGTAAAAACAATAAGCCGACATGAATCGACATTCTTCGGCACGCTGACTATTCGGATAATTTAATGCAAACTGTTTGAAGTGGTATCGAGCGGAAATATAATCCTTTAGTCGATAACTTGCATAGGCAGTATAGTAAGCAAGGTCCTCCGCGTCGGAAGTGCCTCGATAGCGTGTTAACAGGTCTTCAAATAAAGTCAGTGCTTTCGAATACTTCTCATTTTCGTAGTATTTGATAGCTTCCTGATACTTCATTTGTATATTATTGCTGGCGCGTAATTTCTCGAACTTGCTTTTGCAACTACCAAAAACAAATAATAAAGAAGCACCGACAATTAGGCTAAATACATGATTCTTTAAAAACATTCCACAAAGATACGTCAATTAAAACTAATTTTCAATTATAATTCCGCGCTAAAATACTGCAATTCGCTGTAGAAGGTGCTTTGTTTTCACGGTTTTAACAATCTTTAACTAAGAAAATGCTTAAGTCAGCGAAATGTTGAAATCTCGGACTTCCCGAATCTTTTGTGGAAAAAATACCTATATTTACTTATAAATTTTATTAGCTATTTAAAAATGACCTTATTAGAGAGAGTAGAGCAGGCTTTGGATTCAATCAGACCGTACTTGGAAACTGATGGAGGAAACGTTTCTATAGAGGAAATTACACCAGACAATGTAGTGAAGTTAAAGCTTCTTGGAACTTGCGCAAATTGTTCCATGAGCATCATGACCTTTAAAGCAGGGTTAGAACAAGCTATAAAGAAGGCTGTTCCTGAAATCGTTTCTGTGGTCGCTATCAACCTGACAGACATTAATGATCCAAACGCCATTACTCCGAACCAAGTGTAATTAAAATGATAGATGCAGTTAACACAATTTAACAGCATCCTTTCCTCATTTTCATTAGTTTTGTGAGTAAATGAAATTATATCTGAAAATTTTAAGCATATCTTTTCTTCTGTGTATCAGTCTGACGACTTTTGCGCAGCAGAAACGTATTGTTCAGTTTTCAGGAATTATCACCGCTCTGAATACCGACGTCGCAGTACCTTACGTAACATTACGGAATACCTCCTATGCGAACGAGACGTTCACCGCAAACCACGAAGGTTACTTTACTTTTGTCGCTCATGTAGGGGATGAGATCGAGCTGTCCTCCATTGGATATGCTAATATCAAGATTACTATTCCGCAAGTCGCCGGAGACAAATACACCTTAAATATCGAGATGACGCCTTTGGTGAAGGAATTACCGGTCGTAACGATTGGTCGTCCGCTGCCTTGGGCGAGTATTGAGGAATTTAACAGAGAGTTTTTAGCGATGAATGTTGGAAATGATGACATTCTGTCGGCTCAGCGCAATCTTTCTCCACAGGCTTTAGCTGCTCTGTCGAAGGTGGTACCTAGAAGTGCTGAAGAGATCCAAGCTTTCAATAATTTCCAACGACATATCAACATGTCTAATAAAGCAATCAATCAGAATTTTGCTAATCCATTGTTGAACCCATTTGCTTGGGGTCAGCTGATCAATCAAATTAAAAGGGGAGACTTTAGTCGCGAGCGCCTGAAATATTAATTTGAATCCAATTCGTCAACTTTCTTAAATCCTTTGATACTTAGTTTTGATGCCACATAGGAAACTATGATGGAAACCAGCAGTACCGTGAGGAAGATGATCAAGATGTCAGAATAACGGATGTCTACGGGGTATGCATCGAAAAGCGATCCTTCGTTCGTTTGGACAAAGCCATACTTTTCTTGCAATACACAGAACCCTAATCCTAATGCACCGCCCACAATACTTCCTATAAGTGCAATCAATACACCTTGATAAAAGAAAATATTCTGTATAAGGGTTTTATTAGCACCTAGACTGTTCAATACCAGCATATCCTGTTTCTTATCAATTACCAACATGGTTAGTGATCCGATGATGTTGAAAATGGCGATGATACCAATGATCGTGACGATGAAGAATACGATCCATTTTTCGGAACGAACGGTCTTATATAGCGTAGGATTTTGCTGTTCGCGATTTTTAACGATGTAGTCAGATCCCACTAACTGTTGGATTTCCTTTTGTAAGGCAGTTGAATTATCATTTGCACCGTAGAGTTCTATGGCAGAGATATGATCGTATTCGTTTAAGAGATCCTTAGCAAAATCAATCGGCACCAAAATAAGGTCATCGAAACCTGGCTGGAATTTTAATATTGCACTGGACGGGATATTCCGAGTCCGAATGTCATCTAATGGATTAATGCTGCTCGCGGACGCATTTTTGTCGGGTATATGAAGGCTTAAGTGGTTGTCATAGCCCTGAAGTGGCACTTGCAAATTGGCTTGAACCTGGGCGCCTAAAATAGCGTAATCGGAACTGTCGATTCTTACATCGAGCTTCCCAGCGAACAACATGTCTTGTGAAGCATGACTATGAATGCTTTCCGGCTCGATCCCTTTGATTCGTCCTATAAATTGTTGATGATTATATTCTGCAAGAATTTTATCCTCTAGAACTTCGGTGTATGAGTTGATTTTGGGGTTTGTTCGTAGTGTTTTGAAAGCCTCGCTTTTAGTCGAAAAGACCTTACCCTTCGCCGGCTCTATACGCAGCTCGGGAGAGAATATGCTATACTGAGAGAGGATAAACTTTTCTAATCCGTTATAAAAGGATAGCACGATGACCAACGCTGCTGTGCTTACCAAAACTCCGATAACACTAATCGACGAGATAATGTTGATTGCATTGACGGACTTTTTAGAAAACAGATAGCGTTTGGCGAAAAATAGTGCTAGCCTCATGGATTTATCCTCTAATAAATGGATTACTTTGCTTTTCTTCCTTAATGGTCGTCGTCGGACCATGCCCAGGATATACGACGGTGTCTTCTGGTAGGGTATAGATATTCGTCGCGATACTGTTGAGGAGCTGCTGGTGATTTCCACCTGGTAAGTCGGTACGCCCGATACTTCCTTTAAATAATACATCGCCTCCGATCAGGAAGTTGTTGCTCTCACTATACAGGCAGAGATGCGCTGGGGAGTGTCCCGGAGCTAATATCAGACGTATGGTTTCTTCACCGATTGTAATCGTATCGTTCTCCGTAAGGAAAGTTTCAGGAATAGGCGATGGCTCATAACGAATACCCATTTGCGGAGCATAATTTTGAACTTGTATAACTAATGGTAGTTCGCCTTCGTGAAATTGTGGGATTAACCCGTAGGTATCCGCCACATATCTATTACCCAATACATGGTCAATATGCCCATGTGTATTGATCAAATAAATAGGTTTTAAATGATTTTCTGTGATATAATCCGAAAACTGCTTCTCTTCAACATAATTATGCATACCCGGATCAACGATAATACAATCCTTGTTTTCATCAATGATGAGGTAAGTGTTCTCCTGATAGGGATTAAATACAAAGGTTTTAATTTGCAACATGGTCAAAAATAGAAATTATTTCCATTTTACGCTATGTATTAAATGTTTTATATCCGACTTGATGAAGTCGAGAACGGGTTGGATAGAGTCTAGGTGCGGCTTTTCGTTGAAATATAATGCTCCACGAAGATAATGCCGCGTACTATCGGACACAAAAAACTGATGATTGGATGCCGTGTTGCCCGCTATTATATATTGAATTCCATAGACCTGATGTTCCGGAATGCTAATGCGCGATTGGTCGATGGCAGTCGCCTTCGCAGTGTGTTTGAAAGCGAATGTTCGTGCATCTTCCGTTAGTTGTTGGAAATTCGTGATCTTGTTTATTGGGAAGTAACTGAGATGTAAAGTCGCATTGAATTGGGGGAAGTAGACATTTTTCCAACAGTCCTTTGCATCCTCATTGGGGTCATCCAACATTTGGGAATATGTGGGTATTTCAATAATAAATGGACAGCCTGTTTGAGCTTCCTGATAGGATTTGGTCGGAAAATCAATCCTATAAAATCCTCGCGGTTTAGGGCTATAATCCTGTTGTTTACATCCTATTAAAGCTAGGATAAGGAATATGGCGAAGAAGTACCTCATTGGTTCCAGATTTTCCAGTTCTCTTCGGCTTGCAAGATCAGCATTTCCAGACCGTTTTTAATTGCGGCACCACGCTCTTTACCATTTTTCAGGAAAAGTGTCTCTGTAGGATTGTAAATTAGGTCATACAGCAAATGACTATTGTCGATGCCTTCATACGGGATATTCGGACACTGCTCAATATTTGGAGCTGTTCCAACGGGTGAACAGTTGATAATAAGCTTGTGATCGCGAATGATATCAGTGTTCAAGTCTTCATAAGTAATATGATCTGCCGTTTTTGAGCGGCTAACGATTTGATACGAGATGCCCAATTTTTCCAACGCATAAGCAACAGCTTTTGTTGCTCCTCCATTTCCAAGGATCAATGTGTTCTTGTGCTGTTCTGTCAGTAATGGCGCCAAGGAATTCATAAATCCGATAACATCCGTATTATGGCCGATTAGATAAGGATCTTCTCCTGGCGTTTGAATAATCTGTATACAATTCACCGCGCCAATTGCCGATGCTTCTGGAGAGAGCTCGTCCAAATAGGGGATGACGGCCTGCTTATAGGGAATAGTCACATTAACCCCGTAAAAGGCTGAGTCGCCTGTGTATAACGCAGGAAACTCTTCAATAGTAGAAATAGGGTATAGATCATAATCTATACCCTGTATATTTTCATTCTTAAATTTTTCTAAATAATATTTCTTGGAAAAGGAATGTCCCAGCGGATATCCTATTAACCCTAGTTTCTTCATTATTTTTCTGTGAATTTCTTAATGATATCTAAGATTACTTTATTTCCCTGCAACTGCGGTAAATATTCAAATAAGATATGATGTTTCTCCGGGTTGCTGTCTAATGCAAGCTCTAGAAAATTCAGGGCCTCGTTGTATTGCCCTGCTGCGAATAGATAAGCAACGAGACGATAATACAATAACGCTTCGTCAGGGTTACATTTAATAGCTTCAGAGATGACTTCAATGGCCTCGTTCAATTTTGACTGCTCATACAGTAGCGATGAGTAATCCAACCATGCTTCGATGTCCGTACTGTTCAGTTCTACGACTTTCGAATAAGCCTCGATCGACTCGTCAAATTGTTTTAACTTATAACGTGCATCCGCTATGGCAAACCAGTAATCAGGATTCTCATCGTCGATTTCCAATGCTTTTTTGTAGAAATGCAAAGACTCAAAATAACGCTCTTCGAAATCCAGTGTCACTCCAATTCCAAACCATGCATCACTTTGATTAGCATCTAACTTAACCGCCTTTTTGTAATACTGACGTGCTTCGTCCATGCGTTCCAACTTTTCGTAGCATTCGCCGATTGCGCAATACGTGTCTGCAGTAGGAGGTTCATACTCAAAGGTTTGCTTGTACACTTCGATAGCTTCATGATATCGATCAAGATTAACCAATGCATTCCCTTTATTGAAATAGGCGGATGAGAAATTATCCTTAATTAAAATAGAATAATCGTAAGCATCGATGGCCGCATCAAATTGCTCTAACTTGTGATAGGCATTTCCCAAGTTGTACCAAGCCGTAAATGAATACGGGTCCGAATCGATGTATTTGTTGTAAAACGCAACGCTTTCTTCCTGCTTTTCTAAAACATCATAACAAAATGCGATTTCATATAACGCATCTTGGTTTTCATGATTCAATGCAAGACATTTTTGAAGATAATCAATAGCCTTTTGATAAGATCCTTGCATTTGGTATAAACCTGCAATCTGATAATAGATCTCATCAGGACTATCGCTTAATTCCAGCGCTTTAAAAAAATTCTCTTCAGCAAGACTATGATCTTGTAAAGATGACAGAATAGTTCCTCTAATTAAATAGATGTCTGACTCTGATGGTTCCAATAATTCTGCCTTGGATAGTGCTTCCAACGCCGGTTCGAATTGCATCGTACTGGCCAGCAACTGTGCTTTTTTCAGTAAGAACATCGTTTCGAATGGATGTTGTGCGGCAGCAAATTCTACTACCTGTAGGGCTTTTATTGGATCATTTTTAGTGATATAATAGTCGATGATGCTTTCAAATGCTTTTGCGTCGAAAAAATATTGGTCCTCATTCCGCAGCATTTCTTCATAACGATCAACAGAAATCTTTTGCTCTTCTGGTGATCCAAATTCAAAATCTTCTTCCATTATACTCCTCTCTTTATATTATTCAACCAATTACCACTAATCTATGATGAAAATAATGTTTTTTAACATCAATGATTTAATTTATTTTCAACATATCCACATACATTGGACTTAATTAGCTAGCAAAGGTAATCTTATAATTGTTAAATGTGTGTAAAATAGAAAAGCCGATCCAAAAGGATCGGCTTTCTTTATCGTCTAATAATTGTTATTAACAATTATTTTTTGATCTCAACACGACGGTTTTGAACACGACCTTCTTCAGTATCATTTGATGCTACTGGGTTAGACTCGCCTTTACCGTTAGCCGTAATGCTTGATGCAGATACTCCAGCGTTAACTAAGTATTGTTTTACTGCATTAGCACGGTCTTTAGATAAGTTCAAGTTGTAAGCTTCAGTACCTTCTGCAGATGCATAACCATCTAAAGTTACAGATGCGTTGTTGTCACGCAATTCTTTAGCTAATTTATCTAAAGTTGAGTAAGATTCAGTTTTTAATACTGAGCTATCAAATTCGAATTGAATTGGAGCGTAGTAACCTGAACCAGTCTCAGTTAATTGTTGTGCTTCTGGGAATTTGATTGGACATCCTGAACCATCAACTACAGTACCTGCAGGAGTTCCTGGACATTTGTCAAATTTATCAGATACACCGTCACCGTCAGAGTCTTTGCTTAATTGATCAACAGTACCTTCTAAAGTAGATACGCGTTGTTTCAATGCTTCAACTTCGTTACGTAATGAAGGATCTTTTAACTCATCATATAAAGTAGCAACTGGGTTTGTGAAAGTTAAGCTTTCTTTATCACGTGAACCTAGAGTGAACTCTAAACCACCGTATACGTTAGAGAATTTACCTTTGTAATCAGATCTAGCTGGTCCGTACAATAAGTTATCATCAGTGAAGTTCATTGTGTAACCTAAGTTCAAGGCAACAACTTCAGATAATTTAAATTTAACACCAACACCAACTGGGATAAATCCTGTTAAACGGTTGTCACGATCTCCAGTAGCTTCACGATCTCCGAAGATTTCTTCACCCCATTGTCCTTCTCTGTTGAAAACTTCAGTACCTGTGAAGTCATTGTTTGAGAATTGAACTGGGTTATGAGCCATAACACCTAAACCAACTTTAGCGTAGAAATTAACAGCGTTTTCTCTTCTCATGAAGTCGATAGTACCTAATTGGAATACACCATTTAAGCTAGCTGCCCAGTTAACTGAAGTTTCAGCAGATTTTGCTAATAAACTGTTTTCAACACCACCGTTAGGCGCTAATTCATGGTTGTAAGTTTTGATACGACCACGGTTACCTTCTAACTCTAAACCGAATAAGTGAGAGAATTGTTTACGGATAGTTAAACCATAGTACTCACCTACTTTATTTTGGAAGTAACCAACTTTTTGACCAAACGCGTTAGAACCGCCTAAGATTGTGTTAGGAGTAGTGATACCACCTTGAACACCGATTGACCAAGTTCTGTATTGTGATCTACCACCAAATACAGTTGGGGTTTGTGCTTGTGCAGTCTCTGCGAAACCTAAAGCGGCTACTAAAGAAGCTGCAACAGCTGTTTTTTTAATTGTAGAATAGTTCATACTCTTTTTTTTAAGGTTATTAAAATTTTTAATTGTTTCTAGTTGTAAAATCAATTTAACAAAACTTAACAATAACGATGCCAAAAAATGTTAACTTGGTAAAACCTTGATTTTATACACTTAAAACCTCAGTTTTGACGCGTAAAAATACTTATAAACTACTTATCACGCAAATTTTTTGTTAATTCTTTATTATTTAACAATAAAATAGGATGTGATGTAGGGAATTTACTACAGAATGTAATGAATAATTGCTAGCGTAAGTCCCCCTAATAGCGCACTGACAGGGATTGTTAAAATCCAAGCCCATAGTAAACTGATGGTTACACCCCAGCGAACCGCCGATACGCGCTTCACGACACCAACCCCGATAATGGATCCTGTAATGGTATGTGTAGTAGATGCAGGGATACCAAAATGCTCGGTGATACCTAATGTAATTGCACCAGCAGTCTCAGCACTCACACCCTCTAGCGGAGTTACCTTCGTGATTTTAGTACCCATCGTTTTTACGATCTTCCAACCACCACTCATCGTTCCTGCCGCAATAGCAGCATAACAAGCAAGTGGAACCCATCCCGGCATAGCCTCAAAATTCGGGATAACGTTCTCCGCGATCAACGCCGTAGCGATGATACCCATTACTTTCTGTGCATCATTACCACCGTGAGCAAAACTTAAGCCTGCAGATGAAATCAATTGTAAGATCTTAAACCATTTCTCAGCAATGCTAGGACGTGACTTCTTACAGATATTGATGATAAGTAGGGTAATGATAATCGCGATCGTCATACCGATAATTGGTGCAAGGACGATAAAAGATAAAATCTTTAGTGTTGCATTTAAATTGATCGCATCAATTGGATTTGTACCCATAAATAAAGCGTATGCCATACCGGAACCAGCGAAACCACCGATTAACGTGTGACTCGAGCTAGAAGGGATACCATAATACCAGGTAAATAAATTCCAAGAGATGGCAGCGACTAATCCCGCAAAGATGACTTCGAGGGTGATATATTCTTCAATGACCGTCTTGGCAATAGTATTGGCGACTTTATGGTCAGTGAAAACGAAATATGCTACGAAGTTGAACAAGGCTGCCCATAAAACCGCCATAAATGGGGTTAATACTTTCGTAGAAACGATCGTGGCAATTGAATTGGCGGCATCGTGGAATCCATTGATATAATCAAAGGCAATCGCCAAAACAACAACAACAATCAATAATGTTGAAATTGAATCCATATGTTATAATATGTGTTGGGAAGAACCGCGATTACGCGTTCTTAACTAATATACTTTCCAATACGTTCGCAACATCCTCACATTTGTCTGTTGCATCTTCCATTGCAGATAATACTTCTTTGTATTTAATCAGGTTAATCGCATCCTTCTCAAACTCGAACAATTCTGCAACCGCTTTATCGAAAATATAATCAGCTTTGTTTTCTACACTATTAATTCGAACACATGAATCGGTGATGTTACGAATATTCTTAAGATCCTTAAGTTCAAACAAGGCCTTAGCAACATGCTCCGTAGCCTCAAGAATCAAACTAGAAATCTCTTTCATCGGCTCGCTAGTCTCAATCACTTTGTACAATTCCATACGGTTTGACGCGCCATGGATAAAGTCAGCAACATCATCTAAGGAGCTTGCTAATGCGTGAATATCTTCTCTATCAAATGGGGTGATGAAGTTTTTACCTAATTCTAGGTGGATCTGGTGGGTTAGGTTATCGCCTTTATGTTCCAAATCTTCCAACAATTTTGAATTGTTCTTTCTCAATTGTAAATCAGATGTATGAACACTTTCCTTCAAGAGTTTGGCCATCTCGATTAAATTTGAGCCAGCTTGCTCAAATAAAGGAAAGAATTTTTTGTCCTTAGGGACAAAATACTGAAAAATGCTGTTCAAAGACATATACTTTTAATTTTAGTAGCGCAAAAATATGGACTTAATGTTAAGTTAATGTTAAGTTTTCTGCAACAGCTCTATCTTAGGCCTTTTCTAAGGTAAATGAAAACGTCGTTCCGATACCTTCTGTACTCCGAACATGCACGTTTTGTTGGTGGGCTTCAATAATATGTTTAACAATCGCAAGACCTAATCCCGACCCTCCAATATCGCGCGAACGACTCTTGTCCGTCCGGAAAAAACGCTCAAACACACGAGAAAGGTTCTTTTCTTCGATGCCTTGACCGTTGTCGGTTATCTCGATAAGTATCTGATCGATCAGGGGAATAGTACTAATCTGTGTCTTGCCCCCCTTCGTCCCGTACTTGATGGAGTTGTCAATTAAATTTACTAAAACTTGCTGAATTTTTTTTCGGTCCGCTTTCACCAAGATCGGATGATTGTTCTTCGGAATGAACTTTAGGG
Source organism: Sphingobacterium sp. UBA2700 (assembly GCA_002354335.1). Taxonomy (GTDB): domain Bacteria; phylum Bacteroidota; class Bacteroidia; order Sphingobacteriales; family Sphingobacteriaceae; genus Sphingobacterium. Next base: position 18,925 of record DELI01000014.1, on the reverse strand, counting down.
AGATGTTGTTCTCCAATGCTTTATCTTCTAAATAATCGATCGTTTCCCGTACTAAAGTTTGAATATCGAACTTTTCCTTGCTGACAATGACCTGTCCAGACTCCAACTTTGCAATTTCGTCCAGATCATGAATCAAATAGCTCAGTCGGTCTAGATTACGAGCGGCTTTGTTCAGAAAGGAAACCGCCATCTCCGGATTGTCTTCGATCATGCCGTCCTGTAGGGTTTCGATATAGCCTTGAATGGCAAATAGGGGAGTCTTAAATTCATGGGAGATATTGGATAGAAATTCCTTTCTAAACTTTTCCTGTGCTTTAAGCTGATTGATCTCGATCGTCTTTTGTTTCGCCCAATCACGAACTTCCTTCTCCGCATCGCCAATAGGGTCATCCGATTTATGATCCCCTAAGGCATCTTTCAACTCTTTCCCAAGTTTCAGATTATGTATCAATTTATAGACAGCTTTGATCCGCTCATATACAAATTTCTGAAAGACATAATTCAGAAGTGAGAAGGAAAGTACAAAACTGATGATAGCGATAAAAGCAAAAGTCGGTAAATGACGTTCATAATAATAGTTCATTCCCGCCAGCAAAAGCGAGAATATCAAACTAATAATCAGTATGAGGGTGCGGAAATTCATAATGGACGCACGGATAAATGTTGAATGCTTATTTAAATTTTTGCAAGGACAGACTTGCCAGAAATCACTTGCTCACCTTTTTTTGCCATCAGTTCTGCTGAAGGGGGCAAGATTAAATCCACACGGCAACCAAACTTAATGGAGCCAAGCTCCTGACCTTGCTGGATATCTTGTTTATCCGGATTAACATAGAAAACCGGCCCTGCTAACACGCCACCATGTTGAACTAACGTAACTTCTGCTCCATCTTTACTCTTGATGGTTAAGCCGTTACCCTCATGCGCAATCGCAGCATTAGAAGATGCGGCCTGCTTGCTGTCTACTAAAACCCCTCTACCTGATATTGGAGCTTTAGTTGATCGAATATTTAACGGAGATACAGATATGGATAACTTCACTCTTTTTTCTTCGCCTGCTCCTGTTTGATTCGTTTCTTCAATACCACTGATGGTCCCATCAACGGGTGAAAAGACTTGTGAATTGTCCAGCTTGATTGTCCGCACAGGGCTACGGAAGAAAAACAATACAAACAATAGCAGTAATACAGAGACACAATAGATCAGGCCTTTAACGAAAGCACCTGCATCGTAATAATGCGCAAAGGCGCTAACTAGGAAAAAGAACAACACAACTAATGCTAAACTGGTATACCCTTCTTTATGAAATCTCATATATATGTATTTACGCAAATATATAATCTGCAAATCAACTCTCCTATACTCAGGCTACTTATTACTCTATCTTTTGCTCATTCTCGCGTTCTATCGTGATCGAATGGAACCCAAGCGTTTTATTCTCATCAATCATTATTTTACCCTTCACCACTAATTTATCAGCGATATATTCACCCTGCTTAAAAGATGCCGGATAATACTCCATGGAGGAAACAACCTGCTCAAAAGCATTCGCTAACTCTTCATTTGAGGCGAATGGATTGTCGATTATCTTGATTTTCCGCTTTACGCCATCCTTAGACAAATCAACCTCATAGCTGAAACTTAATTCGTTCGAAGCAGGAAATTGAATGTTCGAAAAAGAATTATTGAAATAATCGATGAGGTAAATAAGGAATCCCGAAAAATCATCATAATTACACTGCTTAGAAATAATGGCTTCTGCTCGAGTAAAATCCACCATGGGAATAATCGGAAACCTTTGAGTCTTATATACCTCGCCCGTAAAATAATCCTCAGCGCGAACCAATCGATTATTCTGATAGTCTTCAACCGCTGCTAATTCGCTTCTTTTGTCATTTTCATAGAAAATGCTCCATAAGCCATTCGGGAGACCAGCTTTGAATTTCCCTTTAAAGCGGATAAATGGAAAACCATAAGGATTATATCCGGGATAGGGGACACGAAAATTATAACTTCCGTCGCCATCTTTCACACGCTGCACGCCGCGTTGGTCATAGTAGTGGACCATCTTTGAACCCGTACTGCTATAATTTACCGTCATCAAAGGCTTTCCATCGGGATAGAAATATTCCCAATCCCCTTGCGGTACATTATTAACAAAAGTTGCACGCCATTTGATCTGCATATTCGGATGATAGGCTGTGAAAAGACCCTCTTTGCGGCCATCTACATAGGAGCCTTCCAGCATGCGGTGCCCGTTGGGATAGTAATCAACAAGCTTACCAACGAACTTACTCGTACGCACATCAAATTCAGCGACACGCTCAATCGCTTTAAATTCACAATTCTTATCAACAAGATAATAGTTCATGTCGTAGTAGAAACGAATTAGACTATCAGCCGTGCGTTCAAAATAAACGGACTTTGCCTCTTGTGCAGGAGCTAAAATGCCCTGAATTGTAAATAATAAAGCGAGTAAATATCTCATGAATAAAGATTAGTGTGCCTCTAGCCAGTTACTTCCCTGGCCGATTTCAATTTCAATTGGAACATTTAATTTCATCGCGTTTTTCATTCGATTAGCGATTATTTCTTTAAACTGTTCAACCTCATGTTCAGGAACATCAAAAACAAGCTCATCATGCACCTGCATAATCATCTTGCCTGCTAAGCCCTGTTCTTCAATATCTTTTTGAATATTGATCATCGCTATTTTGATCAAATCAGCAGCTGAACCTTGGATCGGGGCATTGATCGCGTTTCGCTCCGCAAACCCTCGAACGGTCATATTCGCTGAGTTGATATCGCGTAGATAACGTCTGCGTTTTAACAAGGTCTCCACATAGCCGCGCTCCTTTGCAAATTCGATAATATCACCCATATACTTACGGATGCCCGTGTACTGTGCAAAATACTGATCGATAATTGCTGCAGCTTCTTTTCTAGGGATACCCAAACTTTGCGATAGACCAAATGCCGATTGTCCATAGATTATCCCAAAATTCACTGCCTTCGCATTTCTACGCATATCCGAGGTCACCTCCTCAAGTTCTACGCCATAAACTCTCGCCGCCGTGGCACGGTGAATGTCCAATCCCTGCTGGAAAGCGTCCAACATATTTTCGTCCTGACTTAATTCCGCGATCAATCGTAGCTCAATCTGCGAATAATCGGCAGAGAGTAAAGTCCAACCCGCCTGGCGCGGAATGAAAGCCTTGCGCACTTCGCGGCCTCGCTCGGTACGAATAGGAATATTTTGTAAGTTCGGATTCGTCGAACTTAAACGACCGGTTGCTGCAACCGCCTGATTATAGGAGGTGTGGATTAACCCTGTTGCAGGATTGACCAAGCTTGGAAGCGCATCAACATAAGTCGATTTCAACTTCTGCAACTGTCGGTAATCTAAAATATCTTTAACAATGTCCGATTTATTGGCTAAAGCCAATAAAACATCCTCACCTGTTTTATACTGACCTGTTTTTGTCTTTTTTGCTTTCGGATCTAATTGTAGTTTGTCAAAAAGAACTTCCCCCAGCTGCTTTGGCGAGGCAATATTAAATACCACACCTGCTTTTTCATAAATCGTTGATTCCAGCTTCGAAACCTCAGCTTCAATATCAACCGAAAACTGTCTCAGCGTCTGTTCATCAATCTTAACCCCATTCTTTTCAATCTCCGCTAATACATAGACCAATGGAAACTCTACTTCTTCTGCAAGCTTCAGCGTCTCTGTAGAACTTAGTAAGGGTTGAAACACTTCTTTCAGCTGTAAAGTAATATCCGCGTCCTCGCCAGCGTACTCCTTGATCTTCTCCAATTCCACATCACGCATATTTCCTTGGTTCTTACCCTTTGTACCAATCAACTCGGTTATAGAAACTGGTGTATATTTCAAATAGGTCTCTGCAAGGAGATCCATATTGTGGCGGGTGTCCGGATCGATCAAATAATGCGCAAGCATCGTGTCGAATAACGGTCCAGCCACACGAACATTATAACGCGCAAGGATCAATAGGTCGTACTTCAAATTCTGACCTATCTTTTGAACAGATTTGTTCTCCAATGCTGGCTTAAACAAATCAACTGTAGCTTGCGCCTCCTCACGATTCGCCGATACGGGCACATAATACGCCTCAAAAGGCGTAATAGAAAATGACATACCCACTAGTTCGGCGGTCATTGCATCTAATCCCGTCGATTCCGTGTCAAAACAAAAAGACTCCGCCAAATTCAGTTTCTCGGCAAGTTCCTTTTGTTGATCGGGTTGGTCCAATAACTTATAGTGATGCTGAGTCGTTGAAATCGTATTCAATGTCGTCGGAACCTCATCAGCAATAGCTTGACTTGGCGAACGCTCATTGTCTGGTAGTGGAGCGAACAAATCCATCTGCGCCGACTTGGAAACAGGCGATTCGCCAATCGAGAAATCATCACCAAAAACGCGCTTGCCTAGGGTTCTAAACTCCAGTTCAGCAAACAAAGACTCCAATACCTCACGATTCGGATCCTCTAACTCCAATGCTTTCTCATCCAGATCTACCGGCACATCCAATAAAATTGTCGCCAGTTTCTTTGAAATTAAGCCCTGTTCGGCAAAATTTTCCACGTTTTCTTTCAACTTCCCTTTCAGCTTATCTGTGCTCTGTATCAGATTTTCAATCGACCCGAATTCCTGGATCAGCTTCTTAGCCGTTTTTTCTCCAACACCGGGAATACCTGGGATATTATCCACAGCATCGCCCCAGAGCCCTAAAATATCAATAACCTCATGCACATTGTTGATTTCCCATTTCTCCAAAATCTCAGGAACACCCAACACTTCTGCACCATTCCCCATGCGGGCAGGTTTATAAATAAAGATATTATCAGATACCAATTGTCCGAAATCCTTATCCGGGGTCATGCAATAAACGGTGAATCCTGCTTGCTCTCCTTTTTTTGCAAGCGTACCGATTATATCGTCGGCCTCGAAACCATCCATCGAAATAATCGGGATATTGAATCCCTCGATTAATCGATTGATGTAAGGAATTGATGCAGCAAGATCTTCAGGCATCTGCTCACGTTGTGCCTTATAGCTCTCAAATTCAATATGTCTGTTTGTAGGGGCTGATGTATCAAAGACAACAGCAATGTGGGTAGGCTTCTGGTTTTTTAAAACATCCAATAAGGTGTTTGTAAAACCCATAATAGCACCCGTATTCAACCCATATGACGTTAATCGAGGTGTTTTGCTCAATGCAAAATACGCACGGTATATTAATGCCATTCCATCTAAAAGGAATAATTTCTTCAAAATCGTTTTTTATTAATGCGCTAACAACAAAGTTAACAAATTCAAATAGACGTAAAGATTAATAAATTTTTTCCATTTTTGCGTAGAATAATGACAGATTTAACAGGAAAGAGGGATTTTGTATGCGCGGTTTAGTAACTAAATCTACAGGTAGTTGGTATCAGGTTCTTGGACCCGACAATGTTCGCTATGAATGTAGAATCAAAGGGAAGTTTAGAACACATGGTATCAAAAGCACCAACCCTGTTGCCGTCGGCGATTGGGTGGAGTTTGAACTGGAACCCGGTCAGCAGAACGGCGTAATCAATGAATTGGAACCTCGGAAAAATTACATCATCCGAAAATCTGTCAACCTATCCAAACAAACCCAGATTATTGGTGCAAACCTGGATCAGGCAATACTCGTCGTTACACTCGCTTCACCAGCGACATCCACCGGATTTATCGACCGGTTCTTGGTTACCGCAGAAGCTTATAGCATACCTGCAGTCTTGATATTCAATAAGCTCGACCTTTTTAGTGATGAAGGATTGGAACTATTGGAAGAATTTATGGCACTTTATGAGCAGCTTGGTTATCCCTGCTATGCTGTATCGGCATTGGAGGGCGAGCATATTGACGAAGTCAGAGCCTTGTTAAAAGATAAAACTACCTTGGTTTCCGGCCACTCGGGCGTAGGAAAATCAACCTTAGTCAATGCTGTGGTTCCGGAAGCGGATCTGAAAACCGGAGAAATATCCGACTGGTCGGATAAAGGTAAGCATACAACAACCTTCGCCGAGATGATCGATCTTCCATTTGGAGGCAAATTAATCGATACCCCAGGAATTCGTGAGCTCGGAATAGTCGATATAGAACCTCAGGAATTGTCACATTTCTTCCCTGAAATGCGAGCCCTTCTCAATCAATGTAAGTTCCATAATTGCAGGCACATAAACGAGCCGGGTTGTGCCGTACTGCAGGCTGTAGAAGCCGGAGAAATTGAACCATCGCGTTACGATAGCTATATCAGTATCTATAACAACGAAAATAATCGCAACTAACTAAACATATTTACTATATTATTGTTTCTGCTAAAGGATATTATGGCAAAAACCGTATAGAAAATTATGAAACCAGTTTGGAAATGGATAATTGGAGTGCTGCTTGGGCTTATACTGCTAGTATTGGGCGTCGCCTGGTATTATAGTAGAAATTGGAAACCCATTGTAGAGACAAAACTCAAAGAAACTGTTGCAAATGCGACAAATGGCCTATATTCTCTACGCTATGACGACCTGGATCTGAATGTTGCGTTAGGAAATGTAACACTAAAAAATGCGGAATTGGTTCCCGATTCTGCAGTATACAGGCAGATGGTGGCGAATAAACTTGCGCCAAACAGCCGATACCATATAAAGTTAGCCGCTTTAAAAGTAAGAAGCTTCAATCTTTGGGATGTCATAAAGAATAGAACCCTATTTATCAAGACCATCAACTTTGAATCACCGGATATTCACATGATACAGGAGTATCATGCCTATAACGATACGATCGTCGATAAAAAATCAAAAACGCTTTACGACAATATTAAAGATGTCTTCAGCGCGATCAATGTTAGAGATATCAAAATCGAAAACGTCAAGTTTAAATTTTCTAAGATTGAAGAAGGAAAGTCAAGCGACATCGTTTTGGATAGTATTGGCATTAATGTACACGACGTATTAGTAGACGAAACCTCGATAGACGACTCTACGCGCCTGTTTTATACCAAAATGGTGGAAATTGATGTGCCCGGTTTTACCTACGATCTATCTAACGGAATTTACAAAGCGAAATTTGACCGTTTGAAGATCAATACCCAGGAAGAAAATGTCCTGCTAACGAAAGTAGAGTACTCGCCGAAGATGAGTAAAGCAGCCTACTTTAAAACAAGAGGGCAAAATGTAACGATGGCGGTCATGAAATTTGATACGCTTCGTTTCGAAAAGCTCAATTTCAAACAGCTTATCGATGATCAGCAGACAATCGCTGAGCATGTACAGATTAAAAACGGATCCGTATCACTGTATAATGATAAGCGGTATCCAAAGAAGAGCATTTCGAAAATTGGAAGTTCGCCGCATCAGCAACTCATGAAAGTGCAAAAGCTGATCCGTATAGACACGGTTTTCGTGGATAATATTGATGTTCTTTATGGTGAGCACAGTGCAAAATTTAACAGAGAAGGGGTGATCACCTTTAACAACGCTCGGGGAACAATCACCAATCTGACCAACGATAGCCTGCATCTGAAACGGCAAAAGCAGATGAAGGCTAATCTTTCAGCAAAAATCATGAACGCAGGAAATCTGAACGTCCAGTTTGGTTTCGACATGTTAAGCAAAGATGGTGCACACACTTATAAAGGTACATTAGGACCTATGCAGGCACCTGCTTTCAATAAAATCTTAAAACCGCTACTGAATGTGGAAATCGCATCCGGCAATATTCGCAAGGTTAGTTTTAACATGTCAGCGAACGATTACCGTAATTGGGGAGACTTTAGATTTGATTACGACCATCTTAAGATCAGCTTATTAAATAAACCGGGTTCTGACAACGAGAAAAAAGGTATCGCCTCATTCTTAGTCAATCAGATACTCATCAACGACAGTAATCCGGATGCCAACGAAAAGTATCATATCGGAAAAGTAAACTACCGTCGCGTACCTGAACATACCTTCTTTAAAACGCTTTGGCAAAGCTTGCTGGAAGGTATAAAACAATGTGCCGGAATAAGCAAAGAACGCGAGGCGAAATTAATGGGAACAGCTGAAGGAGCGAAGAATATTGTCGACGAATCCAAAAATGTGATCAAGAAAACAGGAAATTTCTTTAAAGGGATCTTCAAGAAAAAGGATAAAGACGAGAAAAAAGAGAACTAGTTTCACGTGAAAAGGAAGCCTGTATTTCAATGCTTATTCCTAAGTTTGTAGCGAATGGACTCTATCTTTAGTTTTCTCAGATTCATATTTAGATACCACAACAAAGCGGTCGATCAAGTTCTGTTCTATGTAAGTTTGGTCTGCGCCATTACGATGGTGCTGCACGTAGGCTATATAACGGATCCTGCTCTTGCTGATATCACAAAAGAAATTGTCGTATTCATGTATTACGGCCTGTTTCTATTTGAAGCTATCCGAACCGTATCTTCCATATTGGTAACGAGAAAAATCAATGTTTCACATTACTCCGGCGTCGTCATTACCGCCTATTTTCTCGTCGTAACACTATCCCGGCATTCGGGAGGCTTGATCAGCACCTTCGCGAAAGACGAATGGCTGTATATGGGTATAGCCATCATGTTTCTCTCGGAACTCTCCCGAAGCAGCCTTTTTTTCGATAACTTCTATTTCAACCCAACCATACTCTTTGTTGTCAGTTTCTTGGGCCTCATTATCTTAGGCGCTGTATTGCTGATGCTGCCACGAACAACGACGGAAGCACCATTAAGTTTTATCGATGCATTTTTCATGGCAACAAGTGCCGTCTGTATAACCGGGCTGTCGGTGACAGATATTTCTACTAACTTCTCGCTATTTGGACAGGCCGTTGTAATGGCGCTCATCCAGGTCGGCGGGTTAGGAATCATGACTTTTACGGGCTTCTTTGGCTATTTCTTCTCCGGAGGTTTCTCCTTTAAAAATCAATTAATGTTCGGTGAAATATTGGGTGAAAACAAATTGAATTCGGTCATATCGACCCTGATCACCATTATTTTGATCACCTTCCTCTTTGAGTTTATCGGCGGACTTCTTATCTTTTTCTCCTTAGACCCGAAACTCTTTGACAGCTTGGGCGAACGTGTTTTCTTTGCCGCTTTCCATGCCATCTCCGGATTCTGTAACTCCGGGTTCACCATTATTAAGGAAGGCGTGAACAATCAGGATTACCGTTTCAACTATAATTTTCAGCTCGCAGTTTCTTCAATGTTTATCATCGGAAGCCTTGGCTTTGGTACAATATTCAACTTTTATACCCTTATCAAGACGCGTATTGATGCGCTGATCTGCACATATATCCTGCGGCGAAACTATAAACATAAACCGCAGGTATTCTCATTCAATTCACGTTTTATCGTACTTTGTAATTTAGTTGTTATCGTCTTGGGGACAGTGTCGTATTTTCTATTGGAGAAGAACCACAGCCTTATAGACGATAAAACCATATATGGTGATTGGGTAACTTCGTTATTTATGGCAAATTCCGCGAGATCTGCCGGATTTAACAGCGTCGATCTCAATTTTATCAATATTCCTACCCTCATTATGATCGTTACATTAATGTGGATAGGGGTGTCCCCTGGATCTACCGGGGGCGGTGTGAAAGTTACGACCGTAGCGATTGCTCTGATGAATATTGTCGCACTGGCTAGAGGGAAAGAATCCATCGAAATTTTTAAAAGAAAGATTGCTTCGGAGTCAGTCAATAAATCTTTCGCCATTATCTTATTATCCATATTGACAATCATGCTGAGCTTTGTTCTGCTGAATTTCTCCGATCCAAATCAGCAAATGGTGCCGCTCTTGTTCGAAACCATATCAGCCTACACCACCTGTGGTCTATCACTCGGGATTACCGCTTCCTTGTCAGCTACGAGTAAGATTATCCTGATGCTGACCATGTTTGTTGGCCGTGTAGGTATGTTAACTTTACTGGTAGCCTTTATTAAGAATACGAAGAACAAGAGTTATATTTATCCAACTGAAAAAATTCTGTTTTAATCATGAAATACATCGTACTGGGACTTGGGCATTTTGGAAGATCATTGGCTATTCACCTCACTGAATTAGGTCATGAAGTGATTGCTGCAGACAAGAATTTAAGTATCGTCGAGCAGACAAAAGATCGTATTACCCATACCGTATGTTTAGACTCGACCGATAAGGAAGCCGTTAGCTCGCTGCCCTTGCGCGACAGCAATGCCGTTATTGTTGCGATCGGCGAAGAGGAGGGCGCTAGTTTATTGACGGTTGCTTTGTTGAAGCAACTCAAAGTAAAGCGTATCATCGGTCGAGTTGTCTCCGATTTGCAGAAAACCGTATTGGAGGCCATGAATATCGACGAATACATCATGCCCGAAGAAGAAGCGGCGGAACGTCTAGCCATGCGTTTGGACAATATCGATATCGTCGATTCCTTCAAGGTCTCCGACAAATACAGCATTATCGAAACCAAAGTTCCCCCAAAATACGTCGGCATGACCCTAAAAGATGCCGATTTGACCAATAAGTATAAAGTTATCGTCCTCACCACCGTCCAGGTCGAAACCGGAACCACAGCCGAAGGCTCCACCAAAGTCTTAAAAGAAGCATCCGGAATAGCAAAATCCGACACCGTATTGCGCGAAAATGATCTACTCGTACTCTTCGGCGAACTTTCCAATATTAAGAATTTGATACAGAAAGGCTAGGGTAGTAGTTAGTATTTAGTAGTTAGTATTTAGACTTAGGGCGGACTGCAATTGTTCGTTTTTTCTGTCTGAATCAGGAAAGGTGTGTTTGGCTTTGAGAGGAAGGACGTTTTTGTTTTGGAAGGAAGGGAAGGATGTTTTTGTTTTGGAAGGAAGGGAAGGATGTTTTTGTTTTGAAAGGAATGGAAGGATGTTTTTGTTTTGAAAGGAATGGAACGTTTGTCTTGAACCAGGAAAAAAAGGATGCAAGGATTTACAGGATTGGGTCTAACTACTAAGTACTAACTACTAAATACTATTGCCGCCCTAGGTCTAATTACTAACTACTAAGTACTAAGTACTAACTACTAACTATTAACTACTCACTACTAAATACTACCCAATGCATAACCCAATCAAACCCCTTTCAGAGCGGCTTTGATTGGGTTATGCATTGGGTTTGAAAGGGCTTTACAATGGTTTTAAGCAGAAGCAGACTCATAGGATTCTATACTAAAATCTATCGCAACTTCAAGAAAAGGAAGAAGCAGGCTAGCGACCATACGCTAATGTCTCCTATCTAATGTCTCATATCTACATCAAAATTAGTTCTCAATAATTGAAATCAATTCTATATTTTTGGGGCTATATCAATAATCCTATACATTAAATGAAAAATTGGTTTAAGGAAAACGCGAATCACCTATCTGTCATAGGGATCTTCCTTCTGTTGGTTGTATTCTACTTTACACCGGTGTGGCAAGGGAAAACGTTGTTACAGCATGATGTGATGCAAGCTAGAGGCAGCCAGAAAGAAATCTTCGATTACAAAGAAAAGGATGGGAAGACACCTTTGTGGACAAACTCCATGTTTGGCGGTATGCCGACTTATCAGATATGGTATGATCATGCTAATAACCTAACAACCCATATAGGACCTGCGATTCGGGCGGTTTTTCCACCTCCATCGGATGTGTTATTGCTCTTTTTATTGGGGGGATATTTCCTATTTAGTGTATTGAAGATACGGCCATGGCTCGCCGCCTTAGGTGCAATAGCCATTGCCTTTTCGTCCTATAATATTATTTATGTCGAAGCGGGGCACCTCAGTAGGGCCTATGCCATCGCCTATATGGCGCCTATCATAGCGTCTGTAATCTTATGTTATCGCGGGAGCCGCTTTTGGGGACCGTCGCTCTTAGCGCTATTCTTGGCCTTGGAGCTTCGCGCAAACCACGTGCAGATTACTTACTACCTGTTCCTTTGTATCTTAGTTTTAGTAGGATTTGAGCTATACTATGCTATCCGTGATAAAAAACTCAACAAATTCATACAAGCCTCGGTATTGCAGTTGATCGGTGTCGTTTTGGCGGTATTGGTTAATGCGTCGGTATTATTTCCTACCTACGAGTATGCGAAAGAAACCATCCGCGGTAAATCGAATCTAACGAAAACCGATGATTCAGGAAATGCCGGATCCGGATTAGATAAAGAGTACGCTTATGCATGGAGCCAGGGTATCGGTGAGAACATCACGTTCCTTATTCCGAATGCTTATGGGGGACGTTCTTCAGGCGTATTGGATGAGAAATCAAATGTGGTAAAAGCCTTAACGAAAGTTGGCGCGCCACAAGCCGAAGCTGTTCAGATGGCAAGAAGCTACTTCCCGACCTATTGGGGCGAGAAATCCTTTACATCAGGACCTTGGTATTTTGGTGCAGGTATTGTCTTTCTAGCAATATTAGGTTTGTTTATCGTTAAAAACCGCCTAAAATGGTGGATACTAACCGCTACGGTTTTAGCGATATTGCTATCCTTTGGTAGACATTTCCCATTGATCTCCGACTTGTTCTTCGATTATTTCCCGATGTACAATAAGTTTAGAGCAGTAGAATCGATCTTGGTGATTCCGGCAGTGTTGATTCCGATACTAGCAGTATTGACAATCAACGAACTGATTGTTCGTGGAAATGAGATCCCGAAACTAGATAAGACTATTCTTTACACCGGTGGGGCTGTTGCTGCGGTTTGTTTAATTGTGGCATTGATGCCTAGTATCCTAGATTTACGTACTTCGCAGCATCAGCAATACGTTGCGCAGCTGCAACAAATGGTGGAAGACCAAAATATTGCAAACGAATTGTCGAATGCCCTATTGAAAGACCGTGCGGACTTAGCATCGAAAGATGCTTGGCGTTCGTTCCTAATCGTTGCTTTAACGATTGGTTTGGTTTGGGCATTCGTGAAGAAAAAACTTTCAGCAAGCATCTTAATTGCGGCAATCGCATTTATTACCTTGGTTGACTTATGGACGGTAGATAAGCGTTATTTAAATAACGATGCTTTTGTTGACAAGAGCATTTACGACAAGCCTATTCCTGAGCGTGAAGTAGATCAATTGATCCATATGGATAAGGATTTGTCATACCGTGTATTCGATTTGACCACTAGCCCATTCCAGGATGCGAGTGCGTCTTACTTCCATAAGAGTATTGGTGGATACCATGCAGCGAAATTGATGCGTTTCCAGGAATTGATTGAAAATCAATTTAATAATACGCTCAACGAGGATGTTTTGGATATGTTGAACGTTCGTTATGTAATCACAAAAGACCCTTCTAATAATTCAGATCGTATTGAGCGCCGTAGCTCTGCATTAGGCAATGCTTGGTTCGTAGATAAGGTAACTTTCGTGAAGAGCAATAATGAGGAAATGAGCACTTTAGGAACCATCGACCCTCGTAAAGAGGCGGTGGTGAATGAAGGATTCAAAAACCAGTTTAACGACAAAGGAATTGCCAATTCGCCAAATGCGCAAATCAACTTGGTATCTTACCATCCGGATACGTTGAAATATGAGTACAGTACACCTACAGAAGGATTCGCGGTATTTTCGGAAATCTTTTATGATAAAGGTTGGAAAGCTTATATCGATGGAGAGGAAGCACCGATCATCCGTGCGGATTATGTTTTACGCGGATTAAAACTTCCGGGCGGAAATCATAAAGTAGAATTTGTATTTGCGCCGGAATCTATGCGTATCTCGAACATCATCTCTTTAATCGCATCGATTATTTTGGTGATCGGTTTAGGATTTGCGGCATGGATGGGCTATAAGCACAACAAAAAGAAGCCTGCCGTTAAAGCAAGCTAAGTCATATTATAAGATTTTTTTATTAAACCTTCAGAATAAGGCCAATTGCGGATCCGAAACTCTGAAGGTTTTTCTATGGTGTGGCGTCAAACCGAGGCGAATTACAGCGTCCCGATGCTTTACCGTAGGATAGCCTTTGTTCTGCAACCAATCGTAGTCCGGAAAATCAATCGCCAGATTGTCCATATACTCATCACGATAGGTTTTCGCTAAGATCGAAGCCGCCGCGATAGAAAGGTACTTCCCATCGCCTTTGACGATACAGCTGTATGGAAGGTCGGGGTAAGGGATAAACTTATTCCCATCTATAATAAGATATTCGGGTTTCAGTTTCAACAGGTCTATCGCCTTATGCATGGCTAAGTAGGATGCTTTGTGGATATTGATCTTGTCAATCTCCGCCGCCGATACCGAAGCAACTGCAAAGGCTAGCGCCTCCTGCTCAATAATTGGCCGTAAGGCCATGCGCTTTTTTTCTGATAATTTCTTCGAATCGTTTAATACCGCATTGTGATAATCCGGCGGAAAGATTACTGCCGCCGCAAAAACCGGCCCTGCAAGACATCCTCGTCCAGCCTCATCACATCCAGCCTCTATGAAATCCCGCTGAAAAGTCGATAATAAACATGAAGGGTTTTCCATGGGGGTAAAGATAGGGAAATAGTAGTTAGTAGTTAGTAGTTAGTAGTTAGTATTTAGAACTTTGGCGGGAATAGTAGTTAGTAGTTAGTACTTAGTATTTAGACCTATGGCGGGCAATAGGTTTGTGCTTTGGGAAAGGAAGGATGATTTGTTTTGAACCAAGAAAGGAAGGATTAGAGGATAAGCAGGATCCTGTCAATCCTTACATCCTTTTTTTCTTGGTTCAAAAATAGTAGTTAGTATTTAGTACTTAGTATAAAGACCTATAGCGTAATATCCTGTCAATCCTTACACCCTTTTTTCTTGGTTCAAGACAAACGTCCCTTCCTTTCCTGGTTCAAGACAAAAAACGAACTATTGTAGTCCGCCATAGGTCTAACTACTAACTACTAACTACTAACTACTAAATACTAATCCAGAATGTAACTTCTCTGTTATCCATCTTCGTTTACATTTATTTACACTTCTTATAATTTTCTTTGCATTGAAATATAGGTAGAGTAAACTATTTTGAGTATTCTAATGTCAAAAAAGCTTACAAAATAGACTCATGAAAAGAACGATTATTTGTACCCTGTTAGTTTTCGTATGTGCGAGTGTTTTTGCGCAGCGGAAGAAAAAGGAAGAATACCGCTTAGTGCCTACATTTCCTGTTACAATAGATGCTAATCTGGCGGAATGGACGGATAAATTGACGCCGATGGATCAGGACTCCAGCTGGAGTTTTGCGGTCAGCAACGATGCGGACTTTATATTCGCGGCGATCAAGGTAAAGAACGAGATGCTGCAATATGAAGCCGTGCGGAATGGCTTTATTATAAACGTTAATAAGGACGGAAAGAAGAAAGAGGGGGCGGCATTGGTTTTTCCGATACCGGATAGCGAATCTCGTCGCGCGATGCGTCAAGATGACAATTATGAAAACATGAATGTCCGTGAGGAATTAATCAAGCGTAGTCGTGGCTATGGTGTCAAAGGGTTTCAACGCATCGTTGATGGCTTGTTGTCTTTTGAAAATACCTATGGCGTACAGGCGATTGCGAAATTGACTCCGGATAACGAACTGATTTATGAGGCAAAGATCCCTATTGATGCGATTGGCTTAAAAGATCCAAAGCAGACCGTAGCGATTCAAGTACAGCTGAATAATCAATATGCAATATTGCAGAAGGCATTGCGCAATAGGCCCCAACAGAATAGGGGTATCTATGGAGCGCCTTCGACACCGACGGTTCGCATTCCTTATGCTGCAAAAACGGAGATTTGGATTGTCGGACCATTGAATGAGACTTAGAAAAACACAATATATGGATAGAATTGTAAGAGCCTTTTTATTTGTTTGTTTGCTTGCTATGGGCACAACAGGCTATGCACAAACGAAAAGGGTCGTGCAGGGAATGTTGCTCGACACGGAGTCGAGACCTATTTCCGGTGCATCAGTAAGATTAATCGCGGATGCTGATTCGATGGGCACCAGCTCCTCACAGGCGGGGTTTTATACTTTCGAAAATGTGAAAGCGCAAAAATTTAAGATACGCGTAAGCAGCCTTGGATTTGATGCTTCCGAGAAGGAAGTGGACTTTCCAGAGGGACAGACTGAAGTTCGCGTTCCGACCTTCATGTTGAAAGTGAATTCGAACATGATTGAGGAAGTTGTTGTGCAAGGTGTATTGACCGTGCAAGTAAAAGGAGATACAGTAGAGTACTCCACAAAAGACTTAAAACTTCGCGAAGGATCTGTTGCTGAAGATGCTTTGAAGAAATTACAAGGCGTTGAAGTTGATAAGGACGGAAATGTAACGGCTCAGGGCGAGCAGGTGACCAAAGTTCGTATCAATGGAAAGGATTTCTTTGGTGGCGATGTGAAAACTGCAACGCAGAACCTTCCAGCGAATATTATCGAGAAAATCCAAGTGGTAGACGACTATGGTGATATGGCAAATATCACCGGTAATAAATCGGGCGATTCGGAGAAGATAATCAATATTCAAATCGATCCCAAATACAATAAAGGCTACATGACGACGCTTCGTGCAGGTTATGGTACGGAAGATCGTTATCAGGCTACCGGAATGTGGATGGGTATGACTGATAAATCCCAGGTTTCTGTTTTAGGAAACTTGAACAACATCAATGCTCCTTTATTTGATTTCAATACTATGGGAGGTGGTGCACGTCGTCGTATGGGCGGTGGTGGCGGCCGCGGAGGCGGTATGTTTGGAGGTGCTTCCGGACTTACGAATGCAGGTTCCATCGGGGTCAACATTCGTCACGACTTCTCGGATAAGTTGAAAGTATATGGTAGCTACTCATACGGACGCGATGATAATGACCTTTTGACAAACAGCTTGACGCAATATTTTGTAGAAAATGGAACGCAGGATCAATATTCTGATTCTACGGCGAACAACATCCTGTCGAGCCATCGTTTCGAAGGTAATTTGGAATGGAATATCTCGGACAAGGATTATGTGAAGATTACCCCGCAATTTGGATTCAACGGCACGGATGCCAACTCTTCTTCCTTTGGTAGATTTTTCGACGAGAATGGGCTGTTGGATAACTCTGATACGCGCACTGAAGGCTCGTTCAGCGATGCACCGCGCTTTGGCATCAGTGGATTGTACAATCGTAAATTAAGTGATAAAGGGCGCAACTTGTTCATGAACTTTAACTACGATAATGCCTCGACTTCGAAAGACTATCAAGGTATACTTGAGCGTTTGATTAACGATCCGAATGAACAGGGCTCTACACTGGGCGAGATCTATGAGCGCACGGTTCAAGAATTGAATAATAAAAGCTGGAATGCAGGTGCTAGTTTATCCTATCTGGAGCCTGTTTCGCAACACGGTAAAATCGAGATTTCGTACGATTTCAACAAGAACAATTACGATAATAAACAATATCAAGATGCTTTTGATGCGGCTGACAATGTATTGCCGAACACTGCGGAACGTATGTTGAACTATCACTACGATCAGGATTATTCCTTCACTACACATCGTTTTGGTGCAAGCTACGCCTACGAGAATGATAAAATCAAATATTCCTTAGGTGCTGCAGTACAGCCATCCAAAATGTTGGGAGATGCTTCCAGCGATGATGCTAGCGCAGTGATCGATCGTACAAATTTAAACTGGATGCCAATTGCGAGATTCGAGTACAAGTTCTCTCGTCAGAAGAACATCAGCATCAATTATTCAGGACAATCGAATGAGCCTACGTTAAACCAAATTCTTCCTTATGCGGTTGGAAATAGCTCAACGAATATTACCTATGGTAACCCGAACTTGAATCCGGAGTTCAGACATCGCGTGATGATGAGATACCGTTCAGGGGACTTCCAAAAGGGTAATACCTTCTTTGCAATGATGAATGGTAACTTGACGACCGATCGTATTGTTTCTTATGTGAAAAGACAGAGAATTGAAAATTTGGGTATGGTTTCTCAGACGCAGTATTTGAATGAGTCGGATGCTGTGTACAATGTGAGTTCATTCTACCATTATGGAAAATCGCTGAAAGAGAAAACCTACAACATCATGTTGATGGGGGGTGTTTCATACAATAAGAACATCTCATATATCTCTCAGGACCTAGAAGAAACGACAGGGACGAAGAATATTGCCAATAACTGGGTATTTAACCAAGGTTTGATGTTCCGTTATAACCCTTCTGAGAATTTAGAGATCAACCCGGGCGTTCGTTATGCCTTCAACCATACTAGAAATAGCATGGGTACCAATAACAATAATGTATCTACCTGGACGCCTACGCTAATCGGATCGGTAAATATTACGCCGACAACGATTTTTGGTGCCGACTTGTCGAAGTCGTTCAACTCAGGCTACGGTCCATTAACAAGCGCCAATCCGTTCATCATCAATACTTATATCGAGCAGAAGCTATTGAAAGGGCAACGTGGGACGGTACGCCTACAGGCATTTGACTTGTTGAATGAGCAAACGAATCTATCCAGAACTGTTCAGGAGAGCATGCTATTGGATAGACAAACGAACCGCTTAGGTCGCTACTTTATGCTGACCTTTACCTTTAAACTACAGAAATTCTCTGGTATAGCGCCAGTCGAGGACAATATGGGCCACGGCGGTATGCGTAGACCAAGAATGTAAACATATTGAACACCTATGAAAACAGGCGGCTTCCAAGAATATTGGGGCCGCTTTTTTTTTTTAGATCATAGACATTAGATATTAGATGTTAGACTTAGGAAGGGAATACTATGTACTATTTTGAAAAAAAGGATTAAAGGATAAGCAGGATCCTGACAATCCTTGCATCCTTCCTTTCCTGGTT
This sequence comes from Sphingobacterium sp. UBA2700, assembly GCA_002354335.1. GTDB lineage: Bacteria > Bacteroidota > Bacteroidia > Sphingobacteriales > Sphingobacteriaceae > Sphingobacterium. The sequence goes on along the minus strand of DELI01000014.1, from coordinate 100 downwards.
CAAGACAACATGCCTGATCCTGTCAATCCTTGCATCCTTCTTTTCTTGGTTCAAAGACAAATTATACATCTCAAATTATACTGTCCATCCCTGAAATAGG
>DELI01000017.1 GCA_002354335.1 Sphingobacterium sp. UBA2700 | reverse complement strand
CTTTTTTTAGGACATGACAACCTAGGGTGGGAATAGATCTTAGAGTATTTTCTGATTGGTTAGTTTAGAAAGGGAATTTTGTGTTGAATCAAGAAAGGAAAGCTGTGTTGTCTTTGAACCAAGAAAGGAAGGATGAGAAGATTGGCAAGATCCTGTCAATCTTTGCATCCTTTTTTTCCTGCTTCAGACAAGCGCTCATACTTTTATATCTTACATCTATGTTCTAATATCTTATCCCGCCTTAGGTCTTTATACTAAATACTAACTACTAAATACTAGTAAAAAGATAAAGGAGCTGCCCATAATGGACAGCTCCCTTAAACTAGCTGATTGCAAATTATTACTTTGTATCAGGAGCATGGTCACAAGTATAGTGCTCTGCTAAGCGACCTTTTGTAGGTCTGTGCTCTGTTGTTGGAACTGAACCTCCGTCTACTACATCTACTGAGAAATCAACGAAGATGCCTGCGCCACCCTTAACTTGCTCAGTGTTTGCAAGTTTGTTTGCATTTAATTTTTCTAACTTTTTCATAGAATATAAATTTTATAAGTGTAAGTATTTTGTTTATTCGTTTTAATTATGGTCTTGTGCAACCGTCGTCGATATGGTCAGCAACTGATGAATCTCCGAAAAGTTCATTTGAACTACTTCTTGTCGGAAGAACGCCATTGTCGATACCATTTGATAAGCCGCGTCCGCCAAGAATGCCACCTTTAACTTGGTTCGTGTTAACCAATTTGCTTTGTTTCAATTTTTCTAATTTTTTCATGGTTTTATTAGTATTAATGTGTGTGTGTGTGTGTACTACTGTTATAAATCGACATAGTCTCTCCAGTTGTCAGCCACTACATAGCCCGTGCTTTTATTGCATGTCGGATCAACGCCACCAGTGACAATACCTGTATCATTACTAAAGCTTGATTGGAGTCCAATCGATCCACCTTTGATATTGGCTGTCGCTAATATTTTTTTGGTCTCAATTTTCTCTAATTTTTTCATCTCTGACTTGTTTGTTGATTTAAATATCAAGGAATATTTTAAAGATTTTCGTGAGATTAAAGATTGGTGCCTATATAAATCAATAAGCGTTGAGTTTTGGAAAATATTCGATTTTCGAAAGATGTAGGATCAGAATAAAAGGGCCATAAAACACAAAAAACGCACTGGAAAGTGCGTTTAAACAACTAAAAATTAAAATCAACAGTGCTAGGTAAGTCTTTCAATAAACTGCATGATGGCTTCTCGCTTTCGGTTAGAAACCGGAATTTTCTTACCATCTCGCATTTCCAATTGTCCGTCCTTATAGTATTTATGGATAAAATGAGAGTTAATTAGATACGATTGATGACAGCGAATAAATTGTTCTGGAGGTAACGTGGCTTCAAAGTGCTTGATTACCTTAGAAACCATAAGACTGACACCATCTTTGAGGTTAAACGTTGTATAGCCCTTATCACTATAACAATACAGTATGTCTTCCACATTTACGATTTGAGTAAACTCAAAAGTCCGTAGAGCGATCTTTTTGGGTATCGAGGGATGCTTCAGATGATTTTCAGCAATCTTAAGTTGCAGTTGATTGAACTTAAATTCTGACGTTTTCTTATAGCACTGCTCAATCTTCTCAACTAGGAGATTCGGGTCTATTGGTTTTGTTAGGTAGCCAATGGCGCCGAGGTTTAAGGCTTCCATTGCGTATTGATTGAATGCGGTGATAAAGATGATGTGGGTATCCAGATTAAGGTTTGCAAGCAACTCTAGACTAATTCCATCTTTGAGTTGAATATCGGAAAGAATAAGATCAGGAGATTCTTTGGGAATTTCTATTTGCGCCTTCTTTACAGAAGCTGCGGAACCCAGCACAGTGACATAAGGAATTTCATCGAGGATGGTACGGATGTATCGGAGTATGTTTTCCTCATCTTCAAGTATGTAGATCTTCAGCATATTTTAATCAAAAAATAAGGTTAATGGTATATATATTTCAACTTTATATCCAGAGCCATCGGTTCTGAAATTTGGAAAAGTCTTTAATCCAGCAGTCTTGATATCCTTACCATAAAGCAATTCAATACGTTCCTGCGTGATAATATGGGAAAGAGATTCCTTTTCAAAATTTTTGACGGATTCTTCTGTCGCCCCTTTTCCATTGTCGGTGATTTCGATATGTAAGGTCCTGTCATCCTGATAGAACTTCACTTGTAAACAGCCTTGACGATCGAGGTTCATTAAACCGTGTTCAATAGCATTTTCAACAAATGGCTGAATTAGCATGGGCGGAATTAGGATATTATCTATATCCAAATCAGTAGAATCTACTTTGAAATCGAAAGAATGACTAAATCGCATCTGTTGTAAATTGACATAATTCTGCAAACTTTTGATTTCTTTTTCTAAAGGGATGAAGTCTTTTCGATTCAGCTCGAGCATATCTCTGATTACTCTTGTCAATGTGATCAGATATTGATTGGCTTCTTGCTTTTGGTTGGTACTGATGAGGCCTTGTAGGTTTGCGATGGAATTATAGATGAAATGAGGGTTCAACTGATTCTGCCTATTTTTTTGCTCTAAGAGAAGCTGTTTATTTTCTAGCAGCAATTTATCATGCCGCGCTTTAAAGAGCTTCTGCTTGTAGAAATTGAACAGAAAGAAGCCTAGCAGAGCGAGTAAAGCAATTGATATACTGAAGGTCCAACGTTGCTGTAAGATCAATTTGTCGTTTAATTCATTATTGGTCTGCAGCGATTGGATAGCTTCGTCTTTCCTTTCGGCATCATAGCGCGCTGTCAGTTCCGCAATTTCAGTCTTCTGAATAAGTTCAGTCGCTTCTTTAAATGCTTCATTTTCCTTTTTGCTGTAATCAAAAGCTCGTTTGAAATCACCTTTCATTGCATATGATGCACTATATACGAGGTAAGTTCCTGCCAAATCCTTGGTGTTATTTTTTTGAATCGAATCCAATTTAACACCTTGGTTCAGATAGAAAATTGCGGAATCCGGCTGACCGTTGGCAAGAAATAATTCTGCAAAGTTAAGATAGCGTTTTATCGCATTGTACCTTTTCGTCTCATTGGCAAATTGAAAGTAAACCCTCGCCTTCTCTATTGCTTCTTGCGTTCTGCCCGTCCGTTTAAGCCATTGCGCTTCGAAGTCGTAGGATCGCATCAGCGCAAGTGTATCATTTAATGCGATGGCTAAGGATTGGCAGCTATCTAAAAACTCCTTCGTTTTGACCTTGTCATTGTAATTTAATGAGAGCATGAAACGTATATCGTAATACATTTGCCTAAATCTGGGATGATGCGGATAAGGATAATTCCGCTTCAGCAATTCTACATGTTTCAATGAATTTTCTGTATCCCCATTGACATAATATGACATTGCTAAAAGGTTGTCTAGCTCATATATAAATATGGAATTAAGTTTTTCGGCTTCTGAACGCGCTTCAATCAATTGTTTTAATACGGCCGATGGGTTGAGATCTCGATCGTTGGATTTACTTTTCAACAATATCAACTGTTGAAGAACCCATTCTTCAGGCTTTGATTTAGGGATATCAATAGCTTCTACAATTTTGACTAGTGTATCATTTTTAAAACCATAGTTTAATTTCCCGACTTTCGTAATCCAATAATATATGTTATCTCTATAACCTTCTGTTCGCTCATAGGCTTTCAGCAGGGTGTCTGCGTCCGCTTCTCTGGATTCGATCGAAAGGGTAAAATATTTTAGGAACTCTCGCTTGGCGACGCTATCCAATCGTTGTTGCTCGTTCGTTGATACACCATTGCTTTGATCGGTATGACAGGCATTGACCATCAACGAGAAGGTCGAGATCAATGCGATCCATAGTATCATTGGGCTTATGAGAAAGGTGCGAACGGTCGGATTTTGGTTCATAAACATAAAAATGATTTATTAAAACATACTAAACGGAGTTAATTCGATATTCGACAGTCCTCAGTCCATATTCGACCATACAGCAGCCATATTTCAGAGAATAAGTTACTCAAGTACGATGCTTGTAAATTGCGATAGCTACTAGAAGTGCTAGTTTCAGGTTGGCCCCGTTAGTGTGTGGGCTCAAATATATTGAAAATTACTAAATTTAGTTTCATAGAAATTCCTCGTCTAGGGCTTCGCTCAGCGGATTGGATAACCGAGAACCGCGATATTTTAATTAACTTTGTCGCTACACATTCATTTAAAAAATCAACAGTGTCTTTAGATAAATTAAAACTTAGCAAGCGTCTTTACTCAAACATGAACGAATTAGGTTATTTTACTGCGAAGGAATTCCAGATAAAAACCCTTTCTAGAATTGTTGGAGGTCATAGTTTAATTGGTATTGCTCCTGAAGGTGCCGGAAAAACGACTACTTATATTTTAGGTGTCTTGATGCGCTTAAAATATACGGATGATGAGGCGCCTAAGGTTTTGGTTTTAGCGCCTAATGAAGAGCGTATCGAGGAGATAGTGGAAGCGTTCTATAGCATTAGCAAAAACAAGAACCTCGCTATTATGGGGTTAAAATCTTCGGGAAGCATGGAGGAGGAAATTGAAGACCTAGTTCGTGGTGTCGATATTGTCGTTGCGACTCCTACTCGCGCACGAGCCGTTTATCTGAAATTAGGATTGAACCTGAATCGTATACAGACCTTCATTGTTGATGATGCGGAAGAGATTGTAAAACAAGGGATGTCAAATACGGTGCGAGAGCTCGCTCAAAGCTGTGGAAAGGTTCAGTACCTCGCATTTAGCACAGTGGAGCATGAGAAGCTTCACGCGATGCTTGATGTTTTCATGCCGTTTGCTACGTTGATTGAGGTTGAAGATCTGGGCGATTATACCCACGACACACATGAACTTTTATTATATCAGGTTCCAAACTTTACTACGAAAATCAATTTGTTGAATGATTTGATGCGCGACGAAGAGGTTTTCGATAAGGTTGTGGTATTTGTCAATACCGTGCATACGGCACGTAAATTATTGGAAAGACTACATGTTAAGAAAGGTGTAGCAGCGTTATATCAGGGTATCAATCCACAAGACTATAACATAGATGATGTCAATATCTTCAAGCAATTGCCGGAGTGCAGAATATTATTGGTTGCGAATGAGAATACGTCTGATGTTGATTTGAGCGGCATTCCATTTATTTTCCATTTCGAAATTCCGGAAGAGATTGAGCGCTTTGTAAAACATGTTTTAAAAACGTCTGATGAGGATGCTATCGCGATCAGCTTTGCGACAGACATCGAATTACCGGAAGTAAAAAAGATTGAGCAATCTTTGGGCAAGAAAATCCCGGTGGAACCATTGCCGGAAGATTTGTTGATCTATACCCCTTCTGATGCCCCAAAAGAGAAGGTCGTTATTGACGAGAGTCAAGGCGGCGCTTTCCATAAGAAGAAAGAAAGCAATAGCAAGACCTACAATTATGGAGGTGGTGCGAAAGCGAAAATGACGATGAAGAAAAAGAGAAGGTAGGATGTGCTGATAGGGTTTAGATTCTTTGGATAAAAAACCTTAGAAAATCAGTCTTTCCTCAAAAAAAAATGTGGCAGAAGATTTCCATCTTCGCCACATTTTAATAACATACTTACAAGTTTGTTATGCGATACGCACGTTTGTAGCGCTTAATCCTTTTGGAGTTTTTTCTACGTCGAAAGTTACAGTATCATTTTCTCTGATATTGTCTCTAAGTCCTGTTGTGTGTACAAAGATATCTGCACTACCATCATTAGGTGTAATAAATCCGAATCCTTTGGTGTTGTTAAAGAATTTTACTTTTCCTTCTTGCATTGTTTTATGTGTTTAATGAAATATTCTGTTCCGGCAAAAAGCCTTTCTGTTATCGCCCTAAGGCGACAAATAATCTGTTGTTAGCTAGCAATGATGTGTCTTAGAAGAATTTGAAGGAATACAAATTCGAATAGTTTCTGCACCGTTGATTGGAGAACAAATAAGCAACTGAAATAGCGAAACTAAAATGGATGAGTAAACTGATCTGTTTCAGAGAAGCAAAGGCAGAGCCTGATTATCATACCAAAGATAGGATAATTAATCGTTAATAAATTTTTAAAATTCGTTAAATATTAAGAATATGCGATTAAGTCCATTAGACGCATATTTTATATGTTGCAGAGATCAAGATAACGGATTATGAACGTAACAATACGACAAGAAGATCCCAGTGAACTACGTTTTGGGTACAAACCAGCATATACGTTTGATACTCATTTTTCGTTTGAGCTGCCGAAGGTCAATAGTACGGCTATTGAATTAAGTGATGGAGCATTGAAGGCTATACAAGGGACTGTCCGCTATCCGGAAGCCTTCGGTATATATTAAACTTTTCGTTATATTCGCGCTATGACACTAGCAGAACTTAGAGCCGCATTATTAGGCAAATCATTTCCAGAATCTGTACAGATTAATTCATCTTCCACGGTGACAGAATCAGGGAAGTTTTTAGCAATTCAGTTTGCTGATTGCGAGCGCTGGACAAGGGAATTAGAGAAGTGCCCAGCTTACATTCGTTTGGTACAGTTCTATGAAGCTACGAAGTAAGTCGATGATCGTGTTACCATCCTATCCCCTCACTCTTTCTAATTCTTCATCTGAGAAGTGCAGCATATCTGCTAATACCAATACACCGGTATCTTCTTCATCAATCTCTTCAAGATAATACCAAAGATCCCCTTTCACTTTTACGGGGCCGCCGCGTTGCAATACGTGATACCCTTGTTCGATCAAATCTTTTACTTCATTTCGTTTCATAACTGTAAAACGTATAGTTTTTAAAATAGTTTTTCGACCTGGTGGATATATAGAAAAACAGAAGCTAGATCGAGATCTAGCTTCCGGAAATTTATTAATGCAATTGAGTTTTACGATGTTATTTACAGCGCACCGTTTTACGTCCATAGCCTCGACCGATAATAACTGTTTTTCCTGCAACCGTTTGTGAAACATCCACCGTATTGCTTCCCGTGCTGTTCCAAGTTACTTTATTAAAAGTTCTATTTCCTTTTAATCGTAAAGGGAATAGTGGTCCGTTATTTACTTTGCTACCGAACAGTTGAACTTCGCCGGTTTTGCTGATTACGATTCTAATGATCGGATTAACACTCGTTCCTTTTAACATGTAAATCATGTCGACTTGATCGCCGTATTGAGAGCCATCTTGAAACTCGATATTAACCGCCTGTCCTTCAGCTGTACCGAATTCTTCGAATTGTATTTGATTTGTGGATGTTGTGCCGTATATGTAAGTACCATTTACTTTCATATTGAAAGCATTGTCTAGCTCTGTGATGTCAAATTGGAATCCATAATTCGCTTCCGGAGCCGTAAAGGTATTCACGATCGTCTCTCCGCTTTCATAGTACTTATTTTCATCTGTTTTATATATTCCATACAATGTTCGTCCGCCCAATCGCCAACTCGTTTCCGGATAATTCCAGTTCAAAGGTGCCGACGTCACTTCTTCTAGACATGAACGGATCTTGATATTCATGTTATAGCGATGCCCCGGAGTTATTTTAATATTTGGAATACTGATATTGGTTTTTGTTTCCGAATCGATAACCATGGAGGCGATCGTTAGATTAGATGAAACCGTTGTTGGACTTATAATAAATGTAGGGTCACTCGTAATTGTTCGACCTCCAAATGCCGACGTAGGATAGACAATATTTGCTGACGCATCTTCAGAAGGAAAATCCAGTGTTCCATCATCGAAGTTTATCGAACCTGATACTTTTGTTGGATTAAAGGCCGCATTGCTAATTGATTCGATTACACCGGTCATCGTGTTGTCCATTTCGAAACTGGTCGTGATTTGACTAAACTGATGTTGAAGAACAGCATCAAGATTATTCATTCCTAACTGTATTTCCATCGTTCTTTTGAAAAACATGAGGTCCGCACTAATGTTACTCAGTTTTGCCGTGCTTAAACTCTCTCTTCCTTCTATATCCGGAATGGATTCCGTGCTATTGATTGAATAAACAATAAATGTATAAGTTGCTCCTGCCTGGACAGCGATAGATGTGCTAGGTGGCGTGATACCATATTGATAATCCTGACTGCTGACATAATTACCGGACGCATCATACACCGCTACACGATACATTGTACCATAAGCCAACGCTCTTAAAATACTACTGCCGGACGCCTTCGGCGAACCTTTAGCGCTACTACCGGAATTGCTAGAGCTAATCGTTTTACCTTGTTCGGTAACTGCAACCTCAAGTGTCATCCCACCGTCCAAATAAACATTTGATCGTTGAATGTTTTGAATAGCTTTTTGAGTCGAACGATTTCCTGCAAAACTTACTTTCTCTTCCGTAGGGTCGCCAACCGATAAATTAATCATTACGGATGCATTTGCATTAGCCGCGGGCTCATCTTTCGATTTTTGGCAGGCAGAAAGCACAGAAAGGCAGACTAGCGCAATAAATGTCAATATGTTGTTCGTTTTAAGTTTCATAATTTTCATAAACATGTTTCTTTCTCTTTGTCTATTGATCATGCTAAAAGTTCCAATCAAATTCTTTGTTCTGATCTTCCTCTTTATGCCATTCTTCACTAATGGTATTTGTTTCATCTTGAGGTCGCGTGTTCGATGAGGTTGCTGCGATGCCCTCCTCCATCTGAATTTCTTCCATCCAGATTGTTGGTTTTAAATATTGTTTTTTCATTTGCTCATGTTGATGTTTTACCCAAGTTTTCTACTAGAATTTGCAATTCGCAAAATCGAAATGGATCGATTCAACAAAATTATCTAGTTAATATATTTTCCTATTAGTGCTATTAGGTAAGGCGTGTTTTTTGGGTTTATTTGTAGAATTGACTCTACAAGGCTAACTGATATGAATAATTGACAATTTACGTATATCAAGGAATCAGATAATTAACTTATGTGATATATTATATTGTAAATAGTTGAATTATAAATACATGCGAATTTTGACTAATTCAAGAAATTAGTCATGATCTGGAAATGCAAGAAACTTCGGAATTATTTTTAGTTTTTATAAACTGATTATAAGGTGATTAACTAAGAAATTGAGGAATTTAGTAAGCTTTGGTAAGTTGTCGTGAGTAGGATTTTTGAGATTCTTCTTACGATTGTTGAAATGGGGGAATTGGAATAATTGAGAGAATGAGATGTATGTCGTGTTTTCTAAAAGAAAATACCGTTGTGGATTAGATTATAAAGGCGGCGCTGTCCGGTTGCGTTTTACGATACTTGGAAAACGGGTAGATGAATATCTATGCCCCCTAAATTTTAGAGAGATTGGAATTGAGAGTTTTGTTGGCCTCTTTTTTTAAGCTTTAGGTTTATTATGTTGTAATAAAAAGGTAGTTTATGGTGTATTGTAAAATACAACGATTGCGTTTAATAAAAATCCTTATAATTTTCAATTCAACAAACGCTCTACGTTCTCCACTATCCTGTTTTTCCACACAATAAAATTATTCTCTGCTGGAATTTGTAAAACATGGCAATGCTTATCATCAAATCCCGATTGATCTTTTAAATAAAATTGTCCTGCTATTAGTTCTCCTCCTCCAGGATAAAGTAATACAACCTTATTTGCATCAAAATATTCATGGTACACGAACATTTGACGTAAATCATTCGGAGAAGGGCTTTTACCATTCAGATTTTTCCATTTGGTATCAATAACCACCGTGAATTCATCACCATGCAAAACGATATCAGGACGCATACTCGAACTAAAAGAATTTCCCTTCCAGAATCGTTTGGTAATCTGTCCCGAAACCTTATAATCCTTTAATGATTTACGCAATAATCCTAATACAAATTGTTCCCACAAAGCATTCATATCAAACATCAAGGCTAATATTTGTCTTCGACCTTTGCTTACATCAGGATGGTAGTTTAGTAAAATAAGTTCAGCAATATCTATTATTTTCTTATATGCTTGTGATTTTCGATCATAGGTAATCGTTTCAAAAGTTTTGTTGTTGATTCTGATATGATCTTGCTGCGGAAAGTTCAACAGCAGATTGCCAATACGTGAAGCTAATACTGCGTTACGATTCAGCTTATGGATCAACACTAACACTTCATAAATTATTTGGTGCAATTTATGATCAATAGCATAACCCATTGATTCGATATAAAATCGTTCTTTATGAATGATATTATATTGTACATGCTTAGCAAATGATAACTTCCCTTTTAGTGCCTTAGCATTCTGTTCTTTGCGGGTATATTTCTTGATTAATCCTTTATGTGTTAATGATTCCAGTTCAGATACGAACAATTCAAAATACAAATCCAACACGGAGTTATACTTCAATTTCAAATTTGAAGTCCCCGAATCCTTTACAGAAAACCCCCAAACCGAACGAATCATATTAATCAAGATATTCTGCCAAACAGAAGCATCTCTAGATTTATCAGCTTTCGGCAAAATCTCTATAATAGTACTACCGACTTGCAGCACACCTACATATTCACAAAACTGCACACCATTCCTGATCAACTTAAAGAATGGCGTATATTCACCATGATAAGCCTCTAGTGCCTCATAGAGTTTCCGCTCTTCTTCGACTTGCACATTAAAGACAAGTTTTTCATGCTCAAATCGAATAATATGTTTTAGATCTTCCTGTATCATTAACACATCAAATCCCGGATAGCTTTATCGAACGTCAATTCCTCATCTTGATAAGTTCTATAATCGATGATTTCATAGATAGGTTTACTTTCTAAATCATCTACATAATCATAATCAAACTCCGCGAAAACATTGCCTTCTGCTTTTTTTAATCGAATAAAACCTTTCCCCAATACCAAACCTATCTTGCCATAATCCCCGAAAAAATATTCTTGCAACAATGGGATAATACTCCTGTAAAAGGAGTCAATGATTGTAGATTCATCTTTGCCAATAAAATATGCATGACCAATACAATGATCACGATCTATCAGCTTCTCAAGACGTTGGTTAATGCGTTTTAAAATTGCTGATGTCTTAAACCCAAATATGCTTTGATCTAAGATTTCCGGCTTAGGTAACATTTCTTCAAACACAAAACGTCTCCGCAATGCCGTATCTAAAGCTTCTACTGAACGGTCAGCTGTATTCATCGTACCGATGATGTAAAGGTTTAAAGGAATAGAAAATCTCTCTTTACTATAAGGTAAAGTCACCTGAAGTGCTTCATCCATACCTTCACGTTTACTATCTTCGATTAAGGTAATTAACTCACCAAAAATAGCGGATACATTTCCACGGTTAATCTCGTCGATAATAAGGACGTGATTTACCGGCGGTAGTACTGCTGAAATATCTTTTGAAGACTGTCTTTTGTTAATTTTTTTATTGATATTATTTAAAACTGCCCAATAAGCAGTAGAATTTGATCCTCCAATAACAGATCGAAACTCCTTATCAATATTCTTTATTACAGAAAGATCTGGAAATGCCTCATGTAATTTTTTTGTTCTTGCGTAGGAAACAGTATATGTTAAACTATCTATATTTTCAGGTTTAATTCTTAAATTACCTTTGTCTGTTATTTCCTTTACTTTCAGACTTTTATTAGGTGTTAAAATTTCCAAACTAAAGCCATTCATTTCCTCATAAATTGCTTTACGGATCTCCTCTATCAATTCATCCCATGCATCATCAAAAGAATAAACTTCCTGATTTTCTTTATTTACAATTTTGATTTTCTTTGCAGAATCAACAATAGATTTAAAGATACCATCCTGTACTTCATAAACAATTTGTTTATTTCCATCACCATCCTCTTCTATTATCGGCTTAATACCCTCCACAAAATCCTCGTAGCTCATTGACTGATGAAAAGTCGTAAAAACAATCTGACCCGCATCCACTAAACGTTGATATTCTGCTTTGACTATTGCGCGATCTTGTTTCAAATTAAATGAAGGGTTGGCTACAGCAACAGCTTTATTAATCGTATTATAAGTCTTTCCAGTTCCTGGAGGACCGTATAGGATTTGGTTTAATGGGGCAGTTAAAAAGTTTGTGACCTTTAGATCTTCAATGCCATCTATTTTATTGGCATCATCGAGTTCTTCGATTTTTACAGGTTCTTCTTCATAAGCTAAAACCTGATACAGTATATCTTGTGCAAAAATTAAATTCGATGCATCACTATAACAATCCTCGGTCAAGAAGTTCGACTTTATACTTAAAAGTTCAGAATCATTCTCAATATAATTCGAAATAAAATCTTCTATTAACTCTATATAATGTTCGTATCGATAATTTTTTGCTGCTTGTTTTATACCCAACAACTTACAATATGCGCTGTAAAAAGAGTTTTTATAGAGTGGATATTTATCGGGATACTTGAAACATAGTAAAGTAGCGATTGTTCTTTCATCATGGTGGCTTCCCAAGGTATTACCTAATGACTTATATATGCGTGTTACATTATCTTGAAACGCTGCTATACGCTCATGTAAATCAACCCTTTCGTCGAATAAATGTACATAACACTTTTTATACTCTTGCGGCGCTTCTACAGCTAAATAATTTCGTACCGCAATGCCATTGTGATATATTAAGTTTTGATAATTTATAGTAGTGACTTCATTGGTGAAGTCTTCAACGTCTAGGTTAGGTCTTCCCTGAAATTTCTGTATAAGTTTCCACTTATAAATTTCCTTGCTATTATCTGGTTGTACAATACTCTTATATTTTTTTATAATTTCTTGATTGTGGTTTACTGTCAAGATTTTCTCTTTTACTTTTGAACTATATACTTCTGCTCCTTTGCTCGCTAAATAATTATTAATTGGTTCACCTCCACTCATACTTTTTGCATCTACATAAGCGTCATAACCATTATTAATTAAGTATTCTTCAGCTTTTTGCAAAACTAATTTATTTGGGTAATGTTTTCCATTATTAACGATTGCATAACTTTTACTATCCCGTTTTTTATCCCATCCGCTACGGTTTACTTCTTCAAATGCATATCGTAAAGCTCGCTGCCATATATTTTTATCGTACTCTGTCATTTTAAATATAATACCTTAAATTGATTTTTTCTAACTATTATCTAGCTTTGATTCACGAACTGAAAGTAAGACGATCTTACCCTCAATAGAACAGAATACAGAGCATCTATCAACAGTTAACATAATTGTACGCTATCAGTATAGCTTTCATACGCTAAACTAAAGCTCTTTGAAATAAAACCTCGGAACTGGATAATATCTATTTTGAACGTTTTGCTAATCTTCATAAGCCTCAAATTTCGTATTATCTTATTTATTAACTTAAATCCTCTACTAAATTAAACCCATCAATAACGCAGCATCACTACTGTTGGTATGATCCTGAGAGGACTCATTAAAATCTAGAGTCTTTGGAGTAAATGGCATAACAGGATTATAAAGATTAATTGCTTTGCGAGCGTTCTTCTTAGGTGAATATGTTCTAGGAGAGCCATTACTTAGTGTACAAACCAATACATCACAACCAATTGAACCATAATAATGGATTCGCTTCGCTAATATATTTGAATAGTATCCCATTGAAAGGATTGCTACTTTCTGATTAACGACAGTAATAATTTCCTCAAAATCATCAATAAAATTGTGAGGACAATGTCGAATAAAAGTATTTGGAACGGGAGGATGTCCCGCATTAACTAACTTTTCTCTTAATTTCCAAATGGTGTTAGTTTTCCCCCTATTAGAATTTCCCTCCAAAACAATAATTTTCATAAAAACAAAACCTAGATTTAATAATCTGGTGATTTCTGTAAATGCGGCAACTTTTACTTAAATAAGGTGGATTCAACTCCATCGTCTCAAGCAAATAACAAATAGAATATATCCATTTAGCCAAAAATAGTCGGGTCTTTTTCTATTTCGCATACCTGCGAAAAAGAGTGACATTATATGAAACTCATGATCAACTTACACATCTGTAAATATACTCGTGTGGTGAATTTCAATAATATAAAAATCCACAATAATAATCAACGATGTTTACGGTTAACCATAAAATTCGATTATTAATTGTATTAAATATGGTTAGGTATTGGTAATCAATTAGAATACAAAGAATTTACTTCCCGATACAAAACTTACTAAATATATTCTCCAGCAAATCATCCGTAGTAACTGTCCCGGTAATCTCACCCAAATGGTGAAGCGCTTGTCTAATATCCATCGCTAGGAAATCCGATGTAATCGGATTATCAATCCCAAACAACACCTTCTCCAGAGCCTCTCGAGTATGTTGCAGAGCTTCCAAGTGACGAATATTCGTCACTATCGTATCATCCGTATTAATTTGCGAAAGATTAACCTGATTCAGCAGCTCATCTTTCAGCTCTTCAATACCCTGCTGCTGTTTTGCGGAAATATAGATTGGGTTTAGCACTGCATATTCAGCGCGTTGATCTTCGGAGAGAAGATCGCTCTTATTAATAATCGTCACAAATGGAATTTGGAGTACTTCCACTTCTTTAATTTGTTGCTGCACGGCGGCAATATGATCTTGTGTAGGGTCGAAAAGATAGATAATTAGACGTGCCTGCTTCATCTTCTCCATCGTCCGCTCCACTCCTTTCGCTTCGATCACATCTTCCGTCTGGCGAATCCCAGCGGTATCTATAAAACGAAAAGTAACACCATGTATATTGATTTCATCTTCAATCGTATCGCGTGTCGTACCGGCAATATCCGATACTATCGCACGTTCCTCATTCAATAAGGCATTCAACAATGTCGATTTCCCTACATTAGGCTTTCCGGCAATAACCACCGGCACACCATTCTTCAACACGTTCCCCTGCTCGAACGATTGAATCAAACGACCGATCACCTGATAGATCTTCTCGATCAGAATCCGCAATTGATCGCGATTAGCGAACTCCACATCCTCTTCTGCGAAATCCAATTCCAACTCGATCAAAGATGCAAAGTGCACCAAATCCTCACGCAGCTGCTTCAGCTGATTCGAGAAACCACCACGCATCTGCTGCATAGCAATCTGATGCGATGCTGCAGAATTCGAAGCAATCAGATCCGCCACGGCTTCTGCCTGCGACAAATCCAATCCGCCATTTAAAAATGCACGAAGAGTAAACTCCCCAGCCTTCGCTGCCCTCGCCCCTTTCTTCATTAGCAAGGTCAAGATACGCTCGATGATGTACTTCGAGTTGTGTGTAGAAATCTCCACAACATTTTCTTTCGTATACGAGTGCGGCGCAATAAACAAAGATACAAGTACCTCATCAATCACTTGATCACCATCACGGATAGTACCAAAGTGAATCGTATGCGAAGCCTGTTTGCTCAAATCCTTCCCCCTAAAAACAGAGTCCGTAATAGCCACCGCCTCCGGACCCGACAAACGAATCACAGCAATAGCACCATTAACCCCTGGAGAAGTCGCCAGCGCGACAATTGTATCTTGAGAATGCGTAAATGACATGGAGGCAAAGATAACACATTTTAGTATTTAGTAGTTAGTACTTGGTATTTAGACCTATGGCGGCCTATATCCTCTCAACCAATTTCTCGATTTTTCTTCTCCTAAACAGACAAATCCAAAAGCAACGGACGATCAGTGTCTCAATACTAACTAATAAATACTAACTACTATACAAAGACAATAGACGTCAAAGGTCTTAATACTAACTACTAAATACTAACTACTAGACAAAAACAATTTCATTAACAACCTCTATCTCATTCGCCACTATCGTATGCGGCATTCCCGGATAAATCTTCTCAGTTACTTGGGCGCCCATCTCTTCCAGTAACCTTGTACTTTCCTGCACTCGGCTTACGGGTACATGGAAGTCCGGATCGCTGGTACCGATAAAAATTGGCGTTCCGGCGAAATCACCATGGTAGTTCTCCTTGTAGATTTCATCGCCGATCAGGCCACCTGTGAAGGCTACGGCTCCGCCGTAGCGTTGGGCATGTCTTGCTACATACTCTAGCGTCAAGCAGGCACCTTGCGAGAAGCCTAGGAAATAGATATTCTCCGCTTCTATACCCTGGGACAACGCTTCCTTAACGGTCTCGGATACTAGTGCCAAAGCTGAATCCAGATAAGGCTGATTTGAAGCAACCTCCGCCATAAAAGAATGCGGATACCAGGTATGGTTTGTCGCCTGTGGTGCTAGCAGCAGGTAATCCTTGACGTTTAGATGCTCGGCAAGGGATAAAATATCCTGTGCCGAACCTCCTCGTCCATGTAGCATAATCAAAGCTTTCTTTGCATTGCTGGTATTCCCTGCCTGTAATAAATTTTTCTGATGCATGTTGTTCTCCTATTCTAATTATCCTTCCAACTGTGGCAATACTTTCTCGATCTCCGCGCGGCTGCCTTCATATTGTTTTGGCAATTTCAAAGCAGACCCTAAAGAATCTAATGGCTCATCCACATCAAAGCCAGGGTTATCGGTCGCAATTTCAAATAATACACCACCTGGTTCGCGGAAATAAAGCGAATGGAAGTAATCACGATCAATCTGTGGCGTAATCTGCAATCCTGCGCTCATAATTCTTTCACGCAGCTCCAATTGGTCTTCATCATTTTTTACGCGGAAAGCAATGTGGTGATTAGTCCCCGCTGTGTTAATTGCACGACCAGCGTTTGGATCAACCAAGATATCAATGATATTTGCCGAATCCACCGTGTCGGTAGCAAAACGATAGCGATTACCTTCCTCCGCAACTTGCTGATAGCCCAATAAATCTGTCAACACCTTTGCTGTGGGATCCAATTCGCGCAATGTCAATGTCGTGTTATGAAAGCCCTTGCTTGCTACATCCTGCGTCACTTCCTTCGTGGTCCAGCCTGTTCTAGCATCGCCGGTTTTCGGAACCACTAAGGATAAATTCAATCCATCAGGATCCAAGAATGGATAGTATAGCTCACCAAAACGCTCTACAACCTCTCCCGTCAACACATTGTTTTCTCCGAAACGCGCGGTCCAGAAATCCAAACTACCCTCAGGAACTGAGTAGGCAATCTCGGTCGCCATACCCACACCGTTGCGGCCGCGACCAATGCCCTCCCAAGGAAAGAAAGTTAATATAGTCCCTGCCGAACCTTTCTCGTCCCCATAATAGAAATGATAGGTTCCAGGATCATCAAAATTCACCGTCTTTTTCACCATTCTTAAACCCAATACTTTGCTGTAAAAATCATAGTTGCGCTGAGCAAGATTTGCTATCGCTGTGATGTGGTGTAATCCTAATACTTTATTTGTCATGATATCTCCTTTTCTATTTAACCAGCTTAGAAAGCTATTGTTGTTATTTATTAATACAAATGTGCAGAGAATCGCACTTCTATTAATTGATGTATGATAAGAAGTATTCGAAGCAAATTTGCTGCAAATTCCTCCGCCCCTCCTACTACTTAGCTACTACATCAGAACGCTGCCTATAATATCATTAATAAAATTAACTCCTAATTAACTATATTTGATTAACCCTGAAACACACCTATCGGGGTTGGAGCCAATTATTGATAACCCAAAGAAATGACACAGCAAGTTCTCTTTACACAGCTGGGCTCCGATTTTATCCTGAATTCTATGCAGGTTGCCGCCCACACAAATGATATAGCTCTCACTAGAAGGATATATCCAATATCACACAGCAAAGATTCCATCAGAAGGGAAGATCCCTTAAATAATCTATACCGTAATCCATTCATCATATCCCTATGATTCCTTTCCAATTCAAGAAAATCCTGATCATTATAATGCTGTTTCTTTGTAAACATCTCGCTGCACAGACCGAATACATCGACGGCTATGTCCTTTCCGAAGGGAAGCCAATAGCCTCCGTCTACATCCGTCTCACGCTCGGTACGGAGTTGCTGGCATCTAGCAGCACTGATCATTCCGGCTATTTCCTGATCAAGATCCCGAATAAGAGAAACTTAAAGGAGGCCCACTTGGAATCAAGCCATTTAGCTTTTAAATCGGCTAAAATCGCATTGACCGAAGGAAAGACGACCTACCGATTTATTCTCGATCCAAAATCTACAGCAATCGATTCGCTAGTGATCAAAGGTTCACAAAGACTGCGCATTAAAGGAGACACCATGACATTCAAAGCTGATTCATTTTCAAGAGCAGAAGATAGAAGCATTGAAGATGTTTTGTCGCGTGTTCCGGGGATTCACATAGATGAGACTGGAAAAATAAGCTTTAATGGGAAGGAAATTACTGCGCTTTACATCGATGGCAGCAACCTCTTGGATGAAAAATATGAATTCGGCAGCAAAACCATCCCGAACAAGATTATTGAAAACATCGAAGTGCTTCAGCGACATGTACACCACAAAGTGTTGCAAGACAATACGCTGAGCAACGACCTAGCACTCAATTTAGTAACAAAGGATGATGCAGCGCTAAAAGTCAATGGTCGCTCGACCTTGGGATTGGGCATCCCCGAGCAATACGATTTGTAATTATCTGCCATGCTCTTAAACAAGAAAATTAAAACTTTAAATACCTTACATGGAAACAACTTAGGGAAAGATTTATCGAGCATGTTCATAGGCCACACAGATTTTAAGCGAAATAGCCGCATTGTAGATCCGCTACCTAAAAATCTGCTTCGACAAGAGACCATCAGCTCAACAACTGGACATCCCTATGTCAACAATACGGCGAGGAGTCAATTTCTCGCTTCAAACAACTATTTTCAAATAAGCGAAAACGGATCTTTACGGCTCATAGCACAGCAACATTTGGGGCGAAGAGAACCCCTCATATTTTCCTATAATGATAACTTTGCAAGCCTAGACAGCATCCGATTTATAGAGGACCCAAACAACAATCCGCTACTCAGAGGTACCGTATTGGCTGCTCAATTCGAAATCAACAGCCCCAATTACTTCCTCAGTAATAATGCATATATGGAGATTGATCGCCGGAAGGAAAGCTCAGAACTGCTAGGAAACTCCGTGGAACTGAACCATCCCTATCGACATAAGCTCTTACAATGGAGCAATCATTTCCAATATAGCCCAAAACTGAAAAACGGCGACATCGTCGACTTTCAATGGACAATAGAACACAAAAATTCCAAAGAGCGTCTACTGGTCGAGCAACTTGCCGGAGATCCACACATCACGAGCAGCAAGGACGAAATCGCGCGGCAACGCTTAGAACTCCCCATATTTTCCAATCTTATTAGAGCGTCCTACAAGTTTAACAAAGGCACTATAAAACACACATATCTTGTAGGACTTTTGAACGAACGCCAAAAGTTTAACAGCGAACTAATTTTAGCGGGTACAGAGTATCAGTTTTCCGAACTCGGACTTCGTGCGCAATTAAACGACCTGGACTGGCACAACAATGAATTCTACTTTGTGCCCATGCTGGAAACAAAAGTAAAGAAATGGGAATTTTCGGTCGCATTGCCATTCATCGCCCAACATATACACTATTTAGATCCCACGAATGATTTAGATAAAAGCAGAGATAAGGTCTATTTTAACCCCTTGTTGAACAGCAAATTCTTCCTGAATGCGCAAGACTATTTGCAGCTACGCTTTCATCATCAGCGATCCATAGGGAACATGGCTAACGTTTTCTGCAAGCCTATCCTAAAAACTTACCGTAGTTTGGCAAATAACACGATCGACCTGCGCGAGAAAAAGAAAAATGAACTCACCTTGAAATACAATGTGCAACGGCCATTACAGCTATTCTTTGGAAATATAACCGCTAAATATACGTCCGTTAGATATCCCGATTTGCTAGCCACTCTCGTCACCGACAATTTGCTCTCCAAAATCGTGGTTCCCGGTGCTCACAAATCGCAAGAATATGGATTAATTTTATCGGCGACGCAGTATATTAACGCCCTTCGTGGTCCATTGCAACTCCACGCAAGCTGGACAAACCTGAAAGACGATATGGCGGTCCAAAGACAGGCAACAAGGCTGGATCAATCAGCAGTTCTGATCAATCCCTCATTTGACCTACAAGTGCATAAGAAACTCAGTGTAAACTATGGAGTCCATTATTCTTGGTTTAAAAGTGAGATTGTTGCCACACATGTGCCCAGCGACCGAATTACGAGTAGTAACTTAACTAATTCCATCAAATTAGCTTACACCCCAATTAAGCCGTTATTCGTTGAATATAGTTTCAACCATCAGCACAATAAACAAGGAATTTTTACCCACAATCACCTCTTTATGGATCTATTTTCCCGTATCAGCTTACCAAAGAGAAAAGTCGATCTCGAAGTGGAACTCAATAACATCGCAAACATCAAAAACTACCACCATCAGGTATTAACCTCCGACGAACTCTATAGCACGGTTTACCGTCTCAGAGGACGCATGCTCAACGCCCGGTGTATTTTTAATTTTTAAAACATAACACGGACAGTAGCAATAGTAGCAAATTACTAACTAAACAAAAAACAAACAGGGCGCCCCAAAGGCGCCCATGCAAATCTTATAGCTAATGTCTAAAATCTATGCTCTAACAAAATGCCGCAATCATCATATGCGGACTCAATGCAAGCAAATGCTCATCATTTTCCGTAATCTCGGTAATCAAGTCCAGATTCTTCCGCTTCTTAGTATTCAGCATACTTTCAAAATAGTGCTTGTCAAGCCAGGTAATACCTTCCACGGCAAACATTTTATCAAACCTCAACCCCGCCGCCGCAAATTCTGCCTTTAGTTGCGCGGGCTTATGGTAGAAAGATTCCGCCATCACCCAAGGCAAATCCGATGGCGCATTATGAATACCTGTTGTCAGCTCCGATTTGCACATATCCAAAAATGAGGGACCATGAATCAAACCATTCAACAAACCTACAATAGTCGAGGCCGTATAGTTGATCGCAAATCCCAATACCACCCCACCAGGCTTAAGCACACGCTTCGCCTCCGAAATAGCGCGCAGCCTCGCCTCCTCACTTTGCAGATGATACAACGGACCATGCATAATCACCACATCCGCAAATCCGTCTTTAAAATCCAGACGTTGGGCTTCCCCTTTAATCACCTTAAAAGGCTTCTTAGCTTTCTCCGAACGCTTTTGAGCAATCTTGAGATGCTTATCCAAAGGTTCCACCATATGAACATCATGCCCTTCCTTAGCTAGCCACTCCGCATACTTGCCGGTACCACCACCAACATCAATAACCACCCCCAACTTCGGCAGATACCTAGAAATTAATGCTTTGATCCTTTCAAATTCAAATATCCCCAACCCCTTGCTGAGTCTATCTTCTTCCGAAGCCTGATTGTAGAAATCCTCAATCTTCGCGCTAACCAATTTCTTGCTGTTCATACGACAAATATAATGCTTTGGAAGAATTCAGAAATAGTAGTTAGTAGTTAGTAGTTAGTATTAAGACCTATGCCGCCCGATCCTGTCAATCCTTAAATCCTTCCTTTCTTGGTTCAAAACAAAGCATCCTGCACAACAAAACCCCAACTAAAGTTCAAATCAGCAACCCTATCAAACATAACCACAATTGAAATTCCAAACAAAGATGTTATCCGAAAAGAAAGGCGCCTAATCGGCGCCCTACTCTAATGTCTGAAATCTTAAATCTCCTATCTAATCTCAATCTTTCATTGCACTGATATCTCCCTTTGGTTTTGGAAGATTCAACGCTTTAATTTCTGCTTTACATTTATCGACCATGGCTTGCGTCATATGGTAATCATACTTTCCGTAATCATCCATTTCGAACTCGCCAACATAGAAGAAACCATACTGATCGAAGAAATCCGTTAAATCCTCTTTTGCTACTTCACAAGCCGTTTTCACGAAGTTAAGCTGATGAACAGCAGGGTTTCTGTCCCGATTCCAAGGATTCTCTTTCGCTTCTTGCTGACGGAAAGTCTCGAACAAGTTCGGGTAGAAATCTGCCTTTTTACCAGGCCCAGCATAGTAAAGTTGCAATTGCCAGAATGGTACCAGGCGGTTAAACACGTCCGGATCCTGCAGGTAAGAAATTTTCTTATCGATGATGGAAGCGCGCGCTTTAGCGTAGTTTCCTTGCTCAGAAATTCTAGATTTATTGCCGAAAGAAGTCGTCACATAAAGCGAGTAAATATTATTGCTCACCTCACCTAATCCGCCCCAACTTAACTTCGGTCTTGTTTGGTGCACATGACCAACTTCATGGCTGAATCCCCAACAAGGATCGCCACTGATTACGCGGGCTGGATCCAATACCATCGCCATGGCATAACCACTTTTACCCCCCATATAAGCAACCCCATCAGCATCTCTGAACATGTAATAATTATAATTAACACGAGATAAGATCTTATTTTCCGGTACACGATTATATTTGATCAGTCCCATAATGCGGTGTTGACGGTGCACTAAAGAGTCGTAGTTGTTTATCAATTCTACCCCTTTCCCTCCGGCATATTTCTTTAAATCGGCAACTGGGTAAGCCGTTTGAATGTACTTCCCTTTCGCATCGACAACGCCATAGACAGCTTTATCCAATAAGTTATCCCAATCGGCATTGTTTTGTTTCTGGCTATCGAAGTAACCATTTACCTGCCCTGTCAAAAAGTGAACACGGATAGGCTTTTCCTCTTGCGGATTTTCAGAGAAATAATAGATATACGCTAAACTACCGAAATCCTTTAGATCGATAATATTGACGCCATTTTGAAGTTCAAACACTTCCTTTTCAATCCCCCATCCCTTTGGATCCTTCGTCGGTTCCTTCGGATCAGGAGCCTGTCTCAACCAATTCGGAACAATTAGTTTTATTTCCTTGCCACGCTCGATACCTTCTGCAAGCACGATATGCTTACCAACGGGCAAATAAACACCTGTTATATTCTGATATTTGCTGTAGCCATCTCCAATGCTTAGCTGATGACCCAACATCGAAGGCGACAAAATCGCATGATAATCCGCTAATTTATAATCAGACTTATAATTACCCGCCAACACATTTAAAGCATGCTTGCGGATATGCTCATCCGCTATTTTGTTGATGATTTTCTTGGAAGTCCCTTTCTTCAGCGTCAATGCCAGAGGATCTTCAAAAATAGATAACTGCTCATAAGTCTGTTTAACTTCCTTAGCGCTCTGAGCATAGCCCATCGACGCCATCAAACATGCTACAGCAAAGGTTAAAATGGTTCTTTTCATATTATATTTAAGTCGTAATAATTCTCGAAAATACAGGAATCCAGCATTCAAAAAAGTCCCGGAAATCAGCTATAGCCCTCAATTCGCTTGAAATGCAATCGCAAACGTTTGAGTAATTTTTTTTAAGAGAGAAAACAATTTGTCTTGAAGCAGGAAAGGAAGGATGCAAGGATTGGCAGGATCGGGTCTAACTACTAAGTACTAACTACTAAATACTGTCTTTGAACCAAGAAAGAAAGGATGGAACGATTTACAGGATCCTGGTCATCTCAAAATCCTTCCTTTCTTGGTTCAAAACAGTACAACAAATTAAGCCAAGCATAATACAGCATTAGCTCATTAACCATTCACTCCCACTTCAATCCCCTATCATAACCCTTCCAGAGCGGCTTTGATAGGGTTATGAAAGGGCTTTGAAAGGGTTTTAGAATGGTTAAAAGTTAACGAAGGGTTGAGGTTGTCCTGTAGCGTATCTAGTATTTAGTAATAAGTACTTAGTATTTAGACCCGTCCGGATAATCCTTAAATCCTTCCTTTCCTGGTTCAGAGATAGTATTTAGTATTTAGTACTTAGTAGTTAGACCTATGGCACAAAATCCTGCCTTTCTCTACATCCTTCTTCTCCACAATAAAAAAGGCGCCTAATTGGCGCCAATACTCTAATATCTAATGTCTTATATCTAAATTCTAATAACCGATATAGGTCTAAATACTAACTA
>DELI01000036.1 GCA_002354335.1 Sphingobacterium sp. UBA2700 | reverse complement strand
CCTATTTCAGGGATGGACAGCCTAGCTTCGCATTGGG
Source organism: Sphingobacterium sp. UBA2700 (assembly GCA_002354335.1). GTDB lineage: Bacteria > Bacteroidota > Bacteroidia > Sphingobacteriales > Sphingobacteriaceae > Sphingobacterium. The sequence goes on along the minus strand of DELI01000036.1, from coordinate 79,903 downwards.
TTAAATTTGTTCGAATCAGGAAAGGACAATAAATCCGATCCTGCCCATCCTAAAACCCTTCCTTTCCTAGTTGAAAGTCAATCATATCATCCTCAAGAAAACCCACAAAAAAATGGCGACCCTTATCGGCCGCCATAGGTCTTAATACTAAATACTAACTACTAAATATTTACGACTAATTACTTACCACTACTTTCTTCCAAATTCGTAGCCTACGCTGATAGAGGTTACGCGATTTAAGTATTTCGTGCTTGTATTGGAGATATTGATGAGACCTGCCGTACTTGAAGCACTCAGCACGACACCATTCATAAATCTATAGCCGAGCATAGCGCCCAGACCGAGATCGAAAGGATTAAGCTCGTCTACGCCGCTTCCCCAGTTTATATCAATACCTTGGTTACCGCTAGTCACTTTTGCACTTACGCCATACGCTAAATAAGGTCCCCCTCCGTAAAAGAAATCCCCGCTCCGGGTTTCCACTCTGCCTAAGAAATTCACTGGTACTTGTAAATAAAGAAATTTGTCGATGAAAGTCCCTTCTGGAATCTTGGACTTAGCCCCTTTACCTTCCAATGAAAGCCCAGGCTGTATGGAGAAACCTGGAGATATGCGGACATCATAGTAACCTGTGACATGAAATCGGGAAGCCACCTTGGTAGTGGCAGAATGGTCTCCTTCACGTACAAACTGATTTGCTAAATTATAACCAGCGCGGATTCCAAAATTGTTTTGAGCCAAAAGGCCGGTTGTCATGGCTAACACCAAAGCCATAGTTGAGAAGAATTTTTTCATATTGGTTTGTTAAATTTCATAATGACTGATCGCTGTTGATCGACAGTCTAGGGCCTCGCTTACTTAAGTAGAAGCGTCTTCATAAAGATAATACTAATTACTTAGGATGTACGCAATATTTATAATAGCATCTATAAAATTTTCCTATAATGTCAATCGATTTCGACTTTATTAATTCGTATATAATTCTACTTTTAAAATTACCTCAAAATTCGAGTTATTAAAAAGTAGATAACATCGGCTTTATTAGTTTTGTATAACGCACCCCATTTTCGCTAAAATCTACCCCTAAAATCGATAATACACTAATAGTTTAAAATATATCTTTGCGCTATTATTTATAACTAATCTAAATAAGAACGTAAATGCATAAACATTGGGTAACAACATGCGGCCGAATCTATATTATTCTTTTATTCATATCACTTTGCGCTTCCAACAGTGTATGGGGGCAAGACAGAAGGCAGTCAACAGCAATAAGTGTTAGCGGGCAGGTGTTCGACAAGGAGCACAATGCAATAGAAAATGCCTTGGTTATTATCCGAGGCAGCAAGCAATCGACCACAACCGACGAACAAGGCTTTTATACGCTAAAATGCAAATCAGGACAGCAGACCCTTCAGATTTCATTAACAGGTTATAAACCGATCAAAAGAACGATACATTTGAAGAGTGGCAATAACGAACAAGCACCCATCTATTTGGAGGCACATGAACAGACGAAAATTGCGGAGGTTGTCGTTGAGGGCAAATCGGCGATAAAAAACGTTAAAGAAAGCCCGTTCAATGTCGCAGTTTTAGATGCTAAGAAATTCCATAACAGCCCAGTCGAATTAACTGACGTATTAAATCGAGCGTCGGGAATAAAAGTTAGGCAGAATGGAGGTCTCGGTTCACGCAGTTCCATCAGTCTGAATGGCTTTTCCGGACGCCATGTTAAAATTTTTATCGACGGTGTTCCAATGGAGGGTATGGGATCTGCTTTTCAATTAAACAACATCCCCATCAATCTCGCGGAGCGAATAGAAATTTACAACGGCGTAGTACCTATCGAATTGGGTGCCGACGCATTAGGTGGAGCAATCAATATCATCAGTAACAAAAACAACAAATCCTACGCTGATGTATCTTACGCATACGGATCATTCAATACGCACAAGACCAACATCAATTTAGGGCATACGGCAAGGTCTGGATTTACGATTTTATTAAATGCTTTCCAAAACTATTCAGATAACAACTATCCTGTCTATACGCAAGTGCGTGATTTCGAAACCAGCATTCTTTCCAAGGACAGTGTGTGGACTAAAGCTTTCCATAACAACTACCATAACGAAACCGCAGTGCTAAAAACTGGGTTTGTAAATAAAAAATGGGCGGACCAATTCCTTGTCGGAATTACTTTGGGAAAAGATTATTCTGATATCCAAAATTCCAATATCATGAAGATTGTCTACGGTGAAAAGTCCAGAAAGGGAACAACCGTCATGCCCTCACTGATTTATACGAAAAAAAACCTATTAACTACAGGTTTTGATATTACGCTGACCGGAAATTATAATCGTAATTATAACCAAAATACGGATACTGCAACGCGGGAGTACAATTGGTATGGCCATTTCGTCCAAAAAAAGACGGTCGGTGAAGGCGTCAACTCGATGGCGGAATTTTATAACAATAATGCCAACGCCTCACTGAATTTAATTTACAAAATCAACGAACAACATAGCTTTGCTTTGAACGATAATTGGTCTACTTATAGACGTAAAAATGCGGATAAGAACATCATCAAAGATCAGTTCACCTTGCCTAAGGACAATTCAAGCAACTATAAAAATGTCGTCGGTGTATCCTATAAGTACAACTACAATAAAAAGTGGGTTAGTACTGTCTTCGGAAAGCATTTTATACAAAGTACAACAGGCATGGTCAATGTTGGCGAGAGTGAGTCTTTCCCAACATACAAACGGATGACAGCAAAATCTGACGCTTTTGGCTATGGCTTAGCGAGCAGCTATTTACAGAATGACTTCCAATACAAGTTTTCGGTTGAAAAAGCATTGCGTATGCCCTCTGCTATGGAACTCATGGGCGATGCTGTGCTTGAACGTGCCAACGCCTCGCTACGACCCGAAGTAAGTGAGAATTTCAATCTTGGTGTATCTTATCAGAAGGATTTTGCAAAAAACCATGCCGTCTATTTTGATGCCAGCGGCTTGTACCGGAATGTTACCGATTTTATTCAGCGACAAATCGTTCCTCGTACCGGCGAGGCCAGCAGTGTTAACCATGGAAAGGTGCGAAACATAGGCGTAAATTTTGAAGGACGCTATTACAACAAGCGTTTCTTCAGTGCGGGCGGAACGGTCACTTATCAAAGCTTAATCAACAAAGAAAAATACGATAAATATGAGAATGCGCAATTGTCGCAAACCTATAACGATCGTATGCCAAACCAGCCTTACTTCTACGCCAATGGTGAAGCGGAAATACGCATTCCGCACTTAGGTGGAAAGGCCAATCTATTCACACTGGGGTATCACTTGCAATATGTGCATTCCTTTTTTCTACGTTGGCCTAGTTTAGGCGAATCAGGCGAGAAAAGCAGCATCGACAAGACCTTGTCTCATGATATCATTGCCTCCTACGCGATGAAATCAGGACGCTACAATATCAGCTTAGAAGGACGAAATATTACCGACCAACGCTTATACGATAATTATAGCTTACAAAAGCCAGGAAGGAGCTTCAACGTCAAGCTACGCTATTTTATCATGTAATTTTTTTCAACAACAATCATATTATTATGTTCCAAACTCAATTTAAGAAACAAACAAATAGCAGATTATTTTTTGCCATCTGCGCATTAGCCATCGGAACAAGCTTCGCAAGCTGTTCTGATGAAGAAGTACCTAAGGACCAGCCACGTGAGTCCGAGAAAGTTGAATTCTTTATCGCTGCAACACAAGGTGAGGCATCCTATCTACTTGCGGTTCCCGACGTAACAAAAGGCACAACCACAATCAAGGGGAAAGGTTTGGAGGCTGATGCTTATACGGCCTGGGTATTCCCTACTCCTAAAGTTGCTATCGGCTTAAAATACCAAAAAGGTGATCCAGGCATTGGGATTGGCGTTGCGCTAGGTCCCGATGGAAAAATTGTAAAGAGCGGAAGTGAGTTCCAAATAAAATCAAGATTTACTACCTATGGTCCTTTCCAAGACAAAGTGCTATCCATCGTAGGCGGCGTCAAAGTAGCGGATGATACCAAGAACATTTATTCGACTTTCAATTTCATCGATCCCGCAAACGGCAATGCCGTTACTACGATCACAAAGAACACGACGAATCTGACCGGCAACGGAGAATATGCGACGCTATCCGGCGTAGTACCATTCGGACCGAAAGAGTTCTTAACGGCATTAGTACCTTCTGTTATTAATTCAAATACAGGGGGCGGCGGTGCTTCGACTGGGCAGTCCAATTACCCCGATTCGGTGTGGATTGCTTCATATGATAAGGATCTGAATATAAAGCATATCTACGGAGATGATCGTATTGGATATGCGTCTGGTCGCTTTCGATCGCAATATTATTCTTCTATTGCTCAGGATGGCAAAAATAATGTTTATGTTTTTTCGCCTGCGAACGACTCTCGATCAACAAAACCTGCCGGGGTTATCCGTATCAATGCCGGAAGCAAAACATTTGATAAATCTTATTATTGGAACCTAGAAAGCGCCGTCACGGCGGCAGGTTCTGCTGATGCGAAAATAAAATTCCAAAGAGTGTATCATATTGATGGTGACTATTTTGCATTAACATATGTACGCCCGGGCACTACCACGCAAAAGGGACCAGCACAACCCAATGACATCGCCATTTTAAATGCTGTTACCAAAACTTTCCAATGGGTGAAGGGACTTCCAGATTTCAATGCTAATCCAACATTTGGTTTAGCAATCGCGGAGGATGGAAAACTTTTTATACCCGTAACAGAAACGGGCAAAAACCCGGCGATTTATATTATCGATGCAGCAAGCGGCACAGCCAGCAAAGGATTAGAAGTGGAAGCAAGCGAAATTACTGCGATCGGAAAATTAAGCAAATAAGGTATTAACCATTCTATCCATATACCCTCGGAACGCGGGCTTCGGCCTGCGTTCTTTCTATCACAGCATAGCATGGAAGCGCTAGTGCGGGCTATTCCAGTTTTCCCGCTTCATCAGTTCGTTCGGTGTATATCCGAAATGCTGCTTAAACACCTTGATAAAGTGCGATACACTTCGATACCCCAGTCGCGTTGACAGCTCATTGACGTTATAATTATTTCCGAGTAAACTACGGGCAAGCTCCATTCTGCACTTCACAATATATGCATAAATTGACGTACCGAACAAGTTCTTGAAATCTCTTTTCAGGTTCTTTTCGTTGTACCGAAAATGAAAAGCTAGTTCATGCGCATTTGGTGGTCTTTCTAGATTCGCTTCCAAATAAGACTTTATCTTTAACAGTGTCTCCCGAAACGGTGCGTCGATCTGATTGATTTGCGCGTAATTACGACTTTGATGCACTAAAAAAAGCAACTCCTTCAACTTTATCGCGATATACATGTAGGTGTTATAGGGAAAGCGTTCGGGGCCATGAAAGATTTCTTCGATCACCTTCAGCATCTGTAAGTCAAGCATAAACGACTCGTTGGGACGGTTTTCCGGAACTCCGGATTCTACATATTGGTGAAATCTATCGTTTCTTAACCAAGTCTCCCCTTCTGTTAGCTTGAGATAGTATTCGCGGGACATCTTCAGAACAATGTAGTTCAATTCATTATCTGGCTCAATATGTATCTTTCCTCCTCCGCCTTGCTCGTTTAAATAGTTATGGAGCAACATCCCTATCCGGTGTGCGTAATTTTGCAGTCCAGCGCCATTTTGCACTGATGTCTTCCCATTTAAATAAAAGAAAAAACGAACATGATCGCCGCTCGCTGAAAATTCTTCCGAAAGGATTTGCGTGGTTTTAAGTTTACATTCTTCGAGGAAGAAACCTGATGAATATAGCTGTTTTAAATGTATGGACGCCACATGAAAGCGTTCGAAAGCAATATTCTCATGCTGTATTTTAGCGTTTTGACAAAATCCATCAGGAATTTCCAAATCGTAGGTTACAGAGTCGAGTTCTGGAATTCTAGAATAGAGGTGCATAAGAACTAAAAAAATTCAATCAATTAATATCAACAAAAGTAATTAATTTAGATTTAATCTAATTAAAGTACTTAAAATTTACTAGATTTGCTCCCGGAGTTGATACTCCCATTCTTTACTATGAAATAATAAGCGTAGACAGATAAAAAAACAAAAATGAAAAAGCTATTATTACCTGCCTTCCTATTTTTTGGACTTTGTGCAAGTGCACAACAAAGCAGCCTATTAAATCATGATTTCTGGAAAACAAAACCTGACCTTAATACTGTGAAAGCAGAGATTGAGAAAGGGAATAGCCCGTCGCAACCCAATGCGGGTTCATGGGATCCTGTATCTATTGCTATTGTTAACGGCGCATCCACAGATGTATTAAAGTACATGATTGAACAAGAAGGAAATGGCATCGATAAAAAAACACACCATAGCAGAAGTTATCTTCATTGGGCAGTAGGTTCCGGAAATGCTGAATTAGTTGATTATCTAATCGCTAAAGGTTCCGATGTTAAGTATCAGGATAGCCACGGCGCCTCTATTGCAGGATCTGCGGCTAGCTCTGGAACAACCAACTTTGCCATCTACGAATCGCTATTTAAAGCTGGTGTCGATCCAAAACAAACCTATGATGATGGTGCAAATATCTTATTGTTAGCTATCGCCATGGATGAGGACTTAAAGATTGCTGATTACTTAACGACAAAGGGTCTGTCAATTAAGGATAAGGACGCTAATGGTGCTACTGCTACAGATTACGCTTCGCGCTTTGGTAATAAAGCATTAATTCAGAAGTTAATTGCAAAAGGCGTACAACCTACGGGCAACGCGTTATTCTTCGCTGCAATGGGATCCAGACAAAAATCAAACGGACTAGATACGTATCAATATTTAGTAGAGGATTTAAAACTGAATCCGAAAACTATGAATAAAGACGGTGCGACGATTCTTAACTCATTGGTTCGTCGACCTGATATGGCTGTAATTAACTATTTCTTAGCCAAAGGTGTAGATCCTAACATTGCAGACAGAGAGGGAAATACACCGTTAATGGGTGCCGCTGCTGGCCGTGATTTAGCTGCAGTCGAGTTGTTAATATCTAAAACTAAAGATATCAATGCGAAGAACGAAAAAGGAGAATCCGCATTAACGAAGGCCGTGACAACTGGTGCGCCGGAAATCGTACAAGCCTTATTGAAAAATAATGCCGACATAAATGTATTGGATAAAGATGGTAACAACCTGGCATTCCATTGGTTTAACTCGTTCCGTCCATCTCCTGCATCCGCAGCGCAGAAATCCGACCCCTTCACGGAGAAATTGGAAATCTTAAAAGCAGCGGGACTTGACGTAGCTAAACCACAGGAAAATGGCAGTACCCTATACCACATTGCGATTACGAAAGAGAATATGGACTTGATCAATAAAGCAGCAGAATTGAACGTGGATATCAATGCACAAGATAAAGACGGGATGACGGCATTACACAAGGCAGCTTTGATCGCGAAAGATGATGTATTCTTGAAGAAACTTGTAGAGCTTGGTGCGAAGAAAGACTTGAAAACAGAGTTTGATGAAACGCCATTTGACTTAGCAAGCGAAAACGACTTCATTAAAGAAAATAACGCGGCTTTAGATCTTCTTAAATAACAAAAAATGAATAAACTATATAAAGTATTTACGGTTCTATTCTTCGTTCTGCTTGGCATGGGGACTTCCTCAGCACAATCGAGCAAATACAAATGTATGTTGCAGATGAACAGCTACCAAGGTGAAGCGGCCTATGTTGTTATCTCATTAATCAACCCGAACGGTGGCTATGAGAAAACACTTGCTGTACTTGGTCCTGACAAGCAATGGTACAATACGTTAAAAGAATGGTACAAGTTTCAAACAAAATCAAAAGAGAAATTAAGTGCTGTAACGAGTGCTTCTATCGGTGGTGGTGACAGAGCAATCAAAACCATTAGTATCGAGGATAGCAAATTAAATAAAGGTTATAAGTTGCGCTTTGAAACCGCTGTAGAAGAACAGAAGTACCATGTAAAGGATATCGAAATCCCTTTAACGACGCAGGGTATCACTGAGCGTGCAGCTGGAACAGGTTATTTACGATTCGTTAAACTAAGTAAAGTTCAATAATAATTTGATATGGTATTATCCCTTTGGCGATATGCACATCTTGCCCTAGCGATTATTTCTTCAATTTTCCTGATTATTTTATCGCTTACAGGAGTTATCCTATCGGTAAATGCCATATATGAAAAAACTCCCGATCTCCAAGTCGATAATTTTGAAACGGTAAATCTCGCGCAGGTTATTCCAACGCTGCAGGAGATTTACCCGGAGATCATTTCCATCTCGGTAGACCACCGAGGGTTCGTCAGCATCGATGCTATCGACGCGGATGGCGAATCGATAAAAGGCTATATCGATGTCAATAGTGGCGAGAAGATCGCCCCTATTGTTCAGCAAAGTGCTTTTATACAATGGACTACTGCGCTACACCGTTCCTTATTTCTTAAAGAAACCGGACGTACCATCGTAGCCCTTGTTTCCTTCCTATTGATCCTGATCAGCATCAGCGGTATTGCGCTGATTCTTAAACGCCAGAAAGGGATTCGTCACTTTTTTGCAAAAATCCAAAACGACTTCTTTGCGCAGTATTTCCATGTTGTCACTGGACGCTGGATGCTTATTCCCATTCTACTGATCGCATTTACAGGGACTTGCCTATTTCTATTGCGATTAGCAAGTTTCCAAGGTGAAAACCAAGAGGTAAATATACCTATAGAAGAGACGGAAGATGAACAAATATTAGCAACAAAAGATTTTCCAATCTTTCAAAAAACATTGTTGAAAGATGTGGAACAAATCGACTTTCCATTTATTCCAGACGATCCTGATGAGTTTTTCATCATCAAGTTGAAAGATCAATCCATCAGTGTCAACCAAATCAGTGGCGCTATTACCGAGCAGACCTTATTTCCGAAGCAAAAAGGATGGGAAAGGTGGAATCTCGATATGCATACCGGTAGAACCAACATGATTTGGGCATTTATATTAGGCATCGCCTCCATCAACATTCTGGCCTTTATCTATACAGGTTTTGTCATCACGCTAAAAAGAAGCAAAACCAAGATCAAGAACAAATATAAAGCGGAACAGGCACAGATTATTGTTCTATATGGATCGGAGAATGGTAGCACGTTGTTTTATGCGAATAAGGTTCACCAACAACTACTTGCCGCCGGCGAGAAGTCATTTATTACGGGTCTAAATCAATACCAGACTTACCCCGAAGCTAGGCAGCTACTCGTTTTTACTTCCACCTATGGACTTGGAGATCCTCCGTCCAACGCTGGTAAATTTTTCGAGCTATTGCAGCAGTTTCCACAAAAACAACAGGTAGAATACAGCGTCGTAGGCTTCGGATCTAAAGCCTATGCCGACTTCTGTGCATTTGCATTAGAAGTCGATAAAGCACTTTCTGTTCAGGAATGGGCAAATCCCTATCTCCCTGCTCATGTGGTTAATGATCGTTCCATCGACGATCTTCTAATTTGGATCAACAATTATAGCGAGAAATCATTGTTGCCACTAGCGACAGCGGCCTCGGTATATGCGGAGAAGCAGAAGAGATTACATAGGTGGAAAGTGATTGAAAAAACGGCTGTTACTCCAGATAATAGCACCTTCCGCGTCACCTTGAGACCTCTCTCTCAGGTGAGTTTTAGTTCAGGTGACCTGTTGGCCGTCTATCCTGCGAACGATCAGCGCGAGCGTTTATATTCCATCGGTCGATGCAATAATTTGCTGCAATTGATCGTGAAGAAACATGAGTTCGGATTAGGTTCGGGTTTTCTACATGACCTGCAATCAGATCAGATTATTAAAGCCCGTATGATGCCAAATAAGGACTTTAACTTCCCAAAGAAAGCTAAGGAGGTAGCCATGATATTTAACGGGACCGGTATTGCGCCGTTTCTAGGGATGATTGATGAAAACAATAAGCAAATCCCCCTCTACCTATACGGGGGTTTTCGTCATGAAAACGATTGGGTTAAGGAATATCAAAAGTTTGCAGAATCAAATATGCAGAAAAAGAAATTGATTGATTATCAATTCGCTTACTCCCGCAAAATTCCTGGGCAATATGTTATGGAATTAATTGAGAAGGATGCTGAACGATTTGCAAACCTTCTACGCAATAATGGCTGTATTATGATTTGTGGATCCCTTGCAATGCTTCGCGATGTAGAGAATGTCTTAAACCACATTGTAAAAGAAAGAAATGGTCAACCCCTATCGTTCTATCACGACAGCAAACAAATTCTTCACGACTGTTATTAATATGAGCTAGATCATGCAGCGAGCCCTATTATGCATTATTTTTATTGTTACCGGACTACCGATTAGCTTTGCACAGGTGCAGATTCGTCGCGCGATGACCTTGATGGGCTCGCAATTTGAGATAACCCTGGTCGATCAGGACAGCAGTATCGCAAATAGCCGCATTGATCAAGCCGTCGCTGAGATCGAGCGCATTGAGAATTTGATTTCGGAATGGCGCTCGCATACGCAAATTGCTGAAGTTAATCGGAACGCTGGAATTAAAGCCGTACAAGTGGACCGGGAACTGTTAGAACTGACCCAAAGAGCCTTATACTTTTCGAAAATAAGCGATGGCGCATTCGACATCAGCATTGCAGCACTTGACAAAGTTTGGCGATTTGACGGCAGTATGGAAGAAAAGCCAAGCGAAGCTGAAATACAAAAATCTATTGCTCATGTAGGCTATCAATATATCGAAATCGACAGCGTCCATTCAACCATATTCCTTAAGAAACCAAATATGAAAATTGGCTTTGGCTCTATCGGAAAAGGCTATGCAGCCGATCGAGGTAGACAGCTGATGCAAGACCTAGGCGTGCAAGCAGGCATGATCAATGCATCGGGCGATATAGCTTCTTGGGGTCAACAAGTAAATGGCAAAGCTTGGTCTATCGGCGTATTGAATCCCTTCAGATCGCATAAGATGATTAAAGTGCTAAAGTTTCATGAACATGCGGTCGCCACCTCGGGTAGCTATGAGAAATATGTAGAATTTGAAGATGTGCGATATTCCCACATCATCGATCCCAAAACGGGTTATCCTGCGACTGGAGTCGTAAGTGTGACGGTGTATGGTCCATCGGCAGAGTTTGCCAACGGCCTTTCCACCTCCATGATGGTATTGGGAGTTAAAGAAGGTAGAAAATTGGCTAAGCAATTCCCGAAATATAAGTTCATCATTATTGCTGACAATAAAAGGATATATCGATAATTCAAATTGCTCTACCCTTTAAATTGGCTGGGACTAATTCCAAACCTTGTCTTAAAGGCTGTTGAGAAATGTTTCTGATTCTTGTAGCCTAATAGTTCTGCAAGTTCCGCAATACGCAACTCTCCTCCCTCTAACAATTCTATAGCCCGATCCATTTTCGCATCACGCCAAAAAGCGAAAACAGTGGTACCAAAAACCTCTTTAAAACCTTTCTTCAACGTACATTCATTGGTCCCGACTTGATGTGCCAGATCCATTAATGTCAAATCGGCATCAATACGGTTGACAATAATATCTCTTGCAGCATAGATCCGTTCGACGGTACTTCGACTTAAGGCGCTGTTGAAAGTTTCTTCTTTTGAAAACTGTTCGAACTGCAGCATCAGTAACTCAATGACTTTGGATTCTAAAAACATTCGCTTAAAGACACCTTGACGTTTACAAGCTAAGATATCCTGGATAATTTGAAACATTTTAGCACTGATGCGTGCATTCCTTTGTCCGAATAAAGTCGATTTACGTTGCTCGATTCGATTTCTAAACTGATCGAAGAGTTCACTCCCCTCCGGTAAAAACCGTTTGAAAAATGAGGGTGTAAAGTTAATTTCAAATACTTGCAACTCTGGGCTATCCCATAACATATTTCCGGATAAACAATTGCCATAAATGATATTATGGTCGAAATTTACGTATTCAACTGTTCCATGTTCCAAATTTATCTGGGCAGCGCTATGCCCTTGCAATGCGAAATGCATCTCGATCGTTTCGAAATCACTTTCAAAACTAAACCTGATCCGTTTCCTATGTGATAAATACCCATAACCAATATGTACGCCCTCAAAAGATAGTTCGCGATAATACCCCTGATCTACCAGCTGATTCAAGTTGACTATATCTTCCATTAGTTCCTGCTTTCCAACTAATTTTTGATTAATAAATTCTTTATTAAATGTTAAATTTCCCGTCTCGCTATCATAAACCTTGAGATTCATTCTTTAGTATTTAGGTTATCCCTTATTTAGACCTTTTATTCCCTTATCCAAACCTTATTGATTTTTGTTTAGGTTACATTTGTATAAATATAAGATTAATTCACAATGATTTTTAGTATTAATAAGAAAAATAGCGAAAGTAAAAATTAAAAAATTAGACGATATGCCTAGAATCCCTCAATGGATGGCAGACGCCATGGAAAAATTTTTTAGCGGCAGTTACCATGCCTCTCGAGTCACAGAAATAGAATACCTTGCCCCTACCCTTAAATACGTACGCTTCGAAGGTGATTTTTCGGCGGTTAAGACAGATTTTGTTGCGGGAAATGTTGTAGAAATTAGAGTAAATGAGACAGAATTTCGACATTATACCCCTTCCTATTTCAACAGAGAAGAAGGAATTTGCGATATACTTTTTTATTTGCACGATAAAGGTCCCGGCAGCCGTTGGGCCGAACAACTGCGCATTGGTCATCAGGTAAAATTATTGGGCCCGGGTCGCAAAATGTCTTTTGTCAAATATGCGAGTGCACATGTGGTTATTGGTGATGAAACATCCATCGGGCTAATGCAAAGCATTAGCAATGCTTCAAAGCTGAAATCGCGCCCATGCTTTTGTTTTATTGAAATTCAGCGAAAACATAGTAGTTGGCTCGAGTGGATTAATTGGGAGGATATCAGCTATGTCCCACTATGTCCGAGCGCCCTGGAAGAGGCTTTTCGGCAGTATGCCGAATGGATTGACAACAATAATATACTACCCTCCTATATCGCATTTTACTTGTCGGGCAATACCGACACCATATCGCGCTTTCGCAAGGAACTGATACGAAAAGGATATAGCAACAAACAAATACAAACTTATCCCTACTGGGCCGAGGGGAAAATCGGCCTCTAGAATTACTTTTTGTTTAAACAGCGAATTGAAAAAGACAATTTGCTCTATTAGTTTTCCTTAAACTTGCCTGGTCCTGAATTGACGTTTAGTCTTATTAGTAATTTAATTCTGGGATCGGTCAGGATTAAGGTTTTAACTATATAAATGCAGGCAATATAGATCTCTCAACCAACTAGCCAGCCTATCCAACCAATTCCAAATTTTACCGTCGCAGCAAACTATTATGCACAATGAGTTGTTTCATTAAGAAACATCACAATATGAATTATAAGACCTGTCTTAAAATAGCGTTGGGCTCTGCAATACTGATCGCCCCATTTTTAATTAGTTCATGTAAAACCGTCAAAGTACCTCCTGGAGTAAATGTTGTCGACAATTTCGACATAAAATCTTACGCAGGAAAGTGGTATGAAATCGCACGCTTTGATTTTAAGCACGAAAAAGATATGAATCAAGTGACGGCCGAATATTCACTGAATGAGGATGGAACGATTAAAGTCTTGAATAAAGGTTATGACACAAAAAAGGGAGAGTGGAAAGAATCTGAAGGGAAAGCGGATTTCGTTGGCGACCCGACCAAAGGAGCTTTAAAAGTTTCATTCTTTGGTCCTTTTTATTCTGGCTATAATGTGGTCGCTATGGATCCTGCCTACGAGAATGTTCTGGTTTTCGGCGAAAGCACAGACTATATTTGGTTCTTGTCTCGTAATAAGACTATGCCTGAACGTGTAAAGGAGGCCTTTGTAAAGAAAGCGATGGACGCAGGCTACGATATGAACAGACTTGTTTGGACGGAACAAAAATAAGATAACATAAATAAAATATTAGGCGCCCTCGGGCAAAAAACTACACTATGAGTACTGAAAACTTAAATAACAAAGAAGCAATCGATAAATTAAGAGAGATGGTCGATAAGATTGATATTGGCATGCTGTGCAGCTTTAAAAAAGATGAAAAGCAACCGCATGCGGTGCCAATGAGCCGACAGGAAGTTGACGAGCAGGGCAATATATGGTATCTGTTTTCGAAACAAAGTGAAACTTATCAGCATCTCCAAGACGACCGACAAGTTTCGTTAATCTATGCACAACCTAAAGACTATGAGTTTTTGACTATCAATGGGCATGCTGAAATTTCTAGAGATGAAGCACGCATTGAAAAGTACTGGAACAAGATGATGGAGGGTTGGTTCGAAAAAGGAAAAGATGACCCCAACATTCAGGTGCTAAAGGTTGTTCCTAATGACGCTTATTATTGGAACCAAAAGTCGAGCAAACTAATTACCTTGTTGAAAGTAGCTGCCAACGCAGTAACGGGTAACAATTTCGACGTCGGCAGAGATGGAAAGCTATCCCTTTAAGCAAAATAAAACTTTTGAAGAAGCTCTTTTCTTTTACTAATATTTTTAGTATTTTTGTTGTAATCATCTAATATAATTATGATTACAGCAGAGGAAAAGCTATCGATATTAGCAGACGCAGCGAAATATGACGTCAGTTGTAGTTCCAGCGGAGGGAAGAGGAAAAATGAGGGCGGAATCGGTGACTCATCTCGTTCGGGTATTTGTCATACCTATACAGAAGATGGGCGCTGCGTTTCCCTTTTAAAGATTCTGCTTACCAACTATTGTATATACGATTGCGCATTCTGCGTCAGTCGCCGCAGCAATGATATTCAGCGAGCTGCATTTTCAGTGAATGAGGTCGTTCAACTAACGATGAATTTCTACCGAAGAAATTATATTGAGGGTCTTTTTTTAAGTTCGGGTATCTTTAAATCAGCAGACTTTACGATGGAGCGCTTGATGCGTATTGTAAAGAAGTTGAGAACAGAGGAACGTTTCTTCGGCTATATACATCTGAAAACAATTCCCGGCGCGAGTGAAGAGCTTATTAAGGAGGCAGGACTTTATGTGGATCGGATGAGTGTAAATCTAGAGATTCCTACGGAGGAGGGACTAAAACAACTAGCGCCGGAAAAAGATCACGAGTCTGTACGGAAACCGCTGCAATTCGTTGATCAGCAAAAGATCATGCTTGCTGAAGAAAAAAAGTTGATGAAGCATGTCCCTACTTTTGTTCCGGCAGGGCAAAGTACGCAAATGGTGGTTGGGGCGACTTCAGAGACGGATTATGACATCATGAAAATCTCATCCGAGTTTTACAAAACCTATCACCTTAAGCGCGTCTACTACAGCGGCTATATTCCAATCAATCAAGATCATAGCATACTGCCGCAGGTGGGGACTGCTCCTCCCCTGATTCGAGAGAATAGACTTTATCAGACTGATTGGCTTTTAAGATTTTACAATTTCAAGCTGGATGAGATTCTCAATCCGAACCATCAAGATTTGGATTTAGATATTGATCCGAAATTAAGCTGGGCTTTGCGCAATCCTCAACTCTTTCCAATCGACGTGAATACAGCAGACTATGCCATGATTTTGCGTATTCCAGGTGTAGGTCGGGGCTCGGCACTGAAAATTATACAGGCGAGGAAGTTTGGAAAGCTCTATGAGCATCATTTGAAAAAAATTGGCATCGCTTTCAATCGTGCAAAGTATTTTATGCGCTATGCTGACTCCACACGAAATTGGGGCGACCTGCAAATGGCGTCTGTGAAAAGCTCAATATTAGCTACCGGAACGAGCAAATATCTCCCGAAGACTCCGAATAATCAATTAAGTTTGTTTGCATGACCTACTATATTTTTGATGGCAGCTACCTAGGTTATCTAAGTGCATTTTTCCATTCCTTTCAAGATAGAGAACTGGAGGCAGTACCCATGATTGAAGAGAAGTTGGAATCAAGTTTATTTGCTACGAAAGTTTATATCAACACAGATCATGAACGTGCTAAGCGGATTTTAAAGGGGTTGGAAAAGCATATAGCGAAAGATCGTGTTCATGATTTTTATCGAAACTTTCTTTCGGAAGATGTATATGCATGGCGTATCGGGTTCAAATTAATGCGGAGTATCTTCACAAATAATCCCAACATCTTAAAGAACTATGCCGATGCGGACGCTCTGGCTTTTTCCCAATCGATTAAAAAAATGGGGAGAGAGAGCCATCGAATGAAAGCTTTCATCCGCTTCAGCAAATCTGCAGATGATTTATATAGTGCCGTTATTGAACCTGATTTTAATGTCTTGCCGCTGATTATTTCCTTCTTTAAAAAGCGATTTGCCGATCAGCGTTGGTTAATCTACGATGTGAAACGTCGTTACGGTTATCTCTACGATTTGCGGGATATACAAGAAGTAACACTTTCCGATGCTTCCAACAGCAATGGAGACTTGGCGATTCAGATCGAATTGGATCAACAAGAAACACATTATCAGCAGCTATGGAAAGCTTATTTTAAAGCAACTAATATCGTAGCACGTAAGAATATCAAGCTGCATGTACAGCACGTCCCGAAGCGTTATTGGAAATACTTAGTCGAAAAACAGGATTAGTCTAAATTCGTCTGCTATTTGATCAATTTCTTTACTTCTTCCAACTCGTCAATTTCTTCTACGGTCTTGTCTCTGCGCCAGCGAGCAATACGAGGGAATCGCAAGGCTATCCCTGATTTATGTCTGGAACTCCATCCAATGCCTTCAAAGGCAATTTCGAATACCAACTCGGGCTTGACCGTTCGTACGGGTCCGAACTTTTCAATCGCGTTTTTATTTATAAAACGACTTACTTCCTGAATTTCCTTATCCGTCAGCCCGGAATAGGCTTTGGCGATGCTGACCAGTTTGTCCCCGTCACGCACCGCAAATGTGTAATCCGTATAGTATCCACTACGTCGTCCACTACCCTTTTGCGCATAAATTAACACGGCATCTATGGATAGGGGGTCAATTTTCCATTTCCACCAATCGCCACGCTTCCTTCCGGCGTGATAAATAGAATTCTTATGTTTTAACATCAGGCCTTCACTATTGTTCTCCCGCGCATAAGCACGCAGGGCATGCAGGGTATCAAGATCTTGAAATTCGATCAAGGGGGATAGACTAATGGAACTGGATTGATTCTCTTGGAATAGCTGTTCTAGTCTCTCCCGTCGCGATGCCATCGCTGTGTGACGAAGATCTTCTTGATTTAACTCTAATAAATCGTAGAGCAACATGCTAACGGGAATATCCCGTTGCATTTTATCTGTGACTGACTTCCGATTCAGTCGCTTCTGCAGAAACGTAAAGTTTAAAACTTCTCCATCGAGGATGGCTAAAATCTCACCATCCAGAACGAAATCTCCCTGCCAGTTACTAAATTCCCGCACTAATTCCGGGAATTGATCGGTCACAAGTTCCTCCCCTCGCGACCAGATAAAAATTTCATCCGCCCTTTTAATTATTTGTCCACGAATGCCATCCCATTTATATTCTGCCTGCCATTCTTGCGGATCAACGATCGTTTTTTCAAGATTTTCTAAGGGGTAAGCGAGGCAAAATGGAAAGGGTTTGGAAAGATTGGTATTGACATACTGTCCTTTGATGAGCAAATCAAAATCTACATCATCTATCAACCACTCTCCCATAATGCTATGAGCAACGGCAGAGGCATCGAGCCCACTATAAAGTGCAATCGCATTGATTAGACTTTTCGCTGAAATACCAACGCGGAAACTACCTCCTAACAGTTTATTAAAAATAAAGCGTTCCTGATGCGGCAGACCCTGCCAGGCATGAAGCACAAAAGCTTTCTTTTCCTCATCGCTTTTATCGTGCAGATCTAGAATTCTATCCATCCATTCCGACAATGCCAAATCAACTCTGCCGGTGGGATTAGGCAACAATAAAGAAATAGTCTCTGCAAGATCCCCGACGGATGAATAGGACTCCATGAAAAGCCAGTCTGGGATATCCACGATTTCTTTAACCCACTCGCGCATCAGCGCTGTACTGACCTGTCGCTTTGGGCGGCGCCCTGTGAATAGGCTCAAAAACCAGAGTTTATCCCGGTTCTCGGCATGCTCTAAATATTGCACGATGGCTTCCGTTTTAAGCGATGTCTTATTGGTACTGTCCAAGCTGTTGATCAGTTGAGCAAATTCTTTCATATGGCTTCATTTTCATTCATCAATGCCTCTTCTTTTTCCACCCCAAAATCGGTTTTTACTTCTTCTGCAAGGATTCCATTTTCATTGAGGTACTTGCTGAATACTGCGGTTTGCCCATGCGTCACATAAACCTTCTCGGCACCGGTTTCCCGAGTAACACGTAATAAATCATTCCAATCGGCATGGTCACTTACCGCGAAACCAGCGTCTGCACTTCGCCATCGCCTTGCTCCACGCACCGACATCCAGCCTGAGCAAATAGCGTAAGCCATATGTGGAATGCGCTTGATAACATGGGTTCCAACAAGCGAAGGCGGCAGGATGACAATATTCTTATCTACATACTTCAGATCTTCGCGAAGATCCACGGTTTGATATTCGGGCAATACGATGCCCACGCTTTCGTACGCTTTATTTAATCGCGCGATAGAGCTATGCACATGAATGGGCGCCATGTCCTGCACCGCTCTCATAATGCGCTGTGCTTTTCCTAACGAATATCCGACAAACACCGAAGTCTTTCCATAAGATTGGTTTCTAATAATCCAATTCTGCAATTGCTTGTTGAGATTTTCCACCGTTTCCCATTGATAAATTGGGAGTCCAAAGGTGCTTTCCGTGATAAACTCATGACAAGGCACAAGTTCAAAAAGCGTACTTAGTCCGTCATCTTGCAACTTATAATCACCCGAAACAACCACGACTTTTCCTTTATATGCTAATCTTACCTGAGCCGAACCAATAATATGTCCCGCCGGGTGCAAGGAAACTTCGACTCCATTGATGGATACAGGTTCGTTATAATCTACGTCCTGAACCTGTATAGCTTCTCCAATTCGTATTTTGAGAATGGGCGTGGTAAATCGATGGCATAAATAGCTTCCCATTCCAGGGCGAGCATGATCAGCATGCCCATGTGTAATAACCGCTCTATCTACAGGAAGCCATGGGTCTATATAAAACTTACCAGGTATACAGTAAATGCCTTGTGGTCGAAATTCGATAATCTGCATATCAAATGAACGAGTAACCCTACGTAATTGTTTGCAATAGCAATCGTGCCATCCTGTAAACAAATGGAAGGTGTAACAAATAAATCGGCTTTTCTTTATTTAAAGCGGTAAAAACAAGTAACTTTGTTTCATCTACAGAAGTATCTACTTATGAAATCAACACTAATTGGCATTCTTGCCTTAGCCCTACTATGCACTCTTCAATCTAATATGCTTTTCGCACAAGATGGAACGCTGAATTCGGATGAACTATTCTTACGAGCACGTACAGAAGCGTTTGACAACAAGAATTATCCTGCAGCTGTGGGATTAGCAAAACAGGCGCTACAAAAAAGTCCAGATTATACCGATATCCGTGTTTTTTTAGGCAGGCTATACACTTGGATGGATCAGCCAGATTCCGCAAGAATAGTATTTAAGCAATTAGAATTACAGAATACGACCGATGAGGATTTTCATTTGGCGTATGGATCGATGGAATATTGGGAAGACCAAAATGAAGAAGCGCTCCGTGTAGTGAACCGTGGTCTTTCTTCTCATCCAAAGTCTACTGACTTATTATTATTGAAAGCCAAGATATTCAATGCATCCAAACGTTATACCGAGGCTAATGAACAGTTAAATGAACTCCTCGCTGTGGACCCGAAAAATAGCGGCGCCCGGGAGTTAGTCAACTCAATCCGCGAGCAAGTGGGTGGCAACGAGGTAGGTGTTACGTATAACTGGATGCACTTCGACAAGCAGTTTGCCGATGATTGGCACATTGTAGGATTAAGCTATAAGAGGCGCACATCTATTGGATCTTTCATCTTTAGAACGAACTTAGCGAACAAGTTTGGCAGTAGCGGAACACAGTTTGAACTTGAAGCTTATCCCCGTTTATCTAAAATATTCTATATGTATTTAGGAACAGGCTACTCCAATAGCGAAGGTCTTTTCCCTAAGTTTAGAACGGGAGCATCCTTATATGCTAATTTGCCCGCAAGTTTTGAAGCCGAGCTAGGTTACAGACAATTGAAATTCACGGAAAATGTCTGGATGTATACTGCTTCTGTGGGTAAATATTATAAGAACTTTTGGTTCAACGCTAGAACGTATCTAACTCCTGGCGATAGCAACATCTCCCATTCGTATGCAGGTACAGTACGTTATTATACCAAGGGTGCAGACGACTATTTTGGATTCATCGTTGGTACTGGTATCAGCCCCGAAGAAAATAGAGAAAACTTATTAATAGGCGATAGCTACAAGCTAAAAACCTTTAAAACTGGTTTGGAATACAACTTGAGCGTCAAGGAGAAAAACTTTTTTTCTATCTCTGGAACATACTATAATGTAGAATATCTCCCGGAGGTTAAAGACAACCAGATAGACATCACTGTCGGCTATAGACGTCGATTTTAAAAGCTACTGAAAGAATTTCTTGTACACTGAATCTGGCAATAGAGAAGACGATTTGATAAACTGCTTGTTCATCTCGCGGAAAGTATCAAATCGTTTTTTCATGGCTTGATCTGCACTTGCATCGCCAAAGGGCTCTTCATTTAATTTACTGTCCAACTTAAACATCCTGTTGTCGTTGATATGCATATCGGCATATACGAAGTCTATCAACTGCGATTTGCTCTGCATCATCGGGACACCGATACTTGGTTTCGAAGCCCCGATGTCCAGCCCCCTTCCTATCCAGGTCACCTGCTCAGGTGTTTTCAACTGATAGTTTTCACGGTAAAAAGCAAGAATAGACGGAGCAATATCGAAGTGGCTTACTGTATGTTGGAACCTACGTTTAGTTTTCAATAGTGGCGAGTAAATGACCAACGGAACGTGATAGCGATTGATTTTCGTTTGCAAGGGTATCTCCGGCATCGCATGATCGCCAGTAATTATAAAGATGGTGTTTTTGAATTCTTCGCGCAGGCGATAGGTAGCAAAGAATTGACGAAGGGCGTCATCCAGATTCATTATCGATGTAAGCTGTTTTTTATTTTCCATAGCCATATTATGCTTGGCTTTCGATAGTTTAAGCTGCTTCAGGCGCGATTCAAAAAGTGCTTCATACCTAGACGCGTCGTTGATCAGAAAAGGATTATGCGTGGAGAGCGTCAATGCTATATGAAAATAAGGCGCAGCTTGTGTGCTTGCTAAAGCACTCAGCTGCGATAATACAGCTTGATCCTCAAACCCCCAACTTTCGCCATTATTACTGGGAAGGCGTCGATATTCTTTTGGAAAGTTGTACTCATCGATTAGTTCATCGATGCTATTAGCTTTTAGGTACTTAGCCATATAATCGAAATCAGCATCTCCGCCATAAATAAACCCCGTTTTAAAACCATTAAAAGCCATCACATTCAGTAGGTTAAAATGTTTGGGATAATCTTTTTGTTCAAGAAAGCCTGATGCTCCAAACGGCAGAGAACCTAAGACTGTTGGCAAAACAGAAAATGTTCTCCCGGACGAACTCAAATTATTGTCCCAAACTAAGGAGCTATCTTTTAGTTGACTGAGGAAAGGCGTAAAATCGCCGATGTAGCCATTCGCGCTGCTGTAAGCATTTCCTAAGCCTTCAACTAAAAGCAAAACCAAGTTAGGCGTCTTATCCGCATGATGAAAGTATTGCCCCAGCACGTCGTGAGTTTGTTCATTTTTTAAAAAGGGGTATTCCGCGTTCCATGAATCAAAGGAGGGTTCAATAGCATTGGCAAATACACGATCTCCAATATGATCCGTTAATAAACCGGCATTGCTATAAAGAAAGAAGCCTATTTTGCTTCGTTCTGCCGTTTGCATGAAATCATCTTCTGAACGGCTCGTGACGACACCAAATACAGATAGATAAATCGATGCAATTACTCCAGCCCCTAGTACAGATAGCGTCTGGAGAGATGATCCTTTTATTTTGCTACTCAGGAACTTTACACTCGCAATAATCGCTATTAGACCACATATTAAAACAAACACATTCAACCAGTTAAGGACGTTACTTGCACGAAGTATTCCGATGAGTTCGTCGGAAGAGTAGAAAAACAGATCAGTTCCCAACAAGTTTCTCGACTCAATAAAATAAAAGGCTAAAACTAATTGTATGATAACCGCAGCGGAGGTAATAATGGGTAGTATCCAGTTCGCTAAACGGTCGTTGAATAGAGAAATGATTAGGTAAGCTAAAGCTAAGGGCAATAGGAAAACGAGTGCCGCTAAGGTGTTGTTAGCAAACAAAACAGCGAATGATTCCATTGTTTTAAACTGCTGAACGCTGTTTCCGTAGATGAGCCATTCTGCCACGCTTGCAAACAAAACAAATACGAGATAAACGAGTACCACAGGACTAAATTGCTCCATCAACCATTTGCTATAGCGCATAGCCTTTTCCTTGAAGCTTTCATCCTTCTCTTGTGCGAATCCTTGTCTTGTCATTTCTCCCCACCCATTCTTTTTTCGGAAGTAATCGATCATACCTGCAATTCCAGCGCGTACAACCATGGGATGGAAATAAAACGGCTCTAAGACGGCTGTGGCAATCAGCGTGGTTAGATCCTTTCGCTTAGAATAAACTTGATGACTAACCAAATCCAGCGAGATCGCATAAACCGAATATAGTACACTGGAAAAAACAACAAGGAGGAATAAGGCAAAGAAAAATGTCCAATTTATTATTCCAAATAAAGCGAAAAGAATAAAGACAATATAGCCTGTAAACTCGACAAAAGGGCCTAAGAACTCGAAGAGAAACCAATATGGAAGGCTGATCATCCCCAATTTACCATATTTGGGGTTGAACATCAGTTTGCGATGTGTCCACAATGTTTCCATCGTGCCCCTCATCCAGCGGTTTCTTTGCTTTTTTAAGATCTCTTTGTTTTCCGGCACTTCCGTCCAGCATAATGGATCCGGGATATTGATTACCTGATGCGGAAGCCCCTGCTCTATCATGTAGCGTCTCATACGAACTACGAGCTCCATATCCTCTCCAACGGTGCTGTGATCATATCCTCCACAAGCCAACACAATCTCCTTGTCGAAGGCTCCAAAAGCCCCCGAAATGAGAATTAAACCGCTTGCTCTTGACCATGCCATCCGACCTAATACAAATGCTCTAATGTACTCCAGCGCCTGACTTCTACCCAACCAGCTTTTTGGCAGATTGACCTCGACCACTTTCCCGTTTTCAATTCTGCAATTATTCGCTAAGCGAATTACACCTCCACAGGCAATAAGTCGCTTATCCTCCTGCTCCAAAAAAGGTTTAGCAAGTTTTAGTATTGCCTCTTGTTCGATTATGCAGTCAACATCGATACAGACGATATAGTCGCTCTTAGAAATGTTGATCCCAACATTGAGTGCATCGGCTTTGCCCCCATTTTTTTTATCGACTACAATTAACTTCTTGAAGGCAGGGTTTTTACTTTTATAAACCTGAACAACTTCTTGAGTTTTCAAATTGCCGCTGATGGCATAGCTCACTTTTTCTAAATGATATGCTTCAACAAGTTTGTCGATGGAATCATCTTTAGATCCATCGTTGACAATTATAATTTCTAATTTATTATAATAGATAGAGAGTAGCGACCTGACGTTCTCTACGATGGTTTTGCCTTCGTTGTAGGCTGGTGCGATTAGACTAAAACTCGGGGCATTCGGATTGCTTGCGATCAAGGAATAATCTGTGTAGATATTACCGTACTTATAACGAGTGACCGCACCATAGGAAAATATGGCTATCCAAGTATATACACTGAATATTCCCATGGAATAGAGCAAGAATAGCCAGACAAAAATCTCATATATAATCTTTGCTATTTCGTTCATCGCTTATTATCCAATACGTGGTTAATGACTAATAAATTCGGATCTCCGTCCTGTAGAGATAACTTCAAGTTATTTAAGTAGTTAAATTCCCCCATAGAAAGAAGTGCATCAGCAATATTCACCCTCCCAGCCTCCGTTGGATAACTTGTCAACTCCCTCTTTAAGAAGTCGATCTGATCCCGTGCTCGGGTATAGCCCAAACCTTTGATTATCTCCTGCTGTTGCGCTTCTTCCATCAATGGAAAACGATTTATAAGCTGTTCTGATGTATCATAAACGTCAAGACTGAACATGCTTCGTATCACTTCGAGCTGTACGTCAGGGTCGGGAAAGCTTAATATCTGAATTAAATCTGTGTGTAGTTCCAATAATTTGAATTTCTGAACAAGCTTTAGTGAAAAAATGATAACAGAGGGATTATCGCTATATAGCCAGCGCAACAACTGTGGAATAGCGTCTTTAGGCAATTTTTTGATGAAGCTGATAATGCGTAGCTGTTGCCAATCTGACAACACTCCATCAAAATCATCCAAAAACGATAATCCTCCAAACCCTTCGAAATAAACAGTGGCGTATTGGGCTTCTTGTCGTACTCGGACATGTTTATGATTTAACATGGACTTTATTTCTGGAAGAGCTTCTGCTGCTTTCATCAGCGTTAATACCTGAATTCCCCGGGCTATCAAGTATGCTTTCTTTTTGCGCAACAAAGCATAAGCTTCTTCATTCAGACGGTAGTGATAAAACACACGTTTTAAGACCTCAGCAGCAACACCGGAAAACTTACGTTCAGACTCCACCAATCGATTAAGGAAATAACGCCTAAACTCAGGATACTTTAAGTAATGGTTGATATCTTTTTCTATATCAAGTTCATTTACTGAACCTTCTATGATCACATTAGCAAGATACTCATCCAGCAACTTCTTCCACAGTTGCTTGCTTTCCACGATCTTATAGGCGCGAAAGTTAAAAATCAAGAGTGCAAGAATCACTAAAAATACGAGAATCAAAATAGTTAAGATTCCGATCATCAGTTCGTGTAGAGTGAGTACCGACTCCATCTTCCTCCTACGGTCTGTTCAACAATTTATTAATACGCAGAATCAATTCATTAGGGCTGAAAGGCTTGATCATATAATCAGAAGCTCCCAATTGGAAAGCCTCAATTACAATATCCTCCTGCCCCATACTTGAGAGCATCATGATGGGAATTGGTCGCTCTAATTGCTTTACTTCCGCGAGAATCTCTATTCCAGAAGCAAAAGGCATCATAATATCGCTTATGATTAAATCCATTTGTTGGGTTCTAATCAATTCAATAGCCTCTTGTCCATTCCGCGTTAGAATGACTTCAAATCCTTCTTTTTTTAGTTTATGCTCAATAGTTTTAAGAATCAATTCATCATCTTCGGCTAATAACACAACCATTTTTTACGCTTTTAAGTTTATTAATACTTTCTGTAATAATTCAATTTCATTGATCAAATTCGATATTTCGTCAAATGGAAGATTTCCATTTACAAATTTTGCTTCCATGTCAACAGTCATGCTATTCAATAAGGTTAATCCGGCCGTACTGGATGTTCCGCGTAGCTTATGCAGCAGTTTTTTGATCTGAGGAACATCGTTTTCATGGCGAGCGAGGTTCAACCGTTCTTTCTGTAACTCTAACTCTCCCAACACAATCCCAATAAACTCTTGTTTAAAGTCGGCATCATGGTCGGTGGATTCATCCATGATCCTCTCGTCAAAATGTGTCGAAATATCCATCTCATTAACTATTTCTGCTTCTAAGGACTGCATCGCTTTGGTCACCATCGCCTTGAAATCCCCAGCTTTAATTGGCTTTGTCAGAAAATCAGTCATTCCAACCTCTAAACACTTTTCCTTCTCGCCAATAACATTCCCCGCAGTAATTCCTATAATCGGAACCTGCTCATAGCCGCTAAGCGTCCTAATACGTTGCGTAGCTTCAATTCCATCCATCAATGGCATCTGTATATCCATCAGAATCAAATCAAATATAGATGCTTCGCAAGCTTCAACTGCAAGCAGACCATTCTCTACACTAGCGGTCTCACATTGTGGTAAAACCCCTTCCACAAGTCGTAGATTCAGCGCCATATTAACAGGATTGTCGTCCGCGACGAGCACCCGAAACGCCTTTTCCAAGTGATTGCTCGTTTCATATTCTTCAATCGACGGGCTTTCTGTGGTATAGGATTGTCGCAAGACCCTATATAGTTCTTCGGAAATAATAGGTTTTGTCAGGCAATAGGAATTCTGCTCTTGACGGAACTGTGTCATGACTTCCTGGTCTTCCGAGGAGCAATGCGACACAAAAAGTGGAATAGGCTCACCTTGTTGGAGCAAGAATTCTTTGATTTTCGCGATGGTTTCTAAACCATTCAAGATCGGCATGCGGTAATCCATTAAAATAGCATCAAACCGTTTCCCGTCGAGATATAGCTGTATAGCTTCAAATCCATTCCCCACAGAAGTTGTCGCTACGCCCTTATAGGCGAGCATATGCTCCAGGATTACACGATTATTTACATTATCATCAACAATAAGTACTGTCTCAACCGAAAGGTCATCATTCTGTTCTTCGGTATATTCATAGGGCACTTCAATTTCAAAAGAGAAGGTCGATCCTTCATCGACTTTGCTGACAAGCGAAAGCTCACTGCCCATGTAGCGCAAAATATTATTTGAAATAGTCAGACCCAGCCCGGTACCACCGAAACGCTTGCTGACCGAGCTATCCTCTTGCGTAAAGGCATCGAAAATACGATGCTGTTTTTCTTCAGATATACCAATCCCCGTATCGCGGACAGAGAATCGAAGTCTCACTTTATCCTGCTCAATGTTGGTTCTTTCGACGCGAAGCTCAATCTCCCCCGTCTCGGTAAATTTCACGGCATTGCCTAAGAGATTAATTAAAACCTGCTTAATTCTTGACTCATCAATATAGATCAGATCAGGTAGCCCCTGCTCGATGTTTAAAAGCAGCTCGATGCCCTTATTCTGTGCCTGATATAGAATAACATGAATAACCTGATTGACGAGTTCATAAGGATTGTAATGATCGATATA
This sequence comes from Sphingobacterium sp. UBA2700, assembly GCA_002354335.1. GTDB lineage: Bacteria > Bacteroidota > Bacteroidia > Sphingobacteriales > Sphingobacteriaceae > Sphingobacterium. The sequence goes on along the minus strand of DELI01000036.1, from coordinate 52,720 downwards.
GAATTCTAATTTACCGGATTCAATTTTTGAGAAATCCAATATGTCGTTGATAATCGATAATAGATTATTTCCTGACTCATTAACATATTTCAAATATTGCTTTTGAAGGTCGTTTAGTGGAGTCTTCAATAACAGATCGGAAAATCCGATAACTCCGTTCAAAGGCGTACGAATCTCATGGCTCATATTCGCTAAAAACTCCGACTTGGCCTTGCTCCCAATATCGGCTAGCTTTTTGGCATTTTTAAGCTCTTCATTTTTAGCGACTAATTCGGAGATATTTTGCGAGAAGATGATGATCCCTCCAATGGTTCCATCAGGTAGTCTCCAGGGTCTTACTTCCCAATTATAGTGTTGCGCATGTTCATATTCTTCGCGCATAACGATCTCGTCAGTATTCTTGTAAGGAATTCCTTCCAATGCGTTACGATATATTTCCTTTCGCCGTTCGGGAATATTGGGAAACACATCGTAAAGATTTCGATTAGGCACGTGATTTTCTACATAATGGAATTCTTCCTTCCACTGCTTACTAATGGTTAGATAATTCAAATCCTGATCAAACATCGCTACAGAGGCCGGCACATAATCAACGAACGTTTGCAACATTGATTCTTTACGCTCCAGCTCCAGATACAGGCGCTTTGCTTCATCAACATCTTGTATAATCCCGAAAACCCGCGTACATCTCCCGTCTTCCATCTCAGGGACTCCCTTAATTCGAATCCAGATCTGTTCGCCCGTTGCTTTTTGAAGTCGGGTTTCGATATCATAAGGTTGACCAGATAAAACAGCCGATGTAAAGAGCTCCGCTATCATTTCGCTATCTTCATCGTCGAAGAACGAGAAAACATTCTCAAGCGTGGGATTAAAATCATCTGATACACCATGAATATCGCGCGTCGGGCCCGACCAATAAATTTCATTCTTAGCAAGATCAACTTCCCAACCCCCAACTTGCGCAACTTGACTACTTTGCTCTAGAATTTGTTTGGTATGCTGAAGATCTTTCTCTAGCATGATGCGCTCGTTCATATTCAAAGCTGAACTCACAACATACGCACTGCCATCGGCATCTATCTCCAAGATATTATTATACAACCAATAAATCCACTCGCCATCTTTCCGACAAAGCACCATCATTCCACTATCTTCACCCTTATGCTTTATCCGTTCCAGATATGGCTTAATGAGCGATCGGTTTTCTAAAGGTACTAAATCAACGAGGTTAAGCCCTTGAACTTCATCTGCAGAATAACCTAGGACATTTCTTCCCATTTCATTGACTCGAAGAATATTGCCGTCTAGATCGTGCATACTCATCAGACCAATCCCGTTTTCGAAGAAATTTCTGAACCGACGCTCAGAAACCAACAGTTTCACCTTCTCGGCATTTTCTTTACTGATATCACGACCAAATGCAAAGACCTCTTTACTATCTGGATTATATTTAAGATTCCAATTGATGAAAGTTTCTTCCTCTGTTGGGGTTTCGGTTCGCGTCTGTACTTGTACTTCTTTCCCAGTTTCTACCGTAGTCCGCAGCGCCTCTCGAATAGCATCATTAGCCTGTAATACCTCTAAAAAACTCTGTCCCACTGCTTCACGTGCTGAAAATGCCATTAATTCAGAAAAAGCCGGATTTATTTCTTTGATAAGAAAGTTGTCATCCAAAACACAGATCATATTTTGTGTGACCGCTAGTATTTGTTTGAAATAGTTGGCCTGCGTGGATTTACGCTTAGCTAAGAGTATCGAAACAATCGCCTCCCCTAACTTTGCAAGTTCCGAAAGCTGCTCCTCGGAAATAGTTTTGCTAACAAAATCTATAACGCACAAAGTTCCGAGAGCCAAGCCTCGATCGTCTAAAAGTGGGACGCCGGCATAAAAACGTATTCCAGAAGCTTGAATTAATGGATTATCTTTCGTCCGAGGATCTTGGAAAGTGTCTTCAATCATGAGCGGCACTTCGCTCATCATGGTATATTGACAGACGGTATTCCTCCTTTCTACAGTTTCTAAGTTAATGCCAAAACAGCTTTGAATACGTTGTATATCTTCTTCCATTATCGCTATGATGGAAGATGGACATGCAGTTATCTTGCAAGCCAATTCGGCAAAAACATTGAGTTCTGGCATTTTGCCAAGACCCATTAAGCCGAAAGAGTATAACATATCCAAGCGCTCTGACTCATTTGCCGGAGTACACTGAGACTTCATGTTGCTTTCTATAGGTAGTAATTAATGCGCCACAAGATAGCTATATATCGCGGCACAATAGTGTATTTTTGATTAAAACAGCCAAACTTGCAGAATAGTTTTAAAATTCTCTTTTAGCAACTTAAAACTTATCTATTGTTTCATTGCCCGCAATCTAAGTGCTGACAAACCCTTATTAGAATAGTTTTAAATCTTGTAGAAGAATATTAAACTAATGATTAAAATAACGACGTCCCTATTTCTTTTGAAATCGATATATCATTACGCATAACCTAAATGCCATTATGCATAGGTAGATATTTTTTCGCTCGACGTACATTTGCGGTAATTTAGAATCATTACAAACAAGAAAGATGAGCATTTACTATCTATCGAGGCTTTCCAAAGCCTTTCTATGCTGTCTCCTCCTCTTTGGTTCATGCAAAAAGGAAGACAAACCAACAGTTCCTCCTGATCCCATTCAAGGGGAAATAGTCATCAGAAATCTTAAGGCGGACTATATGACTAAGCCCTACTTTAAGTTTAGTACAGGCGAAGTGGTTAAGAAGCCTGGAGCTGATAACTGGGACATTTGCTTCGAACATGCACAACTGAAGATTAATGGTGGAACCATGTTAAACCCTGTTCGCACCGGAAATGCAAAAGCGATCATTGTGCATACAGCTTACCAAAACATCAAAGATATCCCAAACTTAAGCGATTTAAAACAAGACGATGGCAGAACCGACTTCGCATTGGGCTATCGCAGCGGCGGAAAAACATGGTATTATATGGACGAAAACAATTTCTACATGCCCTATCCTGAAAAGACGATGTTTATTCAAACTGCCGATAAAAAAGGATTTGTAAAACTACAGATCTTAAGTTTCTATCGTGATATGCCCAATCTGAAGGGTGAAACTTACGAATCCATCAGCACCCGTGCAGGATTCTTCACCTTCCGATATCAATACATAGAGAAGGGACAAAGATTCCATTAATCTACTTACAACAAACCAATCATATGAAATTTAAAAGAAACTGGTGTATTGTTTTAAGTCTGTGCCTGCTAGCACAACTTATCGCATGCCGTAAGGATATTTCACCATATGGTACTTACATCGATCAAAAACCAGCAGAAGCAACTTATAAAGAAGCCCTTATTGTTTATTTCAAAGATAAAAACGATGGTAAATTCACGCTTCAAAATCCATCTCAATACCTTAGTGAGAAAGCAATACAACGTCGAAAGTCTCAACAGATTGCTATAGACTCTACAGACTTACCCCTCAGCAGCAAGTACCTGAACGAACTATTGAAAGTAAGCGAGGGAAAACTGTTAAACAGCTCAAAATGGTTGAACTATGCCGTTATTCATTTACCAGAGCACAAAGACAACTTAGAAAAGATTAAATCACTATCCTTCGTATCGTCTATAAAACCAATTGGTGTGCATCTCCCTTACCAGGAGCCTGTTGTACCCCCAATTAAAAATGAAACGACCTTTACTGCGATTGCGTCCAGCAACACCTTAGACACATTAAACGTAAATGCTGTCAATTACGGCAAAACTTATGGTTTATTGCAACAATACGAAGCCAACATATTGCACGAGAAGCAGTTCTATGGCAAAGGAAAAACCATCGCCATACTTAGCGAGGGTTTTGGCTACTTAGACGAGAAACCAGAACTCCTTCATTTATTATCAGAGAATAAAATCAAAGACAGCTATGATTTGCTTTATAACCTCAGCGATATCAGTACAACGACAACCAATGGGAACAACCTCTTAGCGATGCTCGGAGCCATCAATCCGCAAAAGTTCGTAGGCTTATCGCCGAAAGCAGATTACATCCTGCTACGTACAGATCAGAACGGAAGTCAAGAGCCTTTTTATGAAACCAGTTGGGTCGCTGGCGTTGAACGCGCCGATAGCTTGGGTGTTGACATCATCAGTTCATCCTGTGTATATGGCGTTAAATTCAATCAGCCACAATTTGATTTGAAAGCTGAACAAGCTGATGGGAATTCTATCAGCAGTAAGGTAGCTGATCAAGCTTTCAAAAAAGGAATTCTGACAGTTCAGATGTTTCCTCAGGAATCCAATGGCATCACCTTCGTACTCCCTCCAGCAGATGCCAAGCACATTATCACTGCCGGCAATATCAACAAGCGAAATAAACCCTTGTGGAATGTCCTAAATAAACCCACTGCTGACGGAAGGATAAAGCCTGAATTAGCTGTATTGGCACAGGAAATACCAGTCATTTATGGATGGGGCGACTCTTATAGCACTTCAAACACGCCCCCTATTCTTGCGGGCTTGATTGCCTGCCTATGGGAAGCTTTGCCAACTAAAAATGCAAAAGAAATCAAAGAACTGTTGCAACAAACGGCCAGTCAAAGCGATAATCCAGACAACAAAATGGGATATGGAATACCAAATTTTAAAAAAGCATATGAACAAGCCAAATAGAACTTCAAATCCTTTGGCAAAGCCAAAGCATAAAAAGATGATCAGCGCGGGCATGGCATTCCTTCTTGCGGCATTCTCCTTAAGTTCTTGCCAAAAAGATAGCGAAGTCAACATCAAGCATCTTAAGCAGAAGCAAACCGTAGTTGATTATGTATTGGATCTTGAAAATCTATATATGATCAAGTATAGCTTCCAATACAACGATCAATATCAGGTAACAAAGATCTACCGCGGTGAGCGCCATGCGAACATCAGTCAACTTCAACTAATCGCTGAAGCTCATTATGACGCGAAGAATAAAAGCAACTTACCAGACTCCCTTTCTACCTACAACACACGAGGCTTCAAAGTAGGAGTCATTTTAGCCAAAGATTACAATACCGTAGCCAAGGCTGATAAAAACATAAAATATCAATGGCCGGAACGCGAAAATAAACTACTTACAGTTCCGGGTGGCGAACTTGCCTTAGCCATAGCAGGGAAGAAAATCGGCTGGTCCGGCTCTGGACACATGGGATCAGGAAGTACAATTGAAATCATGGACCACTTAAAGTTCCTGAATCGTAATAGTCTAAAAGATAGCATACAAATCCCTGTATCGAGTAAGACCGACGGTACTAAACGCAAATTTGATGATTTCCATGTGAAGTACAATAAACTCGGATTTCCAATCGACATGGCCATGTACGATGCTGTAAACGCCGATTTCGAGCAAGTTAAAATTAATTATAGGGACGAATAAGCTATGAGAACTACCATATATCTACGCGCATCCGTATGGATGATGTCGATTATCTGTTTAACATCGTGCAATAAACAGGTTACTTTCGAACAGCATGACCGCTTAAACATCAGCAAGGAGTTCAGATTACAAGAAGTTAGATCTGAAAACAACGAATTATTCGAACGTTACACCTACGATGGGCAAAAAAGATTAAAACAAGTCGTCTACAACGGAACGGACATCTTTGAGTTATCTTATGATAATGGATCTGACAAGGTGAAATCCTTTAATGAATATCAAGCGTCTTATGATGAACAGAATCGATTGACCGCAGTATCCGGACCCGAACTAAGCAACACCCTGCTTAAATACCTTCCAAATCAGATACAGATTATTCAGACAACGCGCATGATCGTCCCTGGACCGAAACCAACGCAGATCGATACACTCAACTTATTTACTGACGGAAATGGCGCAGTCGTGCGTGCAACGCTTTTGCCTAAAAAGATAGGATACGAATTCCGTTACGATCAATATGCTAATCCATACATCCACAATGAGGATACGATGTTACCCATATTATTAGTTTATCCCTTACAACAGGTATTCAAAGAAATAGCGAGCCTGAAGACTGGGAGAAACCTAATGAGGGTTTATCAAAATGCAACTAATATTAGCAATAGTGTAGAGAAACCACTTGTAGAGGATATCAGCTATCGTTATGATCACATCAAATATGATGTTCCGACCTCAAGTAATAGTCATGGGGAGCTAAAATCCCAACGACACTTCCTGTACACTGAATAACAACTTTATCATGTTAAAAAAAATTTTCATTGCAATACCCCTGTTTCTAGTTTTATTATTGACCGATGCCTTGGCTCAGCAAACGATAACCGGTCGTGTGCTGAATGAAAATGCCGACCCGCTGAGCCAGGTTCAGATTATGAACATCAGCAATCAATTACTTGGGAACAGTAACAATAAAGGATGGTTTCAAATTAGCGTAAAGCAACTCCCATGCAGCTTGATCTTCAAAAAAGCAGGGTTTGAGACCAAGACGCTGTGGATTAAGACAGCGGATGCCTTACGCGTTGAACTTGCAAAATCATCTGAGAAGATCAGCGAGGTGTATGTCCTAGCTCATCAAAACTACGACAAGGTCTATGAAACCAATACGATTGATGGGGCTGAATTAATAAACTCTTTCGAAGCGAATCCCATCAATAGCCTTCGCGGACGAGTACCCGGATTACAAATGAATGCTACCGCAGGTGGTGTCACATCGGGAAGCGGCATGGTAATTCGTGGGATGAAATCTCTCGTCGGTGGCAACCAGCCGCTTTTTATCTTGGATGGCATGCCTATCGAAAATGAGACCTCAGGCGCCAACCAATATGGAGGACAAGATTGGGGAAACACCTTAAAAGAACTGAATGTCTATGATATTGAAAACATTCAAGTTTTAAAAAGTGCAGCTGCCGCTCAAAAATATGGCTCGAGAGGAATGAATGGCGTCATTGAAATCAATACCAAAGGGCATCATATGAAGCAAGGTCTATCTATTGATGCTAATGTAGGAGGTAGTATTGGACAAGTATATGGCATGCCGTCCTTACTTAGCAACGATGATGTCCAACAAATTAACGACGCTCGCTTAGCCTGGCTCTCCACCGCCAGCGATAATTATTACGATTCTTTCGAACAATCGAATTCACAAATTGGACAATTAGCGATCAATTATTTCAAAGGGAAAACGAAACTAAGGCTATCCTACGGGGCAGACTTTAACAAAGGAACTTACAAGCGTAACACCTTAGATAAAAACAACCTGATGTTTAAAGGGATCCAAACCTGGTCAAGCAAAGTACAAACCGAGCTTGGAGCAATTTATAATCACAGTGTGGCAAGAAATGCGCCAAGCATTGGTGCTCAAAAGTTTGCATCCCTAGGACGCACGTTTATTGAGTACCCTGTTGATTTTGCAGCAGCAAGCAATAACGATCCTTTGGAGAGCGAAACAGCATGGTACTTGTATGGCCAGCAAGCCAAAAAAACAGCGGAAAGCATTCGTTTGTTTGTTAATACAGATTGGCATATACTACCAGAATTAGATATAAAATTAGCAGCAAACTACGCCGACTATGGCATTAAAACGAAGGAGCATGCTAATGGCTTTTTCGAACGCATGTTAGGTAATGAAAGCTTATATCACCAAGAACGCGCTTATAATAATAGCGCAAATGAATATAGCAAAGATTGGATGGCCAAAGCAGAATTAGACTACCATAAAGTCTTCGCACAACATCAGATTCAAGCAAGCTTAGGCTACGATTATTGGCAAACCGAAGGTGGGATCAGCGGATTGTCCTATGTACCGATGTCAAACAACCCACATCGATTAAGGATCGGATCAGAAAAAGAAGTAATCACACAATATCTGAATCCAGCGACATTCACGCTAGCAAGCGATTTCAACATTAAACATGCGAATACTAAAAGTATTCATGCTGCGCATTTGATGTTGAACTATCAATATGGACAGAATTTGTTTATCAATGCGGGGACACGGGTAGACCACATCAAGACACTTAGCAACCTAGATAAACTTGGAAGTTTGACCCAGCTTTATCCTACCATAGGGGCTGCTTACTTATACACTGCAGCATTACAAAACTGGCTGAACTTGCCCGAAAAAGCACTAGACTTCGCCAAAGTAAGAGCAAATTATGGACATAGTGGAAATGTAACGGGCTTATTTCATTATCAATCTGCCGTTACAGATGATCTCGAACTTCCCTACCCTGGTTTAAAAACGGTATATAAACCTTATTATACCAACGCTGGATCATGGGGTCTTAGAAACTATCAAACTGGCTTCTCCTATGAATATGCCAAAGAATATGAACTAGGTACGGACTTTAGTTGGTTCACCAACCGACTCGCTTTCCATGTCACCTGGTATAATAGAACCATCGATAACTACTTATACGATATTGTGAGCCCATTAGATAAGTTTAATCGCCCTCTACGTGATGTACACGCCAAAGTGCGAAACAGAGGATGGGAATTACAACTGACGGCAGTTCCGTTTCGAAGTAAAGATTTTCAATGGACCAGTACAATCAACTTTGCTGCGAATAGAAACAAATTCCTAGAGATCAACAGTTCGTCGACCAATAGTTTGACCCAATTAGGAAGTCAAAACGACGTGAGTCTTGTCGGAAGTGTAAATGGAAACTTCGGGACTTTGTTATCTGGCTATGCCGCTAAAACAAATGGGAATGGTGAAGCCCTGCTGAACTCGCATATGGAATACGTTCCATCGGGCGAGGCAAAAGAAATCGGAAACAGCACTGCCAAATGGATTGCCGGCTTTGATAACAAAATAGCCTTCAAAAACATACAAGTAGGTGCGCTGTTAGATTTCAAAATGGGAGGTGATATATACTCTGGTACCCATGCTTTATTGTATCAACGAGCTGTATTATCCGAAACTCGATTTGGACGTTCAGAAGCGCTCGGTGGAGTTGAGCGAAAACTTCCTGTGCAACAGATCGACCCAGAAACTGGAATACAACAGACAGTTTATAAGTCGAGTTTCGATGGGATTATCCCTCAGGGTGTTTTTGATGAACATATTCAGCTTTTGGGCAAAGACGTATCCGGACTCAGCTTCGCTGAAGCCCAGCAATTGATTGGAAAAGATGCCAATGGCGAATACCTATTGCAGCCAATGGCAGCGAGCGACTACTACGCCGGATTCCATGAGCGAGCAGGCGTGCGCGAGCGCTCCATCTTCGAAAATAGCTATATCGCCATTCGCGAAATCAATGTCGGCTACACTGTGCCGAACCAGCTAGCAAAAAGATGGTTCCGCATGGAGTCTGCGCAGATCGGATTTGTTGGAAGGAACTTAGGTTATGTTTATAAAAGCTTACCCTACAACTTAAATCCAGACGGATCATATAATAACAGAAACGGCGGATCCTTTGAATATGCAGCCATGCTTCCCGTCAGGACGTACGGTATGTTCATGCGATTCACATTTTAATAATAGGTTCGTTTTTAATTAAGATAACTACAAAAAGCACCCTCAAGCTTTCATCGCTAGTTTGCAGCAAAAGGATATGACGCACATATCGAATAGTTGGCATGAAAAGCTAGGGTGCCCAATGTAGCGAATAAGACCGCTAATAGAAATACAATAAAAATTGATATGACGATGTTGATGATTAAAGAAACAGTTTACTTCCTTGCCTTACTACTCTTCATACTGAGTAGCTGCTCAAAAAACGAAGAGCCTCGCTCCGAGCCGGATAAACCACAGGACATATTTGTAAGAGACTTAAATAATGGACATTTCAGCACGGGGCAACCCAGCGGAATTGCAAAGCCGATATATTTCAGCCTGCAAAAGAATGCGGAAGCCAAAGCTGACGGAGATTGGGATATCGCCTTTACCGGTCTTGCGAACACACTGATAGTAAGTAATAGCAAAGTCGGAACCTGGATGAAAGTTTTGAATGTCGACTACGACAAAATCGATAGAAAACCCTCACTTAGTTACAGCGAAGCAGAATCCGGCAACATTGCTAACTATGAAAATGGATGGTATACATACGATGTGCAAACGCATGTGGTAGAACCTATTAAAGGAAAAACTATATTTCTCAGAACGGGGAATGGCAAGTATTACAAGATCAAAATGATCAGTATCTATGAAGGGGCTCCAGCTTATCCAACATCGTCAGATAAAACCACATTCTTGACTTTCCAATTCGCTGAACTCGAGTAAAAAATAATCGCAGGAAATATTAGGGCTTCAACTCTATTGGTGGAAAGCCATAGTACTTCTTGAAGGCATTCGTAAAGTTATTTTGATGACTATAACCTGTCAATGCGGCGACCTCATAAACCGGCAAGCGCTCATCCAACAAATAAGATTTCGCCTTTGCCATGCGTATCTGTGTCAAGTAATTATTGATTGTCATGGAATAATAACGGCGGAAATCTTTGCGAAGTTTACTTTCGCTAGTCATCACCTCGCATGCCAGCTCGCGCTGCGTGGGGGGATTGCTGATGCGGCTTTCTAGAATCACTCTCGCTTTCTCCAATCGGAGGATATCTTCCTCGCTAAAAGTAAAATCTGGCTGACTATTCCGATAAAAATATTGCTCAAACTGATACATCAAGAGTTCTAAAATATGCGACTCCGTATGTAGTCTACGGATTTCGCCCATCTTTTTACACTCAACCAGCTCCGCAATAGTTTGTTGCATCTCGAAAGTCGCCATATAATCCTCTTTAACGTAGGAAGCCTGATTTCCTTCATTGAGTTCACGGATAAACTCCTGATGCAGCAAAGAATCTCGATGGATTAAATTCAGATAGTATTCCTTCGATAATACAGCGATAAAGAAATGATAATCTATACCATCCTTCACTTCCTGAGTGGATTTAAAGGATGGGATATAGCGAATATTGTGGCGGCTCATTTCCATCGGATTCGGGGAGGCCGATGGCCGATAAAAGATGAATTGGCTTGTTACCGCATCCCCAACAATCTCTGTTTGGAAATGGACCGGCTTCGCGAAATTCATCTTGGCTTGAAGAATAAACATTCCACTCGTGGAAAGTTGGAAATTCTCCATATGTATAAGGTCATTATTGATTTCCGTTCTACACTCAACGATAGGATTCTCCGGAACATATACATCTAAAACCTCTTGCTCGAACAAACATTTGTTCATCTCAATTATCCTACTCTTAACAATCATTTCACCCGACCGAATCTAATTTCTCTATACTTAATAATATTCGCTACTAAGATAGTGAATATTATTTATAATCATTCTAAATAATTAGCATTCTAATGATTTTCTAAGAAGATCAGCCACGGATGACAACAGGTAATTTTGTGTCTTCGAACTTTAAATTCGTTATGTTGTAAGTAGAATCAGGAAGTTCTGTTATAGTTTTCACATTATTCAATGCGACTTGCAGATAATAAGTCCCACGATAGTTTCGATCGTAGAGATACGCAATCATCGCTTCGATATCTGCAAGGCTGTGCAGTGCAGAATGAACGGTAGATCTCACCTCGAAAGCGGTATTCGAAGCTTGCAGGATATGATAAGACTCCTCAAATCCTCGGAACGTCTTAGACGCCGTTATAGCGGTAAAATTGTCCGCTAAAGCTTTTAAATCCAAAGCGACATAATCAACAAGACCTTCGTTGATAAGGCTAGTTAATGTCCTGGGGCTCGTACCGTTCGTATCGATTTTGACTAAGTACCCTAAATCCTTTGCCTTTTGCGCAATGGTTCTGACATCCTTATGTATGCTACACTCGCCCCCACTGAGCACGACAGCTTGCAAAAGACCTTTCCGTGCCTGCAAAAAACCAACTGCATCTGCCACACTAATTTTGCCTTTTCCGAATACAATATCAGGGTTGTAACAATACTGGCACCGCATATTGCAGCCCACAAACCAAAAGATGCAGGCTGCTTTATCGGGGTAATCGAGTAAGGTAAAGGGAGTGATATCAAACAGCGGATTTGCCATATTGCTCACAGAATAAGGTTCGCTCCTTATGTTCCCCTTGCTTACCAATGTTAAAGCTTTCCACAGGACGGTGGTAGCCCATTACGCGCGTGTAAACCAGACATTTACTACGTTCTTGCTGATGTTGCTGCAACACCTGCTGTCTTTCATCATTCAAAGTTTTCATGTGTGACATCTAATTTATGTTTATTGATAATTTCTTCGTCGCATTGCGGACAGTATTCATGTTGCCCGTTCAAGTAACCATGTTTAGGGCATACACTAAACACTGGAGTCACTGTGATATATGGCAATTTAAAATTTGTTAATACCGTTTTTACGAATTCCTTACATGCTTCCGATGTACTTATGCGCTCGCGCATGTAAAGATGTAATACTGTACCGCCTGTATATTTACATTGCAGATCATCTTGCAAAAGCAAGGCTTCAAACGGATCATCCGTTTGATCGGCTGGCAACTGTGAACTATTGGTGTAATAAATCTGCGGATGCGTTCCTGCTTGCAAAATATCTTCAAAGCGTTTCTTATCTTCTTTAGCAAACCGATAGGTCGTTCCTTCAGCTGGTGTCGCTTCAAGGTTATACAAGTTGCCCGTACTTTCCTGGAACTCACGAAGTCTGGTTCGGATAAAATCTAAGACGTTGCTAGCAAACTCCTTGCCCCAAGGAGATACGATATCCTCTTGGTCTTCAGTATAATTACGAATCATCTCATTCATACCATTGACACCAATGGTCGAGAAATGATTGCGAAAGTGTGGAAGATATCGTTTGGTATATGGATACAGGCCATTATCATACATCTCCTGTACAAACTTGCGCTTCTTCTCCAAAGTGGATTTTCCGATTTCCATCAGCTCGTTCAAACGTGCATATAATTCCTTCGGTTTTCCTTTGTACAGGTAACCCAGCCTTGCCATATTGATGGTGACCACGCCTATACTTCCTGTCATTTCGGCACTTCCGAACAGCCCATTCCCACGCTTCAACAGCTCGCGCAAGTCAAGCTGCAAACGGCAGCACATACTGCGAACGGCGTTTGGCTTATAGGCATCCGGATTTTCGACCCGCTCGCCTGCCTCATTCACTATATATTGGCTTCCGATGAAATTCTGAAAATAAGAAGAACCAATCTTCGCTGTATTCTCGAACAGAACATCCACATTCTCACCCTCCCAATCAAAGTCTTCGGTAATATTGACCGTCGGGATAGGAAATGTGAAAGGCTGCCCATTCGCATCGCCCTCCGTCATCACTTCGTAATAGGCTTTATTGATCATATTCATCTCCGCCTGAAAATGCTTATAAGTCAAATCTTCTAAATTACTTGCACCCCGCTCGGCGGCAAGGGCATTTAGCTCATCGTTTTGCAAGCCGCGGAATAAATGCGTGCCTGATTTCGTAGGAATCTGATCTTGTAAGTCTTGAGGAACATTCCAATCCAACGTGATATTTGTAAATGGTGATTGACCCCATCGAGCAGGCACATTTAAATTATACACAAAACTTCGAATCGCTTTCTTCACATCGATCTGACTCAATCTGTCTTTGAATACATAGGGTGCCAGATAGGTGTCGAATGAACTAAAAGCCTGTGCTCCCGCCCATTCACTTTGCAAAATCCCTAAAAAATTAGCCATTTGACCTAGCGCTTCTCGGAAATGAGACGGTGGCCTGCTATCTACACGACCACGAACCCCATTAAACCCTTCATCAAGCAATACCCGCAGGCTCCAACCAGCGCAATAACCTGTAAGGCAGTCTAAATCGTGAATATGAATATCCGCATTACGATGCGCATGTCCTTCTATTCTATTGTAAACTTTGTCTAACCAATAATTGGCGATGATCTTTCCGGCGGTGTTATTAACCAAGCCTGCATTTGAAAAAGAGTTATTCGCATTCGCTTGGATTCGCCAATCATTCTGATAAATATATTCCTCTACTGCATGGCTGCTGTCGACATAAGTGCTGGAATCGATAAATCGATCGATATGCTCGCGTTGCAACTTCCGTGTATGTCGGAAGAGCATAAAGGAGCGCATTACTTGAAAATGACCACCCACATAAAGCTTTTTTTCAATCAGATCCTGTATATCTTCCACGTCGACGAGCGCGGATTGCCCGATCTCAGCAAGTATAGATTCCATAATCTCTTCGTCGTATGGAATCGACACGGACTGAAAGGCTTTCTTGATTGCATCTTCTATTTTAAAAGGCTGAAATTTCTCTAAGGTTCCGTCTCGTTTAATTACGTCTTTCATATCACAATTTTGAGTTTTAAAAGCAAGAATTTGGGTTTATCTAAAGCTACCTAGAACTACCTAGAATTAAAATGACGCTAAACACTTATTCATTTTTTTTCTGAAAATTTTCAGAGTTCAATGAGCTGATTAACAAAGAAGTTAGCTTAAAATGCGGAGTGAGCAGCATTATTGAAAATGCTTAAAACGACAGGCTTATTTGTGCGACAAAGTTGCGACCGGGGCGCGCAATTTTCATAATATCTTGATGACGATAATAATAGCGATCGAAAATATTCTCTACGCGGAAATTACTAGTGAGCCGATGTTGCTTTAACGAAAATGTTTTGCGCAATCCTGCGTTCAATAAGGTTGCGGAAGGGGTATGCGTATCGCCGTAAACTTCAGGGCTTACTTTATTTTGAGCAGCGTAATACGCTAGTTCGACCTGTCCCGCCCAACCCTTATAGTTTACTAGGAGGCTATTGTTATTCGTAAATGGCGCTATCAGCGGAAGCGGATTGTCTCTGTTATCTTTGCCCTCAGAATAAGCAACCGTACTCATCCATTCTAAGAATTTAAATGGTTTCAAACGAAGCGCAAATTCCGCACCTATGATATTTGCCGAAGATAGATTGGCATATTGTTTTACACCAGTGGCACCAATCGTCATTACTTGAAAATCGTTATTGATGGCTCCTGCTATGTAATCTTTGAAGAAATAGTTGTAGGCAGTAGCTTCTATGCGTAGCCAAGCCAATTGATAGCTCATGCCTAAGCTAGCCTGCAAAGCTTTCTCGGTTTTAAGGTCCATATTACCGAGGTAATCGTAATTATCTAAACGATTGAACAAATAAAAGCCATAATACTCTTGTAAGCTCGCGCTTCGAGTTGCATAACCCATCTTCGCCATCCAATGCCAGTGAGCACTGGGTTGATAGTGCCCTATCAAACTGACGCTTGCCAAGTGATTGCTACGGTTAAGATTTCCATCTTTCATTCCTGAAAGTTGTGCCTTTCCTGCTTCACTGTACAATTGTGAATGTGAATAGCTATAATTTCCTAAGAAGTCCACTCCCCACTGTTCGGAAACAGCAAGCTTGTCGGCGATAGCTAAGTCGATATGAATACGTTGCGCATCAGGGATAGTATACATGAACATCGGGCTGCCTTGGGTCGGATACATCGTCATGTTTGCGGTCAATCGATTCACATAGCCGCTTACTCGCGCTTGCAAATAATGTTTTCCCTGCTGATATCCCGTTTCGCTGTAGAATCCGCCCGTCCATGAAACACCAGGCATATCCATATGCATCGCGACACTTTCTGCCGGACGTTTCGTATCGTCCATTGCATGGTCGATGTGATTAAAATATATTTTACTTCGAAGATCCATGCCTGTCGCTTTCATCGAGTACACATGGCTTAATGAAGCGATATTGGCATTTGCATAAGCAACATCCATCGTCAAAGCTGGGTATCCAATATTTTGTCCATAGTCAGCAAGATATTGTGCGGTAAGCTGGTTTCTATCGTTTATTTTATATTTGAACGCCAGCGATCCATTCCATTTTTGGAACTGCGAATGTGGTACCACTTGCATATTCGCTGCCCGATACTCATGCGCTTTTCTGAATATCCCATTGATCAGGATACCATAGCGGTCTGTACTGTACTGTAGGGAGGCTAAAGTTTGAATAGCCTCGGCATTCGTCTCGAAACCTGTTCCGAGCAAACCGCTTAATTTAGGAAGATTCGTCAATTCGGGAGTCGCCAATTTAAAATTAATACCTCCGGCAACACCCGCACCGTAGTTATTAAAAGATGGTTCTAGATTAACATTAATCTGTTGAAGGTTGCTAGGCTCGATATATGAACTAATGGGATCCATTCGATCTGTACAAGCCCCAAAAATTGCCATTCCGTCGATACTTAGATTGATCTGCGCGGCATTTAGACTACGTATGGTTGGTTCCCAGGCGTAGGCACCGCGACGGATCATCTGTACGCCGGCTACCTTATCCAGCAGCTGATCAATATTGGCTTGTTTGGAAGCACGTTGTTCCTTTTCAAGTTGCTTATTGACACCAACTTGACTCGTCACTACGACTTCTTCAATTTCTACATGTTTAAGTGAGTCTTGCTCCTTATGATGTTGAGCCATCGCAGTGAAATTCATGGCGATAGCGCTTAAAACTAATATATATCGTATGCCGTTCATAAGTTGTAAATTGGGGACAACCATGGTGCGCCAAAGCATTGGCGCAGATCATTAATAGTTAGAAGAGAACATCGAGATATACATCGTTCGCTAACTCGGTATTTCCTTCTTTGATATCGAAGAACAATCTCCAATCTCCTGTCATCGTAAAATTGACCTTGCCTTTGTAACGACCATTGCCAGAAGCAACCGGCGAAACATTATTAGGTGAGCCATGATTCATAGAAGTCATTTGCGGATCAAAATCCAATGTTAATCCGTTTTGTTCCGGAAATGAAAACATCGTCTCTTTTAGAAAAATCATCAGCTCTAACTCATTCACCCCTATCTTGGGTGTTGCAGGATCAACTAAAGCGATGACATATCCCTTATTATTGGATGCTGTAAAACTCTTTACGGGCAAATTGCCAGTCGCCGCTGCTTTCACCCGAATTGGGATACTGATCTCTTCGCCATTCACATTAAATTTCAACTCCCATGAACCCGAATCGCTAGATGGCATCGTAAATACCACATAGCCCTCATAACTATTCGTTTGGTTGGCATAGCTCAAAGCACTCGATGGAGCGCCATGCGTCATGCTGCCCATATCCATAATTGGTGAGAAAGTGATGTTGGAAGAGGTTTGCAATCTGCCATCCTTGGTAAGCTGAATATATACCTTCTGATAGCCAACAGTTAGCTCATGGTCGCCCATTAGGGTGATTTCTTCATCATTGCTCAGCGTAGCCTTAGCAATAATTAGCTTATCTGTTTCGATCTCCACGCTTGGATCGTCTTTGGAACAAGAGCTCATAAATAAGAGCGTCAAGCAAAGGGAAAGGAGAAAGTTTATCTTTTTCATCGTATTGTTTATTTTGTGTTAATAATCGCTTTAAATGCTGCATATGCCTTCGGTCTCAAAAATGTTTGTTGAATTCGACGAGGAATCGTAAATTTTTAAGAGTTTCGGAAATAAAATATTGATTTCTAAATGTATATGCTGACACAGGTCACGCTCCAACGCTTCAAGATGCGCATGCAGTGAGATATAGGAATAGCAGGCCCCCTCGGGTGGCAGATAATGCTTTATTATGCGGCGTAATTGCTGCAATTCGACACCTAAATCCCCATGTTCATAACGAAGGTATTGGACTAATTGACAAGCATGTTCCACCGTTAGCATGCTTAAATTATTGGCGCCGGGAAACAACAGCTTTTCTTCTATTTCTATATGCGCGTAAATTTCATTCAAAAATGTGTCAACCTCTTTTGCATAATCGACTAACTCCGGTTGTTCACTTGCATGTACCATCGCAACTCGGTTCGCTAAATTGCTGATAATCGGAAAATGCTCACGTATATAATAATGGTGCACATTTTTGATATAGGCAGCGAGAAAATCCAATTCCCAGTTCTCAAACGTTAGATAGTCTGATGGCGCCTCAATCTTTGCTGCTTGCGCTAATTTATCACGAAGTTCCCCTTCGGTCAGGCCGATGGAAGCTGCACATTCGCCGACTGTCTGCTTTCCGTTACAACAGTAATCAACACCCAGATTGGTTAAAAGCGCTGCATTGCGAATGTCCTTCGCCGCAATTTCTCCAATGCTTTCCTCTGTCTTCACAGCATGAGTCTTCCCTATCCGAACCTGCCAGAATTGAGGACCCGATTCCAGATATTCCCATAGAAATCCATCGCCTTTTCCTGATAAAAATTGGAAATACAGAGGCTTGGGGTCATGATCATGTCTGATGATGAATGATTCGCCCTCAGAAAGCGCGTCAAAATATTCAAAGATAGTTTTTTGTCTTTCCTGAGTTTCTAACTCAAAAACCTCAAGTGTAGTTGAAATAATCATGGCACCTAATTTTTAATACCGAATATCATCTTAAAGATCTTTTTTCTTGAAAACACGAAGGGATAGTCCCACAGGAATAGCACACCATAATATCATGATGAACAGCGTGATTCCCATGCCTAACGCTGTTCCGAAAAAATCTCTGAAAATAGCACCTGTATAGCCCATCATAGCCGATAAATCAAGTTCTAGAAGAATCAGAATGCGGCTAATATCGATCGGGTTGAACATAGACAGGGCGACCATTAGATTCTCGATCGGATAGTCGGAAAATTGGAACAGCATAAAGAGCACCAAAGCGTCAAATAGTAATCCAAAATAAAGCCATAATAAGATAGCAAGACCAATTCCCTTCGATTTATCTCTAATCAATACGGATGTCCACATGGCAATTGAGACGAAAATCAACGACAATAGTATTCCGCAACCTATTAACGTTAGTCCGGAAATGCTGAACGCATAAATAAACGTCGGCAATGCAACGCCAATGATAAATGACAGTGTCAGCGCACTTGCCAGTCCGATGAACATACTAAGCCAAATATGAGTACGCTTAAGAGGCTGACTCACTAGCAGGTTTATAAATTCTGCGCTATTATATAGGTAAATACTCGTAAACACAATGTTCACCAAAGGAACAACAAAAAGCACTATATTCAGTAAGCTGACCAAGCCCTTTTCGTAGTTATCCTCCATACTGTAGACGCTGATCGACAACACAAGTAACAATAGCGTATAGATTAGGATAGTTTTATTCCTCAATAGGTCAACGAATACATATCGAACAATTTTATTCATGGACAGCTCCTTTGTTAGGGTGATTTGGAACAGTCATTATCTGAGCGATCGCTTTCGATAATTTTTGAGTTCCTGTATCTTCTTTCAATTGTTGCAATGATTTATGAAAGATCAGTTGACCATCTTGCAGATAAATTATCTGCGAAACCATATCGTCCAGATCACTAAGTACATGTGAACTGATGATGATCAGCTTATTTTTATTCTTCTCTTTCTGGATTTTCTCTTTTAGAATCTCGGTAGATAGCGGATCAAGACCGGCTGTCGGTTCATCCAGGATTAATGCTTTTGGACAAAACATAAAAGCTAAACATGCGCTTACTTTTTGACGCGTCCCACCGGACAAAGTTCCCATTCGCTTTCCCAGCAGTGAAGGCAAATTGAACGCATGGTATAGCTCTAAATCCAATTGGCTTTCCGGCATCTTGCGGATATCTTTCATCATATCCAGGACCTGCGCAATCGTCATATTCTCCGGGTACTGCCCAATCTGCGGCATGTAGCCAATCTCATTGCGATAAATCCACTTTTGTTGGATATTTTGCCCTTCGAACAAGATATTGCCAGCACTGGGAACCACCATTCCTAAAATCATCTTGATTAAGGTGGTCTTTCCGCTTCCATTTGGTCCGATCAAAGCGATACATTCTCCACCTTCCAGTTGGAGATTGACATCATTTAAGGCTTTGAGCTTTCCAAACTCCTTTGTGATATGTTGAATCTGAATCATACTTTCATCGATTTCATTCGAGGCTTTTCATCTTTGAGGCTCTCGGGAGTTAAACTTGGTAATAACTTCTCTGTACGATCAAATAAGGTGACCATAAAGCTCCTAAAAAGCAGCATGGCCGAGGGATAGCGCTCTACTAGCATCGAAAACAAACTAACAGGGCGAAAAGGGATATCGCCAATTCCATCTTTATCCAGGTCGTATCCTTCGTATTTGTCCCAAAAGTTATTCTCGAAATAGTTAAGCGATAAGGCACCATTTGTAGCAACATCAAAGGTATTCTGCATGAAATTATTGTCTTTAAACCTATTATCCATGCAGCTTGCCTGTACTTTGATTGCCCAACCGTTGTCCTTAAAATTGTTTTGTTCAAGTTGGATCCGATTGGATCCTTCCATAAAAATTCCGGTAGTGTTTCTTTCGAAATGGTTATTGATAATTTGGCTATCGGATATATCTTTTAGGAGAAGACCGTAGGCCGCATCTCCCCAGTTTTCTTCAAATCTGTTATTTTCCATGTGCACATTCTTTGTGTACATCACGGCTACTCCCGCCCCATTCGAACGGAAGGTGTTCCCTACGTAACTATTATCATGTGAAAACATGAAATGCAGACCGTAGCGAAGATTATCTTGGGATAGGTTATTCAATACATGTGTATGCGTAACGAATTCTAGATAGACGCCATCTCGATGGCCAATGATCTCGTTTTCTCGGATGTCCAGGCTGTCTGACTTCCACCCATGAATGCCGTTGCCAATAAGTTGCTCGGCTTTTCCATAAGCGCGAATCTTATTGCCGCGAATTTCTAATCGCTTACAGTTCTGCGAATAGACTCCGAAGAAATTATCATCTAAAATGTTATCTATAATTCTGACATCATACGTGTTATAAATTTTTACCCCAGCGATATCATCCAAAGAGGAGTGCCCAGAGGATTTGAACGTAAATCCCTGTACCAGAACACCATGGGATTTGATCGACAAGGGTTCAAATTTCTTTTGTCCATCTAAGGTCGGATTTCCTTTTCCTAAGAAAGTAAGGGGTTTATCAATGACAATATTACCTTCTTTATATACGCCCGCATGCACTAATACAGTATCGCCCTCTTTGGCTAGCGCGATCCCTTCCTTTATCCTTTTTACAGGTTTTCCAACGCCTATTTCAATGGTAGCAGCATGAGAACTCGCTGCTACCATCCAATAAACAAACATTGTACTAAATATATTTAAGGCAAAACTTCTCATCGCGTTCAAACTATTTCCACAAATCGTCCCATGTCATGGTAGTCCCACCTACCGAGGCTTTTGTTTTTTCCAAATCTGCGCTATTGCTAAAAGCAGCAATATCTCCGCGCATCGGACTTTTTAGTTTTTCACTTTTTAAGTAGAACATCTTCTCCGCCGGCAACAATTTATTTGTTGAATAATCCGGTAAGAAAAATACCGCAACATCTTCCTTCTTCACTTGATTTTCTTTGACGAAAGCGACCATACATTGAACATCGTCAAAGTTATAAGCCCGTCCTTTCTTAGTCAGTAGCTGTGTGCCGAAACGAGGGTCGCTCACTGTCATCTTACAATATGCACACTGATCCGATCCATACTTAATCGGCTTAGGTTCATTGTTACCTTGACAAGCTTGCAATCCAAACATCAGCAACATCAGGCTACTCAGGCATAGCAATAAAATCTTACAGCTCTTCATAATCAATCTAGTTTTGTGTTTTTTGATTTTCTCCATTCATGGACTGAACAATAAGCGACGATGACACCAACTAGGATAAATATCCAACCTCCGATATCAGGGATTGAATAGGCTCCAAAGTTCAGTAATTGCTTATAGCCGATTAATGGAGGTTGATAGGACATCCCTGGCACTTTAATAGGCGCATTAGGATCCAGATTATGCCCATAATTGTACTCCCAGACATAAAAATCAACCATTGCCACCACACCAAAAAGAAGGAAGGCAAAGAATAGGAAATACAGGGCCTTTCTTTTGTTGCGGATGGCAACAAAAAGGAATAAGGCAGCAAAGGCAGCGATGATGTACGGCAGCACCGTGAATTCGATAAAGTCAGCTGCATGCAGCGTCTTCATACCGATATAGTGGTTCAATCCGTTGATAATCTCAACTTCCCCTGCTAACTTATTACTATAAATTTGCAGTTCTAACCCTTCGGGGTATTGAGCTGCATCCAGCTCAATACGCCAAATAGGTAAGAAGATGACTGCTACTAAAGCCACCCCGCAGAGTCCGATGAGGACGCGGTGCAAAGGTGACATGTTGTAGTTAGTTTTCATCTTTAGTTTTTTTAGTTTGCACTATCTGCAGGCAAATTAGTACCTACGCTATAAGTAACTGGCACATTGCTACCTTTTTTAGAGATGCGGATATATCCTTGCATTTCCTGGTGCAAAGCACTACAGAAGTCGGTACAATAGAATGGGAATACACCAACGCGATCAGGAACCCATTTTAAAGTTTGGGTCTCTCCCGGCATGATTAATAATTCTCCGTTTCTAGCGCCTTTAACAGCAAAACCGTGTGGCATATCCCAGTCTTGTTCAATGTTTGTTACGTGGAAATAAACCTCATCGCCCAATTGAATACCTTCAATATTATCCGGAGCAAAGTGAGAACGAATAGCTGTTAAGTAAACATGAACTTGGTTGCCTTTGCGTTCTACACGAGCTTCTTTCTCTCCTTTAGCAGCAAAAGGATGTGAGTTTTCTTCAATCTTATAAATTTTCAATGAACGCTCCTTAATCTTATCTGCACGCATCGCTTGCGCATGATGCGGTTCACCAATAGTTGGGAAGTCAAGAATCAGCTGCATCTTATCGCCAGAGATATCAAATAACTGCGCACTTTGAGATAACTCAGGACCTGTTGGCAAATAACGGTCTTTTGTGATCTTGTTGTAAGCTACTACGTATTTCGCATCTGGAGTTTTTGTATCTCCACCTGGAATCATTAAGTGACCTGTTGAGTAATATGTTGGAACACGATCGATAACCTTTAGGTCTTTGATGTTCCATTTCACCAATTCAGATGATACGAAGAATGAAGTAATCGCATTTCCCTTACCGTCGAATTCTGTGTGTAATGGACCTAAACCTGGTTTTTCAACCTCTCCATACAAGGCTTCTTCGTATTTGATAATTGGAATCCCACCGAATTGGCCGTCGAATTTTTTACCGGCGATAGCTTTCTGCATTTTGTCAAAAGAGAATACAGGGATCAAAGCCGCTAGTTTACCAGAACCTACGATGTACTCACCTGTAGGATCTACATCGACTCCGTGTGGAGATTTAGGACATGGGATGTAGTAACAAAGACCTTCTAATTCTTCCGCATTTAAGACAATAGTTTCTGTTTTGAATTCAGATTTTGCCGTATGCGATTTCTCGTCATAAACGTTATGCGCATATTTTAAATTAGAAACCTTTCTACCTTTACCTGCTTTCAAATACTCTTCTGCTTTTTTCCAGTTCACGGCAAGAATAAAGTCCTTGTCATTTTTCGAAGCATTTACTTCCAATAGGGTATTTGCCTGTTCCGTATTGTAGGTAGAGAAGAAGAACCATCCATGCGATTTCCCTTTACCGGCGCGGCTTAAATCGTAGTTTACACCAGGGGTTTCGATCTGGAATGCTAAATCCATGTTACCGTTGTCTTTATTCACGCTCACAAAGCTCAACGTACCACGGAAATTCTTTTTGTAAGAATTGATCGGCACATCACCATCTCTATCATCCGGTGGAACAGAGAAACGAGTACCCGCTACAACATACTCTGTATTCTCGGTAATAAATGGCGATGAGTGGTTACCACCGCTATTCGGCAATTCTAAGATCTCCGCTGTACGGAAAGTTGTTAAATCTACACGAGCGATACGTGGTGTATTATTCGCATTTACGAATACCCACTTACCGTCATATTCACCATCGGTTTTTGAGATCTGCACGTGGTGCAAATCATCCCAAGGCACATTTCCATGTGATGTTTCCAACATTGGTTTGGTTTCCTCACTAAATCCCCATCCTTTTTCCGGGTCCAAAGAAAAGACCGGAATTACACGTAATAGTCTACCCGACGGCAAACCATAAACTGCTAACTGTCCACTGAAACCTCCAGACACGAAGTTGTAAAATTCATCGAGTTTCCCGGGGGCTACGTAAGCTTTCTCGGCAGCATTGCCACTTACGGCTTCGCTTGCGCCTTTCGGCTTACAGGACTGGAAAGTTGACATCAGCGTCGCCGCTGCCAACCCTGCTAATACATACTTTTTAAATTCCATTATATTATGAATTTGGGGTTAATAAAATGTGCTATCTATTATTTGACACCATCATTTTCGCGCATATATTCATAGACTTGACGTGCTTCCTCATCAGTAATATTCTGATTGGGCATGCGCACTAAACACAATTCTAATTGCGCTTGTAATGCTGGGTCTTTGTCTAACATCGGATCAGGATTTGTTACAAAGTTCATCACCCATTCTGCTTTTCTACGTTCTGTGACGCCCTTCCATCCTGGTCCTACTAGTCGCTCGTCTGTCAGTTTGTGGCATGATGCACATTTAACATCAGCAACGAGCTTGCCTTTCGCGGCCATTGCGGGATCTAACTTCTCGCCGATTTCCACGTTAGTAAATTTTCCCTCTCCACGATGCTCGTCGTAAGCACTCGCATCGTTGCTCGCAGGAGCACTTACCTCTGAAGTAGACTCCGCGTTTTTGTTGTCGTTGTTGTTTGAAGAACAGGCGTAGATTGACACCGCGATCAAACAGAATACCATTAGTTTTTTCATAGTTTGTCAGTTTTCCTTACTCCGAAGAGATCATGTATTATTGTTATTACAAAGGTATCTTGACAAATAGCAGTGATTTTATGCGTTCAATCATATTTAGAAAACGACTTCTATCAAGAAGCGGTAAAAAATACCATAGCACCTTATTTATGAGGGCATTGCTGGAAATTGTGATTTTAATCACATTTTGAGTTGACACATATCAGCGGATAAACAGGTAGCTGTTAATAGTTTTGGTTAATATTTATTATTTCTAAAACATTTAGACTATGATTCCAATCGAAATACTTTTGGAAAAAGGAGCGGTCAAAAAGAATGTTGATGCTGGAGAAGTAATCTACCACGAGAATAGTAATAGTAATTATTACTATCAGATCCTTACCGGTCGCGTCCGTTTAAGTAATTTCTTAGACGATGGCCGAGAGGTATTACACAAGGTGGCCTGTGCGAATGATGGATTTGGTGAAGTTGCAATTTTTGATGACGGGCTTCACGGAATTACTGCTGTCGCCGACTCCCCCACTACTCTAATTAAAGTTAGCAAGGACGGATTTAAAGAAATACTGAAGGAGTACAGTTGCTTCTATCAATTCTTTGCTCAAAAAATCGCTAAGGATCTCCATTTTAAACAATTCCTAACGAGTCTCGTCTGCAATTTCCGGCCAGAGGATATCTTGCTCAAGCTAATTCATAAATTGAACGAAGACCGACGACTCATATGTCAGGAATGCCATCGGCTTATGTTGACGCGACAACAGCTTGCGAATATGACAGGCTTGCGTGTGGAAACGATTATCCGGACCATGAAGCAGATGGAAAGAAAAGAAATCTTGCAAATTATTAAAGGGAAGGTATTTGTCCCTGCCGATGGGCTGAACTAGCAGTCCGTCTGCAACCCCTAATCAAAGAGAGACTACCCTTGCGAGTAGTCTCTCTATTTTTATAAAACTAAAAGTACCTTATGACTAAGCCTTCGCAAGCTACAGCGAATAGCGTATTTTCTACGGGTTACGATTGATCCCCATATAATGGGACGTCGCAACCAATCGAGCGAATACATTTCCAAAAATAACAGCATTATATACCTTGGCATAATTAACATAGTTGAATTGCGGATAATCGGGCGAACCGGGTGCTGCGAGCTCCCCAAACTTCGATTTAGGAACTGGAAAATCATGGCCATCGGTCGTTGTGGCGAAAGGAAAGTAAATATAGCTGCTTGTCTCGCCATTTAGTTTATTACATGACAAAAAACTGGTATCACCTACATAGAAGAAATGCTTTGTTTTATGTCTAAACATGGTCAATCCTGTTGCCGCAGCAAAGTTTCGGGATGAACCGGTATAACTGATAACGGATGATGCTGGAATACCGTTCAGATATAGACTATGCGAGCCATCCTCCCCCCAATAAACGCCTCGAACGTCGCCGAAACAATAGTTCAACACATCGGCATCTTCTGTCGTCATTTTATAAACGGCTCCGGCGGCATCATGAATTACTGCGTCGATTGGAGTGCCGAATATTTTCGTCATAAAATTTTCGACGTTCGGCGTTTCCGTTTCGATCATTAAAAAGACAACTCCCCCTCTTTCGATGTAATTGTATAAGGCATCATAATCAGCCGCGTTAAATCCAGCAAACATGCCGGCAATGACTACATCTGGATAAGTTGCAGGGTTTGCTAATTTATCCCTTAAACTGTTTGCAAGCGGGGAAATGACAACGTGGTCAAACCCCTCAATACGCATATAGTTACTTTGAGGCCCAAAATTATAAGAGCTTCTTAAGAATGCACCCGAGGCCAAGGTTGGAACCGAAGCGCCATAACTAAAGGCGGCATTTCCCTCGATGTGCAAAATTGTCTTTCTTGGAAATACCTTCCACATCTTCATCACTCCATTTAACACCTTTCCTTTACTTGAACCGTTATAGGTTCCAAAAGTAACTGATCCACCGTCCGGAAATTTACCCGCTAAAGACTCCGTATTGCCGTTGATCAATTTTACATTCAAATCTGCAAATTGAACCTCAAAGGAATTGCAGTTGACATCTGCCGTATAAAAACTTGCCACCTTTACCTGATTCGAACTCGTATCCTTATTCTTGAAGTTAAGTAGACCAACGCCCTCTTCGGTATACAAGTTGCCTTGGAATGCTCCCGTCAATAAGTTGAACTCGCCACCCTTAATTGTATTCGCCGCAAAAGAGGCGGAAATATCTACGATATCCCCGAACATTCCCTTTGTGTCCACTTCTACTTTTAATTGCGCCATCTGATGTTGAAAGTTTATCGAGATTGGAGTCGTGCCTAGCACCGCGGTTATTTGTCCAGTGGCAAATAACAGCGGCTTATCTGGTTTGGAATATATAGTTGGAGCCACAAGATTTACGGATCCTAGATCAGCCTCATCACTTGAATTATAAGAATAGGCGCACCATTGATAGGTTCTACCTTCTACAACAGCAATTTCTAGCATTTCACCTGCGGTTGCTACAAAGTCCATCTCCACCTGCTGTGTCAGGGTATTAACAAGTAGCACACGATATTTTATACCCGCACTCATCTTCACGACGGCACTCTTTAATGCACCGTTATTTGAAACAGATCGCGGAGTACTGCTCAACATGTTCGGTTGCCTAAGGTTCAGATCCATATCTTCCTTAGAAGCCTGTAGATCCATTGAAAACTGACCTACCTTCATTGATTGTTTGACATTGGTATTGGAAGATGAGATGCCTTCGAGTTCAATGGCAGACGATGCTTTTATTGGGTTAGGCTGTACTGGTGCAACAATACCGCCCACATTGATCACTAATTTTGGTTCACCGCCTGAACCTCTCTCGATATCTTTCCGACAGGAACCAAGTATGATCGGCATTACTAGGATCACCATCCAAATTTGGAACATCCTGGATGTAACCAAAATCTTAAATATTGAATTCATCTTCTTGGTTCAGTCAGTAATTCCCCAATCTTTATTAATGGTCTCTTCAGTTTCTTCGGTTACCCAAGGACTTGCATTATCCGTCCCTCCCCCAGGTCGAATTGCCGCAGAGACCGCGGCAATTCCGCCCTCCAATTCCAGCTCTTCGCTCGTTAAGCGTGGTGGAACATAGTTACTAGTAAAAATTTTACGGTTATCCATCGTATTTGAAAAATTTGTAAACGATTTATGCAATTGATAAATCTGGTCAAATGTCAATATTGGTGGAAATATGGAAGAATACTTCAATACTCAGGATATACGATAGTATATACGTCAGATATACGTTATCGGTGGACATGTAAAAAATCAAAACGCTATAAAATTGTAAGTCAATGTGTTAATTGAGCGCCCATATTGAGGTTATGTCCCTCCCAAAACTAGAAATGATTTAGGAAATGGCGCAGAAATAGATTTTATTCTGCCTTTAATGGTATTTTTGCGGCGTTTTACACCCAAAAAATCGCTGTTTAACGACCTCACGAAAGCAAAAAAACAAAAGCTAGCGCAGGATTAGGTCCTACGCTAGCTACACACTAACACACGATAGACTAAGGAGTTTTGTCTATCCCCATATAATGGGAGGTTGCAACAAGTTGCGAGAAGATATTTCCGAAGATCATGGAGTTTTCGACCTGCCATGATCCTGCTGACGTCGGGTGGTCTAAGGAACCTAAGCTACTTTTTGCGCCATATTTTGTATGGGCAATAGGAAAGTCACTGGAATTTGTACCGGAGGTAACAAATGGTTTTTTATAGTTATAGCCCCACTGAAAGTTCCTAGAAGAATTGGCTAAAAAATAGGTGTCTCCAACAAAAACGAAATTCTTCGTTTTATGTCTGAACATCGTTGCGCCATCTTGTGGTTCGAAGTTTCTTGAAGTGGTACTATAAATTTCAACATCACTAGGCGGTAGCCCACTAACGTACAGCGTCTTTGAATCGTGCTGCCCCCAGTTCGATCCTCGAGCATCACCAAATGGCCAAGTCAGGTATTCTTGATATTGATCCGTTATTGTATATACAGCTCCTCCAGCATCGTATTCGGCTAGGGAAACACCCGTACCAAAGAGATCATGGAAGAAGTTCAAAGCTGCTTGGTTGTTCGTTGTGCCAGCTTGTTCAATCATTAGGAATACGGCCCCGCCCTTGTCTATATACCTTCTAAGCGCGGTATAATCGGTATCGTTGAATTTCGACTCCATGCATGCAATAATAATGTCTGGATAGTTCAAGGGATTCGCTAGCGCTTCAGCAAGTTTTCCTGCTGTAGCATTGATCTTCGTATGTGTAAATCCTTCAATCCTGAAATAATTACTGCCAGGTCCAAAATTT
Source organism: Sphingobacterium sp. UBA2700 (assembly GCA_002354335.1). Classification (GTDB taxonomy): domain Bacteria; phylum Bacteroidota; class Bacteroidia; order Sphingobacteriales; family Sphingobacteriaceae; genus Sphingobacterium. The sequence continues at coordinate 23,776 of DELI01000036.1, read as the reverse complement.
AGAGGATTTTCAATAAAGGCACCTGAAGCAACTTTCGTGTAGTAAGCAGCTGTTCCATAAAGTTCGTAGGCTTCGACATGAAGTATGGATTTTCGAGGAAATACAGTCCACATTTTAAGATTCCCTGTCAGAATTTTCCCTTTACTAGAACCTACGTAATTATCAAATGTCGTCATACCGCCATTGGGGAATTTTGAAGCTAGAGATGCTATCGCCCCGTTTGGAAGTTTAATATCTAGCTTATTGAATTTTACCTGATAAGCATTTAGCAGCACATCGGCCGTATAATACTTAGCAACTTTGACGCGGTTATTGTTAATATCTGTTGTGATGAAGTTGAGTTCACCTACTGCAACATCCGTAAGGCGCCCCTCAAAAGCACCAGAACGAATATTGAAGCTGCCCGTTTTAATATAATTCGCATTAAAAACTGCGGTTAAATCGTGAATATCTCCATACACCGCTCTGGTATCAACCTCCACTTTAATCTGCGCCAATTGATGTTGGAAATTGATATGGATTGGCGTGGATCCGATATCTGTCGCCGTGACTTTTCCACTTGCATATAACAAAGGACTGTCCGTTTTACTGATTACTTGTGGGTTATTAATGTCCGGAGCCTCGATATGATCAGCCGTATTATAAGAATAGGCATACCATTCATACTCTTGCCCCTTATACACATCGATTTCCAATGCTGTTCCGGATGTCGCGATTTCCGATCGTTCAAATTTATTTGTCGACGTATTATACAGCAGGATTCGATATTGAATACCATCTTCCATTCCAACCGTCGCTGCTTTTGACAGCCCGTTGCCCGATTGCTTTTTTTGCGTGCTGCCCAACTTATTAGGAAGCTTTAATTCTTCGATATCCGATGTTTTCCGAGCAGTAATATCAATAGTAAATTCATCGATTTTAATGGAGTTTACTTGACCTGCCGTCGACGAAATCATTCCCTCGATACCTCCATTCATCGCTCTTGGCAAGCTCTGTTCATCTAGCGCATCAATCACCCCGCTTACGACTATACTCAGTTTCGCCGTTTGAGAGGTGTCTATGAATTGATCCTTGGAACAGGAGAAGAATAATGAACCGCTAAATAGCAGCGTCAGAAATAAATAACAAGTCCTAGATATGCTATTTATTAAAGCTGTTGTCATCATGTCCATATCGCTAACCAAATAATTCCCACTCGTTGTTTCTCACTTCTTCAACTTCCTCTGTTATCCAAGGATTGCTGTTTCCAGTTCCGCCCCCCGGAGAAACGGTCGCTGAGCTTGCAGCAATTGAAGTTTCCATTTCAATCTCATTCAAGGTAATTGTTGGACTGGCATACGCCATTTTGCACCATTGCTTTTTAGGTATTGTTCGCATTACATTAATAAATATTTGTTCATAGGATAAGATTTGCAAGGTTAATGAAATCAGTAAAGAACAATTGGAAACTGGGTACAACACGGCTACTTTTGATCAATACAACATATATACTACACAACAAAAAATGAAGCAGAAATAGCGCAGCTATAAAAAGCGCTATTTCTACTAACATGGTCTTCAGCTACTTGACTTTATTTATACCGTTATAATGCGAGGTTGCAACCAGCAATGAAAAAACATTGCCAAATATCATGGAATTATGTGCTTCATATGTCGCCCCGACTTTATAATAGTCCAAGGACCCTAATGCGGTTGTATTTCCATAGGCCTTGTGTGGCAATGGCAGATCTTTCCCGTCAGTAGATACGACGAATGGCTCCAATAAATAGCCCGGGTATTGTCCGCTTCGAAGTTCACAGGATAAGAACCCGGTATCTCCAACGAAAAATAAGTGTTTCGTTTTGTGCCGAAACATCGTCGTCCCAACCCTTGGCGCATAATTTCTTGAATCTGATGTATAAGGAATTACAAGGCCTTCCGGAATATCTTTCACGTATAATGTTGCAGAAAAATCCTGACCCCAGTTTTTTCCTCGCACATCGCCAAATCGCCAATTTAATACATCAGCGTCTTCGGTTGTGAGCGTATATATAGCACCACCACTATCGTAATTGGCTGTAGAAACCGATGGGCCTAAAATATTTTTCATAAAGGCGTCCACATACTGATTTGAATTTTCAATCATTAGAAATACCACACCCCCACGATTGATATATTCTGCCATCGCGTTGTAATCATCGGTTAGAAATCCGCTAAACATCCCTGCTATGATGATATCTGGATAATTGGCGGGATCAGCTAATCGATTTTTAAGCGTGTTCCTTGCGGAGCCCACGACTTCATGTTCAAATCCCTCAATGCGCAGGAACTCACTTTTCAAACCAAAATTTAATGGATTTCGTAAAAATGCCCCTGAGGCCTTTAAAGGGTTGGATGCAGCATAACTGTAAGCAGCATTTCCTTCTACATGTAAAATCCGCTTCTTCGGAAATATTTTCCACATTTCTAATAATCCTTTTATGATTTTGCCCTTACTCGACCCCGCGTACGGTCCAAATTCTACGAGTCCTCCCGAGGGAAATTTCGCGCTTAGCGATTCAACCTTATCATTTATTAATCGAATGGAAAGATTCGAAAATTGTAATCTAAAGCTCGATATTTGGGTGTCTGCAGTATAATATTTCGCAAGCTTCACTCGATTTGAGGTGGAATCCGGGTTGTGAAACAACAAATTACCTACATCCACATTGGTCATATTCGGATCAAATGTTCCATTTAAGATGTTGAATTTCCCAACCTTTATATAATCTCCGGCAAACATGGCATCGAGTTCCTCCACACCGCCGAAGAGCCCCTTGGTATCGATTTCCACCTGCACTTGAGCGAGCTGGTGTTGAAAGTTGATCACAATCGGTTCGCTGCCAACGACCGCTGATCTAACCATCCCACTTGCGTAAAGTAAGGGCGCATCCGTCCTCGAATCAATTGTCATTTGACTATGCTGTGGTTCTTCAATAACATCTTCAGTGTTGTATGAATAAGCAATCCATTTATAATCTGCACCTTTCACTACATCAATTTCCAATAGCTCCCCCGACGTCGCCAGTCCTGAATATTCAATGCTATTTGAAATAGGATTCACTAATAAAATACGATACTTTATGCCGTTTAGCATAGGCACTAATGCCGTCCTAGCGTTTGTGCTAGCAATCTTGGATTGAGAATTTCTATACAGCATGCCAGGTTCTCCTTCCAAACTAGATAGAGGTTCAAGCGCGCCAGAAACATCCATTGTGAATTCTCCGACATCGTAACTTCGAGATGTAGAATTTTCACTTTGTATTTCTGAACGAAAACTGTTGCCAAGTATGCTTTTAGGATTATCTTTAAATGCTATAGCCTTCTCGATCGAAATCCCACCCACAGAAAATATCAGCTTATCAGACAAATCCCGATTTTTTAAATTCTCTTTAGAACAAGCCGTGAGTAAGGACGCAGAGGCCAAAACCATCAACAAAAAATAAAACATCCTAGATGTCTTATTAGTCGAAAGGGGTGCACAATATATCATACCCTAGTCGTAAAACTCCCATTCCTGCTGTAACATTTCCTCGCTTTCGCCCACAATCCATGGGTTGGGATTCCCTTTACCGCCACCCGGTGATACCGTAGCAGAACTCGTTGCTACGCTATTTTCTAATAACACGATGTCCTTTATTATCTGAGGGGATTCATACCTCTTTTTACTTAATTCTTTTGCATTCATCTTGTAATTTGTTAATTATTTAATCTAAGGTTAACCTTGTCCAAACTTCGGAATTTCTCAACCTTCAGCTTAAAAACACAATACTACACGAATACAACTGCAAGATACCACAGAGGTACACCGAAAATCAACCTATTTATAACAGGCTAATTTTCAAATATTTAAACAGAACGAAATAAAATATTAAAACAAGGAATTTATGATACCTATTAGAAATTATTCATGAATACACCAATTTATATTCCTGAATAAAGTAAATGACTATTCAGGAAAAGGAATGCAGAATAAGAGATGACAGCGAAAAATAATGCTTGTCGACCATGAGCGGAGCCTTAAAGCTGACGTTCAGGTAAAATTGGAATTAAATGCTTTCGACCCAGGTATACAGGTCTTCTTCAGAAGGAATATTAAAAGATTTTCTCAACCTATTTTTCTTAGTCTGCACGCTGCGTACCGCAAGATGCGTAAAGGTGGCAATATCTTTTGTAGTAAAGCCAAGACGTAATAAAGCACAGAATTTGAACTCCTCTATAGTCATATTGGGATTAATTGCAGCAAGATTACCATAGAAGTCTGGAAAAATATCTTTAAAAACTGGCAAGAAAGACGCGCTATCATTCATTGCTAAGTTGACTAGCTTCTCTAACGGTTCAGAGTTATCGGTATCCGTAATCTTTTCGTTCAATTGATCAATTATTAGCTCACTCCGCTCCTTTTGTGCGAATAAGTTAGATATTTCTCTATTTTTCGAAATCAAGAGATAAGCATTAAAAGCTGTGAATATAAGAATCTGAACAAATGTATGTATACGAATTGTCTTGACCAATTCAGGAGCAGTCTCGAAACTATTGCTGAAGATTGGGTTCTCATATTCCTGTCCGAGGTAAAAGAAAGATAGAATTACGCCGAATAAAATTAGACCATAAGCATAATTCTTGCGTTCGTTAAACAAAAAGACTATGGCTAAGAGGATGGCAAAATAATAAAAGGATATACCACTTTCAAAACCTATCAAAGACGAAAAAAACAAGACCAGTATACAGCACAACAACATCACCGCAAAAACGAAAAAATCGTTGAATCGAACTTTAGTGTAGAAAAACAACAGGAGAAACGTAATCCCAACAACGAAAAGAAAAAAGGAGGTTAGTCTATATCCTGCTAAAAAATCTCTTATCGAATCGATAAAAAAGAAAAATGCAATCAAAAAAGAATATTGATTTAAAACTCGTGCCTTGATAAGGTCTAATCCATCTAAGTCTGCAGGTAAATGATGATTAGTAATCTTATTCCAAATCTTTGCAATGCCCATACTTTTACTTTCAGGAGATTTAAAACTTAAAATAAACTATCAAATACTTTTCGAAAAATATGATTCGACTTCAAAAACGACTACTCCGAATTATTTGAAACTTAAATTTGATAATCGATTGTTGTTAGTGTGAATAAACTAGATCAACAAACGTCTAAATTAGAGAATCAAAACTATGAAATGAAATATTGAGAAAACAAATAGCCTAAAAAACAAATTTATGTAGCTATTACGCCATTATTGAAATATAGTAATTTTAACTAATAGAAAGATTAAAAAAGGAAATATTAAGAAAGGCTAACGTAAATTAAGATACGCAATCAACTCCTTTGCAGCAGCTCTCCCGGCACGGTTTGCCCCGATCGTAGATGAGGAAGGCCCATACCCGGTTAGGTGAATACGCGGGTCCGCAGCGACTTGTGTTAGCAACTGACCACTCATAGCGATCCCGCCCTTTTCGTTAAGAAGTTTCAAGCCTGCCAAGTGATCTAGGGAATGACGAAATCCCGTATTCCAAAAAATAACATCCGCCTCCATCGTTGTCCCATCTTCCCATCTTACCCCCGTTTCGGTGATTTCCTTGAACATGGGCTTTCGATCTAATATTCCGTGCTCAAGCATATCTTCAATTGCAGGCGTTATCGGCAGCCCCGTAACAGAAACAACAGATTTCGGTGGCAGTCCCTTTCGTACGCGGTCTTCCACCATTGCCACAGCTTCCCTTCCATGCTCCGGCGTAAACTCATAATGCCTAAAATCCGGTGGCCTGCGAGTAACCCATGTAGTTTCTGTCACTTTAGAGATTTCTCCAAGCAATTGCACAGCCGATATTCCACCTCCTACGATAATCACATGTTTGCCAATGAACTCCTCGGCATTCTTATATTCACCGGTATGTAATTGACGTCCTCTAAACTTCTCCCAGCCCGGATATTTCGGACAATTAGGGGTTTTCCAGGTGCCGGTCGCATTGATAATACCACGCGCGTTAAACTGAACGCCGTTCGTTCGGATAAGAAAGCGACCATTCCTGTCAATCACATCCGTAACCTGAACCGGACGAATAACGGGCAGCTCAAACGTTTTCTCATACAGCTCATAATATTTAGGAATAGCGACATTGGCTTGCAGTTCCTTATCCTGGGTATTAACAGCATCTGCAAAACCCAAGCCGGGTAAATCATTTATACCATTAACATTGCTCAGTGTTAGGGAATCCCAACGATGTTGCCAAGCACCACCCGGTCCAAACTCATCATCGAGGATCACGAAGCCTTTCCCCGGCTCGATACCTTCGCGCTTTAAGTGGTAGGCTGCCGATAAACCAGCCTGCCCGGCACCAATCACTACGATATCAACCTTGTAAAATAATTCCGGCCGAACAGCGCTAGACTGCGGACTTGCTGAATCGAATGTACTCGCTTGATTTTCCATAGCTGCTATTGTTCAATCTGAATGTAATGGATATTGCTGAATATCTACAAAGTACGAAATGATTGATTGTTCACATAATTTTGTAGAATAATTAAATGATTTGATGACATCCCGCTGAGCTCTTTACTGAGTAGCAGCATTTGGAAATCGTCATAAATACAAAAGTCCCCAAGTTCGCAGAACTCAGGGACTTTAGATTATAGAGGAATAAGAATATTCTGAATTACCTTACAATTTGAAATTAACGCCAATTGCGGTTGTTAATGTTCCTTCGAAGTTACGACCACCGTATTCTCTATCGAAACCATCACCAAGAAGATTTCCGCGGATATCAATATTAAAATCTAATTTATCTGACATACGGATCGTTTGTAAAAACCCTACATGTGGCGAGAATCTAGTCACTGCAGGCTCATCGAAAGAAGTAGATACACCAACTCCCGCATAAGGGATCATGGTATAAATACGGTTCGCATCAAAACCTGAAATATCATTCGACCAGTTAAACATCACATCAGCTCTTAAGTTGAAGTATGTAAATCTTTGCTCACTCAACCATTGGGAAGGATCGTACTCTACCCCATTCGAAAGACTCACATCTTGAGTTAAGCCTTTCATACGTCCTCCAGAAAGTGCCACACGGCCTCCGAATGCGTCGTTAAACCATTTACCACCGTATATTTCGAATGCTGGACCAATACGCTTCCCGAAATCATATTGCTTATCATGATCTCCAAAGAAGATATTTGCTCCCACGTTTGCACCGAAGAACCAATAGTTCGATAAACCATTGAATTGGTATTTTGAAACAGGTAATTTATCTTCTAACGGGTTATTTGCGAATGCCGTAGAAACGAAGGTTAGCAAGGATAAAACACTAAGTAAAAATGAATTTTTCATCTGTATTAAAAATTATTATTGATTTGTTATTCTCGTAGGTAGTTTGCTTTTCTCTATTTCTTATATCGCGCTTCGTAAAAGAGCGATTCTTTTTCTTTTACTTTCAAGAACATCTCCATGTCTGAATAGTCTCTCGGTAAAGTGAGATATAAATTTGCATAGTTAGTTTTCACGTTCAATTGAATCGGATCCGGAATGGCAGCTGAATTATTCGCGTTACTAACATCATAGCCATAACGTTTTACCGCGCCTGAACGTTCAGTTAGCTCCACAACCTTATCCACGAATTTAATTTCCTGAATGTAAGCTTGGCTTAAACCTTCTTGTTTGTGAGTGCCCGACTCATTCGATGCTGCATACGTTGGTTTCCAAACCGTATTTTTCAACTCTGCGGCAATCGTCTCCTTAACCTCTGGCGGATAAACGATTGCATCATCATCGCAGCCCATTAATCCGATACAGAATCCAATGATTAGAATTCTTTTTAACATAATACTCTCAATATTTTGTGGTACATTATCGATGTAAACAATACCCTTTTGTTCACACCGTCTCTAATTGTTTTATTGTGATGAAATAAACTTCTTAAATCCCATCGAGCAATTGGTGCTCGACGAAATAATCACAATCAAATTAAGTGCAAATGAAACACTTAGCCAAACATTCGACCTTTAGCAATTTTGTCACAACGAGAACATAATTTAATACAGCAACAAATAAAATGCGTACGGAATAACCCGAATAACAAAAAGTGTATTAATGAAATAATAAAGGTTTATTTTTCACTTTTATGTAATTTTTATTCGAAATAGCAATAAGCTATTAATTTTCATTTGTAAAATTATAGCCACAATTGAATAAGGGGATTACTCAAGGTCGACTGACTTTTCTTTATTTCATGAAATATAGATAAAAAAGCAGGAAATAAGTTTCTAGCATTTTCACTTTTATGGGTATCATGATCATCTTAAAATCAAACAGGAGGCACGAAACAGCGGAGGGAACGAACGTTTCGATTGGCCTATAGAAACAAATATTTTCGGAAAAAAGAGGCTAAGTAATGTTCCAACTTAGCCTCTTTATCTCACAATTAAGCAATCAAAATAAAATGCTGTATTTTATTGTAATAATTAAATACGGAAGTTTCTACGAAATAAAATTCATCCAATCTGCATTCTCTTCGTAACCTACAATTGGATCCGCATGGTTTTTGCTCATAAACTGTCCATTTAACATGGTCAAATCCATCAGCATATGTTGGCGAGTCAACTCTACTAGCTGCTCATTAAAACCGTTCATTTCTAACACAAATTGAAAACAGATCATCCGTGAAATCATGCGCCCTAAGGTTACCAGATCTCTTTGGTTCAAACCGCCATCCAAATTGAAATCAACCTGCGACTTGAAGTAATCCACGCTGATATTCGTGCGATCATAAGATTTCAAGAAAGTCAAGAAGTGCGTCTCCTTGGCTTTTCTCATCAGTTTTAAGACCGCCTCTGCAATCTGCGCATATAACATCTCATTCGAACCTTCAAAAATTTGGAAAGGTCTACTATCAACGACCGCTCTACCTGCCAAGTGATTCAAACGGTAACCATTAGCACCAGCCAATTGAAGGCTTATCTGAGCAGACTCTTGCATCATATCCGTTACCAAAGCCTTCAGCGAGTTTGCTTCAATACTCATCGTCGCTAGATCGTGCTCTATCCCACTACTCTTTACGCTAAAGGCACACATACCCGAACAAATCGTGAAAGCAGCCTGAATTCTTGCCAATTGATATTTGACCGAATCGATATTGATTAAAGGTGCACCCCCAACGATGCGTTGCTGACAGTGTTGTAACGATTCATCAAGCAGACGCTTGATAAAGCCCAGTCCCATACCCGGGAACTGAAGACGACTGCGGTGAAGCATATCTAACATCAATTTGATGCCTGTACTTTCCGGAACCAACTTCTGCTCTTCCGGAACGACCACATCAATTGCGTTGATTCCGTAAGGAATCGCATAAAGCCCTAGATTATCGTAGCGCTCGACCATTGGAATATGTTGCGCGGGGTTATTATTTTCGGTAACGAAGAAATCGATATCACGCGATAGATCTCCATTTTCTGCTTGTTTTCTAGCAGTCACTAACCAGAAATCTGCCGCACCACTAAGCCCTTGCCAGTGTTTCTCACCTTTAATTTGGTAAGATTCACCTAGTTGTTGATACGCTGTTTTCATATTCAGCGCATCACTACCGTAAGCTTTCTCGGTAATCATCAAACCGCCCATAGCGTTATTCTCTAAGAACTGTTTGAAAATACGTTCCTGAACCGGGTAAGTGCCATATTTCGCTAATGGTTCTAAAAACAAAGCAATGTTAATCCCGAACATCAGTGACAAAGCAAGCGACTCATACGACGCTGCCGATAGGACCCCAAGGCATTCTTTCACCTGCACCCCTCGGCCGCCATGCAGCTCGGGGATAGCAACAGAAAGGGGTTTCTTCTCCATGATTTTCGCTAGAAAATCCGCTGGCAAGTCGCGATTTAAACTGATCGCATTATAATCATATTCTTCTCTAAAAAGCTGTTTTAGATGAGTTCTGAATGAATTAATATAGGCTGTGTAATCTTGTTGACTAATAACGTTAGACATGTTTCAATTCAATTTTACATTTAATACTTATTGTATCTACCTGATTAAGGCTCATTCGACTGCTAGGTTTATTTCTCAATAGATGTGTCGCGTCGAAATATACAATATTTGACATATGTAAAATTAGATAGAACTCATTTTAATCACTATGTATATTAGGATAATAAATAGGACAAATCGTGCATAGACTGGATTATGACTAACTGCCTGTTTTCCGGTATTCACTTGGCGATATGCCCACTATTTTTTTGAAGATTCGTGTAAAATAGGAAGGATCATCAAACTCCAGCTCATAGGCTATCGTTGCTACCGTCTTATTCGTTTCCAACAGCAGCAGCTGGCTATGGATAATAGAAACTTCCAGAATCAGTTGCTTTGAAGACTTCTTAAACACAGCTGACACGCAACGATTTAGGTAATTCAATGAAACAGCTAACTTATCAGCATAAAATTTTACCGATTTCTGCTCGCTGAAATGAAGATGCACTAATTGTTTAAACGCGATAGCAATCTCTTCTCTTCTTCCCAGCGTTTCATTTGCATCCGAAAGCTTGATGATCTTCAACAAAGCCGTCTTAAAAATACTTTCATAATACTCCTTATAAGGACTTTCAGTGTATATTTCCTTATTCAAAAGTCGCAGTAAACTATCCAAATCACTACTATCAGTCTTACTAAGATTGAGCAAAGGCGATATGGTAAAAATATTAAGAATCTCCTGCTCGCGAAATAAGGAAGTCATTGCTTGCTCCTTAATTAAGATACAATGGCCCTGAGCAAGTTTATCCACCGAATGTATCGCCGATATGGTCCCATAATTACAGATAACAACCGCCGGCGCCTGAACCTTGAATGTCGTCGACTCGATTTGGTGTGTGAAATATCCTTCTGTAATATGTATTAATAAATTATACCCAAAGAATATAGGTGGAATCGGGATCTTCAAATAAGGTGCAATATCACCGAGTGCAAATATTTTAATAGGCGTCTGAATATAGGTCAGATGTTTAAGTCCATCTTCCATAAACTTCGCTACAAACTCATCCGCATTGATTTTATTCTTATCCATCAGCCTCTTATATCGTTATAGTCCTTCAAATTTAAATAAACCAATTTAAAGCTAAAGAAAGCCTAGCTACTCTTTCCCCTCGATTAATTCAACAGGTAAGACCAGGGTTTTAAATGACGTTTCTCTTCCTCTTTGCTCGATCTGTTCGATTAACAGCGCTGCTGCTTGTTTCCCCATTTCAAAAGCCGATTGTCGAATGGCGGTAATGCGTGGCGAAAAGATATCCACTAAATTCGAATTTGTGAATCCGACAATCTCGATAGGCTTCTTCGCCAGCTTTGCATTCTTCCGCAGCGCCTGCAAATAGCCAGTAGTCAATTTATCACCCGAAAGGAAAATGCCATCATAGTCAAGTTCTGCTAAATTGTCAATTGCTCTATCAATTTCGGATTGCTTCAATCCACCATATTCACAATATTGAACCAGCTGCTCATCAAATTCCAAATGCTGCGCTATCAAACCCAACTTAAACCCTTCCAGACGCTCTTTGCTATTCGACAACTTCTTCGATGAACTTAATAAAGCGATCCGCTTACAGCCCTTCTTTACCAGAAACTGTACAGCTTCAAACGCCCCTCTTTTATTATCCGTGATCACGCGATGGCTCGGCAGATTTGCAGGAACACGATCGAAGAAAACAATCGGCATACCCCGCTCTATGATCCCCTCGAGATAGGTATTATCTGAACTTTCTGACGACATTGCCATCAATAGCCCATCCATCGATCGGGAGAAAAAATGCTCTACATGAAATCGTTCGCGATCAGCAGACTCGTTGGTCTGTGAAATCACAACCTGGTAATTCTTATCGTAAGCAACCGACTCAATGCCATCAATGACCTGCGAAAAAAAGTTGTTCGCGATCTCACTAACCACGATACCGATGCTATAGCTCTTACGCTCTTTCAGACCACGCGCTAAAGGGTTTGCTCGATAATTAACCTTTGTAGCAAACTCCAAAACCATACGCTTTGTCTCCTCACTGATCTCGTGGCTGTCGCGCAGAGCGCGAGAAACCGTCGACGGCGACAAGTTCAAAATCTTAGCAATATCTTTTAAGGTATAATGGTCTTGGCTCATGATGATAAATTTAGATAATTATATCGAGATATACTTCGCTACAGCGAGGAAGAATAGCTGTAAGACCGACAAAGAAGAAATGAGCAACAATTATAAACCCATTCATCCCCCTTGCATTCCCCATTCCAAGCGGTTTTAATTGGGGTTTGCATTGGGTTTACATTGGGTTAGCATTGGGTTTGAAAGGGGTTAGCATTGGGTTTACATTGGGTTAAAAAGGGATTAGAGTAGACGAAGTCTCGAATAAGCAAAGAAGCTATCTTCTCAGATAGCTTCTTTGCTCGTTCCTCCAAACTATGATAAAGAAGTTTGGTTTAGGATGATTGAAATGTTTATCGTGGCGATTTAAAAATCAAAGTATTGCTTTGCATTATGATAACAAATGTCTGAAACTATCTTTCCGACCCATGCTAAGTCGTTTGGCAACTCGCCGTTCTCTATATCGTTCGCGAAAATATCACAAAGCAAACGACGGAAATACTCATGCCTAGGGAAAGACAAAAAGCTGCGCGAGTCGGTCAACATACCGACCATACAACTCAATAAGCCCATGTTTGATAGGGCGTTGATTTGTTTGGTCATCCCATCTTTCTGATCCAAGAACCACCAAGCCGAGCCAAACTGCATTTTTCCACGCACGGAACCATCATTGAAATTCCCGATCATCGTCGCAAAAAGCTCATTGTCTGCGGGGTTCAGATTGTAAATAATCGTCTTTGCCAATTGATCCTCGGCATCCAGTTTATTGAAGAACTTAGACAGGGCTTTCCCTTGAACGAAATCGCCGATTGAATCCCAACCGGTGTCCGGTCCGTTCTGCTCCAACATGCGCGCATTGTTATTTCTTAGCGCGCCTAGATGATATTGCTGCACCCATCCCTTTTCATGATCCCATTGCGCAAAATACAGCAACATAGCGGATTTGAATTTTACGACCTCCTCCTCGCTCAATGCGGAATTTTGGCGAATCTTCGAAAAGATATTACGCAGCTCCGATTCCGTAAAATCAGCAGCGTATACCTGCTCTAAACCATGATCGGATATGCTGCCACCGTTTTCTGCAAAATAATCGTGACGGGCTTTCAGTGCATCTAAATAACTTTGAAGATCAGTAATTGAAACATCTGCAACAACCTCTAACTGATTGATATAGGCATTCAAAGCATCTACATTTTCGGCTTGCATCGCCTTGTCCGGCCTGAATGCCGGAAGCATTCGGAAACTCTCCTTTTCTTTCGCAAATGCCTGGTGATATTCCAAATTATCCAGCGGGTCATCTGTTGTACATAAGACCTCAACATTCATCATTTTCAGCAATCCACGTACGGAATGACTCGAGTCTTTCAACTGTTCGGCGGTCTGATCGAAAATACGATCGGCAGAATCAGCGTTTAATAATTCTGTAATACCGAAGTATCGTTGCAATTCTAAATGGGTCCAAAGATACAGCGGATTACGCATGCTGTAAGGGACAGTTTCTGCCCATTTACGGAACTTCTCCCGATCGGAAGCATCCCCTGTAATGTAATGTTCGTTGACCCCGTGCGTTCGCATGGCGCGCCACTTATAGTGATCACCATTTAACCATACCTGACTTAAGTTTTCAAATTGCTTGTTATTTGCAATTTGCTCAGGAATAAGATGATTATGATAATCGATAATTCCTAAAGGTTTGGCGTACTCGTGATAGAGCTTCTTAGCGGTCTCACTCTGAAGCAAAAAATCTTGGTCTAAAAATGCTTTCATTCTCCTTGTTTTATAAACTGACTCCACGTTTCCATGGAATAAAATCGTCTTGGTTTAACTGCACAGCTTTTGGAATAATCACCCCGCTTGCTGCCTGTATGCAATATTCTAGTATTTCCTCCCCCATTTGCTCAATGCTCTTCTCTCCCTCAATCACTGGCCCGGTATTGATATCGATAATATCGGGCATCCGCTTTGCCAAAGCAGTGTTTGAGGAAACCTTGATTACCGGACATACGGCATTGCCTGTAGGTGTTCCCAACCCCGTAGTAAACAAGATTAACGTGGCGCCCGAAGCTGCCTTGCCGGTCGTTGCTTCGACGTCGTTGCCCGGCGTACAGACCAGGCTCAACCCAGCTTTTTGAGCCGGCTCGGTATAATCTAATACATCGACAATCGGCGCGGTACCGCCTTTTTTCACGGCTCCCATACTTTTGATCGCATCGGTAATCAATCCATCGCGGATATTCCCTGGCGATGGATTCATATGAAATCCAGAGCCGACACGCTCAGCCGATTGGCTATAAGCTTGCATTAAACGGATGAATTTCTTCGCTGCATCAGGCTCTATCGTCCGATCGATCAGATTCTGCTCCGCACCGCAAAGCTCCGGAAATTCTGCAAGCAATACTTTACCGCCTAAGGCTACCAACAAGTCTGCCGCATAACCTACAGCCGGGTTTGCCGAAATACCGCTGAAGCCATCCGAGCCTCCGCACTTTACGCCTAAAACCAGTTTGTCCAAGCTCACTTCTTCCCGTTCGAACTGATTGGCTGCAACTAAGCCCTGAAAAGTCTTTGCAATCGCCAAGCGAACCATCTCTTCTTCCGTATAGCCTTCTTGGTGCTCAAAACTGAACAAAGGCTTGTCAAAATGTGGATTACGAGCTTTTATTTCATCCAATAGTTCCTTCAATTGCAGATTCTGACAGCCCAAACTTAAGATGGTGATGCCGGCCACATTGGGATGATCAGCATAAGCCGCTAAAAGTTTCCCAAGTATCACTGCGTCTTGCCGTGTTCCGCCGCAACCGCCCTGATGGGTTAGGAATTTGATGCCATCAATATTCGGAAACAAACGATGCGTATCTGGTTTTGCTTGCGCCAATTCATCAAATGATGCATTCATTAAAGCATCGCCTTTCAAATAAGCCTCTTTTAATGCCTGTGTATAATTCCGAAAGGGCGCACTAACGGAGTATCCGAGTTCCGCATGCATTACCTCTTTAATCAAATCGAGATTTCGGTTTTCGCAGAAAACCGTAGGGATAAATAGCCAATAGTTTGCCGTTCCCACTCGTCCGTCCGCGCGAACATAGCCTTTAAATGTCCTACCTTTGAACCGCTCTGCGTTAGGCGCCTGCCATTGATAGTCAAAAGCTCTGTACGCATAGCCATCGGTTGCGTGCTTTGTATTATCAGTGCTCATGCGCTCGCCCGAAGAAACCGCATATTGGGTTTTGCCAACTAAGACGCCATACATGATAATCGATTCCCCTGCCGCCATATCGCGCATAAAAAATTTATGCTTGGCTGGAATTTCTTCTTTTAATTCAAATGTTTCGCCCTGAAAAAGGACTGACTCACCCGCCGATAAGTCCTGTAAAGCGACCAGCACATTATCGAGTGGGTCCAATTGTATAATTCGTTGTTGCATGATCTTACTTTTCTTCAAATGCTTTTAAAAATCCATTCTGCACGATGGCATGCTTATCTCGCTGCACTTGTTCTGCGAAATCAGGAATATCCATCAAATTTGCTCCCCAGATCTCCCGATCTTCCAGCAATTTCACCAATCCCTCATGCCCCTGCTGACTATAGATAAATAGTTTCGCAGCTTGATCATCTTGAAGGGTGATGCTTGGACCATAAGCGTCTTGTATATATTGTCCGGCGGATTCCTTACTGCGCATCAAGAGCAGATAGGCAGCAAAGCCTAAACTCATGCTCGACAATGGACATCCTGCCAATTCTTTGCTCTTTAACAAGAGTGGGACGTTCCGCATCCGCATTTTGGTAGTATAGTTCAATGAAATGCTCTCCCAGCGATGTTCCAGGAAAGGATTCGCGAAGCGATCTAATACTTGGCTGGCGAAGCGTTCCAGTTCTTTCTTATCTAATTCCGGGTCATCCATACAGGAAATAATTTCCTGAGTCAGACGGTATACAAAACGCCGAAAAGTATCGTTAGCCATCGCTTCCTTTACGGTCGTAAAGCCGGCGATAATCGCTGCGGCACAGCTAAATGTATGGGTACCATTCAGCAAGCGCAGCTTAATTTCTTTGAAATTTTTGATGGAAGGCACCAAATGAACAGTTGCATGCTGTTTCACAAAGCTCAGTTTATTCGCTGTTCGTTCATTATTACAGCTAATTGCCCACAGATAATAAGGCTCTGCCATAATCATCAAATCATCCACATAGCCTAAAGAATGCTGTGCCTTTATTTGCTGTTGGGCATTTAATTTCCCTGGCACGATACGATCAACTAAGGTGTCGCAGAAGTCATTTGCTGTCGCCAACCAGGTTAAAAAATCCGCCGCTAGTCCCGATCGTTCCGCTACCTCCAACACATACTTCTTTAATTGCGAACCGTTGTTGTCGATCAACTCTGTTGGTAGAATTACCATCCCTTTAGAGGGATCTCCTTTAAAATATTGATAGCGATGCTGCAAGTAAGCACAAACTTTACCCGGGAAGGAAGATGGCGGCATGTCTTGGATAGTGTCATTGCTGGCTACAATCCCAACCTCTGTTGTGTTGGAAATTAAGATTTGCATATCCTCACTCTCCGCGCTTTTCAAAATCTCTTCCCATTGTACGGAAGCTGCACAAACTCTGGAAATCGCATTGATTATCAGGTAGTCTTCGCGAATTTTCCCAGCGTCCAACCCATTGATCGCCAGCGTATATAAATTATCCTGCTTTGCAAAACTATCTACTGCGCCCGCCCCCGTTGATTGAACAACGAGGATGCGCCCTTTAAATTCCCCTGCTTGATTTGCCTGATGAATAATAAAATCCGGTAACCCGCGCAGCAATACACCTGTTCCAAATTGTATTACTTTCTCCGGATAATCAAAGCTCTCAGCAGCCGGCAGGCTCACGTTTTCAGGATTTAGCTTGCTGAGTATGTTTTTACTTAGTATCATATGGACATCCAATAGTGTGGTTTAATCTTTCTTTATCTGCTGTTTTCTGCTTTTATCGCCATGGTACTATCACCCATCATCCAAATTGTTCTTTTTCGCTCCTGTATCACGAAACTGCACAGTCCGAAAAACAATAGCGCAATTGAAATCAAAAAAACTACTCTGTGTTGCATAGGTGACTTGTAATAGGTTTATTTCTATCTTCTAAACTCAAGTTCCTAATTTATACGATTGATTACTAGAAAAATGCACGCAAACGATGCCGACATCGTTTGCGTATATTTTTCGAATCGATTTTGCCAGTCCTGTATAAGAGAAGAAACAGGGGTAGATGTGAACAGTTACAAATAAAAATTATCCGTTCTTATGAAATTTTACACAACCAAAACAAATGTTTCCTTATAGAATAATTTAAAGTCTAGTAAAATTTGCAATAAACCATTGCTAAATAATTAAAATGGGGGGCTCTTTTATGCTATGCTATTAACAAAATAGCAACAAAAGCCAAGAACGGCATTACAATGCTTCTCAAATGTTCCTCAAAATAAGAAATTATATCCTACAAAAATATTTGCAGTAATCTACAAAAAAAGAAAACCCTGCCTGTGTTTAACAACACTAGCCCCTATAAACGAGCATTTTATCTATTTTTGCAATAAATCACACGGTCACACAAATAACTTTAAATAGCAACACAATTGATGTATTCTAAGCTAAAATATGTTCAACCAACAATTGCCTGTACAACTGTTGAGATGGAAGAATCCATTGCAACCAGTTCTGCTACAGTCAATACGGGCAATTCTGGCAATACTCCAAAAATTGAAGATTGGGACAACACGCCAAGCGGAAGTTTTAAGAATTACGACATGTAAATTCAAGGAGTATTAAAAAAACACTAATAACACTAAAAAATCTATTAATAACGCCAATGAATAATCTTTCATTACTAGACGGACGCAAATCCTCTTTGTTGACCCTGAGTGTCGCATTCCTACTGTTATTAACGAATTGTAAAAAATCAAGTTCCGAGACAGCGATTGAGGAACCCTATGTAGCAAAAAACGAGACGGTCATTGTCTTTCCTCTTGATGCCATCGAGGACATGGACAGTGTTGAACAAAGTAAAGGTTCAGGCGATCCGAAATTGTCAGGGCCTGCTCGTCAGCAACTAAGAAAAGTAGCCGCTCAAAGTGAAATTGTCAGTTTGGGTGAGTTTGATGCTGTGATGACTATTTCGGAGGATTTACCAGCTCAATATCAAGAAAAGAAGAAAATAATAAGTTCTTCAAGAGCAAGCTCCTCTTCATCAACTGGCAACAAGGCTGCTGGATTACCTATTGACTTAGCGCCAGGAACAACCTACCGCGTTGTGCTTTATACAGCGGACGCTAGCGGCAAACAGGTAACTTACGTAGGACAAGCTGAAGGCAAAGTTGGTTCAACCGCGGTTTCTATTCCTGCAAACAGAAATACCAAATACCGTTGGTATGCCTATACAAATAATAATACGAGTTCTATTCCGGTTTTCAATCAAGCAGTAGGTACCGTACCGTTGGATCCTACAGGAAATAGCTCTGCGACACGTAAGGATTTTGCTTATGCAACTGGTGTTATCACGACTGATAATGTTGTGGATGGTCAAAACATCATTAGCGGAATGGTCTTAGCCCGCAAAACATCACGTATTATCGTCGAAGTCAATTCGCGTGGCATGTTTGCACCCATTACGCATGCCAATATAAAATTTAAGGATAATAGCGGGGTCATATCTGGAAACTTTAGATTAGCCGACGCTACTTTACAAGGCGTAGACCCTTTAGTGGCTTCCAAAAACGTCTGGGTTCATCATAATGCTGCCTATCAAGTTCCGGTGGATACTGATACGGTATTGGATGCAAATACCAAACGGAGATATACTTTCTACACCCCTACGGATGGTACCACTTCACGCAAATTGGTCGTATCAATTGATACACTGAAAGTTACCAGTCAACGTTTGGCAGATGCTGATGGATCTATCGGATATGTTGAACGCCAATTTTATAATAGAGCATTTGAATTCCCAACCTTTGTGGCTATGCCGGGCAAAAGCTATTTTGTTTCGATCAAATTAGTTGAATCCGCGATTACGATAGGCACGACCAAATGGGCGCGAGGTAATACTTGGAGGGATGCTAATGGTAAAATCACACCGGAGGGTCTTTGGCAATATAAGATGCGTTACGACAATCCATTATATAGAACAACAGCAGGTGTTCCTACAACGGATTATTTTACATCTGATATTTATACGCTCGGAACGAATGGAAGAAACATTTGCGAACTTATCTATCCAGAAGGTACTTGGGATTTGCCTACGCAAGCGCAAATCAACGAATTATCAAGCTTACTGCCCAAATATATTGGTATAGAAGGAAATAATTGGTATATGTTTATCAGGCCTTCGGTAGCTACAGAAGGTGCTCCCGGTCATCCGCATGAAAACCTGATTTTCGCTCCGGTTGGCTATAAAACATCTAGTACCGGCAGCACGACAAACTTTTTCCCCAATAGCGTGAACTACCAAAACACGAAAGGCTATTGGAGAACAAAAAGTGCAACCAATTTTGCAGTATTGTCGTATAACGCTTCAATGGTTTACCAATCGATGACCTCTTCTAATTTAGCCAGCGTACGTTGCGTTAGAAAATAAGCGATTTTTAAGATCTTACTTTCATGAGAAAGAGGCCAGAACGTCAAAAGTTTGGCCTCTTTTTTTTATTAAATTCTATGCACTCGCTAATTACTATTTATCCATTTCCATCAATCCCATGATTAAAGGTGCAGTCGCTTTAATATCATTCGAGCGAATTCGTTCATTTACATAATATTCAAAACTTCCATCGCGATTTCCACTTCCGCCTAATCCAGCGACAGCATTACATTGATGAAGATCACACAGGCCATCGGCATTTAATACGAGTAACTTTTTCTGTAAACCTGCCAATATCTTGTCCACAACTTGCCAATATCCTTTTTCTATGTACCCCTTGTTTACCGCTTTGGCATAAGCATACAAAAACATGCTGTTAACAGATGCTTCCTGATAGTTTTTTCCAATATTCGGTCCTTCTTTGTTTTCTCATAAAGGAGAAACAGCAACTTTCCAGGATTGATAAAATCGAGATGGAAGTCCTCCGGCTTGTATAAGTAGATCTCGCCCTTATTGCCAATCAGGCTATCCATCCAGGTCTCTACATAATTGAAGTACACTTCATTCTTCGTTTTTTCATACAGTTTATAGAAGGCGAGCGCCCCTAATCCTTGGGAATAAGCAAAATACAGGCGCTTACCGTGATCCAGTTGCCACAATTCGGGGAAACGCTTCATTTCCGACAGCGCGATCTGCTCATAGAGGGGACTATTCGATCTTTGAGCAGATGCATGTAGAAAGGGAATGATTAATAAGCAAGCCAACAAATTGCCTATTAATCCGTCATCGAATTTCTTTCCTCCGATTTCGGCATGTACTATCACTAAAAGTAAAAAACCAACTTATACTAAGACTTCGACAACAGGAACTGTTTCAACAACGCATCAGCCTGGAACCCAGTCAAACATCGACGCAGTCGCCGGACGATATACTGTTACAAAAAGTCTTTTCTTTCATTGAAAGCAACATGAGCAACTCCGAACTGAAAATCGAGCATATCGGAGAATCCATTGGTCTGAGTCGAGCTCAATTGTATCGAAAAATTAAATCCCTCACCGGAATGGGCTTAGCAGATGTTATTAAAGAGCTCAGATTAAAGAGAGCACAGCAGCTATTGAAGGAGCAAAAATGGATGGTGAGCGAAGTCGGCTATCAGGTTGGATTCTCCGATCCTGAGTACTTTAGAAAAACCTTCAAAGCCAAATTCGGATACTCGCCCAGTGAATATGCCAAGAGTCACTCTTAGTAACTAATAAAGTAAAATTATTACCTCTCCAATTAACTTATTAATCGAACCAATACATATTTCGTTATAATTTAAATTCAATTTCATTAAAAAAGGAGCTATTTTCAATGAAAATTTGAAAATATCAACCGATTGTTTTTTATAAAACGATTAAAAATGTAGCCTCAACGTCTATTTTGTATTACTTTACTTTTTTAAGAAAGTCAATTGCGTAAGCAATAAATATCTACAAAGAATTATCGAATTACTACAAAAATCATTAAAAGAATCTTAAATGTGACCGTCGTCACATTCTTTAAAGACCCTATTTCTCTATTTTTGTACCAATATCACACACGAGCACTAATTATTTTAACTACCTGATAAAACATATAGAGATGAAGGTAAAATATGTTCAGCCAATAATTGATTTAACAATTATTGAAATGGAGGAGTCCATCGCAACGAATTCAGCCACGGTCAATACCGGCGGGACTAGCAATGAGCCAAAAATCGAAGAATGGGATAACACGCCGACCGGAAGTTTTAAGACTTACGATATGTAACCATTTGCGTCACTCTCAAACACACACAAAAAATTTTAAAAACGCCCCCATGAAAAGGAATTACCTATTTAGTGTTAATCGACCACTGAGTTTTCTCTTTGGTCTAGCACTCCTCCTATCCTTAAGCAATTGTAAAAAAACAGGCCCTGAAAGCGAGACCGAAATTCAGTATGTTGCAAAAAATGAAACTACAATCGTCTTTTCATTAGCTTCGATTGAAGATACGCCAGATATCGCTGACAATCACAGTAACGGTGATGCAAGCGCATCCGGAAACAGGTTGCAACAAGTGAAAAAAGTATCTGCACAAAGTGAAATTGTGAGCTTAGGCGATGTAGATGCGATCATGTCGATTTCTGAAGATATTCCAGACGAATATAAGCAAAAGGAAATCATCGGATCCTCGACTAAAACTTCTTCCAACGCCGAAAACAAAGCTGCTAGAGTTCTTGTTAATCTGGAAAGCGGTGTAACCTATCGTGTCGTCCTATATACAGACAATGGAAGCGGTGCACCAGGCACCTACGTCGGGCAGGCCCAAGGCATAGTCGGATCTACTGCCGTATCGATCCCAGCAAATCGGAATACCAAATATGTTTGGTATGCCTATACCTACAACAATACGAGAGATATACCTGAATATGCAAACACACCTACACCGACGTACACAATTCCAATTTACCCGACATCGAATAGTACGAGCTACCGTCATGACTTTGCTTATTCCAAAGGCCTTATTACAACTAGTAATGTTGTTAATGGAACCAACCCCATTAATAATCTTGTATTGACGCGTAAGACCTCAAAAATTATTGTTGAATTGAATTCGCGAGGCATGTTTGCGCCTGTTACTTATGCTAGTCTTCGTTTCACCGACGACAGTGGAATGGCAACAGCGAGCTTCTCGCTACGCGATAGTTCACTATCCAGTATATCGCAATCAATAAGTAGCTTGACAAGGGTTTATAACCATAATAGCTCCGCATACGTGGTACCTGTTGGAACCGACTCTGTTTTAAACTTGAATACAAAGAAACGATACACCTTTTACACGCCAACCAACGGGCTTGAAACGCGAAGGTTTACTGTAACGATAGATTCCATTATATTGACCAGTGAACGTGTAAACGAAGATAATACGAATTCTGTGACGCCTCAAACAACTGCGGTAGAGCGAATGTTCAGCAATAAAACATTTAGTTTCCCTGGATTTGTTGCGCGTCCCGGAAAAAGCTATCTCCTATCCATTAAGCTTGTAGAATCGCCGGTTACCGTCGGAAACACAAAATGGGCTAGAGCAGATTTATGGCGCGATGCTACCGCGGCCAACACCTCGATTGGATTAAGACAAGCCTATAAATTCCGCTACGATAACACAGTGTACCGAACAAGGACTGCGGTACCTTCTGCTGATTATTTTACAAACGATATATACAGCATCGGTACTACCGGTAAGAATATATGTGAATTGGTTTACCCGGAAGGAACATGGGATCTACCAACCACAACACAGATCGATGAACTTCATAATCTGCAAAATAAGGAACAACCGGAACTTAGTAATTACCGTTGGTATTTAAAGATCAACCCAGGCACCTTAGCACTTGGCGCTCCGGCTTATCCTAATGGCTTTTTATCTTTTTCACCAATAGGCTATAAAACAAGCATAGGTGGACCAACGATTGATTTCAATCCTGGAGACCCTGTAAATTATGGACAAACGCACGGTTATTGGCGAACAAAAACTCAAGAAACTTTTGCCCAGTCATTAAATGGTAGCTTTCAGGGCGTCATGATGTCTAACCACAATATGTCAGCAACTACGCTTACTCCTATTCGCTGTGTAAGAAAATAGTTGTTAGTCTATTTAGTAGTTAGTATTTAGACCTAGGGCAGCTGTAGATTTTAGATATTAGACGTCAGATATTAGAGCAAGGCGCCGATTAGGCGCCTTTGCTTTTGTTCGTTTGTTTTTGCTCGTTTGTTTTGAACCAAGAAAGGAAGGATGGATTGTCTTTGAACCAAGAAAGGAAGGATTTATTGTCTTTGAACCAAGAAAGGAAGGATGCATTGTCTTTGAACCAAGAAAGGAAGGATTTAAGGATCAGCAGGATAGTCCACCATAGGTCTAAATACTAACTACTAAATACTAACTACTAATACAACAACTACTAAACTCCTACCACTCACTCCCCTTATAAACCCAATACAAACCCAATGTAAACCCAATGTATAACCCTTT
>DELI01000035.1 GCA_002354335.1 Sphingobacterium sp. UBA2700 | reverse complement strand
TTTAAGCTATCGAATAGTAGTTAGTAGTTAGTAGTTAGTATTAAGACCTATGGCGTAATATCCTGCTCACACCTTAAATCCTTCCTTTCGTGTAGTAGTTAGTATTTAGTACTTAGTATTAAGACCTATGGCGTAATATCCGCGACAATACATGATCCTGTCAATCCTTTCATCCTTCCTTTCCTGGTTCAAGACAATAACATACTACCCTTCCTTTCTTGGTTCAAAACGATACCCACCAGCTATTTTCAAAAAAATGTTAAAATATTTTGGATTTACGAAAACCTTCGTACATTTGATTACGAAATGATTCGTAGATGTAACCAAAAGAGATATGAAACCGACAGATAGCGAAATGGAAATCTTACAAGTGCTTTGGAAAAAGGGACAATCTAGTGTCCGCGAAGTATTTGAAAGCTTAGAGAAGAAAGACGTTGGCTATACTACCATCTTAAAACTAATGCAGATTATGCATGATAAAGGCATGGTGGATAGAGATACTTCATCCAAGACCCATTTATATGTTGCGAAGATCAATAAAGAAGATACGCAAAATCAATTCTTAGATAAAATGATTGATACGGTATATAATGGTTCGACGGCGCGTTTAGTGATGCAGGCTTTGGGAAATGAGCGCACCAGCAAAAAG
Organism: Sphingobacterium sp. UBA2700; assembly: GCA_002354335.1. Taxonomy (GTDB): domain Bacteria; phylum Bacteroidota; class Bacteroidia; order Sphingobacteriales; family Sphingobacteriaceae; genus Sphingobacterium. The sequence goes on along the minus strand of DELI01000035.1, from coordinate 120,880 downwards.
GAGATCGATGAGATAAAAGCATTTTTAAAGAACCTTGAAAATAATTAACCATGGAAGCCTTAATCTATCAAATCACAACGGCGGTCAGTTGGAGCATGCTCCACTCGCTCTGGCAGGGAGCAATCCTTTATATACTGTTATGCCTGGCGATGATTGTCTTTCCAAAAATGCATGCCCGTGGAAAGCATAATCTAGCATTCCTTTTTCAAATGGTATTGACAGCAGGTTTTGCTTGCAGCTTTATGTATTATTATCAGGTTCCGTTTGAGCAAACGGACACCCTACCGATAAACGTAGAAAATATGGCGAAGCATATCGGCTATATCCCGGAGAATCATTTTCAATTGGAAAGCCTTTTCCCTTATCTGTTTACTATCTATAGTATCGGGATTCTATTGCAGACTGCTATTCTCTTTAATAGTTTTCTCAAATTGCGTCGCCTTAAATATAAGAGTCTGCACGGCAGCCCGTTGGAATGGCAGGCGAAATTTGACCATGCAAAAGCCATCTTAAATATTAAAGGCTATGTTCCATTATTCTTGTCGGAACGTATATCCGTGCCTATCACCATAGGCTTCTTTAAGCCGGTTGTATTGTTCCCGTTCGCCTATGCGAATATGATGGAGCTTGAGCAGGTCGAATCAATCCTATTACATGAGCTCGCACATATCAAGCGTAAGGATTACTTGTTGAATCTGATTAAGGTGACGATCGAGACCATTCTCTTCTTTAATCCCTTTGTTTGGGCATTATCGAAAATTATGGAACGCGAACGCGAGCATGCCTGCGACGATATGGTACTTGAGCATGTAGAAAAACCGATAACCTATGCACATGCTTTGGTCGAATTAGAAACCCTGCGCCAGGGGAATAGTCATCCATTGAGCATGGCGGCGACGGGAAGAAATAGTTTATTTAAACGAATTAAAAGAATCACCAAAATGGAAACAAATTACATCAGTGTAAAACAGCAGCTTATAGCGTTGTTAATCAGCTCTGTTGTGCTAGTCACAGTCGCTTGGTTAGTTCCGAACAACGAAGCGAAAGCAGAAGAGTCCGAAAAAGTGCAATTGTTGGAAATTCCAAAAGCATTGGCCGCTCTACCTCCCCTAGCAGCTCAGCAGGATACGACAAAGAAGAAAAAACACAGCCGCAGCGTTACGACATCGCTGTCTCAGCAAGATTCGACCAAACTACCTGCGGAGGTTCAGGCACATCTGGATGCATTGCATGCAGAATCGGCCAGTGTGAATGAGTATTTCAAATCGCCTGAATGGAAGCAACAAATGGAGTCCATACAATCGCAATCCAAGTCGATCAATGAATATTTCAATTCGCCGAAATGGAAGCAGAAGATTGAAGATTTAAATGCGAACGTTAAAAAACAATTCGATTCTCCGGAATGGAAAGCAAACGTGAAGAAGATGGCAGAATCGGGTGCCGATATGGCTAAATACTACGAGTCGAAGGAATGGAAAGATATGTTGAAGTCTATTGAAGCACAGAGCAAAGAAATTGAACAATATTTTGAGTCGCCGGAGTGGCACGAAAAGATTGCCAAATTAGAAAAGGATGCGTCTAAGGTGGATGAGTATTTCAACTCGCCGGCATGGAAAGATAAAATAAAAAAGATCGAAGACCACGGTAAAGAAATTGAGAAATATTTCGATTCTCCGGAGTGGAAGGCGAAAGTAAAAGCTGAGGAGGAATTTCGCAGCAGTTCTGAATTCAAAGAAATTGACAGGAAATATAAGGAAGACCTGGATGCCTTGCGTAAGGAAAAAAATCCGGGAAAGAATTAGCCCATCCTCATTCGAGGATAACCCATCAACTATCGTTGTTTAGTTTGTTTAGTAAGGAGCCCTCTCAAGGCTCCTTTATTTGTATAGGTCAAGTTTATAAAGCAAAGACAATTCCTTACTTAGGGGTTTAATAATTTTTGTATCATTGTAGGCGTAAAAGCAGGCATTGCATGGAATTTATATACTTTATAGACCTCTTAGGAACGATGGTCTTTGCAATCTCGGGCGCCATGGCGGCAAACCGAAAGGGTATAGATGTGTTTGGAGCTACATTTATGGGCTTCGTGACTGCCATTGGTGGAGGTTCCCTCCGCGATGTGTTTTTAAATATCCGCCCAGTTTGGGTTGAGGACGGTAATTATTTGATTGCAATTTTTGTGGGGGTAACTATCTCCATTCTCTTCAATAAACGATTAGACAGTTTCGCCCGCACCCTTTTCCTATTTGACGCGATCGGTATTGGTTTCTTTACGGTGGTAGGAGTTCAGAAGTCCTTAAGTTACGAAAGCAGCGCTATTGCTGCCGTTATGTTGGGTATGTTTTCAGCGAGTATGGGCGGTGTTATTCGGGACACCTTGATGAATGAGACCCCGCTGATCCTGAGAAAAGAGATCTATGCCTCGGCCTGCTTAGCCGGAGCTATTTGCTACGTCCTGTTGCAGATGACACCTATTTCGGAAAATATCAACGCCTTTGTGAGTGCGAGTATGGTTTTTATTATTCGCTTTCTATCCGTGCGCTATAATCTTTCCCTTCCTTCAGTACCTATGGTCGAGAAGGAAGAGTAAGGTTCAAGCTAATCGGTAAGTTTATGGCATAATAAAGTCGGTCCATACGGCGATGTATTCGACAGCCTCATTGCTTAATTGTTTATACCAGTTATTCCCGGCTCCTACAAATCGTCCAGCCTTCAGCGCAATACTATGGCCTGAACCCCCTTCAACGGTCATGCCTTTCACTTCGTCAGCGACTTGGATAAAATGGAATGATTCCTTTGGAGTGGCAATTCCCATCTGCCCCCGACTATTGGAGCCTGATGCCCAAAGTGTACCATTCGTTTTTAGAAAGAAGGAGCAGAAGTTGTTTGGGTAGACATTCGCCACCTGCTCGCCGACTTTGTGCGGGTAAGTTGGGTCTTGACTTCTCGTGCCGATTCCTTGCACGCCATTCGCATTGCCCCCAAAACTCCAGGCCTCATCCTTATTATTAATCATCATTACATTATTTCCACTAGCGCGTACTAATTTAATATGATCCGCGACCTTCTTGAATGTAAGTTGATTTCCAGTCGTCACATAACCTAATTTACCATACAAATCATCACCGGCCGACCATAAGGTCGAATCCGTTTTCAAAAGGTAGATATTAGAGAATCCTGTAGCAATCTGTGACACATTAGAAGCGATCTTGGTCAATGGAAGTTTGTCATAGGTTCTAGAACCTATCCCAAATTCTCCGTGCCCGTTTTGACCAAAACCCCAAACTGTACCATCAGTCTTTAAAATAGCAACAAAGTAATTCCCTGCCGAAATATCCATCGCACCATCGGCAATTTTCTCCAGTGGTTTATTATCTTTCACATCCGCCAAATTTTGGACATAGTATCTATCAGACCCCCACACCGAATTATCCGTTTTTTGGATATATAAACTGAAGCAGTTGCCTTCAACCTTTTTCACATTCTGTTCGATCATCTTATAGCCCTTGTCCTTGGTACCTACCTCTGCAGTAAATATCCCTCCGCGTGCCCAAAGCGAATTATCTGGTTTAATAACATAGGTTACATCATCTATTGCATAGACGCGCAACTGGTTCACGCCTACGCCCCATTCAAAATAAGGTTCGTTCTTATCCTTCTTACAAGCTGACAATAGGCAGAAGCACAGCAATCCAAATATTAGCTGATATCTTTTCATGGTATCCGGTTTTGAGTTCGATAATCGTTATTGATTCAAAACAAGCAAAATAAATCGATATCGGGAGGATGATTGGGGCGTTGGTCGAGCGGAATTATATAATTGCAATAGGGATTAACAATCTTAAAGTAGGTTTAAAACAGAAAGAGCCGCTAAATTGTTGCGGCTCTCAAATGATTATATAAGTTATGTTTCAGCAATCTGCTGACACGCGCTATCTACCTTTTTTCATCAATGGGAAAGACATTTTGTAAGAAACGCGAACTTGTCCTTTTGAGATAGAGTCTAGTTTTCCCTTCAACATCGCCTTTTTCAAGGGGCTAAGCTTATCTATAAATAGCTTTCCTTCGATATGGTCATATTCATGCTGAACTACACGAGCAGCTAGTCCGGTTAGCTCTTCTTCTTGCTCTTCGAAGTTCTCGTCTAGGTAATTGATGATAACATTTTCCTGGCGCATCACTTCCTCATTGATATGTGGAATACTTAGGCAGCCTTCGCTAAACGCCCATTTGTTACCCGATTCTTCCACCAAAATAGGGTTGATGAATACGCGTTTAAAGTCTTTTGCGGTAGGATCTCCTGGTCCATCTTCATCATCCTCACCAAATGGAGACGCATCGATCACGAATAAACGGATAGGAAGGCCGACCTGTGGTGCTGCGATTCCTACGCCATTTGCCGCATACATGGTTTCGAACATGTTCGCGATGGTCTCTTTCAAATTTGGATAATCCTCATCAATCTCTTCGGTTTTCTTCCTCAAAACCGGATCTCCATATGCAACTATAGGTAACTTCATCTGAATAATTTTACGGTACAAAGTTATTAATAATTTAGGATTGCCGCATATTGTTGTTAAATAGAGTAATTTTGGCGCATGGCAAACGCGGGAATGATCGGATTATTGAACTTCATTGGTTATGGGCTAAAGCTCAGCCCCGCGATGACGGAATATGCAGGCTATACGCTGATTACAGCGGAGGGAATGGGTTTTGCGATACATTATTATGCAGATGTTTCACAAGGAACGACTCCGGGATCGGGGGAAAAGACCATCCATATTTCTGAAGATCAGCTACGTCGCGATTCGAAAAAGATATATAACCGCCTGAAGGTGCAAGCGGGACGTGCCGAAAAAGTCTATGCCCGTTCGACCGTAGCCGCTAGAATCGAAAAGCGCATCGCCTTGGAATTTCTCAAAGAGCATCATCTGCAGGTGGCTCTGCCTGGCAAGTATCGCTATGGTTTATATCATCAGGGAGAGTTGGTATCGCTAGCCGTATTCAGTGCTGGTCGAAGAATGCACGATAAAGCCGAAGATTACCGTTCGTTTGAGTTGATCCGGTTCTGCCATAAGAGCGATATCATTGTTATAGGCGGGCTCTCTAAACTGATACAGGCATTCATTAAAGATTTTAAGCCGAGCGATATCATGACTTACGTGGATGCGGATTGGACACAGGATTCCAGCCTGCAGAAGATAGGTTTTGAAGTGGTTAAAACAATGCCTGGACAGCGATTCTGGATTACTGCCGATCAGCAAATCCCGATACATGAGGATGAAGACCTATCAGTCTATAAAGAAAAATATCCTGAGGGCTATCTGCACGCCAACAGTGGCAGCACAAAATTGATTCTTCCGCTTTAATTCCTTTAGGATTTTACTATATTTAATCTTTAATCAATCGAAATACACTCATTTATGAAACGAAAACTTCGCATGGGCATGGTCGGTGGTGGAAATGATGCGTTTATTGGCGCCGTTCACCGCATTGCTGCCTTTATGGATGGAAAAATAGAATTAGTATGTGGTGCCTTCAGCGTTAATCCGGAGATTTCTTTGCAATCGGGCAGGGATTTATTTGTTGCTGATGACCGTGTTTATGCAACATACGAAGAGATGATTGAGAAGGAAGCACAGCTGCCGGAAGGCGAGCGTATGGATTTCGTTACGATCGTTACGCCTAACTTCTTGCACTTTGCTCCTGCAAAATTGGCTTTAGAGAAGGGCTTTGATGTTGTTGTGGAGAAGCCGATGACTGTTTCTTTAGAGGAGGCACAAGAGCTTCAGGCTGTTGTTGAGCGTACAGGTCGCACCTTGTGTTTGACACATACTTACTCTGGCTATCCGATGGTAAAACAGGCGAAGGCGATGGTGAGAGAAGGGCATTTCGGAAAAATCCGTAAGATTGTTGTCGAGTATCCGCAGGGATGGTTAAGCCGTCTGAGCGAGCGCGAGGGCAATGCTGGTGCTGCATGGCGCGCAGATCCGAAGCGTTCGGGCAAGTCTTTAGTAATGGGTGATATCGGTACGCATGCTGCGCATTTGGCAGAGTATGTTACTGGATTGAAGATTCAAGAGGTTTGTGCAGATTTGACAACATTTGTTGAAGGTCGCATGTTGGATGATGATGGTTCGGTATTATTGCGTTTTGAAGATGGTGCGAAAGGTGTGTTGATGGCGTCGCAGATCTCTGCGGGTGAGGAAAATGCAGTTCGCATTCGTGTATATGGTGAGAAGGGCGGATTGGAATGGGCGAATGAAGATCCAAATAATTTAATCATTAAGATGCTGGATCAGCCTAGACAATTATACCGCACGGGTAATGCTTATGCTGCTCCATTTACATTAAGCAGCTTTGCAACGCATAATACGCGTATTCCTGCAGGACATCCGGAAGGATTGTTGGAGTCTTTTGCAAACATTTACCGTAACTTTGCATTGACTGTATCGGCGAAGAAGGACGGCGTAACGCCATCTGCTGAAGCACAGGACTTTCCAAATGTTTACGACGGTGTGCGTGGAATGGCCTTCATTGATACAGTTGTAAAAAGCAACGACAGCAACGAGAAATGGACAAAATTTGTGATCTAAGAACGACACAACACATTGTAAAATACATTAATTGGGCGAAAGAAACACTTTCGCCTGATTTGCTTTTGATCCTGATCGGCCCCACGGCTTCAGGCAAAACGAAGTTAGCCGTCGAACTGGCGAAGGCACTCGATGGGGAAATTATTTCTGCCGATTCCAGGCAGGTTTACCAAGGATTAGATATTGGAACGGGCAAAGACTTGAAAGAATATGATGGTATCCCCTATCATCTGATTGACATCGTACCTCCGACAACGCAATATTCCGTTAGAGAATTCGTAAAAGACTTTGAGATTGCTTATCAGGATATTATCCATAGAAGGAAGTTTCCAATACTCTGCGGCGGAACGGGATCCTATGTTCAAACGCTATTACAGCCTCAACCCTATAGCTCGATTCCGAGGGATGAGGCATTTCATGTGGAACATGCTGCATTATCGAAAGCAGAATTGACCGCAATGATTCAAGCAGAGGATATTCCCTCCGACTTTCAGATCGATTGGGATAGCCATAAGCGCTTGCTCAGAGCTTTGGAAATTCTGCGCTATTTGAAGACAAATGAGCTACCAATAGATACCGCTTATAAACAATACTCTCACCTTATCATGGCATTGTCGCCCGCTTTGGAGACTCGACGAAATAGAATCGATAAGCGTTTGTCGGCGAGAATGGAAGAGGGTTTGATTTCGGAAGTTCAAGGATTATTGGAAAACGGTCTTAGCCACGAGCAATTGCAATGGTTCGGATTGGAATACAAGTATGCTTCCTATTATCTGTTAGGCGAACTAACTTTAGCAGATTTTCATGATAAGCTTCGAACAGAAATCCATCGCTTTGCTAAACGACAGATGACTTATTTCCGGAAAATGGAGAAAGATGGCCTAGCGATCTACTGGCTTGCTAATTATCGTTAAAGCCTACTTAATCAGCAACTTAATCATTATTTTAGACTAACCTCACAGTCTAAAATGTTTAAATTCTACAAGAAGCCCTTCAAAAGCCTATTTATAATTAGCACCATGGCAAGCAGCATAACCGAGGAGTTTATTCAGCATGTGCTTTCTCCAGCAGAGCTAGAACGCTATAACAAGCGATCTGCCGACAATAAATTGACAGGATCCAATGTCGAAGATGAGCAGCTGTAACTGTTTGAAATCATATTGCTAGCATGCCATAAAACGAAAAGAGGCGGCCATGGCCGCCTCTTTTAGAGTTTAATTTCTTCGTCTTTGGCGTTAAAGAAGTGGAATTCCGTCAGGTAATATGAGGACATTTCCTTCACTTTAATCCATTTTCCATATTTGAAAAACCATTTTAATCTTCTCGAGACAAAACCTCTTGTGATGTAGGCCGCAATATAAGGGTGTACACATAAAGTAACTCCCTTCTCGTTTTGCTCTTGGAGTATGAAGCTTAAATTGTTCTCAATATCGTCCAGTAAGACGATGCTGGATCTAATTTCGCCGGTACCATCACAAGCAGGACATTTTTCATTCGTCACAATGCTCATTTCTGGTCTTACCCGCTGCCTAGTAATCTGTACTAATCCGAACTTACTAGGAGGAAGAATCGTATGTCTCGCACGATCGCTCGCCATACATTCTTTTAAGAATCCATACAATTCTTTTCTATTGGTCGCCTTGTGCATATCGATAAAATCGATTACCACAATCCCGCCCATATCCCTCAGCCTAAGCTGTCGGGCAATTTCTTTCGCAGCTTCTTTATTTACTAAAAGCGCGTTATCTTCTTGATTTTCTTTATTGGCAATGCGATTTCCGCTATTGACATCAATTACGTGCAGTGCTTCAGTATGCTCGATTACGAGATATGCACCACCCTGCAAATTGACCGTCTTGCCAAAAGACGCCTTAATTTGCCTTTCTACACCGAAATGGTCGAAAATAGGTTCTTTACCTTTATAGTGTTTAACTATCTTTTCTAAATCGGGAGAAATCTCCTGTATATATGATTTTACCTCTTCAAAGATATCTGCATCATTAACATAGATATGAGAGAATTCATCGGTAAGAATATCGCGCAATATAGTCGACGCGCGATCCATTTCACCTAATACTTTTTGAGGAGGTTCAGCTGTTTTAAGACGTTTGGTAAATAGTTCCCACTTAGAAATCAGGTCGAGTAGATCTTTTTGCATTTCTTCTACTCCTTTGCCTTCAGAGACTGTTCGAATGATTACCCCAAAATTAGCGGGTTTAATACTCTCGACTATTTTCTTCAGTCTGTTTCTTTCGGCACTACCTTTAATTTTCTTGGAAATGGAAACCGAACTTGAGAAAGGGACCAACACCACAAAACGGCCAGCGATAGATAAGTCGGAACTTAACCTTGGGCCTTTAGTGGATATCGGTTCTTTTGCAATTTGCACTGGCAACAGCGTGTTCCGGCTAAGAATATCCGATATTTTTCCAGCTTTGTCAATGTCCTTTTCAAGTTTCAAACTATTGAGCAGTTTCTCTTGATAACTGCCATTCTTTACCACTCTGGTAAGTTTAAGCAAGGACTGTACTTGAGGTCCGAGGTCAAGGTAATGCAAGAACGCATCCTTTTCGTAGCCTACATCTACGAATGCAGCATTCAGACCGGGCATAATTTTCTTTACTCTTCCTAGGTAAATATCTCCTACCGCGTAGTTATTGTCTGCTTGCTCTCGGTTTAACTCAACCAGTTGCTTATCCTGTAGTAAAGCAATAGTCACCCCCTTATCGGGGACTGAATCGATAATTAATTCCTTTACCAACAGCTACTGAAATTAAGGACTATTGTGGACTCGCTCCACAACATAAATTGTCCGGTTAAACAAAAAACCGTTTAATGAAAAAAACAATCTATGATGCTTATACCATCATAGATTGTAACCACATATTTTTTAAAATGAACGTTAAACGTTATTTTTTCTTGTGTCTATTTTTTCTTAAACGTTTTTTGCGCTTGTGAGTAGCCATTTTGTGTCTTTTTCTTTTTTTTCCGCTTGGCATAGCTTTAATGTTTTTAAATGATTATTACTAATTGTTAATTACTTACTTAGCTCATCAATACGTCTGTCGATGAACTGGGAGAGACTTGGATCGGCAGCTAACTCTTTACTTTTTTGAAAAGCAGCGATAGCTTCGTTCTTCATCCCTATATTTTCATAGCCAGTGGCTAAATAGAAGTACGATTCAGCATCAGGGCTTTGCTCAATTACCGTCTTGAAGCGCTCGATAGCTTTATCGAACTGTCTAGATTGTAAAGAGAATAAACCTAATGTTTTATTAGCTTCTAGATTCTTTGGTTCGGCTTTTACTACCTCTTGCAGTAGCGCAATACCGGCCATCGGGTTGTTTGTTCCGGTTACCATTGCGGCTCCCAGTCCTGTTTTAGCGTCCAAACTTGCACCGTTCAACTCGACAGCTTTCTCGTATGCCGCAATAGCTTGTTGATTCAATGCTTTCGCGGTTGTTGTGTCTTGAAGGTTAGTGTAAGCTTTACGGTAGGCATTTCCAGCTTTCAACCAAAGGTCGAATTTAGGTGAAATTTTCGCCATTTCCTCATACAATAATGCTTGAGGGGCAAATTTTTCCACATCATTCCACTTATCAGCTAATTGTTGGTAGATCGCTACTTTCTCATCTCCATCCGCTTTGTCTGCTTTTGCTTCCAAATCAGTGATTTCGTTTAAGATAGCAGGATTAAGGCCACGCTTGGCAGCTTCGGATGCTGCGCTCAGGGTAATTTGATTTGCAGGAGCCTCTGTGGTAGCAGCTCCTGCAGTATTTTTCTCTTGATCAACCAAGCCTTTCACAGGTCGTAGAACAAGGAATCCCATGATTAGGACAACTACTGCTACGACGATGATCTGGATTTGCTTGGTATTTTTCATGAATTAATACTTATTTTTTGTTCCCGTTTTTAACTTTTTCTACAAAAACTTTTGCAGGTTTGAAACTTGGCACAAAGTGCTCAGGGATAATAATAGCTGTGTTTTTGGAGATGTTACGAGCTGTTTTCTCTGCTCTCTTCTTCACTACAAAACTACCAAAACCTCTCACATACACATTCTCACCGCCAACCATTGCGTTTTTTACCACTTTGAAGAATGCTTCTACGGTTTCCTGTACATCAACCTTCTCTAAACCAGTTTTGTTAGAGATTTCTGCAATAATTTCTGCTTTAGTCATATCTATATTTACTCTAATTAATCTAAACCCTTGGCATCTTTGCCCTTTTGGGGATGCAAAAGTATTCTTTTAAAATGAGTAATGGAAATAATTTCATGTTTTTTTACAGACCAAATATCTACTATTCAAGTATTTAGTCTTATTTCCCCCAATTTTACATTTCAAAAGGCTCGCAAAGTTACAATTATTTTATTGACAATCAAAGTTTTAATCGATGTTGCGACATCAAAATTTCTGCTAATTGCGATATATCACTTTCCTCATGCAGAGCAGATACCACAATTCGGTTGAGTAGCGGGCTCGTCGGTAAAGGATATGGAAAACTGGAAATTAGCACCTGATGTTGCACTAAGTAACGATATAAATTCGGGTCATGCGATGTGAAAACCGGGAAATTAGCGATGTTATGATAGCCATCTAAGGATGAAAAAATTGACTTAGCGATATCAATATTCTGATGCAGTTTATCGAAAGCAGCTTCATAAATCCTATTGCCGTGAACTAAAGCAAATAGGGCGGCCGGTGCGCTTGGCGAAGCGCCCATGTAAATGGGGTGCTTCCTGATTTTATCGAGGGTGGCAGCATTTCCAAATACAGCTCCCGCATCGGTTCCCAGCCCTTTTGCCAAGGAAGCCAAAACAACCAGTTCGATGTTTTTAGCAGACTCCAAAGCCGTCAAATCTGTGGAAAGCGCATTCTTGTTCAGCACGCCTATTCCATGAGAATCATCGAGTATGAACAATACATTTTTATCTTCGGCAAGATGCTGAAAATCAGAGAAATCAAATAATTCAGGTGTTAGGTTATCAATCGCATTCGAAATGATTGCGAAATTCGTTTCCGAGCTGTTATTTATCTCATCAATCACCCTTGTTTTCCATTCAGAAAAGGGCAAGTCAACCTTAGGGTCTCCTGCAATCCACAGGGAAGGATGCGCGCCAGGCGCATAATAAACACGACGATTTTCGAATAAGGCTTTAACCGCAACCTGAGCCGCAAGATATCCAGAAGAGAGCAGCACCGCATCCTGGAATCCAAATCTACTCGCCATAAATCCTTCGGCTTCAGCGTAAATCCCGAGCTGCACATTATTCGTTCTCGACGTCCCATTATTCAACCCATATCGGTCAATTCCCTCCTTAAAAAGTTCGATATAGTCCTTATTGTCGAGCAGCCCTAAGTAGGCAGTCCCTCCAAAAAAAAGATATGATTGTTCGTGAATATGGATAGTACGTCCGGTTGGCTGCGAAAGATTACGAAAATTTGTCATGTTGGTTATCTGAACTACAAATGTACAAAATGAAAGCATACAGCAATCAACAGTTCATCCCGAGAAAACAACAGTTCGGCGACAATAAATTCGCCATGGCAAGCATAGTCCATACTTTTACCGAAAACATAAACCATGCGAATATTATCCATCCTAACCTTTCTACTCATTCCGATTCTCAGCTTTGCTCAGGAGTCCACAATAAGCGGAATTGTCTTATTGAAATCCAAAAAACCGATCTTTAACGCCAATGTGTTTATAGACGGAAGCTACGACGGTGCAAATACCGACAGCCTGGGACGATTCAGCTTTAAAACCAGTCTTTCCGGAGCGCAGCAAATCAACGTGACGGCCATCGGTTATCAATCCAAACAACAGCGTATCCAAATCCACGATTCACTCTTTCTGGAAATCATCCTTCAGGCGGACGAGCGGGCAATCGAAGAAGTTGTCGTGCGTGCGGGCCAATTCAAGGTCGGATCGCAAGCAAACGCTGTGTTAACTCCCTTAGATATCGTCACAACTGCCGGCAGCATGGGTAATATTATCGCGGCATTGGACAAATTACCGGGCGCACAAATCGCTGGCGAAAATGGACGATTAATGGTCCGCGGTGGCGATCCATCAGAAACACAAACCTATATCAATGGCGTGCGTGTCGCCCAACCCTATACCGCCTCTGCCAACGGTATGCCCGTGCGCGGCCGCTTCTCCCCCTTTCTATTTAAAGGCACCAGCTTCTCAACCGGAGGCTATAGCGCAGAATTCGGAAATGCCCTCTCCAGCATCCTCAACCTCAGCACAGATTTGAACCTCGCCGAAGCCAAGTCAGATATCTCCATCTCCACGGTAGGATTAGGCTTAAGCAATACGCAGCGCTGGAAAAATAGCTCCCTAAGCTTTAATGGCACTTATACCAACCTCGCCCCCTATCTCAAAATAATCGATCAGCGTTTAGAATGGATCAAACCCTATCAGCAAGCCAATGCTGAAGCCATTTTCCGTAACAAGGGCGAAAAACATTTCTTCAACCTCTATGGCGCATTCACCTTCGAGAAATTCGCATTTAAGGATTACGACCTGAACTACGATCAAAGGGTAAGAACGGGAATCAAAGAGAAAAACATCTACGTCAATAGCAATTACTTACGCTATTTACCGCAGAACTGGAAATGGGAACTCGGAGGAAGCTTTGGCTATTCCGACAAGAACTTAGCTTATTACAATTTCGAGATCCCCACCGAGGAATACAGCAGTCATATCAAAACCGTTCTTCGCAAGAAGAAAAGTAGCCAATTACAGTATAGCTTTGGCGCTGAGCATTTCTTTCAAAAAATCGACGAGCAATTCCACAATCCGGATAATCATTACGCTTACGGATTTGATCGACAGCTCTTGTCGGGCTTTGCAGAAACACAATACACAGCCTTCTCCAAGCTATTCTTGACCTTGGGTGCCCGATACAGCAGCGACTTTAAAAAGCAGCAATCCCTCGAGCCTAGAGCCGCTTTAGGATATGAAATCAACGCCAACCATCAAATGTCCGTTTCCTATGGGCTATTCCACCAACAGACGCGAGAAGATATCGCCAAATATCGTGCAGATCTGCCTTGGCAACAAGCACAGCACTACATCTTCAACTATACCTTCCTCAGAAAAAATCAGCTGCTGCGTATGGAGCTCTTCCAAAAAGACTATAGCCAACTGCTTCAATACGATAGTCCGCTCCCCACATACAGCAGCCACTACCAAAGCAATGGTTACGGCACGGTTCGCGGAGTCGACTTCTTTTGGCGCGACTCCAAAACTTTTAAGAACTTCCAATATTGGATATCCTATTCCTATACCGATGCGAACAAGCTTGAACGGAATTATCAGGCTGCCGTGCAACCCGACTACGTCGCGAAACATTATTTCTCCATCGTGGCAAAATACTGGTATGCTCCGATCCGTTCACAACTCAGCCTGACGAACAGTTTTATTTCCGGTCGACCCTACCATGATCCAAACCTCGCAGGTTTTATGCAATCAAAAACAAATGGCCAAAACGACCTTTCATTCAGCTGGTCCTACCTGCTGAGCCAACAGAAAATTCTATTCTTCTCCGTGACCAATATTTTAGGAAATAAGCCTGTTTATGGCCACCAATACCGATCAACGCCCGATCAGGATGGCCGTTTTGCATCCAAAGCCATACTTCCCAACGCGAAGCGCTTTGTATTCCTGGGCTTCTTTTGGACCATCAGCAAGAATAAAAAAGACAACCAACTGGACAATCTGTAGAAAACCATTCATCCATGAAAATCAACAATTCATCGCTATTCATTTTCAAAAGCGACGTATCCTAACGAATTTTAATCAACACAAAAAAAGAACAACATGAAAACAATATTGATCAGTTTATTCAGCCTGCTTAGCATTGTATGCTACGGACAAGGCAACTACGAGAAAGCCATGGGCGACGCCCTACAAACCTGGCAGAACGGCAAAAACAGCGAAGCCATGTCGAAATTCGAACGCATTGCGCAGGCCGAAAAGCGCAACTGGATTCCGCGCTACTACCAAGCCTTTGTCGCGGCTACATCGTCTTTCCAAACGCAGGACAGCGACGAGAAAGAGCAACTTATACAAGCTGCTATTAAACTTATACCAACAAAAACGGAAGAGTTGAACGCCGAATGGCATGTCCTGAAAGCACTCGCATTGACCGCTCAATTAACCATAGACCCGATGGCTAGAGCGATGCAGTTATCCCCGGAAATTATTCATAATTACGAACAAGCGCTACAACTGGAGCCTAACAATCCCAGAGCCTTATCGGGGCTTGCCGACTTCCAGATCCAGTCCAAGAAATATATGGGTGGCAGTACCGAACAGGAGTGCAAAGATTTAGAAAAAGCAGTATCTTTATTTGCTACAGAGAAGCATGATACGCCATTCTATCCAACTTGGGGCAGGGAAAGAGCTGAGGCAACGTTAGCAACTTGTAAGAAATAAACAGCATGAAATATTTCCTTAGATCCTTACTGTATACTGTAATCATCACCTCTGTGATCTATTTCGTCTTCTCGATCTACTATATGATTAAAAGTGGCAACGAAGCGATAGAAAACGGAACAGAAAGTGCGCTTCTCGCCACGATTGCTTACAGTATCCTATTGGGTCTTTCCGGAACATATACAGCGGCTTTTTTACAACGCATCGTCCCTGGCAAGAACAAAATGCCGAAACGCTTTCTGCTCTATGTACTCATCACACAGATAATCGCGCCAGTAATCGTATTTATTACAACCGGCTTTTTCCAGGTATTCATCTATAAAAAGACCTTTGCGACCTTTGTCTCCCAAATTTATTGGGTCAATTACATCATGCCCACTGTTATTGCGATGCTCATCGGTGGCGGATTTTACCTCTTCGGCATGTATATGGAGCGCAAAAACGCCCAATTAGAAAAGCAGAAACAGATTGCCGGGGAGGCAACAGCACAACTGGAGACCCTAAAAAATCAAATCGACCCCCATTTTCTATTCAATAGCTTAAACGTGCTCATTGGGCTGATCGAAGAAAACCCCAAAAATGCAATAGCCTACACCCAATCCTTGTCACGTATCTATCGATATATACTCGAAAAGAAAGATCATAGCCTCGTGCCGATCAGCGACGAGCTGGACTTTGCAAAAAATTATATCGCTTTGCTCAAACTCCGTTTCGAAGATGCCATACAGGTAGAAATCGACGCGGAGGAGGTCACGGATGACATGAAAACCATTCCGCTGGCGCTTCAACTTTTGCTGGAAAATTGCATACAGCACAATAAAATAAGCGATGAACAACCCTTATTTATTCGTATTTCCATTCAAAACGGCGAATTGAATGTGGAAAACAATCTGCAGCCTAAGCCACAACAGGAGTCATCGACCAAAATCGGTCTGAACAATATCCGTGAAAGATATCATATTATTGGTTCAAAAAACATCGAAGTAGTTCAGAATAATGACAGCTTCCGCGTTGCACTACCTATTCTATAGCATGAAAGACACCCTTGTAGTCATTATCGAAGACGAACGCCCCGCTGCCCGCTCCCTGCAAAGAAAGCTGATGAAGTTGGGCTACTCCCATATCACGCTTCTCCACTCGGTAGAGCAGGGCAAGCAGTGGTTTAAAACTCATCCAGAGCCCGACTTGCTGTTCCTTGACATCCAACTTTCCGATGGTCTATCTTTTGAAATTCTGGATGAGCTTGCGCTAGTCTGTCCGATTATTTTTACCACGGCTTACGATGAGTTTGCATTAAAAGCTTTTAAGGTGAATAGTGTAGATTATTTGATGAAACCCATTATCGAGGAAGAACTGGAGGCTGCGCTCGCCAAATACGAGAAAAACCACGCCAGCAAGCAACCCTCGCTTGATATGACAGAATTGAAAGCCCTATTCGCACCAACGCGAACTAGCTATAAATCACGATTTAGCATTAAGATCGGCCAACAGATCAAACTCATTACGATCGATGATATCGAATGCTTCTTTTCCGAAAACAAGGGAACTTACGCCTTCTGTTCCGATGGCAATCAATATCTCCTGGACTTTACCCTCGACCAGCTGGAAAAGCTGCTCGACCCCGCTATATTCTTCCGCATAAGCCGCGGTTTTTTAGTACATATCAAAGCAATTAAGAGCATTGCCGTGCACTCCAACTCCAGATTGAAGCTGTATTTTCATCATTATGGAAATGCAGAGGTCATCGTTAGTCGGGAGCGAGTAAACGATTTCAAAGCATGGATCGAATAATGAATGCCTTAGTAGAGATGGAATTTTAACGGGATATTGACGCCAACCGAGAAGGTAAATCCATCGATCGGCTTAAAGTCTTTTTTGGTATTGATATCAAACCCATAACCAGCAGCAAATTCGAGCAGATTGAATACGCCAATCCCGGCCTTGGCAGTTGCCGTATAGGGGGTTATCTCTCCCTTTAGGAAAGGCCATACCGCAACATTATTTAAATAATAGGTTGCTCCAAATTCGGGGATGACCGTCGTTTTGTCCATCATCCAGGTAAAATTGGCTCCCCCATCTAACTTGAGATATTGTGATTGATTAAGGGCAAACAAGCCCCAGGCCGAAGCCTTCAGAAAACTGCCGCTTTGATACTGATACCCCAACGATGGGCCAAAAATCCATCCGCTAGCTCGTTGTTCTTGGGCATTCAGTTGCACGCTCGTGCTAAGCAATAATATTAGAAGGTAAAACGCTCTTTTCATACTCAGTTGACTTTATTGCAAGATAGAATTTTTAGCTTGAAATCAGATAAGCTATATAATCTCCATCACACGATCATATTTATCGCCCAGCTTTTGCTTCAATCTTTGCTTGTTCTTTTTGATCGCCTCCAGCGATATTCCCAGGATATTTGCCGTTTCGGCAGGCGTAAGCCCTAGTTTCTGCAACATTATAAAGCGGATATTGTTTTCCGTAAGCTCCGGAATACCCTTTTTTAACTGATTATAATAATTTGGATAAGCCTCATCAAAGGTCATTTTAAAATTTTGCCAGTCATCCTCCGTCAATATATGTGACTGTAACAACTGCTTTAACTTGCCGTTTTTTTCTTCAATTTCTGCAAGCGCTGATTTATTGATACGGGCAATTTCTCTTTGCAAGCTTTCAATCTGTTTGTTTCGGTCTGTTAGGAAACGTAGGTGATCTGCCAGGGTCCTATGCGCCTGTTCGAGCTTCTGATCGAGCAAAGTTTTTTCGAGGCGATAAGCCAACACTTTCTTTTCATAACGATGGTGGCGCGCAAACATCTTGCGGCGAAAGTCGATATAGGAAATAATCACTATTCCGATACCCAAGGCGAGCACGAGTAAATACATATTCCGTGCAAAGCGGCTCTGTTGCACTTTGAGGTTAATTATGCTCGCTTCATTCAGATAGCGCTCCTTCGCGGCCAACACTCTTGCTCGCTGGATTACTACTGCACTTTCTCCATATATCGAACTGTCCTTCAGCTGCCCAAGGCTTCGACGAATGGCAAGCTCCATATCCGGGTCTCCTTTATGCTCCGCAATTTTCAGCCTCAATTCTTCTACATCAAGCAGGAAATCAGTTTTGGTCAAGTTACCTTTCAGATCTTTTTTCAAATGCTCCAGCAATACTTCCGCAGATTGCATATCGCCCTTGCCCATGAGCACCTTTGCTTTGATAATCTCTGCATGCTGCCGATTGGCTTTA
Organism: Sphingobacterium sp. UBA2700; assembly: GCA_002354335.1. GTDB lineage: Bacteria > Bacteroidota > Bacteroidia > Sphingobacteriales > Sphingobacteriaceae > Sphingobacterium. The sequence continues at coordinate 102,599 of DELI01000035.1, read as the reverse complement.
TCGCCACTCTCTTCACTAAGTTTTACATCTTGATCTACGAAATGCAGGGCGGAGTCCAGCTCCCCCCTCCCTAAACTGACCATCGCTAGCATCCCGTTCACCCGAGCGAGCCTAGCCTTGGCATCAATCTTCAACGCAAGCTCTTTCGCATCGTTTAAGTAGGCCATAGCCACCGAAGTGTCCTTATCCTCCAAATGGCACATGGCAAGGTTATCTAGTATGGAAGCCTTCATTTCGGAGAGGTCCGGTGCCAAAAAGGCCGCCTCCTTCAAACAATTTATAGCCTCCTTATACTCGCCGATTGTAGAGAAAAAGAAACCCAGGGATCGGTAGGACTCGTCCGGATTGATCTGATCGACATAAGGGATATCGTCAATTTTGAATGATGCCGTCATGAAATATGGCAGCGATTGTTCCAATAAGTTAAATTGGTAAAAGTATTTTGCTAATTCAATCTGAACCCACAGTGCAAGCGCTTCATCATCAAACTTGATTGCCAGGTCGTTAGCTTTCTCAAAATAAGTTGAACTAATCGTATTGATCTGCCCTATCTTGCGACTTGTTCCTCTGCCCATCAAGGCATAATAGACCGCCGTTTGCTTATTGGCATCACCTTTCAAAACACGTTGCCGCAGCGGCGTTAAAAATTCCCTCAACGCAATTGTATCGGATCCGAAGCTCTTTTCTTTCTGAATAAAATAAGTCAATGAGGCATTGTTGTTGTCCTTTTTTTCGCGCGCATGGAGCACAAACATAAAGGTCAACAATAAGGATAGCATGAGATATCTTAATGAAGATTTTACAGCCATAAGTTTGAGGAGCGAGAAGGCTTCGCTTAGTATTTTCGTGTGATTCTAAACGCTAATATACAACAAATGAACATGTTCGATTCTGCACGAGTGCGAATAGCCCTGTTAAAAAAACATTTGTAAATGAATTTCTACATGTGTTTGGCGCCTACCCAAAAAGATTGCCGCATTTCAATAATCCCAATATGCAAGCGCTAATTTCCCGCAACCAAACTCTAGCGTTTAAAAAGGCTTTTTTGTAAATTCGTTGTCTGTGTTTACACACATCAACCACTATAAACTATGGAAAATCTATCAGCAGAACGTAGTGAGGAACTACTCGGCATCTTAAAAAAACGTTTCGAGAAGCATATGGATCGGCACCTTGGCTTGGACTGGGCAGAGGTGGAAAGTAAACTGAAGAAATCTCCGGCAGCGCTGTCCTCCCTCCATCTGATGGAAGAAACCGAAGGCGAACCCGACGTTATTGGCTACGACAAAGCTAAAGGTAGCATTACTTTTGGCGATTGCAGTGCGGAAAGCCCAAAAGGCCGACGCAGCATCTGCTACGACCAAGCGGCTCTAGATTCGCGCAAAGAACATAAACCTAAGCACAGCGCAATAGGTATGGCCAAAGAAATGGGCATAGCGCTGATGGATGAGGAACAATATGCGGCCCTGCAGTCCTTGGGGAAATTCGACAGCAAAACTTCTTCCTGGCTTAAAACGCCTGAGGCAGTTCGCAAACTCGGAGGTGCCATTTTTGGCGATTACCGCTACGACCGGGTATTTACTTATCATAATGGTGCTGAATCATACTATGCAGCGCGAGGATTCCGCGGGATAATTGAAATAACTTAAAGCCCTTTCAAAACCCTTTCAAACCCAATGTAAAACCGTATCAAAGCCGTTCTGAAAGGGCTATGCATTGGGTTTGAAAGGGCCTTGAAAGGGAAGTGACTGAATGCGGTCCCGCTTGGTACAGGGAGTATGGTACGCGTACCTAGGCATATGTGTTACAATTGACGGCAGGCTACCCGATGAAATTCATGGCGCTGCTGATGGGTCGCTAAAATTATTCCGGCTTAAAGGGGCCAAATTGGAGATATGGCAATTTGTATTTATACGATGACGACTAGCTAGGCCTTTACGCCTACTTTTTCACCAATCTTCACCAGAGTTTCAATACGTTTTTCTGAATGTTCGATGATGTCGGCGTCCGGCTTGATCGTACCTTTCTTAAAGATCTGCACAACCGTAGAACCACCATACTCAAAGTATCCTTTTTCTTCACCGCGACTGAAAGAGCAGGCATCGTAATTCCGTTGCACAATCTTGCCAACGAGTAGAGCCCCTACTTCCAGGTGCAAAACATCGCCGAAGTTCTCGGTATGCAGCACCGTTAGTTCACGATAATTCTTGGCAATCAAAGCTCTGGTTTCAGCCAATGCAAGGGGATGCACGGAGTGTAAAACGCCTTTAATTTTGACTACAGGATCTTGTGTACCATTGTCGATATATCCATAGCGGTGGTAGTCGTTTGGCGCCAGTCGATACACAAAGCACCAACCGTCTTTATACTGTTCGGCTAGTTCCTTATCCTTTAATAGCGCTTCTAAATTGTACCAATAGCCCTTTACAGGAATACTGCTGACTTGAGCCAGGTCAAAAATCATTAATCTAGAATCTGCCGGCGATATGAGGTGTTCAGGCGTTTCATCTATCGGGCGAGCACCGTCTTTGAGTTCGCGGATAAAAAACTCGTTAAAGCATCGAAAAGACTGTATAGGCTCTTTAATTTCGTCCACATTGATGTTGTAATGCTCGATAAATTTCGGAATCTGTCCTAAGCTTTTCGGCGAGTTTACATGGCGCGCGTAAGCTTTGGACACCATCTTTTTATTGAGTAAAGACTTCGTCAAGGCCCTGCCTAAGGTATTTTTATATAAGAACGCTAAACCGTTTACTTTATACGTATTCTCGTATTCAATTTCCTTAGTTTGTCTATTATATAGCTGCGGAACCTTCATGTGATTTACAAATTAAAGCCCAAATTTAATAAATCGCATTCAATTGTGGGTATTTCAGCAAAAGTCTTCCCTCCCTGTAGTTTTACTGTAGCGATAATAAGTTTTGAATCGTATAACTTATATCCGATAAAAATCAAGTTATGAATCAATTAGCAAAGTTCAATTTTCTTCTCCTCATCACATTCCTATTGGTTTCCTGTTCTAAATCCGACCTAGAATTTGAGGATCAATATGAGAGAAGCCTTCGCAAGTGGGAAGATTTTAAGAGAGAAAGCCAGAACAGTTACAGCTACAGCACTTATTCGGGTAGCTGGACAGGCTGGTCGTCAGAAATGACTATTACGATCGAAAACGGGAAGATTGAGCAGGTAAGCTATATTGTTCCCTCCATTGCGCCGGCGAAACGCCCTGAGAACGGCTGGACCAAGGAATCATTTATAGAAGCAATGAGAAAAAAAGGCTATTCTGAAGAGGAGCTCAAGAAAGTCGAGGAGCAACGTGTTTGGGAGAAAATGGAATGGACGGAGGATAAGTCGAATCTGGGAAGCCACGGCGATTATTATCTGCTAACGTTGGACGATGTGTACCGTTTAGCGAAGGAGAATTGGCTGGTTAAAAGCAAAGGCGTAACGAACTATTTAGAAACGGAACATGATGGACTAATTTCTAAGGTCGGTAAAGTTGAGGAAAACTGTGCCGACGACTGCTTTATTGGCGTGCAAATTAGCGCGATTGAGAAGAAATAAGCTGTATAAAACTTTCAGGGATCCGAAGATTGATCTCCAATCAAAAACAGCTCTGTTCAGAAAAATCAAATACATAAAAAAAAGCATTGCCGCTTGGTATCAATAATTCCAAGCAGCAATGCTTTATTCATTTTCATTCTTATTTTTTCCCGCCTCTAAGTATCGCTACTAAAAGTAGGATGAACACTGCGGCCCCAATAACCCACACCCAAGGTCTCGTATAAAAAGCTCCACCATCTCCTTTATCGATATCTACATTGATATCCAAGCCTTTTTCCTGTGCAAATGACTGCGCCGACATCAGAATAAACATGATGAATGCTACAGGGCGCATATTAAACATTTCTTTTTTCATAGTTCATGTAATTAAGTTTATTGGATTATAAACAAGAGTGCTCGCTAAATGTTTGGACATGGATTTAGTTTTTCTTTAGGTACTTTTCGCAATATTAGGGAACTCAATACCCAAATGATCCGGATTAATACGCAAAGCTTTTTGAACCTCAACCAAATAGTGCATGGAATGTTCCCTTTATAAAATCGACAAACGAGGATGAATATTCCACGAATTTGTCCCGGGCATTGACGAATGACATCACATTATAAATCGGAAATTTATGCAAAGAACAAAGATTTTCTTAACTGGAGGCACATCCGGAATAGGGCGAGCAGCGACCTTACATTTACTGCGCCAAGGATTTGAGGTATTTATCATCGGACGAGATGAAGATAAGCTTAAGGAGCTTTTACAGGAATGTCAAGCGCTAGGAGTTGAAGGTCGCGTAGCGTATGAGCTTCAGGATCTAACCGATCAGCAGGCACTTCAAGCGTTGTTAGCGCGCGTTTGGGATTCCCATGGTCCTTTCAATGTTCTTATCAACAATGCAGGTGTTGGCTTTCGGAGTGTTGTCGAGGGCGATCCGCACGACCTCGTTTATATGACCAAGACAAACTTAGATTCATACCTCCTATTATCGAGTTTTTTCGCTGAAAAGATGATCGCGCAAAAGATTGAAGGCGATATTATCAATATTGGATCGATGAGTTCGGATACGCGGGACGCGGGTAGTTCGGGCTATGTGGCTAGCAAAGCGGGCATACAAGGATTTACAGAAGCACTGAGAAAGGAGATCAATCCACATCACATTCGTGTTTCGCTGATTGAGCCCGGAGCGGTGGCGACAGATATGCCCTCCACAACTGCAGAGGAGGAGACAGAGCTACAGGAAAAACATGAAATGTTAAAAGCAGAGGATATAGCCCGATTAATCAGTTTTGTGCTAGCACAAGACAGAAGAGTAAACATTGCAGAAGTTAAGATTAAGCCTTTACGGCAAGTTATTTAAATGGAAATATATGCGAAAAACGTTTTGGTATAGAAATAGTCTATCGATTGTTTTTATTACGCTGTTCGTTTTGGCGATGATGGCGCAGATCTATTTTGGCTGGAAAGAGCAAGCGTTGCTATATGAGGAGCAAGGTTCATTCTTAGGGTTCTCGACTTATTTGACAAGTGGACATTTTTTGTCGGCAACCTTCGAGAATTTTCAAAGTGAGTTTTTACAGATGGCGATGTATGTGATCCTCACCATCTCTTTGCGCCAAATTGGTTCGGCGGAATCAAAAAAGCTTTCAGGCCAGGAGGAGGTGGATCGAGAACCTGTTGCACATCGAGACGCTCCTCGGCCGGTAAAACAAGGCGGATGGCGCCTCCTACTCTACAAGAATTCCCTTTCGATCGCATTCATCGTTCTTTTCGTGTTCTCTTGGATAGGACATTTATACGGCAGTTTTAGGAATGTAAATGAAGAGCATGCTTTAAAGAAGGAGCCATTGGTTGGGTTATCAGAATTTATAAGGGAACCTACATTTTGGTTTGAAACTTTCCAGAATTGGCAGAGCGAATTTCTATCCGTTGCTTCTATTGTTATTTTATCGATCTACTTACGCCAAAAGGGCTCGCCAGAGTCAAAACCGGTTGATAGTCCACATATGGAAACAGGAAAGGGCGGCTAATCAGCCGCCCTTAATTTTCCTGAAAGTATCTGTTTTTAAAAGTTATCAAGAACTTTTACCCTCCTGCTGCCCACTTGGCGACAGGAAAGTCTTAATCAACTAGATTTTTCAATAATTCATCCAAACATACCGTTGCATAGGTTGACTCCTGATCGGAATAGGCATATGGCAATATCAGATGGTTATTATGGATAATCTGACCACATGAATAGAGGACATTTGGCACATATCCATTACGCTCCGTTTCATTTGCGAACAAGAGCGGTTTTTTCAGTTTTCCGATAACTTTGGTAGGATCTTCCAGATCCAACAGGAGCGCACCTATTGAATATTCGCGCATAGGTCCTACTGAATGGGTAATGACCAACCAACCCGCTTCGGTTTCGACTGGCGAGCCACAGTTTCCTACTTGAATAAATTCCCAAGGGTATTCCGGTTCCCCGACAAGTTGAATTTCCTCATGCCAGTTAGTGAGGGAGTTGGAGAATGCCACATAGCTATTTTCCCCATCCACACGACAGAGCATGGCGTATTTTCCTTTTATTTTCCGTGGAAAAAGAGCGGCACCTTTATTTGCTATTTTACCGTTTAAGGGCTGTATTTTAAAATTAACGAAGTCCTTAGTTGACAATAATTTTGGAAGAATAGAATGACCATCGTATGCTGTATAAGTCGCGTAGTAAGTTGCTTTGCCCTTCTCGGAAATAAATTGTACAAAGCGGGCGTCTTCAATTCCATTTTTCTCGGTGTCAGAGATCGGGAAAATAACTCTTTCGGAAATCGAGGTATCGCGAGAATAGGAGATTTCATAATGGGAGGACGCCAACCACAGCATTTGTTGCATTAGAATCTGACTGTCGTAACTTAAATCTTCCTCTTCCTCTTTTATTTCTCTTACAAACCGCTGCAATTCGTCGTAAGTAAAAGTATCGGTCAGTTTAGCTTCGATTACCTTTTGTATTTGTTCCTCGGGCTGATGTAAATCAACAAGCCTTTCAATGAATTCGGACTTTTTGTATCGGTGATTTTTAATATGCTTAGGTTTATCCAATAAAATACCGACTTCGTCGAGGTGTATATCTAAGTTTTTATCAATAACCGCGGATCGAAATACGATGGAAGATAGGTGCCCCTCACCTACCGCTCTGAAGCTCATAATAATTCTTTTTTCCCCTTCATGCGTCTGCGACTGATCCGGCGACAGGACAATGGAAGGATTAAAATAGGCGGCCGCCTCGATGGAATATTCCATGGTAAAGTATGACCCAATCAAGAGTCTTTCCTCATCCGAAAGCGATTGCTTGCTTATTTTTAGCTCTTTCAGTATTGGATCGACGGCGGTAAAATTCCGTTCCAGTATGTTAATAATACTGCGATGTCTTCTTGCATAATTACGGAGGATTTGATTCAGAATGTTCTCTTTATCCGTTTCGGACATGTTTAACACGCGATTGATGATCTTTTTCGTGCGTTCTGGAGATAAGACGAATCTTCGCGCGAGCACCCTATCCAATTTAGGCTTAAAGAATATGTTTTTTCGAGTTATCGTTATTCCCATGCTTATTTTTTTTCGTTAGGTTTTGTTATAACATCTAAATACGGAAACTGTTTATTGTGAGCTTGAATTAATATTTATTGGAGACAGCGAACAATTTAGCCACTTGTCGTGTTCAATAGGTGCACTGGCTGTTGAAGCATTAATTCAAAAAGATACATGAAGAGAACATTAATAATAGGAACTTACCTTCCGAGGCAATGTGGGATTGCAACATTTAGTCATGATTTGTACAAATCATTAGTTGAGAACGGGAAAGATGCAGAGATTATGGCTATTTCCAACGGCACGGAACAAAACTTTCCGAATCAGGTGGTCTACTCTGTATCGCAACATGAGAAAGATGAATATCTTTCTGCGGGCGATTGGATTAATCAAAATGAATATGACTGTTGTATTGTACAACATGAATTTGGAATTTTTGGAGGATCTGCCGGCGATCACATTCTGTCTTTGTTAGAAAGACTTTCTATTCCGATCATCAGTAATTTACATACGGTATTGGATACTCCGTCTGCAGATGAGAAGCGCGTAATTATGCGTATAGCGGAGTTGAGCAGTAAGATTACAGTGATGACCGATCGCGCGATTCGAGTTTTAATGGAGGTCTATCAGATTCCTCGTGTTAAGATTAAGTTGATTCCTCATGGCGTGCCTGATTTTCAGATTACAGCAGAGGAAGCGAAAGAATATTTGGGTTTGGAAGGAAAGACCGTGATGTTATCTTTTGGTCTGTTGGGGAGAAGTAAAGGTTATGAAGTGGCTATAGATGCGGTTTCAAAGATAAAAGATGATAATTTTTTATACATCATCCTTGGGGCAACGCATCCGAATGTACTGTTACATGAGGGTGAAAGTTATAAGAATGAATTGATACAACAAGCTGCTAAGCTTGGATTGAGCGGCAAGGTTATGTTTGTGAACAAATATGCAAGTGATGCGCTTCTGCAGATTTATTTAAAGGCATGTGATATTTATGTCACTCCGTATCCGAATGTAAACCAGATGAGCAGTGGCACACTCACCTTTGCCTTAGGCGCTGGCGCGGCAGTTTTATCGACACCGTATTGGTATGCGAAGGACTTGTTAGCGGATGACCGTGGATGTCTATTTGATTTTAATGACTCTGAAGGGCTTGCTGAATGCCTGAATCGCTTATTAAGCAACCCGTTCTTAATGAATTCCTATAGAAATCGAGCATTAGCTTATGGAAAGAAGATGTCTTGGCCAAATGTTGGGAAACAGCAGATTGAATTGATCCGTAATTTGATGCCTACTGAAGACTGTACAGTGGTAAAGGCATTGACTGTTAGGAATGAAACGACGCCATTACTGCCATTAAAACAGCAATCGCAATTGAGAACAGCAAATAATTAGAAAGGGATTATTGGTATTGAATAAAGAAGAGATAAATCAGGAACTTGAGCGCTTTTTTGTGGCGGTGCCTCGTTTAGATTTACGATATATTGAAAAAATAAGTAGTGCAACGGGGATTTATCAGCATGCTTTATACAATATCCCAGACTATAGACATGGGTATTGCCTGGACGACAATTGCCGGGCTATGCTTTTGTTTGTATTAGCTAATGAGTTCGGATATCCGACCTTAGATCATCCCCTTTTTCGATCTTACCTCTCTTTTGTTGCTTACGCCCAACGAGAGGATGGCAGGTTTCGAAACTTTATGTCTTACGATCTTCGCTTTCTCGAAGATGTAGGCTCTGACGATAGCGTCGGACGATGTATTTGGTCTTTAGGTGTCCTATTGGCGAATGATCGCTTTTCGGCCTATCACCCACTTGCTTTTGATCTATTTAATCGTTCCATACCGCACTTTTCGGGAGTCCGCTCTGTTCGCGCTGTGGCTTATTTGATTTTGGGACTTGTCGATGCATTGACCTTTAAGCCCAATGATGGGCAGTATTTAGCGAAATTGCAGGAATTGTCGGCATTTCTAGTAGGCGAATACCAGGCTTGCGCTACTGCAAGTTGGTATTGGTATGAGGAGATTATATCCTATGATAATGCCGTTGTTCCCTTAAGTTTAATTCGAGCGGCTAGGATATTAAACAACAAAGATTGGGAAGCAATTGGCATAGAGAGTTTTCATTTCTTGGATAAAATATTATTTCGAGAGAATCATCTCTCCATTATCGGTAATGAGGGCTGGTATAGAAAGGGAGAGAAACCAAATACGTTCGGTCAGCAACCTATTGAGGTTCCTTCAATTATGTTATTGTATCAGGAGCTGTATAGGTTGGATGGAAAAGAAATTTGGCTTAATAAGGCAAACATGGCCTTTTTGTGGTATTTGGGAAAGAATGATATGAGGCGAAGTTTATATAATCCTGTAGAGGTATCTTGTTATGATGGGTTGGAATCCTATGGCGTAAACCAGAATCAAGGCGCAGAGAGTAATCTGGCATTTTGGATGGGATATTTGTTAGTCAGGATCTAAAAGGAGAAAAAATTATCCATTTTCCAATTTCATCAATTATTCGCCTTCAGGTTTGTCAGCAATGGAACAACCGACCTTAACAACAGCTTCCAACTCTTCCAATAAGAATAATATGTTTGTTCGATAAAATGACATGGTTACAGTCCGCCGATAGCATCTATCCTCCAAGCGAAATCGGGCATATAAGGTCGTATTAATAGGGATACGCAACAGGTATAGGGTTTCGAGTTCGAACTCCTCTAGATCTGAAAAAGAGTATAAATCCGGCCCCATGGCATATCGGTCTCTATTTACTCGAATAAGCCGGTCCTGCGGGTAGATTCGGAGGTTAGATTTTTTTGACATGATGATCAAGAAGAACAATAGGGACACTAGAGAAATGCCCGCTCCCATCTTAAGATGATCGAAATAAATAATTAATGCAATTCTCAAGATCACCCAGATCAAGGGTATAAAGTGGAAAAGGGAAAAGTGGTGACGAGTCTTATACCCAGTTCCTTCATTAATCAAAAATTTGTAATTCATGTGCATGTTTATTAGGTAATAAATCGTAACGGTACAGCAATCAGGGATATGGATTGATGTTCAAACACGGTTTTAATCTATTTTAAAAAGGTCAGATTGATAGTGACTTAGCTCATCTTTTGTTGTTTTTATTTTCAAGTGAAGCGATTTAGCTACAGGGAGGCAACGGAAGACTTTTATCCGAAATTTACACACACTCGCCCAATAAATCCCTTCTTTTAGATAATGTCATCAATTCTGACTAGTGTTTTTACAGGATGTAATCGATGGATACCTACATGTCTTAAGATGTCCCCCACTTGTCCTCTCCAAAATCCTTTATTAGTCTCCATTCTCTGATTTCTGGCCCACGACTGTCCCCGAACCGTCCCTATTATTCCAATAAAATGCCCGAAAATGTGTTTAAACGCTCAAAATTTGTACACTTTTTGTCCACCACCAAAATTATTGCGCCAAAAAACACATACTACATTTGTTTCACTAACGCAGTGCATAGGTCAATCGACTGATATTCCAAACGATAGTTGACTATGTATTGTAAAAATCAAAATTCACATTATTTAACCTATTATGGAAACAATCAGTACCCTACAGGACTTGTGGTTTTTATTTTTGACTGCTCCCGTCGTGATTAAAGTTGCCCTAGCGGTAATTACATTTGTTGTTTACATGTTTATGATCATGCTTTTATCAGCAGCAATCTCATTCTTCCTCGAACGCATTAGGCAAGGCACCTATGAAAAACTCAAGGAAAAGCATCGAACGTTCATCCTCGATTGCTTAGAATCCCAAAACCTACAAACGCCTACTGAGATTCAACTAGCTTTCGGAATTCATTGCGGAAAGCTCAATAACAAAACCTATTATTCCTTAATACCCACCCTACAAGAAATCATCGAAGAAAAACCCGAAATCCAACGGTCCATAAACTATAAGCCATTAATTGAAGCGCTGGGTATAGACAACCACTTAGAAAGTAAGCTCAATTTCTCATCCATTGCCAACAAGCTTAAAATATTCCATCAGTTGTCGCGGTTTAAGGTATTAATTGCGGATTCAAAGATCTTACCATATACGTTTAGCAAGAACAGGTTTGTTCGCAAAGGCGCAAGAAATGCTTATATAGGAGTCAGTAATAATAACCCTTTCAAATTCTTCGATCAGGACGACAACCAGATCAACTACTGGGATCAGATTATCCTGATGGAGCAGCTGGAATTGCACCATAAGAACAACCTCCCCAACTTTAGCAACTGGCTAAAATATTCCAAAAACCATAGCCAAACGATATTCCTGATCAAAGCGGCGAGCTACTTCAAACAATATGGATCGGTCAATACGCTGATTCATCTACTCGACAGCGAGGACCATGAGATCAGAAAAGAGTCTATTGTCGCTTTGGGACAGATGCAAGTAAAAAAAGTTGAGGATAAGCTGATTGAACTTTACCCTTCCCAACCGAATAAATGCAAGGATGCGATCATTGAAGCCCTATTTCTGATCAACTCAAAGAATGCGACACAATTTATGCGCGAAGCGTTTGAAAACAGTCCAAACTACGATTCCAAAAAGCTAATTGCAGAGGCCATCTTTTATTACGAAAGCGATGGACACCCTGTGTTTAACGAGATGTTGAACACCGCCGATAGCTTCAATAAGTCTATACTAAACCACGTAAAAAACCCACTGAACAATATTACCCTAAAAGCTCCTTCTGATAGCAACATTGTGGTATTAGAGGCACGCGAAGACGGCACTGTCGTTCAAAAACAGATATACAATTAATTCCTATAATCACTTTAAATTAATTTCGCCATGATTTACAGTTATTTTGAATATTTCATATTCTTCTATTCCTCGCTCATGCTGCTATCCTTGCTCATGCTGGGAATATTTAGCTGCGTTAAGCTTTGGAGGTTTAAGATTTACAACTCCAAACAAGATGATGAGTTCTTAATGAACTCGCGATTAACGCCTGGTATTTCCATCATTGCACCGGCCTTCAATGAGGAGAGAACCATTATCGACAATGTCAAATCACTATTAACTCTTGAGTATCCAACCTTCGAAGTCATCATTGTTAATGATGGAAGTACCGATAGAACCCTAGAATTATTAATCAAAGAATACGATCTAGAGGAAACAACCTATGCCTACATGGAACGCATCAAAACCGCGCCCTTTAAGCGTATTTTGAAGTCCAGAAACCCGACGTTCAGCAAGCTGACGATTGTAGACAAAGTGAATGGAGGCACCAAGGCCGACGCTTCAAATGCGGGAATCAACGCTTCGCAATATCCATACTTTATCTGTACCGACGTAGACTGCATCCTCGAGCGGAAGACGATGCTTAAAATGATTAAGCCTATCCTCAACTCTAAAAACAGAACTATTGCCGTAGGGGCAGTACTACGCATGTCCAACAGTTGCGATATTAAAGACGGAGTTATCACAAGAGTTCGTGCACCGAGACGATTGATACCACGATTTCAAGAGTTAGAATACATGCGTTCCTATCTATTCGGCAAACTTGGGTGGAGCTTCATCAACTGCGTCCCGAATGTATCCGGAGGATTAGGGCTGTTCGATAAGGAAATTGCAATGAATGCCGGAGGCTACGATGGCAAGTCGCATGCGGAAGACATGGACCTCTTGACCAAAATGGTAATCTACATGTGCAATAGCAAGCAGAAATATACCGTAGACTACATCCCTGTCAGCTGTTGCTGGACGGAGGGACCTCATAACCTCACTATTCTTGCGCGCCAAAGAATGCGTTGGGCAACGGGGTTAGCTCAAATCTTTACGGTACACCGTAAGGTCTTCTTCAATCCGCAATATCCCAAACTAGGCTTTGTCGTCTTCCCATACATCTTTATTTTCGAATTTCTAGCGCCTATAATCGAGGCCACCGGACTGTTCTGGTTTCTGCTTATCCTGATCAAGGGCGATGTCAATTGGTCGACCATCATGTTCATGTTCCTGTATGTTTACTCATTCGGAATCGCCATTAGTTCTATGGTTATTTTCATGGATTATCTCGTCAAGCGACAGTATAAAACCTATGCTGAAATCTTCTCCCTCTGGATTATCTCCCTTGTAGAAGGGTTTATCTACCATCCGTTCATCATCTACTTCTCTGTGGCGGGCTACATCAAGTACTTCACCACAAAGGATATTCGCTGGGTAACTATGACAAGACAAGGGTTTGATATAAACACACAGGTTGAACATGCAAAGTAAATTTCTAAAGCTAGTGATTGGCCTTGGGCTAATCGCTAGTTCCTTCTGCGCATATGCACAGTCGGATGCCGATTATTACCAATTAGCAAGAGCAGAGGGCAAAAAGAACAACTTTGCAAAGGCTACAGAATACTGTCTAACGGGATTACAAAAAACACCGATGGACATGGATTTAAAAGAATACCTTGGGAAATGCTACCTGGAAACCGGCAAGCTGGACCAAGCTCGTATGACCCTTCTCGACGTACTTCGTAAGAGTCCCGATCGTGACGACGCCAGACGGTATATGATCACCATTGAAAGCCTTTCCAAGAGAAATGCCAGTGCCATTTGTTATGTCAATGAATTATTGGAAACAAATCCCTACGATAAGGATCTTTGGCTAAAAAAGGTCAACCTTTATCGCGAGCTACATAATAACGTAGAAGCTGAAAAGTCCATCTCCCGACTGCTGCAAATATTCCCTAACGATGAGGGGGTTCGGAAAACCTACAATACCATTATCAGAGAAAGTGCGTCGAATTCTCTCAAGAAAGAGAATTTGGAAGAAGCCGCTATGCAATATCAGAACGCATTGCTGACTACCAAGCGAGATCCTGAAATGTTTGACAACCTCATCAATACGCAGATTAAGCTGGGCGACTACAGCGAAGCCCTGAATAGCACGAATAAGGCTTTATTCTTTATGCCCGGCAATTCTACATTTCTTGCTAAAAAAGCGAGCATATTGGAGAGTCAAGGCAATTATACCCAAGCTATCGCCACCTTGCAGGAGGCGCTGCGCAAAAACAATAGTCCACAATTGAGAAAACAACTAGACTATTTGGTCAGCGAGTCCGCGAGGGTACAGGTCAATAATGACCCATATGTCCTGTATTGGAAAATCTACAATAGCAACCGAGGAGATAGTGAAGCTTTTAAATTCCTGTTGAACACTGCATTAGAGCGCGGTAAACTGGATGATGCACAAGAGTTATTAAGCCCTGCACTACGCAGCAGACCCAACGATAAAACCTTATTGCTGAAGCAGATTCAAGTTTTTGAAAGGACTCAACAAACCTCTAAGGCTGAAGCCTTATACGATCGATTAAATCAACTCTATCCAAACGATACGGACATCGCCGCAAAGTTTCACCAGATCCGTTTCAACCAAGCCAAAGCCGATTTAAAAAATGAGGAATATGCAAAAGCGCTACAAGGCTTTCTTATTACAGTGAAAAACCCGGATTATGCTACGATTTCCAGAGAAGGCCTTTTTAATTCCTATGTAGGACTTCGTAACAAAGATCAGGCAACACAGGCCATCGATGCGCTTATCGCCCAACATCCACAGGAAGAGAGGTACCTGCTGATGAAAATAGAATATTTAAGAAATTGTGCAGATTATGCTGCCGGATTAAATGTGGCGAAGCAATTCCACACCCAATTTCCCCATTCAACTTTATTTCCAGAAGAGTTAGAGCTCTTGTCCAACCAGTATATCAAGGCGCTAATCTTACAGGAAAAATATGATGAGGTTGTCGACATATCCGATTATGTGATCAGTATCAAACCGGACAATCTACAATCCTATCTATATGGTCTGAATGCGCGGGTTTCCCAAAAAAAGTTGGATGAATCTGCTCGATTTATTGAGTCTGCACTCGTCCAATTCCCTAATCATAGGGATCTGAGAATGCGCTTAGCGGGAATTCAAGGCGAAATGAAAAACCATAAGCGTGCGGCAGAGCTATTGGGAGACCTGCGTCGGGAATATCCCTATAATGACACGATCAGCATGGCTTGGGCCGAGGAGATGTTCCTGACAGGGCGTGCGCTGGAAGCAGCCAACCAACAGGACGAAGCAATTGTCGTGTATAAACAGATTATCGAAGAAAATCCTCGTGACCTGAACAGCTCGCTAAAACTTCTGAGCCTTTTAAACGAGCGCAAACAGCATCAGGAGGCAATGCAACTTGTCGACCAATGTCTGCAGCAGCACCCCAACCAAAACGACCTGATCTATCAGAAGGCTGTTATTTACGAAAATACCGGAGAATGGGAAAATGCACTAGATTATTACCAGCAATATGTTCCTAGCGCCGATAAGCTAGAAGCTATAAAAGAACATATCAGGTTTCTGCGTTCAAAGTATTTTAAAAACAGTATCACCGCATCGTTCACCAATGTCAAGTCAGATTCTGTTTTACTTAATATTCCCGTTGCCTCGCTCGAATACGCTCGACGCATCGACGATTTCAACACTTTCGTCATTCGTGGCAATTATGCCGGTAAAAACAACGGCGTCGGCATACAGGGGGAAGTGGACTGGTACCTAAAGTTGAAAAACAAATCCAGCTTTTTGTTCAGCGCAGGAATTGCGAATCAATTTTTTCAAAAATATAAAGCCTCCATATCCTACTTCCAGCCATTCGCAAAAGATTGGCAGCTTGAAATTGGTGGCCGCTACGCTAAACTTTCTAATGATGCAAATTTCTACACAGCACTCGTAGGAATAGAACGCGCGTGGAATGGCATTTGGTTAAATGGTAAAGCCTTCTATATGACCGATAGCGATGATAATTACTACAATGTCCTGCTGCAGTCGAGGTTCTACCTCGCTAACGAGCTCGATTATTTTACGGTAATGGCCGGTATGGGTAATGCCCCGGAGGACCAACGCTTAGACTTCCAACTCAACAATTTCCTGTCCTATGCAAATAGCATGGTCGGTGCAGGCTATCGCCATCATATTGGCTATAAATCTGCCATAGGTTTGCTGGGAACCTGGTCGAGCTATAAAATGGGCGATGAGGCATTCATCAACCAGTACAACGTCAGTTTGATGTTCACCACCAAATTTTAAGGATATGGGACGTTGGTTGGCACTAACAGTTTTTATTATTTGCCTGTTCTCAGCATGCAGCAATGCATCGGGTCTTTTGTTATTCAAAAAAGACTCGGTGCTACCCTACATTCTTGTTGAAAAAGAAGATGCTTCCAAATCAATCGATCTGTTCAGGACCTTATTTAAAAAGGCTACGGGCAAGGAAATAGAACTTGCGACAACGATGAAAAACGCATCTGCAGGCCCGCTGATCCATATCAACCTAGAGCGGGACAGCGAAAAATTATTCGCAATTAAAAGCGATGGGCAACATCTTCATATCACGGGCAATTCGAATGACAATCTTATACTCGCAATACATTACTTTTTCAATACATACGTGTATCCAGAAGAGGATTTCAATACCGACTACCAGTCGCTTGCCCTTGAACAAATCCTGCTGCCTGCCAATCTGCATACAGACAATGAAAGGGCCTTCGCATTTGCCTACCGCGAGCCCTATTTTCCGGCAAACAGCACCCTTGCTTTTCAACAGCGCTTTAACACCCAAAGTTTGGAAAACCAATGGGGCCTTTGGGGACACAATATCCATAAGTTGATTCGTCCCACAGAGGCTATGTATGCTATCATCGACGGGGCACCCAACGAGGAGCAATACAACTTTTCAAGTCCCGCACTTGAGGCAGCATTAAAATCTGCCATTAAGGAGTCACTGGACAATGCGCCAGAGAAGAAATACTTCGTCATCATGCCGAATGACAACGAATTGGTCTGTCAATGTGATGCCTGCAAGAAGTTGGGAAATACCGAAACCAATGCAACACCGGCGGTTGTTCATCTCATCAGCAAGCTCGCAGCAAGCTTTCCGCAAGCAGTTTTCTTTACTTCCGACTATGTTACGACTTCTACGCCACCCGAGAAAGTCATGCCCTCCAATACAGGCGTGATCATCAGCACGATGGACTTTCCAAAAGGGGTTGTGTTGGCGGATTCAAAACAAAAGAACAAAATAGCGGAACGCTTTAAAAAGTGGAAATCCGTCACGAATCAACTATTCGTCTGGGACTATGCGGTCAATTTCGATAATTATATGGACGCCTATCCCACCCTGCTGCTACGACAGGAAAACCTTAAGTTCTATCGGTCTATGGGGGTAACTGGGATTTTCATGCAAGGAAACGAAACAGGCTACGCGGCATTTGAACAGTTAAAAGCAATAGCTTACGCCAAACTTATGGAAAATCCGGACGCTAATGTCGAACAGCTTATACGCGACTATTTCCATTACATTGCAGGAGAACAGGGGAAACCCTTGAGCGATTACTTCATCGATATCAACCTGAAAGCCCTCACAAACAAGCCTACGCTTGATATTTATGGAGGCATACAACAGTCTACTAAAAAGTATTTGAATGACGATGTGCTTCAGAAATTTTACGATGCCCTTTCTGTTGCACAAAAGAATAGCAAGCCCGAATTTCAGTCCGAGCTGATGAAGCTACAGCTGAGCAGTCTTTTTCAACTGTTGGAAATTGCGCGAGCAAATGGCCTGCAGCAACATGGCTGGGGAAACTATGATCCGAAAACAAAGCAGTTGCAAATCCATGCAGACATCAAATCGCGATTGGACGAATTCAAATCAATACGCAGCATGTCAGGGCTGCAGACGTATAATGAGGTGAACAACAGCTTTCAGGACTACCTGCGCCAATGGGACGATCTCCTAAAGTCAAGCTATCAAAATCAACTGTTTGGACAGCTCCTAGCGGTAAAGAGTAAGCTCGACGAAGACTATAATGATCCTAGCGTCTTAACCGATGGCGCAATAGGCTTTCTCGACTATTATAACAACTGGATGATCTTTACGCAAGACGACTTAAAGATTGAGATACCCATGACAGACCAGATCCGGCAGAGCAAAAACCTGCAGCTTAGTTTCCTGGTCGATAAAAAACATAAACTCGCCTTGCCGAAGGCTATACAAGTCGGCTCCGATACGAGAAGCAATATTGCCCGCCAAGAACTGCAGACCTCGACAGAAAAGTTGAAGAAATTAACCTACAACATTCCACTAACGATCAACGAAACAGATAATACGCTAAAACTAATCATCACAAAAGATAAAAATGTTGGATTCGCCTGCGATGAAATTATCTTAAAATAATTGACTATGAAAACTCTACTTAACATTTGCTGGATCGCATGTATTTTGCTGACGGTCGGCTGTAAGACACCGACGCAGATCACCAGTATGGAAATTGAAGACTCTGTTCGAACTTACCTTCCTATTCTTCAGGGGGATAAACAGGACATTATTGTTAAAGTAAAAAATACCGGGAAAACGGCGCTAAAGATTGAAGATGTTTTGCCTTCCTGTGCCTGTACAGATGCCAAGATCCTCAACAACCTCATCCCACCCGGAAAAACCGGATATATACAGATGAAGTTTGATAGCAATAAGAATATAGGCTATGCCGGAGTTTACACGACCATTGTTGCTAATACGCCCCAAAAATATCACACCCTGTTCTTCGAAATCAATGTGGTGCCCGATGCAAACAAGACCTTAGACTATGAAGAAATCTATAGAGATAACCTCATGTCCAACAAATTTTATCTCCGCGAAGCCAACAAAGGCAAGTCGCTTGATAAAAATTATGTAACTTACTAACATAGTTAGTGTGTATAAATAAAAAAGTAGTCGATGCTTGCACCGACTGCTTTTTTCTGATCTATCTCTTTTCAAAGTAAATCACGAACTTTCATTCCGGGCGCTGTTTTAGTGAAAACCTGACAATCTTGTTTTAATCGATTAAATACAAAGCACTATAGCTTAATTTAGCACAAGACCCCTAGCCTTTGCCCGCTTTTGATCTACCTGTGCTACGAGTTCTACTCACAACGATCTACGCTCAAAATGTCAAAGAACATGTTTTGCCGAATCCTCACGGAACGAACAAGCCTATGCGCCAATTCTTATTAACTTTAAATCAGCTGAAATAGACATTCCAAATATAGCTGTTGTTTCTTTTTGAGAATATTAATTAACTATTACTAATTTATGAGGATATTCTTTTATAGCCTATGCCAAATAGGAAATCTGCGAACTGTTTTTCGAGTTCCCAAAAGAGGGTTCGTTAATTTTTTAGTAAGTTGTTTGTTCGTTTCGAAAGCAGATTAGGAAGATGCTTTCCTACCTTACCTTATTTCGGCTTGATAAAGATATGCTTAACACTTTCGTTATTCGTATCACGCTCGTCGATAGCAAACTTCTTCGTGTCTTTTATCAATGGCAATAGCTTTTGAAAGCCATAATTTCGGGGGTCGAAATCCGGTTTCTTTTTGAGAATATAATTTCCAAGATGCGCTAAGAAAGTCCATC
This sequence comes from Sphingobacterium sp. UBA2700, assembly GCA_002354335.1. GTDB lineage: Bacteria > Bacteroidota > Bacteroidia > Sphingobacteriales > Sphingobacteriaceae > Sphingobacterium. Next base: position 83,029 of record DELI01000035.1, on the reverse strand, counting down.
CCGTTTCATCTGCCAAATCATTCACACTTTCCGTTAAAATTCTAATGGTTTCTTTGTCGACCTTGCTGATTGGTTCTTCCTTCTTCGCTCGTCTGTTCGTTGTGGTTCTGGTAGAAGGTTTCTCTACCTTTTCCGCAGGCGCTTTTAAAATCTCTAAGTAGATAAATTTATCACAGGCGGAAATAAAGGGTTGTGGTGTCTTCTTCTCACCAAAGCCGATCACGCGCATACCGGCCTCTCGTAGTCGGGTCGCTAATCGTGTGAAATCGCTATCACTCGATACAATACAAAAACCAGTAACCTTTTCCGAATACAAGATATCCATCGCGTCAATAATCATCGCGCTATCGGTAGAATTCTTACCTGTCGTGTAACTATATTGCTGAACCGGGGTAATCGCATTTTCCAATAACACCGCTTTCCATCCCGAAACTCTGGAGGTCGTCCAATCCGCATAGATTCTTTTGATGGTGGGAGTACCATTCTTCGCGATTTCTTCCAGCATCTCTTTCACATTGGAGTAAGGAACATTATCCGCGTCGATCAATACCGCTAATTTATCTTCTTTCATCGAGTACCTGTTTATTTTATCGGATAGCTTTTAACAGCATAAGCTAATTTACGAATTAATGAAGGCTTGAGAAAGAGATTCGAAAATTATAAGGAAGGTTAAAGATTTGAAGATAAATCCGCATGACCTTCTTTGCGCTATTCATCGTTCAAAGAGCGGATTCCATCCCTTTTTAATTTCGCAAGTGCATCTTTCATTGCTTTGACTTGTTCTGCAGCATGCCCCTGCCAGTTCACAACCTCGCCAACGACTCTAAAGGGATCCTTTGATCGATAAGATTTAGTCGGATTCCCCGGAAACTTTTTGTCTGTCAGATCTGGATCGTCTTCAATTGTTCCGGTGGGCTCGACTAAGTAAATTCTCCCCTCTCCCGTTCCATAAGCAAGTTCTGCGCCCCAAATGGCGGCATCCAAGGTAGCAGATAGAAAGATATATTTGGCATTCACGCGTTCTCCGAAATTAGAACTGAAGCCAACCTCTATCAAATCACCTACTTTTAGATCCGCTTTGGTACCGTGGAAATAGGTTTGAGCGAACGCTGTGGGCCTGCAATTTGTTTCTTTTTCGTTTTTCATGAGAAGTCTTTTGATCACTCTATAAAATGTGTCAAGCAGCTTTTATACTCTTTCAAGTGCATAGCTAGATTTCGTCTGGTGTTTTACAATTCTATTGTAATTAATTTCAATATATTATTTACCCATTTTCCGATACCTTCAACTTCAATCTTAATATTTTCATCCAAACTCTGAGTGAATATTGTATTATGATAATCAGTTTTCCCCTTTAAATGAATGCCAACTTTGTTAATCGTCTCCTCAGTATTAAAATATGATGACCCTTTCCCTGACTCCTTATTAAAAGAATACATTTGAATCGTATACTTTCTAGGCTCTTCGTCAATTATAATAATATCATCTCTTTTCTCCCCTTCAACATCATAAACTTTATCTACAACAATATTATAAAATGATTCTTCTATTATAGCTATCGGAAGTTTTATTTGATTATCAATTCTATTCTTTATTTCAATCTTATCAAACCCTTTGTAATCTAAATCTTTTAAAGAATTGACTGAATAATTAATTAAATCTATTAATTTTTGTTCGGTTGAATCGTCGTTAATAAAAGCTTGCCGCTTTTCATAGATTGATTTTAATCCGTTTCTAACTTTTATAAGTTTCTCACTGTCTATAACTTCTGATTTTATTACATCATCTTTCTCATTTGGTAAAACATTGAAAATATAACTTAGGAAATCCGCTATAAATTGATTAACATCATCATTCGGTTTACTGAATAAATTTATTTCTTCAGTTAATTCAATTGAAAAGTTAAGTTCATAGCTACCGGCTAAAGCAACTTCAGAATAAATATTATGGCTTATACCTAAGTCATTCAGGAAAGCTGTAGCCGAATCTAATAGGTTGAAGACTTTTTTATTTGTTTCACTTATTGACAAAGGATCAGCTTTATGCAAATCAGCCAACTTCCCCTGTAAACTAAAAGAATAATCTAAAGATTTAGCTTTTACAAAGCTGTAGATTTAAGATAAATGTTTCAAAAGAAAAAAAATCTCTTTGTCCACCATTAGCGAATTTTAGAAAAATATCTTCCACATTCATATCTCAGTCTATTTTGGTATGGTCGGTAAAAGTAGTAATCAACACTATTGCATTTACAATATAGAAATTTTCTTCCAAGTAGTTGGCGCAATATTAGAAAACCTTTCTTAAAATTTCATCGATAAAATATTTGTATCGTATATTCTAAAAAGAATAAATTAGGACATAGTAATTCTCCGGCATAGACCAAAAACATTATCTGTTTATCTCTAATATAATCAATAGAAAGTACGACAACCAGTTCACAGATTTAATATAATGATACAAAACTTAGACAATTTTTGCGTAGTGGAACAATAGAGTTGTTTAACAGAAGTAATTACTAGTAGATTAAAATTATCCACATAAATCTGTAAAAACAAGATAACCAAACAAGCCCCCTATAAAACCTTTCTAGTGCCCCTTAGTACAAAACTCGAACTCTTTATCGGAATATTTTAAGAATTTCTGTTAACATTCTTGAAGCGATAATAAGTTGTTTTTTTCTGTAGAATCAGCTTGGGTCTTAACGTACTTAGTACCGTTTTGAGTTTCTGCAGTAATAACGACTACTTTGTTACCATATCCCACTTTCACGTAGGCTTCTCCTCCACCTTTTAACCAATCATAAATCTCCAACCTTGTGTTTCTCCCAGACTCTCCTGTAGCTTCATTAACCCATCCTAAATGAGTGATTGCTAAATTTGGATTTTCATGGTATCCATTGTCTTTGTTAATACATGTAATTCTAATTGCCATAGCTTTATAATTAAGTTTATTTGACTGATTTTTCTCAAAAATAATGTATGTTAGTTGCATATTTTTACGGTTTCCCCTAAAAGCAAACTTTTTTAAATCAGGAAACACTAACAGGATTTATTAAAAATTAAGACACAAAAATTGCATGCTAAACGCACTCAAGTATCATGGACTCACATAGTATTTTTCTCTATGAAAGAGCCGACTAATAGTTACATCTTCTTCCGAAATTTCGATCCATCGGTTCTAAAATCCGAAGTAATCACCTGGTACAAGGGATTACATAATTAGTGAAGGCTACTCCAGACGGGTGCTCCAAAGATTGGTTCTTTCTGTGCTGAATCAATCTCATTTCTTGAATTATTAATTGCACCAGGAAAAGGTGTTTGTGAAGCTGGCGCACCAAAATACGTGCGCCCCGTTCAGAGGCAAAGTTTTTCACATCCGTGTTTTATGGCCATATGAAAGGGTTCTGCGCTAAAGCATTTGCGCCAAAATAGAGATTCAGCCGATGCAAAAGGGAATAAAAAACTCCCTAACAATTTGATGATTAAGGAGTTTTGACAGTGACCCCGCTGAGGCTCGAACTCAGGACCCACAGATTAAGAGTCTGTTGCTCTACCAACTGAGCTACGAAGTCATTTAACACATCAAAGGTACAAGACCTCGCAAAAAAATCAAATAAATAGTCATATTTTTTGCAAACGCTTCATATCGCCCTTACTTCACTCTCTCCACCGCTTCCCTCACCTTCAACATATCCGGCTGTTGCCCATCACATTCCTGCACTCCTTCCGGATACTTATCTGCAATAAACTCATTGAAATCCTTACAGCTCCTAAAAATATTAAACTCTTGCGCTTTAAAATCCCAAACAATCCCCTTCCCTTTGATCGCGCTTTGCGCTATTGCAGCACCACCTACGCCGCCAAGCCCATATCCCAATCCCTGTTTCCAGGAATTTGCCAGCTCCAGCTCAAAATAAAGATAGTTCTCACCACCAAATAACACGGGCACAAAAGAAGCAGGAAAACTGGTTGTCTGCGACTTATCCTTCTTGTTTCTGTTCAACAGGACCGAAGCTGCCTGAATATATAGTTTCCCTCGATAAGAAACAGCAAACATCTGTTTAACCTTTTTATCGGTTTCTTTGTAATAGAATATGCATTGGCCGGGTATCGTGTCGATCACCTCACGTTTATTCCAAAACAAACTCTTTGGCACCAATTCCACCTTTTCACTAGGAACCTTCTTGATAAAATCTTCCTTTTTTTTATACAAGCCTTCGGGATACGAGTTCTCAACACGTACTTCCGTTTGCCCATAACAGATTTTAGCACCTGTTAAAAGCGTCAGAAAAAGAAATAGTCTAGTCATAACAAAACCTTTTATATCATAAAAGTACGACAGCTTTGTTCGAAAACCGCATACATTCCCCAATATCACTTCCTATTCTACCCCTTATGCAGCTCGAAACCCAACCAATACCTCCCAAATCCCCCTAACCCTTTACATATATTGTGTATTTTCCAAAAAACAAACAATCAATTCAATATATAAACGATAAAGCAATTAACTATGCAGACATAACAACACTAATTACTTAATATAAAAACATTATTACTACATATCACTAGCATATTACCGCTTAAAGTAAACATATAGCCACAAATATTTATTCTATAGTATAATTTCATTCCTAATAGACAATCTAACCGACAGTTGTTCAAAATAACCCCGAAAGACTTTATTTATTTACTAATACATATTTATTGAAACAAAGTTTACAAACACTCAAGTTTCAGCTACAACATCTTTAATTTATTAATAGACACGACATTTTAGTCAATTTCGTCGTTTTTTTTTGCAGATCGATCTGTGTTACATTTGTCTGAATTACACGCAACTGCGCCTAAGCTTGTCCGAAGCGCAGACCAATATTTGACGCTACATCGATCTGAAAAACAGAAACTTCCAACACACGAGTTTCTTTTTACGAACAATACAACTATTAATAATGAACTATCGGAAAATCCAATATGTCGCACCCATGATAATCTTGACTACAGTAGAGATGGAGAGCGGCATTGCTGCAGGCTCAGCATCACTTAAGCCAGGAACCTCAAATAGTCCGCTTGTCCCGCAAGTCGAAGACTGGACAGATAATGGAAACCAATCCAGTGATTTCGACGTGCTGTAAAAAGCCCATCGGTTTTAGTGACAATATTTTCAGCAGAACTTATGAAAAACAGCATGACCAACACATTATCAAAATTATGGCGATCGCCTTTGCTAGCCTTTGCTTTGATCCTGTTTACACAATGTAAATCGTCGATTGATCTCAAAGAAGAGCTACCTCCGTTTATCGGCACCACCAACCTTAAGTTTAATATACAGGGGCTGGAAGAAGCGGCCACCCAGATAAAATCCAATATTGGATCCAAAGCCAGCATTGCACGCAGCAGCGCTGTCCAAACGACGGAAACCTTCGTTTCCGGAACCTATGCAGATGCCTTGATCAGTTTGGAGCAAGACCGTAAACCGGTGAGCAGCAGCCTGGCCTCATCTAACAACGAAGTCAAAGCAACTAGCAGGCAGACGAAAGCGGCAACATCACCCCTTCCGACAAACGCCAAATACAGGATCCTCCTGCTCGATGCGCAAGACAATATTCTTCAAAACGTAGTGGGTTCCTCAGGAACCGACCCTAACATTCCTGTAAACTTAGGCTGGACCTACAAATGGTTAGCCTTCTCCACCAACGAAACAGGATCGGTGCCCGATGTGAACAGCGCAACCAAAAGGTTCGCCAAAGCCGACTTAACGAATAAGGACATTCTACTGGCATCCGGAACGATCAGCATTGGCGCTGGAGAAAATTATTTATCAATTGTACTTAAGCGACAAACTGCGCGCATTCGTGCGAGAGTAAATGTGAGAGGCATGTTCGGCACAATCGCAACCGACACTAAACTCAGTATACAAAATAACGCCAGCACAGGTATTAACCCCATAACAATGGGAGACCTGGACATTATCAGCGGAAACTTTATTAACGTAGGACCGGTTAACGGAATCGTCAATGCTGCGAGCATGGTCAATGAAACCGTAGCCGAAGGCGCCTCCGTTAAGCTGGCAAGTTTCTACACCTTGAATACAACACCCATAGCGGCGAAAAACCTTAAATTCAACTTCGCTCCACTGGCGATCGTTCTGGACGATGCCAGAGTTAGGACGTTCAACAACTTAACGTTTGGAGCTGAAGAAGCATTCACCCCCAGCATCGGTTCTAGCCATTTCGCAACGCTTCGCTTAATAGAATCGCCGATTAAAATCAATGGCATCATGTGGGCAAGAACAAACTTAGTCTACGACGCCAACAAGCTCGATCAATATCGACTTAAATCAAATCCCGGAGGATCTTCATCCAGCACCAAAGACCGCGATTTTTGGAACTGGATGGCACAAACGCCAACAAGCGCAACGGCAAACTTCGACGCCTGCAACGAACTATACCCAAAAGGAACCTGGAAAATGCCAGATCTGCTGACCTGGGAATCCATAAACCAGCCCAACCGAAAGGAAGAAGTGCTTGGTCTATTTTGGGGAGCAAACTACGGCGCCATTTGGGATAGAGACAGCGACTACCCTGAAAATACAGCATACGACAACAATGTACTATACATATCCTACGGCGGATTCAGAACCGAGCCGAACTTTTTCGGAAATACAAGCGTACAAGAAAGCCCCATCGGTATTGCGGCAGGCTTACTTGCAGGCGGGGAATGCCACTATTGGACTTCCACCAGCCAGAACAACTCGAGAGGAAGGGCTGTAAAAGCCTCTTTTACTCACGTGGGCTGGATATTCGGCTGGAGCAACATCACCTACACTTCCGAGAAGAAATCTGAAGGCAGAAACGTCCGCTGCGTTCGCGCAAAAAACAACCCAAATTCATAGTTATAGTAATACTCTGCATGTTAAGGGCAATTCAGATCAACGAATTGCCCTTCGTTATCCTACTATCTACCCCGAAAAGAAAACATGCAGACATTGCTTAATTGTGGTAATGCTAAACAACTCTATTACATTTGCTTACCGCATATAAACAAATAGTAGCCGAATTGCTACAAGCATTTATATTATTAGGATAATTACCGATAATAAAAAACAACCCAACTATCAGTTATTTTATATCCGTAGAAATGATATATTTTTTTCGTCGCAAAAAAAGTGACTTAAATCATCTTTAAATATTTTTATCCGTCACGTTAATTTTATTTTCTACACGACTAAAAACATCAACCAAAACAAATTATATTATTTTATTACGAATCATTTCTAACCTAAATTTGTTCTTATCAAGCAGAGAGCAAAATTCTTAATTACCCGTACACCTTAAAACCTGTATTTGGTTATCGGGGAATGATTGACGCCCTATTTGCTTCAAATGTTTCGTCGAAGAATAAAATTAGACCAATGAATAAACAAAAAACACTTTATCTGAAACCTAGAGTCGATTGGATGTGCCTCGAGCTGGAAGCGGGTATTGCAGTGGGGTCTGCAATACTAAGTCCCGGAAATAGCGAAAAACCATTGGTTCCTGAAATGGAAGAATGGACAGACACCGGTTCACAGACCGATGATTTCGATGTGCTGTAAACCTTAAAATCATCAGCAAAACATTTAGACAAAAGCCAAATGAAAAACAAAAGATTACGTTTTACGCAGCATATTCCGCTCCTTGCGCTATGCATATTGGCACTATTCTTAGCAATTAGCTGTTCCAAAAGTGAATACAGCAATACGGGGGACAAAACACCAAATGGGGAACATATATTAAAATTCAAGATTAGTGGTATAGAAGGGGATAACTCTGTTGCCAAATCTGCCATTGGCATGAAGGGTGACGTCGGTAGAAGGCATGGGATTCAGGCCGACGAAACCCTCGTGTCTGGGACCTTAGGCGATGCGCTGATCAGTCTCGAACAAAACATAAAGGCACCCCTCAGCAGCAGCATTACGCCCAACAATGGCGACGCACAAGCCAAAGCCAGAGGGGCAAAAGCTGCGAGTATTCCGTTGGAAGACCAGGTTAAATATCGGGTCATCCTCTGCGATCAAAACGATAATGTGTTAGCGAACGTGGTCGGATCAACAGGAACTGACCCGCTTATTCCAGTCAATTTAGGGTGGACCTACAAATGGTACGCATACTCCACCAACGAGCGAGAATCAGTTCCCGATTTTGATGCGGACAGCAAACTGATATCTAGAGGGGCACTCAGCAATAAAGATCTAATGGTTGCCTCCGGCAACATTAGCATCCAAGCCGGAGAGAACTTTCTGAATATCGTATTCAAGCGGAAAACGGCAAGAATCCAAGCCGTCGTCAACGTGCGAGGTATGTTCGCTACGCTTTCTACCGACACTAAAATCAGCATTCAAAACAACACGGTCCCCGGTACGGAAGTGATGACGATGGGCGATTACAATCCATTCAGCAACAGTTTTAGCAATATTGAGCCCGTAAATGCCGTGGTGACCAATGCTGAAATGAAAGTAGACAATATCGTGGAAGGAGAAGCAGTGAAAGTGGCCAGTTTTTACACATTAAATACAACTGCAATCAGTCCCGGAAATCTAACGTTCAATTTTACGCCGCTTAGCATCTTGCTGGACGATGGGCGGACCAGAACATTTAGTAGTTCCCGGGACTATCTTTTACGCTTCCACAAGGGCTGACACCGAGTATCGGATCCAGCCATATCGCCACATTGCGCCTACTCGAATCGCCAATTAAAGTAAAGGGGATTATGTGGGCTAGAACAAACCTCATCTACAATCCACTGAAGTTGGATAAATATCGTTTAAAGTCCAACCCGGATGGGTCGAATATCACAACGATCGATCAGGATTTCTGGAACTGGAAGTCCGATGTACCTCGAGGTGAAGCAGGAACAACAGACGGTTGTGCGCTACTCTACCCGGAAGGAACCTGGAAAATGCCCGACTTAGCGACCTGGGAAACCCTTGGGCAACCCGATAAAAAAGAAGAGATAAACGGAATCTTCTACGGCGCTAATTACGGCGCAGTGTGGGAGAAAGACACGGAATACAGCAGGAATGAAGCATACGACGACAATCGACTCTACATTTCATACGGGGGCTACAGAACCGCCCCGGGCTTCTTCGCCCCTTATGTGGATCAAAGCCCTATAGGATTTCTATATGGGGTAGTGGCGGGTGGTCAATGCCACTATTGGACCGCTACAGCCGTAAACGAAACAACAAGTAAGGCCGTAGTCGCCTCATTTTCTAGAGTATTGTGGGGAATATCCTGGGGAGGAATCACCTATGAAGATAGGGTCTCCGACGAAGGAAGGAATGTGCGCTGCATCCGAGCGATTAATAATCCGAACCGTTAATGCGAGGTGCAGATCCTGGCATGAGGTCAAGAAACTATATTATTATAGTAAATAACCATCTGCGATTAATAGTAGAATTGGTGTGGGCTAGCGAATAGCCCACCCAGTTCACTATGCTATGTTTCGTTGGCAGGTTGAAAACCTTCGAAACCTCCGCTAAAAGTTCGCTTATTCAACGACCTCAATCTCTTTCGTTGCTGTATGTGTTCTTCCGAACATATCCACCGCTTCAATAACAAGACTATGTTTCCCGGCTTTTAATTTTGGTAAATCAAGCTTCCAAAGGTGTGCAGACTTTACCGCATCGCTTGGTCTTCTACCCGGTATCAACGTTGTTGCTCCATCGTAAGCCAACAAATCTTTTCTATAAGCGGGATCTTCTGTCTCGATTCTTTGCATTGTCTTCCACTCTTTATTATCGATACGATAGCGAACCTGATCATTTGCTGATCCTAGAAAGAAGTTTGCAAAAACAGAATAACGACCGGCATATTTCTGTTTAACAACTGAAGGACCAAAAAGAGCCATCGAATAATCATCCGCTTGATCGACCACCTTATAGTCAAACGTATACTTATTATCGTCAATCGCTAATATCGCATAGCCCTTTGGCGTACCATCACGCATCGTCGAGGCAGGAATACCCTTTGCATTCAAAATACCGGAATACCAATCGCCGGAGGTCGTCCCTACATTAAATTCATGATGCGGCTTCTGGCCTTTCCAACCATGCTGATCGGTATAGAAATTTTGCTGTTGATAATGAGTGTGTGCAGAGAGGGAAAGCGTATTCGCATAAGGTGCCAATAAATCAAACAAGCGCTGTCTATCCTCATTGCGGAAGGAAGCATTATTCTCTACATTCAAAGGAATATGGAAAGCCAAAACAATCAATTTATCCTTAGGAACCTGCTTTAAGTTGTTCTCCACAAAGTCCAGTTGATCCGCACGTAAACCTCCCTGATAACCCTTACCCGTTTGAGGATGCGGATAGATGATGTTGTCTAACACAATGAAATGCGCATTGCCTACGTTGAAAGCATAATTCGCCGGACCAAAAGCTCGCTCGAAACCTTCATCCGCTAAAGAGTCCTGCTCCACATCGTAGTTCATATCGTGGTTTCCCATAACATTGAACCAAGGCAAACCCATCTGCCCGATCGCATGCTGATATCCAGGATGCAAGCTCAAATTATCGCCTACCAGGTCCCCTAAGCTGATACCAAATAAAGGGCCTTTTTTCTGATTGGCTTCTTTCACCACACCATTTAAGAAGTAAGCCAACTCATCCTCGTTATAGGCCTGCGGATCGCCAAATACAAAAGCTGAAAAAGACTTCGACTCCTCCTGTTGCTTCAAGCCAAAATCAATCGACTTCGGAAGCGGACCTGTTGGTGCAACTCCCGCATATTTTAACTCCGGCGAACCCTGTGGCTTATGGATATAGTAAAACTTCGGTAAGTTGTTCTGATCCAAAGGCAAGGCATAACCCGATGGCTTAATCACGAAAATAATGTTGTCGTTCTGTACCGGAAGCTCGTATTTCCCGTTCTTGTCGGTTAAAACCACTTCGCGACCATTACTCACGCTGACACCCGGCAACCCGGCCTCTTTTTTGTCCTGCCGACCATTGCCATTAACGTCTACATAAACTGTCCCCTTAGCAAAATCCTGTCCCACGGCCGTCCCACATAAAAGACAAGCCAACAAGGACCAATATAGTTTTTTCATTTTTCTTGGTTGTTGATAGGCCAAAACTAGCCTTCTAGGTTTAACAAGGGATTAAGGGAATGTTAAATTCTCTTTGCGAAAAGCAAAGAGAATTTAACATTAGTAGTTAGTAGTTAGTATTTAGTAGTTAGACCTATGGCGGGTTACTAGGCTTTAAATAGTGGATTTTAGATATAAGACACTTGAAATTAGAACATTGTCTGCTTGCCTAATATATAATTCCTCCATAGGTCTTTATGTCCGTCCCTGAAATAGGTTGACCACAAAATGGAGGTACTAAATGCAAACAAATTTGCGGTTAATCAGGAAATCACGGGTTTATTCTGATGATTTAAAACTGGATAAGATCTTCCGCCATAGGTCTTTATACTAACTACTAACTACTAAATACTAAATACTATTTCAAATCCTCCTCATCCCCTCTACATAATTACGAGCACTTAAAGCCCTTTCAAACCCAATACAAACCCAATACATAACCCAATCAAAGCCGCTCCGAAAGGGCTTTGATTGGGTTATGTATTGGGAGTGCATTGTTTCTGGTTTGGGTGTAACTCGAGGTTGTCTTCTCGAATAGCCGTTTGAAACATCTTTTTAACACAAGCATAATAGGTTGTTTTTATGCAGGCAATTTTGAGTTAACATTGCGATTATAGTTTTGGGGACTATATTAAACTTAGAACATGGACAAATCCTTTAACCTCAAATTTCTACTCTTTATCCCCTTATTAGCGTTGAGCCTTTTTTCACAGGCTTTTGCTCAAGGAACGCAAGCCTCCATCACGGGTGCTGTGCGTGACGAGTCCGGCAATCCGGCAAGCAATACAACCATCCGTGTTCGTAATGAGTCTACGGGTTTCACAACCACCACGGTTACGAACGAGCGTGGTAATTTTGACATCAAGCAGCTTCCCTTGGGTGGTCCATATCATGTACAGGCCAACCACATGGAAAAAGGTGTGGGATCGGCATCTGGCATTATGCTTAACCAGGGCGATGTTGCCCGTGTTAATTTGCTGTTGATTTCTTCCAGCACCTCCCTGGATGCAGTGGAAGTAACAGCATCTGCGTTGAAAAACTCAAAAGACTACTTCGGTGCTGCAACGGCATTCTCCTCCAAAGATATTAAATCGCTGCCGGTCAATGGGCGTAATTTTACGACCTTAACCGACCTTTCTCCCTTGTCTACCGGCGGTTCCCTTTCGGGTCAGCTTGGCTCATCCACCAACTTTACCATTGACGGTATGAACGCTAAGAACCCTACTTCTGCAGGTTCTACAACGGCAAGAAGTGGCGCTCCTTACTCCATCTCTATGGAGGCCGTGCGTGAGTTCAAGGTCGTAACCAATCAATATGATGTTACATTCGGACGTAGCGGTGGCGGTACGATCTCTGCTGTTACAAAATCAGGTACCAATACGCTTTCCGGATCCGCATTTTTATTTGGGCGCGCCGACTGGTTGACCAGCAAGAATGATATTCGCGGAAACAAACGCATGGGCAGCTATTCGACCTATCAGTACGGTTTCTCTCTGGGAGGGCCGATCATTAAAGATAAATTGCACTTTTTCGTCGTTTGGGATAGACAGCAAGACAATCGCTCCTTGTTGATCGCCGATATCGGATCTCCAGCTGATGAGGTCCTGTACCGCATCAACAAAGCAACTTTAGACAACTTCGTCAGCATTGCACAAAATAAATACGGTGTATCCAAGCAGGCACAATACGGTTCCATCAATAAGCGCCGTACCTCAGATGCTGCATTCCTCCGCTTAGATTACCAAATCAACGAAAAGAATTTATTGACGATCCGCAACAACCTAACCTACGACTATAATCCATTAGGATTGGCGGATAACACGAATATCACCTTGTTAGAGTCTTATGGCAATGACAAGAATTTTGACAACAGCTTTCTAGCAACTCTTCGTACATCGATTTCTCCTCGCGTAACCAATGAGGTGAAAGTTCAACATCTTTATGTTTACCAAAACTCGACACAGGGCGACCAAATTGGCAAGAATTATATCCCTCGCGCGATTGTAGAGAATGTAACTTCCAATATTGATGGTAAAGATTTGGCAACCAATCTTCAAATTGGTGGTCATCGTTTTGCGCAGGAGAGCTTTAAAAACAATGTTTTGCAGTTGACCAACAATTTGTATTGGGATACTGATTTCGCAAAATACACCTTCGGATTGGATGTTATGGCAACAAATTCCAAATCAATCTACGGTTCGGAAGTGAATGGTCGTTTCCACTTTACCAACGATAAAAATGCCGTTCCTCCGATCAACGCTTTACAGAATTTTGAAAACTTAAAACCCTACCGTTACTACCGTGAGGTTCCTCTGAAAGATGATATCGCTGTTCGCGGCACCATTATGAACTTCGGACTATACGGGCAGTTAAGAAAGAATATTGCGGCGGGTTTGGAGATGACGGCAGGTCTACGCATGGACTATGCGGCTTATCCGAAGGCGACTTTCAATCAATTGGTTTATGATGAGTTGAAGTTGCGCACGGACAACCGATTAAGTTCCTTTATCCTTCAGCCGAGGTTGCAGTTTACCTGGGATATCAATGAGAACCAGACAGACTTCTTGCGCGTAGGCGGGGGAATCTTCGCTTCGGATATCAACAACTATATGATCATCAACAACCTGACCTTCGATGGTTCCAATTTAGCGACTGTCGATGTACGCGGTGCGCAAGTACCAACGCCAGATTTTGAAGCCTACCGCAAAGATCCGAACAGCATTCCTTCATTGAAGGAACATCAGTTGCCTACGATCAACTTTACGGGCGAGGATGCGAAGGTTCCGACGGTTTACAAAGCCAATCTATCCTATACGAAGCTGATTACCGACCGTTTAAAAGTGGGAATTACAGGATTTATGACTTTAGGCAGAAACAATTATACCTATATCGAGCGCAACTTAGTAAGCGAGCCATTCTTCCGTTTAGCCAATGAGGCGAATCGCGGCGTATTTGTTCCGGCGGAGAAGATTCCGGGGAATGGGCAGGCGGACTGGAAAGATGGTCGCGTATCGAACAAGCTTGGCCGTGCACTTGAATTAACCAGCTTCGGAAAAGTTAATCACTATGCGGTCGTGCTCGATGCAACCTATCAGTACTTTAAAGATGGAGCGATCAACGCTAGTTACACGTGGAACGATACGAAGGACAATACCTCTTTCAATGGAAACGTAGCGAATACGGCAACCTTGGTGCAACCTGTTGTTGATGATCCACGGAACCTAAGTTCTATTACCTATTCCGACAATCAATTCCGCCACAAATTAGTAGTATACGGTACGGCACCGACCTTCTATGGTTTCCAATTCGGATTCCGCTTCAGTGGTGTAGCAGGATCACGTTATACCCTTCGTGCGGGCGGTAACATCAATGGCGACTTTGTGTCGTCAGACAATGACCTTGCCTTTATCTTCGACCCCAATGGCGCCAATACTCCTGAAGGTATCAAGAAAGGCATACAGGGAATTTTGGACAACCCCGATGCAGCACAAAGCATGAAAGACCTATTGACGAAATACTCCGGTCGTATGTCTGAGCGGAATGCGGGTATCAACGATTTCTTCGGAACGGTCGATTTACGCCTTGCGAAAAATGTACGTTTCTATAAGACACACAGCATAGAGCTCTCTATCGATGTATTCAACTTTATGAATATGCTGAATAAGGAATGGGGTGTAAACCATGCCTTAGGAAATCAAGCTTTATACAAGGTTGACGGATTTGATCAAGCAAAAAAACAATATAACTATTCGGTAAACAGTGTCGGAGCGAAAGGCTTCTCTGGAAATCCATTCCAAGCGCAGTTTGGTGTAAGATATTCTTTTTAACCAAACGCTGAATCAACCTTCTTATAAGAGCATCCCCCGGGGTGCTCTTCTTTGTTTTGGTGTCTTTTTTACACTAAGCAGGGAATTGCTAATATTTTTTATTCTACCTTTGTCGCAAATTTTAATAAAAATGACAAGCTTATCACCTAGCAGTCAACTGATAACCACTTCTGAAAAGAGTAGAATCCGTCTTGCTGTTGCTTTATTTTATTTTGGTCAGGGTTTGGGGTTTGCCTCTTGGGCAAGTCGTATTCCGACGATCAAAACAGCATTGGGGCTTTCGGAAGCACAGCTAGGGACTATCCTTTTGATGCTACCTATTGGTCAATTGATCACGATGCCCTTATCAGCAGCTATGGTCAATCGCTTTGGAAGTAAACTGGTGCTTCCCATTGTTGCGATTATCTATGCCTTGATTCTTATTCCGATTGCTTTATCGCCGAATGCCTGGTACTTGGGAGCTTCTTTATTCTTATACGGGGTGGCGGGCAACCTATGCAATATCTCGGTAAATACGCAGGGGGTACTGGCGGAGGATATGTATGGCAAGTCGATTATGTCGTCTTTCCATGGGGCTTGGAGTCTGGCGGGATTTACGGGGGCTTTAATTGGCCTTTTGATGACGAACATTGGGTTTAATACCCTCAGCCACTTCCTTGTTATAGTGGCGCTATTGATTGTCAATATCCTATGGAACCGTCCGTTCTTGCTGGCGGAGCAAAATAAAACAGAGACAGGCGAGCGGAAGACAAAATACAAACCCGACGCAGTGATTATACAGCTGGGAATCATCGCCTTTCTTTCTATGGCTACCGAGGGCGCCATGTTCGATTGGAGTGGTGTTTATTTCCACGATGTCGTGAAGGCACCGGAGGAATTGGTTATTTTGGGCTATGCCTCCTTTATGATCATGATGGCTACGGGTCGCTTTATCGGTGACTTTGTCGTTGGACGCTTTGGCAGACAGCGTACCTTACAGGTATCGGGGATCCTGATGTTTGTCGGGATGTTGGCCTCCGTGATATTCCCTAATCTATGGATCGGTACCTTGGCGTTTATGCTGGTCGGTCTTGGCGTTGCCTGTAACGTCCCTACGGTTTACTCTGTTGCCGGCAAACATAAGAGTATCCCGGCAGGAGTCGCTTTAGCGATGGTTTCCAGTATTTCTTTTCTGGGTTTCCTGATGGGCCCACCGCTGATCGGTTATATCGCTGAGCTATTTAGCCTACGCTATTCATTCGCTCTGTTCTCGATATTCGGCCTTCTGATGTTCGTGATGACAAGCCGACTGAAAATCTTCAAAAACCAATAATCAAGGTTTCAGCGCCTTTAGTTTGGCGAGTTCCTTTTTCGATATTTTTAATACAGTGCCATGCCGAATACCCTTCGGCATGCTTAGTTTATCGGAAACATCCTTCCAGTTCTTTAGGTCTGAAGACTGTATCATCCCAAACTTCTTGTCTACATATTTATCAAAGTAAATCGACCAGACGCCACTATCGTAAGATACGGTCGGTCCTTCTGCCCAATAATCGCCAGTAATGGGTTCGCTGGCTTCGCCATAAGGTCCCTCAAGCTCATCGGCAAAAGCTAGTTTCAAATTCTTTTCTGCGGGCTCTCTGGTTTCGTCTTTCAGCAGCATCATCCATTTGTCCTACGGTCTTTGTGCTGCTTTCCATCCATATCGGGGGGAATGCTGTGGGTCGTATCGCCTCCTATATCGTGAGCGGGATTGGCTTTTTGGGTGCCGGCGTGATCATGAAAGACGGGCAGAGCATACAGGGCCTCAATACGGCTGCAACGATTTGGTGCTCGGCAGCAGTAGGTTCTCTATGTGGTCTGGGTCTATTTCCGGAGGCTGCCATCGTCACAATCGCCATCGTTTGCACGCATTTGATGCTCCGACCTATTGGTCTGGCCTTAGGACGTCTTAACTTCCCTTCTTCCATTGATGAACATGTAGACTACGTCTTGACGCTAAGCTGTAACCCCGGTATAGAAAATCAAATGCGCGTCCTGTTGATTCAGCTGCTGAACAATGAGAACAATCTCCTATTGAAGTCCTTGAGCAGTGACGACAGTGCAGACAAGAAACAGGTATTTATTCGGGCGGTAATCAAAACGATCGAGCGCCAAGATTCGCTGGTCGAGCGCGTCGTGAGCCGTCTGACGATAGAGGAACATGTGTATAGAGCAAGCTGGGAGATTAGCAGCCTGCAAACGGAGCTATAAGCAATACAAATTGAATAATGATTTAAGGAGGAATTTAATGTTAAAGAGAAGAAAAAAAGATCTCCGTTCGGTAGTCCACTCGAATGGAATGAATATAGGAACCATGACGAAGATGCAGCATGCGGCAAGTCAAGATACGAAGTATGTCTATGCGATGCTGGAAACAAGCGAGGAGGGCATCACGAATTTCATGGCTACAGAGCGCCTCGCCAAGTTTGGGCACAACGAGGTGCAGCATGAGAAAGCCCCGAAATGGTATTTCCAGCTCCTCGTTGCTTTTGCAAATCCGTTTATCTATATCCTTTTGGCGATCGCAGCCTTCTCTCTCATCCTGGATGTGTGGCTTGCCCCTGCAAATGATAAGGATTTTAAGACCGTGATCGTCGTGTCTGTGATGGTGCTGGTGAGCGGGTTGCTCCGCTTCATTCAGGAGTACCGCAGCAATGCTGCTGCAGAGAAACTGAAGGGGATGGTGAAGACTTCGGCAACCGTGCTTCGCAAGTTCGTCGGAAAGAAAGAAATTCCCCTGGAGGCTCTAGTGCCTGGAGATATCATCTACCTCTCTGCGGGCGATATGATCCCTGCCGACTGTCGGATATTATACAGCAAGGATTTATTTGTTAGCGAGAGCATGCTGACGGGCGAAGCATTGCCGGTGGAGAAATCGTATCTACCGATACGGGATGCGGAGGAGCTGCAGCCAATAGCGCTGAACAATATTTGCTTTATGGGTACTAATGTGATCAGTGGGTCCGCGACAGCCGCTATATTGGCGACCGGAAGCTATACCTACTTCGGAAGTATCAGTCGCTCTATCGTGACGGATCGCCCTGAGACCAGCTTTGATAAGGGGATCAACAAGGTTAGTTTCTTGCTGATCCGCTATATGTTGGTGATGGTTCCCCTGATCTTCCTGATCAACGGATTGATGAAGGGCGACTGGGCGGAGGCCCTACTTTTTGCAATCGCTGTTGCGGTGGGGTTGACCCCCGAGATGCTGCCGATGATCGTGACGGCCAACCTGGCGAAAGGTGCCGTGAATATGAGTAAGCATAAGGTCATCGTCAAGAGGTTGAACTCCATACAAAATATCGGTGCCATGGATATCTTGTGTACCGATAAGACCGGCACCCTCACTATTGATAAAATTGTGCTTGAAAAACATCTGAACGTCTTTGGATTTGAGGACGATGAGGTATTGAAATGGGCTTATCTGAACAGCTTCCACCAAACAGGCTTAAAGAACCTGATGGATAAGGCAGTGCTGGATCATGCGGAACTGCATGATTACCTGAAGGTGGAAGAACAGTATATCAAGGTTGATGAAATTCCTTTTGATTTTCAACGCCGTCGAATGTCGGTTATTCTTAAGAAAAGCGATGGGAAGCATCTTTTGATCTGCAAGGGTGCGGTGGAGGAAATGCTGGAGCTATGCAGCAGTGCCTTTGAGCCGGGCGAAGACACGAGCATACATATGGAAAGCGATATGATCGTTGGGATGGATGAGAACATGCGCAAAACGGTGTTAAAGACCAGCCAAAAGATGAATAGTGAAGGTCTGCGTGTCTTACTTGTGGCGATTCGCGAATTTGACGGCAATCACCCGCTAGACTATTCGGTTGCAGATGAACAAGGGCTGACATTGACCGGCTTCATCGGTTTTCTAGATCCCGCTAAACCATCAGCAAAACCGGCGATTGAGGCCTTGCAGAAGCTTGGTGTCGGGATCAAGGTATTAACGGGGGATAATGAGACTGTAGCGACGAAGATCTGCCAGGATGTTGGAATTCCATACTTATCGCGCATTAGCGGCTCTGAGTTGGAGGACATGTCGGATGAGGAACTGCTAGACCGTGTGGATGAGGTTTCGGTATTTGCGAAGTTAAGTCCTTTGCAGAAAGTCCGGGTCGTGGATGCTCTACGGAGCAAAGGGCATACCGTCGGCTTTATGGGCGATGGCATCAATGATGCCGCAGCGATCAAGACTGCCGATGTAGGCATCAGTGTAGACACCGCGGTGGACATTACGAAGGAAAGTGCGGATATCATTCTATTGGAAAAAGACCTGCTCGTCTTGCGGAAAGGCGTGCTCTATGGTCGTCGAACCTTCGGAAATATCATTAAGTATATCAAGATGACAGCGAGCAGCAACTTCGGTAATATGTTCAGCATGATTGGCGCCAGCACTTTTCTTCCTTTTCTGCCGATGCTGCCTATACATCTACTGGTGCAAAACCTGCTGTACGATGTATCGCAGATCTCTATTCCCTGGGATCGCATGGACAAGGAGTTTCTGGAAACTCCGAAGAAGTGGGATGCCAGTAGCGTGTCGAAGTTTATGCTTTATGTGGGTCCAATCAGTTCGATATTCGACTTTGCAACCTTTGCGGTGTTGTTCTTTGTATTCAAAGCGAACAGTCCAGAGCATCAAACGCTCTTTCAAAGTGGCTGGTTTGTCGAGGGCTTACTGTCGCAGACGCTGATCATCCATATGATTCGTACGCGTAAGATTCCGTTCTTTCAGAGTTGGGCTGCCAAGCCGGTTGTCGCTTTGACCAGTCTAATTATGCTGATCGGTATCTTGCTTCCTTTTTCGCCATTCGCAGAGTCCTTGAAGCTACAGGCTTTGCCCCTAGCCTACTTCCCTTGGTTAATCGGAATTCTGACAGCCTATTGCCTGCTGACGCAAGCTGTTAAGGTTTGGTTTATAAGGAAATTCGATGATTGGTTGTAGCGTCTTTGTGATGTTGGATTGATAAAATTATTTAATCAAAGGTTTTGTTTATATTTCGGGTATGAGTTTTGATATAGCTTAGCGATAGCTTAACTGAACACTAATTAACCTGACAGCATAAAAATGAAATGGTTGCTCGTATTTTTTGCCTTCATCGGCAGTTTACATCTGCATGCTCAAGATAAAGATAAGCTGTTTGCTACTGCAGACAGCCTTTCTAATTTAGGGGAGTATGAAAAATCTGTAGTCTTATTCGAGCAGCTTTGCAAAGCCGAGCCTAATAACGCGACATATCTATCCTATGCAGGGATTGCCTATTTTCGGATGGAGAACTTTGAAAAAGCAAAGGAGAAGTTCCGCTTAGCTGTGCTGTACTCCGAGGATAATGAAACCCATCTGTCTAATTTAGCAGCGGCCTACAGCAATCTCGACGAAAACCAGAAGGCTTATGAATATGCCGTAAAGGCGATGCAGGTGAAACCGACCAGCTTGACGGTGTATAACGCCATGGCCAATGCCAACAATATCCATAAATATGAGGAAAGCTTTCGGATCCATAAGCAATACATTGACTTAGCAACTGAGAATAAATTCAATCTGGTGCTGGGTCTAGCGCATTATCATGGTCGTGAATTTGAGAAGGCAGCTTCTTATTTTGAAACCTTTCTGAACCAATATGGTTCGGAGGACGAACTGATGAAGCAGCGGGAAAATGCGCAGTCCTACATGTTCAATAGTTATATCGCCCAGTTGATGAATCAGATTGTCTCTCAAAAAGGCGACGCTGAAGCCCTGGAGGCGCGACTTCGGGCGCTACGAGATGAAGAATACAGTGATAATTTATCGCAACGCTACGAAATGCGCATCATCCTCTTAATGATGCTTGCGCAGCTGTTGGAAAGCAAGGAACGTGCTTTTGCCAAGGAATTGCTCTTGAGCCGTAATCCAGAACGCATAAGTGTTTCTATGCAGGAGCTGGATGAGAAGCTGAACGAAACCAATGAGCAGTTAAAGCTGGTTTTTAATGAGGTCATTAAAAAGGAAAACCCGACTGCAGAAGATTACAGACAGTTTCTGGCCAGCTCGAAGATGATGGACCTATTTTTTGAAAAGTTAATTTCTGGTAATATCTTGTAAACCAATGGAAAGAGAATCAATAGACAACACACGCAATAATAACTGGCTTTGGATCGTGTTAGGTTTTGTCGCCCTTGCCGGCATAGGCTACTGGTATTACGCATCGCAGCAAAATGGGACGGGAAGACCTGGACAGCCTGAGCAAGTCGACACGACGAAGAAAACGCCGGTAGCACCCATTGCAATTAACAATGAGGTTCGCATTGTGCCGGAATCTTCCGGGGAAGAGGGCATCTATTTTGAGCGCTATCAAGTTATTGAACGAGGAGCAATCGGATATGAAGAGTCGACGGGAAAAGATATCGCTCAGGCTTTCGGTACGGTGATCTACCGTGATGCCGAGCGGAGCAACGCCCAAGAAACATGGGGCTATCTCGTGGAACCGAAAACAGGACAGGCTTATCCAATAGCCTATCGTTTTAAGGAAAAGGAATTAATCCCTTCCTACCAGTTCGATGACTATAAGAAGAATTTCTCTTTGCCACCCTTTGATAACCTAGGCGTCAGCTATAAACAATTGATCCTGCAGAACAACCGCTATAACGGCAATGACTATACGATTACGCAAAACGCTGAACGCGCTAAATCGACCTATAGCACCGGAGACTTCGATGGCGATGGTATTACCGATGTGGCCGTCGTTTTGGATAATAATGAGAAACAGTTCAGCCGTCTCTTGATCCTTAGCTTCAATGAAAAGACCGATTTACCCTATGTGGCCTATTCTGAAAACTATTCGGACAAGATGCGAATCAATGGATTTAAGAAAGGTGCGAAGATTTACATGTCGGAGATCGCCAATGGATTCAGCCCAGCGCCTTCCGATGGGCTTATCCTGCGTGGAGAGGATGTTAAGCTGGCCTTGGTCTATGATGCGACATTGCAGAAATTCAAGAGCTATTATCAGGAGTAGCTTTTCAGCGGTATTGAAGTACCGAGTACTTGATCAAGATATATTAACCTTCAACGGAAATGCAGGTTAATGAAAAAAGGCAACTTATCAGGTTGCCTTTTTCTATTATAATTTCTTGTTTGCTTTGCTGGCAATAAGCTTAGCTAGAGATATTAGATAGGAGCAGATTTTTGGAAGAAGGTTTAAGGATGGGGAGATTTTGGGGGAAATATCCGCTTCAGATTGCTAAATCATTTGCTTTTAAATAAGTAGTATTATTACTACCTTTATATTGTTAGTTTGTAAATGACAGGAACACTTCGTTATAGAGATATGATACATCTAGTTAAATTATCATTTTCGTGAAATCCAGTGAGTTTCACAGGATTTTACGCAAGAATGGTTGGATTCATATTCGGACCAATGGATCTCATTATATCTATGAAAACACGGAAGAATAGTATCCATTCCCTATCATGGAAGTAAAGAAATAGGCGAAGGCCTTCGAAAAAAAATGATAAAG
Organism: Sphingobacterium sp. UBA2700; assembly: GCA_002354335.1. Lineage (GTDB taxonomy): Bacteria > Bacteroidota > Bacteroidia > Sphingobacteriales > Sphingobacteriaceae > Sphingobacterium. The sequence continues at coordinate 60,555 of DELI01000035.1, read as the reverse complement.
GATCTTGGTTTGAAATAAAAACCTGTAGAAATAAGTAGAAAAGGAAAAACAAATTAAATGAAAACCTTGAAAATTATTATTGAGCGCAGTGCTGACATGTTCAGTGCTTATGCCGAGAATGCAGCGGGTATTTACGGAGGGGGTGATACTGTCGAAGAGGCCAAGAATTCTATTCTTAATAGCATTCAAATTATTAAACAAGAATTTAATTCCAAAAATATTCCCAAGATCTTAAAATCTGATTATCAGATTTCCTTTCATTTTGATGTAGAAAGTTTGTTAAACTATTACAAAGGGATTTTCACTAATTCCGCGTTGGAAAGAATCACCGGTATCAATCAGCGGCAGTTACAGCATTATTCCGCCGGATTGAAAAAGCCTCGCGCATCACAGTTGAAGCGAATTGAAGATGGATTACATAAGTTAGCGAATGATTTATTGGCTGTGCGATTACGGTAGTCGAGGAAATAGAAAGGAGACCAGCGATTTAGGGTGTCTCAAATTTAGTAGCCCCGAGCAGAATCGAACTGCTATCAAATGTTTAGGAAACATCTATTCTATCCGTTGAACTACGGGGCCGGAAAACAAAACTACTATTTTAAAGAACTTGTGCAAACAATAATTTCAAAGTCTGCGCTATTCTGCCTGCACCTATCACTCTTCATTAAAACCCATTTCACAGAGCGTCACTAAATCTTGCCTCCTCATTATCAGCAGATCCCGTTTTGTGATATAAATCACACTTATAAATGACCCCTGCCTTATATAGACAAAACCAATAGTGGATAAAGAATATCAATAAAAAGAAGGCATAAAATTGTGTACCTTTGTAGCACAAAAGAAAAGAATAATATTATGAGTTTTACAGGTAAAAATTTCCCGAACATTACAGTTGATGCGATTGATTATTTAGGTGACAACTTCACTTTAAATTTATTTGAGAAAGCACAGAAAGAAAACAAGAAAGTTTTGTTATTCTGGTATCCAAAAGACTTTACATTCGTTTGTCCTACGGAGTTACACGCTTTCCAAGAGCTTGCTGCAGAATTCGAAAAAAGAAATACCATTTTAGTAGGCGCTTCATGCGACTCTGCTGAGGTTCACTTTGCTTGGTTAAACACTGCAAAAGATAACGGTGGTATCGAAGGAGTTGAATATCCATTGATCGCTGACACTAACCGCAACTTATCAAGCGTGTTAGGTATTTTAGAGATGAAAGAAGTTGAGCACCCAGAGTACGGTACATTGGTAGAAGGTTCTGCAGTATCATACCGCGCGACTTACTTAATCGACGAAACTGGTAAAGTGTTCCACGAATCAGTAAACGATATGCCATTAGGCCGTAACGTTAAAGAATATATCCGTTTGATCGATGCTTACACTCACGTACAAAAACACGGTGAGGTTTGTCCGGCAAACTGGGAAGAAGGTAAAGAGGCTATGAGCGCAACACGCGACGGAGTAGCGTCTTACCTATCAAATAACTAATAAACGCTTATACAAGAGGAGGCGTTCAGTCTCCTCTTTTGTTTTCAACAACTAAAATACAAGCATTATGTTACAAGAACTAACAGAAGATAATTTACAGGCGATCATCGACAGCAATGAAACGGTGATGGTTCAATATGCAGCCTCATGGTGTGGAAACTGCCGTATCATGAAGCCTAAATTTAAAAAACTATCTGGCGAGAACGAGCAAGTAACTTTCATCATTGCCGATGCGGAGAAATTCCCAGAGTCAAGAAAGCTTGCGAACGTAAATAACTTACCTACTTTCGCTGCTTTCAAGAACGGCAAATTGGTAAACCAAGTACAAACAAATAAAATCGACGGATTAACAGACTTATTAAATGAAGTTACCAGTAATTAAACACCTTACAGAATTTATTGCCGAGAACGATGTTGACTTCGTCTTAGAAACTATCGAGACCCTGGAGGCATTAACAGAGGTTCCTTCCTTAAAGGATGAGGAGCTTGATGTAATCGGCGAATTGATTTCCAATATGTACGGTGCGGTTGAAGTGAACAAGTTGGTACAAGAGGGAATGCCACAAAAAGAGGCCTTGAACACCTTCATGAAACGTGTATTAGGGTCTATCGACAAATAAACTCCTGTAGGCTGGATGCCTGCACTATTATATTTATTATTCTTTTCCACAGAAACCTTGTGTATAACTTGGTTTTTGTGGAAAAGTTTTTTTAAAGGGGTCTGCCCGATTACATCTATTTTATAGTACTTTTATAATCGTTAAAGGTTAGACCCGAAGCAAATTATCCTGCCAAATCGAACCGATAGGTTTATAATCAGGGTTTGAAGTCAAAGATTTTTAATTGTTGGTAAAAGGAATCAAATTATTTTTGATTCCTTTTATTTTGTACTGAAACTTCGTTACTTTTAAGATATGATGCAAAGAACCCTATTCCTCGTCATTCTATACCTATGTTCAATCACACTATCTTTTAGCCAGCAAAGCTATTCATCGGCGCTGATCAAGTCTAAAATAGATAAGCTTTCTACCTTGGGTACTGTACTATATTTTGCGGCGCATCCGGACGATGAAAACACACGTTTGATAGCTTGGTTAGCCAATGAAAAGAACTACAGAACGGCATATTTATCATTGACTCGAGGAGATGGCGGACAGAACTTACTAGGCACAGAGCAGGGCATTGAGTTGGGTTTAATCAGGACGCAGGAGCTATTGGCAGCTCGCGCTATCGATAAAGGAGAGCAATATTTCAGTTCTGCCTATGATTTCGGTTTCTCGAAAACGCATGAAGAGACTTTCTCATTTTGGCAAAAGGAAGAAACGCTAAGAGAAGCGGTTTATCTAATCCGTAAGCTACAGCCGGATGTTATCATCAATCGCTTCCCTCCCGACACACGTGGAGGACATGGTCATCACCAAGCGTCTGCTATCCTTGCCAAAGAAGCTTTCGAGGCTGCAGGCGATCCAAAGCGATTCCAAGAACAGTTAAAAGACTTGAAACCATGGAAAGCAAAACGCTTGCTGTGGAACACCGCCAATTTTGGCGGAATGAACAATACGCGCGAAGATCAGCTAAAGGTCGATATTGGTGCTTATAATCCATTATTGGGATATTCTTATGGGGAAATTGCTGCTTTAAGCCGCTCACAGCATAAGAGTCAGGGTTTTGGTGCTGCTGCAGGTCGTGGCAAGTCCATCGAATACTTTGAGGCCGTTGCAGGCGATGAGGCTAAAGAAAGCTTATTTGACGGTATTGATTCCAGCTGGAAGCGCCTCGGCGAGTCTACTTCAGCCATTGAACAGACTATCAAAGATATTCAAAATACGTTTCAGGCGGAAGCCCCAGCAGCGTCAATCGATAAACTGATCAACTTGCATACCTTGATTTCAAAGCTTAAGCCCTCTGTTTACAAGACGCAAAAGCTACAAGATGTCGAAGAGTTGATTATCGCGTGCTCGGGATTATGGATCGAAGCCACTGCTAGCGACTTCAACTATGTGGTCAATGAAGAGATTCCGGTTTCCAACGAACTTATCCTTCGCAATCCTGGAATTAAAGTGCGGGTAAAGTCGATTAATGGTAAATCCATTGATCAAGAATTGCCATGGAATGAGGTCAAGAAATATGAGGACAACCAGTCCTTTTCGGTGTGGACACAGCCTTATTGGCTGGAAAAGCCACATAGCCTTGGAAAGTTCGCTGTAGATGCGAAAGATTACGGTAATCCGGAGAACAGCAACTTGCCGAGTTCGACATTTATCCTGGATATTAACGGGTTTACATTTCCTGTAGAGCGTCAGATTAAATACAAATACGTTGATCCTGTAGAGGGTGAGGTATATGAGCCGATGAGCATTAGTCCGGTTATTACGGCTTCCATCAACCATCCCAATATGTTGCTCCAACAAGGAGAAACAAAGGTTTTGACTATCACGTTGAAGAACAACTCCTCAAAAAAGCAACAAATTGATCTTACTTTTAAGCAGTCAGATGGTCTGCAATTAAACCCTAATAGTTTTACTATCACATTCGAGCCGAATCAGGAGATTATAAAGACCGTAGAAATCAGCAACCCGAAGAACAGTGCTTCCTCAAGCATTGAACTTCTTGCCAATGGGGTGCCGCTTCATGATTATAAACGTCTTCTATACCCGCATGTCCCTCCGATTACGTGGTTTCCTCCTGTAAAATTACAAGTGAAGGCCTTAGAATTGAATAATCCAATTAAGCGCGTCGCTTATATTGCCGGAGCGGGCGACCTTATTCCTAGTTCATTAGCCAATATCGGTATTCAAGTCGAGCAGTTATCGGAGTCTCAAATTACTACTTCGAGTTTGCAGGGCTATGATGCTGTCATTCTAGGGGTTAGAGCCTATAATGTAAGTCGATCCATTCAGCGTTGGTTTCCACAGCTGATGAGCTATGTGGAGCAAGGCGGGACAGCCTTAGTTCAATATAATGTCAACTCGCGTACTGGCATCGACCAGTTCGGCCCTTATCCCTTTAAGATCAGCCGAGCTCGAGTGACGGAGGAAGATGCGAAGGCAACATTTGTCGAGCCAAAAGATCCTGTACTCAACTATCCGAATAAAATAACGCAAAAAGACTTCGACGGATGGATACAAGAGCGCGGATTATACTTCGCCGAGGATATCGATAAGCAATATCGCACGCCATTATCCTTCGCTGATCAGAATGAGAAGCAACATAAGGGCTCTTTATTGGTCGCTAAATATGGGAAAGGCAAGTTTGTCTATACTTCTTTGGCGTTTTTCCGACAATTACCGGCGGGAGTGCCCGGAGCTTATAGATTATTTGTAAATTTGCTAGCTAACGAAGAAAAATAATAATAACATATAATGGAAAATCAAATCGAAAACTCTAACGGAATCAACGTAAAAGGAATTATTTTATTAGTTGGTGTTTTATTAGCTGCTTTAACTGCTTGGGTTGCAACTGGTACTTTTTTAGGTGTAATTACCGGTACAGTAGCGGGCTTAATCTTCGCAATTTTCTTTATTTCGGTTTTATTACCGTATAAAAAACATGACAGATAAGGGACTTCCTCCTTTCGTACGAAATTGGAGACAATTCTATTGGATCATTGTACTCTGGCTTTTCGTATGTATAGTCCTCATGTATTTTTTCACTAGATACTTTGGATGAGTAGTATCGACTGGATAGTACTCATCCTCACCTTGCTTTCTATAGTGCTTTATGGACTCTATAAAAGCAAGAACGTCAAAAATATTGACGGCTACATCCTTGGTGACCGCTCTTTACCCTGGTACACCGTAGGTCTTTCGGTCATGGCGACACAAGCCAGCGCAATCACCTTTCTTTCTGCCCCAGGATTAGCGTATTCTTCAGGAATGAGTTTCGTCCAATTCTATTTCGGACTTCCCTTGGCGATGATTGTACTCTGTATTACTTTTGTCCCCATCTTTCATAAGCTGAAAGTCTATACCGCCTATGAATTTCTCGAGAAACGCTTCGACGTAAAAACCAGAGTATTAACGGCAATCCTCTTTCTAATACAACGAGGCATATCAACCGGGATTACCATATTCGCCCCTGCCATTATCCTATCCACCATTCTTAACATCGATTTGACCGTGACAACCTTGTCCATCGGTGCGCTTTTGTTGATCTATACAGTATACGGTGGAACAAAGGCAGTATCCTATACTCAATTGCTACAGATGTCCATCATATTCGGCGGGCTACTTTTAGCCGGTGTATTGGTGGTACAGTTACTTCCAGAACATATTGGGTTTACGGAGGCTCTCCATATTGCTGGGAAGTCGGGAAAAACCAATGCCATAGACTTTACCCTCGATTTAGATAATCAATATACTGTATGGACGGGTCTTATCGGCGGTTTTTTTCTCCAACTTTCCTATTTCGGAACAGATCAAAGTCAGGTGGGTCGCTATCTTACAGGCTCATCGGTTAAAGAGAGCCGTCTAGGCTTGCTCATGAATGGCCTTTTAAAGGTGCCTATGCAGTTTTCTATCCTGTTGATAGGTATACTTGTCTTTGCATACTATCAGTATCACACGCCGCCCCTATTCTTTAATGAACAGGAAACTACCAAACTCGAGCAAAGTGCCTACAAAGCGGATTACCAAAAGATCATGCAATCGCATGAAAAGATAAGCGCCGAGAAAACACTTGTGGTTAATGAACTGACAGATGCGCTAGCGAAAAAGGAAGATGCGAAGATCGATGGCATCCGTGATCGGCTTGCGGCATATAACAATCAGGAAAAAGAACTCCGCGCGGATTTGGTGGACCTCATGAAGAAAAATGATAGCGCCGCTGACACCAACGATAATAACTACATCTTCTTAAAGTTCGTTACGGATGTGTTTCCAAAGGGATTGATCGGGTTATTAATTGCGATTATTTTCCTGGCATCCATGGGTGCTACGGCCAGCGCAATCAATTCCCTGTCCTCTACTTCTGTCATTGATATCTATAAGCGTTTTGTAAATAAGGATGCAAATGAGAAGCATTATTTAAATGCCTCTCGAATCGCGACCGCCTTTTGGGGTGTATTTACGATTGCAATCGCCCTCTATTCTAGTAAACTCGGCAATCTGCTGGAAGCTGTGAATATCCTTGGATCCTTATTCTATGGGACTATATTGGGTATCTTCTTGGTAGCATTCTATATCAAAAGAATTGGCGGAAAAGCAGTTTTTCTTGCCGCTATTCTTTCTGAGATTATCGTCGTAGGTATTTGGAGATTGGATGTTGTTGCGTTCCTATGGCTTAATCTGATTGGCTGCGTCTTTGTGATTGCCTTAGGTTTGATTCTTCAGGAATTGATGGGAAAGAAAAAAGGGCTGGGTTAAGAAAGAAGAGGCCGCTGAAAAGCGACCTCCAATATTCTAATAATACTTCCTATACAAATCGTATATAATCGCCTTATCCCTATCCGTTAAAACCGGACTCAGATCCGTCCTTACATACTTCTTCTTGAACGCTCGGATTACCGCAGATTCATTCTTCATATCATAGCCCATTAACTTAAGCGCATCGATAGGATTGAATGTCGCTGGAGCGGGCATTAGGTATGACTCGTTGAACCATATACCAAATCCTCGTGCTGCAAGTCGATCCCAAGGGAACAACACATTCGGATCATCCTTTCTCCCGGGCGCGAAATCGCTGTGTCCAATGAAGTTTAATTGCGGAATGCTGTATCTCGTCTTCAGCGTATCCAATAAGGTCAACAAGGCGTTAATTTGCGGCTCTGGGAAGGCGTCGAAACCATTGTTGTCTAGCTCGATCCCGATAGACACCGAGTTCATGTCGGTAATCTGTCCCCATTTACCTCTTCCGGCATGCCAGCCACGCATATAATCGTTCAGCATCTGCACCACACGACCATCACGGCCAATCACATAATGGCTGCTCACCTTGGTATGCGGGAGCTGAAAAGTACGTATCGTCTGCGCTGTACTGTTTTGGGAAGTATGATGAATCATGACGTAGGAAGGCTTCCTCCAATCATAATGCATCGCTTGCGCAAAATCGTATTCTTTATGAATACCTGTCGTAAAAAGCTGCTTTGCTTGCTCCTCCGGACTAAGTGGAGCATTCGGATCTATTTGATTCTGCTGATTCGCTTGTTGGGTAATCTGCTCATTCAGCGTCACAGTATCTTTTGGAATAACTGTATTTTCTACAACTTCAGAAGGTTTTATAACGGCAGTTTGTGGGTTTTGTAAGACGGTTGTTTTCTTGGCTGTTGAACAAGCAACCAAGAAAACTAACCCTACTCCTACGACCAAAAACTCTTTTATCTTCAACATCCAATCTATTTTGGTAAGTTAAGAAGCAAACCTACTGCCAAAGCTTGATTCCACTGTACCGCTCCATCCATCGCCGAGTCGTAAAGCATTGTACCACTTAAGGATACATTTATTAATGAGGTTACTTTTGCTGAAAAGGTTGCGTCCAAGCGGTGTGCCGGGTCGTTCATATCCTCGTAGTCAGCAAATAAATTATAACGGGCTTTCAAATTGAGGTTCTTCGTCAGATTACGATCTAAATTCGCTGTAAGCTGGAAAGCCAGCTCGTTTTTAAAGCTCTTACCCTCTTCCACACCGTATTTCTCGCCGGTTCCTTTGCTATGATCCTTAGGATTCGGGTAAACCCCATAGCGTTGGAAATAAGCATCAGCAGATCTTGGCTTAATTCTTTCATCCAAAATAATAGTCTGACGTGCTGTACCCGTACCGAAACGTAAGGAGAAAGTGTTATCTGGTTTATACTCCAAACCCAGGGATTCTGTAAAATATCCTGGAGACATGAATGCTGAAACCACGCCGGTAATTGAATCCTGTCCGTCCGCTGCCTTCGCATAAGTATAACGGCTATCAAACTGCGATTCGAAAGTGAACGAGGTATAGATCGCCCAGCTTTTCGACAATTTGTAAGAAAGCTTATTATCCCAGAACACACGGTCGTTGTTAGGCTTTGCTAACTGTCCTTCGTTTCTGATCTTACCATACTTCAGGTCAATCTCTGTGGTAAAGTTGAAATTATTCTTCGTATAATCGGATTTATGCCATATCAAGCCCATAATCGCCCATGAGTTGATACCCCCCAGCTTCCAGTTATCACTAAAAGAGGCCTGATTAAAGTTGATTCCGATCTTGCTCCAATGTTTCCAGTAGTTTACCTTTAGATCCAACTTCGGGATAGGAACATTAATATTCTTTACATTCAATGCTTTTCCTTCTTTATTTTCATTGATTGTCGTGTCAGGTTTGACGCGCAAATCCTTCAAATCTTGCGCATGTGCTACGGAAAACCCAAGCATCAAAAGAAAAAATGGTAATAGGTAGAATTTTATCTTCATATTATTTTTTTTGATTAACATCCAGCTTTATATCAGGCAACTCACGCAAAGGTCGCAAATTTGGGTGTAGTTTAAACACTTCGTACTTACTTTTTATATATTGTACCAATTGATAATGATTAGCTTTTGAGATAAACTCATATGAGGGTCGAAATAAACGCATATATACTTGCAGTTGCTCGTCCTCTAAACCTGTCAGCGAACGCACCAAATCGGGCGAAAAATAAAAATCAACGATATTCTCTTCATGTATTCGTTCGATATGCTGCGTAAAGCGTCGCGCATTCTTTGCTTCCCGGCTTACCAAACTATACAGCGCATCAATACTAACCCCAGCGCCAGTCGGTCCGACCGTAAAATAGTCTTTCGGCTGTGCCAGATCGAAAGCTTTCTTATAGTCTCTTTTTATCTCTTTTAATACATCATCCGGCGAGCGACGACCATATACCTGTACCGGATCTATCCGTTTGACCGCAGGCGTTAAATTGATAATCAATGCTTGCTGATTGTTGAACGTCAATGTGTCGCCGACATAGCCTAACTTACGAATCGATATCCGGTCACCGGCTTGCGCCTTCAAACTAAACTCACCTCGCGAATCGTTAAATAGCAGTACGTTGGTGCTTAGGTTTTTAATTTGTACCTCTCCCAAGCGTTGCTTAGACTCTCTATCATAAACAATACCAGACACCAGCGTTTGGGCATATAGGTTGCTAGATAAAGAAACTAAAATTAGAAAAAGTAGTGCTATTAGGTTTTTCATCTAATACCAAAACTACATCTTAGACGAATAGGTTGCTAATATTTAACATCTTTTAATGAGCCGTGTAACTATTTTGATACGACTAAAAGCTGTCCGACATAAACACTTTCACCAGACAACCCGTTCATTTCTTTCAATGCGGCTACCGTCGTCTGATATCTGCTTGCAATATTCGTTAATGTGTCGGAGGCTTTAACCTCATAGATTTGCATGGCAACAGGCTTCTTGATTTCCTCTGCTGGCACCTGAGGTTCCACCACTTTTTTGTCTTCGATAATTTCTTCAACGCGTTCCGCGCGAGCGATGACCTCGACATGTCGTTCCGCTACGTCATACTGTTGTAGATTGTAGCGCTCGATCAGATCGATCAGCAATTCCGGATATCGAGGGTTAGTCGCATATCCTGCCACCTTCAACCCGCGAGCCCAGCCTTTATAATCGTCTTTTTTCAACGCAAAGAGCGGCTCGTAGCGCTTTCTTAACAAGAATTGCGAGTGGTCTTTAAAAGATTGTTCAGGATTATTATATACGCGGAAGCAATCGTTTACTGCATCGTCAGGTCGCGTAACAGAGCGTCCGGACCATGAACCGCCACACTTGATACCAAAGTGGTTGTTTGCATTGACAGCTAAGTAGGAATTACCGTTGCCCGATTCCAATAGCGCCTGTGCTAGTTTAATACTTGCCGGAATACCATACTTGTTCATCTCTTCGATGGCAATGCCTTTATATCGGTCGATATAGGCCAATCCTGTCATCGACACAGCTCCCTTGTTACCGCTGTTTCCCGATGTATTGGGGCGATGGGTCGTCCCCTTGTTCGAACCAGGTTTCTGTAGTACTGTAGAGCGCTTCGTTCCACATGAAACAAAAAATATGGCCAATATTAAACTGGCCAACATCAATCTCTTTGTCATTCGTTAAGTACGATTAATTCAGATTTATCTTTTCGTCGTATTTCTCTAGGTTGTATCGATCAATCGTAGAGATCACCTTGCGCGACCAATCGCCGGTTGCCGAATAGCCGGATTTGGCAATCCCTTTTACCCAGGCTTTATAGTCGTCTGATTCATGCTTATCGAACAAAGGTTTGGTAGCCTTTCTTCTTTGCAATAGCCCAACGAAATCCCGATAAGAGTCTAGTACGGAACCATAGCCTTTATAAGCAGAGCGAATCTTCGTACTGTTGTTTTTTCCCTTAATCCCGAAATGGTTATTTAGGTACTTAGCGATACGGCTGTTTCCGTATGCACTTTCATGAATGGCTACAGCTAATATTACTGATGCTGGAACCCCTGTTTCTCGCATTAAGCGTTGCGCATCTGTGCTGTGCTTCGCTATATACGTTTTTGTTGTGTAGTCTTGCGCATGCAAGCTTAAAGTTGTAATTACGGTAAGTATACATACCATAAAAATCTTTCTACAATGTTTTAGCATAAACCTGTTTTTAGTTTAACACTACTTTTTGCGTAGCACAAAAAGTCCGTCACGTATCGGGAGAATTAATTTTTCTACCCTATTATCACTCGCCAGTGTTTTGTTTAATTCAATTACTTGTTGTGTTTGGCTGTCCGGCTTATCATCAAAAACCTTGCCTTTCCACAAGACATTGTCTATTAATATCACCCCTCCTGTCTTCACCCGATCAATAAGCTCCTGAAAATAATACAGATTGCGTTTCTTATCAGCATCTATAAATATCAAGTCAAACTGACCCTCGATTGTTGGAATAACTTCCGCGGCGTCTCCAATGTGATAAACAATTTGCGATGCATAGTCCGACTGCTCAAAATAACCCTGAACGCGCTCCTGCTGCTCTTCGTTGATATCTATGGTATGTAAAACGCCCCCCTCTGCTAATCCCTCCGCTAGGCAAATCGTCGCATAGCCGGTGAATGTTCCTATTTCAAGCGCTAATCTTGGTTGTACCAATTTGCTAAGCATCGACAGCACCCTTCCTTGGTAATGTCCCGACAGCATATGCGGCATGGTCTCCTTAAGATAGGTCTCTCGATTGACCCTTTTTAACAACGCATTTTCCTCATCGGTAGTATATTCCAAATAGGAATTTAGACGCTCAAAATCTTCAAACATACTGCGCAAAGGTAAAAATTTAGTTTTTATAAAACAATGATTTTTTATTTAAAAGACTGCTAATCAAAAGATTACACGGTAACGGGAAAACAAAAAAACCGCTTTAAAAGCGGTTTTAACAAGTATTATATTTAGAGACTTTTAGTCTAAAGATGCCGTAATCAAGCGTAAAAACTCCGATCTCGTCACGTCGTTTTGAAATGCTCCTGTAAAAGCAGAAGTCGTAGTTACCGAGTTTTGCTTCTGTACACCGCGCATCGCCATACACATATGCTTGCATTCGATAACAACAGCTACGCCTGCAGGTTTTAAAGTATCCTGAATACAGTCGCGGATCTCGTTGGTCAAGCGCTCCTGAACCTGCAATCTGCGCGCAAATACATCTACAATGCGTGGAATCTTGCTCAATCCTACAATATGACCATTTGGAATATAGGCGATATGCGCTTTCCCGAAGAATGGAAGCATATGATGCTCACACATCGAGTACACCTCGATATCCTTCACCACCACCATCTGACTGTATTCTTCTGCAAACATGGCGCTGCGCAAAACTTCCGAAGCATCGATATCATAACCATGCGTCAAAAATTGCAATGCCTTCGCCACGCGCTCCGGCGTTTTCACCAAGCCTTCGCGGTTTGGATCTTCGCCCAAGGCGTCTAATATGTCTTTATAGTGGTTCGCAATACGCTCCACATGTTTTTCATTGTATTGATCTATTTTGATATAGCCGTCTTGTTCTGCTTCGTCAAAATCGTGCATATTCTTTCTTTTAAAACTAATGATGAGTTAATCGCCGAAGTATTCGACCGAGTTATTTTCCGTTTCGTGCAAACGAATGGCATGAAGCGTTACATTTTCTTTTGCAAAGTGAGGTTTCAAGATGTGGAAGATTTCCATAGCTATCACTTCCGTTGAAGCCATCTTGTCTTTCATGAAGTCAACATCCAAGTTAATGTTCTTATGATCCACTTTGTCGATAATCTGCGTGTTAATGATCTCTTTCATCAACTTAAGATCGATCAAAAACCCGGTCTCCGGGTTAATCTCGCCCTTAACAGTAACAAACAGATCGTAATTATGGCCATGCCAATTAGGGTTTGCACAGATACCAAAAACTCGTTCATTTTCCTCCGGAGTCCAGTCTTCCCTATGCAATTTATGGGCAGCGTTAAATCGTTCGCGTCGTGTTATATAAATCATAGTACAAAGATAGCGTAATTTAATGTAATTTAGCGTGCATCCATTTAGACATATGAAAATTCTTATCGTCGCGGCAACCGAGTTCGAAATCGCAGAATCCATCCCTTTTTTACAAGAGTATCAGGTTGATTATCTGGTCACTGGCGTCGGAATGACCGCAACGGCATTTAGCCTCGGACAGCAATTGGCTAAGGAAACTTATGAGCTCCTTCTCAATGTCGGCATTGCAGGCTCTTTTGACTATTCGCGAGTGCTTGGCGATCTTGTTCGGGTTACGACCGACCGAATCTTTGAATTCGGAGCCGAAGACAAGGATACCTTCATTCCGATCGAGACGCTGGGCTTTGGACAATCGGTCTTCCCCACCGTATTGCCTGAGGTTGAGCTCCCTCCGGTCTACACAAAATTGGATGAAGTCGAGGGCATCACGGTTAATAAGGTGCACGGTTGTGAAAGATCTATTACCCGGCTGAAAGAACTGCTGAACCCGCAAACTGTTGAAAGTATGGAAGGCGCGGCATTTTTCTACTGCGCACGGCGAGCCAATGTGCCTGCTATACAAGTCCGGGCCATCTCCAATTATGTAGAAACCCGAAACACGAAAAACTGGAACATTCCGATCGCGCTAAGCAAACTGAACCGCTACTTACAGGAATTTATCCTACAACATAGGTCATAATATTGTGATTATTTGCGATGAACGACACGCGAACATCGAAAATAGTACATGTGTTCGTGCTAAATATCGAGAAAATATAGTATTTTTGCATATCTTAAAAAGACACTATTCCTAACACTGATGAGAGAAATACAATTCAGAGAAGCCCTTCGTGAAGCAATGAACGAAGAGATGCGTAAAGATGAAACAATTTTTTTAATGGGCGAGGAAGTCGCTGAATATAACGGTGCTTACAAAGTAAGTCAAGGTATGCTTGATGAATTTGGTGCTAAACGTGTTATTGACACACCTATCGCTGAGCTTGGTTTTGCAGGTATTGGTGTTGGTGCTGCTATGAATGGTTTAAAACCAATTGTTGAGTTCATGACATTCAACTTCTCATTAGTAGCTATCGACCAAGTTATCAATGCTGCTGCAAAGATTCACCAAATGAGCGGGGGTCAATTCAGTTGTCCAATCGTATTTAGAGGTCCTACAGGAAATGCTGGCCAATTAGCGGCTCAGCACTCACAGAACTTCGAGAACTGGTTTGCAAACACACCAGGACTTAAAGTGGTAGTTCCTTCTAACCCATATGACGCTAAAGGTCTTTTAAAATCATCTATCATTGATCCAGATCCAGTAATCTTTATGGAGTCTGAGGTGATGTATGGCGATAAAGGTCCGGTTCCTGAAGAAGAGTATTACTTACCTATCGGAAAAGCAAACTTAGTAAAAGAAGGTACAGACGTAACGATTGTTTCTTTCGGTAAAATGGTTCCACGCGTAGTAATCCCTGCGGTAGAGGAATTAGCAAAAGAAGGAATCAATGCAGAATTAATCGACTTACGTTCAGTTCGTCCAATTGACTTCCCAGCAATCATCGAATCTGTAAAGAAAACAAACCGTTTAGTAATTGTTGAAGAAGCATGGCCTATCGCCTCGATCTCTTCAGAGATTACTTTCCACGTTCAAAAACACGCTTTCGATTACTTAGACGCTCCAGTTATCCGCGTAACATCAGCAGATGTACCTCTAGGATACGCTCCTACTTTAGTAGAAGCTTCTCTTCCTAGCATCGCTAAAGTGGTTAAAGCGGTAAAAGAAGTATCTTACGTTAAAAAGTAAAAAATATTTAAAACAAAAAAAAAGAGCTGTCCAATGGATAGCTCTTTTTTTTGTTTTAGATTTTAGATATGAGACATTAGATTTTAGACGCGTGTCTTGAACCATACGCTAAAATCTCACATCTGACATCTAATATCTAAATCTATTCACGCCCTAGGTCTTAATACTAACTACTAAATACTTAGTACTAGATAAAACCATTACTCTCCCCTTTCAAACCCAATGTATAACCCTTTCAAGCCCGCTCTGGAAGGGCTTTACATTGGGTTTGAAAGGGGTTTGAATTGGGTTTAGAAAAGGACTGCCACGTAGGATGTAAAATATTTGTCTCTGCCTGGCTTGCTGACCGTTCAATTACTTATTTTTTTATGTACTTTAGAGCACTCAATAGATTAAATCATATAACGCTAATATTGTAGACAAAACATAAACTATGAAAAAATTACTTGTATTATTTTTACTATCCTCTGCTGCGTTTTATACTAAAGCGCAACAAGTTGAATTTAAAATCAACGTTCCTCTAAATAAGCCCTTTAAGCAAACGACGGTCATGAAAACGGATGTGGAAGGAGAACAAAGCATAATTATGGACATGAACATGAAAAACACCGTTACAGGCGTAAAGAAAGATGGTGTCAATTATGTGTTCGAGTCGGTTACAGATGCTATTAAGATGGATATGGATGCGGGGATGATGACGATGTCCTATGATTCGGAAAACCCATCCGAAGATCCCATGACAAAGATGTTGGGTGCTGAGATGGAAAAACTAATCGGTAAGAAGATGGTTATGACCATCACGGAAAAAGGAAAGCTAGTGGACGTTACGATGCCAGATGGTGTAGACACACCTGCTGGACAGTCTATGGAGAGCATGGGGATGACAGCAAGTTATCCAGATCATGCTGTAAACCCTGGCGATACCTGGAATTCAGAGATCGACAGCAAACAAACGAAAATCAAGGCTTTGAACAAGTATATAGGCAAAGATGCTGAAGGTTATATCATCGAGTCTACAGGCGATGTTTTCACGCCATCGGATGAGAAGATTGGTTCATTCACTTCTAAATATGTATTGGACGAGAAAACCCACTATACCAAAGGCGCTAATATGAAAATGGATATGAATGCGCAAGGGCAAAAAGTGGTTCTTGAAATGAATATCAGCGTAACCCAATAGGTTTATCAGATAAAGAAAAAGCCCGATTGCTAACAATCGGGCTTTCTTATGGATTTCGCTTAAGACTAAGCGTTGATTTCTGATTTGTATTGATCTGCTGTTAATAAAGCATCAACGTCTGCAGCGTTGTTTAATTTTACACGGATAATCCAACCTTCACCGTAAGGATCCGAGTTTACTAACTCTGGAGATGCATCGATAGCATCGTTTACTTCTAAGATTGTAGCTGTAACCGGGATAAATAAGTCAGAAACAGTTTTTACCGCTTCGATAGTACCGAATACTTCGTTCGCCGCTACTTCTTCACCTACTGTATTGATATCTACGAATACAATATCTCCTAATTCGCGTTGTGCGAAGTCTGTAATACCGATAACAGCCTCATCACCTTCCACACGAATCCATTCGTGATCTCTGGTGTATTTTAATTCAGAAGGAAAATTCATGTTTTTAATTTTTGTATTTCCCCAAAAATAGGATTAAGAAAGGAGATTACAAATTTAAATGTATTTTTATCGTATGAATAAGAGTATCGTTAAGCTGGCGAAAATAAGCCAAAAGGAAGAACGCCTAATTATCGGGTTAATGTCGGGTACCTCGTTGGATGGTTTGGATATTGCCTTGTGTCAAATTGCCGGTTCGGGCACTTCTACAGAGTTATCGCTTCTTCACTTTACTACGATGCCTTATGAAGATGAGTTTAGAGAATGGATTCGTCAGGTCTTTGCGAAGCGTGCAATCGACCATCAGGTTCTTTGTGGGTTGAATGCTTACGTCGCTGAAGTCCATTCCCGCCTTATTCTGGATGCTTTAGCCGAATGGGGAATTGATCCGGCGGAAGTAGATGCGATTGCAAGCCATGGGCAAACGGTGTTTCATGCGCCACAATCACATACCGGCGATAAACGTCTACCAAATTCCACGCTACAGATTGGCGATGGCGATCATTTTGCAGTACGTAGCGGCATCATCACCTTAAGCGATTTCAGACAGAAGCACTTGGCAGCGGGCGGCGAAGGTGCACCATTGGCGGCCTATGGTGACTTCCTGCTATTCAGCTCTACCGCTGAGCATAGAATATTATTGAATATTGGAGGGATCTCCAACTTTACCTTCCTGCCACAAGTTGGGACAGGCCTGGAAGCCTACGCTACTGATTTGGGCCCTGGTAATACCATGATGAACCAGTACATGTTTCGTCATTTTGGAAAAGAGATGGACTTCAATGCGGAAGTCGCGCTATCGGGCCAAGCAGATTCTGAAGTCTTGGAACGTCTGAAAAACCATAACTTCTTGACGCTTCCCTTTCCGAAAACAACCGGCCCGGAATTGTTCAACCTGGATTATTTGAATCTTTGTCTACAGGATCTGCAGGAGGCAAAAGATCTCACTCATGCGGATATGATGGCGACACTGAACAAGTTTGCTGCGGAAACAATGGTTGAGGGTATAGAACGGGCAATCGAAGGCTTAGAAAACGTAAAGATCTATGTGAGTGGCGGTGGCTTGCATAATCCTATGCTTATGCAGCAACTGGAAACAGCTTTCCCGAATGCGGTATCCTCCTTTCTGCAATTGGGATTGGACCCCGATGCGAAAGAAGCCTGTCTTTTTGCGGTATTAGCCAATGAAACTTTGGCCGGAGATCCGGATAACGTTACTGCTATCAAAGACTCCCCAGCGGTATGTATGGGTAAAATCAGTCTTCCCTACTGATCCAATGCGGTATGGATAAATTGCTTGAAGGGGATCATGCTTTCGTAGGTTTTAATAACGATATCTAGAGCTTTATTAGATTCCATGTCTTTGCGGCTGATATTCTTGGATAGAATAAAGCTGCGATGCTTTAGGATATCGATATGTTCATGATCGGCAGTATAACCAGCGGGTGGTCTACTCAACTTATCCTCGCCCGACATGTTTTCGGGCTTCCAGCCGCCTTTTTCCAGCGAATCGAACAAACCCTTGGCATTATAGTCAATCTCTTGTCTAATCGCTTCTAAATGTTGTTTCTCGGGACGCCAATAGCCTACAGCTAAAAAAGTCTCTTCCGGAGCGATATGTATGTAATATTCTGGTCCGGCTAGCTTTCTGCCATCGACCGAGATACCGGCGGCAAACCAGGATTTATAAGGATCTTTGTTTTTAGAAAACCGAACATCGCGATAGATGCGGAATAAACATTTCTTCGCTGAGATGTCCGTATGTATATGGGGATCAAGCTCTGCTAATCGTTGAATGATCGCCTCAATAAATTCGATGACATTTTTGTGTGCAGCATCGTATGCTGCTTTATGCTCCTGGAACCACTCTCTATTGTTATTTTCCTTTAAGCCTAGCAAAAAATCAAAGCTTGCCTTATCGATTTTCATACGCGTCTAAATAAATAAGAGTAAAAGAAATACTAATGGTGCTGCAATTAAAAGCCCGTCGAAACGATCTAAGAAGCCACCATGGCCGGGAAGTATCTGTCCGGAATCCTTAATTCCGAGGCTACGTTTCAGCATGGATTCCACCAGATCGCCAAGCGTACCGAATACAGATATAATCAGCGCGACACTTCCCCACTGCATTTTGGTCAACGAGCCGAAATACTGCTCCAGATTCAATGCGATCAGGACTGCCAGCGCCACGCCTCCAACAAATCCTTCCCAGGTTTTGTTTGGGCTAATCCGTTCGAAGAGTTTGGTCTTGCCAAAAGCTCTGCCCGATAGGTAGGCGCCTGTATCATTTGCCCAAAGGATAATCAAGAACCCTAATGGGATGTATGGATTGAAGCTCCCTTGAGTGAATCCCAATGCGATAAAAAATAGAAAGGGGATCGCTCCGTACCAGATGCCCAGATAGGTGTATGCTATATCGTGGAAGGGTTGATCTCGTTTTAAGAAAAGAGAGGCAATGAAAATGAAGGAAAAAAGTGGCAGAACGAGCCATAGATATTTTACCTCCAGATGCCCTAATAGATATAAAGAAACTAGTAAAGCCAATACGGTGGCAGTGCCCAAACCGAGCGCCATGAGCGGCTTGGTGTTTTCGGTTTTGCAGATCAGGAAGAATTCGCGTGCGGCCAGTACGCCGATCAAGCTGAAGAATGCCACGAAGACATACGAGTTCAATAGCGTGGCAAGAACCAAGGCAATCACAAAAAAGAGTCCGGTTATCGCTCTAGTCTTCATTGTTTTGTAATTCTTCGTCGTTGAAACTATCAATTAGCGCTGTTGCTTCCAACGTATGCTCATTATCTACATAGAGTTCTACCAATCCAAAATGATAGGAAGAGTCTTGTTTATTTAATACGACTGCGGGGATATTGTTTTCTACCAACATCTGTTTTACGATTTCCGCCTGCAGCGCATTCGTAAAAACTTTTACTTTAGTCCAATTCGGATTCATCTAATCTATTTACTTCTTGTGACTTTTTATAAAAATAGTAACCAATCAATAAGGCGGCGATAAAGCTTGTCAAATATATGATCGGAGAGTACACGTCTGCAGATTGCAGGTCGTCGTATGTTTTTCCTTGCTTATGGAAAGTGAAAGCAATAATCGTTACTGTGGCATTGTTTACGAAGTGGGCAAATACCGGTACCCAAATATTTTTGGTCCACACAAAGGCATATCCGAATATCAGTCCGAGAATCATTCGCGGAAAAAAGCCGAAGAATTGAACGTGGATTGCTGAAAAAATAATCGCCGTAATCCATATGGCAGCATGCTGGTTGCCGAAAATGCGAAAACAGATGTTTTGTAAGGCGCCGCGGAAAAAAAACTCTTCTACGATCGCGGGTATTACAGCCATGACCAGAATATTCACGATTAACCATCTCGGGCTATCGACCATGACCAAGCTCTTGGTCAACTCAGCCATCGCATCCTCCTGCGTGCGCATCCATGTTTCAACCCCTACCAGACTTTCCGGTAGGCTCATTTCCATATTCCAGCGGCTGATGAGTTCCATAATCGGACTCGCCGCTAATAGGAAAAGAAAGCTTAATCCTAGAAATAAATTCAAGCGCATATCCCTGGAAGGAAAATAATTGAACTGATCTCTTTCTAAACGTTGTAACAATATTGCAGGAAACAGGAATGTGCCTAGACTACTACTTGCTAATAGCAGGTATAATAAGCTACGTTTAGATTCAGCTAGGCTGAGTGGGTTACCGAGCGAACTGATATCGAATTTTCCGGAAAATAGCGCGAAAAGGACTATAACGACAATCTGTGAAGCTAAGGCTCCCACAAAGGTGAAGCCTAAAAGAGTCACTAAAGATAGCCATGGCGAATGTGGTTTGGCGGCGTTCATACCTTTGATTACTTAGAAACTACAGCCATCGGGTCCACAGCTAGCATCGCTGTTTTGGTCATTTAACATTTGTATCCCGGGGTTTTTGGCTTTCCATTCGCTGAAGCTTTTTTCTAGCACTTCTACAAAGGCAGCAACGGGTTGAGCACCGGAAACAGCATATTTACGATCGAAAAGGTAGAATGGAACACCTCGAATGCCGATGTGTTGCGCCTCTTTGATATCTTGTTTTACAGCGTAAGCATATTGTTCTGAGCTCAGCGCGTCCTTAATTTCTTCTGCGGAGAAGCCTAATGACTCGCCTACTTGTAGTAAAACCTCGTCATTTTCTATATTTAATCCAGAAACGAAATGCGCCTCAAAAAGACGTTCCTTCATTTCACTAGCTTTCCCTTTGTTTTCAGCAAAGTGGATCAGGATATGAGCCTTAAAGGTGTTTGCAGGGATGTTGGTATCAAAATCTATGGTTAGACCTGTTTCCTTAGCCATTTTGACCACATGGGAGGTCATCTCCTTGGCCTGCTCGATGGGCATTCCTTTTGATTTACTGAGCATCGAATATACCGTTTCACCGGGTGTAAAACGTGTTTCTGGGTTTAATTGATAGCTTTTATAGGCTACTTGAATTTGATTTGCAAAATCAACAGAAGCTAAAGCTTTTTCAAAATGATGCTTCCCAATATAACAAAAGGGACACATGATATCCGACCAAATTTCTATAAGCATAGTCAAAAATACTGTTTTAATGGCATTAAACGAAAAAGCCCCAGCTTTTTGCCGGGGCTTTCCTTTTAGTTGACACGGATTGGATCCGCGGGCTTCTTGAGTTCTTTATACGGATAGGTTTTTATTTCCTCTAATAACAGCTGTACGGTGCGTTCTAGCTGTGGATCTCTTCCTTCCAATAGATCTTTCGGCATCTGCTCAACAAAGATGTCTGGAGCCACCCCTTCGTTTTCTATGATGTAATTGCCGTTTAAGTCGAATACCCCAAAGTTAGGTGAAGTAACACTTCCGCCGTCTAATAACGGAGGGTATCCGGAAATACCAACCAGGATTCCCATGGTCGTGCGTCCGACTAGTTTACCCAGGTTTTTGAAACGGAACATGTAGGGCATCATATCGCCACCAGACCCCGCATTTTCATTGATGATCATGGCTTTCGGACCAAAAATACCGTTGCCTGGTGTTGTAAAGCTCTTTCCGTCGCGAATACCCCAACCTGCGATAAGTTCGCGCGACAAGAGGTCGATTACATAATCGGCTACCGATCCTCCCCCATTATTACGCTCATCCAGCAACAAGGCTTTCTTATCCATTTGCGAGAAATAATAACGGTTAAATGAAGTGTATCCTTCTCTACCGGTATTCGGCATATAAACGTAGGCAATCTGTCCATTGCTTAACTCGTCGACTTTCTTTATATTGCGCTCTACCCAATGCTGTCTGCGCAGGGCTACCTCATTTGCGAAAGAAATAGGACGAACAATAACATCTTTAGCGCCCGATAAACTAGGTTTATCATTCACCTTTAAGTAAATCTGCTTGCCTACTGTAAAGTCGAATAGGCTGTAGATGTCGATATCCGATGTTAGCTCTTTGCCGTTGACCGCAAGAAGATACATGCCTTCGCGAATATGTAGTCCTGGCTCTGCCAAAGGGGCTTTAAACTCAGGATTCCAGTCCATTCGGTTGTAGATCCGTTTGATTTTATATCTATTGTTTTCAATAGCATAATCTGCGCCCAACACCCCCGTAGAAACAGATGGAGCCGACGGCTCATCGCCTGGCATGATGTAGTTGTGGCCTACCACCATTTCGCCCATCATTTCATTCAATAAGTATCCTAGGTCGGAACGGTGATTTACATAAGGTAGGAATTTCTCGTACTTCGCTTTCACAGCATTCCAATCAACGCCATGCATATTTTCTACATAGAAGAATTCTTTCTGCATCGCCCAAACTTCATTGAAAATCTGATTCCACTCTGCCGCAGGATCTACCTGAAGCTTGATATTCTCCATCTTCAACTTACCGGATTCGCCAGCAGGCTTCTGACCAGCATTGACAATATAATAACCCTGACGCGTGCTGTATAACATTTGTTTTCCATCTGCAGATACGGCATAGCTTCCTAAGTTGTCGACCAGATTCTTCTCTTCTAGTTTGTTAAGATCGAACGCAAATAAACTACCGTTTCGAACGTATAAAAGCGTGTTTTCTATATTGCCGTTGAAATTATAAGCTCCTGAAGGTATTGGAAGTGCAATGATCCTGTTGTTGACGTTTGCATAATCTACTTTAACAGGCTTTACTTTATCTGTTGCTTTATCTTCTGTTTTCGACTTGTCCGTAGATTCTTTCTTGCCGTCTTTCTTCTTAGCAGGTTCTTTCTCCTTTTTCTCTTCTTCTTTCGCTGGAGCGTCGGTCTTTACTGTCTCCTCATCACTTTCATTTTTGAAAATCGAAGGACTGTCGCTGGAAAGAATAAAGGCATACGCATTATATTCCGGTCTTCGGTCATAGGCCGTCATGTGAAGACCACTATTGGTTAAACCAATGTTGGTACTTGCATTAAATACTAAGTATTTGCCATCACGAGTGAAAGTCGGCTGGCTCACGGCACTCATGCCATCAGTAATTTGTTGCGATTGTTTGCTGTCTAAATTATAGATGAATATCGCATTCACGCCATTTTTCAAGACTTTACTATAAGCGATAAGCTTGGAATCAAATGACCAACTCGGTTGGAAAGGATTGTAGCTTCTGCCTGTATGCGAGCCCAGATAATCATCTGCAACCTTCGTAATCTGCTTTGAGTCAATATCTACATAATATAAATTCAAATGCGCATCATTGAAGAATAGCTTTTTGCTGTCTGGAGACCAAACGGGCTGGAAATAAAAGCTGGCATCGCCCAACTTGATGTAAGTTGGTTGATCCATGGCCTTCTGATCACGCAGCACAAGCTCATAGCGACCGTTTTTATCCGAGAGATAGGAAATCCATTTTCCATTCGGCGACCATGCTGGGTATCGCTCATGGGATCCTGGTGAATTAGAGATATTCCTTGCGTCGCCCTTTTCCTTCGGCACGGTGAAGATCTCCCCTCTGGACTCAAATAAGGCTCGCTGTCCCGTCGGTGAAATATTCCAGCCTCGGATATCATTATTCATATCTACGTAACGCGGGCGTTTGTAAACAGCATCAGCGTTTAATTGGATAGCAAGTGACCGGTTTTCCTTGTTGCTCGTATTTAATAAATGTATTCTGCCCGCCTGTTCGAACACCAATTCATTGCCTTTGCCTTGTAAAGTTCGAACATCGTAATCTGTAAAATTGGTTAACTTCTCAACCTTCTCAGATTTGACATCGTAGCTGAACACATTGACTATTTTATCGCGATCGGATAGAAAATACACTTTGTCTCCCATCCAAATCGGTTTTACATCATTACATCGTTCGCCGGGAACCACCTGAACGTCTTTTGTTTTAGTATCAAAGATCCAGATCGAAGGCATACCTCCCCCTCTGTAGCGCTTGAAAGCCACAGCATCACGCTCCGTAGGGTCCGTATTTTTGATATAAGCCCAATATCTTCCATCAGGAGATGGAGCGCCCTGAGAGGCTTCCGGCATCATCAAAGGAAGATCCAATGCCCCATCCAATTTAGATTTATACAAGCGGCTGCCCAATGAAAAATCAAACTCTCTGGCAGTCGTAAAGTAAACCTCATCGTTGGATAACCAGCCACGAACCACATCAGCAGATGGATGGCTCGTAATTCTCTTCGGTTCACCGCCATGGATGGAAATTACATACACATCCGTATTGCCGTCATAATTCCCTGTAAAAGCAATCTGGCTGCCATCTGGTGAGAAAATAGGATTTCGCTCGACCGCAGGGTTGACTGTTAAGCGTCTCGGATGTTGTCCGTTTTTTTCCGCAATCCAGATATCACCTCCATAAACGAAGGCTACATGTTGATCGCTAATTGTTGGATGTCTTAAAAGGAGGGTTTCGTTTGTCGATTGAGCAAAACTAATCTGACTTGCTGACAAGGCAAGCAGAGTTAACAGATTCTTTAACATATATTCAATTGGTAGTCAAAAAGTGGGTTAAAATTTCTCTAATATAAACTTAATTTTTCTGAAAGTACCCGCGTGCTGGGGTCATTGAGAAAATCATCGCCCGCCCTAACGCAAAGCCACCATAAAAGGCTGTTGCAACATCGCCTATATCGAACATGTTACAACACAAAAAAGCCGGACATTGTCCGGCTTAGCAATATTTTTATCTAAATAAGGTACTAACCTTCTCCGTTAGCAATTTCTTCATCAACCAAAATACGACCACAGTGCTCGCAAATGATGATTTTCTTACGCTGACGAATCTCTGACTGTAACTGAGGTGGAATCTTGTTGTGACATCCTGAACAGCTATCACGTTCGATGAAAACAACAGCTAATCCATTACGGAAAGAGTTACGAAGTTTGTTCGTTACTTTCAATAAACGATCTTCAATGTTCTTTTCAGCAGCTTGTGCCTCAGCAAGTAACTGATCTTCTTCTTTCTGAGTTTCAGAAGTAATGGTATCCAGTTCTTGTTTCTTTGCTTCCAATTCGCCTTTGCTGAACTCTACGTTTTTCAAAGTAGCATCGTATGATTCAGTTTTGTTCTTGATTTCGAACTCCGCTTCACGAATACGCTTTTCACAAACTTGAATCTCTAATCCTTGGATTTCAATCTCTTTAGAGATTGCATCATATTCACGATTGTTTTTTACTTCGTTCAGTTGCGCTTCATATTTCTTGATCGCTGTTTGCGAATCTTTGATCATATTCTTGCGCTTCACAATTGAATCCTCTAGCTCGTCTAATTCGTTACGAATTTTTTCAATACGTGTATCTAGACCCGCGATCTCGTCTTCTAGGTCAGCTACCTCAATAGGTAACTCGCCACGTACCTGGCGAATTTTATCGATTTGGGTTTGAACTGATTGCCAAGCCCATAATGCTTTTAGTTTTTGTTCTACGGTTTGTTCCATTAACTGTAGTATTTTATTGGATTTGTGTCTATTTCCGTCAATAGGACAGCAAAGTTAGCAAATTTTTTCCGAATTATATCCAATAATAATTCTTGTGTAAATTGTTCACTTTCAAAATGTCCAATATCGGCGATTACTATTTTACCTTCTGCATCGAAAAACTCATGATATTTATAATCCGCTGTGACAAAGATATCAGCACCCGAACGAATAGCATCGTTTAGTAAGAAACCTCCAGCACCTCCGCAAAGCGCAACACGACTGATATTCTTACCTTGCGTTGCTGTGTGCCGAATGACTTTTAAATTGAACTTCTCTTTCAAATAAGCTAGGAATTCTGGCTCACTCATCGGGGTTTCCAGGTTGCCAATAGCGCCGGAACCGACGTAAGAATGCGTGTTTTCCAAATTGATGATGTGGTATGCGACCTCCTCGTACGGATGCGAAGCAAACATTGCTACCAGTATCTGACGCTCCAACTGCACAGGGAAGATCACCTCTATTTTCGTTTCTTCTACACGTTCCTGCGCACCAACTTCTCCAATGGTTGGATTAGCTCCTTCCAAAGGCCGAAATGTGCCGTATCCTGCAGTATTGTAACTGCACTGATCGTAATCTCCTATTTGCCCTGCTCCAGCTTCGAAAATAGCTTCTCTCACGGCATCAACATGGGTTCTAGGAACATAGACTACCAATTTCTTCAGAAGCCCTGCTTTTGGTCGTAACACCGCCTGGTTCTGTAAGCCTAATCGATCGGCCATCTTAGAGCTCACTCCGCCTTGAATATTATCTAAATTCGTATGGATCGCATATAAAGCGATATTATTCTTAATCGCTTTGATTACCGTTCGCTCGACGTAGTTTTTACCGGTCAGTTTCTTCAATCCTGAGAAAACTATGGGATGATGAGATATGATCAAGCCACAACCCTTAGCAATTGCATCATCGACAACGGCCTCTGTGCAATCCAAAGAGATCATCGCCTTATCAATTTCCTGTTCCGGGTTTCCAACGATCAGGCCCGAGTTATCATAACTTTCTTGATAATTCAACGGAGCTATTTGCTCCAAATAGGATGTAATATCTTTAATCTTCATCTTCCGTCTGATTATTTAATTGTTGTTCTTTCCATATATCATGCGCCAGCAATAAAGATCTATACTGATTGATTTTGAACCAATAAGTAACGAAATAAACAAGGCTCACAATCATGCTTAACATTTTCCAGAAAATAGGAAACGGCATATTGTATATCAGAAAAGACCAAGCAAAGGTCATTCCAGCGCCCATAGAAGGGTTTTCTTCTACGGGAATCTTTCGATCGTAAAACTCGTTGTTAAGGGAATAGGACAAGCGCCTCGCCACTTCGAAATTCCAATAAATATTGAAGAATGGGATGACCAGGAACCAGGCCTGATTGGGGAGAATAGCTCTATTTTCCTTAGAAATAAGCTTTAGCGTGTTTTTAACGGTATTGGCAAATAGCAGCCAAACCACTAAAATTACTATAAAGAAAATGATCGCTAATCGTTGAAAATCTGCTAGTACTTCGGGAGATAATATTTCGGGCATTTATTTACTATTACTCAATATGAAAAATGACTCCAATAAAGATACAAAAGATACGCAGTTTAAGCGACTTTAATCGACCTTCTTATTGGAATTAGCCTGCAAATAATAAGAAAATACAAGGTTTCTTATGCAAGTCTATCGGATGATTTCTCCACTTCTCGACCGTTTGTGTATAGATAAACTCATCTTCAGCAGTGATGTTACATGCAATACATAGTTTCGTTTGCGGCTTAGCAGTCTTTAGGATCTCCGATAGTAATTGATTGTTTCGGAACGGCGTTTCAATGAAAATTTGTGTTCTTTTTTCTCTCGCGCTTTCCTGTTCAATATCCTTTATTTTCTTTGTTCTAGCAGCTTTATCGATTGGTAAATAGCCAAGAAAGCAAAAGTTCTGACCATTGAATCCTGAAGCCATAAGCGATAAAAGAATAGAGCTTGGCCCCACCAATGGCACGACTTTAATTCCGCGCTTGTGTGCCTCAAATACAACATCAGCACCAGGATCCGCAACGCCAGGACAACCTGCTTCTGACATCAAACCCACATCCTCGCCTTTCAATGCAGCTGCAAATAGTTCCTGATAATTGACCTTATCACGAGCATGTTTTCCGTAGTCATGAATCTTTAGTTGATTTTGTGGAGTCTTCAGTCCTGCTTCCTTCAGAAATTTCCTAGCTGTCTTTTCGTTTTCTACGATATACTCCTTAACATGGTTAATCAATTCTAAATGAAATAGGGTATATGATACGTTCTCAGCCTGTTCTGCTAACGGTACGGGGATCAAATAAAGGGTTCCTTTTGCCATAATGCAAACCTACTTATTTAAAGTTTTAAAACCTTTAGGAAGTCGAATTTATTGATCTAAGGCACGCCCCCAAATCCATGTACGACTTTTCGTATCAGAATGACCCCCTTGACAATCTAACCGCTAGTGCACAAACACTTATGTAAAATAAATGTAGAAATATAGCCTATTTTCAAACGATAGCATGATTATATTTGTCTGAACTATAAGTTTTAATATATTTGACTGAAATGGCGACACAAACCACATCAGGCGTAAAGATATCGGTTGAAGCGATCTATCAATCCGAATATTCCAATCCAGAGAATGAGCACTTCATGTTTGCTTACCGTATTACTATAGAAAATACGAGCGAATATACGGTACAGCTTATGCGCAGACATTGGAATATCTTTGATTCCAATGGCGACACCAAGCAAGTTGATGGCGAAGGCGTCGTTGGTGAGCAGCCAGTGCTCCAGCCTGGCGAAGTACATCAATATGTTTCAGGATGCAATCTGAAGACCGACTTAGGCTTCATGGAAGGATATTATGAGATGTTGAGACAGCTGGATAACTCCATCTTCCATGTCCACATTCCTCGATTTAATCTGATCGCAAGCTACCGTTTGAACTAAGACCAAAGGTCAGCCCTCTGTCTACTTTTCATTAATAGAGAGTACTTTTATAAATATTTAATAATTTTGTGCTTGGATAATTACGTCAACACAGCAGGTGAGTATACTAAGCACAGAACAAGTTAGCCATTCCTATAACGATAAATGGCTATTTACTGATTTACATTTTGCATTGCAGAAAGGTGATCGGGTAGCATTGGTCGGAATCAATGGAACAGGAAAATCTACCCTATTAAAAATATTAGCCGAAACGGTTATTCCCAACAAAGGTCGTGTAGTAAAAGAAAAAGGATTGCGCGTGGGCTACCTCCCACAAGATCCTGATTTCTCTGATTTAAAAACCATCAATGATTTTATCTATTCCGCTGAAAATGAGCAACAACAGCTTATCCAAGAATACGAAGAAATGATTGATAATCAAGATGTTAACTCTAAAAAGTTTCAAGATCTAACAGATAAACTGACTGCATTAAATGCCTGGGAATATGAGAATAACATTAAAACTATTCTCAACAGATTTCAGATCAAGAACTTCAATCAAAAGATCGAATCGCTGAGCGGCGGACAGAAGAAACGCCTAGCCTTGGCAAAGCTTCTGATCGACGAACCGGATATATATATCCTGGATGAGCCAACTAACCATTTGGATATTGAAACTATTGAGTGGTTAGAAAAGCTATTAACTACCGGCAGCAAAACCGTACTCCTAGTCTCTCACGACAGGTACTTCTTAGATAATATCTGTACAGAAATTAGAGAGTTGGACAAGGGAAGTATTTATCTATACAAAGGCAACTATGCGTACTTCCTGGAGAAGAAAGCAGAGCGAGAAGCGAATGATATCTTAGCTGCGGACAAAGCGAGGAATCTATGGCGTAAAGAACTAGATTGGATGCGCCGTCAACCACAAGCCCGAGGTACGAAAGCAAAGGCGAGAATAGAATCATTCTACGATCTGGAAGAACGATCGAAAGGTCCAAGACAGAAAGACCAGGTAGAGCTAAGTGTTAAAGTATCCCGTCAGGGAAATAAAATCTTAGAGTTAGAGCAAGTAGGATTTGCTATCGCAGATAAGACCATCATCAACTCCTTTACCTATACTTTTAAGAAGGGAGACCGTATTGGTCTAGCCGGCAAAAATGGGAGTGGAAAGACCACCTTTCTAAATCTAATTACCGGTGTCCTCACCCCTACTCAGGGTAAGATTGATGTAGGTGAAACAACCAAGTATGGTTATTACAAACAAGAAGGCTTACAGGCACGGCCAGACGAACGCGTATTGGATGTCGTTAAGAATATTGCCGACTTCATCGAGATGAAGAATGGAGAAGTTATCACGGCATCTCAGCTATTGACAAAATTCTTATTTCCGCCAGAGAAACAATTCGGCTTAGTCAACAAACTAAGCGGCGGAGAAAGAAAGCGACTACAGCTAATGCGCGTATTAATGGCGAACCCCAACTTCCTAATTCTCGATGAGCCGTCCAACGATTTGGATATCCACACCTTGAATGTACTAGAAGACTTTCTGGAACAGTACCCGGGTATCCTAATCTTAGTATCCCACGATCGTTACTTATTAGACAAGCTAACAGATCAACTCTTCATCTTTACGGGCGACGGAGAAGTTGTTATTTATAACGGTAATTATGCCGACTTCAAGTTAGAGCAAGAAGAACTTAATAAGAAGGTCGAGAAGAAAGTAGAGAAACCGAAGCCGGTCGTTGAGAAAAAACAAAAGCTTAGTTTCAAAGAGCAAAAAGAATTTGAAACTTTAGAAAGCGAAATCTCCGAATTAGAAGAACAGATAGCCGACCTAACCAGTACGCTATCCAACACAACCGATCACGTCGAGTTACAAAAGATCGCAGAAGAAATAGAAAAACATAAGGAAGCGCTTGATACAAAAAGCGAACGTTGGTTAACCTTAGCAGAATTCGCATAAGGTTCCACGTGAAACCATAATAAAAACAACGGGTAAAAGAACTTCGTTCCACGTGGAACAGAATAGATAAATATGTTTAAGAAATATAACGTCATCGTAGTTGGAGCCGGCCACGCCGGATGTGAGGCCGCAGCGGCAGCTGCAAACTTAGGATCATCTGTATTGCTCATCACCATGAACATGGGCGTCATCGCACAGATGAGTTGTAACCCCGCTATCGGCGGAGTAGCAAAAGGACAGATTGTTCGAGAGATCGACGCCATGGGCGGATACACTGGTATAATCGCTGATAAATCTACTATACAATTCCGTATGCTGAACCTATCTAAAGGACCAGCAATGTGGAGCCCCAGAACACAAAACGACAGAAGGCGTTTTGCTGAAGAATGGAGATGGCAATTGGAATCTCTACCAAATCTAGACATGTGGCAAGACACCGTAAAGGAAGTCATCGTCGAGAACGGTAGAGCAAAAGGTGTCATTACATCAATGGGAATTCGTATCGAATCGGATGCAGTAGTATTAACAAATGGTACATTCTTAAATGGTGTAATCCATGTCGGCGAAAAGAAATTCGGCGGAGGTAGAACAGGTGAAAAAGCAGCAACCGGATTGACCGAACAATTAGTATCCTTAGGATTTGAATCCGGAAGAATGAAAACTGGTACTCCCCCACGTGTTGATGGCAGAAGCTTAAACTACTCCTTGATGGAAGAACAATGGGGCGATGAAAAAAGAGGTAGATTCTCTTATACCAAAGTCGATGTACCAACCGAACAACGTTGTTGCTGGATTACCTATACCAATGCGGAAGTGCATGAAGTATTAAAAACTGGCTTTGAAAAATCACCGATGTTCACTGGTCGAATCAAAGGTTTAGGTCCGAGATACTGTCCATCCATTGAAGATAAGATCAACAGATTTGCCGAGCGTGAAAGACATCAGATCTTCGTAGAACCAGAAGGATTCCGAACAGTAGAAATATATGTCAATGGATTCTCCACCTCTTTACCTGAGGACGTACAATTAAAAGCATTACAATTAATCCCTGGATTTGAAAATGCCAAGATGTACAGACCGGGCTATGCCATCGAATATGACTTCTTCCCTCCTATGCAACTCGACCTTACTTTAGAAACGTTGCACGTGAAACATCTATTTTTTGCAGGACAGATCAACGGAACGACGGGATACGAAGAAGCCGCAGCCCAAGGATTCGTAGCAGGTATCAATGCACACCAAAGAATAAACGATCTTCATGAGCTGATCTTGAAAAGATCTGAATCTTATATAGGCGTACTGATCGACGACCTCGTAACAAAAGGTACGGAAGAACCTTATCGTATGTTTACCTCACGAGCAGAACACCGACTACTCTTACGTCAGGATAATGCGGACATCCGGCTAACCCCTATCGCACATCAATTAGGTTTAGTATCCGATGAACGGTTGGCAATCGTAGATGAGAAAGTTAAAAACTCAGACGATATTGTTGACTACTTCAGATCGAACTC
Organism: Sphingobacterium sp. UBA2700; assembly: GCA_002354335.1. Lineage (GTDB taxonomy): Bacteria > Bacteroidota > Bacteroidia > Sphingobacteriales > Sphingobacteriaceae > Sphingobacterium. Next base: position 28,857 of record DELI01000035.1, on the reverse strand, counting down.
CGTATCAACAGAAACCATGAACCCGGTATTAGCAGAAAAAGGTTCCAGTCTATTGACACAAAAAACCAGACTCTTCAATATACTCAGCAGACCGCAAATAGAAATCAAAGACCTTGCGAAAGCTGATGAAGAACTACGAAACTACTTAAGTCAATTTGACGAAGAGACGATCGAGCAAGCTGAAATCAAAGTGAAATACGAAAGCTACTTCGAGAAAGAAATGGAAATCGTGAATAAAATGAAAAAGATGGAAGACAAAGAAATCAATCCTGACTTTGATTATAATTCATTAACTTCCCTCTCTATTGAAGCGCGTCAAAAACTATTGAAAGTGAAACCAAGAACATTAGGACAAGCGTCACGCATTTCTGGAGTTTCACCTGCAGATATTAGTGTGTTAATGGTACATATGAGTTAATATACTGAATATCAATGTATTAACTATATAAACAATACAATTAAAATAAAGCGATATAAACGAATAAAATAAATTTTATGACTTCTGATTCCAAAAAAGGTGAAAACTCTTTAAATCGCTTAAAAATAGCCTTAAATACAAAATGGCCATTTTTATTAGTTTTAATGGTCATCAGCTTTAGCTTTTTTCAATGTGCAAACATGCAACGACCAAGCGGAGGACCAAAAGACTCTATTCCTCCGAAAGTCTTGAACGAATCTCCAGCTAACCTCACAAAAAATTTCAAAAGCAAAGAGATTGTATTAACTTTTGACGAGTACATTAAAATAACGAATCAGCAAAAGGAGTTCACTATCTCCCCCGATGTCGAAACGCAACCTATTTACAAAATCAAGAAGAAGAACTTACATATTGTTCTTCCCGATTCCCTAGAAGCGAATACTACTTATACCATCAACTTCGGTAAAGGTCTTGTTGATTATAACGAAGGCAATCCCCTACCCAACTATACCTATGTATTTGCAACCGGCAATCAGCTTGACTCGCTATCGATTAGCGGAAAGGTAATCAATGGTTATAAAAAGACATTCGACTATTCAGAAGACAAAGACGTCAATGTCATCCTGATCCCAACAGCAAGAGATAGCATATTCGGAAAGCGAAAAGCATCCTATTATACCGCTGTAGATTCGTCCGGAAATTTCCAATTCAATAACCTGCGCGAAGACACCTACCGAATCTATGCCATCAAAGAACAAAATAACGATAAGATATTTAATGGTGCAGACGAGTGGATCGGTTTCCTACAAGACAGCCTCGTGTTAACCAATAATATACATAACATCCGTTTAGAATACACCAAAGGTAAAGCCGCTTTCCTACGTAATCTGGACAAGAAAATGGAAAAAGATGGAAGTCTATTCCTAACCTTCAACAGGTCATTAGAAGATCCTGACCTAAAGATTATTGCTCCTGCGGAACTTGAAGCAAATAAAATCGTTCGTTTCAATGAAACCTTAGATACAGCGAGAATGTACCTGGAATCTGTGGATATCGATTCCTTGCATATCGAACTATCCGAAGCTGGCAAAGTGATGGATACGATTAAATTCCGTAAACCACGGAACCTAAAGACCGAGCGAATCATAGAGCCAAAATTCAATATTACGAATAAAGTAGATCGTGTAAAACATCTGGAACTGCGTGCCAACTATCCCATCGCATCGGTCGATAAGAATAAAATCATCCTTAATGAAGATTCTGTTTCACGTAGAAACTTCCAATTACAGCAAGATAGTATAGACAAGGAAATGTATCATATCCGCTTCAACTGGCGACCAAACAAAAACTACGAACTCGTTTTACAGGAAAAAGCAATTCTAGGACCCTTCGATGAATTCAACAAGGAATCGAAAATACCATTCACATTGAACGAGACGGAGAACTATGGAGATATCACACTCACATTCAATGGTTTAGACCAAACAAAAAGCTATATTATAGAGTTAATAGACGAGAAAAAAGATAACATATTCGATAAAAGAATCCTATCCGGCACCAACAAGCTTTCCTATATCAAATTCAACGGAGGGAAATATAGTATCCGTATCATTGAAGATACTAACAATAATGGGAAGTGGGATACTGGAGACGTCTATACCCGACGAAAACCGGAGCGTATCTGGTACCTCGATCGTACATTCACCATCCGAGCCAACTGGGAACAGAACGAAACTATCGATGTAAAGTTTGAAGAAAATTAATCCTGATCGGTAAACCAGGAACTATAAAGCACGTAATTGTGCGGAAGACGTTTTAAAAGATCAAGCTGCTCCTCTGTGAGCGGCTTGATCTTTTTAGCGGGTACACCGGCATATAAATAACCAGACTCGCAAACCATATTTTCCAACACAACGGCGCCGGCAGCAATAATGACATTTGATTGTATATGCGCCCTATCCATCACAATAGCACCCATCCCTATCAAGGCATAATCATCTATGCGGCAACCGTGTACAATAGCATTATGACCAATATTCACGTAATTACCAATATCGGTACCATTCTTCTGATAGGTACCATGTATCGTTACGTTATCCTGAATGTTAGAGTACTCCCCAATCTTGATATAATTCACATCGCCGCGGATCACCGCATTGAACCATACCGAACAATGATCAGCAATCGTGACATCGCCAACAATGGTCGAATTAGGCGCTATAAAGCATTCTTCTCCAATAATGGGCTGTTTATCTACTACAGGTAATATCGTTGCCATAAAGTATTTAAAATTCTATAAAACAGTGTCTTTCAATTCATCAGCATGCTGAGGATAGTCGGTCGTATAATGTAAACCGCGACTCTCCTTACGAAGGGTAGCTGATTTTACCACTAAAAAAGCAACCTGAATCACATTACGAAGCTCACAAAGCTTAACCGATAATCTAGTGTTCTTATAAAAAGCTTCGGTTTCCTCGTGTAGCAAGCCTAAACGGCGCATGGCTCGTTCTAAACGAAAATCAGAACGCACGATACCCACATAATCACTCATCAACTTCTGTGTTTCACGTAGATTATGTGTCACTAAGATATCTTCATTCGATAAGGCCGTATTCGACTCATCCCAGGAAGGAATGCCCTCTTGAAAATCTATTCCAGGAAAAATTTCACTCGCATTCTGGAAAATACGATGAGCATAAACTGCCGCTTCAAGTAACGAATTGGAAGCCAAACGATTAGCACCATGTAAACCTGTAGAAGAACATTCGCCACAAGCATATAAATTCTTGATAGAAGTAGCACCAAATTCATCGACCATGATCCCCCCACATAAATAATGCGCAGCAGGTGAAACCGGAATATAGTCTTTCGTCATGTCCAAACCTACAGACAAACACTTTTCATAGATGTTAGGAAAATGTGAAAGTATATCCGCCTTGGAACGATGTGTAATATCGAGGTACACGTAATCCAATCCAGATTTCTTCATCTCGGCATCGATCGCCCTAGCAACAATATCCCTCGGCGCTAAAGAAGCGCGTTCATCATACTCCTCCATAAAGGATTCACCGTTCACACGACGTAATACGCCTCCGAAACCTCGCACAGCCTCTGATATTAAAAAAGCAGGATATTCACGAGGATTATACAAGGCCGTCGGATGGAATTGAATAAACTCCATATTACGAACTTTACCCTTCGCGCGAAACACCATCGCAATACCATCACCTGTTGCTATTGTGGGATTCGTTGTGGATGAATAAACGTGCCCTGCACCACCTGTGGCCATTAATGTTACCTTTGCTAACACTTTTTCCACATTCTTTGTGCGGGTATTTAACGCGTAAATACCATAACAAGTGATATTATCCGAACGTTTATCCACATGTTCACCCAGATGATGCTGTGTTATTAAATCAACAGCAAAATAATGTGTTAATATCTCTATATTCGGATGGGCATGTATCTTAGCTAATAAAGCACGTTCAATTTCATACCCCGTAATGTCCTTATAATGAAGGATTCTGTGCATAGAATGCCCACCTTCTTTCGCTAGATCATACTCCCCGGAGTCTTCCTTGTCAAAAGAAGTCCCATAGGCTATCAGCTCTGCAATACGGTCCGGGCCCTCTTTCACCACGTTTTCCACAACTTGTGGATCGCATAAACCATCTCCAGCTATTAAGGTGTCTTGAATATGCTTCTCAAAACTGTCCGTCTCGTCCGTCACAACAGCGACACCACCCTGTGCATATTTCGTATTCGACTCATCCTCATTGGCTTTCGTCACAATCAACACCTTGCCAAGGTCAGCAGCTTTCAATGCAAAACTTAATCCTGCAATCCCAGAGCCGACTACCAAAAAATCTACTTTTCTATCCAGCATCTATAATCAACTATTATTCTAATTAGGAATCAACAAATTAACAAATAATGTGCAAAACATGTAAATAAGAAGTGAATTAAAAAGGAAAACTATTTATTAATCCACAATCCACAGGTTTTACACACAAATATTACCAAAATATTAAGAGAATGTGTTACGAATATTAACAAATCCCAACAGAAATAAAATGAACAATAAAATATGGAAAAAATAAAAGCACAAAAAAATAGGAATTGAAAATCAGCACTTAAAGCGTTGAAAACTGTGGATAAATTGTGGAAAAACATAGAATAACGAAGAAATAAAATCTAAAATCACAAACTTATCCCCATTATCCACACACTAATAAACAACAATATTCTCTTTTATAAAAAACATTATAATTTATTGAAAAAAGGGAATGTGGATTTCGTTTGAATTTCTTTCTTTACTTTTGTGCTATTGATGAGTCAAAGAAATCAGTTTACTTAGAAAAGCAAATGAACACTACTTTTGAACAAGACCTTTCGGCAAAAGGATTTATTGATGTGGATATTGACCCGACGATTGATTTAGTCGCTGAGATCAATAGACTGAAGAAGGAAAAGAATGCCGTTATCCTAGCGCATTACTACCAAGATTCTGAAATCCAAGACCTTGCTGATTATATCGGCGATAGCTTAGGCTTATCCCAACAGGCAGCGAAGACCGATGCAGATATGATCGTTTTTGCTGGTGTGCATTTCATGGCCGAAACAGCCAAGATCCTTTCACCATCGAAAAAGGTGTTGCTCCCTGATCTAAAAGCAGGATGCTCATTATCAGATAGTTGTCCTCCACACTTATTTGCTAAGTTTAAAGAAAAATATCCAGATCACCTGGTCATTACTTATGTGAATTGTACCGCGGAGTTAAAAGCTCTTTCGGATATCGTTTGTACCTCAAGCAATGCGGTACAGATTGTTGAAAGTCTTCCGGCAGATCAAAAGATTATCTTTGGCCCGGATCGTAACCTAGGCGACTATGTTAAGAAGAAAACAGGCAGAGATTTAGTGCTATGGAATGGCGCTTGTATGGTACATGAGATTTTCTCGCAAGAAAAAATTAATGCACTAAGACTTGAATACCCTAATGCGAAGTTTATCGCACATCCAGAATGTGAAGATCATATCTTAGCGCAAGCTGATTATATCGGTTCCACATCCGGAATGTTGAAATATACGATCGAAGATCCTACGGACACTTACATCGTCGCGACGGAGTCTGGTATTTTGCACCAAATGCAGAAGGCTAGCCCTTCAAAAACATTCATCCCTGCACCTCCAAACAACCTATGTGCATGTAATGACTGTCCTCACATGAAATTAAATACCCTAGAGAAGCTGTATAACTGTCTGTACTACGAGCAACCGGAGATTGTTCTTTCAGAAGACATTATCGCTCGTGCGCAAAAACCGATCGAGCGTATGTTAGAGATATCAGCAAAACTAGGTCTATAAAATACAATATGTTCGATAATAAAGATAAGACAAACCTTAATGAACTTGGCGAGTTCGGATTGATCAAACACCTGACGAGCCAGATTGAGTTAAAGAATGAATCCTCAGAAAAAGGCATTGGCGACGATGCTGCAGTGTTAGATTTTAAAGGTAAAAAGACCCTGATATCCACGGATTTGCTCTTGGAAAATGTACACTTCGACCTTCGCTATGTACCGCTTAAACACTTAGGATACAAGGCTGTACAGGTGAATCTTAGTGATATCTATGCCATGAACGGTATAGCCTCACAAGTAACTATTTCCATAGGTTTATCATCTAAATTTCCATTGGAAGCCATCGAAGAATTGTACCAAGGAGCATTGTTTGCCTGTGAGAAATACAGTGTCGACCTTATTGGTGGCGACACTTCCACATCCGCTCAAGGCTTAGTGATCTCGGTAACCAGTATTGGTTATGCAGATGAAGATCAAATTGCTTTACGCTCTGGTGCAAAAGAAGGCGATCTTATCTGTGTATCGGGTGACTTAGGTGGTGCGTATGTAGGTCTACAATTATTGGAACGTGAGAAACAGATTTTCTTAGAAAACCCTAATATTCAGCCCGATCTGGAAGGGAAAGACTATATCGTAGAGCGTCAGTTAAAACCGGAAGCACGTGGTGATGTTGTGGAACTATTCCGCCATTTAAACGTGAAACCTAATGCCATGATCGACGTATCAGACGGTCTAGCATCCGATTTATTCCATATCTGTAATGCCTCGAAACTAGGCTGTAAGTTATATGAAGAAAAAATCCCTATCGATCCCATGACCTACGAGACAGCTCGTGAGTTCGGATTAGACCCAACGGTATGTGCACTTAGTGGCGGTGAAGACTACGAACTGCTCTTCACAGTACCTCAAAGCGAATACGATAAGGTTAAAAATCAATTAGATATCTCTATCATCGGCTATATGACCGAAGAAGCCGCCGGCCGACAACTGATCTCTAAATCAGGAAATGTACATGAGCTGAAAGCGCAGGGGTGGAATGCTTTTTCGTAGTAGATTTTAGATATTAGACTTTAGATATTAGAGCAGGGCGCCGATAAGGCGCCTTTCTTTTTGCTATTTGTAGGCTGTTTTGAACGTTTGTCTTGAACCAGGAAAGGAAGGATTTAAGGATTGTCAGGATACGGTCTAATATCTGATGTCTAAGAACTAATATCTCGTCTGAACCAGGAAAGGATAGATTTTAGGATTGTCAGGATCGGTCTAATATCTGATGTCTAAAATCTATATATCTAGTCTGAATCAGGAAAAAAAGGATAAAAAGATGAGCAGGATCATGGTCATCCTTTCATCCTTCCTTTCTTGGTTCAGACAAATCATCTTTTCTGCAACAAAAAAAAGATAACCTTTGATATTTACGCAAACAAAGGAGCCTAAACGGCGCCCTGCTCTAATTGTCTTATATCTAACATCTAACGTCTAAATACTTTTACTATATTTGATTACCAAATTATTAACTATTGAGCTGGAAGGAACTAGTTAAATCTGCTGCATCTCTATTAGCAGAATTGAGTGAGCAAGGAAATCGTTTATATAACGATAATATTGCCCTCAAATTAGATAGCTATTATTTCATTTTCGACTGTGTTAACATCAAGATAGTGTCGTTTTCGGAGGACTTTACCCGAATACTGGGCTATGATACTGATACCTTTAGCATGGAAGGATTGATAGATATTATCCACCCCGACGATCAACGCTACTTTATTTTACACGAAAAACAAGCGCTGACTTTTTGCTTAAGTATCCCCATTGAGAAGCAAACGCACTTTAAGATTGTTCATGACTTTCGTGTAAGGAAGAAATCCGGACAATATATACGCATTTTGCAACAAACTGTTGCCTATGAGATCAACGAAGTCTGTGTATTAAAAACCTTGGTTCAACATATTGACATCACCGCGATAAAGATGAGCAATGAACCGGAGCTTCATTTTATCGATCTTAAAGGCTCAGGATCGATTTATAATGTACGAGAGGAGAATCTACTCGCCCCACCACCGTCCTTTCAACTGACGAAGCGAGAGATAGAGATTCTGCAATTATTAGATCAAGCTTACAAGTCAGAACAAATAGCCGAGAAATTATTCATCAGTATCCACACCGTTAGAACCCACCGCAAAAACTTACTCAACAAAACAGAATGTGATAACACCATCGATTTATTGAAAAAGGTGAAAGCGTTGAAGTTGATTTGATAGTAGTTAGTATTTAGTAGTTAGTATTTAGACCTTGGGTGGGAGTAGATACATGCTTTTAGATATTAGAGTATGGAGCCGATTAGGCTTTTTTTACGAGGGGTAGTTGTCCGCATAGGTCTTTATACTAAGTACTAAGTACTAACTACTTTTTCTGAACCAGGAAAGGAAGGATTTTAGGATTGGCAGGATCGGGTCTAGTGTCTATCGTCTTATAACTTACTTCTAGTCTAACATTTTTCACTGCCCTATATGACCCAATGCAAAGCCCTTCTGGAGCGGCTTTGATTGGGGTTTGTATTGGGTTATCATTGGGTTTAAAAGGGAACTAAGCTGACTAAGTCTTAAGTTAGTATTTATTAGTAGTTGGTACTTGTCTTGAACTAAGAAAAAGTAGTGAGTATCTAGTATTTAGTAGTTAGTATAAAGACCTATGCGGACAACCCCCCTTTAAACCACAAAAAAAGGAGCCTAATCGGCTCCCTACTCTAATGTCTTATATCTAAAATCTGATATCTGATCTACGTCTGAATAACACCTACCTTATAGTCGGGTATATTTGGATTATGGGTTGCGGCTTCTATTCCCATGGAAATTATTTTTCGGGTTTCTGCCGGGTCGATTACACCGTCTACCCATAAGCGGGAAGCTGCATAATAGGGACTCAATTGTTCATTATATCTTTCTTCGATGTCTTTGAGTAGCTTATTTTTTTCTTCTTCGCTAAGTGTGACATTTTTAGATTTGAGGGTTGCTTCCTGTATTTGTAATAAGGTTTTTCCGGCTGATGCACCGCTCATTACGGCTATTTTTGCTGTCGGCCATGCATAGATCAGACGTGGGTCGTAGGCTTTTCCGCACATCGCGTAGTTTCCGGCTCCATAACTGTTGCCGACCATAAAGGTGAACTTAGGTACTACGGAGTTTGCCATAGCGTTGACCATCTTAGCACCGTCTTTAATGATTCCGCCATGCTCGGCTCTGGAGCCTACCATAAATCCGGAGATATCCTGGAAGAATACCAATGGAATCTTCTGTTGGTTGCAGTTCATGATAAAGCGTGCTGCTTTATCGGCCGAATCCGAGTAGATTACTCCGCCCATCTGCATCTCGGTTGAATTGCCCGGTTTTTTAGCTTTTACTACTTCGCGTTGATTTGCCACGATACCGACAGCCCAACCATCAATACGGGCTAAGGCGCAGATTAACGTCTTTGCGTAGTCCTTTTTATATTCCTCTAAACTTCCCTTATCCACAATGCTTTTTAAAACCTCCAACATGTTGTAAGGCTTTAAACGATCTTCAGGAAAGTAATTATATAATTGATCTATAGTGTATTCCGGAGCAATAGCCTCAACTCTAGAGAATAAGGCTTTAGGGCTGGCGCCAAACTTATCCACAATGTTCTTGATAGCATCTAAGCAAGATTCATCGTTCGGATATTTGTTGTCTGTTACGCCTGATATTTCGGAGTGCGTTGCTGCACCGCCTAAGGTTTCGTTATCTATATTTTCGCCGATGGACGATTTTACCAAGTAGGAACCGGCTAAGAAGACCGAACCAGTACCTTCAACGATAAGTGCATAATCAGACATGATCGGTAAATAGGCACCACCTGCTACGCAGGAACCCATAATAGCAGCGATCTGTGGAATTCCCATTGCAGATATCTTTGCATTGTTACGAAAAATACGGCCGAAATGTTCCTTATCCGGGAAGATCTCGTCTTGCATCGGTAAATACACACCGGCAGAGTCTACCAAGTAAATAATAGGGAGATTATTCTCCATGGCAATCTCCTGTGCCCTCAGGTTCTTTTTACATGTAATCGGGAACCAAGCACCCGCTTTTACGGTAGCATCGTTTGATACAACAATACATAATCTATCCTTTACATAGCCCATTACGACCACAACTCCCCCATTAGGGCATCCACCATGTTCCTTGTATTGTCCTTCTCCAGCAAAGATCCCTATTTCGGTATAAGGCCTGTTTTCATCCAATAGGTAAATAACGCGCTCCCACGCTGACATCTTTCCTTTTTCACGTTGTTTTTGGATTTTATCTAAGCCTCCACCTAATAGTAAAGCCTCCCTCTTTTTCTGAAGTTCATTAATTAAAGTGTGCATATTGGTTATTAAAATAATGTAAATTTAAACTGGTCAAAAAAACTTTATTTTATAAATATCATAAAATATTATTTGTTTTTTATAATCTTTGTAAAAAATATTTAAACCCAAATATAAACTAAAATAAAATAATATTATGTTTCAAGTTGATTCGGACGAGCAGTTAATGCTGGTCAAGGAAAGCGCTAGAAATTTTGCCGTCAATTACATTAAGCCGTACGTGATGGAGTGGGATCAAGCCCAAACCTTCCCTATCGACGTATTTAAAAAATTGGGAGAGCACGGCTTTATGGGTATCGTCGTACCTGAGCAGTACGGCGGTTCCGGCTTAAGCTACCAGGAATACATCACTATTCTTGACGAAATTTCTAAAGTGTGTGGATCTATCGGCCTATCGGTAGCTGCGCATAACTCATTATGTACAAATCATATCTTGTCTTTTGCGAATGAAGAGCAAAAACAACGTTACTTACCGAAACTGGCTAGCGGTGAGTGGATCGGAGCATGGGGCTTAACAGAACCAGGATCGGGATCAGATGCTGGTGGTATGAACACTACAGCTGTTGTTGACGGAGATTACTTTGTTTTGAACGGCGATAAAACCTTTATTACACATGCGATTAGCGGAGATGTGGCCGTAGTGATGGCTCGTACAGGTGAGAAAGGTGATAAAAAAGGCATTTCAGCATTTATTATTGAAAAAGGAACAGCAGGATTTACGGCTGGTGCGAAGATGGATAAGTTAGGGATGCGTGCGTCGGAAACAGGATCTTTATTCTTCGATAACTGTCGTATCCACAAAGACCAATTGATCGGCGAGATCGGTGATGGTTTTGTGCAAGCATTGAAATTATTGGATGGCGGACGTATCTCTATCGCAGCTTTATCTTTGGGTATTGCACGTGGAGCCTACGAATGTGCCTTGAAATATGCGAATGAGCGTGAGCAATTCAACTCTAAAATTTTTGATTTTCAAGCTGTAGGCTTTACATTAGCAGATATGGCGACGAAGATTGAAGCTTCGGAGCTATTGATCCGCAAAGCTGGTCTTTTAAAAGATCAGGGCAAGAAAGTGACTCGTGAAGGTGCTATGGCGAAGTTGTTTGCTTCGGAAACGGCGGTAGAAGTTTCAAACGAAGGGGTACAGATCTTGGGTGGATATGGATTTACCAAGGATTTCCCTGCGGAGAAATATTTTAGAGATGCGAAGTTATGTACGATTGGTGAAGGTACAAGCTCGATCCAACGTATGGTTATTGCTAGAGAAATTAAAAAAGATGTCGAATAATAATCCTTTTGTAAGCTTAGTCGATTGTCCTCGGGATGCTATCCAGGGGATAAAATATCCTATAGATACCAAACGCAAGATTCAATATATTAATCAGTTGATAAAAAGTAAACTGTTTGATTGTATTGACTTTGGCAGTTTTGTTTCTCCAAAAGCGGTTCCGCAGATGGCTGATACAAAAGAGGTGTTGGAGGGATTGGAAAAAGATGAGCAGGTTAAGTTATTGGCTATTATAGCCAATCAACGAGGCGCGCAAATCGGGGCTGAGCATCAACAAATTGATTATTTAGGTTTTCCGTTTTCTATTTCGGAGACCTTTCAACAAAATAACACGAATTCAAGTATCCAGGAGGCCTATGTAAATGTACAGGGCATCCTGGATATTTTAAATAAAGCAGGCAAGCAAGAGCTGGTAGTTTACATCTCGATGGCCTTTGGTAATCCTTATGGGGACGACTGGAGCATGGTTTTGGTAAGCGATTGGATCGGTAGGCTACGAGAGGCTGGCGTAAGCAATTTTTCTATTGCTGATACAACGGCTGAAGCAACCCCGGAATCGGTTGGAGAACTGTTTAGAAAATTAGGATCTGATTTTCCGGATAACTCTTTCAGTATCCATTTGCATAGCCAGATTGAGAGTGCTTTATTGAAGGTAAATGCGGCTTATGATGCTGGTTGCCGACGTTTTGAGGGCGCAATATTAGGCTATGGTGGCTGTCCGTTTGCGAAAGACGAATTGGTAGGCAATATTCCTACGGAATTGTTGGTAGACCGTTTTAATAAGGGTTCTTACGAACAAGTACAGCAATTGATGTTTGGTTTTCAAGATTTGATTCGCAATGAACTATAATTACATTCAAACGAACGTTGACAGTTATATTTTTTCGCTAACACTAAATCGTGAGGCGAAGAGAAATGCTTTTACACCGACGATGGTCAATGAGATTGCTCATGCCCTGGCGGAAGCGGATGCCGATGATCGTGTGAAAGTGGTTGTCGTTCGTGCAAATGGCCCTGTCTTTTGTGCAGGTATGGATTTGAAGACCTATCAAGATCCTAGCTTGGATCAGCAGAATCCAGAGATTCAAAATCAGACGATATCATTAGGTGAGGTTTTCGATCGCTTGAACAAGCCGTCGATTGCCGTGGTTGAGGGTGATGTTATTGCCGGTGGCTTTTTGTTTATCTTGGGTTGTACTTATGTTTTGGCTAAGGAAAACCTGAATTTTAAGCTTCCGGAAGTTAATTTAGGTATTTTTCCGTTTCAGGTATTGGCGAGCTTAGTTCGCGTGATGCCGGAAAAGAAGGCTTTACAGCTTTGTTTAGATGGCGAACCATTTACGACATCGAAGGCAATGGCATATGGCATTGTGGATGATTATCTGGTAGACGAGCGTTTGCGCGATTTGATTGCTTCTTTCGAGAATAAGAACACCTATGCCCTCCAAGCTGGGATGGAAGCCATGAAAGCGATCAGAGGAATGGATTCAAAGGGACAATACGATTACCTGTTGACCTGTTTATCTAAATTGAGAGATAAAGAAGAGGTTAAAAAGCAAATTGCTGATCAGCTAAAGAAAGATTAAGAAACCTTTTTATTGATAAAGAAGTTGTTGTATCCCAAGCCAACTTCGATATCTAGCAACTTTTGTTGCAACATCTCCAGTACGGCTAAGAAATTATAAACAAACTGTACTTTATTTTCTGAATGTTTGGCGATAGCCGAGAAATCTAAGGTTTTATTAAGTTCTATAAGCTCTGAAATTGCTTTCTTTTGTTGTTCTATGGTATAAGGATACTTAACGACCGTATGTTTGACTTCCTGAATGCGGTGCGTATAATTGTACATCATTCTTTCGTACACCATCATCAGGCGGTAGAGGGTAAAGGAAGACAGTTCTTCTTCAGTATTGCGGATGGATTTCGAGGCGATCTTGAGGTCTTGAGCGATATTCCCACGTTCAAAATGCATAGCGCGTGTCTCTTCCATTACTTTGAGTTCCTCGGTTACCACCTTGAACTGCTTATAGAGCAATAGTTTTTGAACAAGTTCCTTTTTCAGATCGACTTCGTTCTCATTTTCATCAAGCTCCGGACGAGGCAATAGCATTTTGGCTTTGATGCGCATGAGGGTCGAGGCTACGAAGATAAATTCACTCGCCAGTTCGATGTTCAAGGCCTGCATATGTTGTATATAGGCTAAGAAATCGTCGGTAATTTTTGAGATAGGGATATCGTGAATATTCAATTCATCTCGTTCGATAAAGAAGAGAAGTAAATCAAATGGCCCTTCAAATTGGGCGAGTTTAATTTCGTAGTTGCTTGCCTCCATAGAAAATCAAAAATAAGGATTTAATCCCGAATCTTATTGATTTTTGCGGAATTGGAGAAAACAATATGCGCTATAAAATTGTATATATATTCCACAGTTAGAAGAATAAATTGTTACTTTGTATCTTATTTTGAAATTTTTCAAGTTATGCAGGTAGAAGCAGGAGAGCTACTAAAGAAAATACAATATCCAGCAGATCTAAGAGACTTAAAAGAAGCTGACCTAGAGCAGGTTTGTAAAGAACTTAGGCAATTCATCATCGATATTGTATCGGTCAATGGTGGACATTTTGCGGCAAGTTTAGGTGTTGTTGAATTGACAGTTGCCTTACATTACGCCTTAAATACTCCTTATGATCAGATTTTATTCGATGTTGGGCACCAAGCCTACGGTCATAAGATCCTGACTGGTCGTCGTGATACTTTTCATACCAATCGTCTTATCGGAGGTTTATCGGGATTCCCGAAGCGTTCGGAGAGCGAATATGATGCCTTTGGTGTGGGCCACTCGTCTACATCAATCTCTGCCGCATTAGGCATGGCGGTTGCTTCGGAATATAAAGGCGAAACCGATCGTCAGCATGTGGCGATCATAGGTGATGGCGCATTAACGGGCGGGATGGCTTTTGAAGCATTAAATCATGCGGGTATAGAGAAATCGAATCTGTTGGTCATCTTAAATGACAACTGTATGTCCATCGATCCGAATGTTGGGGCGATGAAGGAGTATCTGACCAGTATAACGACTTCTAAGAGCTATAACCGTTTTCGTGATGATTTGGTGTCGGTATTATCGAAGATCTCTAAAAAGGGTCCAAATGCATATGGATGGGCAAAAAAACTAGAACAAAGCATCAAGGGAACTTTATTAAAGAATTCTAACCTTTTCGAATCTTTAAATTTCCGTTATTTCGGACCAGTAGACGGACATGACGTCAATAAATTGGTGAAGACCATTGAAGACTTGAAGCATATCAATGGGCCGAAGTTGTTACATGTAGTAACGGTAAAGGGAAAAGGCTATGCTTTGGCGGAGAAAGATCAAACCAAATGGCATGCTCCGGGTCTTTTTGATAAGATTACCGGCGAGATAAAAAAGAGCATATCAGATAAACCACAGCCACCGAAATACCAGGATGTTTTCGGACATACCTTAGTGGAGCTGGCAGAGGCAAACGATAAAATCATGGGGATTACACCGGCGATGCCGAGTGGATCTTCGATGAACATTATGATGAAAGCGATGCCTAACAGAGCT
Source organism: Sphingobacterium sp. UBA2700 (assembly GCA_002354335.1). Classification (GTDB taxonomy): domain Bacteria; phylum Bacteroidota; class Bacteroidia; order Sphingobacteriales; family Sphingobacteriaceae; genus Sphingobacterium. Next base: position 13,818 of record DELI01000035.1, on the reverse strand, counting down.
TTCGATGTGGGTATCGCGGAACAGCACGCGGTTACATTTAGTGCGGGCTTGGCTGCACAGGGCTTAGTTCCCTTTTGTAATATCTATTCCTCTTTTATGCAGCGCGCCTATGATCAGGTGATTCATGATGTAGCCTTACAGAACTTAAACGTGGTATTCTGTTTGGACCGTGCCGGTTTAGTGGGTGCAGATGGACCTACGCATCACGGTGCTTATGATATCTCTTTTATGCGTTGCGTTCCGAATTTGGTGGTTTCATCACCCATGAATGAGGAAGAACTTCGCAATCTGATGTACACATCGCAATTACCGGATAAGGGTCCTTTCGTGATCCGTTATCCACGTGGTAATGGGGTTATGCCAGATTGGAAATTACCTTTTAAGGAGATTCCTATCGGCAAAGGCAGAAAGATCTGTGATGGGGAGGATATTGCTATCTTGACCTTCGGACATATCGGTAATGAGGCTAGCAAGGCTATTCAGAAGCTTTCTGAGGATGCGATACATCCGGCACATTACGATTTGCGTTTTGCGAAGCCTTTGGATGAGGACATGTTGCACGAAGTTTTCAAGAAGTTCAATAAAGTGATCACTGTTGAAGACGGATGTCTTCCTGGAGGTATTGGTTCTGCGGTATTGGAATTCATGGTAGACCATCACTACGATGCCGACGTGACCCGATTAGGTATCCCAGATACGATTGTGGAGCATGGTGAACAGGCTGAATTGTGGCAAATCTGTGGTTATGATGCTACAGGTATCGAAGCGACGGTCAGAAAATTAACCAAGGGTATAAAAACGGAAAGTTTGGTAGGATAATTGCTATCATTTATAAGGTTTTACAGAAACTTTAAAAGAATAAAGAAGAGAAGCCACGCGGCTTCTTTTTTTATTCAAAGTTTTCCACACTCAAAAACTTAAACTTAATTTTTCCTTTAAAAAATTGAATTTTGATCGAGGTATTTTCAAGGTGTTGAAAACTAAATTTGTGTTCATTTCTAAACCTGTTAAATCATAAAAATTACAATTAAATTGCTGTAAACAAGTGATTTAACATTTTTTTACCAAATTAGTTTTTTTGGTAGAAAAAAATGGTCATATTCGTAGTAGGCAAAAGTTATAAACAGAATTTTTGTCAATTATTGGTTATCAAGTTATTAACAAATATAGAATGGAAAAAACGTGTACAAGTGTTTGGGAAAGTTGTCTTGCGGTCATAAAAGATAACATACCGACACAAAGTTTTAAAACATGGTTCGAACCCGTTAAAGCTGTACGTCTTGAAGGAAACGTTTTAACTATTCAAGTACCTAGTTTGTTTTTCTACGAGTGGTTGGAAGAACATTATGTAGGTATTCTCAGAAAAACGGTTAAAAAGTTTTTAGGAGAGCAAGGTCGTTTGGAGTACAATATCGTAGTAGAGAAGTCTTCGGCTAACACTCCCTATACAACAAACATTCCTTCAAATGGTAATGGTGCAGAAGGCAAGAGACAGTCAATTCCAGTTCCTGTAGCGCTTAATAAGAACATCAAGAATCCATTCGTGATTCCTGGCTTGAAGAAATTGCAAGTTGATCCGCAATTGAACCAGAACTATACTTTCGATAACTTCATTGAAGGGGAGTGTAATCGTCTGGCGCGTTCGGCGGGTTATGCAGTGGCAAACAAACCAGGAGGTACATCATTCAATCCCTTGATGGTTTATGGCGATGTAGGTTTAGGAAAGACCCACCTTGCGCAAGCTATCGGAAACGAGATCAAGCGTAATCTTCCGGACAAACTTGTTATTTACGTGTCATGTGAGAAGTTCTGTCAGCAATTTGTTGACTCCTTAAAGAACAACACAATCAATGACTTCGTGAATTTCTATCAGGCTATGGACGTTATTATTATGGACGACGTGCATAACTTTGCCGGCAAGGAGAAGACGCAGGATATCTTCTTCCATATCTTCAACCACCTGCATCAGACAGGAAAGCAGATTATTCTTACTTCTGACAAGGCGCCGAAGGATCTTTCAGGATTGGAGGAACGCTTGTTGAGCCGCTTTAAGTGGGGTTTATCAGCGGATATCCAGGTTCCGGATTTGGAGACCCGTATGGCTATCTTAAAGAAGAAGATGTACTCTGATGGTATCGAACTACCAGAAAATGTGGTAGAGTATGTTGCAAATCAAATTGATAATTCAGTTCGCGAATTAGAGGGTGCTATGGTATCATTACTAGCCCAATCAACATTAAACAAGCGCGAGATTGATTTGAACCTTGCAAAATCTATGTTGAAAAACTTTGTGAAGAATACCCACAAAGAGATTTCAATGGAATACATTCAAAAACTAGTTTGTGAATATTTCGAAGTACCTGTAGAGATGGTAAAATCGAAAGTTCGGAAACGTGAAATCGTTCAGGCGAGACAGATTTCGATGTACTTGGCGAAGAACCACACAAAGTCATCACTTAAATCTATCGGTAGTTTCTTTGGAGGACGAGATCACTCAACGGTTATCTACGCATGTCAAACTGTAGAGGACTTGATCGAGACGGATAAGAAATTTAAAACATACGTGCAAGATATTCAAAAGAAGTTAAAAGCTTCTTAAATATATAGTAAAGCTAAAGATTTTTTAAAAAGGGCATCTGAAGAGGATGCCCTTTCTTTTTGTCTTACGTAGTACCTATTCTATTCCATAAGTCCTTTTTAATTCCGGCTATCGGCATTCATGGAAAACATAAAGAATTATTTATTGCATCTTGCTCGAGCCTTTGTAAAATATCCTTATGTAGGTTATATCTTTGGGATGGTATCTTTCTAAAAAGAGAAGAGGGGTTTGACATTTGTCAAACCCCTCTTTCATATGAAACATGAATAATTTCAGATTATTGTTGAGGTTGTGGTTGAGCCTCAGGTGCTTGTTTTTTCGCAGCACGTTCTTCCACGATTTTAGCATACAATGGTTTTTGTTCTTCAGTTAATAAACCAACCACTTTGCTATCTAAGTCAGCTGTGATTGCTGCTAATTGTTCAGCTTTTTTTGCTTCGTCTGTTTGCGCAGCATCAGATTTGATCGCAAGTTTAGCTTTTTTTGCTTCTAACACGATATCATAGATTTGTGTTTGTTGCTCCTGAGTCAAGTTCAATTGTGAAGTCCACTCGGTAACAGTTTGTTTTGCTTTTTCCTCAGGATTTACTTCCTGTGCAAAGGTTAGAGTTAATGAAAATAATACTGCGGATACTGCTAAAAATAACTTTTTCATGATGTGTTTTTTTTCGTTTAACATTTATTATTTACTCCGTTTCTGTACAATAATAACAGTCGAATTGCCTGATTTATTATTTGATTGTATCAGGTTTGTTACTTTTTAACATTTCTTAACAAGAATCTACCTTGTTTAATTCGATAAATAATGAGTGAAAACTAGCTTTAAACCTCGTTTAAGCGATATTTTTAATAGTATAAAGATAAATATACCTGAATTGGAAGGGATAAATACGTAATGCAGGAAGTTGCTTCGTCATATTAATGATTAAGCTTCTCTTCGAGTTGTTTTAGGAAGCTATCTTCCTCAATGATATGTGTTTCAATGGGGATATAATAGACCGGGATGTTACTTAATTGGGTGATGTCCAAGCGTTGTGCATCCTTTTCTGTGGTTAGGATAAGTTTTTTTTCGTTGTTTATCTCATAATAGCTGGATACTATTTTTTTATAATCCTTCGCATGGAAATCGTGATGATCTGGATAAGATATATGCTGAAAAGAGATTCCGCTACTGTTCAAATACTCTTTTAAAGGTGCTGGATTAGCGATTCCTGTAATAAGCAGAACACTGTAGTCGGAAAGATTATCTACGCTTATAGTATAAGATAGCGGCTTTACCGGCAAATATTTTATTTCGGAATAATAGATGCTAGCTTTCGTATTGTGCCTCCTGATCTTCTGCGCTATACGATCCTTGTTTTTCTGTCGAACAATAGGAGGACATTTCGTGATTAAAATAATGTCCGCACGCTTTGTTTGGTCGAACGTATCTCTGAAATTGCCGGTAGGCAATAAGATAATTGGGTTGATAATGGAATTGTACTCAAACAATAAGATGGAACAGGTTGGTTTAACCTTTCTATGCTGAAAAGCATCGTCCAATAGAATAAGATTATGATCCTTTTGAAGGATTTCGATGCCCTCTGCCCTATTCTCATCGACAGCGACGGTAATCTCTGGATGGTTCTTTTTAAACTGCAGCGGCTCATCGCCTACGGATTCTACCGTATCAGAAAGCTCTACCATTCGAAAGCCTTTGGTTTTCCGACCATATCCTCTGCTGAGCGTCGCGAGCTTATATCGCTGCTGAAGTCTATTGACTAAAAGCTGTACCAATGGAGATTTTCCAGCGCCGCCAACTGCTAGATTACCAATGACAATCGTGTTTACAGGAAATGATTTAGATTGGAATATGCCCAGGTCATAGCACTGATTTCTAACCCATATAATTAGGGTATAGAGGATGGTAAAAGGGAGTAATAACCATCGTAAAATCAGCATAACCTTACTTTTTAACAAGCTTCAAACCCACATCATTGATTCCATGAAGTGGGTTCTCACGCATATTTTGTTCAATGGAGAATACGTATTTCCCGGTATCCGGGAATGTGAAGTTCTCTTTTACCAATATCGACTGCTCGTATAGATTTCCCGCCGACTTACCGGTCCAGCGCCCGTCTAGTTCTGCTAGCTTAACCTCATGGCGATAGGCGGTATCTTTGAGGCCTTTACCCTTTTCATGCAATAGAATGAAAATATTAGAAAAGGGATAATAAGCATTATGACGCAGATTAACATAGACATCAAACTTCGTTCTGGGTTCTGTAATATGTACATCGAAAGCTGGTTTGTTCTTATAGTCCCAACTTTGTTTCGGAATATCGGTATTCTTTTCAAAGAAGTTACCCTCTTGGCATGAACTAAGCAAGAAGATAAACATGAGAAACAAACCGATGTATGCTTTCATTTTTTTCTGGTATTAGTTCTCGGGTTTCGACCCTCCGTCTTGCGGCCTGTTGTTGTTTCTATTCCTGTTATTGTTCGGACGTCTCTTCGGTCTTTGGTTCTGATTTCCATCTTTTCCTTCGGCCGACTGTACTCTCGGTTGCTGACCCTCCGTATTGTTGTTTGAATTAGGTCTTTGCCTTTGTCGTCTATTTGCTGGCTTGGCCTGCGGATTTGCTTCCTGCTTAGGTCTTGTCGCGTTATCCTGAGACTTATCGTTCGTATTCGAATTGTTAGGAGTTTTCTTTTTCTTCTTTCTTTTCTTTCTATTACGATCGTCTAAGCGGGTCAAGCTATCCTGTCCAACTACGTTTTCATAGTCTGGCGCAATTACCTTATCCTCCTCATCATCTTTTACAACGCCTAACTCAGCCGGTTTTTTACCATCTGCGTTCATTGCCGCAAATTCTTTCACCTTATCTGCCGATAATGGAATCCAGCTTTCAGCACGTGGATAAGAGAACCACATGGTCTTTTTGAAGATATCGATCTTCTGTAAATAAGCAACGCCTATTTCCGTTTCGATACGTTCGATATTTGATGGAATGTCTTTCAGGGCATCCATATAGCTATCCAGCTCATAGTTCAAACAGCACTTCAACTTGCCGCATTGTCCGGCAAGTTTCAAGGTATTCAACGAAAGGTTCTGATACCTTGCTGCAGAGGTAGACACTGTTTTGAAATCGGTTAGCCAGGTAGAACAGCAAAGCTCGCGACCACAGCTACCAATACCGCCTAAGCGGCTAGCTTCCTGACGCATCCCGATCTGTCTCATTTCGATACGGATACGGAAAGCCTCCGCCATACGCTTAATCAGCTCTCTAAAGTCAACACGGCCTTCTGCCGTATAGTAGAAAGTAGCTTTCGTCTTATCACCTTGGTAATCTACGTCGGAGATTTTCATGGAAAGACCCAGCTCCAATGCTAAATTACGAGCGCGGTGCATGGTTTCCCACTCCAAATCCTTCGCCAATTGATATTTGGCAACATCATTTTCATTGGCTTTTCGGTAGATTTTCTTGACTACATCTTCAGGTTTGGTATTGTTTTTCTTGAGTTGCAAACGAACTAACTCGCCTGTCAGAGAAACGTGGCCAATATCGTATCCCCCAGTATTAGGTTCTACGGCCACCATTTCGCCCATTTCTAAGTAGATGTTATCCGTATTGACAAAGAATTCCTTTCGAGAACCTTTAAATCTAACTTCAACAATATCAAACGGTTTATAATTTGAAGGCAAGTCCATATCAACTAGCCAATCGTATATATCTAATTTATTACATCCGCTGGTCATGCAGGTCCCGTTGTTATTACAACCGGCCGGAACAGTACCAAGTGTATTGCTTCCGCAACCACCCCCGGATGAGCAACTGCCACATCCCATATTTTCCTTTTTATATATATTGAGTCTCCTTAAGAGACGTCTTGTATTTGAATAATAAAACTAACTGCAAAGATAAATCTAAAAATAATATTTTAGGATTTGCATTTCTTTCAACAGAATAATGTGTTTTCTCGAGCAGGTCAATCGCCTCTGTAAGCTGTTCTAAGCTTGTTATTTCAGCAAACTTTTTTACGAAATCCAACTCTTGTCCCTTCAAAAACAACATATCTGAGGCACCATTCTGCATTAAAACGATCTGACGGAGCACATTTATGCTGTAAATCAAGAAGATTTTTTGGTTCTCTCGACCCAACTTGCTCAATTCTTCTTCACAAAGCTGTATGATATTAAGGCCCGAGTCCGTAACGATAAAGCGAAACCAGCGGATCAGCAGATCAAAATGCGCGTTTGCCTCTTCAGCAAGCTGATCTATCGCTTCTTGTATATTTCCATCAGCAATAAAAGCAATTTCATTTGCCCGATCGCTGTTGATCTGTTTTTCTTCGATTAGATAAGATGTCAACTCATCATGACTCAGCTTATTGACTTTCACCAATTGTGTTCGAGAAATAATGGTATTTAATATCTTGTCTTGGTTTTCCGCTACCAACAAGAAGAGCGTCTTAGCAGGCGGTTCTTCGATAAGCTTTAGCAGTGCATTCCCTTGTGTGTCCAGGTATTCTGGCAGCCACATGATCAATACCTTATATTCCGCCTCAAAAGACTTCAAACTAAGTTTCTTAATGATATCGTGAGCTTCCGCGATGTTGATGTTTGCCTGTTTGTTTTCCGCTTCTAACTGACCTCGCCAATGCGTTAAACTTAAGTATGGATTGGCTAAAAAGGCTGTTCTCCACTCTTCCATGTAGGTTGTCGCGGTTTCATCGGCTTTCTTAGCGAAAAAGGGATAGGAGAAATGTAAATCAGGGTGGATTAACTTTTCATATTTGATGCAGGAAGCACATTTGCCGCAGCTGTCATCGTCTTGTTTATCCTCGCAGTTGATATACTGAGCATAGGCTACAGCGAGTGCCAGACTCCCCGAACCTTCAGGTCCTAGAAAGAGCTGTGCATGGCTGACTCTATTTTCTTTAACGGTAGATACAAGCTGTTGTTTAAGTGCTTGATGCCCTATTATCCTTTTAAACTGCATACTTTATACGCAAAGTTACAAAAATATAGATAGCGCATTGCTTTTATTCCGCAGGAACTAACATTTGCTTTTGAAATATTTAGATTCTTTTCTGTATTATTGCATATAAAAACTATTTTTCCCAGGAAATGAGATTTATTGTATCCACCTCTATTTTATTAAAACAATTACAATCTATTAGCGGCGCATCAAGCTCTAGCACAGTGCTTCCAATTTTAGAGAACTTCTTGTTTGAAATCAAAGATAACTTGTTGACCATTTCAGCTACCGACTTGCAAACCAGTATGGTTACCAGCTTGCAGATCGAGGCGAAAGAAGAAGGTCGCGTGGCGATGCCATCAAAGATCTTAATCGAAACATTGAAAACATTGCCAGATCAACCAGTAGCATTTTCTGTTGATATGAGCACGTTAGCAATCGAGATCAGTGCAGGTGATGGTAAGTATAAATTAAGCGGTGAAAATGCCGATGATTTCCCTAAAATACCGGTTGTTGATAATATCTCTACAGTAAACTTGGCGGCGCCTGTTCTACTGGAGGCAATCAACAAAACAATCTTTGCAGTGAGCAATGATGAACTTCGCCCAGCAATGTCTGGTGTTTTAGTTCAATTGGCAGAACAATCGATCACCTTTGTAGCAACCGATGCGCACAAATTAGTTCGCTATCGTCGTACGGATATCGGTGCGGAAAAACCAACATCACTTATCCTACCTAAGAAAGCACTTTCTTTGTTGAAATCTTCTTTGCCTTCGGATGATGTCAATGTTTCTGTTGAATACAATAATACCAATGCATTCTTCCAATTTGGAAATATCAGTCTTATCTGTCGTCTAATCGACGAGCGCTATCCGGATTACGAAGCGGTAATACCTCGCTTAAATCCGAATAAGCTAACAGTTGATCGCTCTCTATTCTTAAACACGCTACGTCGTGTTGTTATCTTCGCTAATAAAACGACACATCAAGTGCGTTTAAAGATTTCAGGATCTGAACTACATATTTCCGCAGAGGATTTAGACTTCTCCAACGAAGCACACGAGCGCTTGAGCTGTCAGTTTGAAGGGGAAGACATGGAGATCGGTTTCAATGCTAAATTCTTAGTAGAGATGTTGAACAACTTAAACTGCGAAGAAGTCGTGTTGGAGATGAGCACACCTAATCGTGCGGGCCTATTGTTGCCAGCAATTAAAGAAGACGGTGTTGATGTCTTGATGTTAGTGATGCCTGTGATGTTGAACAATATTTAATTAACGAAAGACTTTGGATTTTATCTACTCGATTATTGACTTTATTCTCCATATCGATGACCATCTAGTGGAAATCGTCAATAACTATCAGACCTGGACTTACCTGATCTTGTTTCTTATTATTTTCGCAGAAACTGGTCTTGTCGTAACGCCTTTTCTACCTGGCGATTCACTGTTATTTGCAGCAGGAGCCATTATTGCAAAACCTGAAACAGACTTAAATATCTTTGTAATGTGGATCCTATTGATGGTTGCCGGTATTCTGGGCGACTTAGTCAATTACCATATTGGGAAATATATTGGGCCTAAAGCATTCAGTGGAAAGTATAAATTCTTGAAAAAAGAATACCTGGAGAAAACAGAGAAATTCTACGAGAAGTATGGTGGTAAGACGATTATTTATGCTCGTTTTGTTCCAATTATCAGAACATTCGCTCCTTTCGTGGCGGGAGTAGGATCGATGTCCTACGCTAAATTTGCATCTTATAATGTAATCGGTGCAATCTTATGGGTTACATCCTTCCTATTCATTGGATATTTCTTTGGTGGTTTACCTATCATCAAAGACAACTTCACGATTGTAATTTTTGCCATTATCTTATTATCGATGCTACCTCCGATTATCGAAGTAGTAAAAGAAAAATACGGAAAAAAGAAGGAAGCCTAGAAAGCTTCCTTTTTTAATTATCTAACTATTCGATTGTTTTAGAATTTTTAAAATATCGTCATCAATTTTGTTATTTCCACCAAACTTTAAGACTTTTACAAAGTTTTAAATAAACAATGGAACTTATCAGTACCCTCATCGACTTCATTCTGCACATTGATGTGCATCTGGTCAATATAACCCAAGAATATCAAGCTTGGACCTACCTTATCCTCTTTCTGATCATCTTTGCTGAAACAGGACTTGTTGTTACACCTTTTTTACCCGGAGATTCAGTTTTATTCGCTGCTGGCGCGTTGATAGCTAAGCCCGAGACCAATCTCAATCTATTTATGATGATGGGTTTACTGATTGCCGCTGCTATTATCGGCGACTTTGTAAATTATGAAATCGGGAAGCACTTTGGTGCGCGTGTATTCAAACCGGGATCTAGAATTTTTAAACCAGCCTACCTCGAGAAAACACAAAGTTTCTACAGCAAATATGGATTGAAGACCATTATTTATGCGCGTTTCGTGCCTATTGTACGCACCTTCGCTCCTTTTGTCGCCGGTATTGTCAAGATGCCCTATAGCAAGTTCGGGCTCTATAATATCGTCGGTGGTATTTTATGGGTATCCCTGTTCCTGAGCGTTGGATATTTCTTTGGACAGATTCCTTTCATAAAAAATAATTTTTCCCTTGTGGTACTGGCGATTATAGGGATCTCGCTCCTGCCAGCTATAATAGAAGTCGTGAAAGCACGTTTTTCTAACAGTAAAAAATAACAAAGCTGTTTAAACGCTTTTCGTTGTTACTAGTCTGTAAAAAGAAAAACTATGCGCTATCTATTACTTGCTATTGCCTTATGGGTAAACCCCATTTTTGCACAAAAAAACATCAAAATTGATCGTTCAGAAGCGAAGGAAGCTTACGAGTATCTCAATAAAATTCGTAGCAATCCTGAGAAATATCGCAAGGCATTACAGATTTCCAATATCAAGCAGGTAAGCCGCAATAAGTTGGTCTGGAATAAGGATTTAGCGAAGGTAGCAGAGTATCGAGCCTATGACATGGCCAATAGAAATTATTTCGATCATACAAACCCCGAAGGCATAGGACCTAACTATTACATTCAAAAAGCGGGTTATGACCTGAACAAAGACTGGCTGAAACGCCGTTCCAATAATAATTTTGAATCTATTGCAGCAAATCATGAAAGTGGCGTAGATGCAATCGACGCGTTTATCATTGGTCACGGATCACCGGGGAAGATGCACCGTAAACATCTCCTAGGTATGGATGAGTGGAATGGCTCACTCAAGGATGTAGGGATAGGCTTTGCACGCGTTCCACGTGGCTCAACCTACAAAACCTATATCTGTGTGATTATCGCAAAACATGATTGGTAAATAGGCTTATTTCTTTTCTTGAAGTTTTATACCTTTGCATATGATAAAATCAATGACAGGTTATGGTATTGGTTCTGCCGATAATGGAACCGTTAAATATACCGTAGAGATCAAGTCTTTAAATTCTAAGTTTTTAGAACTCAACTTACGCCTACCAAAAGCAGTTTCTGATAAGGAGCTATTCCTCCGCGGGGAATGCAGTAAGCTGATCGAGCGCGGAAAAGTCAATATCAATATTTCTACCGAATATGTCGACCAGACAGCAAAGGGTGCCTCTATCAATGCTGAGCTGTTGAAAGCTTACTACGTGCAGCTTCAGGAAATAGCGACGCAGTTGGGCGATTCCAAAGCCAATCTGTTCGAGCAGGCATTGAATATGCCCGAGGTAATCAGTCATGATGATGAAGTGAATGAAGAAGAAGGCAATGTCCTGACATCCGCTTTTTATGTCGCTGTAGAAAAGTTCAACACCTTCCGCAAGGACGAGGGCAATGTACTTAAACAAGACTTGCAACATCGCGTAGAATTGATTTTATCACATCTAACAGAGGTTGAATCGGTAGAGGGTAGCCGAATCCCATTGATTCGCGAGCGCATCAACCAATATATGGAAGAAGCCGTTGGCAAGGAAAATGTCGATATGAACCGTTTCGAACAAGAATTGGTATTCTATATCGAGAAATTGGATATTACCGAAGAGAAAGTTCGCCTGCGCAGCCACTGTAACTACTTCATCGATGCACTGAACGGTGTTGATTCTAATGGAAAGAAATTAGGTTTCATCTCGCAGGAAATGGGTCGTGAGATCAACACCTTAGGATCTAAAGCGAACAATGCGCAGATCCAGCAAATCGTGGTGAAAATGAAGGATGAACTAGAAAAAGTAAAAGAGCAATTGCTAAACGTACTATAGCATGAACGGTAAATTATTAATCTTTTCTGCTCCCTCCGGAGCGGGAAAAACAACCATAGTTAAAAGACTATTAGAGAAACACGGAGATAAGATTGCTTTTTCGATCTCTGCCAGTACACGTGAAGCTCGCGGAACCGAGCAAGACGGGGTAGACTACTATTTTATCTCTAAAGAAGATTTCCTCCACAAGGTAGCCAAACAAGAGTTTATTGAGTTTGAAGAGGTGTACAGCGGTACTTTCTACGGCACATTGCGCGCAGAGGTTGAACGCATTTGGAGCGAAGGCAAGCACGTCATCTTTGATATTGATGTCGTGGGCGGCTTGCGTTTAAAGTCTAAATTTCCAGACGAAGCTTTAGCGATATTTGTTAACCCTCCTTCATTAGAAGTACTGAAAGAACGTTTGACAGGCCGCGGCACAGACTCAGAGGAAAAACTGAAAGAACGCTTTGCGAAAGCAGAGCACGAGTTAAGTTTTGCTAACAAGTTTGATGTTGTGCTTCAGAACAACGATTTAGAAACCGCTTGTGCGGAGGCAGAAAAGCTAGTCTTAGATTTTATTAATTCATAAATGAGCAATACACAGGTAGGTTTGTTTTTCGGATCTTTTAATCCGGTGCATATCGGTCACCTGATTATTGCGAATTATATGGCAAATTATACCGTTTTGGATGAGGTTTGGTTTGTGGTCTCCCCACAAAACCCATTCAAGGAGAAGAAGAGTTTGGGCAATATGTACGATCGATTGGAGATGGTCAATCTGGCAATCGAGGGTGTCGACAAGCTAAAAGCGTCTGACATCGAGTTTAAATTGCCCCAACCCTCCTATACCATCGATACCCTGACCCATCTGAAGGAAAAATATCCTACAAAGGATTTTATCTTGATCATGGGCGAAGACAATCTACAGGGATTAATGAAATGGAAAAATGCGGATATCCTACTCCGGGATTATCGTATTGTGGTTTATCCTCGCCCCGGCTATGATGGCGGAGAGCTTAAGAACCATCCTTCCATCAGCATGACAGATACGCCAGTTATGGAATTATCCTCCACATTCTTGCGCCAGGCTGTCAAAGACGGCAAATCGATCAAATTCTATACGCCGGATAAAGTCATCGATTTTATCGATAAAAAAGGTTTATATTCTTAAACCACCCCCCACTCCATCATAAAAAATCAAAACAAATCCTGCAATCTCCTGTTGTAATTAGTAAAGTATTCACACAACAAAATAGGAGATCATAAAAATGGATAAGTTAGATTTAAAAGGAAAATGGAACGAAATGAAAGGTAAAATCAAGCAAGAATATGCTGATTGGACTGACGATGATTTGAAGTATGAAGAAGGGAAAGATGATGAGTTATTAGGAAGACTTCAACAAAAACTCGGACAAACTAGAGAAGACGTTATCACTTGGCTGAAGAGCTTAGGATAATTTTTTCTAGTAGTTACTATTTAGTAGTTAGTATTAAGACCTATGGTCGCTAACTAAAATGCTCACTACTAAACATTATTTCTGAAAAGGTAAGTGGAGGATATCAACTTCGATATATTACTCACTTTTCATTACCGTATATAACCCCAATCATAGCCCTTCTGGAGCGGCTTTGATTGGGGTTTGTATTGGGTTTGAATTGGGTTTGAATAGTATTTAGTATCTAGTAGTTAGTATTTAGACCTATTGTTAGATATTGGATTGTTTTGAACGAGGGGAGGAAAGATTTTAGGAAAGGAGAAGTTGTCTTGAACCAAGAAAAAAAGGATTTTAGGATTTTCAGGATCGGGTATAGTGTAGGATATTGGTATGCAAATCGTCATCATACATTTCATAGACGTTTCACTAAACGTCTCCTATAAAAATACAATCCATCCCTTTATATGTCACAATACCCGATCCTGTCAATTCTTGCATCCTTTTTTTCCTGGTTCAAGACAAAATACCCTTCCTTAAATCCTTCCATCCTAAACCAAAAGCTTAATACAAGACGCCAATGTCATGTCCTAAAAAAAGT
>DELI01000034.1 GCA_002354335.1 Sphingobacterium sp. UBA2700 | reverse complement strand
ACTATTCAGGGACAGACATAGGTCTAAATACTAACTACTAAATACTAACTACTACAAATATCGGTTTATTTGAAAATAAAATAGTACATTCTAAAATTCCCTATACTGCGCAGTTATACTTTTCTATTTTTGTAGAAAAGACTTAATCCTGTGCAAAAAACATTACTGCTATTTAGCCTATTCTTGCTTTCGACTATTGCCCATGCTCAAAATAAAAAGCTAAGCGGAATTATTCAAGACTCTTTGTCAAAAGAGCCACTATCATACGTCAGTATTGCTGTGATAGATGGCAAGAATGAGATTGTCGAAGGACAAATATCGGACGCGAACGGAAGCTTTGTGTTTTCCAATTTAAAGGCGCAGCATTATTTTCTGCAGATCAAATCATTGGGCTATAAGCAAAGGCAATTAGCAATTGATCTCAGCATTCAAAATCAGATAAACCTTAACCCTATTCTATTATCTGCTGAGAGTGAAACTTTGGAAACTGTGCATATACAGGGTCAAACGGCAGCACAGAAACATAGCGCAGACCGACAGGTTTATCAAGCAAGTCAATACAAGAATGCGGTAGGTGGAACAGCGCTAGACATCGTAAAAAACCTTCCTGCTGCGACAGTCGATGCTGCTGGAAATATTTCTGTTCGTGGAAATTCCGGTATGCTAATTTTAGTGAATGGCAAGCCTTCGCTTGTTGATCCTGCTACCATTCTGACGCAGATAGCGGCAAATGATGTCAGTGAAGTGGAATATATCAGTAGTCCCTCGGCCCAATACGATCCAGACGGTAAAGGCGGTATTATCAATATAAAAACGAAGAAATCCGCTGCATCAGGCTTTGCGTGGGTAATGAATTTGCAAGCAGGATTACCGAGTATCGACGATTACGACAATCTTAAAAAGCAACAACGTTATGGAGCTGATATCGCGTTTCAATATAGAAAAGAGAAATTAGACCTTAGCGCTTCGGTAAACTATCTGCGCAATGATAATGCAGGATTCAGAGAGGGCGATGTCAATACGATTATTGCTGATAAACAGACCTTTTTTCCTTCCAAAGGAGAGCGAAGTTTTGATAAGTACAATTATGGATTGCGCTTGAATGCAAACTATGATCTAAACGAGCAGCATCAGCTTAGCCTAGGCGTATTAGCGTCGCGTAGATTTCAAGACCGCATTGCTGATATACATTATAACAATCGAAGCATTATTCGTTCGACAGGCGAAACCATATCGACGTTAGACTATTTCAATCCTAACTTACAAAACAAACAGGGTAAATTCTATTTGTTAGATCTGGCATATACCTGGAAAATCAATACCGCACATAGCCTTCAACTCGGTGCAATTTATGAATATGCAGACATCTATGGTTCCACCAAGAATAGCAATATTGAAAATCAAATCGATACCATACAGCGTACCTACAACAAGTACACAAACCCATTGAAAGGTCTTCGTCTATCAGCCAATCACCAATGGAGCATCGGCGATGCGAAGATCAATAGTGGTTATCAACTCCGAAGAGATGAGCAGGATGGAAATTTTGAATATTTTGCTGCAGAGCGAAATGAGAAGGATCTGAGCTTGATACCTGACTTTTCCGGAAAGATGCAAGCGACCAATACGGTGCATGCTGTCTATTCACAATATGATCAGAAGTTCGATAAGCTCAGCCTTTCCTTGGGTCTGCGCTATGAGTACTATCAAAGAGATTTGACCTTGCTACATACACAGCAGTCTTTCCCCTACTCGATTCATCAGCTATACCCTTCGATTAATTTGATGCGTGACTTGGGCGAGGGTTGGTCCTGGAAGATGGCGGCATCGCGTCGTGTGCAGAGAAATAACAACTTTGAGCTAAACCCGATCCCCGAGCGTGAACACTCGGAGACTTTGGAACAGGGCGATCCGGAGCTCCTGCCAGAATTCATTAGCCAAGCGGAGACCGGCTTGGTAAAAAAACTGAACAAAGGTTCTTTGTTTATGAATGCCTATTTTCAACATAGTAAAAACCCTATTCAACGGGTAAATTCGGTCTATGCGGATACCATCTTGCATCGCGTATTCACCAATGCAGATTATGCGAACCGCATTGGTGTTGAGCTTGGTGGCGAAGGCAAGCTATTCCAATGGCTGCAAATAAATGGAGGCATCAATCTCTATAATTATAAAATCTCAGGAAAGGTTTTGGATTACGATCATGTTCGCAGCAATCAAGATTGGGTTTATAGCATCAACGCAGGCTTGCAGGCTAGCCTTCCAAAAAGCTGGAGTACAGGGCTGCAAGTGAATTATTTATCAGAAAGACCTACCGTCCAAGGGATGGACTCGCGCTTTCTTACGCCCAACTTTAACCTGAGTAAATCCTTCTGGAAAGGCGCGATGACTGCACAATTGCAATGGCAATTTATCGAATTGGGGAATTGGGGCGTTAATGAGCAACGAATTACGACCTCTGCACCTGATTTTTATACCACAACAAATTATATCTACGAGAAGAATGTGTTCTTATTAAACCTGAACATCAATCTACAACGCCTGAATCAGGTGCTTAAACTACCGAAAAGCGAATTCGGCGAAAAGGAATTTTAAGCTGTCGACTCGCGATAGTTTTGTGGGGTGAGTCCTACGGCTCGTTTGAAGTATTTAGAGAAATTGGATTGATCGGCAAAGCCGAGTTGAAAGGCTACTTCCGCTACGGTTTTGTTCGTATAGAAAAGCAATCTCTTCGCTTCCGAAATGATATAACCAGACAAAACCTCTGAAGCGGATTTATCTGCATGTCTCTGACAAGCAGCATTCAGATTTTGCGGGCTGGTATGTAACAGGTTTGCATAATATGCAACATTGTTCAATATCTGCTTTTCTTTGTTCAACACCTGCGTCAACTGTAGAAACAAGTTTTTCGATTTAATTTTTAAAGTTTTTCCTGCTCCTGCTTGCTGCACAGATTTCGCCAGGATTGCCTTTAGCAATGCTTCCTGTACTGTTCGATGCTCTTCTGCCGATAGTAAGGAAAACAGCGAATGTAGCGTAGAAACGTCTGTAAAATTAATGGTATTTAATCCCGCTAATTCATCGATGAGGCGTCGGATTTCTAAATCCAAGGACTCGTCCACAAATTCACGCTTCAACAAGAGAACATAACCTTGAACCGGTTCGTTGAGTTCCCAATGGTGTACATTGTCTTTACGGATAATCAATAAACAGGGCGCCTTAATTTGGATTTCCTGACCATCGATATAATGTTTTCCCTGCGTCTGCTCCAATAGCACGAACTCCAGGTAACCATTATGCTTGTGTGGCTTCGTAATACGCTTCTTTTGATCGAAGAGCGCTACTTTAATTAATTTTGCAGGGTCCGTTTTATCTTTTACAGCAATTGCCTTGTTGATCATAGCTTAAAAGTAGGATATATGTGTGTTTTATTTAAATCATGGCACGTCTTTAGCTCGAATTAAAGAAAAATTTATTATGCCTTGGAATCCGGAAGTTTACAATCAGTATAAAGAAATTCGATATAAGCCGTTTTATGATCTGTCGGCCATGCTCATAGATGATCATCAGTCAAAGGCGGTAGATTTAGGATGCGGGACCGGCGAACAAACCTTTTTACTATCTCAGAAGTTTAAGCAGACCAGTTTTTTAGGGATTGATTCATCTTCGGAAATGCTTTCTGAAGCGAAGGAATTATCGAATGATAGATTAAGCTTTAAACAACAAGATATAGCATCTTTTCTCGCTGATGAAAGCCGTTGGGATTTGATCTTTAGTAATGCAGCATTACAATGGGTCGACGATCATGAAAAGTTGTTTCCTGCCTTGATTTCTAAGCTGAATAAAGACGGGCAGTTGGCGGTGCAGATGCCCTTGCAGAAAGACAATACCTTAAATATATTACTGGATAAACTAGTTCAGGAAGAACCCTTCCAAAAAGAATTAGACGGTTTCAGAAGAGAATCGCCGCTTCTTAGCATAGATGAATACGCGCAGATACTCTTTGAGAATGGATTAAGCGATATCAATATTAGCGTTCGCACCTACCCGATTATTGCAGACAACGCAAAAGATTTGTATGATTTTATATCTGGATCGACATTAATTCCTTATATGGAAAGACTGGACGATAAAGGACAAGAGCTATTAAGACAGACGTTCCTTGCACGTATTGAGGATCATTTCAAACGATTCCCTGCTATATATCCATTCAAACGGATCTTAATGTATGCTGTAAAAAGCTAAACTGTTAGCTTTCTTTCAAGAAATGGAATTGAACTGCCATTCCCTCCTCTTGAAGTTTGATAACGAATGAGCTTCCAGTCGATTCTACACAGGAGAAGGTGAAGGTTGTTCCGTCAAATTCTTTGAGCTCGAATAATGACAAACCCTCTAAAAATTTGTAGGTACCTTTTTTTGTCACCATCTTCCGTACTTCCTGCCCATCGACGATCACATCTTCATAGCCAGACAAGCTATACAATTCGCTTGCGCGAAAGGTGATTCGATTTTCATTTTCGTCAATTTGTGTAAGGGTATCCTTATCGATGATCAAATAAGAATGGCTCAACTTCCAAGTACCCGTAATATTGGAGGTCTTCACAGGAATAATAGGCTCTTCTTTTTTACAAGAAATAAATTGCAGACTGAATATAAAAAACGCGGCGAGAATCTTATTCATAAGTAGAATTGCTTGAGATAACCTTGTCGATTTCCCTTAAAGGGATTAACAATAGTAAGGTTATTTCAAGCAATACAAAATGATAAGCATTACTTTTGAATTGATTGGTTTATTTTGTAGTTAATAAACTATACTAATTAAACCATTCGTTGATAGGGCTTTTTGGCTTGTAAGACAATATCGGTGAGTTCACTGATTGCTACTACGCCCTTTGTTTCGATGCTTTTTCTCGCGGCGATTCCGATCAGACAAGATAATGCGCCATCCCTCGCCCCTGCCGATTGCTTCAATGGGTCGGGAACATTCGGAAGGAAGACCTGATCTTGCAGCAGTTTATCACCGCCACCATGTCCTGAGGTACCATGTGGAATACGGATATATTGTCGCTTGCCAAAGTTCTTACAGAGTACTATTTCATCGTAGTCGGCATTATTGGATTTATTGGACTCCTCGATCCAGGCATCTATACGACCTTTCGTCCCGTTGAACGCGATCCTATAGCCTTCGTAAGGGGAATAGCTGGTGAGCGAATAAGATACCTGAACCCCATTTTTGTATTTGATGGTGGCTGCCATTTTATCGTTGATATTGATATCTTCTTTGAAGACACATCCGTCACGCTTGTAGCCGTCGTATTGCTCATTATCTACATACAAGTCTTTGTAATATTTATTTTTGGTCACATCCCAATAGAAGTCGCAATTGCTGGTATGCGGACATTCGCGGCAGTTATCTGCCCGGAATTTTCCGTTCTTGCCGTAGAAATCTAAGGATCCGGATGCGAATACAGTTTCTGGGTCGCTCTCGATCCACCAGTTCAGTAAGTCAAAATGGTGCGTGGCCTTATGTACCCACAGCGATCCGCTATTTTCGGTTTTGCGATGCCAACGTCTGAAATAATCCGCTCCATGCGAGGTATCGAGATACCAATGAAAATCCACGGAAGTGAGTTCGCCAATCTCCCCTGCCTGCAATAATTCCCAAATCTTTGCTCGATGTGGCGAGTAGCGATAATTGAATGTAACGCGACATTGCTTTCCCGTACGCTTTTCGGCATCAATAATAGCTTGCACCTTCTTCTCATCGGTGGTCATTGGTTTTTCGGTCAGAACATTGGCGCCCAATTCCATCCCACGAATGATAAAATCATGATGCGTCGAATCCATGGTACAGACAATAAGTAAGTCGGGCTTACTTTCCTTCATCATTTTCTCAAAGTCCGTGTAAGTTGGGCAATCTATGCCAATATACTGCTTGGCAAAGGCAAGTCGGCCTTTATTCTTATCACATAAGCCTACAAAATTGAGTTCATTGGAATAATTTCGCTGAAGGTCTCGGCCCCACATCCCTGCGCCTCTAGATCCGGTTCCAATCAATGCGACGCGTAACTTTGCGCCTCTAGAATTGGGATGCCAAGTATTCAGTAAATCCTGAGTGTTCGCTGCAGCGGATGCCGGAAGTGCGGCAGCACCTAGCAATAGACTGGAAGCCGCAATAAATTGCCTTCTTGAAAAATTATCTTTCATCGGGTAATGGTTTAAGTTCATAAAAGCGCAGGATTCGGTTATTATCGCTGCACTATGTTCATATTGTTATTGTAGGCTTGATTAAATATAATCAAATGTACTGAATATCAAGCCATCCCGATGAAAGTTCTGTTTATTTTATTCTACCAGGCACCATCGCGCATCTGTACATAGATAAAATATACAATTGCCATAATGATAATAGCAATGATAATGGATCGCCAAATATTGCGTCCGGCAGGTGCATCATCTTTTTCCTCTTTTACCACCTCAGGCACTTTCTGCTCCTGCAATGGTTCGTTTTCGTTATATTCTTTGTTCTCTTCCATAATTGTTTTCCTTTCACTACTTCCCGAAAAGGAAGGCTAGTATACACGCTTCATTATCTATGTTTCTTATTAAACAAAACTGACGGTATTTAGTTTTTTTATAAAGTAGGACAAAGGAAGCTGTCATAATGGCAATAGTTATTGTCGAACCGCCAATGAGTTAAATAGAACAGGTGCCTTCCACAGTTCGCAAAGGCAGTGGTTACCATCAGTTAACTAGTTACCGAAGGGTAACTCCATGCCATTTCGACCTGCGATGGCGTTAGATTTGTACAGTACATTAGAAAAAAGGAGAATATCATGAAAGTAAAGAATATTAGCAAAATCGAAGGCAGATTACCAATACGCGATCCATATATTATGGGTGCTTATCACTTTGATAAATACCCGGAGGGCAATGGAAAGTTCGGACCTAAGGTTTCCTTAGCCGGTCGTAATATTGGAAGTGACTTTGATAATAAAAACGAGTGGCGCATGTATCATGGGGAGACTATCCCTGGGTTCCCGCACCACCCGCACAGAGGATTTGAGATTATTACCATTATTCCGGAAGGCTATGCCGACCACTTTGACTCAAAAGGATCGAAGGGTCGCTATGGACAAGGAGACGTGCAGTTGATGAGTGCAGGCTCGGGCGTGCTTCACGCAGAGATGTTCCCATTGATTCATGAAGATAAACCAAACCCTTTGCGCTTATTTCAGATTTGGTTGAACCTACCGGGTAAAAACAAATTGACCGATCCGAATTATAAAATGCTTTGGGCTGAGAAGATTCCAACCGCTGTGGTTGAACAAGGCGATGGAAAGAAAGTAACTGTTAAGGTTATTTTGGGAGAATATGCCGGAACAAAAGATAGTGGAGCGTTGACCCATTCTTGGGCGGCAGATCCTAAGAACCATGTAGGCGTTGCATTAGTGGACATGGATCCGAATACTGAATTTGTACTTCCGGCAGTATCCAGCACGATGAATAGGTTTGTATTATTCTACGATGGCGCTGGCATTATCGAAGTGGATAGCTATAAAATGAAGAGCAACCACTTAGCAGATTTAGACGGTGGCGAGGAAATCATCATTAAAAATGGCGATAGCAGAGCGCAATTCTTAATCTTAGAAGGCGAGCCGATTAATGAGCCGGTAGCAGCGTATGGTCCTTTTGTAATGAATACGCAGCAAGAATTGCAAGATGCATTCCGCGAGTACCAAGTCACTGAATTTGGTGGATGGCCTTGGGGTGACAAGGAAACTGATCTTGTGAATCCGAAAGACTCCGGACGATTTGCTAGCTATAACTTCGGAAAGGAAATAGACAAACCAACCGCGTAAAGTTTTCAATAAAGAAGAAAGGGAAAACGCTATAGTGTTTTCCCTTTCTTCGCTTATATATTTAATCAAATGATTAATTAAATTTTGAAATATAAACCGGCTGTCTTACCTTTACTATTCAACTAGAGAAATCAGCATGGCAAAAGGTAGACCGAAGAAAGAATTAGATAGCTCGACAGAAAGTATTATTAAGGAAGCCGCCCGTAAGGTGTTCCACCAGAAAGGCTATGCCGCGACCAGGACGCGCGACATTGCGGAGGAAGCCGGACTGAATTTAGCGCTGCTGAATTATTACTTCAAAAGTAAAGAGAAATTGTTTGAGATCATCAGCTTTGAAACACTCTTTAATTTTATGAACACCTTAGGGATTGTTTTCCATGATGAGAGCAGTAGTTTCGAAGAAAAAATAGAGGCATTAGCAAGTCGATACATTGATTTCCTTAGCAATGAGCCTGATATTCCGCTGTTTATTATATCCGCTGTACGAAACAATCCGGAGAGCTTTGCTAATAAAATCCCAATTAAGAACATGGTCTTGCAGTCGGTATTTTATAAGCAATTTCTAGAGAAAA
Organism: Sphingobacterium sp. UBA2700; assembly: GCA_002354335.1. GTDB lineage: Bacteria > Bacteroidota > Bacteroidia > Sphingobacteriales > Sphingobacteriaceae > Sphingobacterium. The sequence continues at coordinate 52,337 of DELI01000034.1, read as the reverse complement.
AAGAGCGCAATGAGATTAGCGATGTGAATCCTTTACAGTTATTATTGAACCTCATGGGTTTTATCATCTTCCCTTTCATCGCGAAGCCTATTTTCGAAAATGTCACAGGAACTAAAGAGAAACAATTCCAAGACATGATGAATGAAAGGAAAGCTTTAATCCCGCAGTGGGTAAAAAATATGATTAGACCCTAGGTCTTTTCTTTTGCACTTTATTTAATCAAATGATTAAACAATTATAAACAATGAATCGAATAATTGCATTAAGATCACTTAGCATCGCAGCAATGCTGAGTTTTGTGTCATCCACAGTCCTTGCTCAAGAAATACGCCGTTTACAAATAGATTCCTGCTTTGAAATGGCCAAGCGAAACTTTCCATTGATTAATCAATTGGGACTACTACAGCAATCTAAAGATTTTTCGATAGATAATGCCAACAAGGCATACCTCCCGCAAGTCTCCATCAATGGCTCAGCTACTTATCAGTCAGATGTGACTAAGTTGCCTATTGCTATCCCTTCGATGAGTATCCCAAGCCTTTCTAAGGATCAATACAAAGCCTATGCAGAAGTGAATCAAGCTTTAACGGATATGTTTCTTATCAAGGATCAGCATAGGTTGATAGAAGCAAATAATAAGGTCGAATCACAGAAGATTGAAGTGGAACTATACAAACTCCGCGACCAAATAACACAGCTTTTCTTTGGTATTCTGTTGGTTGATGCTCAAATAAAACAAACTAACCTGATGAAGTCTGACATAGAAAATGGTATACAACAGATTGAATCGGCGGTAAGAAATGGTACTTCAACCCGAAGTAACCTCAGTAAGTTACAGGCTGAGCTCCTTAAGGTCCAACAACGGGAAACCGAACAACGAGCAGCTAAAAAGGCTTATCTACAGATGCTGGCTTATTTTATCGGAAAGCCGCTATCTGCGGATGTCGAACTTATTGCACCATCTGGATCTATAGAAGATAACGCGATCAATCGTCCTGAGTTATCATTGTTTCAGAATCAGGAAGATGCTATTGCAATTCAAAATCAGTTATTATACAATAGGAGTTTGCCTCGATTTAGTGCTTTCGTGCAGGGCGGCGTAGGCAGACCCGGACTTAATATGCTTAATCCTGATATGCAGGGATTCTACATTGCAGGACTGCGCCTAAACTGGAACCTATCTAGCTTGTACACCTATAAGAACAATAAAAAGAATATTGATATCAGCAGACAGTTGTTGGAAAAACAAAGAGAGACCTTTCTCTTCAACGTCGACTTAACGCTCTTGCAACAAAAAGCAGAAACGAATAAATATCAAAAGCTGATCGATACGGACAATGAGATTGTCCAATTACGCGAGTTGGTAAAGAAGGCAACTGCTGCACAATTAAAGAACGGTGTGGCAAGTACCTATGACTACATGACGGCAGTGACGGAAGAAGACCAAGCGCGTCAGAACATGGTGCTGCATCAGATACAGCTCCAACTATCTCAATACAATCAAAAAATAACCATAGGCAATTAAAGAACTTATGAAAAGTACACATACTCCACTAATGATCAGCTGCCTAATCGGCTTCCTCCTCTTTTCATCTTGTAAAAAGAAAGAGCCCGAGTTTGATGCCACCGGAACATTCGAAGCTGTCGAAACAATTATTTCCGCAGAAGCTAACGGAACACTGAAGACATTTGACATACAAGAAGGCCAACAATTGGCGGCCGGACAACTTGTAGGCTATATTGACAGCGTGCAATTGTATCTAAAGAAAAGACAGCTTGAAAGTCAGGCTAAGGCAGTATTGGGGAAGAAACCCAGCGTAAATACACAGCTAGCTGCTCTACAATCTCAACTCCATACTGCCCAACGCGAGCGCGGCAGGATACAAAATCTATTAAAAGATGATGCCGTTCCGGCAAAGCAATTAGACGACATCAATGCGCAGATTGATTTAATCAGTAAGCAGATTGCAGCACAGCGATCTACATTGGACCTTTCTGTGTCTAGTATAGACAAAGACGTGCAGCCAATCGAAGTTCAGATGCTTCAGATTGAGGATCAGCTTCAGAAAAGCAAGATTGTTAATCCTATTGCTGGTACCGTATTAACGAAATACGCCGAAGCAAATGAGATGGCAAGTATTGGTAAACCGCTATATAAGATTGCCGACCTCTCGAGCCTGATACTACGAGTTTATATCAGTGGTGATCAACTTCCTTTAATCAAACTCAATCAGCAGGTTAAGGTATTTACGGATGACGGCAATGGCGCCTTCAAGGAAACTCAGGGAACCATTACTTGGATAAACGACAAAGCAGAATTTACGCCAAAGACTATACAAACCAAAAACGAACGGACTAATCAGGTTTATGCCGTTAAGGTCCTGGTGAAGAACGATGGTAACTACAAGATCGGGATGTATGGTGAGATAAAGTTGAAGTAACATGTCTGCAGTAACTCTAGATAAGATCCATAAGACCTTTAATAAGGGAGAACTGACGGCGGTTAATTCGGTAAGCTTTGAGGTCAAGGAAGGCGAACGCTTTGGATTGATAGGTCCTGACGGCGCCGGGAAAACCACCTTATTCCGAATCCTGACCACGCTCTTACTTCCTGATTCGGGGACAGCGACTGTTGATGGCATGGATATCATCAAAGATTATAAGCAAATCCGTAAGCAGGTGGGCTATATGCCCGGCAAATTCTCTTTATATCAGGATTTAACGGTCGAGGAGAATCTGACCTTCTTCGCCTCTGTGTTTGGACACAAGGTTGCCGATCATTATGATCTGATAAAAGATATCTACGTGCAGATTGAACCGTTTAAAGATCGTCGGGCAGGAAAGCTCTCCGGCGGAATGAAACAGAAGCTGGCACTTTGTTGCGCCTTGATTCATAAACCTCGTGTACTCTTTTTAGACGAACCGACGACGGGCGTCGATGCTGTTTCTCGCAAAGAGTTTTGGGATATGCTTAAGCATCTAAAGTCACAGGGTATCAGCATCTTGGTTTCTACACCCTACATGGATGAAGCTAACCTATGCGAACGTATCGCGCTGATGCAAAGCGGAAGCATTCTTTCGATTGATACTCCTCAAGGCATACGAGACTCCTATCCTAGCCCGCTATACGCCGTTAAATCAGATAATATGATTAAGCTGATTCGGGATCTACGTGCTTGTCCGGAAGTAAGCTCCTGCAATTCCTTTGGAGAGTATCATCATATCACCTGGAAAGAGAATAAAACATTAGACTATCCCTTGCTGGAAAGCTATCTGAAACAGCAGGGGCATCATGACCTAACGTTAAAAGAGATCGAGCCAACGATAGAAGATTGTTTTATTCGACTAATGCATTAATATGGAAAAGGTAATAAGCACTAATAAGCTAACCAAGCGATTTGGCGATTTCATCGCAACAAATGCTATAACTTTTGATGTCTACAAAGGAGAGATATTCGGCTTCTTGGGTGCAAATGGCGCTGGTAAAACCACCGCTATGAAGATGCTATGCGGTCTTTCGGTCCCTTCTTCGGGAGAGGCAAGTATTGCTGGTTTTGATGTTTACAAAGAAACTGAGCGCATTAAGCAACGAATAGGCTATATGAGTCAGAAGTTCTCGCTTTATGAAGATCTGACAGTAATTGAGAACATCGAGTTCTTTGCGGGTATCTATGGTCTGTCCAACAAAGCAATTAAAGAGCGCGGTGCACAGCTGATCAGCAACTTAGGATTGAATGATGTAGCCAAAAAGCTTGTCGGCACACTCCCTTTAGGCTGGAAGCAGAAGCTAGCCTTCTCTGTTGCGACGATCCATAATCCTGAAATTGTATTCTTAGACGAACCTACGGGAGGTGTAGATCCGGTTACTAGACGACAGTTCTGGGATCTGATCTATGATGCTTCCGACCGTGGCATCACCGTCTTTGTGACGACGCATTACATGGACGAAGCGGAATATTGCCATCGCGTATCTATCATGGTCGATGGTGTCATTAAGGCATTAGACACGCCCGACAACCTCAAAAAGAGTTTCAACGCCAGTTCAATGGAGGAAGTTTTCTTCGAGCTAGCTCGCGGAGCACAACGTAAAGGAGATTAAACATGAATCAGTTTATCACATTCATCCGCAAGGAATTCTATCATGTTTTCCGAGATAGCAAAACCCTACTCATGCTATTCGGATTGCCGATCATACAGATTGTTTTGTTCGGATTCGCACTTTCTAACGAGATTCGAAATGCGAAGATCGCCATATTCGATCAAGCGAAAGACCAGACTTCACAACAAATCATCAACCGTTTTGCTGCAAGTCAGTATTTCAGCCTGCAGAACAGCATATCCTCAGCATCTCAAATAGAAGCAGTCTTTCAGGAAGGAAAAATCAAGATGTTAATGATCATTCCCTCTAATTTTGAAGAAGATCTAACCCACTTCAAGAAGGCCTCTATTCAATTCATATTTGATGCTTCCGATCCTAACACAGCAAGTACACTCCAAGGATATGCTAATGCAATCATCATGAGTTATCAGCAAGACTTATTAGCAAGCTCGAATATTCCGCTACAGATTATTCCGCAAACCAGGATGCTTTACAATCCGGAATTGAAAGGAGCTCCCACCTTTGTCCCTGGCGTCATGGCATTAGTTCTCATGCTGGTTTGCATGCTGATGACATCCATTTCCATTGTTAAAGAAAAAGAGCAAGGCACGATGGAAATACTGCTGGTGTCGCCGGTAAACCCGTTCCTGCTGATTATCGCGAAGGCTGTCCCCTACCTTGCGCTTTCGCTCGTCAATCTTGCTGTTATCCTCACGTTAAGCGTGACTTTATTGGACATGCCTATACACGGCAACTTAGTCTTGCTGATAGCTGAAAGCACCTTACTAATCATTACAGCGCTTGCGCTGGGACTGTTGATATCCAATAGCACCGCAAATCAGCAAGCTGCTATGCTGATCGCTATGATGGGTATGCTTGTTCCTACGATGTTGTTCACAGGCTTTATGTTCCCTATCGAAAATATGCCAGTTCCCTTGCAGCTCATCAGTAATTTCCTCCCATCCAAGTGGTACTACATTATCGTGAAGTCTATTATAATCAAAGGCTTAGGCATAACAGCGATTTGGAAAGAGACGTTAATCCTACTCGGCATGGCATTGCTGCTCTTATTTCTAAGTTTTAAAAAATTCAAAACTCGACTGCAATGAGAACCCTACTATTTTTACTCAAGAAGGAGTTTAAGCAAATCTTTAGGAATAAGGCATTGTTACCATTAATATTTATTGCGCCAATTATCCAGCTCCTGATCTTACCACTCGCTGCAGATTATGAAGTAAAGAATATCAATATCAGCTTCGTCGATCATGATCACTCGACTATGTCGCAACAGTTGTATCATAAAATCATATCCTCCGGGTACTTTCGAGCCGTAGGCTATGGTAGTTCCTACAAGGATGCCTTGAAACAGATCGAATCCGATCAAGCGGACTTGATCATAGAAATCCCGATCGGCTTTGAACGAAATCTGATTCGGGAAAACAAGCAAGATCTCTTTGTCGCGATCAATGCCATCAATGGAGTAAAAGCCGGCTTAGGTGGTTCCTACATTGGACAGATCCTTACGGATTTCAATCAAGAAATACGTTTTAAGTGGCTACCCTCTGCAGAGCAGATCAGTCCCGGGCAGATATCGATTAGCAGTTCGTTTTGGTACAACCCACACTTGAACTATAACATGTTCATGGTTCCTGCCATTTTAGTCATACTCGTCACGATGATATGCGCCTATATGTGCGCTTTAAACATCGTCAAAGAGAAAGAAGTGGGAACAATAGAACAAATAAACGTAACACCGATTAAAAAATATCAGTTCATTCTGGGCAAGCTTATTCCTTTCTGGTTTATTGGCCTCTTTATTTTTAGCGTCGGACTTTTCGTCATAGCACGCTTGGTTTATGGTATTGTGCCGCTCGACAATTTACTGCTGCTATATTTATTCTTAGCTATCTACCTTATTGCCTTGCTCGGAATGGGACTTTTGATATCCACTATGGCCAATACCCAACAGCAAGCCATGTCAGTCGCCTTCTTCTTTATCATGATCTTTATGCTTATGAGCGGCTTATTCACGCCAATTGACAGTATGCCCGATTGGGCAAAACTGATCGCGTACTGCAGTCCTGTCACCTATTTCATCGACGTGACAAGAATGCTAGTCCTAAAAGGGAGTGGACTAATGGATATACGATGGCATTTTGTCATCATCATCATTTTCGCCCTCATTTTGAACGCATGGGCTTTGATTAAATACAAAAAGACTATCTAAAATTTAAATAAAGCGGAGAATCTTCATTTAATTGTTAACAAATGTTAAATGGAATATTCAAAAGAACTTCGGCACAGAACTTGATATTATCTTATTAAATTTCATAATTTAGGTTAATAATTGGTTAGTTAAAACTCCTAGAGCTCCCCGCTTTAGGAGTTTTTTTATGAAGTTCTATCAAGATCAATACTAATCGATGGTTTCAATCTTTCGAATGATTGGAAAATTAAAGAGCCCCTCAGATAAATGCACCGCTATAGAGTCGATTATCTCATTCTCTGCTCCCACGATTTGCTCATGATAAACGCGTTTGTTTCTTCCATTCTCAAAAGTGACCAGCCCCACTTGCTGTCTTTGCGTATGAAAATCTCGACCGACTAGCCTATTGGTAATTCGTTGCATCTTATAATTCTTGACCTGTACTTTTGATCCGGAGAACAAAACATTCACCATTAAACAAAGAAAGGTTAAGTAGGTTCCGAATATGCTGATGAAATACATGAACAGCTCAAAGCGGCCCATCCACTGAAATTTACACAAAGATGAAAAGAGTAAATAAACAAATATTCCTATAACGAAGTAATAAGCAACGCATTCAAGAGGAATCAAAGTACGTTGAATCAACTGGTAATTGGCAATGTTTAGTAAGATAGCCACGACGAAAAGCAATTCAATAATCGAAGACGGCTTTAACGCTACTAATTTCATATTCTCTTCCTCTAATAATATGGTTAACAAGGATTAAGGTTTGTAGACACCTCAATCTTCTGAGCACCCAAAGATAGTTATATTCACACGATTTTTATTCAATTATTAAAATAATAAATAAAATATCTAAATCATTTCTTAATAATTACCGAAAGAAAAGGAATTAATACCGCTATAAAGTCCTCAGCACTTTCATAGTGAATATTATGTGAAGCATTAGGAAACTTCACATGGGTAATACATTGCGGATGCCGCTTTTGCAATAGCTCGTTTTCTTCCTCCTGCGGGAAGGCATCGGGTTGTCTAGTCGCCTCTAATAATAAAAGCGGCACTGTCAGTTTTCGATATATTTCCAAAGGTTCCTGCTCTACGATAGATCTCCCATACCTAGAGATACGCTCGGGTACCAGCAAAGCTTGCGCTGCTTGCAACGAATCTTTTAATTGGTAGTAAGTATCCAGTCCTTGATAAGTAATGTATTTTGCGCCCTTATTCTTGATCAATCCTAAGAGTTGGAATTGCGAGGCGGCGCCACCCGGCTCATACAGCTGTTTGTACTGTTCAAACTCCGTATCCGTTTCGCCAAAATATAATTCTCTAACATCCTCAGGGACGTTAAATCCACTCAATATCTTTCCCTGCTCTTGTTTGTTCTGTTTATAGAAATGCCCATAGAACTTCGCTGAACCTCCTTCCTCCAATACAAGCGCCTTAACGCGATTCGGATAAAAACTAAAAAAACTAGTAGCCAGATATCCGCCCCTAGAAAACCCTCCAATGACCGCTTTCTCAACAGACAAACTGTCTAACAATGCTGACAAATCATCTGCAAAGTCCTCGAAACTTAAATCCCTGTCTGGAAACCCAGTCTTCCCATGACCATAATGATCAACAGAGATAACCTGATAGCCTAGCTCTACTAACTTATTTGCGTACGGTTCGAAATCATAAGCATCTAAAAAACTGCCATGAAGCCAAATGAATGTGTTCTCGGATGCATTTCCCCAATGAAGAAAAGACAAGGTCGTAAACTTCCCTTTAACGAAACTCCGATGTTTACTCTCAAACTCAGCATAGCGCACGCGATCCTTCTTATATTGTTCATATAGAAGGGAGTCCGGTGTTTGGCCAAACAACGAAAGCGTGAGAAGCAGGAAAAAAGAAATTAACTGTAGACGCATAGCTCGATTAACCTTAAAAATAGGGAATATACAAAGTACTATTGATATAATTTTTTATTTTAGAATCGAAATAAATTTAACCAATGAAAGTTGAAATCTCCCCAGAGTTCAAACAACAAGCAAATAAAACCCTGTATTCCATCGTCGGTTTTGGACTCATCTATTTATTGCTCGTACTATTTACTATAGGGCTCTGCGCCGCCATAATCTATGTCGCCTATGTGCTAATTTTAAAATTCCCCCACTTCATACTCTTGTTCTTAGCGATTAGCTTAATTGTCTCTTCGCTGTTCGTCTTTGTGTTCTTGATTAAGTTTATCTTTTCGTTCGAAGGGATGAATACCAGCCATCTGCTTGAAGTCGATCAAGATACCGAGCCTAAGCTCTTTGCATTGATTGAGGAAATCGTAGAACAAGTTGAAACACAATTACCCAAAAAAGTTTACCTGTCCAGCGAAGTCAATGCTTCTGTTTTTTACAACTCGAGTTTCTGGAGCATGTTCTTCCCTGTTCGTAAAAACCTAATTGTCGGCATGGGTCTAATCAATTCTGTAACATATCAAGAACTGAAAGGGGTTTTAGCACATGAATTTGGCCATTTTTCACAACGGAGCATGCGCGTCGGCAGCTACGTGTATCATGCCAATCATGCAATCTACAACATGCTTTATAACAATGAGTCGCTCAACAGACTTAGTGAAAAATGGTATAACACCAGCTATTACGCGGCAGCCTTTCAGTGGCTTCCAAAAACAATCATCGGCGTTATGCAGAAGATTCTTCAAAAACAATACGAGGTGATCAATAAAAGTTACATGGCATTATCGAGAGAAATGGAATTCCATGCCGATGCGATCTCTGCTCAAGTCGCTGGCTCCAAGGCCGTGGAAACATCCCTCCTCCGATCCAATTTCTCTAATTATTGTCTTAACAATGTATTCAATTTTTATGGCGCCCAGATGCAAAAGAACCGCATCAGCGCGGATATCTATGCCGATCAACGGGCAGCGACGCATTACCTAAGTAACAAGTTCGCTTATCCGGAAGTCAATGGAATTCCGCAAATCAGCATGGCCGAGTTCAACAAATTTGATAAATCCAAGCTCGTCATTACAAACCAATGGGCATCACATCCTGCAGAAACAGATCGTATAGCCGCTGTTAACAAGCTCAATATCAAGCTCAGCAACACAATCGATGAACCTGCGCTCCAGATCCTACAGAACCAATCGCGCTCTTCAGATTGGTTTACCCGAATGATCTTTTCACAGGGAAATTATACAGAAGAACCCAGCCGGATGGCTAGTGAAGAGTTCGCAAAGGAATTTAAAGCATGGTTTGACAACGAGTCTTTCGATGCTATTTTCAATGACTACTATACATTCAACAATCCATTTTTCAAGATAGAGGAGTTATCACTGGAAAATGGCGAACAGCAGAACATTGAAACCTTGTTTGGTCCTGCGCGAGTAAACGACACATTTCTTCTAAATTCTTACCTGACTGACATTGAAACGCTGCGCCAAATAGAGAACAAAACCATCGATATCGAAACGTTCGACTACGATGGCATCAAGTATAAGCGTACGGAAACCAGCGAAGTTATAGAGAAACTGCAGGGAGAGTCTGCTGAGCTTAAAGAAATTATAGAAGGTTATAATCGTGATGTCTTCGACTACTTTTACTATTGCGTTCAAGAACAGCCTTTGGCATCAAAACTTAAAGATGCTTATGGAAATTTTATGTCCGCCGAGCAAAGCTATAGCGGACAAATGGACCTTTACTTCGATCTGGTACAAAAGACCAACTTTTTTTATCAAAACCATTCGCATTCTGAAATTGCTTACCATACCGTGGAAGTGAAGAAAGCAGAGCTCGCTTTCAAGGAAGCGTTGAAGAACCTAATAGCGATACACAAAGCCAATAGCAACACATTGGATACCGAGGTCGAGGGTAAATTAAATCGCCTTATAAGCAATACCTTCGACTATTTCGACGGAGCCGCCTACATCAACGAGAATTTAGAGCTTCTAGGCTTAGGTTTGGATCAATATTACTACTTGTTAAATGACAATTACTTTCAGCTAAAGAAGCGTATATTGGACATACAGAAAGAGATTATGCTGCAATCAACCGTAGAAACAAATTGAGTCAATGAAATCGAAGAGGTTATCCTACCATCGGCCCTGCAAAGATGATTTTCAAGAATACTTTGCCATCAACGCTGATCCACAAACGAATCTGCATAATCCGCATGGGCCTATGACAATTGCGACCGCACATGAAGTCTTTCATAATATTCTACTTCACTGGAACATCAGTAATTATGGCATTTGGATGGTTAGAGAGCTCAACAGGCCAGAGATAATAGGTTTTGGTGGTTTATCCAATAAATTATACCAAGACAAGCAACAAACGAATTTAGGATATCGCTTAGGGCCAAAATTCTGGGGAAAAGGATATGCCACTGAATTGGCGAAGACATCTATAGCCTATGGTTTTGATCAGCTTAAGAAAAAGGATATTTACGCTCTGGTTCGTCCTAGCAATACAGCGTCAATCCATGTACTTGAAAAATGTAACTTCAAACTGGTAGACTATTTTAGTGATTTCCAAAATGAAGACCCAAGCCTGATCTATCGCATTGATGCCTCAGCCAGGAGATAGGCTATCAGCTAGCTAAGCGTAAAAAATAATCCGAATTACTGAACACAGGGAACATAAATGAAAGAAATGTAAGTTAACTAATCACCATTACAAGGATTATGGCTATAGTTATTCCCTGTGCGCAGTAATTCGGATTTTAAATATCTTCTGAAACTTTTGTCGTCACTTTTTTAATTTTCAACTGCAATAAAATTACGGATAGCAATAAGGTAACTCCCGCAATAATTGCTAATCCCCATACCGAGCTGCTTACGTTTGCAGCAGTTCCCTGTTCAATGACCATGGTTCTGAAAATCTGCAGATAATGCGTCAATGGAATTCCCTTGGCAATGGCAACAATCCAATCCGGCATTTGACTTAATGGCCAAGTAAAACCGCTCAGGATAAAGCTAGGCGTCGCGATAACCATCAGAATCTCCGTAGCCTTCAACTGGCTTGGTATAGCGATGCTGACCAAAATACCGATAAAAGCAACCGCCAGCAGGAATAGCAAAGTGTAGCCATAGAACGCAAAACCTTCCAAATGCAAAGGCATGCGGTAATAAACCGAGAAGCCATAGTACAATAAGAAGATGAAGATCGACATCAATATGTAAGGCAAAATTTTGACTAGAATCAACCCGAATACATTTTTACAACGACCAACCAGCTCTCCAAACGTGCCTTTCTCAAATTCCGAGGCAAAACTTAATGCTAAACCAAGCATCATAACCTGTTGCAAAACCGTAAATAACACCCCCGGCAGCATAAAGTACAGATAATTTCCACTGCGGATATTCTGTTTGATGATGGTCGTTTTGAAGGGTTCATATTGTTGCGTTGCGACAAACTCAGGAACACCTTTCTTCTGTTGCGCCTTAATCTGTATCCCCGCCTTCATCGTTCCTGCAGCGACATTCGCTGCCATCATCGCATAGTTCGAAGTCAAGGTGTTCGAAGCATTCACGAACATTGTCAATTCAGTATTTCTATTGTAATTGATGTTGGATGAGAAATTCCTCGGAATCTGCACAACAACCGTTGATTCCGTTTCAAGCGCACGTTCCTTTGCCTTAAATGCATCGTTTAATACATCAGCGACATAGATAACCTCGCTCTCATTGAACATATCAATCAACTGCTTGCTCAAAGGACTTCTGTCCTCATCGACCACAATAATTGGTAGGTTCGTTACTTTACCCTTTTTATAAACCCCGCCGATCAAAACGCCATACATAATTGGTGCTCCTAAAAACAACACCATCAGTACTTTATTTTGAAAGAAGAGCCTAAACTCGCGTTTCAATAAACTTAAAAAGTTCTTCATTACCCCTCCTCCCTAGTCTTGTTTAACAACAAAACTCGCTTTCGTCAATAATTCTCGGCTACCTTGTAAATCAACTGGCTTTAAGCGGATCTCGAAAAGCGTCTCCTGTTCTTCGAAATCAGGATAGGCGGTGCTGATATTTGCATAAGAGCTCAACGATTTGATCGTTTCTACGCGAGCTTTTATCTCCTTATCATTCAAATAAGGGAATACTAAAGTCTTCTCTGTTCCTTTTTGAAAGTCTTTAACTTTGCTTTCCGGCACAGTGACACGGAAATAAGTACCGTCTACAACATAGCCCGAAACCAAACTATATCCAGCCAATGCCAACTCGCCAACGCGCAGGTTGATGTTCTCGATAGTCATGTCTTGAGGAGCCAGAATATAACGTTCTTTTGCTGCTACATTGACCTCGCTTACAGCGCCCATCGCACGTTCTTTCTGTCCCAATGCCATTCTTTGTTGCTCTACGCGAGCGCCATGCTGTACGTCGGCAACTTCAGCTTGTGCAGCTAAATATTGGTTCTTCGCACCCTGGTATTTTGCATACACCTCGTCATATTTCTGTTGAGCTACTAATGAATCCTTCAACAGGTTGTTCATGCGGTCCAGCGATTTCTGCGCAAAGTCAAATTGCTCTTTCAAACCAGCAACTTTCGCGTTCAACTGCTTCATCTGCCCGTCGGTCGCTCCTTTTAGCGCCATCTCATATTGTGCCTGCGCCGCATCAAGCGCACCTCGTGCTTGTATTGACTTAGCGTCTACTTCCGGAAACTCCAGGATCACTAGAGTATCTCCTTTTTGGACTTGCTGTCCCTCCTCAACCAAAATTCGTTGAATCTTACCCGGTATTTTTGTCGTTACAGCTAATTGATCACGTTCTATCTTTCCCTCTAACTTTACTTGTTTGCCCCCTTCTTTATTTGAGCAGCTTTGCAAAAAAACAAGCGAAGCGATGATATATGTTAGTTTTTTCATGATTTATCGAGTTATTGTTTCGTACAGATTGCCATTTGCCTTAAGCAGCTCTAAAGCAGCAGTACGTTGGTTTAAGATTTGATTGTAATAGTTTAACGTTTGTTTGTAGTACTCATTTTCTGCTTCCAGACGCTCAGTCACATCGGTCAAGCCCTCTTCAAATTGTCTAGACGCTAAATGTAGGTTGTTTTTCGCAATATCCACTTGTTGTTGGTTGACCTGAATTTTCTTCATCGACAAGTCGTAATCAACAAGCGTTTTTCTTTGCAACAATGACAGCTTTTCCTTCGTATCAGCAAGCTTGTTCTCATTGATCTGCATATCAAGCTTCGCTTTGTCTATCGAAGACTGATGCGTCTTTCCCTCAAAAATCGTCCACTTCGCACCGACCCCAACTGCATAGCTTGGCGCCATGCGCAGATGATTGCTCGACAACTTTAAATCGCCTACTACAGGCAAATCTTTAACATTCATGTTCGTACCGAAAGCATTAAAATATGACACATTTCCAAAAGCAAATACCTGCGGTAATTTCGCCCCTTTCTCTTTCTTCAAAACGTATTCATACGCCTTTTGCGATGCCTCCAATGCCTGTAACTCTTTTCGGTTCATCTCCGTAGCAGTTTCTTTATCCAAAAGAATCTCCGACAATTCGAACTGTATAGCCTTCAACTCGTCGACCGGCATGCCTGTCAATTCTTCTAATTTGAAATACAACAGTTCTCTATTGCTCTCTACTTCCGCTTTTTTGCTCTCCAACTCAAGGATCGCCAATTTCAATTTGTCGCGATCATAAGGAATTGCTAATCCGTTGTCAATCGCTTGAATCACCTTTAGGTGTTCCTTGTTCAAGCGTTTTTCCGAATCCGCAATCAACAGATCGACTTCCTTTAACAGCATTAGTTGGTCAAAGCTCATGACAACATCTTGAGCGACCACATCGTAGCTCGCCTCGCTGAGGTATTGCTGAGCTTTATATTTCTGCTCTAATGCCTTCTGTCCATTAGTAATTTGCAAACCCGAGAAAATTACTTGAGTAGCAGTCACGCCAGCAAGCCCCAGTTGTGTGGATACTCTTGCTTTCTGACTGCCCTCAAACAAATTAATTCCCGTGATTGGCAAGGTCTGTGTCGGTAGATCGAGGTCGATCAAGCTATTCACATATCCATACATAGCATTCGCAGAAACCGTAGGCAGCAGCTTCCCTTTCACCATCTCTCGATCCAGGGCTACCTTTTCGTTTTCTAACTTCGCATTTTTAATGGATTTGTTGTAGTTGATGGCTTTCTCTACCGGCTCCTTGAATGATACCAAGCCCTCTTGCGCAGTCGCAGAATACGCAGCGGAGAGTGTGATAGCACAACCGAGAAAAATACCTTTCATTGTTAACTCCATTTCTTTCATTGTGTTTTTTGATTAACAACACAAAGGTCTGACAAGTTTGTTGAAAGATTTTTCAGATATCTTAAAAAATGAAATCTATTTCTGTCCGCGTATTACTGATAGGGTTTGTTGTGAAATCCCGAGGTAAGAGGCGATATGACCCAGCGTGGCATTTTGAAATAGCTCCGGGTTCTCATGGATAAGCGAATTGTAACGTTCGTGGGCCGTTTCAAATTGCGTATTGTAAAAACGGTTCGAAAAATGAATCAGATTGTCCAACAGTACTTTCTGAATTATTTTATTCATCGTTATATTCGTTTCCGCAAGTTCTTCAATAACAGCAAATGGCATAGAACTTATGGTGGAAGGCGCTAGCGCCTGAAAACCGAAGAAAGCAGGTTTCCGATAAAAAACACTTTCGATACCCGTACTGAACGAATTGGAACCAAAAAACAAGTGGGTAATGTCTTTCTTATTTTTATAATAAAAGATTCGAGTGAATCCCGCCTCGATAAAATAAATATGTTTCAGATAGGTGCCAGGCTCGAAAATAACATCTCCTTTATTGAACTCCTTGGTTTCAATAATCATGTCTAACTTTTGCTCTAGCTCATCATCAATTTGATAATACTTTCTAAAATGTTCTATTAATTTCATCGGTCTTTAGTGGTGCGATTAATAATCGGTTGAAATTATGCTTTTTTATCTGTCTTAACAAACCTTCAGGCGAGAAATCCCTGTTGATTCAGTAAAGTGATACTTTAAATAATTTAGACAAAAATCTACAAGAAATTGCAATAACTAATTCTTAAATTGCAATAATATTAATAAAGTATAAGTGATTATGAGAAAATTACTAACCCTGGCATTCATCCTGCTTACTACTCTTGTCCATGCTCAACAATCCGAAGTCAGAAAACTTGGAATCAATCCGTCCGGAATTGCTGTCTCAACAGGCATTCAAGCAAAAATCGTCAAATCCGACAAGAATGAAGTCGTGTTAGAGGCTGAAAATCACTATCAAATAAACAGAGTCGAGACCAAAATAGAAGATGGCATATTAATTATTCGCGCAAAGCGAAATAGTAACATTCAAAATTCTAGAAATCTAAAAGCCACGGTTTACATCAATCCGAATTTACATCATATTGAAATTTCCTCAGCAGGTAGTTTAGAGATTAACGTTCCATTAGAAGTTCGTACCTTAGATATAGCACTCTCCTCAGCAGGAGTCCTAAAAACAAAGCATATTTCTACCGGTAAACTATCCATCGATGCAAGCTCGGCTTCAAAACTAGCCATCGGCTCGATCAAAGTAAACGAACTGGATATTGAAGCATCCTCAGCAGCATCGGTTGTATTAACAGGCCTAACTGGAATCGCATCCATCGATGCAAGCACGAATGCAAACGTGAATGCAGCAAAGGTAGATGCAAAAACTGTATCCGCAGATGCAAGCACCGGAGCGAAAATCAGCATACATGTCAGCGAAACCTTAAAAGCAGAAGCTTCTTCAGGAGGAACAGTCAACTATGCAGGACACCCAAAAACAACAAACTTCGAAAAATCTAGCGGCGGAACTATCCATAACGCAAATTAAGATAAAAAAGAAAAGCTTGTAATCGGGGAGATTACAAGCTTTAACTAACCAATTATTAACCTAAATTATGAATACTAAGTAATACACAATTTGTGTGCCAAAGTTATTGAACCTGTAAATTTTCTCTTTTTTTAAAAGACACGCTACTACCTTCTTCGAATTACTCCCATATGATAAGCAATTCACTCCCCTTTCATAGCCCTTTCCAAGCGGGTTTGATAGGGTTATGAAAGGGGTTTGTATTGGGTTTACAATGGGTTTGAGTGGTAGTAAGTATTTAGTAGGTAGTAGTTAGTACTTAGTACTTAGTATTAAGACCTATGGCAAGCATGCATTTCTTCCTTTCCTGGTTCAACACAACACGCCCGATCCTGCTAATCCCTAAATCCTTCCTTTCCTAGTTCAAAGACACCAGACTCTAAAATCTAATGTCTGATATCTAATCTCTAATTTCCCACCATAGGTCTAACTACTAAGTACTAACTACTAACTACTAAATAATATTCTAAACAAATTTTGATACTTTTGCGGTATGCTAGCATTAGAACAATATTTAAAAAACTTAGGCATCGAGAAGTTAAATGCCATGCAGGAGGAATCTCTGGCGGCTTTTGACTACCATAGAGACTTCATGCTTTTGTCGCCTACGGGAAGTGGGAAAACCTTAGCCTTCGCATTATTGATGCTGAAGCTAATGGAAAAAGCAAAACAGAAAGGCACCTCGGCCCTAGTCATTGTTCCTACGCGTGAGCTGGCTTTGCAAATCGAACAGGTAATTAAAGCATTAACGAAGGATATCACCTTAGTTTGTGTTTATGGTGGCAGCGATACACGTGCCGAACGCAAAAAGCTGGAAATAGTTCCCAATTTGATCGTTGGTACGCCGGGTCGTATTATTTATCATATCGACCGCAATCCGGATCTGTTGAAAGATGTTAAAATCTTAGTTTTAGATGAGTTTGATAAATCATTGGAACTGGGTTTCCATGATCAGTTGGATCTCATATTGAAGGCTTGCCCGAATATCAAAAATCAGATTATGACTTCCGCTACGGCGATTAAGGAGTACCCACCTTTCTTGAAGCTGAACAATCCTGTATCCCTAAACTTTCTTGCGGACAGCGTATTGACGCCTAATTTGAGTTATTACCAAGTTGAAGCGAGCAGCAAGATGAAGCTGGAATCCCTCTTCAAGCTGATTTGCAAGATCGGTACGGAGAAGGTTTTGATTTTCTGCAACCATCGCGAGGCGGTAGACCACATTCAGCGCTTACTGATCGGTAAAGGTGTTGAATGTATCAATTACCATGGCGGATTGGATCAATACGACCGCGAATTGGCGATCATCAAGATCAAGAACGGCAGTGAGCATATCCTCGTTACGACGGATTTAGGTTCGCGAGGTTTGGATATTCCGGAAATGAAGCATGTTATTCATTACCAGTTTCCATACAAGGAGGAGGAATTTATCCATAGAAATGGACGTACGGGCAGGAATCAGAGTTCTGGATCAGTTTATGGCATCTTTACGCCTGAAGATCGCTTTCCGGAATATTTTGAAGATGCGCAGGTCCTGGAACTAGACGAGTTCTATCCACTTCCTGACGCTCCGGCATTCAAGACCCTACGTATCTCGGCGGGTAAAAAAGATAAGATTAATAAGGTCGATATTGTTGGGTTCTTGCACTCATTGGCTAAAATGGAGAAAGAAGACGTGGGAATTATTAATCTGAAGGAATTTGAGTCTTATGTGGCTGTGGCAAGCGATAAAGCATCGGCGATTGCCAAGGCTGGAAACAACACGAAGATAAAAGGTAAAAAAGTTAGACTATTTACGGTCTAACTTTTCAATATGTTTTAGGATTTGAGCGGGAACTAAGGGCTTTATATCCCCGTTATTTCGCCATATATCTCTCACAATGGTTGAGGAAATATGCGCTAACCCGCTCCTGCTCACCAAGAAATAACTTTCCACACTCGGGTTTAGCAATAGGTTGTTTTGCGCGATGATGTTCTCATAGTCAAGGTCTGTCGTATTGCGAAGACCGCGTAAAATAACCTGCGCATTAACTTCCTTGCAATAATCGACCGTAAGGCCTTTGTAAGTTGTCACTTCGATCTTTGGATTGGAAGCATAAAGCTCTTTTAAAGCGTCCATTTTTGTATCGACATCCATTAGCCCCACTTTAGAACTATTAACTCCAATGGCGACATATATTTTATCGAACATCGGCAAAGCGCGTTCGACTAGATCATGATGTGCTAATGTATAGGGATCAAAAGACCCTGGAAAGACTGCAATTTTCATATTACTTGGTATAAAAGCTAAAAGAAGAGTTTCCGTAGACTCTTGTTTCTACAAAATACGGACTTTCTACTAATTTTCTAGCACTTGGGTGCTCCACAACCAATAGCCCACCGGGTTTTAATAGATCATTCTCTAAGATCATCTGTGCCAGCTGAGGGAGTTGCCCGATATCATAAGGAGGATCGGCAAATATAAAATCATAAGATTTCTTAGCCGATTTGATGTATTTGAATACATCGGCACGACGTGTTTTGATCTGCGTAAGATTAAGCTTTTTGGCAGTCTCGGCAATATAGAGAATGCATTTCGCATGCTGATCGATGGAATCTACCGACGTGGCGCCTCTGGATGCTAATTCAAAAGAAATATTTCCCGTGCCGGCAAATAGGTCTAAGCATTCGATCTCGTCAAAGTCGATACGATTATTGAGAATATTGAATAGTGCCTCTTTGGCAATATCTGTCGTAGGTCGTACTGGCAAGCTTGTTGGCGGATTAATCCTTAAGCCCGCAGCTTTCCCTCCTATTATACGCATAAAGGTAAATCTAATAGATAACTGCTAGTAACTTCCGACGGTACTTCATCGTTAGTTTTTACGCTGGTATTGGATTTAATGATCAATACCTCGTCTGCTAATTGCTGCAACTTATGTTGGAAAGAAGGTTCCAGGTCTACCGCACTGACAATCGCTTTGGTTACCTTGTCTTGAATGCCGAAGGTCTGAAATAGGTTTAAGATGAAATAACTTAAGTCGTCTTCTGTAATTACTTCAAAGTTATTGAAGAACTGGAACTGTCCGTTTATGAATAAAAACAAGTCTGTGCTTGTATCATTGAACACAACGCCTAATACCTCTCCTTTTAAGGGAACATGGGGCCTTACCTGCATCAGGTTCAGCTTGAACTCAGGAATTAGGTGTGCTTCAGGAAATAAGGATTTCCAACGCTGTGCTAAAAGCACATCATACTGGAACACGGCTTTGATCTGCAGGTAGTCCAAATCTGCGACTTCAATTGCTTGATTCGGGTTTTCCATAAAGTCCTGATAAAGCTCCTGGTCGTCCTCTTGGTAAAGATCCGCCGGGATAAAGGTTAGGTTGCTTTGTGGTAAACTCACATACACTTGCTGAAAAGGCAAGCTCAATAGCTTCAGTGCTTCTTCCGAAGGCTTGTTGCTATCATACTTCATGTAAACGAGCAATTGCCCTTCTTGGTCAATTACATATAGAATATCATACACGAAGTTTGCTTTGACTATTAGGGTGTATTTTGCGATAAAGTGTAGATGAAAATCTGCTGCAGTATAATTCATTATTTCGCCTTTGCTAGGAACACAAAAATAGTTTTTAAAATTGGATTGACCAACCTTTTAGATAACTTTGGAATGTGCACATTCAAAATATCCTACGTCAACAGTTCTCGCATCAACCTACTCAACAGCAGCTGGAAGTATTCCAGCTGTTGGAGGAATTCTTACATACCTTCGCCGAAGATAGTTGCTTCGTTTTGAAGGGATATGCCGGTACGGGAAAGACTTCGATTATCGGCGCATTAGTGAATGCCTTGCCAAGGCTGCAGAAACGATCGGTTTTGTTGGCTCCTACGGGGCGCGCGGCTAAAGTGATGTCTGCCTATTCGGGTAGGAAAGCCTTAACGATTCACAAGAAAATTTACAGAAAGAAATCAGCCGCAAGCATTCAGATGGATTTCGAACTAGGCGACAATATACACGAGAACACGCTGTTTATTGTAGATGAAGCATCGATGATATCAAACGAGGGCATCTCTATGTTTTCCAACGGCTTATTGGCAGATTTATTGCAATATGTACAGTCTGGCGAAAATTGCTCCATCATGTTTGTCGGCGATATTGCCCAGCTTCCTCCTGTGGGTCTGGAAGAGAGTCCCGCATTGATTCCTGCTTATCTTTCGGATGTTTTCGGCTTGCAGGTAATGCACTACGAGCTCACTGATGTTGTTCGACAGGATAAAAATTCTGGAATTCTTTTTAATGCCACCAAGATCAGGAATGAGATACGTTTGGAAGAAGAAGCGCCAGAGTACAGCTACCCCCAGTTTGTGACAAGCAGCTACCGCGATATCTTCCGGATGAATGGAGACCGGCTGATCGAAGGGCTACATTATGCTTACGACAAGTTTGGATTGGAAAACTGTATGGTCATCTGCCGCTCGAACAAGTCGGCCAACCTGTACAATCGTCATATCCGAAATCAGATTCTCTTTCGTGAGGAAGAGATTACAGGTGGCGACCTGATCATGGTGGTACGGAACAACTATTATTGGCTTCAGGATAACGATGAAACGAATACAGGATTTATCGCCAATGGCGATATGGCTGTTATCAAAAAGGTCAGCAATGTGCATGATATGCACGGCTTCCGCTTCGCGGACTTGTACCTGGAATTTATGGATAATAACGAGGGCGACGCGATCCGTTGTAGAGTTTTATTAGACAGTCTGTATGTGGACTCGCCAAACCTGCCATACGAGCAGCAGAAAGAGTTATACGAACGAATTGCGGCAGACTATGCGGACATTCCATACAAAAAAGACCGATTGGAAGCCATCAAGAAGGATCCGTATTATAATGCCCTGCAAATCAAATTTGCGTATGCTATTACCTGCCATAAAGCGCAGGGTGGACAATGGCCCTTGGTATTTGTAGACCAAGGTTATATGATCGATGAGATGCTGAATACCGAGTTTTTACGCTGGCTGTACACGGCAATCACTCGGGCAACACAAGAGCTATTTCTGGTGAATTTTAACGAAAAGTTCTATTCCTAATCTGCCTATCGAAAATGATACAGATAGAATGCATTTTTGACTGGAAAAAGAGATATTTTCGCTGTTTCTTCAATTTCTATAATTATTAAATGAAAAAAGTTTATTTAAGCCTATTATTTATTTGCACAGGGATACTTTTCGCCCAGGAAAAGAGCACCCTCGCAAAACCAAATTACCAACAAGCAGCCAAGTTTTCACCGGCACGCTTAAGAACAATGATTTTCTCTACAGAAGTTTCCCCGAACTGGATTAACTTCTCCGACAAATTCTGGTATGAGTACAGTAGCCCGCAGGGAAAGAACTGGTATATTGTTGACCCGAAGGCTCGCTCTAAAAAAGAGATGTTCGACCGCTCAGAGATGGCGGCTAGAATCACTTCCATTGTCAGAAATCCATTCGATGCGCAACATCTAGCGATTCAGAATCTACGTTTTAAAGATAACAGTGACAATATCGTCCGCTTTGAAGTGCAGAGTTCTAAAGACACGGTAAAATCGAAAGAAGAGATTAAAAAGCTGACCAATAAAAGCGATACAATAAAGAAGAAGGTTTTCTTTTTTGAGTACAACCTTTCTAACAATAATCTGAAGGAAATTAGCGATACGACGGAGAAAAAGGATCGTCTATCGTGGGGAAGCTTCAATCCAGACACAACGAAAGTATTCTTTAGCAAGGATTACAATCTGTACTGGATGGATTACGCGAACTACCAAAAGGCAATCAAAGATGAGAAAGACTCGACTATTGTAGAACACCAGATTACAACGGATGGTGTGCAGTATTATAGTTGGGGCGGTGAGCCGTACAGCGTAACTACTGGCGATAAAAAGTCGGAAGACGAAGAAAAGAAAAAGCGTAATGCGGTTTGGTTAAACTGGTCGCCAAACGGAAAGTACTTCGCCATAACACGTAAGGATAACAGAAACTTAAGTGCTTTATGGGTAATCAATAATGTAGGTGGAAAGCGCCCGACTTTAGAGACTTACAAGTATCTTATGCCTGGCGAATTAGACTCTACCGAGACTGATTTGTTTATCTTCGACGCTGCCGACCTGAAGCCTAAGCGTGTAGATGTGCAAGCATTCAAAAACCAAACGATTAGCCTGTGGAATAAGGATCGCAGCAAGGAAAGTTTTAAAGGAAAATATTTTATCAACTACTGGCATGGTGATGATAATGAGTTCTATATTGCGCGTTCAAGCAGAGATTTAAAACGCATTGATATCGTCGCTGTGGATGTTAATGGTAAGGTGAGAACTTTAGTGGAAGAGCGCTCTAATGTTTACCTGGACGTCAAGAAGCCTTATATTGTCAACAATGGCAAGCAATTTATCCATTGGTCACAACGTGATGGTTGGGGTCATTTCTACTTATACGACATTTCGGGAAAACTAATCCATCAGATTACTAAAGGTGATTTCCACTGCGATGAGCTTACGGCTTATCAAAAGGGAACCGGCAACTTGCTATTTAAAGCAAACGGTAAGGAGAAAGATTCTGATCCATATTACACGTATTTCTACTCCGTGAATAAGAACGGCGGAAGAATTAGCTTGCTGACACCTGGCGATTTTGACCACCAGGTTGCTGCCAGCGAAAGTGGAAACTACTTCGTAGACAACTTCTCGCGCGTGAATACGGCGCCGCTTAGTAATTTATACAATTCCAATGGGCAGTTGATCATGAAATTAGAGGAGTCGGATCTGTCACAGTTATTCGCTGCCGGCTATAAATTCCCGGAACCATTCAAAGTAAAAGCTGGCGATGGCGTTACGGACCTATACGGCGTGATGTATAAGCCTTTTGACTTTGATTCGACTAAGACCTACCCTATTATTGAATATGTTTACCCAGGGCCACAAACTGAGGCTGTGAACAAAAGCTTTGGAAGAAGCATGGATCGTATCGACCGCTTGGCGCAGATGGGCTTCATCGTCGTATCTGTTGGTAACCGTGGTGGACATCCTTCACGCTCTAAATGGTATCATACCTATGGTTATGGTAACTTGAGAGATTATGGTTTGGAAGACAAAAAGGTCGTTGCAGAGCAGTTGGCAAACAAATACAGCTTTATCGATATCGACCGCGTCGGTATTACGGGTCACTCCGGAGGTGGATTTATGTCTACTGCAGCTATGTTAGTCTATCCAGATTTCTTTAAGGTTGCTGTTTCGGGTGCGGGTAACCACGAAAACAATATCTACAACCGTTGGTGGAGCGAGCGACACCATGGGGTGAAAGAGACTGTATCTACCAAGGGAGATACTACATTTAACTATCAGATTGAGCGTAATTCGGATTTAGCGAAGAATCTAAAAGGTAAGCTATTAATCGTCACTGGTGATATTGACAATAATGTGCACCCGGCGAACTCAATCCGTATGGTTGATGCGTTAATTAAAGCAAACAAACGCTTTGATTTTGTGTTACTTCCAGGACAACGCCATGCTTTTGGAGAGATGACAGAATACTTCTTCTGGCGTATGGCCGATTATTTCAGCGAACACCTATTAGGCGAGTCAAAGATTAACGAAGTCGATATGACGGAGATTAATAGAGATCGTCCGGTAAGAAGATAATATGAAAATAAACAAAGAGGAAATGTTAGCAGCACTATTGAACAATAGTGCTGCTGGCATTACTGAGCAGACCATCGAATCATTCTCCGTTCCGCAATTGATCGAATGGAGCGAACAAACAGCAGATTATCGTCTGGCTTTCCGATCTGCCTGGTATGTGGAGCATTTCTTTTTAAAGAAAACAGCATTCTTCGCAGATTACGCTTCGGAAATTATCCGCATCTATTGTCATACGGGCAATTGGAGTGTTTTAAGAAGCTACAGCAAGCTAGTGATGTGGATGCTGTCTAAGCAAAACGATAAGATCACGATTAATGAGGATCAGGAAGAGTGTATCTTAGAGAAGTCGTTCAACATACTGGATGCTAGCGACTGCCCTGTCGCCGTCCAAGTCAATGTAATGGACATCTTAGCTGATCTCAACAAGAAACATGATTGGATAGCCAATGAGCTGCGCTTGCGCATAGAATTGGCTTTAGAAAAAGATGCTACCCCGGCGCTGAAAAGCCGAGGTAACCGAATATTAAAACGTATAACGAACGCCTAAAGAGGTAAAGTTATACATGTCGTTATATTTGCTCGCGGTAGTTCCGTCAGCTGCCACAGGATCATATCCGTCGACATCTTCGCCTCGTGAGAACGTGAATTGTGTATTCACAACGAGGCTGTAATATCCCGCTCTGTAATAACTACTATACTTATTTAATGGCACCGCTAAACCTGCACTAACAACCGGGAACAAGAAGTCTCTTGTTTTATTTTTGAATTGCTTTTCCGCAACTAAATTACCAGCTTCATCATAGCGCTCAACTAACTCGTAAGGACCATTCACGATACCCTCAGGAATTTCCTGAACAATTTCAGTTCCATCAGATGCTCTAAATCTAAAGGATGTACCACGTTCTATTTTAGCGTAATTATTGAAGATTGCGCCCGCTCCTATTCCGATATAGAAGCCATTCAACACATATTTCTCAATCCCTGTTGCTCTGAACAAATCGCGCTCATTGACAAAAAAGCGGTACGGGTAAACTGTCGCATTAAACAATCCAGTTACATAGAACTGATTTTCTACAAAGCGCGGATCCCAATCCGGCTCTAATACATTGTCATTGCCTCTAGCCGTTAATCGTCCTAGCTGTCCTTCGAGGCCGATATATAGGCCTTTGTAAAGTTTATAATCAAACTTCAACACGCCCGCATAACCGGTATTTGTTTTATGGTTGATATCACCATAAAGAAACGTAGGACCAGCGCCAACTGTTAGATCAAACTTCTGATTAGCATTTCCATAGCGATCTACAGGAGGACATTTTAGCGTTTGGGCATTTATTAGAAACGGAATCGAGATGAGACCTAGGCTTAGTATTTTTTTCAACTGCATAACTTAAAACAATGTATTTCCTTTGTAATGATTTGTTTTTCCTAAATGTTTAAATGCAAGCTCTGTACACTCTCTACCTCTAGAGGTTCGCATTAGGTATCCCTCTTGTATTAAAAAGGGCTCATATACTTCTTCAATGGTGCCTTCATCCTCTCCAACTGCCGTCGCTATCGTCTTCACGCCCACCGGACCACCTTTAAATTTATCAATAATTGTGCTCAATATTTTGTTGTCCATCTCATCAAGTCCGTGCTCATCTACATTTAATGCGTTCAGAGCGAACTGAGCGATGGCCATATCGATAGAACCATTCCCTTTGATCTGCGCAAAGTCACGCGTTCTGCGCAACAATGCATTTGCGATACGTGGTGTACCACGACTGCGCCGCGCAATCTCGAATGCTCCTTCCTCGGATATCGGAACATTAAGAATCATTGCTGAGCGCATGATAATATCAGTCAACAATTTCGCATCATAGTATTGCAACCTTGAGTTGATACCGAAGCGAGCACGTAATGGTGCTGTAAGCAATCCTGAACGCGTCGTTGCACCGACTAAGGTAAATGGATTCAAGGAAATCTGAACAGAACGTGCATTAGGTCCTGTCTCCAACATGATGTCAATCTTGAAGTCCTCCATGGCAGAATACAGATATTCTTCAACTAGGGGGCTTAACCGATGTATCTCGTCAATGAATAAGATATCACCTTCATCAAGGTTTGTCAGTAGTCCTGCAAGATCTCCAGGCTTATCCAATACAGGTCCGGAGGTAATCTTAATCCCCACGCCCATCTCATTTGCAATGATATGCGACAGGGTTGTCTTACCAAGTCCTGGAGGGCCATGTAGCAAAACATGGTCTAAAGCTTCACCGCGAAGCTTTGCCGCTCTAACAAATATCGAAAGGTTCTCCAAAATCTTAGCTTGCCCCGTAAAGTCATCAAAAGTCTGGGGCCGCAATACGCGCTCCAAGTCTTTATCTGTGGGGGTCAATCTTTCGGGATTTGGGTCAAGGTTTTCGTTCATATATTGGACAACTCTACTCAATAAAACAGAAAAATTCGTTATTTATTGTAATTTTTGAAAAAACTAGCAATTTTCATCTGGATCACTCCGAAAAATGCCTCTTTAAAAATCTTAGTACTCATCTTCGAAGTACCAAGGGTTCGATCAGTAAAAATGATAGGAATTTCAACGACGTTGAACCCATATTTGATTGCTGTAAACTTCATCTCAATCTGGAAAGCATAGCCGACGAACTTAATCTTATCTAAGTTAATTGTCTCTAATACTTTTCTTCTGAAACATACGAAACCCGCCGTTGCATCGCGAATATCAATGCGCGTAATCATGCGCACGTATCCAGACGCAAAGTAGGACATCAAAACACGCTTCATTGGCCAGTTCACAACATTGACACCTTTAATATATCTTGAGCCGATGGCCATATCAGCACCATCGTTTAAGCAGGCGGCACGCAATCTCATCAAATCATCCGGATTATGGCTAAAGTCTGCATCCATTTCGAAGATGAACTCATAGTTCCGCTGCAAAGACCACTTAAAGCCGTGAATGTATGCTGTTCCTAATCCTAACTTACCTCTTCTTTCTTCCAAGTGCAGTTCGCCGGGAAACTCTTGTTGTAAGCTTTTTACAATTTGAGCAGTACCATCAGGAGAGCCGTCATCCACCACTAGAATGTGAAATGGAATCTCCAATGAAAACACTTTTCTGATAATTCTTTCTATATTCTCCTTCTCGTTGTAAGTCGGAATAATAACAATACTGTCTGACACTGTATACTTTTTGAAATGTAAAGGTAATAATTTAGCCGAACTATTAACCCTTTCTAGCAAGGCATAAAAATCAAAAAAGCCGATTTGTTACTACAAACCGGCTTATATATAAGATCTTAAGGATTAATTTACCCCATGCATCAACTTTTTGATCATTGGTGATAGTGCTATTAAGATCACTCCTGCGATCAAAGAATACAATCCGAGTTGCTTATAGCCCTCCGTGTAAGTGATTAATTTATCCATAAGCGAATCGCCTTCTCTTGCTTCGGCCATATTTGCGCCGATTAATCCGGCAACATATTGTCCGTAGGCACTCGCAAGGAACCACATCCCCATCATAATACCTTGCAACTTCGCAGGCGATAACTTCGTCATGATCGACAATCCGATTGGAGACAAACATAACTCCCCTACCGTGATGACTAATAAAGCTAGCGTAAAGATGTCTAAAGATGTCATTCCGTCAACTGCGAAAAAGCGAGTAGCATACAGCACATAGAATCCCAAGCCTAAAAACAAGAACCCTAAACCAAACTTAATAACCGTATTCGGCTCGATCTTGCGCTTTGCCATCCACAACCAAAGTAGGCCAAATACAGGCGCCAAAATGATAATGAAGAAGGCTCCACCGGAATTATTAACTCCATTTGGATCTAAACGGAATGCTCCACCTAATACTGAATCATTTAAATTCTTGGCAGCAAAGATGCTCAAGGAGCCCCCACTCTGCTCATATATTCCCCAGAATACAATCGAGAATAAAATAAAGATCAGGGCAGCGATTAGCTTATGACGTTCCTTTTTCTCCACTTTTGACATCTCAAAAAACAGATAGATCAAAGTCAAGGGTCCGATGGTGTACATAAAGTAATCTGTATACTCTGTTTTAGAAACCATTACCTGAATTAAAGGCACTAACAGCAGGGTTCCGATGTAAACCGCATATTCAACCCATTTCGGTAAAGGCTTAGACTTGACAATGGCATCGGGATGCCCGGGTTGCAAGCCAATAGGTCCTAACTCATGCTTGGTAAACTGGAAATTGATCAAGCTGATCAACATTCCGACAGCCGCCAAACCAAATGCTACATTCCAACGATGTGCCTCATCGATTACCGAGCTCAGCATGTAACCTTTTCCGATAGCCACGCAGATATATCCCCCTAGGAAAGCACCTAGGTTAATACCCGCATAAAATAAAGAGAATCCTGCATCGCGACGGCTATCGCCATCTTTATACAGCTCCCCTACCATTGTCGAGATGTTAGGCTTGAAAAAGCCCGTTCCGATAATAATAAATGCTAATCCGAAGAAGAAAAACTGATGGGTATCAATCGATAATAATACTGAACCGGTAATCATCAGTAATCCGCCGAAGAACAGCGATTTCCGAAACCCGAGAATCTTATCTGCGAAAAGCCCGCCGATAAATGTAAAGGCATATACAAATGCCTGCGTCGCTCCATACTGTAAGTTAGCTTCTTTCTCCCCGAAATTAAGTTGGGTAATCATGAAAAAAACCAACATACCGCGCATTCCGTAAAAACAGAACCGCTCCCACATCTCCGAGAAGAACAATCTCCAAATCTGCTTTGGATACTTCCCTTTAAAGTCTTGAATTTCTTCAAGCGTATTGTGTGTTCCTGTAGCCATAATGCTAATTATTGTATTTGAATTATTTTACGCCATGCATTAATTTCTTGATTACCGGATGAAGCATCATCACCAATAACCCAGCTACTATTGGAACAATCGTAAAGATCAAGAAAAATGTACTTAAAGAATATTGTTTGGTAATAACCTCAATCTGTCCACCTAAGATGGCTGCCAACTTATTACCGATTGCAATCGCTAGATACCACATACCGAACATAAATCCGATCATTCTTGCAGGCACCAGCTTGGAAACGTAGGATAAGCCCACCGGCGATAGGCATAGCTCGCCCAAGGTATGGAACATGTAAGCCAATATCAGCCATGCCATGGATACCTTGATACCATCCTGAATGCCATAAGCACCGAATGCGAGCAACCCGAATCCGATTGCCATAATGATTAGACCAAAGCCATATTTAAAGGTCGCTGGCGGATTATATTTAGAATCCCATATTTTAGAAACAAAGTTTGCAAAGGTGATAATGAAGAATGAGTTCATGATGGAGAACCAGGAAACTGTAATCTCCGAAGACTCCGCCGTAAACTCATTATACAACATCCATAGCGCAACAGCCCAAACACCGGCAAAACAAATAAACTGCACCACGTTAGACAGTGGCGCCTTGCCATAGGTTTTCTTTGTCAACAGCACGACCACGTAGGTCACTAAAGCCAAAGGAACAACGGTAAGTAAGGTATTGATGATATTAAAGATGGTCAACGAGCTACCAGAAAGACTTCTATCCACATTCTCGCGGGCAAAAATCACCAAGGACGATGCGCCTTGTTCAAATGACATCCAGAAAAACACCACGAAAAAGGCGAATATAATAACGGCTATCAAGCGATCTCGAACAACTTTCGTATATCTAGTTAACCTAGAGATTACCACAAACAAGAACAATGCTAGCGCAATCAGGATTGCCACATTCTGTCCTGCCATCGATCCAATTTGAAAGTTCGAAAGCACATCGACACCAGCAATCTTCGAAAGCGGATCGTTGAAAGCGAACGCCAATCCTAAAATAGTCATCACAAAGATTAGAATAGAATCTACTTTGGTAAAAGGATTAGGTTTATCCTCCGGCAAGTCTGTATTAACAACAGCAGCCTTCTCCGCAGCCAACTCTTTACTTGGTGGATCGCCGACCTTACCAAAGATGGGTTTTGCGAACCAAAACTGCAGTGTCCCTAAGAACATGAAGATACCCGCAAGACCAAATCCCCAATGCCAGCCTACTTTCTCTCCCAAATATCCACATAGCATCATCCCGAAGAAAGCACCAGAGTTTACACCCATATAGAAAATAGTGTATGCTCCATCCTTCTTCTGCGGGAATTTCTTATACATCTCGGAAAGTATAGAAGTCATATTAGGTTTGAAGAAGCCGGTACCAAGTACTAAGGCACCTAAACCCAGATATAGAAACAATGGCGTGTCAAATGCCATGAAGAGGTGACCCAAGGTCATAATCGCGGCACCGACGACGACAGCGTAGCGATATCCCAGATACTTGTCGGCAACTATCCCCCCGAAGATGGGCGTGATATACAATAACATGGCATAAGTACCATATAATGCTCCTGCCTGTACTGGATCCCATCCCCAACCAGAGAACGGACTCCCGGAAATAACCGCACTCGTAAGGAAGTTAATTAATAATACGCGCATCCCGTAGAAGGAAAAACGCTCCCACATTTCCGTAAAAAACAACACAAAAAGTCCTGACGGATGCCCTAATACGAGGCTGCCGTCAATCCCCTGCTTCTCTAGTTCTTCCGAAAATGAAGCTTCTGATTCTCGATTCATCAAAAATTACTATTTAGATTAATGTACGATTGTTCAAACAACAATGGCCATAGCCTCCGCCAATACTCCCATCGAGCGAAACGCATGACAGAAGATCACAATCGTAAGAAATAAAAAGGATGCTCCCAAACATCAATTTTATTCAAACGTGTAAAAGTAATAATTTAAGCGAACTATTATTTGATTAATTGGATAATTCCATGCAAAAATTCCATATTTTCAATGAAACAGCAACAAAAATGAGGATAAGAATGGTCCTTGAAAACAAACATGTTCAGAAAAACTTTCATGTTTCCAGTGAAGCGACAAAAGGAATGAAAGGCTTTAAAGATCTTTGAAATCAGACGCTTTCACAAAAAAAGCCGGTCTGTAAAACAAACCGGCTTTCCTATTAACGAGATATCTTTAGTTGATACCGTGCATCATCTTCTTCAATTTACCATTGAACAACAATAATAATAAAGCTGCTCCCGCTGGTAATGCGGCAATGATCAGGAAGAAAGTCGTCATTGAATACGTCTGAACGATATAGTCAATGTACGATCCTGTTTTACCTGCAATAAAGTTTGCAATTGCCGAAGCTGTAAACCAAAGACCAAATAATAGTCCGGCAAACTTCTTAGGCGACAGTTTACTTACATAAGATAAACCAACCGGCGACAGACAAAGCTCTCCTGTCGTATGGAAGAAATAGGCTAAAATTAACCAAATCATGCTAACCGATGCTGTTTTTGCACCCTGAGGGATAGACATCGATCCATAGGCCAAAGCCAAGAAACCCACGCCTACTAATAGCAATCCGAAGGCAAACTTCACCGGTCCTGATGGATTCCACACCTTTTCCCATAGCTTACTGAATGAGGAAGCTAACGTAATAATAAAGAAAGAGTTCAAAATTTGGAACCAGGAAACCGTTACTTCTGTTTGGTCTAAGCTAAATTCTCTGTAAACCTTCCATATACCCAATCCCCAAATAATAGCGAATGATATAGCTGTAAATAATACCGTTAGCGGGTATTTAGCGACAATCTTTTGCGATAATTTAAAGAGTACATAGGTCACGATCATGATCGGGAAAATCGTTAAAGCGGCATCGATCCACTTAAAGATCTCACCAGAATTACCTGAGAGCACCCGTTGCGTATAATCTTTTGCAAAAATGGTCATCGAACCACCCGCTTGTTCAAACGCAAAGAAAAAGAAGATACTCGCAATCATCAATACAGCAACAACGATCAGACGATCTCTCACCACGTTTGCAGGTGTATGATCTTCTTCTTGAACGCTTACTAATTTATCCTCTGGATTATGTTTAGTACCCGGTTTTTCACCGATGATACCAAATATTCTTTGTGCAAAATAGAACTGAATCATACCGAAGAACATAAATACCCCAGCAAGTCCAAAACCATAATGCCAACCTACTTTCTCACCAATATAACCACATAATAACATCCCTAGGAAAGCTCCCGAGTTGATACCCATGTAGAAAATAGTATAACCTGCATCTTTCTTAGAGCTACTATCCGGATATAGCTGACCTACCATTGAGGAAATATTTGGTTTGAATAAACCATTTCCTAAGATCATCAATACCAAACCGATGTAGAAATATGAGTTATTGAAAGTCTCTAATGCCATCGAAGCATGACCAAGCGTCATGATCAATGCACCTAAGATAATCGCCTTTCTATACCCCGTTAATTTATCGGCAATCATACCACCGATCAATGGCGTTAAATATACTAGTCCTGTATACCATGCATATAAATTCATGGCCTCAGCATTAGTCCAACCCCAACCGCCTTTTGCGATCTCTGTAATTAAAAATACAGTTAACAATGCACGCATCCCATAATAACTGAAACGCTCCCACATCTCAGTAAAGAAGAGTACAAAAAGACTGGCTGGATGGCCCATAACCATCTTGTCGTCAACTCCTTGTTTGGCAAGGTGCTGGACTAAATCTGCGTCTCTCTCTTGATTCATATATTATCGTTTAATTTAGTTTTATGTGTGATTATCTACAGAACATAATTTTATTGAAAAAGCAAATAAACAAATTTTTATTCACAATCTCCATAGGATTTAAAAACCGCTTTCCTTTTTGATCTCCCTCCGATTTGGTGCCAAGAAGCTATCTTCATCCCCACGAGTGGCATTGGATACTTCCACGTCAGATACGAAACGAAGTGAGCCTTTGTCCAAATAATAGGCATCATAGGATAAATCGGGCCCATAATACTTAGAATTGCCTTCCAATTTGGGATCCGCAGGCACTAAATGATCAAATTCGTAACGGTTCGCCTTTGGATTAAAAACCAAATACATACTCGCCTGACGCGTATATTTAAATATCTTTCGCGATAAAGTCCGATCGTCTGTAAAAACATTTTTACCAAAGACAACCTGTTTAGGCCCCTGCAATTCCACAATATCGATCACTTTCTGCGTGTAATCCGCATGATGCCCCTTCCAACCCAGTAGAACATAAGCGTTCGCCCCCAATTTCCGGATGTCATAATATTGCGCGCCATACCAATTATCGGCCTTGACGATCGCTTTCGAAGGATCCTTGATCTCAAAAGTCTTATCTAATAACGGAATCAACTCCAACTCGCCGTTACTGCTTGCGAACTGAATAGCACCATAATAAAGATAGGATCCATCATCTAAAGGTAAATTCCATGAAAAAATACGGAAATTCTGATCCGGAGAGTTCAGAATAGAAATCATCTTGAGCTTGGGAAAAGCAAACTGATAGGAGTTGTTTTCTTTCAATGCAGAGACTAGGGTCTTCACAAAGGTAAAGTTCTTCTGCATGCGCTCAGGTTCAGAAAGTCTGGAGAACATAGCGCGCCCCAGACCTGCTAAACTGTCTTGCCATACTTGAAGCTTCGCTTCTTTCGATTGCCCTTGAGCAACTGTAGCACAGCTTATTAAAATTAGTATCAGTATTTTATGCAAATACTTCTTCACCACGTCTATTTAAAACGCTCCAACAAGGCTTTCGTTAATTTGATACCCTCGTCTTCACTGATTTTATCGCCTTCAAACTCAATTCCCACGTAGCCTCTATATCCAGCCTTCTTCACGATATCCATCATCTTAGCATAGTCAATACCTGTTTCATTGCCCTTTGCATCAAAAGCATGCGACTTCGCGCTCACTCCTTTTGCATACGGCATCAAATCGGTAACCCCTTGATAACGGTCGTATTCATAGAAGTTGCCAAAGTCTGGAAGACTACCGCAGTTCTTTTTGTTTACCGTTTTCAACACATCAGCCAACCAGTCGCCATGCGATGAAATGCCGCCGTGGTTCTCAACGATAACATTAATTTTTCCTTTTTTACCATAATCTGCTAATGAAGAAAGACTTTTTACCACTTGGTCCTTAACCTCTTCCTTCGTTCCCTCACCCGCCGCATTGACGCGAATTGCACGGCATCCTAAGAAATTTGCAGCATCAATCCATTTATGATGATTCTCTACAGCTTTTAGACGCTTGTTCTCATCGCGATCGCCTAAAGAACCTTCGCCATCAATCATGATCAATACGTTCTTTACGCCATTGTCTTTTGCTCTATTGTTCAAATCCTTTAAGTAGGTCATGTCCTGCGCTTTATCCTTAAAGAATTGATTTACATATTCAACTCCGTAAATACCAAAATTCTTCGCTGTATACTCAGGGAAGTCGATATTTTTCAGATCACCCTTAAACAATTTCTTATGCAATGACCATTCAGCCAAAGAAATATCAAACCAGCTTTTCTTCGCTGCAAAAACATCCAAAGAAGGTGCAATGGTTACCCCAGCTGCAACTAACCCTAGATTTCTTAAAAATTCTCTTCTTGAGTTCATAGTTTAAATATTAGTGTTTTAAATGTTAGCCCATCCAGAAGTCAGTACATCTACCAGATGTATCGTCTTGATCGCTAACTGATGTTTATCAATATATGCTTGCAATTGCAGCAAGCAGGATGCATCGGTCGATATGATATATTCCGCGTTGACAGCCAAGGCATTTTTCACCTTCTGTTCTGCCATAGCCGATGAAATTCCTTCGAACTTCACCGCAAAAGTACCGCCAAAACCGCAACAGGTCTCTTGATCGCGCATCTCGACAATCTCCAACCCGCCAACGTGGCTAAGCAAGATCCGTGGCTCTTCTTTTATTTTACACTCGCGAAGCGCGGAGCAGGAGTCGTGATAAACCGCCCTACCCACCAGCTCGGCACCGAAATACTCCTTCTTCATCACGTTGACCAAGAAATCCGATATTTCGAAAATATTGCGCTGAATGCCGCGACAGCGGTTATGGTCCGTTGTATTCGTGAAAAGATCATCATATCCCTCTCGCACCATCCCCGTACAAGAGGCTGATGGCGAAACAATAGGATGCTCCTCCGTAAAATCGTTTAGAAACTTTTGACCAATAGACTTCGCATCATCCCAAAACCCTGCGTTATAGGCAGGTTGACCACAACAGGTTTGCTCTGTATTATATATCACATCACAGCCAGCCTTCTCCAATAATTTGATCGTATTGAAGGCTGTTTCCGGATAAAGTTGATCAATAAAACAAGGTATAAATAGCTCGACTTTATGCATTAATAGCGTTGAATAATCTGTAATTTATTAAATTTTAAAACACGAAACAACAACAATAGCCCAATAATAAAAAATACAGACATACAAAGTGCTGAATAACGAATATTATGCGTAAGCTGCTCGATCATCCCAAAAGTGAACAGTCCGATCACAATCGCTAGCTTTTCGGAAACATCGTAGAAACTGAAAAATGCGGTAGTATCCTCAACATCAGTAGGGATAAGCTTGGAATAGGTCGATCGGGAAAGGGACTGTATCCCTCCCATCAATAAGCCTACTAAAAATGCCATTCCATAGAATTGGTATTCGTTGCTCAGGAAGTATGCAGCGATGCAGATGAAGATCCAAATCGTAACAACAAAAATCAATACCTTAATGTTCCCAAATCGCTTCGCCAAACCCGACATAATAAAGGCTCCACCGATAGCAACCAACTGGATCAGTAAAATAGAAGCGATAAGCTTCGTTGCGCCCAAATTCAATACTTTTTCACCGAATGCGGCAGCAACGATCATAATCGTCTGCACGCCCATGGCATAAAAAAAATAAGCCGGCAAGAAGCGCTTGATCGCAGGAATCTGACGAATTTTCCCCAATACAGACATAAACTCCTTTTTCGCTTTGACAAAGAAGGATAACTTCTCGTTCTCTATCGTAGGCTTATTTCTAGGCAAAAATCGGAAAGGTATCTGTGCGAAGGAAATCCACCAAAGACCTACCAAGAAAAAGGATATTCTGGCAGGTAAAGAGGGGTCGGTTATGCCGAACCAATCGGGCTTGAACACAAAAACAAAGCAGATCAGCTGCAAAGTTACGCAGCCTACATAGCCATAGGCAAATCCCTGAGCACTCACCCTATCTTGCTGATCGGGCGTCGCGATAACCGGCAAATACGAGTTATTGAAGGCCACCCCGCCAATGTATCCCATGGCGGCGAGCGCAAAGAATATAATACCCAACTCTAGGGTTTCGATTTTGAAGAAAAACAAACCCATACAGGCGATTGCGCCTATATAAGTAAACAATTTCATAAAGAACTTTCGCTTCCCCGCTGCATCGGAATAGGCCGAGATAAAAGGCAGCGATATCGCCATCAAGAGATAGGCAATCGACAAGGCAAAATTCGATAATGCCGTGTTGACAAGCTCAATACCAAAAAAAGAAACGACATCATTGCCAGTTTCTTTATTACTTGTAATCGTTGTATAATAAACAGGAAAAATGGTTGAAGTGATAACCAAATTGTAAGCCGAATTAGCCCAGTCATACATGGACCATGAACGAATTAATCGCTTATCGTTTTTCTTGATAATTTTCATAAAATGCTAAGCGAATATACCCAAATGTATTGAATTACGACTAATAGTTTTCGTAGATATAATTAACTATTTTCACCATTTCTTTACGAACCGGACTGGCACTCCCGAGAAAGTTATTGTTTAGAAATGAGAAAGCAAAACGACTTCCCTTTTTCGTGACGATATAGCCACTCTGGCAATGAACCGAATTGATTGTGCCTGTTTTTGCCCAAACATAAGGCTTCCCTCCCGGCGTTGGATAAACATTCTTTAAAGTACCCTCAAGGCCGCCTGCAGGAAAAAGATAAAACTTATCGGCTTCGTTCGGAATGTCGGAATGAATCCAGTTCAATAAGGTTACCATACTCCGAGGCGTAATCTTATTATATGAAGACAGCCCGCTACCATCCCTCAACTCGATCGTATCGGGAAAGAAACGATAAAACTCATCTTGCATATGCTGCCGCAGACTTTTGGTATGGAAAGCTCTGTTTTTTACGAACGACGCAACCATGTTCAATTGCTCGGCCAGAAAATTATCGCTCGGCAGCATCATCTCGCGTACCACATCTCTCGTTTTTACCGAGTATATAATTTTCGCATCTGATGCCAAAGGAGCATGCAGCAAAGCAACAGACTTCTTCAGCGTGTCCTGAAGCAAATTGACCAGCAACGAATCCGTAACATGAAAAGGTTTCTCATTGATATACCCCTTTGGCAATGGAACGGAATTATAGTCCATCACATTCGAACCATAATCTCGGTGTATCAAGAACCTAGACGTCGTGTCCTGCTTATAACTAAGATATCGATCAAAATAACGCGGCGTAAGTTCTAGTTTTCCGGCCTGCTCTTTAAATAAGATCACATTGCCATACATCGGAAGTACCGAAACCTCCGGTTGATAATAATACTCATAATCCTCTACCGACCAACCATTTCTGTAGAAAGGCTCCTGCGATTTTGTCGCCGCATAATATAACTGCTTCTTAGAATCTTTCAGAAAGTTGAAAACCTTAGCATCCTTAAACTTCGCATGCAAAAACGTCGGATCGCCCGTCCCCCAGAATATCAGGGAGTCGCCACGCTCCACATAGGCTAGGCCTGGAATAGAGTCTCCTATCAGCTTCAACGCTGTATAAAGCGTAAAGACTTTGGTGTTGGAAGCCGGCGTGAAATGCTTATCCTCATTCTGCCCATAAACAAATTGCTTGTTCGACAAGTCGTATAAACTGAAACCCACATAATGCTTATTCAGCACTGTAGAGTTCTGAAAAAGCCCACTGAGCTCACTATAATTCTGTGCAAAAACAGCGATAGAGACCAGTAATGTACAACAAGTCGCAACGATTCTTTTCATAAGGTTGATTTTCAATAATCGGTAAATATAAGAGAAATAGATTAAAGTGATACCTAAGATTAGACACAACCCTTGATAACCCATTGTAAACCCAATTCAAACCCCAATCAAACCCGCTTCTGAGCGGGTTTGATTGGGGTTTGAATTGGGTAGTATTTAGTAGTTAGTAGTTAGTAACTAGACCTAGGGTGGAATTAAACGTTAGATATAAGATATTAGGTATAAGATTTTGACAGGAAAGGAAGGAAAGTTTGTCTTTAAACTTTGAAAAAGAAGGATGAGTTTTGTCTTGAACCAAGAAAACAAGGATTTAAGGATTGACAGGATCATGTTAATCTTTTCATCCTTCCTTTCCTGGTTCAAGATAAAAATCCTGCATATCCTTACATCTTCCCCATCTTGGTATTCAAAACAAAAATCTCACACCTTATATCTAACGTCTATTCCCACCCTAGGTCTAACTACTAACTACTAAATACTAAATACTGAAGCCTAATTAAATGAAAAAGCTGCCTTTTCAGGCAGCTTTTCATTTAATTAGGCTTCAAATTGCTATTTCTATCAAGCTCTTCTTGAGGTATCGGCCAATACTCGTTGTTCGCATTGAACACCAAGTTTTTGTAGGTCGGGATGATATTGCCTTCGAATGCTGAATAGCTTTCCAGCGTCGATTTTGCGATTCCCCAGCGCACTAAGTCGAAGAATCGGTGTCCTTCCATCGCTAACTCTAGGCGACGCTCGAATCGCACCGCTTTAAGGGCGTAATTCTTGTCGGGGAAGGATGGATAAGGTTTAACATTATATTTCGCGGCATTGACGCCAGATTCAGTTTTCTTCGGCGCTAAGGATGCTGCGCGTGTTCTAACCGCATTGACTAACTTCAATGCATTCGCTAAGCTTCCTGCTTCGATTTCGCATTCTGCAGCCATCAAATACACATCTGCAAGACGAATGATGTTAACATCTAAACCTGTGATATATGGCTCGCCTGGTGCTGCTTGTGCAGCAAAAAGCGACTTTGGTATCATTGTTTTGATTCCTACGAACGGACCACCCGTTACAGCTTCTCTAATCCAAGAGTCGCCTGGCATCACACCCCAATCTAAGTATTGTACGCCACGGCGGCCAACGGTATAGTCTAAGCGAGGGTCAAACGACAAATCGACGTTTAACTCATAGCCTTCTTTTTGGCCTGCTGGCAAACCGAAGTCAGAAACGTAAGGGTTTGTTCTGTAGTTATCTAACAAAGGAAGTCCATTTGCGTCGACCTTGTATGCATTGACAAGATCGATCGTTGGTTGATAAAAACCACAGCAGTTTACTGGCGCAGTTCCTGACAAACCTGAAAGCATATCGCCGACATTACCATTCTCTGCATTACCGTTAGAATTGATGGCATGCTTAGAAACGACAAGCGCTTCTGGCCCATTTTCTTTCGTTACATCGAAGTTATTCCAGAAAGGCATGCTTGTCAAATCTGTTCCTGCCATCACCGCGTTAAACAAGGTGAGCGCTTCTGGATACTTTTTATTATACAAAAGCACTTTGCCAAGATAAGCCTGCGCAGCACGCTTATTCATGCGTCCGGCATCGTTATTATATTTCTGCTCACTCAAGTTAGCAACGGCAAAGCGCAAGTCTTCTTCTATTTTCGGAAGCACATCAACGTCGTTACCAATCTTCAATGCTTCATCGGCGGTGGTATTTTCATCCAGGTATGGAACCTTTTTGAAGATGCGCCATAAATAGAAATAATAATGCGCACGCAGCATTTTGGTTTCGCCCTGAATTTGCTTTGCTCGCTCTTCAGTGATCTCTTTCTTACCGCTTTGATCGGCAGCGAGCAGTTTCAATGTATTGTTACAGCGCAATACCCCTTCATAATAAACTTGCCACATGGTGCTCAAGTTATCATTGACGCTCGTTGCTTTATAACTTTCAATATTAGCCATGTAAGGTTGGTCACCACCTTCTGATCCTTTATGCGCATTATCAGAAGCGACCTCGCCAAAAAGCCATTGGCTAGGCGCAGATGCATAATTGCCCCAGGTTCCACTTACATTACCATTTAATATGCTGTAGGCTCCTAAAAGGGAACCTTCAACTCCTTCTTTATTTCCTACCTGTGGCTCAGAAAGCTCCCCTTGGGGTAGCTTCTTCAAGAAGTCCTTCCCACATGAGCTCAGCGCTAAGGTGCCAGCGATTAGATAGGTATATAGTTTATAACGTTTCATAATATTTGTTCTTTTGAAATAATAAAAATCCTAGAATCCTAAGCTCACGCCTAAAGTGTACTGTCTAGATTGCGG
Organism: Sphingobacterium sp. UBA2700; assembly: GCA_002354335.1. Lineage (GTDB taxonomy): Bacteria > Bacteroidota > Bacteroidia > Sphingobacteriales > Sphingobacteriaceae > Sphingobacterium. The sequence goes on along the minus strand of DELI01000034.1, from coordinate 12,265 downwards.
ATAAACCCCAAAGTCAACACCCAATGCCGGGTAATCCGATGGTGTAGCTGAAATCTCTGGATCTAGACCTGTGTACTTCGTAATCGTGAATAGATTTGTTGCTCCAAAATAGATACGCATTTTATTGAACGACGTATTCTGTCCAAACAATTTGGTTGTGTTTAAATTATAACCGATCTGTAAGTTTTTAAGCTTTAAGAAACTACCATCCTGGATGTATAGTGATGAAGTAGCAACCTCCATTTCATTAAGATCGCCCTGACCGATGATTGATGGAACTTCACTACCTGTATTGTTAGGGCTCCAAGCATCTAATAAACGTGTGCTGTACTGTCCATTGAAAACACCGAAATCTGTGAAGTAACGCGTTGCTTCGTAAAGGTCATTACCTTGAGAACTGTAGAAGAATAAGGTTAAATCAAAGTCCTTGTAAGCTGCTGCAAGATTTAACGAGTACACAAAATCAGGGTGCGGACTACCGATGATCGTACGGTCAGCAGGATCGATCTTGCCATCGCCGTTGATATCTTTGTATTTTGCACCGCCCAAGCGCGCTCCTGGATATATTGGAGAGTTTTTAAGCTCTGCATCGTCGTTATAAACTCCATCAGCTTGGTAACCGTAGAAAGCACCGAACTCTTCCCCTGTTTTGAGTAAGGAGGTCTGCATACTGCGGAATGCCCCATAGTTAACTTGCGTAATAGAAGGCGCTAAGGATACGACCTCGTTCTTATAGGTTGATATCGTACCGGTAACATCTAATGTGAATGGTTTTTCCTGACGGCGGCCATAGTGATATCCTAAGCTTGCCTCGATACCGCGATTGCGCATTTCGCCAATATTTTGATATGGCGAAGTTGCACGACCTACTGAAGTTGCAGGCAGAGGAACGCGGAACAACATGTCTTCTGTTGCTTTATTGTACCAATCGATGGAACCGTCTAAGTCGCCTTGAAGAACAGCAAAGTCAATACCCAAGTTCAATGATTTTACTTGCTCCCATTTGATATCCGGATTTTGGTAGTTACTTTTCCAAATACCTGTCACCACCTCATTATTAATCGGATAAGATGACTGGGTTAAAGAAGCTCTATAGCGTGCTAAGTATTCGTATGCACTGATGCGTTGGTTACCTGTTACCCCGTATCCAGCACGTAGTTTCAAATCAGTTAACCATTCTGCGCCCTGAGCAAATTCCTCTTGCGAAATACGCCATGCACCGCTGATACCTGGGAATACCCCATATAGATTGTTTTCACCGAAGTTAGACGAACCGTCACGACGAACCGTAGCACTTAATAGATAGCGGTCTTTGTAAGAGTAATCAGCCTTACCCATTAAGGAAAACATAGAGCCAACCGAACCTGATCCACCATTATTGATATTCGTGCTACCAGCATCGAGGTAGAAATAGTCCAAACTGTTCAAAATGAAATAACCATTTCTAGAGCCGCTGATACCTCTATTGCGATTGCTGATTGCTTCCGTACCAACGAGCACATTTAAGCTATGGTCTTCGCCAAGATCTGGTTTGTAGTTTAAAGTATTGGTCCAAGTCCATTCGGTGGTATAGCCATGGTATTCACTCATACCGTTATTGAACGATCCTTCCGTGAATTCAGGGTTCGGATAGTTGTAGCTCAAGCCATTATAATTTTCATAACGGATACCGAAACTAGTCCTTGCAGTCAATCCCTGGATTATATCGTATTCTGCAAATGCATTTCCGAAGAAAAAGTTCTGACGATTCATATTATCTTTCGCGCGGTAGGACATCGCTACAGGATTCTGACCATTACCCCATCCGCCTTTCGTACCTGCGAAGTTTCCACCTTCATCATATACCGGAACAACATTCTGAATACGATATGCAAAACCCATTACCGAACCTTCACCGATATACCCTCCGGCAGTATTCGGGTTTACCCCGAAGCCATAACCTTCGGTATAACTATATTGTAAGTTCTCACCGAAACGTAGTTTCTTATTTAATGCCGAGAATTGGGTATTTGTGCGTCCGTTGTAACGTCTGAAGCCGGTGTGGATAACCGTACCTTTTTGATCTAAATAGCCACCGGAGAATGCGTAGGTAGCATTTTCGCTACCGCCAGTTGCTCCAATTTGATAAGATTGTATAGGCGCATTCTGCGACAATTCATCGAACCAATTGGTTCCCTCTTTGTTGGCCTTCGTTATTTGGTAGAAGTTGTTTGCATCTTTTATGTTATAATAATATTTAGCCATGTCCACGTCTGCCGCCGTGATATCCTTATTTTTTGCACCAGCCAATAGATAATCGGGCACTACGTTATTCGTTTTGAACAGGGTATTCTTCATATCGACTACTTGCTGCGGGCTTAGCATTTTTGGAAATGCCCCTCTATTCGGCACGCCGACGCCAGCATAAGCATCAACATTGACCAAGGTTTTACCTGCTTTTCCCGATTTTGTTGTAATAATCACAACACCATTATTCGCACGAGCACCATAGATGGATGCCGCAGAAGCATCCTTCAGTACTTGCATGGTCTCGATATCGTTCTGGTTGAACCAGCTTAGCTTTCCTTCATACGGAACACCATCGATAACATATAAAGGCTCATTGTTGTTGATCGTACTGTAACCGCGAATACGGATTTGAGGAGTCGAGCCTGGAGCACCATCATTGACAATCTGTACCCCTGTCGCTCGCCCTTGCAAGGCCTCTACAGCGGTTGCAGCAGGTTGAGATTTTAATTGACTGACATTAACGACAGCAACAGAACCCGTCAAGTCTTTCTTGCGCTGAGCACCATAGCCCGTTACCACGACCTCTTCGAAGGTCGTCTTGTCAACAGCCATTTCGATCGTAATGTTTTGAGAAGGCGAAGTGACAACAGAGGAAGCCTTCAGATACCCAATATAGGATACTTCAAGCACATCGTTTGCTGAAGCGCTAATCTCAAAATTACCAGCATCATCGGTGGAAGTGGCAGTCGATTTGCCGACCACTTTAACAGTGGCTCCGGCAATAGGCTCTTTCGTATTAGCATCTAATACACGGCCTTTTACGGTAGATTGTACCGCATGTAGTGGATGGGTTGATATCCTATTCCAAAGGTTGCCTTCGGCAACAGCCATATTGCTGATTGACAAAAGTCCCAAAGAAAGCAGGAAACCACCCCTTAGTAGCCCTTTAGGAAGATAGGAGCCACTAATGGATTTAATTGATTTTCCCATAGTTTAATATATTAGTTGTTTTGTTGTTTTTTTGAGTTGGGTAATGATTACATATGCAAATATTTTTAATTAAAGAATGCCCTAATAATTACAATAAATCCTTGAAACGAAAGAAAGACTTTATTAGGTTATGATATCTTGGTCGATTCCCAAAATTTTGCGCAATAGTGTCCCATGCCATCGAAATACGTTAGCTAGGATAAAAATGCAAATCGTGTGGGAATTACACTAAGTACTTTTGCGAAGGTAAAGGGTGTAAGCGTGTTTCATGTTTGTTCGTTTAAATTAGCTATGAATGTTTATAAATGGCCTCTCTACGATGCGGACTTTCAAATTGGTGAATCCTATCCGCCCCTCCTCAATTATTAGGTTTTATATTACAAGTTACGGAAAGCCTTGAATAAAAAAAATATTTTTGCAACATTTTTTTTACAGATAAAAAAAGGAGGCTGATTGAGCCTCCTTTAATATTTTCTAAGTGTTTATTACATGCCTAGCACATAGCGCATTCCGCCAACGACATGCTTTTGAAAAGCCATACTATCAAAAGATTCTTTGGTATGTCCTAATCCGGTATAAAACATTCTAGCCCCTTCAAACTCTCGAAACCAGGCCATAGGATGCACCGTGCCCATTTTGCCACCTTCGTAAGAGCCCTCGTCCAGATTCATTAAGACATTGAGACCTGGTTGAACGTCTTTGAAATCATACCATTCATCCTTGTGCAGCCATATCTTGTTTAGATGCTTGGTTGCAGGGTGTATTCGATTTAAGACCTGGAGTTTCGCTTCTTGTACTTTTGGATGGCTCAAGAAATAAGCGCCAACCAGCTCATTATACCAAGGCCAATCGAATTCAGTATCTGTAGCAGCATGGATGCCCATAAAGCCTTTGCCGGAACGGATGTATTTCTGAAAGGCCTCTTTCTGCTCTTTATTAAAGATCGTACCTGTGGTACTGAAGAAAAGTACGGCATCAAAACTAGCGAGTGTGTCGGACAAGAACAGATTTGCATCCTCCGAATGCACCGTTTGGATACCAATATCGTTATAAAGTTTCTTCAAAACTTCTACACCTTTCTCAATATTATCATGTCGATAGCCTGCGGTCTTCGTAAAAATCAGGACCTTTTTGGCTGCAGCATAACTGATGCCGGATAACCCGAAGATCGTAGTGAATAATACCACCATGAATACCGCATACTTTTTCATCCTTAATTTGTTAAGTTTCTATAGTAATCTAAGCTTTCAATTATTAGATCTTCATCGACATATTTATTGTAATCGCAGTTGCCAATATTTCTCAACAAGGCGAAGCCTAATTGGTTATTCTCGTTCTTCTTGTCATTGCGCATCAAGTCTATTAGTACAGGATATATTGATGGATCGATTGAGTAGGACGGGTAGATAGCGTTCAAATAGTGCGAAATATCCTCCAATTCGGTCTCATCAAGATTATTTACTCGGCGGGATAAGTACGCTTCGCAGATCATCCCGATAGCAATAGCTTCGCCATGTAGTAGCGGGGACTGATCATTCACTAAAGAATATCCTTCAATTGCATGCCCTATCGTGTGTCCGAAGTTTAAGATTTTACGCAATCCTTTTTCTGTTGGATCTTCCGTAATTACCTTATTCTTAATCTGTACTGATTCGAATATAATCTCATTCGGCACGACTGGCAGGGTTAGAGATTTACATTTATTGTATAGATCTTTATCTTGAATTAAACCATGCTTGATGATTTCTGCAAAACCGGAACGTATCTGTCTTTCATCTAAGGTTTTCAAAAATGCTGTAGAGATAAATACAGCTTGAGGCTGCGTGAAAGTTCCGATGATATTCTTTACGTTGTCTAGATCAATACCTGTCTTTCCTCCTACTGAAGCATCAACCTGCGATAGCAATGTTGTCGGCACATTAATAAAGTCTATCCCACGCTTGTAAGTTGCTGCAGCAAATCCACCCATGTCTGTAACAACACCGCCCCCGAGATTTAACATCAAAGCTTTGCGATCAGCGCCGAAATCAAGCATGGTCTTCCATACACCGATACAGAAATCGATATTCTTATTTTCTTCGCCGGGATCTACTTCGATAATGTCATAATCCAAGATGTCTGGAATGGACGCCTGTAACACGGGTAAGCAGTGATCATTGGTATTACGGTCTACAAGTATTAATAGTTGGGAGTAGTCATGATCAATCAAAAAAGACTGTAGTTCGTTCAAATCGTCTTCAAACACCACGTCATAACCTAAGCTTGTTATCTTTTTCATAATGTAATTTCAGCCTAAAGATAGGATTTTTAACGTTAAATTATCTTTACTTTATTACCATCAAATTCGACGACATCTCCTACTTTCACTTTCAAGCGCTTTCTCAGATCGACCTCGCCATTGTATTTAACCAAGCCCTCTTCTACGACCCATTGAGCCATAGCACCATGTTCAACCCAATTCATGACTTTCAATAATTGGATCATCTGAATGAACTCCCCTTTTAATGTAAACGTTTGCATAAACAAAAATATGCAATTGCCAACTTTTTACAACCTTCACATTAAAATAATCTACAATTAATTAACTACTTTTGCAGAATATATAAAATATAGTATCATGGATATATCAACGCCTACAAAGCTTGACTTTAACAATACCGAAATCGCTTTTAAAAACAAAAGTGACAAAGATTTAAACAAGGCTTATTGGTTGTTCAAAATGGTAGCAAGCAATACCTTGATTAAAATTGGTACTCCCATTACCAATTTCTCCCTGAATATTGGACTTCCAATAACAGGAATCATTAAAAACACAATTTATAAACAATTCTGTGGTGGCGAAAGTATCGACGACTGTTATCAAGCCATCCAAGATCTAGGTAAAGGGAATGTCACGACGATCCTAGATTATTCCGTGGAAGGCGAAGATTCGGAAGCTAGTTTCGACGAAACTTGCAAAGAGATCCTTAGAACCGTTGTTTCTGCAAAAACAAATCCGTTGATTTCTTTCTGTGTATTCAAGCCTACAGGACTTGGTCGATTTGATTTATTCGCGAAAATTGATGCTAAACAGCCTTTAACAAGCGAGGAAAAAGCAGAGTACGAGCGTTTGTACGATCGTTGTGATCAAATTTGCAAAGCCTGTTATGAGGCGGATATCCCTGTACTTATCGATGCGGAGCACTCTTGGATCCAAGACACTATCGACGATATCGCTAGAGAGATGATGGAAAAATACAATCAGCAAAAACCGATTGTTTATAACACCTATCAATTATACAGACACGACAAGCTAGCTTCATTGAAGGCTGATTTTGCATACGCCGAGACGCAAAACTTCTTCTTGGGTGCTAAAATCGTACGTGGAGCTTATATGGAAATTGAGCGTGGAAGAGCTAAAGAAAATGGCTATCAATCGCCAATTCAACCCAACAAACCGGCTTCCGATACAGACTACAACGATGCAATCTACTTTATGTTGGATCATATCGATCGTATCGGTTTCATGGCAGGTACGCACAACGAAGAATCGTGTCGAATCCTAACGGAAGAACTAGAAAAACGTAATATCCCACATAACCACCCGCATGTGTTCTTCGCACAATTGCTAGGAATGTCAGATAACCTGTCGTTCAATTTAGGTGCATCGGGATACAATGTCGCTAAATACATGCCATACGGCCCTGTGAAATCTGTAATGCCTTATCTATTCCGTCGTGCGCAAGAAAACACCTCGGTTGGAGGACAGACTGGACGCGAGTTAAGCTTAATTATGAAAGAGCTTAAACGCCGTAAAGCATCAAGATAATTCAACTTGAAGAAAGTCTCCCAATTGCGGAGACTTTCTTACCTTTGTGCCATGAATGAACAATCGTTGCACAAATACCTTAAACTAAAAGAACTCTCCTCTCCCTTCAAAGCTTTATTGTTTGATGTCGACGGCACATTAGCCGACAATATCTACGCGCACAAAGCGGCTTATGTTGCTGTTTCTAAAGAATATGGTGTTGATTTAGACCCCGACTTGATCGACGAAACTGCTGGATGGCCAACCATTGCCGTTGCTGAAGAGATCAGTAAGCGCTATCATGTAACATTAGATTATGGAGTTTTTGCCAAAAGGAAATCTGCCATATTCATTCAAGACTTTATCCAACAAACCCAACCCGTAGACTTCGTTCGCCAAGTGTTATTGGATTACCATGGCATTAAGAAAATAGGTGTTGTATCTGGCGGGACACGCTCAACATTAAATATCACCTTAGATGTTATTGATGTGAAAGGGAAATATGAAACATTAGTTTGTGCTGGAGACACGGAGTTTGGAAAGCCATCACCTCAACCCTTCCTATTGGCGGCAGAACATTTACAGGTAGATCCTAAAGACTGTTTAGTATTCGAGGACGGCGACCCTGGGGTTCAAGGCGCCATCGCTGCAGGAATGTCTTGGGTTAGAATCGATCAACTATAGACTTCGACTTAAAAGTTCGTAATAATTCGGATACCGCCGTTTGTATAATTCATATCCGCTCGTTTAAAGCTACCTACAGGTAGTTTTACATAAGGCTCTACAGACAGGTTCAACCGCTTATTCACGCGCATCTCTTTTCCAATAGAAAAGTTCACGAAGCCACCGAAGTTATTGGTATTCACATTTTCTTCGTCAGTTTTCACCTTACGCGTCACAGGCTGTACAGCATCATTCATTTCTTTCGACGTAGTAGGCAAGCCTTTTTCGAACAAATCAGCATTTGCATTTTCAATAAAGTGGGTATAACGATTCTGATTGAGTACCACAGCATAGGTCATACCTGTAGATGCATATAATCCTGCATTGGTTTTATATTTCACCTCTAAAGGAATTTCAAAAGCCTGAACATTCCCACTTACTGCATTCACATTCGGCAAAACCATCGTACGGCTCGCTTGGGTAGCGACCATGCTATATTTAGCATCATGTTCCAAAACATCTGATGTCGCGAGGACCTGTGTCTCAGGGGCTCCAATCGGGTCTTTCATTAAGCCAACTTCATATTGATTATAAGCCAATCCCGTGCGAACGCTCAAATTTTTACTGATGTTATAGCCCAATAGCATACCGCCTCCAAAGTTCATCTGCTCGTTTGTCGAACTTGGAGAAACGAATAATCCTAAATCGAACTTTTCGGAAAAACTAAATTTCTTCTGCCCAATCTTCGGCTCTTTCCAATCTGCTTGCATGGCAAACTGGCCAGCTTGATAAGCCATACTATGTTCAATATTTCCTGAACGAACAGGTTTAGTATTCGTTAAATTTACGACACTTCTTACTTCAACGCCTTCGGCCTTCAAAGTAGGAATATTCATCATGGAGGGCGCAAAAGCAACATGCGCAGCCTGTAAACTTCCTAACTGCAAATCTCCAACAGTATACTTGTTCGTATTCGATGAATTGGAACCTATTAGATTCCCTGTAGATTGGGCAGTTATCACCCCTGAGCTAAGGGAGTTTGCTGCCGACAAATCATGAGGCGTTTCAGCCGGCGAATCATTTAATTCCGGCAGGACCGTCGTTTGCTCGGTCGGATTAGAATCGTTTGATGTAAGCGTGTGATCTCCAATAGGAGCTTCTGACCATCTATTAACTGCAAAAAACGCAATTAAAAGGGCGGCAGCTGCACTAGCAGCCCAATAGTAATAGCCGGCCTTTGTACGCTTAGGTGCAAATTGGGTGCTTTGGAATTTCTCCCAAGCACCTTCGCGATAAGGTAGCTCCTCCTTATCCCTTAACGACCTAACAATGTGATCAATAATGTCTTTATTCTTGTTGCTTTCCATTTTTCTCTACGAATCAGGATTGTATTCTTTCTAAATCGATACGCGTTGCATAAAGCTTCCTTAGCTTTTGCTTCGCTCTTGTCAAATAAGTTCTTGATGTGCTCTCTGGTATGCTTAATTCTCTGGCGATCTCATCATGCGAGTAGCCTTCAATTTCATACATATTGAATATCGTTCGTTGGATATCCGGCAGTTCGCGAATTAGCGCAATAATGTCGTTGTACTCTAAACGGGTATCCGCTTCGACCGAAAAGTGTAGGGTGTCACTACCGTTCAGATCGTCGAGCATATACATCTGCTTGCGAACGCGAAGTGCATCAATTGAGGTATTTACAGCAATCCGCCCGATCCAGGCTTTAAAGGTCTTCTCCAGAACGGTGTCATCCTCATGAACGCTAAAACTTTCGATCTTAGAAAATATCTTTACGAAACACTCATTCGTCAGTTCCTCTGCTTCCATCTCATGCTTCATGTAACGAAATACAATGGCCATCACATAGCCATAATATTTCTTGTACAAGTAAGCCTTGCCCTTCTCTGAGTTAGACACAGCACACTTATCCAAAGCAACTCTAAGGTTCAATGGGGTGCTATTTCCAAGGTATTTATTTAAAATTCCCACTGGTTATCTAAGCTCCAATACTGACATAATTTCTTCTCTTCCTAAAATCGTTTAATTAGCCTTATTCCATAACATTACCTCAAAATTACTTATTTTATTAGGAGTACGTAAAATCTTAGCAAAATGCTACAGGATAAACTGAAATAATGACTGCTATCATTATCAATCTGCTTAATATTTGGTAAATTTAAGTGACACAAAAAAGAAAGACCATGAGAGCCCTATTATTCCCAACCGATTTTTCAGACATTGCAACAAATGCATTCGTCTATGCTTTGCACATCGCCAAGTCGATCGATGCAAAGATATATGTGTTATACACGTATGTAGAGCCCGTATTATCCGCGACACATGCCGGTCAGCCTGAATTAATTGGAGAGGTTTATCAATCCATCGAACTGAACCAATTCGAAACGTATAAAAAGAAAACCCAGGGCATGCGGAAGATTGCTGAAGCGGAGGATGCTTCCGATGTAGAGCTAGTTTTCCTATTTGAGGAAGGACCTGTGGCTTCAGTGGTGAGAAAGATTGTGGATCGCGAGAAAATACACCTGGTCGTGATGGGTACCCACGGAGAAAGTGGATTCCTATCCAAAATCATTGGATCGAATACCGTCAATGTGATCAAAAACATACAAAACCCAGTATTAGCGGTGCCTCCTCATGCAAAATACCAAGGTATCAACCGCGTAGTGTTCACTACGCTCTTCCGCGAAAAAGATAAACCAGCGCTCCGTGAAGCAATAATCATGGCAAGAGCAGTCAATGCCAGACTGGATTGCTTAAACATCCTTCACAACTCAAAAATCGCTGATGTTTTATTGCAGACAGAAAACTGGCGACATGAGTTTCCTAACGAAGACATCAATTATGTATTACTCGACGAAGTAGAAAGCATAGAAAATACCATCACAACATACCTATTGGAAAACAATATTGACATCCTGGCTGTTGTGAAACGCAATAGGAGCTTTTTCGATCGTATGTTTAACAATAGCATTAGCAATAACCTAGCATTTCACTCCAAAGTTCCTATTTTAGTATTCCATGAGGAAAAATAAGATATGCAACTATTGATTAAGAAACTAGAGAAAGAGAAAAAGCTTGGAGACAAGGCCAGCAAATACACCCAGATAATCGATGATAAATCGGTTTCACACGGCGTGTTATTCTTTATCCCGCTCGATAAGTTCGAAGCTAAGGTTTTGATTCCCGCTCCTTTTCATGAAAGCCTATTTCTACATGGTGATCCAACCTACCAACAAGTGTTGAACCATAAAGAAGCCATGATGCTGAAATAGTAGTTAGTATTGAGTAGTTAGTATTTAGACCTAGGGTGGGAAGTAGAGGGGAGAATTGAGATATTAGATTTTAGATTTTAGACATTAGCATGCAAAATTTATGATCGTGGTTTGTTGGAAAATATTCACAAATAAAAAATCCTGAGGTTGGGGTCCTCAGGATTTTTAACAAACCAATTATTAACCTAATTATGAAATTACTTACTCTTATTACTCACTTGCTGTGCGCTTTTGCTATAATAATAACGAGGCGATCTCCCCTATCGTATTTTTGACGCTTCACCTTAACAATTTTTAACAAGAAAACCATTTTAAGTGGCAATATAACCACATTTCCCATCCCGTTAATTTGCTTCCAGCCAACGATTTGGGTATATTTGATAATAACCTTTTAATTTTCCCATCATGAAACATGCCTTACTCGTCCCTACCGATTTTTCAGAGAATGCATGGGTTGCCGCCCAGTACGCTGCAGAATTAGCGAAGAAGTATGACTGGAGTATTCAGATTCTCCATGTCTATCAAACGTTCTCACGATTGCTTGCCACACAAGAGTTTAAAGATGAAGTAAGTAAACACAATATCGCTGCCGCGGAAGACGATATGGAAATTTTCTACAATCGCTTTAAAGGCGCCTATCCAGATATTGATAGCACAGCAGCTTGCATGGAAGGCAACCTGAATGATATCGTTCTCAGTCTAATTGATGAAAACTCGATTAAGTTTATTGTGATGGGCACAAAAGGCGCCAGTGGATTGGTCAATGTCGCTATCGGTAGCAATACGTACGAGCTGATACGCCATTCACCGATTGGCGTTCTGGCTGTTCCGGCAAATTACGGCGAGTTTAGATTAGAAAAAATCGGTGTTTTAACCAATTTTAAAGACAACGACATCGATATATTAGATGAGTTCATTGCACGAACCAGTCCAAGTCTGAAAGTATCCCTGCTACATATCAATGAAGCTGCACGGAGACCCAATAGCGAAGATATAACTTTTTGGAAAGAGAAGGTGATGAAAGCGTTGGGCAGCAATGAGGTAACTTACCACGATTACGAAATGGTCAATCGCCTGGATGTAAACATACCAATTACATATGCAGTCGAAAGGTTGGTTGAAGACGAAGATGTTGACGTGTTACTGGTCTCTTACACACGAAAGAGTTTTTTCCGTAACTTGTTTTCAAGAAGCCTTCCAAAGGTGATCGCGAATAATTTAAAAGTTCCTACTTTTTTCAAAAAAGTAGATTAGTATACAATATTTTTAGAAGAAACGACATAAATAGAAGGGGCTGTCTAAAAAG
>DELI01000030.1 GCA_002354335.1 Sphingobacterium sp. UBA2700 | reverse complement strand
AACTCTCCGCGACAAAAGTAGAAATTTTTAATCTCTCTCCAAAACTTATTTGATACTATACTGAAAATGAGCCTGATTAATTTTTAAGCCTATTTATTTTATGCATTTTTCCTCTCTTTTTTCATAATTCAAGGTATTTCGAATGAGATTTTTATCGCATTTGATGTGCAATTTCACCAAATCAACCTGTCGCTATTAGAAAATCTCTTCGATCTCTTAATAATCTCCAGTTACAAAATAGCTACACCATAGTGCTGATTTCTTTATGATTATCGAAAACAATGTGGTAAATTCCTGAAAATAGGGTGCTTATACATTTTAAATTAATGAATTCATATAAAAGGCACCGCTTTTGCTTATCTTAGAAATAATAAGAAATTAATATATCAAGTTATGATCAAACGTATAAGTATACCATTAGTGTTGTTAAGCGTCTTATTTATATCATCTTGCGGGGTAAGTAAGAAAACGCACCAAGCATTAGAGCAGCAGCACAGAGATCTTGCTGAGCTATACCAAAAGAGTCAAGTAGATCTAGCCGAAAGTCGTTCAAGAGTAAAAAGCCTAGAAGATCAGCTAGAGCAGGAGCGCAAGAACAATGCTTCGCTAAAAGAAGCGTTAGCAAGATTGCAAGCGACTTTAGATAACAGTATCAGCAATACTTCCCAGGGAAATGCGAATATCTCGAAACTCGTAGACGAGATCAACGCATCAAATAAATACATCCAACATTTAGTGAATACCAAAGCAAAAAGCGACTCGCTTAATATGGTGTTGACAAACAACTTAACGCGTTCCTTGAGCCGCGAAGAGATGAAGGATGTTGATGTTCAGGTATTAAAAGGTGTTGTTTACATCTCGTTATCGGATAATATGCTTTATAAATCCGGTAGCTATGAAATCTCTGATAAAGCGGGAGAGACGCTGTCGAAGATTGCCAAGATCATCCAAGATTACAAAGATTACGATGTGCTAATCGAGGGTAATACAGACTCTGATCCGATCAGTAAAGCAAATATCCGTAATAACTGGGATTTAAGTACATTGCGTGCATCCTCTGTTGTCCAAGCTTTACAAAACAACTACGGAGTGGATCCTAAACGCTTAACTGCAGGTGGTCGTGGTGAATATAACCCAATCGCGAGCAACAGCACTGCGGAGGGTAAAGCTAGAAACCGTAGAACACAAATTATTATCACGCCGAAGTTAGACCAATTCATGGAATTGATCGATAAGGCACCGGAAACAAATGATGTCCCGGTAACAGAATAAATAAACAAAAATGCCGTTCTTTTCGAACGGCATTTTTGTTAGTACTTAGTACTTAGTAGTTAGTATTTAGACCTAGGGCGGATATAGATGTGAGATATTAGACATTAGACACAAGATCCTGAATATCCTTTTTTCCTTCCTTTCCTGGTTCAGACAAAGAATATCCTGCCTATCCTTTTTTCCTTCCTTTCCTGGTTCAGACAAAGAACATTCTGCCTATCCTTAAATCCTTCCTTTCCTGGTTCAGACAAAGAACACTCTGCCTATCCTTAAATCCTTCCTTTATTGGTTCAGACAAAGAATATCCTGACCATATTCTCATCCATCCTACTTTTTTCTTTTTTCAAATCAACATGCAATACAGATTGATCGAAGGCGTATCTACCTTTCGTCTACTCAAAGCCCTTTCAAACCCAATGTAAACCCAATGTATAACCCAATCAGAGCCGCTCGGAAAGGGGTATGATAGGAGAGACAAATGGTTATAGTAAATATGAAATAGCATTCAGTCTTAAGCCACGATCCTGCCTACCTAGAAATCCTTCCTTTCTAGGTTCAAAACAAAAGTAATCCAATAGATTCTCAGACAGATCTCTAATGTCTAATTTCTATACCCGCCATAGGTCTAAATACTAAGTACTAACTACTAACTACTAAAAGAAAGGCCGACAAAACTACCAAGCTTAGGATCACGATTTTAAATTCGCGTTCTGGTAATATTTTGACGAGTTTAATGCCTATAAAACCACCTAAGAGGATGAATGGAATTGCTAAAAGATTGAGGATAAATCCCTCCCAAGAGAGATTTTTCCAGACGAATAATTGGAGAGGAATTTTTGAGAAGTTTAGGATCATAATGAACCAGGCACCTGTTGCAACTAGCGTAAATTTATCTAATTTCTTTGAGAGGAGGTAAACTGTTAAGGTAGGGCCTGCTGCATTGCCTATCATCGTTGAAAATCCTGTTATGAGACCGAAAAGAGGGGAGTACCACCATTTCTTGGTGAATTCCGTACTTTGGTTTATTCTATCCTGCCGATTGCCCCAAAGCATAATCCCTACGCCAAGGATAATACAGGCGCCCATTAAGATTTTAAAAATTCGGTCATCGATATAATCGCCAACAATTAACCCGATGATTAAACCGAAAACTGCAAAGGGTAGCAGCTTTTTAACTTCCGAACAGTTGAATTGTTTTCTATAGTAGATGACGGCGACTAAATCAGCAATACAAAGCAGAATTAGCACAATGCCGGTCGAGTATTTTGCGCCGAACAATAAAGCAAATAGTGGGACGGCGAGCGTCCCGACGTTTTGGATTCCGGTTTTTGATGTACCGATAAGCATGGCACAAAAGAAATACAGTACCCAGCCCATCGGTGTTGGTATTAATGCTAAGGCATTATCCCACATGAGACTGGATCATGTTAAGTACCTGTTTAGCATCGATATGCTTATAATGCGGGATATAGCTTGTACACACTGGTAGCTCTTCTTGCTTATGCGAACTCAATACACCTACAACCTGCATACCTGCGTTTAATCCGGCCGTAATCCCCGAAAAGGAGTCCTCGAAAACCATACAATGCTTTGGTTCTACGCCTAAATTAGCAGCCGATTTCAGATAGACCTCCGGATGTGGTTTATGTAGGCTTACGTTCTCACTGCCCAAAGTGGACTGAAAAAATGGACGTATGGCAAGTGCATTTAAAATAAGATCCATATTGGCACGTGGTGCTGATGTAGCCACCCCAAGTTTAAATTCGTGTGCTTGGAGGTCTGTAAGGAACTCTTGCAAATAGGGAAGGGATGTCGCTTCTGATTTATAGATCTCACGGAACAAGCCTTCTTTTTCATCTTCTAAGGTCAACAATTCCTCACCGGAGATCTTACGTCCGAAAAAATGCGTAAATATATAACTGTTATGCTTGCCATACATATGTTGTTCAAACTGCTGCTCGTTGTAAGAAATCTTGTGACGATCAAAAAATACTTCAAAGGCTTTGGCATGATAGGGATTGGTGTGGGCTATAACACCATCCATATCGAAGATTGCTGCAAAATTTTTCATTGCAACAAAGGTATAAAACTTTCATCATACTGCTGAAGGACGAAGCTAACCCTATTGAATACGAGAGCCCAGCATCTGATACGCCTGGTCGATAAAATTATAGAAAGAGGATTGCGGATTGGTACGACCGATTTTATCTATTCCATGACCTAAGCGAACGATAATCAGTTCGTCTTGCGGCACCACAATAACGTATTGCCCTAAATGTCCATCCATATAGAAGTAAGGTTTATCTTTATATTCGCCCATCCACCAGCCATAGCCATATTGTGGTGATTCAGGATATCTAGGTTGGATGGAGTTTGCGACATATGCTGAATCTAATAGTTGCTGTCCATTCCATCGGCCGTGGTTTAAATAGAGCTTTCCAAATCTGGCAAAGTCCTTCGCATTACTTGCGATACAACAGTAGGCTTTTTCAATTCCGTTTTTCTCGCTATCAACCTGCCAGATTGCGCTATGTTCGGCACCCATCGGCTTCCAGAAATAGCTGGACATCAGCTCACTCAAAGATGATTTTGTAGCTCTTTGCAGCGCAATTCCCAGCATCTGTGTGTCACCACTTTGATAGATAAAGTTTTGTCCAGGTTTCTTGTCGACTGGAAGGGCAGGAATAGCGCCCTGTATATCTTTATCAAAATACAGACGTGTTGTAATCGAGAATGGATTATAATAACTTTCGTCCCAAGTGATGCCCGAACTCATCGATACCAAATCTTCCATGGTCAGTGCTTCTGCGAATTGACCGGTAAGCTCAGGTATAAAATCACTCACTTTTTGTTGCAAGCTGCTTACTTTTCCTTCTTCCAAAGCTTTTCCTAGTATGGCAGCGGTTATGCTTTTCGCCATCGAAAAGGAATTGGATTTTGAGCTGTCTGAATATCCTCCATAGTATTCCTCGAACCAAACGCTATCCTGATGGATGATGACATAAGCTACGGAACCCCATCGCTCGTGAATACGTTTCAAGGAATCGGTAATCGGTACGGTATTGTAAGCTGTAGATTTTGGCCAGGGTTGTGGAGTCCCGGTTTCGATGTTATGGTTGTCGAAATAACGATAATCATCTAAGTAGGCGGTTTGATGTCCCTGCATATAGATGACATAAACGCCCTTTAGTATATAATCGACGCCAAAGGCATACATAGCAATAAGCAAAACAAGTATAAGGCTAACGAGAGAAATCGATAACCATTTAAGAAACTTTAAGAAGTATGTCATGTTGGGAAACCTTGGTACGCTTAAAGATATTAAAAAGAATGCGTAATAAGATATTATTTTACGCTTTTGGCCTCATTCCAATACACATCCATTTCATCCAAGCTCATGTCTCTCAGCTCCCTGCCATTTTCCTTTGCTTTCTCCTCAAGATAACTGAAACGGAAGATAAATTTCTTGTTCGTTTTTTCCAATGCATTCTCTGGATTGATGCCGATATGGCGGGCATAGTTTATCAGCGAGAACAACAGATCACCGAACTCCGACTCGGCGCGTTCCTTATCTATAACATCCTGTTTGATGTCAAATTCGGCCTTGAACTCCGCAAGTTCCTCTTCTACCTTTGCCCAAACCTCTTTTTTATCCTCCCAATCAAATCCAACACCTCGAACCTTGTCTTGGATGCGATAAGCTTTCACCAATGCAGGTAGACTCTTTGGAACACCAGATAGAACCGACTTATTCCCTTCTTTGAGCTTTAAACTTTCCCAATTCTGTTTAACGTCGTCCTCATTCTCTACGATTGTATCGCTATAAATATGTGGGTGTCTAGAAATCAATTTATCACAGATCGCATTTAGCACATCGACAATATTAAATTGCTCTTCTTCTTCAGCGATGCGCGCATAGAAAACCAAGTGCATCAATATATCGCCTAGCTCTTTTTTGATTTCGGGCATATCATTTTCCAAAATAGCATCCGCCAATTCGTACATCTCCTCGATAGTCAAATGACGAAGACTTTCCATCGTCTGTTTCTTGTCCCACGGACATTCAACGCGCAGGGTATAAAGGACTTCTAATAGACGTTCGAAAGCTTCAGCGGGTGTGTTTTTAGCTGTAGGAGGGATGATAGCCATGAATATTGTGGTTTCTTTAATAAAACAATAAGCAAAGTTAGCTGTTTTTGATTAAAAGAAGATTAATACCATGGAGAAATCAACTTACAAGTACGCTTCAGCATCGGAAGCACTAAAACATCTTACAGACTCAGGCTATACTGTAGATTTTAATATCGAGTTTGACGAGCTGTCTGTAGAAGCGGCAGACTATGAGATCGACTATCTATATCGCTATGAAGGTATGACCGACCCCGCCGACGAATCCAGTGTTTACGGAATTAGAAATATTCATAACGGGAAAAAAGGCGTTTTTGTCGCTGGTGATCTTTCCCTCATTGAAGGAAAGAAAAGAGACATTATTCTAGATTTAGAATTGCGCTATAGAAATAAACAATAGTCAATTCTGATAAATATTTAAGTGAGCTTAGGCATAGCAACGATCTGCTATGCCTTTGTCGTTGAATAACCAATCCAGCTTTTTGGAAATTAGAATTTCGATTCTTAATGCAATTCATATTGATAGTTAAAGTTATTTAATTGTCTTATTTAAGTGCGCCAGTAGCATTTGCGTAAATCGCTTCGTACATTTGTATAGTTAAAATTTATAGCATGACCCTTGTTCAATTAGAATATATTATAGCGGTAGATACCTACCGCAGTTTTGTAGCCGCTGCCGAGAAATGTTTTGTGACGCAGCCTACGCTGAGTATGCAGATCCAAAAACTAGAGGAATCCTTAGGGGTAAAGATTTTTGATCGCAGCAGGCAACCTGTTGTCCCCACGGAGATCGGTGAGAAGATTATTGAACAAGCACGTACCGTGCTGACCGAAAGTAAAAAGATCGCTGAACTATTGCAAGCGGAGCGCGGAGAATTAACAGGTGATCTTCGTATTGGTGTGATTCCTACTGTTGCACCCTATTTACTGCCCAATGTGATTTCCAACTTCCTAAAGAAATATACCAAGCTAAAACTTCATATTTGGGAATATACCACCGAACAGATTATTCAGGAATTAAAACTCGGAACGCTTGATTGCGGGATACTATCAACTCCTTTACATGAGCCTTCGATTCAAGAAACTCCATTATTTTATGAAACTTTTGTCGCCTACGTCTCCGAACGTAGTGGATTGTTCGGCAAGAAAGCGGTTGGTCCAGATGAGCTGTCAGAAGATAAGCTATGGTTATTGAATGAAGGGCACTGCATGCGTGGACAGGTGCTCAGTATTTGCAACTACAAGCATAACCACTCCTTAGAAGGTACTTTCGACTATAACACCGGAAGTGTGGAAACCTTGAAGCGCATGGTTGATTTGAATGGTGGGATAACGATACTGCCTGAAATGAGCATTGTTAGTTATAATGATGAGCAGATGCAGCATATCCGCTATTTCAAATCTCCGGAACCTGTTAGAGAAATTAGCTTAGTGACCCCACAGAACTACGTGAAAAAACATGCGATCAATACGCTCAAGAACGAGATTCTCAATATAGTTCCAGAACGATTTAAGTCTAGAAAGAAGAAAGAGGTAATGGGATTTTCGCTGTAATTGAGGGAGAATACTGTAAAAAATAGAGCCGTTTCATTAAACGGCTCCTCGACTGTTTTCTAAATTCAAAAATGCTTTTTTAGATTTCCCGCTTCAAATGTTCGATTAAGTGAGTAGAAACAACCGATTATTGTCGTGCGTGATTCCAATATTACCCTCGTAGTTCCATAATTCGAGTAACATATTTCCCGATTATATCAAATTCCAGGTTTACCGTTTGACCAACTTGTAGATCTTTCATGTTCGTATGTTCCAATGTAAAGGGAATAATTGCTACAGAAAAACTATTTCTTTCCGAGTTTACCACTGTCAAACTAATACCATTAACTGTGATAGATCCCTTTTCAACGGTTATATTTTTATGGCCGGGTTCATACTCAAAAGTAAATAGCACACTTCCATCTTGCGGATCTGCAGCAACGCAGATTGCGGTTTGGTCTACATGGCCCTGAACGATATGCCCATCTAATCGACCGCCAATTTGTGTACAGCGTTCTAGATTGACCGCATCACCCTCTTTCAGCATGCCCAAATTACTTTTCTCCAACGTCTCTTTAATCGCAGTAACCTTATGTACGCCAGGCTCCAATTGGACAACCGTTAAACAAACGCCATTATGCGAAACGCTTTGATCCACTTTTAATTCATCACTGATAGCGGATTCTATATAGAAATGAAGGTTTGATAATTCTGACTCAATCTTTTGAACGGTTCCAATGGTTTCGATGATTCCTGTGAACATATAATTCCTTTTTGTTTATATACAAATATACGGTATTGCTTTCTAATAGGCTAGGAGAGGGATTCTTAAAATATTTTAAAAAAGATTTGCAAAAGTGTAGAATGTACACTATCTTTGTGTCATCATAATTTAGGTTTATAATTGGTTATTAAAGGTTTTCATTCTCCCCGTTTGAAAACCTTTATCTTTTAAAATTAATATCCTGATTTCCAACTGGTTAATGTTTTTGCATTAAAGTACAGCCTTTAATTACACAAATATATTTGCGATTTTCAAAATAATTTATCTACCTTTGTCTTAGGTTTAGGTTGATTACCTCGATAAGAGGTTTTATTTAAAGCTTGAGCGGTCGCCCGATTGTCCCAAGCTTTATTTTTTTATTACAGTTTCCAACCGAAATATTCGTATTTTTTCATGAGTTTCTGCAAACCCGCTGTTTAGACATATAGTAAGGGTTAAAATGATCTGAGGTAAACGTTCTACTATCAATTGATTTCTCGTATATGAAATTTAACATATCAATAATCACTCTTTGGATATTTACAATTGGATTGTTGCTCTTGCTATGGTTATTATTGTCCCGTATCCCATCATTCTCTTTCCCTTCGCAAATTGGTGCTGTAGTAATACTGGTTACACTTTTTATTGGTTCTGCTGCTATTGCAAAACTGTTTTCGGAATATTCGATAATTCAAAATTCACAATCACGTTCGCTGTTATTTTATCATTAGCGTCAATTATTCTATCATATAAGGTTTATACACCCAAACTAACTATTACAGTTCCTAAAGGATTTACAGGTAGGATAACTTTGATACGATCTAACCTATCTAAAAACGTCTTAAATGTAGATAGTAACGGAATTGGTTACCTTCGAAATGAGACTTTTAAATCATTTGATATGAACCCGGTAGTTAGGGAGGTTGATGGAACAGATATCTGCAAACGGACGGTAGGCTTTTTCCCTAGGGAGTTTTGGGCAGACACTGTTTTACGTGCTAATCCGGCGAGCGATAATCAAACTCTGCTTAAAGTTTCTTATGTGCATTTTGAGGTTGTTCCTGTAGGTCAGGAGGGGAAGCGTAAAAACTATGGCAGAGATTTGTCTGGATTAATAGATACAGCGAAGCTGTATAGAGGGGATTGATATCATTTCATCAATGCATAAAGGCTGCCTTTGGAGGCAGCCTCATGCAATTGACTTTCACACTACTATATTTCCTATATTTTAATTACCCGACATCAAGCGAAGCGCTGAAACGTAGAAAAATCCTGTACCATTATTATTATTCTCACCTGCGGTGATGGTAATGGTTATTTTACCATTAGCGTCCGGTTGCACCCCTTTTGCAATTGCAATTTTGCTGGAATTGCTTGACGTATTAAGTGCCACTGAAACTTCATTAGTGCCTTTGCAGATGTACTTCGTTTCACGATTGTCACTGACCCCGCCGCGTGCGCCGAAGAACGAAAGATTATACTTTAGAGTCTTATCCAGTCCAGTAAGCTCGACTTTGGACTGCACAACACGCATGCCACCGAAGTCTCCTTTCGTGTTTCCGAAGTAAGCATATTTAGAGACGTTTGCAGGCATATTTAATGGAGTCGTGGTTGCTGTCGGTCCGTCGGCATTTACACCGTTAAAACGCTCCGTAATGGTTGCTTTAATACCGGTGTAAGATCCCAAACTATCTTTCAGACTTGCCGAGGTTCCCGCTAAAAACGAGCTCAGCTGATTCCAACGATCCGATGCAGCGTTATTGCCGAAGTCGATCAATACTGCACTCGTTAAAGCACCACCAGCACCGCCTTGGAAATCCGTCATCTGTGTCACTTCAAACGGTTTTAATACAGCGAAATGTGCAGCATTCTGTGCAATGGAGCTTTCGAATGTGGAGAGT
Organism: Sphingobacterium sp. UBA2700; assembly: GCA_002354335.1. Classification (GTDB taxonomy): domain Bacteria; phylum Bacteroidota; class Bacteroidia; order Sphingobacteriales; family Sphingobacteriaceae; genus Sphingobacterium. The sequence goes on along the minus strand of DELI01000030.1, from coordinate 69,624 downwards.
CCTGCTGGTTTGTAGGCCATGCCGACTGCTGACTTTTTAAACAAGGTCTCAAACCAGGTACAGGCAGCGATATAACGACCAAAAGGAATGGTTAGGTGATATCCATCTCGAGTAAAGTTGTCACCGACGAGCGAAGTGCGTGCATTTTGTATGGCTGTTCCTGCGGGTATAATGATATTGATCGGAACAATATCTTTCACTTGTTTAGAAACATCAGCGATCGCTTGATACATCTTCATCTGATTTTTGTCATAGTTGGCAAAACCCTCATGTGTAGAGTTTTGCTGATATGCCCATGTCTGATGATAAACGTACTGAACATTCGGATTTAAGGATTTTTCTTTGACCATATTAAATACAGTCGGAAGCGCATCTTTTATCGTCTGGAGTTGCCCGGAATTTTGACTCACCTGTTGGAAGGAGATATAATCCCAATGTTCATCAAGTAAAGCCGTCTCTATGGAGATTTTTGGAAACACTTTCCTCAGACCATCAGCACCTATCTTTCTATACTCATAGGCGGCTCCGCTGTTTTCTATCTTTCTTTTGTGAAGTTCTAAGGAAGCTCCACCGATATAGAGGTTTCCAACGATTACGGTTTTACCGCTCTCCTTTGCCAATTCATAAAGATGGGATTCGATCGCATCTTCCGAAAAACTGTTCCCGATAGCGAGGATCCGGATATAGCCATCCGTAGGAGCAACGTGGGAAGAGGATATATCTGCATCTGGCAATTTATTGGGGTTCCCGTCTTTTTTACAGGAGAAAGCCAGGGTCATCAGCAGGATGACCATGAAGCTCTGTGATATTTTAGAGAATAATTTATTCATGTCTTTCAAATTGATTGGTTCGAATAGGACTAATATCCCGGATTTTGCGTTAATACACCTTTGGTTAAGTCGATCTGCGTTTGTGGAATCGGCAATAAAACATCGCGTGAGTTTTGGAAGTTAGTTTTGCCGGCCGCATGTAAAGCAGTTTGAGCTATTCCCCAACGTACTAAATCAAAGAAGCGGTCGTGCTCCATTGCCAATTCGATTCTTCGCTCATGACGTATTTTATTGCGTAAAGAGGCTTGATCGGTGTCAGTGACATCAGGTAGTACACCGGCAGCAGCTCCGCGACGCGCGCGCTCGCGCACTGAATTGAGTAAAGTACGTGCTTCCTCGCTCTTTCCAAGCTCGTTAGCGGATTCCGCTAGCATTAACACCACGTCGGCATAACGAAGAATGCGAACATTCATCCACCAGGAACCGCGACTTATACTATTTCTCATAGCAGGATCGCTTAACACTTTATGGTTATACATCGGGTTCGGTACGTCCGCTGGATAAACCGGCATAGGCTCGTTGTACATGGATACATTGGTCTTCCCTGCAACGCTAGCGTAAAGAATAGTCCTGGCTTTTCTTGGGTCTCCTGGCTCGTAAGCCGCTTCCAGCGCAGCGCTTGGTGTATTCCATCCCCATCCTAAATTCCAATTTCCGGATCCCCGTACGCCTTGAAGATTGGCATACTGAATACCGTTCTTAGTGGTTTCATCCGCCGATGCGGTACCCTGAATTTCGAAAATTGATTCTCTTCCATTTTCACCTTTTTCAGAAAATATATCGGCATAATTCTGAGATAGGTCATATAAACCGGAACCCTTCACCATATTGGCAGCATCATAAGCTTGTTGCCATTTTTGCTGTGTAATATAGACTTTGGCTAAGATTCCATTTGCCGCTCCCTTTGTAGCTCGACCGACAAATTTGCTATCCCAGTTATCCGGAAGGTTTTGTGCTGCGAATTTCAGGTCTTCTTCGACAAATGTATAGATTTCTGCGGCACTGCTCTGCGGTATATTATTTTGCTTTGCAGGATCGGAAGACCAGGTTTCAAACTTGGGTACTCTGCCAAACAAGCGTACAAGCATAAAGTAGGCATATCCGCGCAGGAACCTCGCTTCAGCGGTAGCCTGAATTTTTAATTGCTCATCTTGCCCTGCTTTTGATATACTATCAATCTGAAACATCGCGCGGTTGGTTTGGTTCACCAAGCCAAAATAACCTAACCAAAGTGCGTTTGCACGTCCGCTGGTGGCCAATACAGGAAAGTTATCCATAGAGATGACGTCTGCACCACCATCGGAAGCCGTACTACCTTTGTCAGCGTCGTCGCTACGGATACTTGTTGCATTTACAAATCCATCGACATGGACATTATAACCCCGAAGATCATTATAACCCGCAAAGATAAAGCGATCGTAGGGTGTACCGCCCTCCGGATAAGGATACGTATCTTCGGTATATTTCCCTTGAGGGGCAGTGTCTAAAAACTTCTCACAACTACTGAAGAGAATGATTGAACATCCTATACTCAGTGCAATTTTTATATATTTTGACATCTTCAATTTTCTTAAAAAGTTAAAACGATAGGTTAACACCAAAGGAGTAAGTCGTTGGGATCGGGTAAGTTGCATTATCTGTACCACCTGCAATTAAACTTCCAATTGCTGCTTCCGGTGTATAGCCTGTGACCTTGCTCCAGGTTTTTAAGTTCTGTACATTGACAAATAATCTCGCCTTTCTAATGAAGGTTCTTGCTAATAAATCATCATTGAAGCTATAGCCTAACTGTACCGTACGGATACGGAAGAAATCTCCAGGCTCTAAAAAGTAAGAACTAAATTTGTAGTTATTACCACGGCTATTATCTAGAATCGGCTCCACATTGCTGCTACCCGGTCCTGTCCAAGCATCCAGACGATTGACCTCGTAATTCAAGTCAGCAAAGTTTCGCGTTCTTCTTTGTGCATAAATTTTGTTTCCTGCAACACCATTTCCTTCCAATTGCAAATCAAACCCTTTGTAGCCCAGCGTGAAGTTAATTCCGAAATTATGAGGAGGGAAGGGTGTTCCTAGATAGGTTCTGTCCTTTTCGGTGATTGCACCATCGCCATCCATGTCAGCAAATGCAATATCTCCTGGAGCCGATCCTGGTTGGATAGCCATATTTTCAATGTCATCAATCGTTTGGTATATGCCTATCTGTTTGTAGCCATAAAAGTAACCAATGGATTGCCCCGTTTCGGTCACATTCGCCCCGTCATTTCCTAAGATTTTGAAATTAACGTTATCTCCGATCGAATTAACGAAGTTTTTATTATAAGAGTAGTTCGCATTGATACCGTAGCGCAAGTCATCTAACTGATTGTTCCATCCCATCGATACTTCTATACCGCGGTTAGTGATTTCACCTAAGTTGGTGAAATAGCGATCGTCCGTTGCCGGCAGTGTCAATATGGTTAAGATATCTTTGGTTGTACGGTCATACAAGTTGATTTCTGCATTAAATTTATTGTTGAATGCTTTTACATCTAAACCCAAATCCATCCCTTGCACGACTTCCCAGTGTAAATTAGGGTCTGGGATGTAATCTGCCTTGACAGAGGTGTAAATATTGTCTCCAAATATGGCGGTATTCGCATTAACCAACCCAGGTAAGTAGGCATTATCAGGGACGCCATTTTGATTTCCGAGTTTACCCCAAGCAAAACGCAGTTTCATGAAATTGATTTTCTCGATGTTCTGAAAGAATGCTTCTTCGGAAAGCACCCATCCCAAACCTACGGAGCCGAATGTACCCCAACGGTTTTTCGGAGCAAACTTGGAAGATCCATCGCGGCGCACCGTTGCATTCAATAAGTATCGATTTTTGTAAGCATAGCTTGCACGAGCAAAAGCTCCTACGACGGTGTTCTTAGAACCTCTACCGGAATAATTACCTTTTGGATTAGAGTCTTGATTGATGATATCTAAATACCAAAAGTCTGAATTAGGAGGAACATTGGTTGATGTATCGCGTCTTGAGCCTTCTAGTGCTGTGTTATCGTTGAATACTGTCGTAAATCCACCAACAGCCGTTAAGCGGTGATCTTCGTTGAACGACTTATCCCAAGTAAGCGTATGATCCTGTTGGAATCTTCTAAACTCTTCACTTTTCTGGCTTACCGAAGTGAACACGCGGTCATCTTGAAAGAAGGTGTCTTCGCCAGCATTTTCACCTAGATAGATAAATCTTGCAGCGAGCGGCGAGTAACCGCGGCTGTTATTGAAACCAAGGTCGGTGTAAACAGTAGATTTCCATTTCAAACCTTCCATGATTTTAACTTCGGCAAACAAGCTTCCTACAAAGCGATATCCCCTAGGTATAGAAGTCCCATCCAATCGATTGAGCGTCGACATCACGTTTCCAACTTGCGCACGTTGGAATGAAGGCATACCATAGAAGGTATTCTCGTCGTATTGAACTCCAACAATTGGAGCCGACCAGAGCGCATTTGTAAGGGTTACATTTGTTGGATTCATATTCCAGTATGATCCGGAAATGTCTCCACCGATTTTAACGCGTTCTGATACTTTCAGCTCTTGATTTAAACGTGCTGTAAACCGCTCATAATCACCGTTTCTAACAACGCCTTCCTGTTTGTTATATCCTAAACTGAAGTGGGTAGATGATTTCTCAGTAGAGTTTGAAATGCTTAAATTATTGTTAGTTGTCATGGCGGTTCTTAAGATCAAGTCTTGCCAATCGGTGTTTGCCGTATATTTTGTATAGTCAAATGGTGCTTTTCCAAGATTGACCAATTGCATATCATACAATCTTTTGAATCCCTCAGCATCAACCACCTCAATACGATCATGGACTTGATCGAATCCTACAGAACCTGAAAAGTTGATTGCCGTTCTTCCTTGGGCTGCCTTCTTTAAAGTAACGGCGATAACGCCGTTTGCACCTCGTAAGCCATATATTGCGATGGAAGAAGGATCCCTCAAAACATCTAATGACTCAATATCTTGTGGCGAAATAAAGTCTATATTATCATGTAAAACTCCATCGACCACATATAATGGATTGGAGTTATTGGTACTGTTTACACCACGGATACGCACTGTCGGCGAACCGCCAGGAGTTCCGGAGTTTGATATCGTTAAACCGGCAACTTTACCCTGTAAGGAGCTAATCGGATTCGCATTCGGCATATTTGCAATAGCTTCCCCCTTTACCTGAGCGATAGATCCCGTCAAATCCACCTTTCTCTGTGTTCCATATCCCACGACAACAACTTCCTCTAATGTCTCATCTGCACTTTGCAGTGAAATATTAAAGAAGGTCTGATCACCTACAGGCATTGTTCTCGTTAGATATCCAATAAACGTGAAAGTGATTGAATCAGTAGGGGAGGCTTCCAACGTAAATTTACCTGCCTCATCCGTTTGGGTCGATACAGGTTTTCCTTTGAGCGCAACAGTAACTCCCGGAATAACTGTCGAGCTTTGTCCGTCCTTTACTGTTCCCGAAATTGTCGTTTGGGCATACGACGTTTGTACCCCAAAAACAATACATAGGAACATAAATAGATGCTTCATATGATTTGGCTTTATAGATTTATAAAAAGGTAAACAAGCAATAGTATTATTATAACAAAGGTTGTGATGTATATGTTTGATTACAAATTATTGATTAACACATTTCTACATCAGCATGAGCTCTATTGCTCACGCGCGAAACCTGTATATTGTAAAACATTGATAGGATGTTGTTTATCTTAAAACAACACCTCTCAAAATGTTATTCATAGTGTGTGATTTACACTTAATATGTCGTGTGGTAATGATGTAGTAAAACTAGCTAAAAAGTGGACATTTCTTACACAAAATGTGGGCTGCATCACACAATTGTTTTTTCCTTTTGAAATGTGGATGTCGGCATCTAACCACAAACTAAATAAGTTTGCGATTCGGCAAGTTGCGTTAGCTAAAAATATAACAGATAATAACGTATTTAGTGTCCCTCATTTTTGAAAAACTATCACACTGCTTATATGATGCATACGTTGCTACCTTTTGTTTTGATGCTAATTTTGTTGACCGTATTTTTAACGATTTGGGCCAACAAAATGAAGATCGCATATCCGATTCTATTGGTCATTGCTGGTTTAGCAATCAGTTTCATTCCTGGTTTGCCAATAATCAAGATTGACCCAGACTTGATATTTTTTATTTTTCTGCCTCCTTTGCTGTTTGAAGCAGCGTGGGGAGTGTCATTTAAAGAAATGAAGAAATGGTGGCGTATTATCGGGAGCTTTGCTTTTCTGGTCGTATTTTTCACGGCGCTCCTTGTTGCTATTGTTACCAATCAGGTGATCCCAGGTTTTAACATTGCTCTAGGTTTTGTTCTCGGAGGCATTGTATCCCCTCCAGACGCTGTGAGCACAGGTGCGATTACCAAATTTGTTAAGATTCCCAAATCCACGCAGGCCATACTTGAGGGCGAGAGTTTACTTAACGATGCCTCATCGCTTATTATTTTTCGATTTGCATTAGTAGCGGTTGGCACCGGTCAATTCATCTGGCAAGAAGCGGCTGTCGATTTTCTTTGGATGCTATTCGGAGGAGTGGGAATTGGATTGTTAATAGCATTGATTTTCATGTGGATACATAAGCGCTTATCAACTGATGCTCCATCTGATATCGCGCTTACCTTGATAGAACCTTATTTTATGTATTGGATTGCTGAGCAGGTACATTGCTCCGGTGTTCTAGCTGTTGTTGCCGGTGGGCTATTTCTTTCTGCGAAACGCCTTAGCTATTTATCGAGTAGCAGTCGGATCAAGGGATACAGTGTCTGGGAGAGCTTTGTATTTCTGTTGAACGGTATGGTGTTTTTGCTTATCGGGCTTGAGCTTCCTGAAATCGTGGCCGGGATGCGATCTAATGGATTGCCGCTTTCCACAGCTATTGGATATGGTATACTAGTGACACTGGTATTGATTATTGCTAGAATATTGTCGGCCTATGCTGCGATGTTCGCAACTATTATTTTTCGTCCGCAAGTTGCCCATCAACAACAATTCTCAAAAAGACGCTGGACAACACCGTTATTAATGGGTTGGACTGGTATGAGGGGCGTGGTGTCGCTTGCGGCAGCCCTTGCTATTCCGCTGACCCTTCCAAACGGCGCTGCGTTTCCCTATCGAAATTTGATTCTCTTTATTACCTTTGTCGCTATTCTTTTAACGCTTGTAATTCAAGGTCTAACATTGCCTTACCTAATTGAAAAGACTAAGCTTTTTGTAGGATTAGAAAATGATGAAGACCAAGAAAGGAATACACGCTTAAAGATGAAAACTGGTCTTAAGCAGCATGTGTATTCTTTTGTAAAGGAAAAATATGAACAGCAATATCTTGGCCACGCCGGAATGGAAAGGATTTTAAAACATTGGGAGGATCAATCGAAGGTGCAAGATAGTTCTTGGATGGATGATACAAGCCGGGAGATTCTCTTAGATATCTTCGCCGAACAACGTTCGTATTTGACCACATTGAATAAAGAAGCCGAATATGATGAAGACATTATAAGACAGCAGATTTATCAGATTGATTTGGAAGAGGAACGGTTGAAGTATGTGTAGAGCAGATGTTAGACCTGAGATGTGAGATAATAGAGTATGGCGCCGATTGGCGCCATTTTTATTGTTAAGTTTGTTGCGCGATGACTAATAGCTAAAGTTTCGTCAACTAACAGCTCGATGGAGAGCTTATTTAAGACCTCAATAAGTGATAGTTTATTGATTACTTTTTCATAACCCTTACTTACCCCTATCATAGCCCTTTGGAAGCGGCTTTGATTGGGTTAAACAATGGGTTTGAAAGGGCTTTATAAGGGGTTTAAGCAGAAGGAAAGTTGTGGAAGTTATTATTTAGTTTCGAACATGGATATTTGTCTCGTTTCGGGTCAGGATATTTGTCTTGAACGAGAAAAGGAAGGATTTAAGGATTGACAGGATCAGGTATTGTGGCATCATAGGTCTTAATACTAACTACTAAGTACTAAATGCTATTTCTGAACCAGGAAAAAAAGGATTTAAGGATTGACAGGATCCTGCTAATCTTTTTATCCTTCCTTTCCTGGTTCAAGACAAAAAACTTGCATGGCAAATTCTAATAACTAATGTCTGATGTCTAAAATCTAATCTAAATCACCCTACCTTCTCAAACCTACCATGAAGTTTCCAAAAGCAACCCATATCTTCTACAGAGAAACTTTGTTTTTTCCAATCGTTGAGAACTAAATCTATTTCTTTGCTCTTAACTTCGTATGTACCGAAGAAGTAGTCATTTCCTTTTATATAGAAGCCGTAGTGTTTGTCCAGGGTGTGCAGAATATCCAATTGGAGTTTTTCGAAAAATAAGATGCTGTTTTCTTCGAATGGAAATACTGCAGGATGATAAATCAGGCCGTTGTGTTCAATGGCAATAACTTGATTTTTGGTTGTGATAGGGAAGTAGAATGTGGGCAACTCGTCGATGCTGATCGTATTGTCGCTAGCCTGTTGTATGATTTCACGGTTTAAAAAATGGATCGGATCCATGTTTTTTATAGCGAGCTGCGCGGAATCTTCCGTAAAATGGTCTTCAAAATTTAGAATTTCATTTACCGTAAGTTTTTTTTCAAGGAGATGGGCCACAGGTATGCTAAAATATTTTGCAATTTGCAGGATGACCGAAATTTTAGGTTCCGCACGAAATTCTTCGTAGGAAGAAATGTTACCTCTAGTAAGATTAAATAGCTCTCCGAAGGCCTGCTGGCTTAAACCTTTAACACTACGTAATTTTTTAATATTCGTTCCGATTTGGGTCATTATCAAAAATATTAAATTTTTATTGCAAAATTATTTTGCATTATTTATCTTTATGCAAACATTATTAGCAAATATATAAAAATATTAGCCAATGCCATTTAACAAAGTTGAAAAATACTTATTAGACCTAGGGTTTACCGTAACATCAAAGAATAGAGAGGAGGGATTTTTCGTCGTGGAAAGTGAAGGGGAGGGCATCAAGAATTTGATTATTGGCGTTACTGCACCAATCATCATTTTCGAGCAGTATTTGTTTTCGTTGAAGCGGGATAACCTTGATGTCTTCAAAGCCTTACTCAAGAAGAATAGGGATATCATTCATGGCGCTTTCGCATTGACGGAAGACGGGAGACGAGTGATCTTTAAATATACTTTGCAGGCGCACAACCTTGACCAGAATGAGTTTGATGCAGCGATTAATTCGCTATCGTTATTAATGAGTGAGTATTATGCACAATTGATTGAGTTTTCAAAACAGTAGTGAAGATGAACATATTTAAGAGATTACTAAAAATAGGGCAGTCAGAAATACATTCTTTGGTTGAAAAGATGGAAGATCCTATCGCGCTGACACAAGAAGTTATCAACGACATGAAGGGGCAGCTTCTAGAAACCGAAGAGCTATATCTTTCGGCGCGAGCCGTCGTTATCCGCTTAGAACATGCGATTGATGATAGAAAAGCAGAAGCCTTAATCTATGAGGAGAAAGCCGAAAAAGTACTTTTAATGGCTCAGAACAGAGAACTGAGTAGAGAAAAGGCGGAAAGTTTGGCCATTGAAGCACTTCGTTTGCAAAAGCAGCTTTTGGATGAATCCGAGGAGTTCAAAGAACAGGCTTTAATGCATAACAAGAAGGTCGAGGAAATTGAGGATAAAATCGATGTACTTAAATTTAATATTGGAAAATGGAAAAAAGAATTAGATTCGCTTATTGCTAAGAAGCAAATTAATAGCGCCACTGAATTTGCTAACCGTCAGATGGCCAATATCGATAATAACAGTACCGTTGACATGTTGAAAAAGCTTCGTTCCACTGATAAAGAAGATGAGGCTTATGCAGAGGCGATCAATGAGCTTGCTAAGCAAAAGATGGATCAAGACATTGATTATGCGTTGGAATCCGGAGATTCTGTTAAAAAAGATCTAGAGAAGCTTAAAAAGAAATTAGGATTATAAGAATATGAAAAGATTCGAATACAAAACACTTAAGATTGAACCAAAAGGGTTCTGGGGTTCCAAGCTGGACTCGACAGAAATCGATAAGATTCTGAACGAGTTGGGACAGCAAGGTTGGGAACTTGTTTCCATGCAAGATTTATCCGTTAGTGGAAGTTCCTGGAGTTTTCATTACACATTTAAAAGAGAACATTAATCGTTCATTATGACAGAGATCTGGAACATATTATTTAATCCGCTACCCAATGCAATCATGACTTTGTTGACAGGGATGTCTCTTGTTTACTGGTTATTCGCTATGCTGCTTGGGGATGGCTTTGAGATGGGAACGGACGCCGACATTCAATTTGAAGGCGCCGACGTACAAGATGTCGATATGGATGCGGATACGCAGGCTGATATGGAGACTGAACAACATGTTGAACCCTCATTTTTTTCGAAAGCTATGGATTTTATATATGTAGGTAAAGCGCCTATGATGGTCCTCGTCACACTCTTTAAATTTATTAGTTGGGTCGTTACGATTGCTTCATCGCTCGTTTTGAACTTAGCAGCTTTCGGGTGGAAGTCTGTACTGATTTTGATACCCGTATTTATTCTGAGTTTCTTCCTCCTTCATTATGTTGCTATCCCATTCGTTAAACTTTATAAGAATGTTGGCTATGCCGGTGAAGAGTCTCATGAGTTTATCGGTCGATTGGGCAAGATGCGATCAACAATTCAAGGCGATCAAATAGGTGCAATTGAAGTAGTTATCAAACTGGATGTTATCCGTCTGAATGTCAAGAGCAAAGACGGTTCTGTATTAAGTTATGGTGACGATGTCATCGTGACGAATCAAGATCCGAATAGGAAGTTTTATTTTGTACAGAAAGATATCAATTTAAACAATATTTAACCAAATCAATACTTTATTATATGAGCAACACACTGTTATTTTTGGAGGGTATCACCGGCGTCGTACTTATCGCTGTAGGTGCTATCGTATTTATCATCTTTGCGTTCTTTGTAGTTCTAAGCATGTTCTACAAGAAGATTCCGCAGGGTAAAGCAATTGTACGTTCAGGCGTTGGTGGGACAAAAGTAGCGTTTAACAAGGGGATGTATGTAATTCCAGTTTTCCATAAAATGGAGATTATGGATATCTCGGTTAAGAAAATTGAAATTAATCGTATGCAGGGTGATGGTTTGATCTGTAAGGATAATATCCGTGCAGACATTAAAGTCGCATTCTTCGTACGCGTAAATAAGTCTGTTGATGATGTAATCAACGTGGCTCAGAATTTAGGTTGTGACCGCGCTTCTGATCCTGAAACCTTAAAGAGTATTTTCGAGGCAAAGTTTTCTGAAGCCTTGAAGACTGTAGGTAAGAAATTCGATTTCACCGAGTTGTATGAAGCGCGTCGTGAATTCCGCGATGAAATCCTAAACATCATCGGAACAGATTTGAACGGCTATATTTTAGATGACTGTGCGATCGACTACCTAGAGCAGACGGAACTTAAGTTCCTTAGCACCGAGAACATCTTGGATTCGGAGGGTATCAAAAAGATCACGGAACTGACGGCGAAGCAAAATATGAATGCTAACCTCATTCGTCGTGAAGAAGAGAAGGTAATTAAAAAGCAGAACGTGGAAGCTCGGGAGGCCATATTGGAGCTGGAGCGACAATTGGCGGAGAAGGAGGAAAGACAGCGCCGTGAAGTCGATAATATTAAAGCACGCGAAGAGGCTGAGATTGTAAAAGTCCGTGAGGAAGAACGCTTAAAATCTGAAACTGTTCGTATCTCAACGGAAGAATCATTAGCAATTCAGGAGGAAAATAAGCTTCGTCAGATTATTATCGCTGAGAAGAGCAAACTTCGCACGGACGCTGTGGAGACCGAACGTGTAGAAAAAGATAGAGCACTGGAAGCAACGGAGCGCGAGCGAATTGTCGCTTTAGCACAGATAGATAAACAACGTTCTATCGAATCGGAGCAAAAAAGTATTCAGGGCGTAATCAAAGAGCGCGTTCAATTAGAAAAAGGTGTTATTGAAGAGCAACAGGCTGTTCGTGATATTGAAGTATTCCGTGAGGTTGAGCGTAAGAAGCAGGCTGGCGTAATTGCTGCGTCTCAAGAAGCAGAAGAGCGATTAATTGCTACGGTGAAAGCGGCGGAAGCGGCAAAGATTGCTGCAGAACAAGAGGCGGAGAAGAAAGTTATCGATGCGGAAGCGGCTCGCAAGATTGCTGAAAAGAAAGCGCAGGAGTTGTTGATTGAAGCCGAAGCGAAGAAAGAAGCATCGGCGAAAGAGGCGGAGGCTCGCAAGATTATTGCGGAGGCTCAGGCGAAAGAAGAAGCGGCCATTGGTCTATCGGAAGCGGAAGTAATGGTTGCGAAAGCAGAAGCGCAAGAGATTCAAGGTAGCAAGGAAGCGGCTGTAATTGAGAAAAAAGCAGAAGCTATGCGTAAAGAAGGACTCGCAGAAGCAGAAGTTGTGCGTGAGAAAGCATTAGCAGAGGCTAAGGGTATCGAAGAAAAAGCGGCGGCCATGAAGCAATTAGATGGCGTTGGAAAAGAGCATGAGGAGTTCAAATTGCAGTTGCAAAAAGAGCGCGATATCGATTTGGCGCATATCAATATACAAAAAGATATTGCTACGGCTCAATCTGCTGTGTTATCTGAGGCATTGAAATCTGCGAAGATTGATATCGTGGGCGGCGAGACGATGTTCTTCGAGAATATTGTACGTCAGGTGTCTAACAGTAAAGGATTTGACCATTTGATCAATAATTCTACGCACGCAACGGCTATCAAGGATGCCTTATTAGGAGGTGAGGGGAATGGCGATTTAGCGGCAAAGGTGAGGAGCCTGGCTGACAAGTACGGTATTTCTTCAAACGATATCAAAAACTTAACGGTTTCTGCGGCATTGATTAAACTACAGCAGGCCGCAACGGCTTCCGATGATGAAGAGGATAAAGGATTTATCAATTCATTAATCGGTATGGCTAAAAACTTAGGATTGTCGAACAAGAAATTAGGATAGTATTTGTTTAAGAAGGAAAACGAATAAGGATGACAGAAAATAAAGAGTCTTTAGACGCTGCAGCATACGATATCATTCAGAAGCGATTACAGGCGCAAAAAGATGACTTAACGAAGCGTTTGCAAGAATTAAATACCGCCCGCAAGGAGGTATTTAATTCTACAAACTTCGTACTGAAAGCGAATCAGCGTATTACAACCGAGAATAGCTGTGTCGCTCGCGGAATTATTGCGTTGGATAATGTCTGCATATTTGGGTATAATGTGCATATCGGGCTCCGTACGGAGATCAAATTAGAAGACGTTTTTAGTATTTTCTTATACGAAGAGGGGCAATTCATTCCCCAGTCTTTGGATTTGATTAAAGACCCGAACTTCATTACGGATTATCAGAATCTTTATAAATATTACCGCGATTCTATCTTTTCGAAATTCCGTAGAACGGAGACTTACTTGTATATGATCTTTCAAACAAGTAAGAATCCGGACGATCTGAAAGCCTTTAAATGGTTGATTAAAGATGGGAAGCTACATTATGAAAACGACAGGAGCATTCATGAGGTAAAAACGCCTGCCCAATTTGAATTTGAATGGACTAAAACAGGACTTGAAGATAGGCGCTTAGGGAAATTTCCGCATATCTCAATTTTAGACAAAGTGTTTATTGAGGCTCTACATGGCGATATTACCTTTAAGATTGAGAATAACACAGATTCTGGGCAAGGTATCTATTCAGAAAAAGTTGCCAATACGGATCAGCAACTGGATGATGCTGAATATTACTACGCCGATTTGGGGAACTTAATTGCCATACGGATAAAACCGTATCAGGAGGAGTTTAGGGCATATATCTTCAATCAACGAACGAAGGAAGTTGTTAATCTGAAGTCCTTGAATGAGTCGGCGGTTCTTCTTCCAGACAATCAGGGTATCATTTTCTCAAATGGTTATTACCTGCAGAATGGAACTTCGAAGATATTTGATAATACGCTTTCCAATGTGACGTTTCTGAAGAAATTGCAGTCACCAAATGGCGAGGACTACCTTTATGTCTATACACAGGCAGCTTCGAATACCTATATCCTGATGTCTTATAACATCATTCAGCAGACGGTTGAAACGCCTATCATTTGTAATGGCTTTACGATATTTAAGAATGGTAATCTCATATATTTCAGAACGGAGGCAGAGGCGACGCGCCATCACCAAGTCCAGATTTGGGATACGCCTTATATGGCTGTTTTGAAGGAAAATGAGGAACGAAAGGATGACCCGCTGTTTAAGGTTGGGAATAAGCAGATTGTGCAGGCCATGGCTGAAGCACAGGAAATTATACAGTTGATAGGGAAGGAGGATAGCTATGAGGGTCTTTATGAAGATATTCTCCAAAAATCTAGAGCCTTACAGGACAGCTACTTCTGGATCAATGATACCTCGTTAAAAGCATTAGGCGCGCCACTGTCCCAGATTGAACAGATCGCCAATACAGCGATAGATGAGTTCGTAAAAGTTCAGGCGCAGCGAAAGCATGCTGTCGAGTTGTTAGAAGCGAGCCGAAAGCATCTCACGGAACTTGAATTTAGCATAAACAGTACAGTTGTAGAACATCTGGATCAACTAGTTCATCAATTATCGGACACGCGACGACTACAAGGTGAGCTGATTGACATTAAGAATGTTCGATACATCGATATTGAACAAGTCGATAATTTGCTCCTAAAAATTGAGGAGATCAATAAGGATCTGTCTGAGAAAACAGTAAATTATTTACTTCAAGATGATGCCCTTAAAGTATATGAGGAGAAGGTTGTCGACCAAAAAAATCATGTTGAAGCGATCGAGAAGGTTTTCGATGCAAAACCGATCGAAGAGAAAATTGTAGAGATATCTTCAGAGCTTGAGCTTTTGATTGATATATTGAATAGCTTAAAAATTAGTGATGCGACTCAGACGACGAAAATCGTTGAGAAAATATCGTTGATATTTGCTTCGTTGAATGAGATCAGAGCACAATTGACTCGTAAAATATCCTCACTGAAAAGCACGGAGGCGGTTGCAGAGTTCTCTGCGCAGTTGACTCTTCTGGAACAGTCTGTTGCTAATTATTTGGAACTATCGACAACTGAGCTTAAAGTTGATGAGTATTACACGAAAATAATCGTACAACTCGAAGAGCTGGAAAGTAAGTTTTCTGAGTTCGATGAGTTTGTGCTGAAGATCGCTGATAAGCGTGACGAGGTAATCAAGGCTTTCAATTCTCGTCGTGAGCAGCTAGTTGAGCAGGTTAATAAACGCAGTTCCTCGTTAGAACAGATCGGACTTCGGGTCTTAAAGAATATCGAGAATAAATCCAAGACATTTAACTCGCGAGAGGATATACAAAGCTTTTATGCTTCTGATTTAATGATCGACAAGATTCGGCAGCTCGTAGCCGAACTGAAGGATCTTTCAGACGTTTCTAAAGCAGAGAATCTGGAGAATCTCTTGAAGAAATCGCAAGAGGACGCGTTAAGAATCCTGCGAGATAAATCGGAACTTTATGTTGATGGCGACAATATTATCGCGCTAGGTAAACATAAATTCTCGGTCAATAAACAGCCATTGAGTCTTACACTTATTCGACGAAATAATGAGTTATACTATCATCTGACGGGTACAAGTTTCTTTCAGAAAGTTAAGAATTCGGAGATATTAGCATATCAGGACATATGGGAACAAGAACTGGTATCTGAAAATAATGAGGTTTATCGCGCCGAATATTTGGCGTATCAAACCTTACTAGCCTCTCGTGGACAGTCGAATTTCCATGCAGAACAGTTCATTAATCAGCGCGTAGAGCAGAATTACACCGAAAATTATATTAAGGGAGTTCACAACGTTGACGCATTAGCGATTTATAATGCGCTTGCAGCGATTGACAACAAGCTTGATTTGTTACGATTTGATTCCCAGACGAGGGCGATTGCGCAGTTGTTTTGGCATGAATTGGATGACGACACGCGGGATAAGTTAGCAGCTTTAATCCAGGCAACGGCTGCTGTCATGCGTACATTCCCGAATTCCAAAAGGAGCGAGGAAGTTACGAAGCAAATAAGCAAAACCTTTCTTCAATGGCCTTCGTCATTGCATCTTGAAGGAATATCAGCAAAAAATATTGCCGACTATATTTTCCAAACCTTTGCGAAGTATAAGCGATTTACGCTGAGTGAAACTGCCGATCATTTTCGTCAGGAGTTCTTAAGATTACTTGAGCATAAGAAAGTTTTGAAAGAGTATGAACAGGATATCAATCAGGAACGTTTTAAAAATGAAGATCGTTATTTGTTGATAACGAATTGGTTATATGGCTTCATAGAGCAAGAGGATAAAGCAGAAGATTATGCCAGACATATCGAAGAAACAGCGGCAGCATTACTTTTTCCGAAGGATGAGTATGAGTTGATTTTCGCAAATGATCGACTCGTAGTTGACGACTTAAAAGGTAACCACCCCAGTATTTCTGCGGGGCACATGGATATACAATATCATTCTTTTATTGCGAAGTTATCAGATTTTACGGAGAATAAAATTCCTCGTTTTCAAGCCTTTAGTAGACTAAAAGAAGAACTTAACAAAAACTACGCAAAAGAGTTAAAAATCAATGAATTAGAACCTAAAGTATTGACTTCTTTTGTTAGAAATAAGTTGATTAATGAGGTTTATTTTCCGTTGATTGGCAATAATTTAGCAAAACAGATAGGGGAGGCCGGAGATAACAAGAGGACGGCACGAATGGGGATGTTGTTGTTGATTTCACCTCCAGGATATGGGAAGACGACCTTGATGGAATACTTAGCAAAAACCATTGGATTCCACTTTGTCAAAATCAACGGTCCAACCATTGGTCATTCGATTACATCGATTGATCCATCAGAAGCAAAGACCTCTGGAGAACGCGAAGAATTAAAGAAAATCAACCTGGCGTTTGAGATGTCAGATAATGTGATGCTTTATCTGGACGATATACAGCATTTGAATGCTGAATTCTTGCAAAAGTTTATTTCTTTGGCAGATGGTCAGCGGAAAATAGACGGTATATTTGACGGCGAAAGTAAAACATATGATCTTAGAGGAAAGCGTTTCTGTGTAATTATGGCGGGAAATCCATATACGGAAAGCGGTTCTAAATTTAAGATCCCGGACATGTTAACCAATCGAGCTGATGTCTATAATCTAGGGGATGTGATAGGAGATACTGAACATCTTTTCAACCTGAGCTTGATCGAGAATGCGGCTATAGAAAATGTACATTTGGAGAAGATTGCGAGCAAATCATTTAATGACTTCTATGCGCTGATTGACTATGTAACAACCGGAACCGATCAACTACCAACGCTTGAAGGGAATTATCAAAAGCAAGAAATCGACGACTGTATTGCGGTATTGAAGCATGTCTTAAAGATCAGAAATATCGTCGTCAAGGTGAATGAAAATTACATTCAAAGTGCTGCAGTACAGGATAATTATCGTACAGAGCCTGCATTTAAACTTCAAGGATCATATCGAAACATGAACAAGCTTGTTGCGCAAGTTGTACCGATGATGAACGACATGGAAATCCAGCAGCTGATCTTAGTGCATTATGAGAATGAGTCTCAAACTTTAACCGCCGATACGGAAAGCAATATGCTGAAGCTTAAAGAGCTCGCAGGATTAATGTCTGATCAAGAGAAAGCACGTTGGGAGGAAATTAAGACCATTTTCAGAAAGAATAACAAACATAACGGCTTGGCGAAAGATGACATGATGTTTGCACAGCTGTTAGAATTCAATGAAAACCTAGAAGGAATAATCAAAGCTATTCGTGGGAATTAATGATTAAGAACATCTGGGCAGTATATTTTAAGTGTGCTGCCTAGATTTCATAATTTGTTAAACTGTATTCTAATTTAATCTGCTTAAGAACACGTAAGTTTATAGTGTAAAACGACAATATAAACCTGCATATCGCTAAATAGCCTGTTTAGTTTTTTTAATTATTATTGTATCATAATTTATATTATGTTAAATAATGCTGTACAAGGAACCTTTCAGTAAAGCCCCCTGCTATATTTATGCAGATTGTATTATTGCTGCAGCAACAGTGATATTAGTTCTTGGATCAATTATAATTGCTCGAGCATTCTCCGGAAAATCTTCTTGTCTATCAAATACAATATCCTCGGCAGAACGAATCTGCACCCGTCCGATATCGTTTAAACGAATTGACTCATTATAAATCTGCTCTTGCGTATGTACGTCGTATTTAAATAAAATTTCAGGAATTTTAATTTTAGTAACTTTTGCGTGGGTTTGTAGCAAATATACTTGATTGGTATCCAGTTCTTTGTTTTCAAACCATGAGATATTTGCTTCTACGTTTCTCTCTGTTAAAGATGGATTAGACGCACTGACAATCATATCACCACGGGAAATATCAACGTCATCAGTTAGATGAATGATTACCGAAGCACCGTTTTGCGCTTCATCAAGCTTCTCCTCGTTAAACTCGATTGCAGCGACCCTCGAGCGACTACCGCTGGGCAGAATAATCACCTCCTCTCCTGTTTTCAGCCCCTCTCCTAACACTCTGCCAGCATACCCCCTATAATCATGTAAATCAGCACTTTGTGGACGAACAACCCACTGTACTGGGAATCTCCAACCTTTATTTTCTTGAGTTTCTATATTAACTTCTTCTAGATATTCAAGTAATGAAGGTCCTGTATACCAGTCCATTCTAGTCGAACGATTTACGATATTATCACCTTTCAACGCGGATACCGGGATAAAGTCGACATCGTCTAATTTTAGCTTGGATGAGAGCTGTAAATAATCATTCTTGATATTTTCGTAGACTGCCAGCTCATAATCCATCATGTCCATCTTATTCACACAAACGAGAACTTTCTTTAAGCCCAGTAGCTTCGCTAAGAAGGAATGTCTTTTTGTTTGCTCGATTACTCCTTTTCTAGCGTCAATAAGAATGATTATAAGATCCGAATTACTAGCGCCGGTAACCATATTTCGTGTATACTGTATATGTCCAGGAGCATCGGCGATAATGAACTTACGCTTCTCTGTTTGGAAGTATTTATAGGCGACATCGATCGTGATACCTTGTTCGCGTTCTGCTTTTAGGCCATCTGTTAGGATTGCCAAATCGACCGTTCCGTCGTCGTTTTTGCGATTTGCTTTCTGTATTGCCTCCAACTGATCGTCTAAAATTGAATTGGTATCATATAATAGCCGGCCGATTAGCGTGCTTTTTCCGTCGTCTACAGAGCCTGCGGTAATAAATTTTATAATGTTCATCTGTTGTTTCCCGATTAATTGATTAAAAATAGCCTTGTTTCTTGCGTTCCTCCATTGCCGCTTCCGATACCTTATCATCCATACGAGCGCCGCGCTCGCTGACCGTTGAAGCCTTAATCTCCGCAATAATATCGTCTAGTTCCACTGCGATAGAATCTACTGCAGCAGTACAAGTCATATCTCCTACTGTTCTAAATCTCACTGATTTATGCTCGACGATATCTTGGTCATCAATCTGCAGAACAGGGTCCGCGGCCATCCATTGTCCATTTCGGAAAACTACATCACGCTCATGGCTAAAGTAAATCGATGGCAAGGCAATCTGTTCGCGTTTGATGTAATTCCAAACGTCTAGTTCAGTCCAATTGGAAATTGGGAATACCCGGACATTCTCACCGCGTTGAATCTTGCCGTTAAAAATGTTCCAAAGCTCAGGGCGCTGTCTTTTTGGGTTCCATTGTCCGAACTCATCCCGCACCGAAAAAATACGCTCCTTTGCTCTTGCTTTTTCTTCGTCGCGACGCGCTCCTCCAATACAAGCATCAAAACCATATTGTTCAATCGTATCTAATAATGTGACGGTCTGCAATGCATTACGGCTCGCGTTCTTACCACGTTGCTCAACAACCTTTCCAGCATCAATACTATCCTGAACATGTCCTACGATTAGTTTTTCTCCGATTTGTTCCACCAACCAATCTCTAAACTCGATGGTTTCTGGAAAATTATGCCCCGTATCAATATGTACTAGTGGAAAAGGAAATTTCCCCGGTCTAAATGCTTTCTTAGCCAGGTGGACTAGCGTTATCGAGTCTTTCCCACCTGAGAACAACAAAGCCGGCTTTTCAAACTGCCCGGCAACCTCACGCAATATATAAATGGCTTCCGCCTCTAAATGATCTAGGTAATCCATACGTTAATCTATTATTTACTTGTAACATGTAATCCACACTCTTTCTTGCTTTTATCTTCCCACCACCAGCGTCCAGCGCGGAAGTCCTCTCCTGCTGCAATCGCCCTGGTGCAAGGCTGACAACCAATACTTGGGAAGCCTTTATCATGCAAAGGGTTATAAGGAACGAAATTGACTTTTAAAAAGGTCTCGACCATAGCTAAGGTCCAGTTGAACAATGGATGAATCTTGATGATCTGATTACCCTCATCCCATTCGATAAATTCCATGTGATCCCGGTTTTCCGACTGCTCGGCCCGAATGCCTGTAATCCAAATCTTATAGCCCTTGATCGCTCGCTTAAGCGGCTCAATCTTCCGGATAAAGCAACATTCTTTACGATTCTCCGTCGATTCATAAAAGCTAGAAGGCCCTTTCGTGCTGATCAAATCTTCTACAGCATCGGTCTTCGGATAGTAAGCCTTGATGGGAAGCTTGTAGATATCCAACGTTCTATTCCAGACATAATAGGTTTCGGGAAATAAACGACCTGTGTCGAGGGTAAAAACACGAGTTCTAGCATTTATGTCCGACAACAAATGTGTAATAACTTGATCTTCTATACCAAAGGACGTCGAAAAGATCGCTTCCTCTCCAAAGCGCGCATTAACATAGCTCAGGATATCCCGAGCATCCAATCCCCTTAATTCGTTCTTTAATTGTTCTATCATGATCCTGCTCTTCTTAACAATGCTTCCGTATGCGCGTTTAATACAGTGACTTTACGTTGAAAATCGCCCTTAAGGCTATGTCTATAAGAAGCCATGAGATTCAATGTCTCATCTATTTCCTCCGGTAAAAGATCATTTAGAAACTCTTTTAAACGCTTCGCTATTGTCGGTGACTTGCCGTTGGTCGAAATGCCAATCTTCAAGTTTCCTTTCTGTACGACTGAACCCAGATAGAAGTCACATAAATCAGGCTTGTCAGCCACGTTTACCAATAAATTTCTTGTCTTAGCGAGCTGTTTGACCTCCTCATTAAAAACAGGATTGTTCGTTGCCATAATCAGTAAATCAATGCCTACTAAATCTTGCTCTTCAAAATCGCGTATTTCCAGTGACAATAAGTTATTTGAATTCACCAGTACAACAATCTCATCAATCACATCACGTGCAACAATCTTTACTTTCGCGTTCGGAGAATTGCTAAGCAGGGCTTGCAGCTTTTCCAAGCCAACAGGTCCGCCTCCAATCAACAACGTATTGATTTGATCCAACTTAACGTATATGGGAAATAAAGTATTCATCGGATTATGCGTTTTGAATGCCTGCTAACTCTTGTTTCATTACCTCAAACTCCTGATGTTTGGCAACCACTTCGCCCAACACGATAATCGCCGGAACACCAACCAAACTGCGTTCCGCATCTTGGATAATACTGTCGATTCGACCTAATACAACCCGCTCATTAGGTAGCGATCCGTTCTGAATCAATGCGATTGGCAAATCCCCTTTACCTTCAGACTGATACAGCGCTACGATCTCGCGTAGCTTCGAAAAACCCATTAATACAACAACCGTCGCGTTAGTCTGTACGGCAGAATACAAATCGCTAGATAGACGGCCATCGCTTGTAGAGCCTGTAATTACCCAAAAGGACTCCGATATTCCTCGATAAGTCAATGGGATTTGCTGAAGACCTGTTAATCCAACCGACGACGAAATACCGGGTACCACTGCCGTTTCGATATCGTATTGGCGAACAAAGTCCAGTTCTTCACCGCCACGCCCGAAGACAAAAGGATCACCTCCTTTTAGCCGAACGACATGGCCATGAGTCAGTGCATAATCAACTAACAACTGATTAATATGGTCCTGTGAGGTCGATAAGCGCTCGGCGCGCTTTCCAACATATATTTTTGTGCAATCCTCGCCGGCATATTCCAGCAAGCATTCGTTGACCAATGCGTCATATAAAATAACATCGGCAGAGGCGATTGCACGTATTCCTTTTAATGTGATGAGGTCTGGATCTCCGGGGCCTGCACCTACTAAAGTTACTTTCGGTTTAATTTCTTTCATTCTTCCCTCCTTTTTTATTGACTAACCGCCTTTAATTCTTCCCTACGTTCCGCTCCTTCTAATCCGAAAGCGGTGGCCTGCAACAGATATGTTTCCGCAAATTCCTTAGAGGGCTCATACTTATTAATTTGTAAAACACGCTCGCTGAAACTTGTTGGGAAACTAAATAAGCCTTCGTTCACATAGTGCGTATCAAACTCCTGAATAACTGCTGATTGTGTTGATGCATTAACACCTTTGTCTAACAATAAAGCTTTTGCCGTCCATACAAATGAACTGTAAGCATGGTAAATCGCATCTGCATAATGCCCGTTCTCTAAAGCGAGTCTAGAGAGATCCAATTTCTCTTCCGCTTCCAATAACAAGGTAGCAACCAAGTCAATGACAACTCCGGCACATTCACCAACGCCAATTGCTGTAGCAAAAGTTTCTTCATGTCCCCAATCGATGTGTTCATCAGGGGTCAAGGTTGTTAAGTCGGCAAGCGGTTTTAGCAATCGGTAGAAATAGTCTTTCGTTTGCTGGTCATAATAGTCATGGAAATTCTGATCTGCGGATTTATTCGCTTTAAAGTCCGTGAGCAAGATATCCACAACTTGCAATACACGCTTCGTTGGAACTTTGATAACACGCTCTGCAACACGACCTTTGCCATCTCCAATTGTACCTCCAGCTAACATCACTTGTGCAGCAGGAATAACGGCGCCGCCAGCCTTCACCGAGCTGCCATGGAAGCCAATATGAGCAAGGCCATGTTGTCCGCAAGAATTCATGCAACCGGAGATCTTGATCTTTAATTGCTGCTCAAAAACAAAGTCGGTATGAAACTCATGTATATAGTTTTCTAAAACTCGAGCCATCTCCGTTGAGTTGGAAATCCCTAGGTTACACGTGTCGGTGCCTGGACAGGTTGTTATATCTGCTGTGCTGTTATGCCCTGGTTTAGCAAAGCCTAAGCCTGCCAAAACATTATAAATATGTGCCAGGGATTCTTTACGAACATATTTGAAAAGTAGGTTCTGATCCTGAGTAATACGGATATCATCCGCGATATGCTCACGCAGTCCAGCAACTAACACACGCGCCTTTTCTGTTGAAATATCACCAGTTTGAATATTCGCATAAACGCCATAATATCCTTTTTGCTTCTGCTCGAAAACATTAGTCTGTTTCCAAATTTCAAAACCAATCTGATCGATCGCCTGTTCTTCGACGACTGCTCCGGTCGGGGCTGCAGGTTGCTGAATCAGATTTCGATCAACCTTTACCTTTTTGTTTTTAATCGCTGTCTTTTCTTCTTCAATAAGTGCTAATACGCTCTCTAAACCTAGCTTTTGTATCAGGTATTTAAAACGAGCCTTATTACGGTTATTGCGTTCTCCATGTCGGTCGAATACACGCAAGGTAGCTTCGATATAAGGGATGAAATCATCCTCGGCCAAGAAATCGAAGATTTCATAGGCAAGAATCGGTTGAGCTCCTAAGCCCCCACCGAGCATCACTTTAAATCCGCGTTGCTCCTCGCCATCTACAACCTTCACTTTCGGAATAAAGCCGAAATCATGTATATAAGAAAATGCTGAATCCTTATCAGACGATGAAAACGACATCTTGATTTTACGTCCCATCTCCGCACAAACGGGGTTTCTTAAGAAATATTCGAACGTTTTTTGTGCATACGGAGACACATCAAACAGTTCTTCAGGATCAATGCCAGCAGTTGCTGAAGCAGTCACATTACGGACTGTGTTTCCGCACGCCTCACGTAGCGTAATATCATCTTCCGCTAGCTTTGCCCATAATTCTGGAGTTTTGTCCAAACTAACGAAGTGTATCTGTATATCCTGGCGGGTCGTTAAGTGCAGATTCTTGCTCCCATACTCATCAGAGATATCAGCAATCTTCAACAATTGCTTGAATGTAACCTTGCCAAACGGCAGCTTGATACGCACCATCTGCACACCCGGCTGACGTTGACCATACACTCCCCTAGCCAATCTTAAGGAACGGAACTTCTCATCTGGGATCTCCCCTTTCCGAAAACTCCTGATCTTTCTCTCCAGCTCGATTATCTCTTGCTCAACGACTGGATTCTCTAATTCCGTACGAAAACTCTGCATGTTTAACCTAGTTAGTATTATTAATAATTCAACAACATCAACCTTATATTATAGTATTGTTAAGGTTCGATGGACAAATGTATAAATTTTCTGTAAAAATAATATATAATATCTAGTGATTTAGTATATATTTGTAGAAATAATTACAAAACACACTTTTAAGCAAGTCTATGAAGCTTCACAAATCATTGTCCATCAGCATTTTATCAGCACTTCTGTCGAGCAGTTGCGCGCCGAAGGTTTCTGAGGGCTATGATTCGGAGCGTGGATATGTTGGTAATATTTCTATATCCGGAGCCTTTGCACTCTACCCTTTAGCGGTACTATGGAGCGAAGATTTCAAGAAGGAAAATCCGGACGTTCGCTTTAATATTTCCGCTGGCGGTGCAGGTAAAGGCATAGCAGATGTCTTAACGAACATGGTTGATATCGGCTTAGTTTCTCGCGACCTACATGCACAGGAAATAGAGAAAGGCGCTTACCCCGTCCTCGTAGCAAACGATGCTGTTATTGGAACGATCAATACTGAGCATCCGAATTATCAGCTTATTAAAGAGCGCGGACTTACTCAGGAAGAGTTGAAACGCATTTTCTTGGGAGGAAATTATAAGCTATGGTCGGATATCGATCCCCATTTTGTTGCTGAACCTCTGCAAGTATATGTGCGTTCGGATGCTGCGGGAGCGGCGGAAACATGGGCGAAATTCTTTAAAGCCAATCAAGAAGATTTAAAAGGAATAGGAATCTTTGGCGACCCTGGACTTGCCCAAGCTATTAAAGACAATAAGCTAGCCATTGGGTTCAATAACATCAATTATGTATACGACTTAAAATCGAAGAAAACCAGCGCACAGATTGCCGCCTTGCCTATTGACCTGAACAAAAATGGCAAGATCGATCAGGATGAGAACTTCTACGATAATATCGATGAACTGACGAGCGCTGTTGCTCAGCAAAAATATCCGTCGCCCCCCGCACGCGAGCTCATGTTCGTCGTTCGTAATGATCAGCAAACAAGGCTTCTGAAAGCATTTATCGAGTTCGTACTGCAGGAAAAACAGCAGGCTTACCTGTTAGAAAACGGTTATGTGCCGCTGGAAAAAGACATAATAGCACAACAATTACAAAAATTAAGCATTGGTGATAAACAGATTAGTAAAAGATAGGATAGCGCAGCGGCTATCCGCAGGATTATTGGGGATCACCAGCTTAGTCATCGTACTTATCGTCGTTGGCTTAGTATGGAAGGCAACTCCACTTTTAACAGAATTCTCGTTGTTGGAGGTTCTGACAGAGAGCGTTTGGGCACCACTAAAAGGTGAATTCGGTTTTCTTTCATTTATCCTAGGTACTATTTGGGTGACACTATTATCATTACTAATCGCTGTTCCGCTATGTATACTCGCCTCGGTCTATCTGGTAGAATATGCATCAGATCGCTTGCGCAATATGGTATTGCCCTTGGTAAATGTGCTGGCGGCTATTCCACCGGTACTCTATGGTGTTTGGGGCGTATTATTTGTAGTTCCTTTATTGGGCAATTATATAGCACCCATATTTGGTGTTAGCACGACGGGCTATTCGGTTTTTGCGGGCGGTATTGTTCTGGCGGTGATGATCTTTCCAATCATGGTCAGCATCATGGTGGAGGTTTTGAACACGATTCCGTATGAGCTACGTGCTGTTTCTTTAAGTCTTGGTGCGACGCGCTGGGAAACGATCAAACATGTCGTACTAAAAAAAGCGAAACCTGGAATTTTTGCAGCAGTGGTCTTGGCCATCTCCCGCGCATTTGGCGAAACGGTCGCCGTGTTGATGGTCTGCGGTAATATCCCGCAAATCCCTAAATCGATCTTCGACGCCGGATATCCCATCCCCGCTCTAATAGCGAATAATTTTGGCGAAATGATGTCTATTTCGCTATATGACTCGGCTTTAATGTTTGCAGCACTATTGCTATTTGTCATCATCTTTGGCTTTAATCTGATTTCGAGATTGATATTAAATAAACTGGAGGCAAAATATTAACATGAGGAATGTAAAATCTAGACTGTTTCAAGAGAAGCTTGCCAAAGTGTTTATGCAGCTTTCCGGTATTATCATCACCGGCTCTTTATTTTTCATCGTAGGCACGATACTCTACAAAGGTTTGCCCTATTTATCCTGGGACATGATCAGCAAGGTGCCGCAGGGGGGCTTTTATATTGGAAAAGAAGGTGGAATTCTAAATGCCATTTTGGGATCACTTTACTTAGCTAGTGCCTCAACTTTGCTCGCGACACTGATTGGAATACCTATTGCGCTCTACCTGAATATATATGTTAAGAAGGGTTCTTCCCTCGCGCAAAGCGCTAAACTATTGTTTGACGTGTTGTTCGGCATCCCTTCCATTGTCTATGGAGCGATAGCCTTCAGTATTATGGTATTCTTAGGGATTAGAGCATCCTTGCTCGGGGGTATTATCACCATTACTTTGCTTACTATTCCTATCGTTGTGAGAACATTAGATGAGCTTATCTCGACAATACCTCAAGATCTAAAACATGTCACGGCCTCCCTGGGGGCAACTCGCTGGGAAACAGCTCGTGTTATGATTAAATATATAAAACCAGGGCTTTTTACAGCGGTGCTATTGGCATTTGGACGTGCTATTGGCGATGTTGCCGGTGTTCTGTTAACCACGGGTTTCAGCGATAATTTACCAAAATATATCGACGAGCCAACTGCGACACTGCCGCTGGCGATATTCTTCCAGCTGAGCAGCCCTATCCCGGAAGTGCAAGGTCGCGCCTATGCTTCCGCATTAGTATTAACTATCATTATCTTAATCATTGTTCTATGCTCACATATCCTAGCGTCGAAGCAGAAAAAGCACAAGATCTAAGCCGTATCGTCCTTCCAAAGATTCAGATCAAGGATTTGAACGTTACGGTAGAGGGAAAACAAATTCTGAAGAATATCAGTCTTGATATCCCAAATAATTCGATTACCTCGATTATAGGTCCGTCTGGCTGCGGAAAAACAACTCTATTGAAAACTTTGAACCGACTGCTAGACGATCAGAAAGACGTGGAAGTAACAGGCTCTGTTTTGGTTAATAATGAGGATATCTATGCGCCTGGTGCAGAAGTGACTCACATCCGTAAAAAAATGGGATTGCTTTCCCAAAAGCCATTTCCACTACCAATGTCCATATTTGATAACATAGCTTACGGACCAAAAATCCACGGTATTCGAGATAAAAAGACTTTAAAAGCGATTGTTGAACAGCAATTGGTCAACGTAGGTTTATGGGATGAGGTAAAAGATCGTTTGGATGCTTCTGCGACACGTTTATCTATCGGGCAGCAACAACGGCTATGCTTGGCACGCGGACTTGCTGTGGAGCCTGAAATCATCTTAGGCGACGAGTCTACCTCCGCCTTAGATCCCATTTCAACACAAACAATTGAAAATTTACTGATTCAACTTAAAGAAGATTATACCATTGTTTTGGTTACCCATATTCTACGACAGGCGCGCAGGGTGTCTGATTATATCCTTTTCCTTTATAATGGTGAAATCGTGGAATTCGGAAAAACAGAGGATGTTTTACTCAATCCACAAAATGAAATCACCAAACAATACGTGAAGGGTTATATTTCTTAATTTGGCAATTAATAATTCATATATTCAAAACGAAGGGGATGCTCGCTTGAACATCCCCTCTCTATTTAAGATCTTGTTTCGTTTTCAGGTCCTTCTTCGATAACTTCTGCGATTTCCTTGATTCCGTCTTCGTCAGAATCCACTCGGAAAGGCGCTGCCTCATCAAATTCTCCTTCCCATTTCGCTACGACAACGGTTGCTAAACAGTTACCAATAACATTCACCGATGTTCTTGCCATATCCATCAATTCGTCGATACCTAAGATCGCTGCGATCACGAATACCGGCAATCCAAACTGATCCGCCGTAGCAATCAGTACGATTAAAGATGCTCTAGGAACAGCGGCAACACCTTTAGAAGTAATCATTAAGGTAAAGGCAATCGCCAATTGCTGTCCAAAGGACAAATCGATACCGGCTGCTTGTGCAACGAAAATCGATGCTAAGGACAGGTAAAGCGAAGTACCATCGAGATTAAAGCTATATCCCGTCGGGATAACGAAAGAAACAATTCGACGCGGAACCCCAAATTTCTCCATTGCGCTCATCGCTTTTGGAAGCGCAGCATCCGAGCTAGTCGTCGCAAAGGCAATAGAAACAGGTTCTTTTATCGCGTTAACAAACTGTTTTACAGGTACTTTTAAATATAATGCCACCGGTAGCAAAACCACCAGTAAGAACATGATTAAGGCAAGATAAAGGGTTGCCAAAAGCATGAATAGGTTTTTAAGGATATCGACCCCCAGGTGTCCAACCGTATAAGCCATCGCTGCACCCACACCAATTGGCGCGAAAAGCATCACCAAATTGGTGAATTTGAACATGGCTTCCGATAAACTCTCCGTGAAATCGACGAGCGGCTTTCGCTTTTTCTCTTCGACCATCGCTAATCCGATACCGAAGATTACCGCAAAAACTACAATCTGTAATACCTTATTCTCATAAATAGACTTCACGATATTCTCAGGGAAAGTGTCTCTAAAGAATGTCGTGAACTTAAATAACCAGTGTGCACTTTCGTCGATATGCTCTAAAGCCACCTTATCGGCTTCCGAAACGGCCGAAGTTGTTGGAAGCTCTTCATGTGGCATGTGCTCAATATCAATACCAACACCAGCCTGTGTTAGGTTGATTGCCGCCAATCCGATGAAAATCGCACAAGTTGTCGCTAAGAAGAAGTATAGCATGGATTTCCAAGCCATACGACCTACCTGTTTCAAATCGGAGTGTCCAGCAATACCAAATACTAGAGTCGAGAAGAGAATCGGCCCAACAATAGTTTTCACGAGCTTGATAAAGCCTTGACTTAAAGGCTGTAATGCACGTGCAGCATTCGGTAAATCAAGACCGATAAAGATACCAAGGATCATACAAGTCAAAATCCATGTGGTAAGATTTCGACGAACCAAGGCATTCATAACCAATACGGCAGCTGTCACCCAACGTACCACAACCATAACCGTAGCCGGAACAGCAACAATGTTAAATTCGTATAGTAAGGTGATAATAGAGGCTATCGCAATGGTTATTAATAGAATATATCCCGTTGTTTTTTTAGACATGTAGTTAATTTAGGGGTTATGTTATTCGTTATTTTCAATTTTCCGCCTGACAAAAATAAAAAAATAGCACTGTAAAGCAAATAATTTAGGGAAATGGGCAGCCCGGCCTGAGAGAATAGGTTTGGTGAGTAGTTGAGGTCTAGTTTGTTTTAAGCCTTTGTATAAACAGGACGGGAAAGTCGGTTTTGAGCGGTGGGAAAGTGTTTTGTCTTGAACCAGGAAAGAAAGGATATAAGGATTTACAGGATCATGCGGAAAGGAAAAATTGTCTTGAACCAGGAAAGAAAGGATATAAGGATTTACAGGATCCTGCTTATCTTTAAATCCTTCCTTTCTTGGTTCAAAACTAAGGAAACAATAAGGCTGCCGTATAGTTCATCATCAACTCCTTAGCAAATCACTACCATTTCACTCCCCTATCATAGCCCTTTCGAAGCGGCTTTGATTGGGTTATATATTGGGTTTACATTGGGTTTGAAAGGGCTTTAAGCAGAACCAGTGTTCAGCAATGGCTATTTAATAGTTAGGCCAGATCCCACCAAGCCTTATAGAATAGTATTTAGTAGTTAGTACTTAGTAGTTAGACCTATGACACCAGACCCTACTAGTCCCACCCTAATTTAGCACAAAAATGAAGCGCCTAATCGGCGCCGTCTAATATCGTATATCTAATTTCTAATGTCTAAAACTACTCCCGCCCAAGGTCTAACTACTAAGTACTAACTACTAACTACTAAAAAACAAAAAGCCTGTCGTTCGACAGGCTTTTTGTTTTTTTTATTTAGATGCTTATTCAGCGTGTAACCAAGCTTTCTTAGCTAGTAATTCGTCGTTAGTTTCGCGAACATCTTCGTCATCCACACAACAATCTACCGGACATACTGCAGCACATTGCGGTTCATCATGGAATCCGACACACTCTGTACATTTATCAGATACGATATAGTAGACCTCGTTAGAGATTGCTTCTTGCGATTCATTTGCGTCTAATGTAACGCCGTCGCCGAAATCAATAACACCATCCAAAGCAGTACCATCCGAAAACTTCCACGTTACTCCAGCATCATAAATTGCGTTGTTTGGGCATTCTGGTTCGCAAGCCCCACAATTTATACATTCGTCAGTAATTTTAATTGCCATTTATGTCCTTACAATAAAATAATAAACTAATTTTGCACTTGTCAAAGTTAACATTAAATATATACTCGATAAAAATAAAGTATATCAATTTAATAGTAATTGACTTTTATGTGGCAAATATAAGACAAAAATAATAGAGAATAATTCTAAATAGTAAGTTTTGGTACGAGAACAACGCATTCAAGCATTCAGTCATTTAGGTTCCTTTTTAGCATCAGATGATGCGGAAATTCAAGCAGTTTTAGATCGCGTTGAGCGCTTAAATCCTTGGTACACCTCGCGGTATGTAGCACAACAATTTAAGGCCTTGGGCGCACAGCTGACGGAAGCAAATTTACATGCTTGGTTAGCTGATTTTCCGGATCAGGAAACCGATAAGGTAGTCGGCTTGGTGCTTGCTGGAAACCTCCCGCTTGTAGGCTTTCACGATATTCTATGTGTTCTGATTACCGGCTTTAAAGCACAGATTAAGGCTTCTTCAGATGACGCTGGTTTAACCAAGTTTGTTTTGGATAAATTGGTCGAGATTGAGCCGGCATTCGCTGATCGTTTTGCTATCGTCGACATTCTTAAAGATTTTGATTTAGTAATTGCAACCGGAAGCAACAATTCCGCTCGTTATTTTGAGCACTATTTTGGTAAAAAACCGCACATTATCCGTAAGAACAGAAACTCTATAGCTGTATTATCTGGCGAGGAAACGGAAGATCAATTAAGATCCCTTGGCCATGATATCTTTGATTTCTTTGGCTTGGGCTGCCGCTCGGTTTCCAAAGTTTTTATTCCGGAGAATTATGATGTGGCGAAGTTCTTTGAGGCTGTGGAATCATTCAATTGGATCAAAGATCATTTCAAGTACAATAATAATTACGATTTTAATAAATCGATCTACCTCATCAATAAGAATCAACATTTCGATAATGGGTTCTTGTTGTTGAAAGAGGATGAAAGCATGGCTTCTCCTCTTGCTGTTGTTCACTATGAGCGTTATAGCTCGCTTGCACAAGTTGAAGAGTACATCAATAGCCATGAATCGGATATTCAGTGCGTTACATCGGCGATTGATTTGAAGGTAGGTTCTCCGGTATTTCCGTTAGGATCTAGCCAGTGTCCGGCGCTAGATGATTATGCCGATGGAGTGAATACGTTGGAATTCTTGCGTGCGAACCAATAAAAGGTAAATTGTGGCGTTAATATAACTGTGTATTAATAAAAAATTATAATTTTGTTTACATGTATGTTATCAAAGTAAAGGGTGTTGCGAAGATTCCGGATTATGTTCAATTGCGTGATGATGCATTTACCCTATTAGCATACTTTCGAGTAGATCGACCTGATAAATCCCTTGATAAAATTGGCCTTGGTGATAAATTGGATTATATCATGGATGTAGTTCGCGAATTGCCATTTGGTCAGATAAAAAAAATTGACTTATAGAAAGATATGAGAGAAAATACGGTTATTAAACTTAAGAACGTCGATATATACCAACAGAAGCACTTGGTTTTATCTAATGTAAATTTAGATATTGCTCAGGGCGAATTTCTTTACTTAATCGGTCAGTCTGGTTCTGGAAAGAGTAGTTTATTGAAGATTATCTACGGTGATCTTTATATCGCTAATGGCGAAGGCATGGTCGCTGGATTTGATTTGAAGAAGCTTCATGAAAACGATGTTCCCTTCTTGCGCAGAAAGTTAGGGATTGTATTTCAGGATTTTCACTTATTGAATGACCGTACAATTGAGAAGAACTTAGAGTTTGCGCTTCGTGCAACTGGCTGGAAGGAAAGAGGCTTAATTGAGAACCGCATGCTTGATGTATTGGAGAAAGTAGGTCTGCGTTCGAAATTGAAGAAAATGCCGCATGAGCTTTCCGGTGGTGAGCAGCAGCGCGTTGTTATTGCCCGAGCTTTATTGAATAACCCTGAGATCATTTTGGCCGATGAGCCTACGGGTAACTTGGATCCGGCGACTTCGGAGGAGATCGTATTATTATTGCGTGATATTGCTTCTTCAGGTACAGCGGTATTAATGGCTACCCACGATTATCAAATTATTAAGAATATGCCTGCACGCATTATCCGTACTTCGGATGGTGGTTTGCATGACAATGTCAGCATCTAAAAACTGACATTCATCTGAATAATCCGACATTTTGCAAGTGTAAACATATAAAACACTGACAGGCTGTCGGATTTTTTTTATTGGCAAAAGAATTGATTGAAACAGATTTAAGAATATAATTTAAAGGTGATGATGAACGAAAACGAAAATATTCAAGACGAGCATTTAAATTCAGAAGAGACAGATTCGACGACAAACGTTGAGAACCCTGAAGTTGACGAAGTAGAAAGCCTAAGCAACAAATTGGCAGAGTCTAATGACAGATATACACGTTTAGTTGCGGAGTTTGACAACTATAAAAAACGCACATCCAAAGAGAAGCTTGATTTAATGCAATCAGCGGGAAAAGAGGTGTTAGTTAAATTATTACCTGTATTAGATGATTTCGATCGTGCGATGTCTTTTATGAAAGATATTCCTAACGACGACAGCGTAAAACAGGGCGTTGACCTAGTGAATACGAAGTTTCGCAAAACAATGGAGCAATTAGGTCTTAAAGAAATGGATGTGATCGGGCAGCCATTTGATCCGGAATACCAGGAAGCTATTACTTCTATCCCTGCACCTAGCGACGATTTAAAGAATAAAGTAATTGATGTGATTGAGAAAGGCTATTTCTTAAATGACAGCGTATTACGTTTTGCAAAAGTTGTAGTAGGTCAATAAGAAAAATAAAATGTCAAAGAGAGATTATTACGATGTCCTAGGTGTTTCCCGCACTGCCGAAGTGACGGAGATTAAGAGTGCCTATCGTAAATTAGCTATTAAGTATCACCCAGATAAAAATCCAGGCGATAAGGAAGCGGAAGATAAATTTAAGGAAGCTGCTGAAGCTTACGAGATATTAAGCAATTCGGAGAAGCGTGCGCGTTATGATCAGTTTGGTCATGCGGGTAATTCTGCTGCTGGCGGTTATGGTGGCGGCGGCATGAATATGGAAGATATCTTTAGTCAGTTTGGCGATATCTTCGGCGGTGGTAATCCGTTTGAGAGTTTCTTTGGTGGTGGTGGCGGAGGCCGTGGCGGCCGTCGTGTGCAACGCGGAAGTAACTTACGTATAAAAGTGAAATTGACCTTAGAGGAGATTGCGAAAGGCGTTGAGAAAAAGGTTAAAGTAAATAAGCAAGTTGTTTGTCATACCTGTAGCGGTACTGGCGCTAAAGATAAGAGTTCTTACCATACCTGTAACACATGTGGTGGTAGCGGTTCTGTTCGTCGCGTGACGAATACCATCTTAGGTCAGATGCAAACAACAAGCACCTGCCCTACTTGTAATGGTGAAGGCGTTGAGATTACTGCGAAATGTACTACCTGTAAGGGCGAAGGATTAGAGCGCGGTGAAGAAACAATCTCTATCAACATTCCTGCAGGTGTAAGCGAAGGCATGCAATTGTCGATGAGCGGCAAAGGTAATGCTGCCCCTCGTGGAGGTATCCCTGGAGATTTAATTATCTTGGTTGAAGAAGTTCCGCATGAGACCTTGAAGCGTGATGGCATCAACGTAATTTATGATCTATACATCAACTTTGCAGATGCAGCGTTAGGTACAAGCGTAGAAATTCCGACAATCGACGGTAAAGCAAAGATTAAGATCGACCCAGGAACTCAAGGCGGTAAAATCTTACGCTTAAAAGGAAAAGGATTGCCGGAAGTGAATTCTTACCACAAAGGCGATCAACTGGTTTACGTGAATGTATGGACACCCAAGACTGTTTCGAAAGAAGAAAAAGAACTTTTGGAGAAATTGAAAGGATCCGCGAACTTTAAACCTCAACCAGGTAAGAGTGAGAAGTCATTCTTCGAACGTATCAAAGAGTATTTTGAGTAGAGATTTTAGATGTTAGACATTAGATATTAGACATTGAAAAGGCGCCGACTAGGCGCCTTTTTTTTGATTTTGGGTAGGTTGTTGAATGGGGTGATTAGCTTGTCGAGAGGATTGTCTTGAACCAGGTAAAGAAAGATGAAAGGATTGTCAGGATTGTCTTGTCTTGAACCAGGAAAGGAAGGATGAAAGGATTGTCAGGATTGTCTTGTCTTGAGCCAGGAAAAGAAAGATGAAAGGATTGTCAGGATTGTCTTGTCTTGAACCAGGAAAGGAAGGATTTAGGGATTTACAGGATCCTGCTCATCTTTTTCATCCTTCCTTTCTTGGTTCAAAACAATGAACAATCATTATCGGCAAAAGGTCTTAATACTAAGTACTAACTACTAACTACTAAAAAAAATCTAATATCTAGACTAAACAACCGCCTGTCTTACGCGGATCAATTTCTCCATTAATCCTTCTAAAAGGTCTAGGTGCAGCATATTTGCGCCGTCGGATTTAGCATTTGTAGGATCTGGGTGGGTTTCGATAAATAGTCCATCGGCACCTACAGCGATTGCTGCTTTGGCAATTGTTTCGATTAGTTCTGGTTTACCGCCTGTTACACCGGACGATTGATTCGGTTGTTGCAGAGAGTGTGTACAGTCCATTACCGTTGGGACGTTGAAGTTGCGCATGGTTGGGATTCCGCGGAAATCGACGATTAAGTCCTGGTATCCGAAAGTATTACCGCGGTCGGTTAAGAATACTTTGTCGTTTCCAGAATCTTTAACCTTACCTACAGCGAACTTCATGGATTCTGCAGCCAGGAACTGTCCTTTTTTAATGTTTACAACTTTGCCAGTCTGCGCTGCAGCAACCAATAGTTCTGTTTGACGACATAGGAATGCTGGAATCTGCAACACATCTACGTAGGCAGCAGCCATTGCTGCTTCATGGCTTTCGTGGATATCCGTAACTGTGGGGACGCCGAAGGTCTTCCCTACTTTTTCAAGAATCTTTAAAGCTTTTTCATCGCCAATACCGGTAAAAGAATCTACTCTCGAGCGATTTGCTTTGCGGTATGAGCCTTTGAAAATATAAGGGATGTTGAATTTATCTGTAATCGTAACGATACGTTCAGCAATACGAAGCGCGATATCCTCGCCTTCGATTGCACATGGGCCTGCCATTAAGAAGAATGCATCAGAATCTGCATTCTTGATATTTGGCAAATAAGTATTGATCATATTCTATTATTAATTTCCTAGTTCTGATATAAATTTGATGCGCATAAGCTGAATGTCTTCGAAAGAATAGTCCTCCTCTCCTAGTTCATTCAATGCATTATCGATGCTATCATTCTCCGCAGATTTGAAGTAATCATAAACCTCATCCTGACGATCCGGATCGATCATCTCATCTACAAAGTATCCGATGTTCAGCTTCGTACCTGAGTTGACGATAGATTCAACCTCTTTCAGCATATCCTCATAACTGATGCCCTTAGACGATGCAATATCCTCCAAGCTGATCTTTCTGTCGATATTCTGAATGATGGAAACCTTCAATGCAGATTTGTTTGCCGTGCTTTTGATCACCAAGTCCTGCGGTCTGTCGATATCGTTGTCTTCAACGTATTTCTTGATCAACTCAACAAAAGGTGCACCAAACTTCATTGCTTTCCCAGATCCTACGCCTTGAATTTTCTTGAGCTCTTCCGTAGAAATAGGATAATGAGTACACATCTCATCCAATGAAGGATCTTGAAAGATCACAAATGGTGGCAGTGACTTCTGCTTCGCAATCTTCTTGCGAAGATCTTTCAGCATTTTCAACAGTTCGGCATCCAAGGTACTGCTGTGTCCCGCTGCATCATCGGAGCTATCCCCGCGCGCCTTTTCCATCGGGCGGTTGATGATGTATTTAATCGGGTAAGGGTTGCTTATATATTTTTTGCCGGTCTCCGTCAATTGTAGGAGTCCGTAATGGTCTATATCTTTCTTGATAAAGTCGGAGAACTCCGCTTGGCGGATCAGTGAATTCCAATAATTCACTCCCAATTCTTTACCTGAGCCAAATAAAGGGTGAGTGTCGTGCTTATAAGATGATATTGGCTGGTTGTTCTGACCAATCATTACATTGATAATATGTTGGTCATCAAACTTGTCGCCTTGCTCCTTAATAAAGTTCAATACCTGCAATAGGGATTCTTCGGCGTCGAAATAACTCTTTTGCGAACGGCAGTTATCACACATATTGTTACAGCCTGTTTCGTCGAATTTCTCTCCGAAATAGTACAATATCTGCTTTCTGCGACAAACTGCAGATTCTGAATAGTCGATAACTTCTTTTAAGATCTGAGTGCCAATTTCCTTCTCAGAAACCGGTTTATCCTTCATGAACTTAGTCAGTTTTTCGACGTCTTTTTCCGAATAGAATGCTAAACAAAAGCCATCACCTCCATCGCGTCCTGCACGTCCTGTCTCTTGGTAATACCCTTCCATAGATTTTGGAATGTCATGGTGGATAACATAACGAACGTCTGGTTTGTCTATTCCCATACCGAAAGCTATCGTCGCAACAATGACTTCGATATCCTCCATCAAGAACTTGTCCTGCGTTTCAGCACGCGTTTTGGCGTCCAGCCCCGCATGGTATGGTAAAGCTTTGATACCGTTGATATTCAGCACCTCAGCAATTTCTTCTACCTTCTTTCGGCTAAGACAATAGACTATACCGGCCTTACCGGTATTATTTTTTATAAAGCGAACGATCTCCTTAATAACGTCTTGCTTAGGGCGAACCTCATAATAAAGATTCGTCCGATTAAACGAAGACTTAAATAAATGAGCATCATTCATCTGTAAGTTCTTGCGAATATCAGATTGCACCTTTGGTGTTGCAGTGGCTGTCAGCGCGATAATAGGGATGTTATCTCCTACTTCATTGATGACTTGTCGGATTTTACGATACTCCGGGCGGAAGTCATGTCCCCACTCCGAAATACAATGTGCTTCATCGACAGCGACGAAGGACACGGTAATACTCCGTAGAAATGCCACATTGTCCTCCTTGGCCAGGGATTCAGGTGCAACATATAACAATTTGGTTTTACCCTCTGTTACATCCTGTTTTACACGTAGAATCTCATTCTTAGTCAATGAGGAGTTCAAAAAGTGTGCAATGCTGTCTCGACCACCGAAGGCTCTCAGTTGGTCTACTTGATTTTTCATAAGCGCAATTAACGGCGAGATCACAATAGCTGTTCCTTCGCTCATTAACGCAGGTAGTTGATAGCAGATGGACTTGCCACCGCCCGTCGGCATAATAACAAAGGTATCTTTCTTGTTTAGCACATTTGTGATAATGGCTTCCTGATCTCCTTTGAAATTATCAAACCCAAAAAAATCCTGTAAATTGTCAAATAGTGATTTTTCTATTTCCATTCACCTAGCGATGTTAAATTAGATGACTTTACAACATTAGGAATACGCCCCAAATAGTGTATTTTTGTGATGTAAATTGAAGAATAAAAATAAGTAAATTTTACGTGAAAAACAATACAGATATCAAAAAGGTTGCCGTGAACACCTTTGAATTAGAGGCGAAAAACATCCTTGCATTATCAGAAAGAATTGATGATGATTTTGTTAAGGTTGTTGAATCAATACTTAGTTTAAATGGCCGAGTAATCATTACGGGAATCGGTAAGAGCGCGATTATTGCGCAGAAGATTGTCGCGACCTTAAATTCTACAGGTACACCGTCAATTTTCATGCACGCAGCAGACGCGATACATGGCGATTTAGGAATCATTCAGCAAGAGGATTTGATTATTGCCATCTCCAAAAGTGGTAATACACCAGAGATTAAAGTGCTAGTACCCTTCCTAAAACAAACCAACAATAAGCTAGTGGCAATTGTTGGAAACCGAAATTCCTTCCTTGCCGAACAAGCTGATTATATCTTGGATACGACGATTACGCGCGAGGCTTGCCCCAATAACCTAGCCCCTACGACAAGTACGACTGTTCAGCTTGCTATGGGAGATGCTATCGCTGTAGCTTTACAAACGGAAAGACAATTCTCCGATCGTGATTTCGCGAAATACCATCCAGGTGGCGCCTTAGGAAAGCAGCTTTACTTACGCGTGGGCGACTTGTCAGACAATAATGGTCTTCCAATCGTCGAACCTACGATGGACATCCGAAATGTGATTATATCGATTACGAAGTTTCGTTTGGGGGCGACGGTGGTATTAGAGGATGATAAGATCCTCGGAATTATTACGGATGGGGATATTCGACGTATGCTTGAAAAACATGAGGATATCTCCCGTTTGAGCGCCAAGGACATCATGAGTCTTAACCCGAAGACTATTGACAGGAATGAATTGGCTGTGAATGCTTTACATACCATGCGTCAGTTTAGCATTTCTCAATTGGTCGTAACGGATGAGGGGAAATATGCAGGAATTATTCATATTCAGGATATTCTGAAAGAAGGAATCATTTAAAGTTTTTGTAATATTATTGTTGATTTAAGCAAATCTGTATGCTATAGGCTGGTTTTTTATAAAATTGGTCTTAGATTTGAGTATTACAAGTAAATAAAAAACAACTAAACAAATTGAAGCAATGAAAAAAATTACAAGTATATGTGCGGTGGTAATTGCGTTTATTAGTTTAACAGCAATGACAATGTTGGCGGCAGAATTTAAGTTCGAAAAAGAGACGCATGACTTTGGAAGAATTCCAGCAGGCAAACCAGTTTCTTTCGAATATAAGTTCAACAATGCTGGCGATGAACCAATCATAATTGCTGACGTTCAACCTACTTGTGGATGTTCAGTAGCAGAGTTTACAAAAAGCCCAGTAAAACCAGGTGAAGCAGGAACCATTAAAGTAACTTTCAATGCGGAAACCAAAGGGCCTTTTACGAAGTCTTTCATCGTAAAATCAAATACAAAGACTCCTGTTAAAACTTTGACGATAAAAGGTATAGTAGAATAAAACGATATCTAGAATATTATTTAGCGAAGCCATTCTATAAACAGAATGGCTTCGTTATTTATAACCTTTCCTTCGAAGATTATTCGTAAATTTGACGCAGTCAAAACGAAAACAAATTATAATGCCAACAATCTCTCAAAAGGGCATACAAATGCCTGCGTCACCCATTAGAAAGCTTACACCATTTGCCGATCAGGCTAAAAGAGATGGAAAAAAGATCTATCATCTAAATATTGGTCAGCCAGATATCGAGACTCCTGAAGTCATGTTAAACGCTTTGAAGAATATTGATTTCAAAGTATGGGCATATACTGCTTCGGA
The DNA here is from genome assembly GCA_002354335.1 of Sphingobacterium sp. UBA2700. Classification (GTDB taxonomy): domain Bacteria; phylum Bacteroidota; class Bacteroidia; order Sphingobacteriales; family Sphingobacteriaceae; genus Sphingobacterium. The sequence continues at coordinate 29,681 of DELI01000030.1, read as the reverse complement.
GGGGACTCTATCGTATCGCACGAAATTGGCGGAGTATTATAACAAACTTAACTATAACATCACGCCAAGTGATATCCTAGTAACCAATGGAGGTTCTGAAGCAATCACAATTGCTATGCAGGCTTGTTTAAACCCAGGTGAAGAGGTTATCATCCCGGAGCCGTTCTATGCCAATTATAATGGATTTGCCTGCTCTGCAGATATTATTGTAAAGCCTATTATGTCGTATATAGACAATGGCTTTGCTTTGCCGTCTATCGCGGAGTTCGAAAAGGTAATCACGGAGAAAACGAAGGCTATTGCAATCTGTAATCCAAATAACCCAACGGGATACCTTTACTCACGTGAAGAACTTGAGGCATTGCGCGAGCTATGCTTGAAATATGATCTTTACCTGTTCTCCGACGAAGCTTATCGTGAGTTCTGTTATGACGGGCGTGAGTTCTTGTCACCAATGCACTTGGAAGGTTTAGAGCAGAACGTTGTTGTGTTTGACACCGTTTCTAAACGTTACTCTGCATGTGGTGCTCGTATCGGCTGTATCATCACCAAAAACAAAGAGCTATATCAAACTTGCTTAAAGTTTGCTCAAGCACGTTTAAGTCCATCCTTGGAAGGACAAATTGCGGGCGAGGCTGCTGTCGATACTCCGGATAGCTATTTCGAAGCGGTATCTAAAGAGTATACAGCAAGAAGAGATGTCTTAGTAAAGGGACTAAACAACATTGATGGTGTGTTCTGTCCTAATCCAGGAGGTGCCTTTTACGTAGTTGCTAAGCTTCCGATTGACAATGCAGATAAATTCTGCCAATGGATGTTAGAGAAGTTTGATTACAACAATGAAACGGTGATGATGGCACCTGCTACAGGTTTCTACTCTACTCCAGGCGCTGGCCAGAATGAAGTTCGTCTTGCCTATGTGTTAAATCAAGATGATCTAAAAAAGGCACTAGTTTGTCTGGAAGAAGGCTTGAAAGCATACAATAAGTAGATATTAGACTTTAGATATAAGACTTAAGGCCCTGTATAGGGTCTTTTTTTTTGCACTATTATGAACTTGTGATTTCTATGTTCATTAAGTAATTGATTATAAACATAGGCACAGATAACTCGATTGGCTAAAGGGTTACAAAGAATACTTAAAAAACGTTAATACCAAAGATCTTAAAACAAAATTGCGGCTGGCACGTTTATATATTATAAACTAATGAAGTAGAATTTATGGATAAATTGAAGAAATTTGACTTAATGGAGAAAATATCCAGGGAATTGGAAGACATTAGAAATAGTCAACAAGCAGTTTTAGAAAAGATTGCAAAAGTAGAAGTCGACAATATCGAATTGGGCGATAAGACTATTGAGAAAAAAATCCCTGAAATTTATCAGCGTACTGCTGATAACTCCGAGGCTATCCGAGAGATATTGGAAGCATTTCAAACTAAGACCGATGATTTTGGTGAGAAAAACAATATTGACAAGCTTCGTGAACAAAACGAAATTGACAATATGAAATAGGAAAAAAGCTGGCTTATGAATAAGCCAGCTTTTTTTATGCGGTTTGCATTCTTTTGTTGACCAAGTCAACAACAAACGCTAATTGTTCTTCTTGATTTAATTCGCTATTGTCTAATACAACAGCATCATCTGCCTGTCTTAACGGACTTTCTTCTCTGGTGCTATCAATATGGTCACGGTGGGACAGATTATCTTTCACCTCTTCCATGGTGATGACCTCTCCTTTTGCAGTAAGCTCTGCAAATCTTCTTTCCGCACGAACTTGAGGACTAGCCGTCATGAAAACTTTTAAATCAGCATTTGGAAATACGGTTGTTCCGATATCGCGACCGTCCATCACGATGTTACGCTTTGCCCCTAAGGCTTGCTGCTGCTTTACCATTGCATGGCGAACAGCTTTAATTGCACTAACCTCACTCACATATTCCGACACTTCCATCGTTCGGATTGCATCAGATACATCTTCACCATTTAAGAGTACCTGCGTTTTATCCGCGAGAGGAACTAAATCGATATGGATGTTTTCAATAGCCGATTTAATCGCAGCGTCATCACTCAGGCTAATATTATTACGTTGGAAATATAGCGTTACGGCGCGATACATCGCCCCGCTATCTACAAACACAAAGTTCAATTTCTTCGCTAAAGCTTTTGCCACGGTACTTTTACCACAAGATGAGAATCCATCTATTGCAATCACGAAGTTGCCATTTTTCATTAGTTTGTTCCTCCGATCATTACGCCGGGCTTATTGACTAATGGAATCTTGATCAGATTCTCATCAACAATACTGTCTGGCAGGAAAATATACTTTTTATCATAGATTACACCCTCGATATAATAGCTTAACCAATATTCATTGGTTAAACCAAAAACTTGAATATCAATAGCTTCAATCTTTTGCGATGAATGAGCGTCCATATCACCTATAAAGTGGCGTAAGGTTGTCGTAATCACCTTGCGACCATCCTTCTCACCATACCCTTTGGAAGATACCAACACATTCTGGATCGCCTTATCCTTCTCGTTGATCAGATACACATTCCAAACCTTCGCCCCGGGTGCCTCAGACTCTAATACGACCGCAATCGAGATGTCTTCAACGATGTTTAAAGGTAAGTCTTTTTTCATAGCTTACTTCTTTTTTGCTTTCGCTGCTGGCTTAGCTGCCTTCGCCGTTTTAGTGGTTTTAGTAGTTCTCGTCGCTTTCTTTGCAGAACCACCTTTGCTATCCTCTTCAGCCCATTTCAACACGTCCTCGTAGGTAATCTTTTCCACTTCCGTTCCTTTCGGAATCTTTAAGTTTTGCTTTCCAAAACGTACGAAAGGTCCCCATCTACCGTTTTCAATCTTTGCTTCAGGATTTTCATCAAAAACTCTGATAATCTTATCTTTATCCTTCTGGCGTTTTTCTTTAATAATCTCTACAGCTTGCTCCTCCGTGACATCCAAAGGATCCACTCCTTTAGGTAAAGAATAGAAGCTGCTGTTATGGCGAATATAAGGTCCGAAACGACCGATTGCAACCGTCATTTCTTTCTCTTCAAATTCCCCAACCTTCTTAGGCAAGTTGAATAAATCCATCGCCTCTTCAAAGGTTATCGTTTCGATCATCTGGCCCTTGCGCAAAGAAGCGAAGCGAGGCTTCTCTTCATCGTCAGCAGACCCTATCTGTACAAGTGGTCCGAAACGACCTACACGAACCGACACTGGTTTTCCGGACGCAGGATCAACACCTAACTCGCGTTCGTGCGTTGCTCTGTCTGCATTTTCAAGCGTGTCCTGCACTTCCGTATGGAACGGGCCATAGAAATTCGAGAGCATGTCTGTCCATTCTTTAAATCCCTGTGCAATTTCGTCAAACTCCTTCTCTACCGTAGCAGTGAAATTGTAATCGACAATATCATTAAAGTGTTGAACTAGAAAATCATTTACCAGTACACCGATATCGGTTGGAAATAATTTACTGCGTTCAGCACCTGTAATCTCCGTTTTCTTTGTACTGGAAACCTGTCCGTTCTCTAAACTGATCACTTCATATACACGTTCTTTACCGTCGCGATCCTCTTTTACGACATATCCTCTATTCTGGATCGTCGAAATAGTTGGCGCATAGGTAGAAGGACGTCCGATTCCAAGTTCTTCCAATTTCTTTACCAAAGAAGCCTCCGTAAAGCGAGCCGAAGGACGTGAGAAACGCTCTGTAGCGTTCATATTCTTCAACTGCAAGTCCTGGCCGGTCGTCAATGGAGGTAATAGCTTGTTTTCAGAATCGCCATCATCCAACCCATCCTGATCATCGTCGGTCGATTCCATATATACTTTCAAGAAGCCATCAAATTTCAATACTTCTCCGGTGGCAACAAAGTCTTCTTTACGTGTAGACACATCAATCTTTGCCGTCGTTTTCTCGAACTCAGCCTCGCTCATTTGTGATGCGATTGATCTTTTCCAAATCAACTCATAAAGGCGTCGCTCTGAATTGTCACCATCGATAGAGTGCTCGTTGAAATATGTTGGACGAATCGCCTCGTGCGCCTCTTGGGCTCCTGCGCTCTTCGTACGGTATTGTCTTTGTTTATGGTATTGATCCCCGTAGGCACTTACAATCTCTGCTCTAGCAGCCTGTAAAGCTGTATCAGAAAGATTCACTGAGTCGGTACGCATATAGGTAATGCGTCCGGCCTCATACAAACGCTGTGCAACCTGCATTGTTCTAGCTACCGAAAAGCCTAGCTTTCTACTGGCTTCCTGTTGCAAAGTCGAGGTTGTAAACGGGGCTGCAGGCGTTCTTTTCGAAGGCTTAGTTTCTAGGCTCCCCACTGTGAAGCTAGCTTCAACACAGTCTTTTAAAAACTTCTCCGCTTCCGCAGAGGTTTGGAAACGCTGTGGTAATTCGGCTTTGAATTGTTCACGAGCTTTTCCTGTATTAAATATCGCAACTACTTTATAAGATGCTTCTGCTTCAAATCTATTAATCTCACGCTCGCGCTCTACAATCAAACGTACAGCAACAGACTGAACCCGACCTGCGGAAAGAGAGGGCTTAACTTTCCTCCACAATACAGGTGATAATTCAAAACCCACTAATCTATCTAATACACGGCGTGCTTGTTGTGCATTTACTAAGTTGAAATCTATTTTTCTAGGCGTCTCTATTGCTTTTAAAATGGCTGGCTTGGTAATCTCATGAAAGACGATACGTTTTGTATTCTCATCCTTCAGACCCAAAGTTTCATATAAGTGCCATGAAATAGCCTCTCCCTCGCGGTCCTCATCGGATGCTAGCCATACTGTTTCTGCAGTTTTTGCCAACTTTTTCAATTCACTGACAATCGCTTTCTTATCGGCAGGTACTTCATACTTCTGCTTAAAGTTGTTTTCCGTATCAATTGCATCATCAGTCTTTACCAAATCTCTGATATGACCATAGCTGGACTTCACAAGAAAATCCTTCCCTAAATACCCTTCAATTGTTTTTGCTTTTGCCGGAGACTCGACTATCAATAGATTTTTCGCCATTTATTTTTAATAGATTTCATGCAAAGAAAATGATTTCAAAATGGAATGCAAATTAAATTTTATGTGCATTTGCTAAAAAGTGAGCAATATCATGCCTTATATAAAGGCGATATCCAGTAGGTAAAAGACCATAAAAACCACTGAGGCAATACCATTAGTGGTCATAAAGGCACGGTCGACTTTACTTAAATCTGTGGGGCTCACAATTCGATGTTGGTAGATTAATAAACTTCCATAAAAAAGTAATCCTATATAATAGAACCAACCTGTAGGCATAAAGAATACAGGTAGACTAACAAATATAAAAGACAATACATGTAAGACTTCGGAAATATGTAACGCCTTCGGTCCGCCGAAATTCGCAGGAATCGAATTCAAGCCATTTGCACGGTCGAACTCTTCATCCTGTAACGCATAGATGATGTCGAAGCCACTAACCCAAGTTAATACAGCCAAGCCGTAAAAGATGGGAACAATTGCGAAAGCCCCGGTTACTGCTAAATAGGCTCCGACAGGTGCCAAGCCTAACCCTAAACCCAATACCAAATGGCATAATGGAGATATGCGCTTCATATAGGAATAGAATAGCACGACAAACAAGGCCACCGGTGCCAATACCAGGCACATTGCGTTAATGAAATAGCAGGCAACCATAAATATTAAACAGTTTATTATGGTAAATGTCAAAGCTTGCTTTGGCGATATTCTACCCGCGGGAATATCACGAACCGCTGTACGTGGATTTAACGCATCAATATCCCGATCCAAATACCTATTAAAGGCCATCGCCGCATTCCTAGCGGTGACCATACAGACCAGCATTAAAACAAATAACTTCCAATCGAATTGGAAGCTTGTTGTATTTATTGCTAAGAAAAATCCGATAATAGCGAATGGTAGTGCGAAAATACTATGTGCAAAAAGCACCAACGACATATATTTCTTCATGGATTACTCGATCGGCGACTCAAATTGTTGGTTAATAGCATCAATATTCTCTAATACCAATTCACAACCTAATTTCGTTTCAGACGAAGTCAGGAAATGAGTCGGTATCTCCTCAAACCACTTTTTCATGGCTCTACGGAATTTTGCGATATTCTGATCCGACTTAACGCCCGATTGCTTATCAGCTTTGGTAAAGATCATCTGGAAGGGTATTCCCTGCTCCCCTAACCAAAACACAAAATCTAAGTCAATCTTCTGTGGCTCTAATCTACTATCAATCAGCACATATACGCATTGTAAATTAACTCGATTGATTAAGTAAGCACGAATGAATTTTTCCCAGGTCGCTCTATTCTTTTTTGATGTCTGCGCAAAACCATAACCCGGTAAATCCACCAAATACCAGGTTTTATTAATCAGGAAATGATTGATCAACTGTGTTTTACCCGGCTTTTGAGAAGTTTTAGCTAAGCCCTTTCTACCGGTCATCGCGTTAATTAGCGAGGACTTTCCGACGTTTGAACGACCAATAAAGGCATATTCCGGTAGATTGGCAATAGGTAACTTATCAATTTCCGTATTGCTGCAAATAAATTCTGCGTCTTTTACGATCATGGCACAAAGGTACGATTTATAAAAACTTTTCCATCTTTTCTCAATTTTTAAGATTTAGTTTCATGTTAACGGCATTTTAATTAATTTAACCACAAAAACCCAACTTATGCTAGATATACGTAACATCGTGAAGCAGTATGCCAATCATCGCGCTTTAGACGATGTGTCCATGTTTATTCCTAAAGGCAAGATATTCGGGCTGTTAGGTCCCAATGGTGCTGGAAAAACATCCCTAATCCGCATTATCAATCAAATTACTGCGCCCGATGCTGGCGAGATATATTTCGATGGCGAATTGCTATCACCAAAACATGTCGAACGAATTGGCTATCTGCCCGAAGAAAGAGGCCTATATAAGAAGATGCAGATTGGCGATCAAATGATCTATCTCGCTCAATTAAAAGGTTTATCAAAAAATGAAGCCAAGCAACGCCTTAAATACTGGTTTGAGAAGTTACATATTGAATCTTGGTGGGATAAAAAAGTCGAAGACCTCAGTAAAGGAATGCAGCAGAAAGTACAGTTTGTAGCTACGGTACTCCACGAACCAGACCTGATCATCTTAGATGAGCCATTCTCTGGATTCGACCCGGTTAATGCCCAGATTATTCAAGACGAAATATTGGAGTTAAATAAAAAGGGTGCCACCATTATCTATTCGACTCACCGCATGGAATCGGTCGAAGCTTTATGTGATAATATTGCCCTTATCCATAAATCGAGAAAGATATTGGATGGATCGGTTCGCGAAATCAAGAACGAATATAGAAATCAAACCTACACTATTTCCTACGCCTCAAATGGCACGGACCCTATACATCAGGATGAGCTTTATCAGCTGATTAAACATGAACAACATGTGGAAGAGCAAAAACTTACCATACGGATTTCCGATAATCGCAGTCTAAATGATGTTTTAACTTTCCTGATCCCAAAGGTTGAGATACATCAAATCTTTGAAATCATTCCATCCATGAATGATATTTTTATCACACGTGTTACTCAACATAACTAACATAGAACGCTATATATGAACAAGATATTATTAATAGTACAAAGGGAATATTTAAGTCGCGTCAAGAAGAAATCCTTCTTACTTACCACTTTCTTAGTTCCCCTATTCTTCATAGGCCTCTATGTCGGTACGTTCTTATTGACGCAAAAAAGTTTTGAAGACTCGAAGGCGTTGGTCTATGTGTTGGATCAAACTGATTCGGTACATCAGCAATTGAAAACAAACGAGCGTATTACCTATGCAAAATCAAATACCGAGCTGCAGGAACAGTTAAAAGAGGTTAAGGAACAAGGCGACAAAACCAGCTTATTGATTATTCCAAAGGATTTCTTCCAAACGCGAAAGATAGAATTCCTGTCTTCTGGAAAGCCGAACATCAAAATCCAAGCAGAAATCGAGAGTGAATTGGAGAAAGTTTTGTTAGCGCATGCTTACAAAGAACTGCATATCGATGCGGATAAGATCAAAAACATTAACACACAGGTTTCCACTTCGGCCAAAGAGATTACCGAATCGGGCGACACGAAAGATAGCGATACGCGCATTGCTATGGGTATAGCTATGGGATTATCGATTCTGATCTACCTGTCATTATTCCTTTACGGCGCACAAGTGATGCGCGGAATTATCGAAGAGAAATCCAGCCGTATTGTGGAAGTCATCATCTCTTCGGTGAAGCCATTTCAATTGATGATGGGTAAGATTATCGGTATTGGACTCGTCGGCATTACCCAGTTTGTGCTGTGGATCGTCCTATCATTTACCCTTTTCACTGTAGCGACAAACACCTTGATCAATAAGGAAGACCTTCAGAACCAAATGCTCCAACAGGCAAATGTAGATAAGACAGAACTCTCAGACACTAGTGCTATTGCGCTTGACATACAAACCGCCCTAGATGGCGTCAATGTCACGGAGCTTCTGATCTGCTTTTTCCTGTTTTTCCTCTTAGGGTATATGCTCTACAGCGCTTTATTTGCCGCGGTAGGCTCTGCTGTGGATTCGGAAACCGAAGCGAATCAGTTTACCATGCCAATCACAATGCCCCTGCTCCTCGCCTATTTGTTATCTTTTGGTGTCTTGATCAATGATCCTCATGGTAGCATAGCGACCTGGCTGAGCTTTATTCCCCTCACATCACCGATTGCGATGCTAGTCAGAATTCCTTTTGGTGTGCCGACCTGGCAAATCATTGTATCCTTCCTGCTCTTAGTAGGCGGATTTCTTGTTACTACTTGGGCGGCGGCTCGTATCTATCGTGTCGGTATCTTGATGTACGGTAAAAAAGCAAGCTTTAAAGAACTTATCAAATGGTTCAACTATAAAGATTAAGAATTAAATCAAGACATTAAGGCTGGGCCGATAAATCGCATTAAAATGAGCAGTTTAACGGCCTGGCTTCATTCTGGACCGCATATTTACGACAGGTTTGTTACCCGATTCCTGTCGGTTTTTACCCAGCAATCACTTTCTTTTTCATATATTTACCCCTTAATTTTTCACATTCCATACGAACTATTATTCAAAAAATAATGGCAAATCTGATTAATCTAACCGTTTTCAAAAGGTTCCTTTCATCGAACTATGCAGGAGGAATTCTCCTATTTTCATGTGTTATCATTTCCTTAATTATTGCGAATTCCCCTTTAGCCGAAGGATTTAATCAGTTTTTTCAACAGGTCATTGGTTACGAAAGCGAAAGCATTCAGTTAAAATACTCGGTTAAACTATGGATTGACGACGGTTTAATGGCTATCTTCTTTCTTTTGGTGGGTCTTGAAATCAAACGTGAACTTGTTGAAGGCGAACTTTCATCGCCTAAGAAAGCCGCCCTTCCTATTGTGGCTGCAATCGGCGGTGCCCTGGTACCTGCTGGAATCTACATCGCGCTGAATTTTAGCGAACCTACGCATCATGGTTGGGGTATCCCGATGGCGACTGATATTGCCTTCGCATTGGCTATCATTACGCTGCTCGGCAAGAAGGTACCTGCAAGCTTAAAAATATTCTTAGCGGCATTAGCCATCGTAGATGATCTATTGGCTATTCTGGTAATCGCCATCTTTTACTCTTCCGACATGCACCTCACCTATCTGATGTATGCCGGCGGAATCATGCTGCTTCTTATTGCTTTTAACCGCTTCGGCGTTAAAAATATCTGGGCTTACCTAATCCCGGGTGTTTTCATTTGGTATTTTGTTCACCATTCCGGGATTCACGCGACCATCGCAGGTGTGCTGGTGGCCATGACTCTTCCCACAACACCGGACGCAACAGAGTCGCCGCTAGAGAAACTGGAGCATGCCCTCGTAAATCCGGTAAACTTTTTTATTATCCCTTTATTCGCCTTAGCAAACACCAATATCACACTTCACGAAGAAATGATCAGCGGACTGACCTCTCCACTCGGATTAGGTATTATCTTAGGTCTATTCCTCGGAAAAACCATCGGAATCTTCCTGACCTCCTATATCTGCGTAAAGACAAAACTTGCTAACCTTCCTGAAGAAGCAGGCTGGAAACATATGATTGGTGTCGGTATGCTCGGTGGTATCGGATTTACCATGTCGATTTTCATTTCTATGCTCTCCTTCAAGGATCCCTTATTTATCGAAGAAGCGAAATTTGCTGTCCTGATCGGGTCATTGTTTTCCGGCTTATGCGGATATTTCTTCCTGAGCTCCTTGGCGAAGAAGGCTGTCTAGATTTTAGATTTTAGACATTAGACATAAGATATTAGAGTATGGCGGCTAGAGATGGTCGCCATATTTTTTCTGGATATAAGACATTAGACATAAGATATTAGAGTATGGCGGCTAGAGATGGTCGCCATATTTTTTTGATAGTGAAGTTTGTTTTTTTTGATGGAGCTTGTTTTGAACCAGAAAAAAAAAGGGTTTAAGGATTGGCAGGATCCTGTTTATCCTTGCATCCTTCCTTTCCTGGTTCAGAAATAGTAGTTAGTATTTAGTACTTAGTATAAAGACCTATAGCCTAATATCCCGTCAATCCTCGAATCCTTCCTTTCCTGGTTCAGAAATAGTAGTTAGTATTTAGTACTTAGTATAAAGACCTATAGCGTAATATCCCGTCAATCCTTGAATCCTTCCTTCCCTGGTTCAGAAATAGTAGTTAGTATTTAGTACTTAGTATAAAGACCTATAGCGTAATATCCCGTCAATCCTTGAATACTTCCTTTCCTGGTTCAGAAATAGTAGTTAGTATTTAGTACTTAGTATAAAGACCTATAGCGTAATATCCTGTCAATCCTTGCATCCTTCCTTTCCTGGTTCAGAAATAGTAGTTAGTATTTAGTACTTAATATAAAGACCTATAGCGTAATATCCTGTCAATCCTTGAATCCTTCCTTCCATTGTTCGCGCCATACTCTAATGTCTCATATCTCATATCTCAAATCTAATACATAAAATTCCCTGTACAGCTATTGTATACTTCTTTAATCGCCGTCACTTCCGTATTGAAGTCTTTGATTGCGATTTTTTCTCCTTGACAGGTGTAACCTTCGGCTGGTGCTACAGTACTGCAATTTGGACACATGGTCATTGGAAAAAAGATTTCCTTACCCTGATAGAGTCCTCGATAAAGATTAACCTCCATTTGCCCCTTCTTTGAGCAGCCTAACTGCTTGTTGTATCGCTGCTTCATTTGGATATAGCACTCTGGTGCATTGGGATCGTCTTGCTGTTTGTCGCACGCACTTAGGAAAATAAGGCTGCTGAATAGGATTGTGATCAATCTTTTCATCTGGAATATTATTGGTTATTCATAGTACGTAAAGTATTCCATAAATGCTACATAGAATAGTAGTTAGTATTTAGTACTTAGTATAAAGACCTAAGGCTGCCAACATGGCCATACTAATACGGCACAGCAAATATCTTATCTCTATTATCTAAAACTTTACCCACCCTAGGTCTAGACACTAACTATCAAATACCAAATACTACCCCAATCAAACCCGCTCTGGAGCGGGTTTGATTGGGATTATCATTGGGTTTACAAGGGTTCTATAAGGGTTGTAACTTGAAGCATTCTCCTACTTGGTTGGTTTTGCACTTTCTTTAATTGAAGTCTGTTATTTTTTAAGACTGAAGCTTGTTTCATGATATTAGATAACAATTTATTGCAAATAAGTTAATAATCAAAAGTTATTATTGCTGATATGGGGCCATATCTATTACTTGTAACAGGACAGATTGTGGTTTTTAGCTTTTTCTTTTCGAAGACTTTGAAACGAAAGGAGAATAAAGACCAGATTCTCTTTATTATTTTATTTTGCTGCAGCTTAGGCTTGATTTCCAAACTGATTATTCAGTTTTCAAATTCGGCAGTCAATTTCGAATACGGCATTTCGTCGACCATTGGTTTTTCAACTTTTGCCTTTCTCTATAGCAAACATATTTTCTCCCAGAAGCCTATTCGAAGGGTTGAACTCATCTGCTTCTCTCTACCGTTCTTTAGCACCGCAATTATATTTATGATCGAACTGCTCTTTAATAAAGGAATTGTTCATTATCAAGGACTGGCGAAGGCGATTGATTTTTATGTGTTTAATTTTCGGCGAATTATCCTTGCCGCTTGTTTCCTTGGCAACACCTATTTGCTAGTTAAATATTGGGATAGCGTTAAAAAACGTGCTCGGATGAACGAAATAGGATTGGCATTGAGTTTCATTTGCTACAATTTTTTCCTCTGTTTCCTTATCTCGAGCTCTTTGTTGTTCAAGCCCTTTGATTATCAATTCATTCTTTATTTGGGACTGGCGAGTTCATCGATTATCGTCCTATTGATCGTGTATTTCAGATTTGTTAATCCATATAGGGACAGTTTGGGTCTATCTGTACAAACAGCGAGCAAATTAAGTGGGGTTCTGAGGAAGACGAATGAGGAAAAGTATCAGAAGAACAGTGCGAAGATTGAGGGATTACGACCACTCGTTGCTCAGATCGATGAACTGATGATTAAAGAACAGCCTTTTCTGAATCCTGAGTTTGCGCATTCTGACCTTGCCAGGAGTTTATCGATCAGCAATCATGATCTTTCCATTATCCTCAATAATTTAATGGACTCCAATTTTTATCAATACATCAACTCAAAACGAGTATCCTATTTCATTGCTCATGCGCATCGGATTGTTCAGGAAGATCAGAATATTTTAAATCTGGCATACGAATCGGGCTTTCAGTCCAAGAGTACATTCAATAAGTATTTCAAGATGGAGACCGGACAATCGCCTACGGAGTTTCTTAAAGAAAAGGTATCAAAGATTTCCTAATAATTTGTTAAACGAAACTTAACAACACCTAAAACACTTATTACCAATTACTTATACAAACAAAAATACAGCTAAAGTTCCTCCCAATTGGCGCGGTCGATATCGTTTGAGATTTCCTCTCTCTTTGTGGCAACAAATCAACATGTGATGAAAAGAATTTTTTACTTCGTATTTTTTCTGCTATTCCTAAGCTGGCAGGCTGCATTTTCGCAACAGCAATACAGCATTACGGGAAGGATTATTGATGGGAAAACGGCACTTCCCGGCGTTACTATTAAAACAAAAGACAATAGCATCGCTACACAAACCAATCTAGACGGATTTTTCCGCATTACGGGAATCAAACAAGGTAGCTATGAGCTGGTCTTCAGCTATCTGGGTTATGAGTCGATCGAGAAGACAGTTAATGTTTTGGAGAAACCTTTTAATGTTTATCTAGGCGATTTATCCTTCACGGGAAATGATGCTCAGGATATCGATGAAGTTGTTGTGCAGGGCATTATGGCTAACACGCAGGCCAAAGCCTTAAGCATACAGAAAAGTAGTCCAGCGATTATGAATGTTATCGCGTCGGATTTAATTGGTAAGTTGCCCGATCGAAATGCTGCAGAGGCGGTTCAGCGTATTCAGGGTATTGCTATTGAACGCGATCATGGCGAGGGGCGCTATGCGAGTGTACGCGGAACGCCCATGCAATGGAATTCTACCTTGGTAAACGGCAATCGGATGCCGACTTCTGAAGGTACGTCCAACAATACGACGGGGAGTAGAACTTCTCCCTTAGATATCTTCCCTTCCGAAATGATCGAATTTGTTCAAGTGTCAAAAGCGATTACGCCGGATATGGAAGGCGACGCGATCGGAGGTTCCATTAACTTCGTCACCCGTACGGCGCCGGTGAGCAAAACATTAAAAGCATCCCTAGGGACTGGCTATAACGGACAAGCGCAAAAGGGTATTTACAGCGGTAGTTTTATGTATGGGGATCATTTTTATAAGAAGAAGCTCAACTTGATTATCGGCGGCTCCTATTGGAAGCGAAATTGGGCTACCGATAATACCGAAGCGATGTACAATCCAGATGACTTTGCGATGGAGAGTTTTGAGCTCCGCGATTATAAAGGAGTACGTACGACCATGGGATTAAACGCTGGGTTATCCTACAATTTCAGTCCAAGCCATACCCTATTCTTTCGGGGCATCTTAACAGACTTCCAGGATCAGGAGACAGCTTTAGAGCATACTTTTTCCTACACCGACAAAACCTTGACCCAGCGTCGTCGAGAAGGCGTCATGGGAATTGGACTGTTAGGTGCTGAAGTCGGCGGTATTCATAATACTTTGGGTGAAAAGTTGAATATACAATGGAAGTTGAGCAACTACGAAACCAACATGGAGACCAGAAAACCGTCGCATGCCGATAATCCGAAGAAAACCTACCGCATGAGCATGTTTGCCAGCAAGGTGGATTACGCGAACCTTGCTTCTGACGGCAAAATGTATCTGGATCTGGATGCGCCTGCTGGATTTCAAAGTTCAAATTATCAGTCGTTCGTACCGATGTTAAAGTCGGCAGTAAAGTCTTCCGATTTGATGCTAAACATATTATTGGACCTTCAGTTACAGAGTTTTGAGCGCGATAGAATCGCAGAGTTAGATTTTAAATATCAACTGAACAATAATATTTATTTTAAAGCTGGCGGTAAATTCAAGGGTAAATACCTTCGTCGTGGTAGCCCGGTGGATATCTATGCCAATACCGGCGCGAAAATTACCGTTGCAAGTTTAGCGACGGAGGCTTATGATTTCAATGGTGGTTTTTTGAAAGAGACCGGTGCTGATTACCATTCGGTTTTGTTGAATGGAATTACCTTGACGCAGTTAGACCAGCTCTTGATGGATAGCTATATCACGGAGAACAAACTCATGCATATCTCTAGAGGTGAATCCAGTCCAGATGCCGCTTCTGCGTTTTACAGGGGCAATGAGGATGTCTATGCGGGCTATGGAATGTTCGATATAAAGCTTTCGGATAAACTACAACTGATTGCAGGGGCGCGTTACGAACACACTGCTTTAACTTACTACGGCAATGAAGTAATCCGCAAAAACGTCGATGGGAAGCCGACCGCAGAAATCAATAAGGTCGAGAACAGCAATAAATTTGGTTCGCTATTGCCGATGGCACATTTAAAGTACCAACCGATCGAAGCGATGAATATCCGTTTAGCCTATACGAGAACATTCGCCAGAGCTAATTTTTCAGATCTTAACCCAACGGAGAATATTAACATGATTTATATCCCTCCCGTTATCTCTCGTGGTAATATTGCTTTAAAGCCTACTTTCGCGCACAATTTTGATTTCATGTCTTCTTATTATTTTGACGATATCGGTGTTGCGAGTTTTGGGGTTTTCTACAAGCAATTGAGCAATGTAATTTACTCGTCTCAATCATTTCAACAGATTGATGGCACGATTTATCGTGTTACCCAACCTGAGAATTCCGAGAGTGGTTGGCTAGCCGGGTTTGAGGCAGGGATATCGAAACGCTTGTCTTTCCTACCTGGTTTTTGGAATGGATTTGGAGTTGAAGCCAACTACACAATGACGACTTCTGAGATGGAGGTTCCACGCTTTAGCTTGGACGATCAGGGGCAGGTTACAAAGACTATTGCCAAGGAAGTACTACCAAATCAATCAAAACATCTTTTTAATGCGGCAATTTTCTACGAAAAAGGTAAGTTTATGGCACGCATTGCCGGCAACTACAAAGGATCGGCATTATCCATTGTACAAGGCAACCCGGAGAATTATCGTTGGTATGGTGAAAACTTCACTATGGATTTTTCAGCGAACTATAGAGTTAACAGGAAAGTTTCTGTCTTTGCTGAGCTAAATAATCTAACGAATGCAGCCTTGCGCTATTACCATGGCGATTCTCGTCGCGTAGAACAGTTAGAGTATTACTCCTTAAGAGGATTAGTGGGAATCAATTATCAGATATTTTAATCAGAGGGTTATGAATTTCAAAAAATATATCGCATTTACATACATTCTTATGCTTGTATCATTAAATATCATCGCGCAGACTCCGAAGGTCACTAGAACATTGGAGGAAGGTTTTCGAACAGATCGCATAAATAGTACATCTTATCGCATTTATGCGGAACACAATTTCCAAGGTAATTATTTTATCGGCAAGTCGGTAGAAACAATCGACTATAGCAAACCTTTCAGCTTGACGAAGGATAGCGTTGTCGCTGTGGAGGAGAACGATCGCCTATACTTTGCATCTATTCTGGCTGGAGATACGATTGTTATCACTGAACGCTTAATTCCTTTAGTGGGGCCTAGTAACTTCCGCGATATTGGCGGTATTAAAACAAAGGACGGGAAACAAGTGAAATGGGGTCAGTTTTATCGCGCTGATGCATTAGGGAGTATTCAGGAAGCTGAGTTTCCATATATTGAGAGCCTAAAGATCAGTAAAGTGTATGACCTGAGAAGCGATGAGGAAATTGCCACATCGAAAGACAACTTACCTTCCAGCATCCGCTGGATTCATCACCCGATCTTTATTGGCGATAATACCGCAGAGATGAATGCGGTTATGCAGAAGATTAAAACCGGTGATATGACTGCTCAAGACTCTAAAAACTTGTTGATTACAGCAAACAAGGCGTTTATCAATTCGAATTTAAGAGAATTCAAAGTTTTGGTTCGTGAGCTACTAGACAATCAAGCGCCCTCATTGTTTCACTGTACAGCCGGTAAAGATCGTACCGGGTTAACCTCTGCCCTCTTGTTATCAGTTTTGGGAGTTGACAAGGAAACAGTTATTAACGAGTATTTAATGACAAATTATTACACACTGCCAAAAATGGCTCAAAAGAAAGACGCGAAGATGGCAGCTGCATTTGCGAAGGTCGATCCACAAGTGATGTTGCCATTGTTGACGGTAGATCGCAGCTATCTAGAAGCAGCATTTACAGAGATTGAAAAGAGTTATGGCGATATGGATAGGTTTATCAGAGAAGGATTGGAAATATCAGATGCCGAGCGAAAAGTATATCAAATGAAGTACACGTATTAAATATTGGACTAAATTTCGGAATTTGCATTGTTGGAATCTATATAGTTTGAGCCTGTATGTCGGAGCCCTTTAGTGAAAGGGCTCTACGCATTGGCGTCAAATACAGCGACTATACATTCCAATCAAACAGTATAGGTATTAGCGGATTGTCTCTTTGCTAAATCTTTATAGCACTATTATAACGAAAGTTTAATTTGCCAAAAACGAAGATTATTTCTATTTTGTTTTCAATTCAATCTAACAAATAAACCTTTCATTAACCTGTCTCTTTATGATAAGATACTTGTTTACTTCGATCCTAATATTTCTCCTGACTACGGCAAAGGCCGATATCGTACTATTTGTTTCTCCGACGGGGAATGATCAAAATACCGGTACGTTGGAGCAGCCCTTGCATTCCTTAGATTATGCGCTCGCGAAAGCCAAAAAGATGAAACAAAAACAGCCAAAGGAGGCAGTAAAGATTTATCTGCGGGCGGGCGAATATGCGTTTAATAAGGCTGCACGAATTGATCGTGCGTTGTCCGGAACCGCAGGGCAACCGACCATTATTGCTGCCTATCAAAATGAAGAGGTTGTTTTTACAGGAGCCATCAAAATTAACGGGTCGGATTTCGCACCTGTAAGGAATCGGAAAGAACGTAGTTTCTTACATAAGGATGCCGCAAATAAGATTTTAGTAGCCGATGTCAATGCGTCGGGAATTGCTGTAGACGAGGGGCTTTTTCCTCATGGATTCGGCTATAGCATTGAGGAGCTTGTACCGTCGAGCAGCATGTTGTTTATTGAAAATGAAGCTTATGATTTAGGTCGTTGGCCAAATGCAGGCGAACCTATTGTTAAGATCGCTGAGGTGCTAAATAAAGGGTCGATTGCGCGTTACGGCAAGGTGGATAATCCGTATGGCGCTCAGTTTAAATATATTGGCGACGTCAAGAACTGGAAACAAAAAGATAATATCTGGATTTATGGATACTTTGCCTACGGGTATGCGGATGATAATGTGATGATTCAGGCTATAGATACGAAGAAGAAGACCATTAGCACAACACATCCTCATATATACGGTTTCCATTCCAGCGCAGATACCTCCGATTGGGGCTTAAAGCATTCTCATAAGATTCGTGGCTTTCATTTTTATAATATTTTAGAAGAGGTTGATCAGCCGGGAGAATATTATTTCGATCGTGATGCCAATAGACTGTTTATTTATCCAAGCAGTTCAATTGCTAGTGGAACGGATGTTCGCTTGACACAGTTTGATGAGCCTTTTCTGATCGTCGAAGGGGTAAATTATTTGAATATCGAGAATATCGATTTTAAGTATGCCCGTGGATTGGGTATTTATTTGGGTTATGTAAGCCATGTAACTATTCGGGACTGTCGTTTTGAGAACCTCGGTGGACGGGCTATTTCAATGGGCGACACCTACCCCACTGATTTGAAAACAGAAATCGATAATCAGAACCAGAATAGCTTTGTACGCATTGAGAATTGTTATATCAACAATATGGGATCCGGAGGAATTTATATCAATGGTGGTGACAATAGAACGCTGACGCCAGGAAATAACCTAGTTAAAAACTGTGAAATATCGAACTTCAATCTTTTCAATAAGACTTATGCTCCGGCGATACGCGTCACTGGCGTTGGACATACGGTAAGACATTGCTACGTACATTCGGCTCCGCATATGGCGATAGGTTTTCAGGGGAACAACTTGCTTTTTGAATACAATAAGATTGCCAATGTCTGTCAAAATGCTTCTGATATGGGTGCCATGTACACCGGTAGAAACCAAGCAGAGCAGAACAATACGATCCGTTACAACTATTTCGAAAATGTTTATAAGGATGACGAGAACCGCGTTTGTGCAGTCTATTTGGATGATGGTACCGTTGGCCATTATGTTTATGGCAATATTTTCAATCGCTGCGGTAACCCAACGGATAAGGGATCATTTGGCGCTGTGCATGTGAATGGCGGTTATAACAACTATTTCACGAACAATATCTTTATCAACTGCAAACAAGCGTTAGGCAATAGCCCCTGGACCATTGAAAAATGGAAAACTGACCTCATGGCCGCTGACCTTCAGAATAAACTGACGGAACGCGTAGACATTCGATCTAACGTTTACAAAGACGCATACCCTCAATTGCATACCATTCTAGATACAGCCGTTGTACCGATGCGGTACAACTTTTCGGATAATAACATCGCGTTCCTATGCGGCAACTTCGCTTCCGGAAATTACGTCAATTCTAATATGCTGTTCCTGAAAGATAGCGAGAAAAGCGATCCTTTTGTAGATTACAAAAACAAGAACTTTAATCTCAAGGATAGCATCAGGATAAAAGAGGTATTACCGAAGTTTCAGGCGATTCCTTATGATAGGATTGGATTAATTGAGTAGTACTTAGTACTTAGTAGTTAGTAGTTAGTACTTAGTATAAAGACCTACGACGCCAGGTCCTGATTATCCAAAAATCGCTCTTTTCCTGGTCCAAAGACATCTTAATATTAAAAACCGCCAAGGGTCTTAATACTAACTACTAAGTACTAACTACTAATCAAAAATTTGGCGGTTTAAATTACATTCCAATTTAATGGGGATTTTCGTATTTTCCCGGCATAAAGCAATATCTATGATCAAGTTACTACGATCCTTTAATCTCCATTATGGAGAGGAGTCTCGAGAGGTTGTGTTGGAGAATGTGAAATCGAATATTTCCTTCAAGGGCGCTAATCTATGGATTTTAGCCTGTGCTATTGTTGTTGCCTCGGTGGGTTTAAATGTCAATTCTACCGCGGTAATCATCGGTGCCATGTTGATTTCCCCTTTGATGGGACCTATTGTTGGTGCTGGATTTGCGTTGGGGACTTACGATTTCGATTTGTTGAAGAAGTCTGCGAAGAACTTAGGCATTGCGACCTTGGTAAGTTTATTTGTATCGTTTTTATACTTTTTGTTAAGTCCTTTCAAAGAGGCGCAGTCGGAATTGTTAGCCCGGACTGCTCCTAATATTTATGATGTTTTGATTGCTTTCTTTGGCGGTTTGGTTGGCGGAATTGCGATTACGCGCAAAGAAAAAGGAAATCCGATCCCGGGAGTCGCGATTGCAACGGCCCTGATGCCTCCACTTTGTACAGCGGGATATGGATTGGCTATCGGTAATTTCGCATATTTCTCCGGAGCAATCTATTTATACACAATTAACTGTTTCTTCATCTGTATCTCTACTCTTTTCATCGTGAAGCTGTTGAAATACCCTAGGGTTAAGTTTGTGGATGCTCAACGTGAGAAACGGATAACTAGGACCATCACCGTCCTCTTGATTATTATGTTAGTGCCTAGTTTCTATTTGGCATACAGTTTATTGCAGGAGAGAAAGTTCACCCAAAATGTGTCTACTTTTATCCAAAACGAGTTTGCAGCCAAAGGATATACGGTGATTTATGAGCGTACGCAATTTAATAGCAGAGAAAAAAGAATTGAATTGGCCTTTCTTGCAAAGCGTTTCTCGGATAGTGAGCTTAAAGATTTGAATAATCGATTGGATAATTACGATTTACAAAACACGAAGTTATTGATCCGTCAAGACAGCGTGGATCTTAAGAAAGACATCCTTGCGGAAATCAACAAGCAATCGCAGCACGTCTCCGAAAAAGATATTACAATACAGAACCTCCGGAACGAACTTGCCGCTTATACCTTTACTGATAAGGCGCTCATTGAGGAAATTACGACCTTATTTCCTCAATTGTCGCCATTTTCTATAGGGAAACAAAATGTTTATGTTAATAAGGATAGTTCTTACCTGCAAACGGTTTTAATGATTGATGGGAAGGATAAGCTAAATGAAGCGGACCTTAATCGATTGGAAAGCTGGCTTAAGGTGAAGCTGAAAAGCGACGCCGTTTCCGTTATCACTCGATAAATCGAAGATAAAAATTCGCTTTTCTCGTTCAAAATGCTTATATTATAGGAAAGGAATGCTTCCAAGGCGTTCCATTAAAACCGTGTTTATATTAACTTTTTGTCCTATGAGAAAGACTATTTTAGTCCCCATCGATTTTTCGAATAATGCTCAAATTGCTTCGCAATACGCGCTCGCTTTTGCTGAGAAGTACGGGTATGATGTACATTTTGTTCATGTCTATCAAGCATTTAAATCCGCCTTTCAAAGTCATTCCAGTAATGAAAAAGATAGCGAACAAGCACATAACAGTTCGCAGGCGAAATTGGATGCCTTCAAATCAAACTTAGGGCTGACATCGTCGGATGTAACATTTCAATGTGTCGAAGGCGCATTTTTGACTAGTATTCAAAAGTACATTGACGAACATCAAATATCGTTAGTGATTATGGGAACACATGGAGAAACTGGCGCGAGGAAAAATGTTTTGGGCAGTAATACCTACGATCTGGCAAAGAATATGGATTGCTCTTTATTGATTGTCCCTGAGCGACCGAATGAGTTTCATCTGTCGCACGCCGTGTTGTTTACCGATTATCAAAAAGGCGATGAGAACACGTTGAGATCCTTTATGGATGTTGTTGCGGGCG
Source organism: Sphingobacterium sp. UBA2700 (assembly GCA_002354335.1). Taxonomy (GTDB): domain Bacteria; phylum Bacteroidota; class Bacteroidia; order Sphingobacteriales; family Sphingobacteriaceae; genus Sphingobacterium. The sequence continues at coordinate 8,104 of DELI01000030.1, read as the reverse complement.
AGCAATTGAAGTATAGTATAGTCCATATGCATCCGGAAGTTAAGGATCCTACAGTTTATGAAGAGCTGGAATTAGAGGAACACCGCTATCATTTGCAGAAGGATTTGGGAATAGACGGTCTTCAAATGCAGTTGATTCGTAGTAAAGAGAGCACAAGTTTGGTGAAGGAAGTTGTGGAAGAAATGCAGGCCGACATCCTTTTGCTCACTTGGAACAGCGATAAGAACTTTTTCGCAAAACTCTTTAGTAAAAGTTTAGCAAAAGCAATTATTATGAATCCAATGGTTCCCGTATTTTTGGGCAGTAAATAAGTAAAAGTAGTAGATTAATAAATCAAGTTTATTGACGCTTCAACAACTCGATTATATTCTCAGTTGGTCTACCAATTCGTGCAGTGCCGTTCTTTACAACGATTGGGCGTTCGATCAAGATTGGGTATCGTGTCATTACATCAATCCATTGATCGTCATTTAATTCGATATCCGCAAAATTCTGCTTAAAAACATCTTCGTTCTTACGGATGAGATCCAGCGGTTTGATACCTAGCATCTTTATCAGCCCCTCAAGCTCTTTTTTGGTAGGAACTTGATCGAGATATTCTTTCACGATAAACTCTTCGCCACTTTCCTCTAAAAGGCTTAATGCCGCACGACTTTTACTGCAGGAATGATTATGATATATTTTGATCATGTTGATGGCGTTGAATCTAAGCTACGCGAAGATACAAATTTCGATATCTTTCCAAATCATTTAGCAAAATGAACGACTCCCAACATGCGAGCGATCGAACGCGTTTCTACAACTCAATAGATAGATTTGAGCACTTAAAATCGTATATCTCCGGTTGCCATCAATTCGATAAGCAATTTTGAGAATGCCATGTTATAGCGTACCTGAATAGTCTCACTTTCCGCATTAAGAAGGTTCGCTCGGGAAATGTTCAGATCGTAAATGCTGATTTTCCCTGCGTCAAAGCTCTTTTGACTGATATCAAACGCCAATCGGGTATTATCTAGTGCTTCATTGCTTAAAACGAGTTGCTTCTCGTAGTTTTTATAATCCAAGAGATAGCCTTGCATTTCTTGGGAGAATTGCTGCTTGCCTAATGCTAATTGTTCCGCATTCTGTTGGATTAATATCTTATTCCTTTGAAGATTATACTTCACGCTGTTTCGGTTATAAATAGGGACGTTCAAGGAAAGTGTTACTTGTTGCGAGAAATTATTTTGAATCTGTTCCATGTAAGGGAGTTTTCCAAAACCCTGAGTAAGATTGTTGAAGTAAAAACTACCCACATTCACACTCAAATCAATACTTGGATAAAGGCTAGAACGGATGATCTTATTTTCGGCTATAATCGATTCATTCAAGTATTGATATTTCTTGATCAATGGATGATCAATCCACATCATGTTTGAATATGAACGATGCTTATCATCGGTTTTTAAGAGTTCTTCGATCAAGGATATCTTTTCATCGACTTGAATTTCTTGATCCTCTTCCATGTTCATCGCATACTTGAGTGCCAACAATGCTTTATCAATTTGCTGTACAGCGGCCGCTTTTTTCTGTACATCTCGACTATAATTCGCTTTCGCTTCATATAAGACCGATAAAGCAGTCACACCTAAATCGGTTGATTTTTGGATCTTTTGCAATTGTAAATTCGAGAATATAGCACTAGAGTCGATCAAACGGGCCATTTCTTTCTGTAGCAGCACCTGTAAATAGGCTTGCAGCACCTGCACGCGGGTATTTCGCTGCACGAGTTCTACATCCTCTTTTGATGCGTTGACTAAGGCTTCCGCTTTGATTACATTGTTCTTGATGCGACCAAAGTTGAGGAGCGAAACAGAACTTGATAATCCCAGACTATTACTAAAATTGTCGTTCCTTGCGTTGTTTCCAAAGATATCTTGCGACTGTCCGAAATTGCTGGAAATATTACTAAAGCCATTTAGGGTTGGCAGTTTCTCGCGCTTCGCTATCTCTATATCGATTGATTTATTTTCTACATCCAACTTCGAGAGGGCGAGGTTCTTATTTTGTTGAACAGCATAATCCATACATTCTTGTAAAGACCATTGTTTCTGGGCAAAAACAGTGTTCACTAAAGACAACATAAATATTGCGATGAGTATAACTAATTGCTTTCCTGCCATAGCTAGTCGTTGTTCTGATACTTTAACACACTTCTTAACTGGTCTAGGATGCGTTGAGCAAGTGTTAGTTCTTCTGTTACGATGTCTGCGCTACCCGTAAGTTCCTGATCAAAGTTTAGTTGCTTATCGTAAGAGGTTTTAAGACCATTGGGCAGTGCCACTTCGACATAATATTTTCCATCTTTATCGGGGGTTAGCGAGAGTGATTGGATACGGCCCGTAACGATGCCAAACTCTTGATATTTGTAATTATCAAGCTTGATCAATACGCGTTGATCCTTCTGTATTTTCCCCTGATTCTGTGCGGCAATCAGCATCTGACCAATGATGACATCGCGACGTTCCGGAAGAATGCTCAGCAAATTAGAACCAGCTTTCACAAATTGATTTTCCCCTAAAAATTGTAGATAGCTTACTTTTCCGTCTATAGATGCTCGAATAAGGAAGTTTCTCTCCCACTGTATGATTGATTTTCGAAGTCGCTCTAACATTAAAATACTGCCTGTAGCGTAGTTCGATTCATCCTTGGTTTTATTGATCTGAACTCCTGCTTGAATCTTCCTGAAGTTTAATACGCTTTCCTCCAACTGCGCGAGCGATAATTGCGTATTCTTAAAGTTCTTACGTTGCTCTAGCAGTCTTATTTTCTCATTTTCCAAGTCTAGGGCCGAGATCACCCCCTGCTGCTGTAGCTGTTCCGAACGTTGGTAGTTCTTTTCCGTTAGCTCCATTTTAGCCTCTTCTATCGTGTATTGCTGTTTCATGTTAGCAATTCGATTCTCATAGTCATTGATGTTCTTGCCCGCTGTCAGACCTTCTGTGTCGTATGGTTTCAATTTGGCAAAGAGCAACTCATCCTGTACGGCTTTGGCAAAGGCTGTATAATCTTCCTGCACTTCACCTAATCTAAATGTCGATGTCAATGCAATTGGAAATTGGGATAAGGAACTTAGTTCTACGCTATCTAGAAGACCCTTTAGGCGAATCATATCTTCATAGTTGGCATTCGACTGTAAAACTAAAATAGGTTCTCCCTTCTTCACAGATTTTTGATCGGCAACAAATATCTTTTCAATCCTCGAATTGACGGTCGCTTCAATCTTTTCCGGTGGGTTCTGCGAACTGATAACGATCGTCCCTTGAATAAACTCGGGATACTTAATGATACAGGCGAGCGTAAAAAATAAAACAATCAGTAAACAGATCACTGTACTTCCCCAACGAATCAGCCAATGCGGTGGATTCTCCAACACATCATTCACCTGCTCTGAACGAAGGTGTATATTATCTAATGTATTTCTATTAGTTTCCAAGTTCTAACTGATTTTTAACTAAACGATAGTATTCTCCTCTCCTAGCAACCAATTCCGCATGGCTCCCCTCTTCAACGATCCGGCCATGATCCAACACCACAATTTTATCTGCATTTTTCACGGTAGATAAGCGGTGAGCTATGATCACCGCCGTTTTACCTTTCAAAAAGTGGTTTAAATTGTCTGTAATAATTTTTTCGGTGTTGGCATCCAAGGCACTTGTTGCCTCATCGAAAAACACAAACTTTGGCTCTTTATAAACCGCTCTGGCGATGAGCATACGTTGTGTTTGTCCGCCGCTAAGTCCTAATCCTTCGTACCCTATTTTTGTATTGTAGCTCAGGGGCAAGCTTTCGATAAAGTCTTTAATATTTGCGACTTCCACCGCTTGGCCCAATTTCGACTTATCGACACTATCATCCCCTAAAGCAATATTATGCGCGATACTCTCATTAAAAATGTAACCATCTTGCATAACAATTCCGCAGTTCGCTCGCCAAGTATGGACAGAGATATTCTTCAGCTCTGTTGGTCCGATCTTTACTGTTCCCAGATCGGCGTCATAAAACTTTGCCAATATCTTCATCAAGGTTGTTTTGCCACTTCCGCTAGCACCGACAATTGCGGTCGTTTTTTCGAACGGAATGGTTAGGTTGAGCCCCTCGAATACTGATGTTTCTGAGCCGGTGTAGCGGAAAGAAACATTTTGCAATTGGATATCGCCATCCGGTAGGTCTGTAAGTTTCGCTTGATCCAGCTGCTCTTCATCGTCTTTCTCGTGAATCTCATTCAGACGCTCCAACGCGATTTTTGCATCCTGAAATTGACGGATAAAGCTGACTAGCTGAATCAACGGCGTATTTAGCTGTCCGATAATGTATTGTACAGATAACATCATCCCCAGCGTTAATTTCCCTTCAACAACTAGACTCGCAGCAATAAAGCTGATCAAGACGTCTTTTAATTGGCTAATAATGTTACCGCCGATTGTTTGCACTTGCTCCAATTTCAGAGCTTTGATCTTTATTCGGAATACTTTGATCTGAGTCCCCTCCCATTGCCAGCGTTTATAGTTCTCGGCATTGTTCATCTTGATTTCCTGCATACCATTGATCAGTTCCATCACCTGGCCCTGTTCTTCCGATAGCTGGGAAAACTGCTTATAATCCAATTCTCGACGCTTTTTTAAGAAAAAAGTAATCCATAGCACATAGGCTAAAGCGCCAATGAAGAAAACAAGGAATAGCTTATAGTTGTAAATTAGGAGCACTATTCCGAAAATGAGGAAGTTGATGAGTGAGAAAAGTGTTTGCAGTGAACTATTCGTCAACAACTGCTCGATTCTGGAGTGGTCTCCAATTCGTTGCATAATATCCGCTGTTACACGCGTGTCAAAGAATTTAATAGGCAAACGCATCAGCTTGATAAAGAAGTCCGACACAATGGAAATGTTGATTCTCGACGATAAGTGCAGCAGTATCCAGGCTCGAATCATCTCAATACTCATCTGTCCTAAATACAGCATGATCTGAGCGAAAAGCACTAAGTAAATGAAATTCAGATCCTGATTCTGAATACCGATATCGACGATACTCTGTGTCAGAAATGGAAGTACGAGCGCGAGCAAACTTCCGCCAATTAGCCCTATTGCTAACTGAACAATATATTTTCTATATTTTGAGAGATAGTGCTTGAGATATTTGTATATAGAAAATTTTTTATCCCTGTTCTCTTCAACCTCGTCAAAACGCGTCGTTGTTTCCAGTACCAGCGCAATCCCCTCTTCTGTCGTTTCATTGGCACCTTTACCAATCCAAGCTTCCAGAAATTCTTCTTTCTTGTAGGTTATTAAGCCATAGCTCGGGTCGGAAATATAGACTTTATAATCATTTCCACTTTTCTCCACTTTATAAACGACCACAAAATGTTGTTTTCTCCAAAATACAACACATGGCATTGGCACATCTTCAAAAAGTGTATTAAAGTCAATCTTTACCGCTAATGTTTTGAATCCGATCGCTTCCGCTGCACGGCTAAGTCCCATGAGGCTGGAACCCTCTCGTGTTGTTTCTGAAAGATCCCGCAACATTTGTAATGAAAGCGACTTCCCGTAATGCTTGCTGATAATTCGCAAACAAGTCGGGCCACAGTCCTTTGCATCAGGTTGCTTATAAAACGGAAACTTTGCCATCTTATCCTTTATCGATTAAATCTTCCATCTGATAGTAAGCGACAGCATGTTGTTTCAAGGGATTCTGCGACCAATCTTCCCAGGAATTTTGATAAGGATCATATCCACATTTCAGCGGTTTCGATCTGTCGCGACCATCTTGATCAATATGTGTTCGTTCTGTGAAAGCTCTACAATCCGTGCAGATATGACGAAATTCGCAAACTTTGCAAACCTCAATACTGTCTTTATTGATAAACCAATCCTTCCTAAAGCTGGGATTAGCAAGTATGTCTGCTAAAGATGTGCTCAAGAAATGTCCATAATTTTCTTTCATGGATGGACAATTCTTTATAAAGCCATCTTTGTCTATTGCTAATTTTCTATTTAGGCAAGTATTGTGGAGCTGACTCTCGGAAAACAGCTCTATGCTGGTGCTGAAATACGAAGGCTGAATGACCCCACATTGCAGGTTTGAGTGCAAACTGCTTTCACTGAAGACGATTGAAGCAGAGTCTCTGAACAACTTTATCTGCTTTGTTTTCGGTGCTCCATGAAGTACCACGGTATTGAGCCTGTAATCTGTCTCCATCAAATCTTTAATCCGCTTTTCTGTGTATTCGTTTGCCCAGGCGCTAATCAATTTGATAGACAATACCTTGCTATACTTAAATAAGGCAAGCAACTCAACTGTTTCTGAAAAAGGTATCGGTTCGTAACTTCTCAACTCGACCGCTGATAAATTCAACGCCAGTAAATCCTGAATAAAAGCGACATCATATGCCGTTCCAGGCTTAATCTCTAGAATAACATTTGTGATTTCGGAGAAGGCGTCCCATTCCAAAGACAAGGGTACCAGTTCTCTGATGATATTGTCGTCTAGAAAGCCCATATCCATTTTCAATACAAAATTGATATAAGACTGTATTGTTGCTTTGTTTTCTGCACCGAAGTTTTCTATCGTTTCTTCTACCGAATGGTCGCCTAGAAATAGCAGCACTTCGGCCATGTCGTTCGGAATTTGATAGTATTTTCTAAGTTGCAAATCGCAGAGCAGCGACATGCTCGCTCCTTTGACCAGTTTGCAATTTGCGAAGATATTGAGATAGCCCATAACTAGAGTTTTGAAACTGGTTTGTAATAACTAATCACTCGATAGCCTTTGGAATTAATGTCTTTGGCTTCTTCTAATTTATATGGGCTCTTGTCCAAATCCATTTGATCTCTTTCCAGAAAATAGATTGAAAGCGGAAGACCATCCATTTTTTTTAGTTTTTTAATAAATCTATGCTTCATGGGAAATCTTCTTTTTAAATATTAATGCCATTTCTCGTTCTAAAAAGTAGTTGCAAGGATGAGAAACCATGCCAAATTGCCCCTCCGGATTGATCTCTAGGAAGACGTAATCACCTTCCGGCGTAAGGATCAGGTCGATAGAGCCTGTATTGAATCCTAAACCTTTCATCAGGGTATCCAGCTTGCCCTCTATGCCTTGTGGTAATTGATAAGGAACGGTTCTATTTGGGCGTTGATGGTCGTAATTACGGAAATCGGTTTTTGTGTTCTTATTATTTTGCGAATAGATGGCCATAGAATAGAATTTGCCATAAAGGTAGAATACCCTGATTTCCATCTTCTTTTCGATCGCTTGCTGCACTAACGATGGAAAGAATTGCTGAGGAACATATTTCAACGTCTTCTCATCAATTACCTTCGACAACATGTTATAGTGCGCATCACCCTCATCCTGTAAGTAAATCACTTCACTAAGCGGTTTTAGAATAAGTTTTTTATAGGTAGCAAGAAATGCCTCAAGAGCAAGCTTGCTGGTCATGACCTCTGTCTTTGGAATTAAAAGACCTTTTTCTTCGGCAGCCTGCAATACATGTAGCTTATTAATCCTGTTGAATACAAAAGGATCGCTCACCCATTTATCCAGTTCGATCTTCTCAAGGATATAGAAGAATAAGGCTTTAAATTCTGAGTTTAGGAAGTCACGAAGTGTTCTCTCATTCTCAAAATGAGGGGTTCGGAAACTGTATTCGAGATTCGGAAACTTATGAATGCGACGTCTATACCATACCAATGCATAGTCATCATTCTGCGGCAATTCGGACAAACTGTTTATAACAAACAGATCCTCTCCATTTAAACGTTTGTATGGAGTGGCATAATACCCCAACCACTTACAAAGGTAATCTGTAGAGGTTTCAAAACTGGCCTGGCTTATGATTAATACTTTGCTCATTCTTCCTTCATTAGTATGATCACCTTCAGATATTTCTGCAGGAATCACTTTACTGTGTGAAAATAGAATAATAGCAATTCAAAAAAGCGCGGGTTAAATAAGATGCTAACTGTCAATCAATATTCGTAGGCTTTGAAAGTATATTCGTAATACGGATTAGTAGTTAGTAGTTAGTAGTTAGTAGTTAGACCTGTCTTGTCCTGACATAGGT
>DELI01000002.1 GCA_002354335.1 Sphingobacterium sp. UBA2700 | reverse complement strand
GTTCATGCTCGTGGTCAATATAATCCACCAACATTGGGCGGAATAATTCTGGCTTCTTTTCTGGATTTTTCCCCAACATATTTGCAAGGTTTTAAAGCTCTAAGATACAAATTCTTGCAATAAAAAACAAGCTATTCTAAACCCAAAATACTAATAATCAGTAAATTATAGGTGGTTTAAGGAGAGACTAACTATTGGGGCCATAACTCACATCGGGGATGTTCGGTGTATATTGCAGGTTAAGGTTCAGGTTTCCCTCCACCCGTAATTTATCGGTAATGTCATATCCTGAGTTGAGGTTGAAATTGTCACCGTTGAACTTCGTATTGGGGTAGATCCCTTTCTGATAGGTATGCGAATACGATATACGCATATCATAGTCATCCCCCGATTTGGAAAAAGCGATGTTGTTGGTGGAAAGCAACCCCGGCTGGACAAAGTTCTCATAGTTCTTGGCTCCCCTTGCTACCCAAGGTGTGGCACCTCTGGTCTGCGTTGCAGGATCCCAGGGACTGTCATATTGCTGGATGGCCTGTCCCTCAAAGCGGGGACCCCATGTCGGAAGGCGCTGGTTGTTGTCGTATAGCCTATTGCCATAGGAGTACACGAAATTGGTACCGCGGCCATATTCGGACTGGCTTTCGGGCAATACAATAAAGCTGCTTTCCACCTGGTTTGTGCTGTTGAAATCCACCGACCAGGTTTTGCCTGGGTGCGCCTGTGATGAACCTTTTTTAGTGGTTATCACGATGGCTCCGTTGATGCCCCGTGAACCGTACAATGCAGCAGCGTTTGGCCCCTTCAGCACGGAATAGCTCTCGATATCATCCGGACTTATATTCCACGTATCCGAATTGATGGGCACGCCATCCACTACGAACAGCAGGTCTTTACTGCCACGGAGTACGATTTCGGGCCTGCCCAGCATCTCCGTGCTTGCACCAATAGTCAGACCGGCCACCTTGCCGGCCATGGCATTCAACGGGTTGGCATCGCGTACCTTGTTGACTTCTGAACCTTTCACTTCCTGTACGGCATAACCTAATTTCCGCACCTCCCGTTTCACTCCCATAGCGGTCACCACCACCTCTTCCAGAACCTGATCTTCACGTAGGAGCTGTACACGGATAACTTCATCGGTCACCGGGACAGTCTGGCTGCAAAAACCGATGGTTTTGAAAACCAGCGAGTCCCCACGCATCGCTTCCAACGCGAATGTCCCCGAACGGTCAGTTGATATGCCATTCCGGCCTTGCTTTGCCGTAACGCTTACCCCCTCCAGCGGTAGGTTGCCTTCATTAACGACCATGCCCCTTACCTTAACGTGCTGGGCATGGACGGCAATCACGTTTCCAATAACAATGGCCGCAACAAGCCAGCAGTATCGGAACATTTTCGAGCTTAGTTTCTTTTTTTTCATTTCATGATTTTGAGTTGGAACAAAGGACTCATAATCAGGATAGGATAGCGACCGAGCCAATTGGAGTACACGCACGCACGACCTGAAAAACGCATAACTAAATGAATATCAGATAACTGACACGTATTTAGTTTTTGTTAAGTTTTCTTTAATTAAAGGTTTAGTTGTTTTTACTGGGCCGGTAAAGAAACACCGGTATCCTGGTCAATCTGTTCCCTGACATAATCCGTAGGTGACATACCGACTATTTTCTTGAAGTATTTGTTGAACGTCGATTTGGAATTGAATCCCGACTCGTACGCCAGCACCAGGATGGTCGTCTCTTCACTTATTACCTTGCTGATATGGGAACGGAAATAGTCTATCCGATAGGTATTGATGAATTCATAGAACGTGCTTTGCAAATGCTGGTTTATGGCCAGGGATAGATCATACTGTGATACCTGCAATGCCTGTGCCAGTTGTCCGGCCGAGAATGAACATGTCTAGATAGGGCTTTTCGCTGGCCATATGGTTTTCGACCTGTTGGGCGATAGCCTTATATTTTTCATCATCGGCATTGGATTTGGCGTATTTCTGGCCTGTACCGACAACCTTATCCCGCAAATAGTTCTCCAGGGTAGTTTCCAGGTTTTTTGCTTTCCTGCTGATGCCAACCAATACCTTATAGTAGGTGATAACAGCCAACGCGGCCGGCATGGACAACAGGCCGATGTAAATTGACATGTTTTGAAGGATACCCAGGCGGCCAGAAAAGAGGATCAGGGACATCAACAGTATTTTATGTACAATAAAATAGACAAGGATACTCCCGCTCACCGTTCCCTGTGACCTGACCAGCTCGCCACGGTATTTCCACATTAGGTACAAGTCCAACAACAGATAAAAGGCCAGAACCAACGTCCGTATCTCCCGACCTGTCTGGGCAAGGAAGGATATGCCCCCCTCACTTATGGGCAGACTTTCCGGCCAGACACTATCGATGACCGAATAACCGAACAACAGCACACTTATGAAAAAGGGGATCAGGTTCAGTAGGATAACACGTGAAGGTATTTTATTGAGGGAAAGTACTTCCCGGAGATACAGGTGCGACATTGCCGAGAAGCACAACGTGGAGGACATCGTCATCTCCAGACTTTGTCCCGGGGCGATATAGTGGTACACAATCTTAGACAGCATTGCCATTGCCCCCCCTACAAGAATGATGGATAGATAGTGATCGGATTTCCCCTTAAGAGGAAACTTGAAAAGCACTACACCAAAGACAACTATCTGGAAAAAGTCCAGAATCAAGAATGACAGCATATTTATTTTCCTCGTGAGCAGCTAAGGCCGCATTTCAATTAACAGTCCTCCCAAATTTACGACACCAATATTAACCTAATGTGAAATATTGCCCTACAGGTTTTCCTCCACCTTATAACCTGCCTTGCTCATTTCTACCAGCTCTTATCGGCCTAAACAGTTAAGGCTACGTTTCATCTCCGTAGGTACAGTACTCGTTAACATGGGTACTTCAGTCACCATCATGCCGGTGTGTTGAGCTTGGCCAGCAGCTCCTGCCTGGAGTTGACGCCGACTTTGAGGAAGATATGCTCGGTGTGCTTCTCGACGGTACGGTCGGAAATGAAGAGCTTGTCGGCAATCTCGCGCCGGGTAAGGCGGTGGCAAAGCAGGATGGCGATCTCGGTCTCCCTTGGGGAGAGCATGTTGCGCAAACAGTTGGCCGTAATCACTTCGGTATCCATGGCGAGCAGGCGAAGGTTGGCCAGCTGTCGCTGATCGGCACGACCCAGGGTAACGGAGCGGTAGAGCAACAGGGCACTGAGGGCGAGGAAGCCCAGATTGGTGAACAGCGTCTCGGTGAGCTGCCCCCATCCATAGTATACCACCGGTGCAAGTAATGCCCAGGGCATGATGGCCATGTAGGCCAAAAGCTCTTCAACGAAAAGGCTCAGGTTGCGCTGCTTCCGGTAGCCTACGCGGATCGAGCGCCCTATGGCCGCGAGCAGCGCCAGCGAGTAGGCTGTTGAACAGATGTATCCATATCGGTGGGTGAAGGCAATGTCCCCATGCATTGTCAGCCCTACCAGAAAGAAGGCAACATAGGGCAGTATGAGAAAGAGCGGCACACCGTATATGGCCAGGAAGCGGAGTTTGTCCAGTCCGATAACCCGATAGAAATAAAAGGGGAAATAGGATACGATTATAAATCCGGCGGTATTGACAATGATGTGCTGGATATAGAGCGGCATCGCATAAGCGGGATTAGGAAGCAATCCGTTTGCGACATTAAACCCGATCAGTAGGACAAGCAGGATGATATAGCCCAGCCTTGTCCTGTCATGAGTTCGCTGGAGGTAGAGGGCGCTCTGCGCACCGAGTGTGATCAGTCCGATGATGATGGCAACCAGGGTAACCGGATGCATCTGTGTACAGCCTATGTTCATGTTTTTTTTACATTGGGCGATGGAAGGACATCCGCGGAATGACCTGTTTGGGTAGGGGCTCACTTCCCCCGTCTGTCAAAGTGGTACTGGTATACCAAACAAAACCGACAGGCACGCCCATACCCAGGCAGGCCTACACTTGTTCCGTTTTGTTTTTAAAAAATTACCAGTTTTCTTTGACCCGGAAGCGTGTGCATGCTAAATTCTCTTATCGCAATTGTTGTTCTTCTGTTAGTTCATCTAATCTTGTTAGGTATCATCTTATCATAGGCAAAGAAAAGCTAAAAGTCAAAAAATAAAATTCAATCATTGTTCGCATGTTATCTATCGGGCTGTATATCAAACTCCCTATGGATACACCAATCAAAGCACAGGGAGTATAAAATGTTAAAAAATCAGTGTTGTCAAGTGCCGTTACTCCGATAAACGATCATACCTTTACCGGATCCCCGTGAAAGACATAAAACAGGTTTCCGACAGGATCTGTTTCCAGCGTAATTGTCCAACCTTCTTCCCTTAAAATCTCAATAGCAGTATGGTACACCACGTTGTATGCAATAAAATACCTGCTGGTCTGTTCGTTATTTGTAAAATACCGGATTGCTGAATTACGTAATTCCTCTTTATGGGGAACCGATGCGGCAAACTCCTGCTGATTACCATCATCTACACTTTTGTGGCGAATTCGCCTTTCGCTCTCCTGCCTGGTAATCGGCAAATCAAATAACTGGAAAAGGAAAACGCCAATTTTCAATGGCAGACAAACAACGATATATAAAATCACATTCATGAAGATTAAATTCTTACGTTTCTTTTTTTGGACAATATCCTATACGGCACGCCATGCCTTGTTAATGCAGTCTCATACGTTCAGGCACATAATTCGTGACCGCCTGTTGCCTCAGGATTTCGCTTCGGGTAAATTCGGGCACCTGTTCGTCGTACATCATGTCATAACTGATATAGGTACGGAAGAGCATAGCCGTATCGGATTTTACCTCGCCTAACGCTATTCCCTGTTCGCTTGTGGCATATACCCTGCGACCTATCATGGGGATATCGTCCGTGTAGGGCAATTGAAAATCCCTGTAGAGACTGTTGTTCCGAACGAAATATCTCCCGATCAGGTCAATTCCGGTTTCATCGAGCTCGTATCGCAGCTTGTACCGGGCAAAGAAATGAGGTCTGAATATGGATAGTCCAACATTTTTACGGGTCTCATCGGGTCTAAACAGTGCACTATAGACAAAGGCGTAAATCCCTTCTTGAAATGTGGCCATACATACGAATGTCGAGTGATCCAGCGTAGGCCTGTTCTTTTCCTTTTTGCTCCTTGCCCTAAGGATCACAATCCACCGGTTCCTGCGGGAAGTGGTTACCACAAAAGGCGACGCACTTACCGGGAACGTTGTGGCTTTGATGATCTGACGCCGAAACCTGATGGGGTCGAGCTTTTCTGCAGCTTTCTTCCTCACCTCGGGCATATCCAAATCCATCTGCTGGACTATATCGCTATCGGTCATGGTTTCTACAATCATCACAGTTAACCTTTGAAAGTTCAGAAAAAGGCTTTCACTAATTTAGGCTACTGGACATACTTTGCCGTATCCGAATTTCATCAATGACGCAATCAAAGCGATGATGATAGGCAATACAATCGCCGGAATACCCCCTGCAAACACAGGAAGCAAGGCCACTAGTACCAGTTTGATGATTTCTTTCCAGTCGAGTTCGCCTTCGTTAATGATACCTCCGATTGCCAGACAGAAAACTTTACGGACTTTCTCTTTTAACTTGCGCCAGAAACCAAATAAAGCTACTTTACTCGCCAATGCTTTGTCCTGGTCGAACGAAAGGGCGAATTCTGAAGCTGCTACAGCTTTTGCAAAGTCGTCTTCTTGCTCATAATCTCCCGTCACAAACTCACTCTGCAAATATGCTTGTACTTCCGGGTTTAACAGTTCCCGATCGGCATAACCGTTGATAGTAAATTCATCACTTTGCGATAGTGACTTGGCTTCCTGTTCTATGTAGGTCAACCAGTCGTTGGTAACGGCGTTCCCTGTGTTAAATAATATCTGTGCCATTGTTTAAGACTTATCGTTTTTACTTAAGTTAATTTGTTGATATTGAGTCATCCAATAGAATAAAGTTATTTGATATTTCAGTTGCATCCGTATGATAAACGTTTGCAAATAAAGTTAGTCTGCAAAAAGGATGTTGGGCTGTATTGTGAAATATTTCCCACTGCCCTCTAAAAATGCTGGTGCTTCAAAGTCTCTAGCCACAGCAGTTAAGTAAACTGTATAAACACCTTTCTCTGCATTTGCAAACATTGCAGTTGTAAAGAAAATCGTTCCTCCAAGATTTTTTATTTCCTCTTTCGTTTCGCTATCAATAAAAGAAAGTTGGTAATTTGGACGACTAGGAGAAACATTTCCCTTATTAACTGTATAATATTGCTCTATCTCCAAATTATTACCCACATTAGAAATAGTATCTGTTGGTACATATAACCGTCCGACAAGTCCATGAAAGACAACATCCACCTTATCAGGCAGCAGGCCCGCACTGTAATTAGCAATTTTAATTTTCATAAATCCTTCTGGTGGAGTCTCTTCATTGTTTTGTGCGTCGGGATCGAGAAACGCAATTGACGCATCTTCCGAAGGTTGAAATCCAATAAAAGTTGCTGCAAGTCCTGCCTCTATATTGACGGACTTTTCTGCTAATACCTTTCCAGATCTCTCATCGTAAAACTCAAATTTAGCTTCGCCTTCAGGTACCCGGATACGACCAGTCCCTTGCTGTTGGTCTATATCATTACCATTATATTTTATCTTCAGGTGGGGATACGACTCAACGTTGTCAACAATAAAGAAGACCTCTCCAAATGTTGTTATACCTTGGTCATATTCCAATTTTTTGCATGAAAAAAGCAGAACAAGAAACATACCTAGTCCCATTGTGCGCGTAAAATATCTCATTATCTTTCTTTAACTTTCCAATTCTTTAATAGAAGGAAGCTAACCATTCAGGCCAGCTTCCTATAACATTACAATTACTTTAATGGATTACTTACTTATACAGCCTAGTTACAGCAGAATCCTGGATTAAACTTGGTCCAACCGTTGGTCCAAGGCGTCAATCCTGGTTGCAAAGCGCCTTTATAAGTAGTAGCACTTCCATATGCCGGTGAAGAGGTCGACGGAATTAAATCTTCAACATTAAAGCTAGAAGCATTTGAACAGGTAAGGAAAGATAGTTCATCGCCAAAACCTAACTGAAGGTACGCATTTGCAGACACGTTTGTTCCTGAGGAATTTCCTGCAGGAGTTGCTCCTGAGAAAACTGTTGAAAACGCGTGCACAACGTTATTTGTAAACTTACCTGCTGACGCAATTGTAGGAGCACTTTCAAACAATACACCTGTTGGGAACCCACCGATAATGGAATATTGGATATCCAGATCAGTTGCCCTTCTCCAACGGTTGCCGTTACGCAATTTTGTCGAAGTATTTTCATAACCTAATAACGTAACGTGACGGAGAACAGGTTCAGTTCTAGGTGATGCACTTGAACCCGAACCATCATTATCTGACTCAATACCATTTGAATCTGAGTTGCCGCCGCTTGTGCTATTAGTAGATGACGGATCTTTTAAACCAATTGCATAGTCAATGGTACCTGTGTATCCGAAGTCGAAGTCAAAGTCATCATCGTCCGTACCGATAGCAACTAGGTGATCTGCATTAACAGTACCTCCGAAGAATTCGAAAGCATCATCGGCCGAATAGGATACCTGGATATGTGATAAGGTTGTACCTGTACCAACACCGCCTAAAGTCAGACCATTGATCTCGTTATCGGTGTCTAAACGATAACCTGCGAACTCGATACGTACGTATTTTAAGCTACCAGAATTGTCGTTAGCGATATTGTTTCCAGGTCCACCATAGGTAAGATCGACACCAGACGGTTGTGGCACACCTTCTATAGTGGTTGCAACCGTACGGTTCGTTGGCGCTTTACCCAAAAGCACAACGCCTCCAAATGCGCCTGCATTACTACAACCTGAACCGCATCCTCCTGCGCTAGGAGAAGTAAACACGATAGGTGCAGCAGCTGTACCGTTAGCGATCAACTTACCACCTTTTGCAACAACCAATACACCCGCTATACTTCTTGAACCGTGTGTCGGATCATTATAGGTTTTTGTTCTGCCTGTGATGATCGTTGTTCCCGGGTCGATAGTCAATGTTTGCCCATCTTTCACATAAGAAACACCGTTGAGCTTCCATAATTTGTCACTTGTCAAAGTTGGAATCGTGATGATACCATTGGCATCTACCGGAATAGACACAGTATCAACACAGCTTAGTGCCGCCAAGGAGCCGGCAGACATTCCCTTATCAAAATTCGAATCCGCGGGGTTCTTTTCACAGCCCGCCAGACCTGTTAACAATACCAAAGCTGCAACACAGGAAGTCATTGTGTTTTTTGCACCTTCTACTTTTTCTCCGATCCAGACACCTGCATGATTAACGATTTTGTTTGCAGATGCTATTAAGTTATTCACTTTGTTCATATCTTTGTAAGATTGAAATTTCACAATTAATTTTAGACGAGGGGGTGCTGAACAACTATTGTTCACGCCCTTTCTCTTTTCCCGGGTTCATATATTCGATTTTCTGCTTTTGACCCTCCTTTCATTATTTGCTAAAAACCATCTCTTAAAAAGTGCCTATTTTTAAAAGTTATATGTAAATGACAGAGTCATATTCTTTCCGGTCTTGGCACAATAGGTTACCTGATCGCCGAGCTCCGGCTGGTAAGCTGTCGTATGTTTCTCTTTCAGAATCATCGGGGTACCCTGTGCATTAGCAGTGTTTTCGTGTTCGTAAGCATCTATGTTTCGATAAAAAATAACGTACTGATCTAATAGGTTTCCGGCATTAAATTTAATCTCTGCCTTTCGCTTCAAGACCCGTAAACTTAGTTGTACATCCAGCATATCACGGCCGTTTTCATATTCGACGGAGGCGGGATTCAGATTAATGGTATTGCTCCGGTGTCCCGAACGGTTATAGCTAGCGGTAAAACCAAAGATGGCGTCCTGATAGGCAATACCTCCATTGATAATCCATGGTGCTTGCCCATATAGGGGGCGGTCAAGTGCCGGCATACGTTCTTGTTCGAAGTTATCGCCAGGCAATGGCTGGGTTTGTGCTTCTACTTCGGATTTGAGCAGAGTCCCATTACCAAATAGCGTCGTATTACGAAGCCAATCCTTATCTGCGATAAAACCTAGGGATTTACGAATCTCCATTTCTATACCATAGTTTTTGGCAGCATGTTGGTTCTGGAACCGATAATGTCCATCTTGGGTGAAAACCAGTTCAATGGGATCCTTCATTTTCTTGTAAAAGCCGGAAATGGAAATAATTTCTCCTGCTGTCGGATACCATTCGTAACGTAGATCAAAGTTGTCCACGATGGTGGACACGAGTTGCCTACCGGAGATCGTAGCATCCAGTTCGTAATCATAAAAACCGAAGTATGCCGTTTCCCGAAAATCCGGGCGGATAGCAGTTTTACTATAGGCTCCTCTCACATTCATACTGGGGGTAACGCCGTAGGTCAGATTAACCGACGGTAACAGGCGCCAATCTTTCTCTCCTGTCGTAGAAAACTCCTCCCAATTATTATCGATTTCACCGAACCTTCTAATAATATATTCTTCTTGTCTATTCGCTAGATTATAATGTTCTGCCCGTAGGCCATACACCAACCGCAATTTCTCGAAAAAGCGCTGATCGAGCATGATATACGGTGCGTGGGTCCGCATCGAACCATCAAACGTAGGTCCGTTTAAGTCTTCTGCCCAATAATAAGCCTGCCCTTGTTCGGCACCTACTCGCTCAGACGAAAGAATATCCCAATAGCCTCCTTCGATGGGATTGTTTATATCCGTGAAACTGGTATAAGGTATAACCCGGGTCATGCCCAATGTACGGTGCTTATCCCATCCACTGTAACCGACTTTAGCTGTATTTTTCACATATTCGCCCAGTAAGAAGTCCTTGGTAAAGGATATTCCCCAGTTGTAATCCGTTTCTTTTACATCTGTCCACATCCGGTAGTCGTAATTGTCATCCAAGTCAGATGGGGTATAAATATTTGGCGTCTGAAAATATTCAACGCTGCCGATCATAGCCGTACGTCTATATTTTAATCGCCGCTGATCCTGTACCTGCTGGCCGATACGTGTCAATCCCAGCGAATATGCCGCTTTTAGTCCGGTGTTGCCCAGCAGGTTTTCTCCTTCTAGTTTGTGCTGCCATACCCAGGTGACCTGAGGATCCTGAAACTGCTCACGATACTTGAACTCATTGCTTGCGCCGTAATTTATGCGATAAGCTTCGTTGAAATTATCGTCGATAATCCGGGAATACATATTCTTTAAGGCAATCTTGAAGGTTTTACCTTGTAATCCAAGATTCAATGCCGTACCAATGGTGCTATTGAAACGATACGAGATACCAGCGCCGCTTTCCGTACTATCGATATAATGTGAATTAGGATCCGAGTAGTTACCTCTTATATTATTAAACTTTACTTGAGTTTGCTGATTCCGGTAAGTGGCGCCGCCCGAAAAGCCAAAACGTAGTTCGTTTGGCAGATCATATACCCTGCCAATGGCGAAGCGGCCGTTTTGAAATGGTATGGCTTTATAACGGTTGACCATCAACCCCTTTGGATCAATCCTTTTGCTTTGGGCAATGGCGTCCAGACTGGTATAAGGAGTCCCCGAACCAGGTATCAATTCCAGATCTACGGGAATGTCCGGAGGATATTCGCCGTTCGGACCTAGTGGAGGTGTATTCACACCGTTAGGCCATTTCCAAGATTGCAATCCTTCCGTCTCTTTCCGTTGACTACTGTTCAATCCCAGGTAATCGCCGCCTTTGCGTTCGCCCAGCATCAGAAAGTCCTTGCCGGTACTTTGTGTATTGAATCCAGACCCAAGGGAGATCATCGTAAAGTTTTCTACGGGGATGTCCATCGTATTGACCGATACCTGTCCGCCGGAAAACTCCGCGGACATATCGGGCGTAGCGGTTTTGTTGACCACCACATTGCTGACCAGTTCCTGCGGAAGCACATCGAAGGAGAAATTCCGACGGTTCATAT
Source organism: Sphingobacterium sp. UBA2700 (assembly GCA_002354335.1). Taxonomy (GTDB): domain Bacteria; phylum Bacteroidota; class Bacteroidia; order Sphingobacteriales; family Sphingobacteriaceae; genus Sphingobacterium. Next base: position 39,409 of record DELI01000002.1, on the reverse strand, counting down.
TGGTGCTCGGAAGTGTTACCCCATCGATCATCGCTTGGTTATAACGTTCGCTCAGACCGCGTACTACCACATATTTATTGTCCACGGTGGTTACACCGCTCACTCTTTTGAGGACCTGTCCCATGTTGTTGTCCGGCGTACGGGCAATCTGCTCGGCAGAGATCCCGTCGGTTACCGAAGCAGCGTTCTTTTGCTTTGCATACAGTCCAGCAACACTTTCTTTTTTAAAGCTGCCGCTTACCACTACCTGATCCAATGTACTGGTGGATGGATTAAGCACAATATTAAGACTGGTCAGTTCGTCGGCTTTCACATTGACCTCGGTTATGCGCTTGGTCTGAAAGGAAATATAGCTGACTTCAATCGTGTAACTGCCCGGATCCAAACTGAACGTGTAGCTGCCATCCACGCTGCTCTGCATGGCCTGATTGTTCTGTAGCACTTTGATGGAAGCACCAATCAGTACCTCGCCACGGTCATCAACGATCTTACCGCCGATACGGCCGGGCTGTTGGCGCTGTACGGTGGTGGTACGTAAGGCCGCCAGTTCATATTGCACTGGCTTTGCGTATTTTACGACAATGTCTTTGTTTCTGACCGTGAAATTGAAACCTTTACGGTTCAATTCGGTCAGTACGTCACCTAGTGTCTCTTTTTCGTAACGGACAGCTTCCAGCACGATGTCTCCGATGGATTTGTCGTAATAGAACTGATAACCCGTCTGTTTGTTCAGTTCCTTGAACAGGGAAGCGGCATTTACCTTACTTTTGTATGTAATGCTGACAGGGGAACCGATACGGCCATATGCCTGTGCAAAAAGGGGCACGGCCAGCAGGAGCAGTACATACAGTATGCTTAGTTTTAAGAGGTTTTTAACAGTGTTTTTTAATAAATCCGTTAGGATAAGAACATAGAATTGCATATTTTCGTAAGGTTTTTACAAATTTTTTGTTTAAAATCAAGATTTAACATGCGGGGTACGATCCGCTTTTAGAGTGTCGTTTTTCCCGAACGGCACTTTTTTATCGTTATGTTTTGTTTCTATTTTTTAGTTTTCATCATTTCATTTATTTATCTGTCTTTTCTTAATTGCTGATGATATCCCGCAGCAAATAATTCTTGTTTTATCATACATTATCTTCGATGAGCTCGCAAGCTCGGTTATTTGCGCTCGATTTTATAGGTTAAACTGTCTGTTTTGGTAAATTGGAGATTGTAAGCGTTGGACAGGATGAAAAATATGCTTTCTATGTCCTTATTGTTGAAATCTCCGTTGATTCCGTGTTTTTCAGTGCTCTTGGGATCGAATGTGATGGTAATCCCGTACCATGAGCTGATTCTGTACATTGCCTCGTCAAAAGGAACGTCTTCGAAGGCAAGCCCTCTCGCTACCGGATTGCCGCTATCGACGCTAAAATCACTTAATATTACTTTCCCTGCCAGATATTCATAGGCCTTACCCGGCGTCAGTACCACAGCCGATACATCGGCATTGTCTTTTACGGATTCTACCGAAACCTTACCCGTGTATAGATTTACTTTTTCACGTTGCATGATGGGATCGTACTGTACCGTAAAGGACGTGCCCAATGCGGTGGTCTGCAGTTTCCCCGATGCGACCCTGAATGGCTTTTCGGGATTTTTGGCAACCTCAAAAAATGCTTCACCTTTGTCGAGATATACCTTACGCTCATCTGTGGCAAAAGTCTTCGGATAACGCAACACGGAACCCGGAGATACCGTCGCCATTGAGCCATCAGGAAGCGCGACCTGTTTTACTGCGCCTTTCTTCACTTCGACAGTGACATAGGCAGGGGCTTGCTTGAAGAAAAGTTGATCGCTGAATGTTGTAAAACCAAAATACAGCAGGAAGACGGCAGCCATACTTGCGGCTACGCGATAGATCGTCTGCCGCTGTTTTCCCCGTCGCACCCTGAAGGCGTGATATGACTTGAACCGTTCCAGCGATTCTCCCATTTCCGGTGGTGCTTCCATATCGGTATACAGATCCAGATCAGGCTCTCCATCGTCAAACGGATCGTCTATCCCGTCCTGCTCATTCATATCCCACAGTTCTCTTTCGTCATCCTGGTTCAGGGTGCCGTCCTTCAATTTTTTTAGCAGTTCTTCTCTTCTATTTTCGTCCATTTTTTTATGTAGCGCCGGTAAATGTTTTTATCACCGGCTTCTATTTATATATACAGTAAAAATGGTGGAGACGGTCTGCTCAGAAATTGGGGCAGTTTTTTTAACGGATTGTTTTTGGTTGGAAATATATAAACCGGGACTGGTCGAGTCTATTTATTTTTATTTTCAACTACCTGTTTTATAGAGTGTTGTATTCTGTAAAGTATGATTTTTAATTGAAAGCACCACACAACAACCTGTATATTAAGTTTTTATTAATAGGATTAAGCTTTTGTTAAGAGTTCTTTTTGCGGTAAAAATCCGGTCAATAAGGGGAGGGAAATAAAAATGAAAGGGGGGAGAATTGGGGATAGATGATGGGAATAAAGATAGAATGATACAACAGCGGATCTTGCATCTGTCTACATGTATTTATGAAGATCGGCCGATGAGGTCATTGTTCTTTTTGCTTTCACAAGGTGGTCCCTTACCGTTGCTTTGCTTAGGGACAGTTCCTGTGCGATCTCCTCGTAGCTCATACCGAGCATGCGTGACATCAGGAATATCCTGCCGCGCTTTTCAGGAAGGACAACGGCTATTCTGTCGATCAATGTTGTGAGGTCCATACGGGCATTGAGGGCATCCTCTCCACCCTCCTCTGGTACGTCATTCAACAGATCGGCCGAATAATCGGCCATCTGCTTTTTTTCCTTTTCAACCTCCTTTAGCCAGTCCTGGAAGAGTCCATAGGCAATTTTGCGGAGATAGGATTCCACTCCCTGTTCAATATCAACGTTGCGACGGTACTTCCACAGACGGTTGAACGTATCATTCGTCAATTCTTCGGCAATCTCATGGCGATTGGTTTTCTTTTGAAAATACAGCCATATATTCTTATAGTATCGGTCTATAACTACATTAAAAGCCTTTTCATTGCCTTTCCTGAATTCATTTATGGTATTTATGTCCAATCTTTCCATGTTTAGGTGTTAATCTTAATTACTTCTTATTAGATTCCATGTTATTGCTTTTTGTTATGTGAATTTTCAGGCGCAACGATAAAATTGGAATTCCGGTCTGCCGCTTCCCTTGAATCGTAGAGGATGCGAGGCTGTTCGCTGCCCGTGATCATCCTGTTTGCCCTGTTAGTCTTTTCATTGATCATGGTCAATGCTTCCCTGATGAGCGGATCGTTCGGATCTCCCAACGGCACCAATGCTTCGCTAAGTTCGTTCCTGGTGACATCGGGCACGAGCCCTGATGGATAGTCGCCCTCGCTATTGGCATTGTACAGTTTGAATACCAAAGGTTCTATGCTCCAGGGATTGTTTTTGCCTGTATTGTTGTCTCTGATACTGAACGATGCCATATCCTTGCCCAAAGTTGTCTCACCAATCTGGATAACCTCCGTCCATGGCCGAAGTGCCTTGACCAAAAATTCAGCGGCAGAGGCGGTATGACCGCCGGTCAGGATAAATACCCTGTTCAACGAAAGGCGCATGTTCTGAAGTTCCCCAAAAGAAAAGGGCGTACCGCTATAGGTCTTGGAAATGGTCTTGCCAAAGGTTTCCTTCCGGATGCCAGCCCGGCTGTTCCCCCTGTACTCTAAGAAAGTATCGGTATCATTTACTTCGCTAAGAGCCGCGGCAAGTGCTGCACATACTCCTACATCACCACCGGCATTATAGCGCAGGTCAATGATCAGCTCTGTTGCACCAGCCTGTTTGAACGCACTGAAGGCCTGTTGCAGGTTCTGCTTATAACGCCCATCGAATGAATTATAAAACAGATAGGCCGTTGGTTTTGGCATATCGTTGAATACCTTGTACAGATAGACCGAATTTTCGGAAATGGATACAGCGGGGATCGTGACCGTTCCTTCACCTTCTATATCAAGGGCTATATTGCGCTGAGCGACCGATGTGCGGATCAGGTTCTGTATATTGCTTTCTGTCGGCAGGGTACCGTTGATCCGGTGGATGGTCTGGCCCCTTTGCAGTCCTGCATTTTGTGCGCCCGACCCCGGAACGACCAATGCCACGGTGGCCTGCACATCCCCACCTGCTTTCTCGAAGAGGATCAGTTCAAAACCGAAGTTCTGTACAGGTGAAGGGTAATAGCTTTCGGGAACAGAGGCGTTGTAAATCCTTGAAAACCTGTCCTGCGAATTTTTGAGCGCAGCAAAGAAATCAAGGGGTGCTTTATCGAGATCTGGATTTTTGGGCAAGCTGTTGTTCCAATAATAGTAGACCTGCATGCTGTCCAGTATCCAATCGTTGATATACCGGTTGGAACCTGCCGGATAATCGGGCTCCGGGCCATCCTTTTTGCAGGCGGAAAGCGCCAGCAGAAGAAAGCACCAAAGTTTATATCTCAGGTCAAATTTGTAACCGGTATTCATAGAATCTAACAACTGTTTACTACAAAGCTAACTTATGTAATGTAAATTAATTATTAAGTTATCCATTGAGTCTTAATTGTTGCTTTAGGAAATGTCAGTATAAACTATCTGCCTAGGCTAGATTGTTCAGCGTGTTCATCCCTGTGAAACCTGCAGTAATCAATACATAGGGCTGTTTGGCGACAAGCGAAATGAAAGGAACGTAGGAGGCTACAGCATGTTACGATAAATAAGATATAGACATTTGTTTAAAAAAAAAGACAAACATTCGTGAAGATGGACATTCATTTTCTATAGCAATTTAAAATCAGAGTCCGGCTAATTCACATCCGGCGATATAAAAGATATTTTAAAGCATTTTTTTTGATATCCTATTGCCTTGAACTTAATGATCAGCTCTTTTCGGGAGGTGACGTCCACCTTGACGAAGATGTTTTGGGTATGCTTGTCCACGGTGCGCTCTGAGATAAAGAGGCAATCCACGATCTCCTTCCTGGGGAGCCGCTGGCAAACCAAAGCAGCCACCTCGGTGTCTAGAGAGTTGAGGGCATGACGGTCGCAATTCCGCTGGATGATATCACTGTCCATTGTAATCAGGCGGAGGCTGCCAACGGGGGGATTGCGCGCTGTATAAGAGCTCTGGAATGCCTATAGAGCGGGGTAGGCAAGCGTACGCATATGCAGGCCTGCACTGCTTATCCCGTTCTATTACAAAAAATTCCAGTTTTCTTATACGGAAAATATGTGCACACTAAATTCTTCTTATCGTAATTATTGTTCTTCTGTTATTTCATCTAATTTTATCATGTATCATTTTCTCATAGGCAGCGAAAAACTAAAAGTAAAAAAGTATAGTTCATTCATAGTTCGCATTCATTACCTATTGGGGTATACCAAATTCCGTGCGGATACGCCGGTCTAAGTGTAGCGAGTACCATAGCATTAAAAAATCCAGTATTGTCAATGCAATAATCAATAGGGGTTATGTTCATTTTTTTCTTATTTAGAATCCCTGTGCCGATGCCAGTTGTCCCCTTAGCTGCATGGCTTTTGTACTTTTGCTATCCAGTTGTTTACGGGCTTGCCGCAATGCCGGTGCTACCACATTTACCCTTATTTCCTTTTGCAGGGTTTCGTATTCTGTAATGCAATCTGCCAGTTGGGAAAGCAGGGCTTCGTATTGGCTGAACCGTTCGTTCAGGAACTGGACATGTTGGAAAAAGTCACCAGCAGGCAATACACCATTTACTTGCTGCAAATCTTCGAGTTGTTGCAGGTTGTAGATTATCGCCCGGTGCTGTCGCTTGCTGATGGCTTTCATATTTTTCCTTTCTTTTTAATTTAAATACCCGGATCCCGAAATATGGGGACCCGGAGTATTCATGGCCACCAAGTGCTGCTGAAACCTGATGGGTGTCTTAGTTTCTTAAAAAGTATATCTCACCCCGAACTGTACCTGTGCCCGGGAATTGAAGTAATCGATACTGTATGGTCTTCCGGGATCACTGAACGTGAACACGGGCCAGTTGTCCGCATTCTGCTGCGGAGGAAATAGCGTTGGTGTCAGACCTACCGAGCTGGTCGAATTGAACGTGTTGGGGGAGAAATACTGCACACCCCATTCCTTGTACAACAGGTTCGTCAGGTTCACCACATCGGCCGAAATAGTCAGGAAATGACCTCCCTTGGTCACCGGGAGGTCGTGTGCGATACGCAGGTCAGCCTGGACGTTCCACGGCGTACGCCCCGTGTTGCGCTCGGTGAAGTTCCCACGTCTGGATGACAGGTATTCGTTGCCGTCAATGAACGCATTGAAAGCCGAGGCCTGCTGTGCTGCCGTCTGCCCTCCATCGACGTCCTTGAAATAGTTTGTCGCTTCGGTCTGTGTCGGGATGTACACCAGTGATACCTGTTGGGGAAGCCCCTGTATGCTGTTGTTCACGATCCCGTAGGTGAACGGGCTGCCCGACTGTGCCGAGAAGAACAGGTTGATGTTCGTGCGGCCTGCGGAGTTCCAGTCATGTCCGTAGCTGATGCTGGCCACGATCCGATGCCGAATATCGAAGTTGCTGTAGGCTAGTTTCGGATTGTTGGGTACCAGCGACTGGTTCAGCTGCCAGTTGGATTCCATGGAGTTGCGCACACCGTTGGAGATATCCTTGGATTTCCCGAATGTGTAGCTTGCTGTAGCGTTGAGGCTTTTCCATTGCTTGCTGACCGTTCCCGTCAGGCCGTAGCGGTAACCCTCGCTGGTGTTGCTGAGTAGGTATACGTTCGAGAACCGGCTGTCCACCGTTCCGCTGTAGACGGGCTGCTGCCCATCTTTGTCATAGCCATACCACAACGGATTGTCTTTGGTGTTGAGCTGCTGGAACATCACATCGCTGATGTTTTTGGTATACATGGCTTCCAGCGTGAACTTCCAGTCGTTTTGGGCCTCGTAGTCGATTCCCAGACTTCCCCGGAGTACCTGCGGCAAGGTAAAGCCATTGTCCACCAGGTCTACCTGTGTCCTGCCACTGTTCGGATCGTTTATGACCGCTCCGTTCTGACCGATGAAGTCCCCGAGGCCGTTCGGGCTGGGTTTGATGGCGTCCGATCCCGGAGAGAAGGGTTTCTGGTCGGCACGCTGGTCGAAAGCCCCGTAGCTGTCGCCTGTGTTATAGTAGGCGTAGGCCAACCATGCGAACGGGATGCGTCCGGTGAACAGGCCGGCCCCACCGCGGACGACCAGACTGCGGTCTTCGGTCGCCTCCCAGCGGAAGCCTACCCGTGGCGAAAGGTGTATCCTGTTCATAAAGTCATTGGAGATACGGCTGATGGGCGTGTAACTATAGGTCATTCCGAAGTTCGGGTCGGCCCACATATCAGTTACTTTATCACTCAGAACAGGCATTTCAGGTAGGTGTGCCAGATCCGCACGAAGCCCCGGTGTGATACGGAAACGCTCACTGATGCGGATCTCATCCTGAACGTACAGGCTGTACATGTTCACGTTGAAGTCGGCCGCGGGATTGTCCAGTATATAGTCCCGTGTATTATCCATATAATTATAGCTCCCCCGTACACGGTAGGGATTGTTGCTGATAAAGTCATCGATACTGTTGTAGTCCACCCGTCCGTTCCAACCGTTCACAAAACCGTAGCGGATGTTGTACAGCTCGTTGTGCGTACCGAAAAGGAGCTTGTGGCGACCGATGTTCCAGTTCAGGTTGGCCGTGACCTCCCAGGTCTTCTGCTTCATATCGAAGATACTGGCCTCTCGGTCGGTACCGATGTAGATCGTCGTACCAGGGGTACGTCCCTGTATCTGTACCTGTGGCAGTGTGGGGTCGGAAAGCGGGTCACGGCTATCGTTCACCACGGTATAACCGATTACGGCATTACCTGAGAGCGAATTGCTGAAACGGCTCTTCAGTTCGGCTACCGTGGAACTCTGGTTATTGGTCTGCTCAAAGGCCATACTCGAAAAACGGAAGTCCTGCTGGTCACGGTCCATGTGCGTAGCCGAGCTACGGATCGTGTTATTACGGACCGCCAGTTGGTGTTTATCGTTAATATTCCAATCGATCCGGTTGAAGAACTTGACAGATTTTGACCAGTTGGTATACAGCCCTGCCGTTCCGGCATCAAAGATATCGCCGTAGCGCTCCTGTACGGTGCCTGCTATTGAGCTGGCATCCGCTTCGCTCAGGATATGTGCGGTCTCGGTAGTTCCCACCAGTAATTGTGTAGGATCCTGCCTGCGGGTAATCTCTTCATTACTGAAGAAAAATAGCTTATCCTTGATGATCGGGAAGCCGATACGGAAACCGGTCTGGTAATCATAGAAGTCGCTGTTCATCTTACCCAAACTTCCTACTCGGTCTTTACCTGTTATAGCTGCATTACGCCCCAGGCCATAAACCGAGCCTTCAATTTTGTTTGTACCTGAGCGGGTGACCGCATTGACTGAGCCCCCCGTGAAGTTACCGATCTTTACATCGTACGGTGCCAGGTATACCTGCATGTCCTGGATCGCATCGATGGAGATCGGATTGGTACGGGTCGAGCTTCCGGCCATACCCGAGGTTCCGGTCTGTCCGCCCAGAGATGGAGAGAAACCGATCGCATCGTTGTTGATCGCCCCGTCGATGGTGACGTTGTTGTAGCGGAAGTTTGTACCGCCGAAGCTGTTGTCACGGCTGCCCTGCGGGGTCAGCCTGGTTACGTCAGTAATGGAACGCGATACCGTAGGCATGTTCCTGACCTGATCGGAGCTGATGTTTTTTCCGGCACCGTAGGTATCGGCACGCTGTCCCTGCGGACGTGCGGTGACGGTCACTTCCTGTAGTGCCTGTGCGTTTTCGCCCAGTACAAAGTCAAGCTGCTGCGCGCCACCAAGGCGGACCTGTATGGCCTCACGGGTATCGGTCAACAGACCGACCATGGAGGCCTTCACCGTATAGGGCCCACCGATGCGTAAGTTATTCAGTGTATAGCGCCCATCGCCGTCCGAAGACAGTGCGTAACGCGTGCCGGATGGTGTATGCACCGCTGTGATGGACGCCCCCGGCAAGCCTTTCCCCGAAATATCGGTTACGCGGCCGGTCAGGGAACCGGAGGTTTCCTGGGCCTGTGTCTGTTGTGCCGGAAGGGTCAATAGCAGAAGAATTGCTATAAGAATCCCCAGGCAGCAATATATACTGTTGATTGTTTTCATTTTTTTACTGTTTGCGTACTATCTTAACACTTCACCTATTATATGGATAACTCCATTTCCTGTTACTATGTCCGTCCTTAAGGGTGCAAAGCCCCAGGAATTTCCTGACCCCTTAATATTTATTCCCGTAAAGCTATTTGGCACATTATACTCGCCGAGGAGATCAATGGTGACAGTTTTTCCATTGATCATCTCTTCAGAATAGGTGTTTGTGCCTTCGGGTGTAAACAGGAAGTAGTCCTGAGCAAATTTTCGCTTCCTGGCAATGTGGTAATTCAGCCAGGTTTTGAGGACCGCGGGGTCTTCCTTTCCGATCGCTTCCAGATTGGCATAGCCATAATTTTTAATCGCCGCATTATTCGGTGCAAATACAGTATAATCTTCTGTCCCGGCCAGCGATTCCAATAAACCCGAGACCTTCAGCGCTTCGTAAAACAGACTAAGATCGATCTCCGCTGCCAGTGCCTGTTTAAGGTCGCTATGTACATTAGGAACCAGGACACGATTGAGCACTTGCATTACACCGTTTGAAGCTTTGGTATCAGCCTGCAGTAACCGTCCTCCATTGATGGTAGTCAGGGTATCCTGCCCACGTTTCACTCTGCTCCAATAAAGCATGGTTCCCAACAGTGTTTTCTCCTCCTGGTTCATTTTCAATTCTTTCCCCGAGAAGGTAACCTGTGTTTTGAGCATGTGGTATTGCCCCTGTTCGGCCAGTTTGCTGGCCGGTTCCGCAAAGACGGCTGCAGGGTTCATATAACCGGCTGCCATATAGGCATCATCGCTTGGTGCGATCAGGGTATATGGACCGGTTTCCGTCAGCGTCTTGTTCAGGCCGCTTCTATGGAGTGCCGTCGCCAGATAGGTCAGGCCGAAATTGTCCCGTACAATATCATTGACGGTGTTTTTCTGTGTTTCTGGTTGAAATTGTTCGTCCTTCGAACAGGATGATACCATCACTGTTAGGAGGAGAGCGTATACATATTGTGCTTTTTTCATCTCTTTGTCTTTATAATCATAAAACCCCATGGTTTTCCGCCTATTTCTTGTGCCACATACTAAAGCCGTCTGGAACGAGAATTCGGTCCACCACATGTACAGGCCCTTGGATGGTATTGATATTCTCTTCGATAATGGATGCAGGCTGTTCGTTGCTTTGCAGGGGGCTTACTGTGATTCGGTTGCCCGAATGATCAAACCGAAGCCCTACATGTTTATGTACGGCAAGCAACCTATCATCCAGCATGTGCGAGAAGAACATGCTGTTATCTGTAAATCTATCCCGCTTTACCGCATAGCAGAGTACCGTAAAGTCCGGGTTATAGCCCGTATCCCCCCCGGCTCTGCCGATAAAGTGGAATTTGAGCAGGCTGTCCACGGGTGTTGTTTGATTCTGTTCGTAATACATTGGGGTCTCGATACGGCCATTCAAGGCACGCAGATCCTCTTCCGTATAGATACCCAGCTGGTGAAAAGCATCATCAGTCGGTGCAAGTAGCGTTCCATGGATAATATGTCGCGGGTAGTCCTCATTCGAATGAAAGGTACCCTCGAAATAATAATTCCAGTCGATCATGTAACGGATGGGCGGCGGAAAGTTTCCCCACCAATTCATAAGAAACTCATTGGCATACTCTATATTGTTGAGGTCCATTGCCTTCAGGTACAACGAGAAACGTCCGTCCTGCACCAAAAAATCATACATCTGGCGTTGGGGTGCCGAGAGTAATTTATTGATTATAAAAGCCTTTCCCTGCGCTACATCCAGCTCCTGATCTACTTCCAGAAAGTGACCGTCGACGATAAGTTGCCTATCTTTTGCTCCAATCTGGTGTTGATACTGATAAGGAACCGTTCGCAGCAAGGAACCATCCCGGGCCTCAGCATCGAGAAATATCGGATGTTGAAGCAAGGTTGGCAGTGTCAGATCTCCCCCAGCCGAACGAAGCTGTTCCAGTCCAACTGCACCATTTAATACGAGGTATCGCAATATATTCTGCAACATAGTCTTATCCATCGTCTGGATTTTCTCCGCACTATATCCAGCTTCTTCCATAGCGCCATCATCCGGCACGAGAAAAGTGAGTTTAGCTTGCGCCTGTTCGGTAGCGAGTACCTCATCCATGCCGGCTTTCAGCCACATGGATTTAAACAGGCCCGTTTGTTGTGGCAATGATTCGAGGAACGTGGGGTATATGGGAGGGGCGATTTCCTCACCGATTGGCTCCGGCATGAATTCGGCCTTGTTACAGGCTGACAGTAGCAAGATCATAGCGCAGGCCAGCGTTGTAATTCTCATGGTTAAAAAAGTATTCATGTTCGATTGTCTTAGTTAATTTTAGCTTCTTCCGGCAACACTAGAAGGCTACTGATGCCGTGTAAAACGCCGTTATCTGCTTTGTAATCTGTTTTATACCCCGGCTGGAAACTTCCGATCCGGATAGGGCTGTTGGGATTCGGAGATTGGCTGTGGATAATGAATGGTTCGATGGGTGTATTACCAGAAATGCCAAAATAATACTCTTCATCGCCAACAATGCGTGCCCGGTAAAAGGGGCTTCCGTAATAGCCTGATCCTGCATATTTCCCATAAATGATCATGTCTGACAGGAAGAAATGATTGTAAAGCAGGTATACCCTTGAAAGCCTTTTGTGGTATTCATTTGGGTTTAAGCTGGTGATGTCTGCCATCGTGAGTCCAGCCTTTTCAAAAGCTTCGTTATCGGGTGCAAAGACGGTCGTGAAGTCCGGCTGTGCCAGCCGATCCCAGTCACCGGTCTGCTTCAGTAACGCAATAAACAGGCTATACTCGGACTTCGCATTTAACAGGTCTTGCAGCGTTGCTTCGTATTTCAGCACCTTGTCGATCATATGCAATACACCATTGGCCAAAACCATATCTTGCGTCGCAAGCACAGATTTTGAGCCATTGATGTACATGTCGGATTGTAGCACACATTCTGCACAGTCTTTCCGGTAATCGTATCCGATATATAGTTCCTTATCCAACATGTTCACATATTTATTGTCTATCGTCTTGCGAGGTACATCATTGGTATATAATCTCCTGGGTAAGATATGATAGCGCAACATATTACGTAAACTGTCTTGGTCCATCGCAGCAAAGTCGCTGGCGCGTACAATACCCAAATCATTAAAAGCTTTATTGCTCGGTGCAAATACAGTGTATGGACCTTCTTGCTTCAGAAGCTCCAATAGATCGGCCTGCTTCAATGCGGCATGGAATAAACTCAGATTATAATTGTTTCCTACGAAATCCGATGCGTTGCTATAATTTTCACTTTCTACATATAGATCCAGATCCTTATGTTCGCAGGAAATGAAAAGTAAAATGTAAAAAGTAAACAGTAAAAATATATTCTTTCTCATCGCTAATAGATTGGTTGTGGATATTTACGTTGCACCGTGGTCAGGAATGCATTGCCATTCACGACTTCAATACTATTGACCACGCCAAAAGTCCTGGGATTGTCCGTCCCGGCATGTACATTCACGGTCAGCCCCGGGAAGAACGTATTCAGGTAATAATTGGGATCGTACTGTGCATGATCCATCAGTATATAGCCGAAAGTACCGTCTTTCACCGCAGCGGGGTTCAATCCGGTGGGTACACGCGGTGGTTCGTTATAACTTCCGGAGGTACGCGGATCTATGGGTGGCGCAAAAAACTGAATATATTGCCATGTATCCGCGTAAACCTTATTGCCAGTATTTAAAAAAACGGGAAAGCTATAATACGGCGTTACTTCGGGATCCGTAATGTTACGGATCACCGTCCCCGCGAATTGATAACTAAAATTCGGGATCCGCTGCTGTACCGTCGTTCCTGTCGCGTCAGTGCCGGGTTGGATGTGTGTCATGAAAATATTCATGGTATCCCGGATGCCATAACGCAGCGATTTCGAGGTACCCGGTACCGGCAGTTTCAACTCTTCTGCGGCTGTCCAGAAGCCTTTGGAACTAAGGTTGTAAAAATTGACGTAGCTTAATGTATCGGAAAACGCCTGTTTATGAAAAGTTTCTTTTCGCACGTACAAGCCGTTTTCCTTCGTGGCAAAATCTTTCTGCAGAATATGCAGCGTATAGATTTCCCGAGCTGATAGATCGACCGTGGTATCCAGGAAGACGACACGTTGCTGTTCGTCCGGCAAGCTGGAAAACGGCACATCACTGATGGGGCGGGACATAAACAGGAATCGACGTTTACCTGCCGGTATTTGTGCCCAGTTGGTGAGGTCAAATCCGTTTAATATAGGGGCGGTAGGCACCAATTCCTTTCCCGGATATTCGGGATTGAACCTGGAAGTACTCAACCCGGCATGTGCCGCATTGGGTGCCGCGTAAATATGGCGTTTATCAAGGAAGTCACCCACCGCTAATCCGCCTACGGGCCTTCCGGATGCGTCAAACTCCGGGTCGATGAACATACAAAAGAAAGGCTGCGGTTCCTCTTTGTTGTCCAAAGTCAGGGTGTAGGTCAAGTTGTTGAATACCCGGATGTATGCCGGATCCTCGACGGTGCGAAATTCGGTCTTTGTACAACCAAAAAGTAACAGGGATAACGGAACAAGGATGAAGGATAACCGGAAAGCCTTGTATATCTTCCTGCGAAAGTCAGGGTTATTATATTTTTTCATATCTAATAGCTATTTCGTGTGTTTGACAACCATAAAACGTGCTTTCTGTGCTGCATTTTCTTCGTTCAGCTCGCCGATCAGCGCAATGCTGTATACCCCGGGTTCATGCAGAGGGATTTTTCGGCCGACAGCGCCGTAGAGGTCTTTATTGGCCACCAATTCCTCACTGGATAGCGGTGCAATCTGTTTGATCCAGTCGCCTGGGACACGGGTTGGTAAGGAATTATAGGCCATGAACTGATATGCGTTGCCCATATCATCCGACATGCTGTAAGTAACAGACGCATAGGGATGCAGGATATTCATGGATCCGAAAGAAACGTTGACACCTTGCCCCGTCGTGCTGGTTCCTGCGAAAGGGCGTCCGTCGCCTGTGGTGAATGTGGCATATGGAACCTGCGGACAAAAATTGAGGAAGCGGAAATTAAAGAAAAATCTGGAATCAATCCGGTCGATTGTTGCGTTATTACCGCTGCTTCCCTGTCCGGTGTAGACCGTTCCAGCTAGATTATTTACAGCAAGCAGGCCTTTGATTTTTTTGTCCTGATCAGCATATAACCATAGGGTGTAATTATAACCGCCCAGAAGTTCCTCTTCCAGTGACAACAGGGACTGTCCAGTAGCGCTCAGTACTTCAATCGTTTGCTTACCCGATACTACGCGTTGATAATCAGATGCTGCGCCGTAAGCAGTGGCTGTTGTTGCCTTCCCCTTGATTTTAAGGACGACATCCTGCCCGGCCAGCACATTGGCAAGCTGGACCTGGCTATACGTGCGATTTTGGGGCTCGGTGATATCCGTTATGATCCGGAAACCATTTTGGAACTCGCTGACATCATCATTGCCTGTGGTCCAGGTGAATGAAGCCGGATGAACCACAATGCTGTATATTCCGCCCGGCTGGAAGGTCTGGATCGGTGCGTAGGTTAGGCCTGAAGACATCCGGGCGATGTTACCGATCCCTCCCATTTCCATCGTGGAGTTGGACTGGCTAATATGATTATAATAGCTCTGGCCTATGGAGGGAATCTGGCGTCCATCTGATGTTAAGATCTTAAACTGATAGGTGCCGTAAGGGACCTCTACATAGTCAGACCAATTTTCCCCTGCAATTCCATTGGTCGTATTGCTAACCGGCGTTCCATCTGCATATGCCAAGGTTATGGGAGTGGCTATATCCTCCATCGAGTTGGAAGCTCCTAGTTTTTTTGAAAAATTGATAATACGGATTTTAAAATGATCCGCTTTTGATGGTGCGGTTACGCTCCGGGGCACTTCCACTACTTTTTTAGGATCTTGAACCAAATTCTCATGATTGATCAACAGGTAGTAATCCTTTGGGTTATTATAGTCTTCCTTCGCAGTAAACGCCACGTCATGCGACACTATACTGCTGGTGGGTGTTGGAATAAAAGTCGTTTTAAAATGTATGGTGCCGTCTGCTGCGAATAAATCCTGTGGCACGGCCCAGCTTAGCCCCAAACGACCGTTGGACGGGAAATACTTGGTGCCGGGGTAGGTAGATTCCTCAGGGGGGACGTATCCTGACCCCTGGGGTGGTAAGAAAAAATTCGTCAAGCTATCGCCGTTGGCGATCAACTGTGAGTTTTGTGAAAGGTTTACCAATCGGACGTTGGAGGATTTCTGCGCATCCACGTTCTGGCGGTAATCAAAGGTGTAGTCCAGGTTTTCTTTTTTGCACCCCTCAAAGAAGAGCAACGAATAGGGGACAAAGAATAAGAGCAAGATCTTTAATTTACAGTTTTTCATATCTAAAACACATTATAGGTAAAACCAAGCATGATCTCGGTTCCGCGTTTGTAACTCCGGTTGATATACTCCGTGCCATACCATTTACCTCCTGTATTCGGATTGGCATACACGGTCTTGACCGCCGGATTCAGGATATTCTTGGCATAGCCTTTGAACAGGATCCGCTTATTGATTTTCTGCGAAAAAACTAAATCCAGCATCGAGAACGGGCGGGTATACAAATCAGGCTCGCCCGTAAGGTTGATCTGGACCAAACGCTCACCGACGTTGTTATAGGTTGCTGTAATATCCGAACCCCATTTTTTATTGGTATAATTTAGCCAGGCATTGATACTGTAGGGTGCTTGCTCAAACAAAGGACTGTTGGTTGGTGCATTGCGATCGATAGACCAATTGGCGGCCAGTCTTTCAGGCGTTTTTTTGATGTTACTCTGGGCCAGCAGCAGGTTCGATCCCAGGAAGAAATCAGCTGCAGGCTCCCAAAATGATCCCAGGTTTTTTACCAGTTCAAATTCCAGGCCGTAGACATGTCCCCGGTTGGGATCGTTCTGAAACTGGATAACCGGAAATTCAGGAAAAGTCGCTGCCAGACCATCTGTCTGCAGACTGAATACCTTGACCAGTTGGTTGTCTATCTGTTTTCCAAATGCAGATACAGCTATGACTTCCCCGGCATCCGGGAACCATTCCCATCGGAAATCAAGGTTTTTTGTCGATTGGTTCCTCAGGTTCCTGTTTCCGACGACAAGCCCCATCTGAAAGGCGTCGAACTCATACACATTGGTAATCTCCCGGAGTTCCGGTCTGGCCAGTGTGGTATTGAAAGCTACACGGAAGTTCATGTTATCGTGCAGGGTATAGGTGGCATTGGCCGAATAAAAAGGTTTGTAACCTTGTTTATACACGGAATTGGGATTCTGCGGATTGAGGTTTACCGTTCCATCTTCGTTTGCCGCTGTCAACGAGGGATCCAGGAATACATTGGCCGTATCAACCGAAGATTGTATGTTGGTATTCTCAAAACGCACACCGCCTGCTATTCTAAAATCATCGCTGAGTTTCAGGTCTAACATGGCGTAGAATGCATTGGTTTCATAAAATCCAGTGTAGTTGTTCGGTGATTTCTGAATATTGTATAAAAACCCTCCTACAGGAAAATCCCCCTCTTCCACAGCGCCTGTAGGCAATTTGACGCCAATGGTTTCATTGCTGACCAAACGGTCAAGGTTGCCTTCAACATCATACAATGGAAGGGAGGACAACTTCCCCGGCGGATTCGCGCCGTAGCTGGTGAAATTGGATCCGGGTAAGAACAGGACATTCTCTCCGAATTGCCGTTCCCTGCTTAGATAATTGACCCCGGTCTTAAACTCTTGTTTCTGTCCGAACAACCGGAATGGGAAAGCCAGATCTCCTTTATAGTTGTAGGTGGTCTCATCCAGCTTGCGCCAACGCCTGCCATTCGGATCCGCCTGCATAATGCCATAAGGGCCAAAACCGTTGACATATCCCGATGTCAGGGCGTAGTATCTTTCAGTATATACATATTCCGTTCCGCTAGTACCCGGCCGATCGGGAATGAACGGCACCTCAATGGCGCCACCGTAGCGCGGTTTATAGTCGACCATATTGACGAACCGGTAGTCCGGGTCATTCTGGTCGGACGAGGAAGTAGCCACATTATAGCTCAGGCGGGGGGAATACTCCCCTTCAAAAAGCTTGTGCTCGCCCTGCAGGTTGACCGTATGCAGTGTCCGAAAGGTCTGTTTTAACGAAAAGGTTGTACTGCTCACATCGCCGGGCAGCCCCGCATAGTAATATCCACCCCGCAGATTGGATGCCGTATTTTCCCCTCCCCAGCTGCCTAAATATTGAAAGCTGACCTCATGACGCGGATTGAACCGGTAAGTCAGGCCTCCCAGTAAGCCATAGTTGAGGGTTTCCACACCAGTACGCTCCTGATAGGTCTGGTATTTACCCATCACAATATTGTTGGTAGAGGTGAAGTTTGGAATCTTGCGCTGACTATAGATATAGGGATTTCCAGTCACAACACCTTGATAAATACTATATTGCGTCAAGTCACCATTATAGATATTTGATGTACGCCGGTAGTAATTTCCTCCCAGGATCACGCCTAATTTATGTTTTCCAAATACCTCGTAACTATTTCCGAATGTTGCCGAATATAGCTGGTTTAAAGGAGCCCGCTTTGCTTGGGAGGTCAAAACAGGATCAAATCCTTGCATGATTGAATTGATACGTCCCACCTCTGCGCGGATCTCCGTGTTATAACCACTGGACGCGATCAGCTGCTGGATGGAACCCAGCCCATCCGGATACTGTTGCGAGAGTTTAAGGAAATCCTTCGACAGATCTTTTTGATTGATTTTTGTTCCCAATACTCCCATATCGCTGTTCCAGAAGCTGTTGTAATTCCCACCTATGCCGATGTTTGAGTTAAACCCCGATTGCGCTATAACTTCAAAGGTCATTTTGTCGGGTACAGATTTTGTTTTCAGTTCTACGATACCCGAGGCGGCATCGGCAGGCTTGTCGGGTGTCACGGTTTTATAGATGGTAATATTATCCAATAAGGACGCCGGAACCAGATCCAGCGGAATAGCGCTGCGGTCGGGATCCGAAGATGCCAGCCTTGCGCCGTTAAGCTGTCCGATCACGGAGCGATCCCCCAGGCCCCGTATAGCGACGTACTTATCGTCTGTTACCGTCACACCGGAAATCCGCTGCAGTGCTTGCGTGGTCGTAATACTCCCCGTACGTTCTATTTGCTGAGCGGAGATGGCATCCTGAATAATGGAAGCCTTTTTTCTTTCTTCCAATACGGCAATCTCTGTCCGTGTATTCCGGCGGGCCTGGACGGTCACCTCGCTCAAAGCAGTTGACGACTGTTTCAAGGAAACGAGTATTTCACGTTGGGATCCCGTGATAATTACCTCTTTGGTTTCATAACTCAGGTAGCTAAATACAAGTACCGATCCAGCGGATGGGACCGTAATCGCAAAATTACCGTTTACATCGGTCGTAGCGCCTGCCTGCACGCCTTTTACCCGTACAGAAACTCCCGGGAGGGCAGTTTTATCGCTGGCATCGATCACGCGACCACGGATGGGTATAGACTGCTTCGAATTATTTGTTGGCCTTTTATCGGCAGGTATTTTTGAGGTTGTTTTCTTTACGGTTACGATCTTGTTGTTGATCGTGTATGCGAACGGAAGCTTCTGGAAGCACAGCGATAACACCCTGTCTATATCAGCGTTCCTGACATTGACCGTTACCCGTGGTGCTCCATCGAATATTTCGGCATCATAAAAGAAATCGTAGCCTGTCTTATCGCTGATTTCCTCTAAGATATCAGCGATATGGGCGCTTTGCTTATTTAAAGTCAGCTGTTGCCCATACGTGGCAGCACTCAACTGTAAAAGACAGAGCGTCAATAATAGCATGGTGATTTTCATAACACGCATGACTTGATAAAAATTCATACTTTTGTTTTATAGTTTTGTCCTTTTGAAAATTTGTCTACACATTTTTTTTGGATGACTTAATTATAAGCGGCAGATGTTGGTAGCACCTGCCGCCTCTTTTTATATGCTAATCAAAGTCGTTGGACTGGTAGTTATTTGGTCACGGTAATCCTCCTTTCTTTAAGTTGTATGTTGATCTTGTCGAGGGAAGAAATCATTTCGACCACCGCTGAAAGGGGTTGACTGCGGGAAACTTTTCCTGTAAATTTCATCTTACCGAGTTCGGGCGGACACTCGACCTCTACATCATACCATCGGGAAATCTTACGCAGGATGCTATGGAGTTCCTCTCGACGGAAAATAAAATTACCGTTTACCCAGGCAAGGTCTCGCTTCATGTCGGCTTCGGACACCGATACCGTTCTTCCTACAATTGCATGCTGGCCAGGTTTCAGCAATGTGAACCTGCCGTCGGCCGAAGACATCAAGCGCACGCTTCCCTCTATCAATGTGGTATAATGGTATGGGTCGTCCTTGTAGGCACTCACGTTGAACGTTGTGCCCAGCACCTGTATTTCCTGCTTGTCGGTCTCTACGAAAAAGGGCAGACGCTCGTTTCTGTCGTTGGTTGCTTTTGCGATCTCAAAATAAACTTCTCCGGTCATTTTTACTCGGCGCTCCCGTTTATCGAAGTGCACCGGATAGGTCAGCGATGAGGCGGCATTGAGCAAAGCTTTTGAGCCATCGGGCAATATAACACGATATTGTCCGCCGTTTGGCGTGACCACGCTGTTGAAAGCATTGGCTTTAGCAGCGGAACCGCCATTTGTCTGGTATACAATTTCACCCTCGTTCGTCTTCTCAATCCGAAGTCCGTGCTGTGCGGCTATCTTACCGTTTTCTGCTTCTGATAGGGAGACCGTCGATCCGTCAGACAAGGTCAGGAGTGCTTTATCGCTTCCGGGAAGTATATCATTTTCCTGTTGAGCGACCAGCGTGTCGTCCGTTCTTAATTTGTTATAGATTACCAATGCGGAGCCCCCAATGAGGAGTACGGCAGCCGCCGCCACTTTCATCCACGTCGGAAGCCGAAATAAAGTCCATTGCTTACCTCTTGGATGATCAAGGGGTGGAAGTTGTATTAATGCCCCTTTCTTTTGGTCGAGCTGCTCCTTAAACTTTTCCAGATTGCTGTCATCTGTATTCAGCCTAGCGTGCGGGCCCAATTCGTCCCATACTTCTGCTATACAGGACTCCACGTATTCCTTATCGATATCCATGGAAAGGTACAGTTCCACCAGTTTACTTTCATTTGGCGGGCATGCTCCCTTGAAATAGCGGAGCAATGTTTCTCTTGATGGTCGACTCATTTCATTCATCGTTTACGGACATTACAATATGCCCTCTACCATAAACAATGCAAAAGCCGACCTTAGCCACTATATGAAAAGTACGATTTCATGATTTGTTAATACTCAGGGAGCATCACTTAATATTAAATTAACCGATTGAAAGGCAATAAGAGGAAGAAATTAGCCAAGGAATAGGGTCGCAGTGGGACAGCACAGGAAAAAGACAAGCATCACATTGGGGTACTCCTTCATTTCTTCACGAAAAACTTTGAGTGCTGCGTTCATGTGATTGCCGACGGTATTCACGGATAGGCCCGTTCTATCGGAAATTTCCTTTTGGGTCATATCCTGTTCCCTGCTGAGCTGGAATACCACTTTTTGTCTTGGAGTGAGTTTATCCAAAGCTGCTTGATATTTTGCACGGATTTCCTGTATGGTAAATTCCGGGTGTTCGACCGTTCCCAGCTCAGTCAGATCGATATTTTCTAAAGGCTCTGTCACCACGATCCGCTTTCTGGCATGCCCCACAATTTCCCGGCGCAGGATACCGAAAAGATATTCGTCGGGTCTGGATACATAAGTGATCCGATTTTTGTGCTGCCATAATTTTAGAAACGCATTCATTACCAGCTCCTCCGCATCTTCCCGGTTTCGGACCATTTGAAGCGCAAAGGCATGCATTTGATGGAAATAGTAATCCACAACACGTTTGAAAGCCGCTTCATCGCCTTCCAGCCATTGTTTAATGAATCTGTCTATTTCCCTTTTTGCCATATTGCATCGTCGAATTCCAATGCAAAATTAGCCAATGAAAAACCAGTCGAAGGTTATGTTTTTATTAATGTAATGTTAAACCAGACTGATTCCCGTTTTATTGTTAGGATTGATTAGTATCGCGTGGTAACAAGTGTTTCGACGTTAGGTAGTTGTGTCATTAGGTCGTCGTGAATGGTGGTTTTTTGATCCACTGTTAAGATAAGATTAAATTTTGCTAGCCTGATTGTCAGTTTAAACAATTAGGTTTATCTTCATACTGACCGGAAGGAGATATATCGCAATGATGTGGAACAGAAGCACGATTTTGATGAGGAGATAAGGACGTTTGAGCAAGTGGTGGAGGCATACGGTACGCTTGATCATGATATAATAACGGTGCCGAAGGTTGATGTGGACGAATGGTGTAGTTCAATTGCTAAGTAAGAAGGAAATTAAATATTAAAACAATCATGTCAAAAATAAATTATCTATTCCTAATTATCCTGTCCGTAATATCTCTTGGGATGGCCACGGGTTCCGATACTAAGGCACCTGTTAAAGAAAATAAAAACGTACAGGATCCTGTGTTTGAAGGCATCCTTACGACGAGGGTTTCACTTGCAGGGGTCGATCTCAGCACGATCACCGAAAACATTGATTATCAAAAAGGTAATATCCAGCAACAGCTCGCTGCTTTATACAAAGATATTCCAGCCAAAGATCTTTCCCGAATGCAGACAATGATGGAGAAAAATCCGATGCTTGGAATGGCCATGATCATGACACCTCCACAGGCGACTATCTATATAAAGGGAAAAGTGGCCATGGCCAAGACCAAAGGTCTGGGTTACGATATACAGCACTACCATAACCAGCAAAGCGATGAGGCTTTTCTTTATACTGCATCGCTGATCAACTCGGGAGAGGCTGTAACCTCTGCCTATAAACCCTCTGAAGGGTACGAAGGGCTGTTCACCGCAGATAGGCGTATCTCTTCTGATAACTTTAAGGTGGAACGGTCTTCCAATACGGCAGATGTCGCAGGTTATAAATGTTCCATTGCAACATATACACCAAAAGTTTTGCAGCAGGACGCTGCTTCTTCACTAGGTATACCTGCGGTACAGGTGCACAAACTGGTCGTGTATACGAGCAAGGATCTTCCGAAAGGGATCAATTTTTCGCATCCTTATTATCTGCCCGAAGATCATGGGATTATGCGCATTGATATCTACCTGGAAAACGGGAACGAACCGACCATGGTCTACGAAATGATTTCCGTAAAAAAGACGGCCGTGAGTGACGATATGCTGGTTGCAAAAAAAACAGCACCCTTATATGCCCTAACGGATATGAACTACGGGATGAAATTACTGGGAATTATGATGGGCGGTATGACAGCTTTCGGTAGCGATGACGAGAATGAAGATCAGGATTATGACATTGAAGAAGGAGAAAGGTAATCGTGCGGATGAAAGCAGCTGTCTATACACGTTACGGGAAGCCTGAGGTAGTAAACGTTGGCAAAATACCAACGCCATCGCCACGTAACAACGAGGTGCTCGTTAGAATTCACGCTACAACGGTCAACCGTACGGACTGTGGGTTCAGGAGTGCCGAATATTTTGTGTCCCGATTATTCAGTGATCTCTTCAAGCCAAGAAACAAGGTGCTTGGCTGTGAATTTGCGGGCGTAGTCGAAGCAATCGGAAATGAGGTCAAAAACTTTAAGGTCGGTGACAATGTCTTTGGTTACGATGACGACGGTTTTGGCTGCCATGCGGAGTACAAGGTCATCCGGGAAAATAAGGCTATCACCTTAATGCCCAGGGGACTCGATTTTCAGACAGCTGCAGCATTGACCGAAGGGAGCCACTATGCGCTGTGCAATATCAGTGCAGCGAAAGTAAAGGTGGGGGATGCCGTACTTGTCTACGGGGGGACCGGAGCCATCGGCTCGGCGGCTGTGCAATTTTTAAAGATATGGGGAGCATATGTTGTTGCGGTGTCCAATACAAAAAATGTCGGTTTGGTGAAATCACTGGGGGCAGACGAGGTAATCGACTACGAGACAGAGGATTTTACGCGAATAACACATCGCTTTGATTTTGTGTTCGATGCCGTCGGCAAAAGTTCTTTTGGACAGTGCAAACCGTTGATGAAGCCGAAGGGCATTTATATCTCGACAGAATTGGGTAAAGGTTCCCAGAATATTTGGCTGGCATTAATTACGCCTTTGTTAGGTAGGAAAAAGGTTTTGTTTCCGATTCCAGTTATACAAAGAGACGATGTTCTCTATTTGCGGGATCTGGCCCAACAAGGTTCGTTTAAACCCGTAATCGATAGGAGTTACGCCTTGGATGACATTGTAGAAGCCTACCGTTATGTGGAGACCAGGCAAAAAACAGGAAACGTCATTATCAACGTCTTATGGCCAGTTTGTCTATGGGCACCGAACATCAACTGACCAAAAACTTATCCAACAGGTGTTGAGGTAGGTAAACTGTGTATACCCCAAAATGTGAAAATCCCTAAACAATATATTGCATTTGATGATCAACGTATTCCACTGTATTACTTATGCGGGTATCGGTCTGTGTCGGTTGGGATGGATAGGATATCGAGGAGCATCCTGAAATTCAAGTTTGGTGATGACCCGCACGTTGCTGCATGGGCTGGGGTTTCGGATCTGGCTTTGCAGCAGGTAGGTTTGAAACAAGGGGATATCATCGTGCGCGCGTTGGGACATCAGGAGACGGCGATCCTGCGGAGGTCGGATCCGAAGCCGATGGATGTGCTGTGCCGCCTTTTAGCGGATAAGGTTGGATGTGATTATGTTCCGGACCTATTGCGCAAGAAAAGAAAGAATGTGAAATTGACGGGTTTAAGCCGCTTGGAGCGCGAAAGGACGTTGGAGAATGGGTATGAGCTTGCCCCGGTGTTTGGTTGGGGCGATAAACGAGTTTGGATTGTAGATGATGTGGTGACGACCGGGTCGACCATTCGTGCTATTGCAGCTGCACTTGGGAAGCGGTATGCTTCTGTTGGGTTGAGTGCTTTTTGTCTGGCCCGGACGGATGGGTATTCCGGCCTTTTTGAGCGGGGTCTTTTGCGAGGGGAGAATTATGGTTGGGATATGCAGAGGGGATGGGTGGCGATGGAGGAGGCTGCCAGATATGATGATCTGTGGCAGCCGGAGGTTGGGAATTTGTCGTGTCCGGAATTTGGGAATGAGGGTACGTGGTTCGTGGGTGGTTGAGTGAATGGGTTAAAATGCGCCGCGGATTCTTATTATTAGCTATGGCATTTAGGCGTTAATTGGGGTGCTGATATGAGTTGCGGAAGGCAAACGTTTTGTTTTCATTGGGAAAAGACATAACTTTAGGTTGGTCAAAATAAACGATTATGAGACTGCTATCGTTTTTTTCTAAGCTGTTCGGGTCAAAGCGGACATGGAGCGGAACGCCGGAAATGTTTCTTGCCATGGTCATGTTTATGCAAAAGAAGAATAATCCTGAGTATGCTAAACATGAGGTATTGCAATGGGGCGAGGTGTTGCAGAAAGTGATTAAGGTGAGCCTTTCTCCTTATAAGGATTTTAGTGATTTGCTGGAACGTGGTACACCAGATTTTTCTGTGGTGGAGAAATTAGAAGAAAAAGTAACTGAAATCCACCAGCGTGTTGAACTTAAGAAAGCGATCTATGGCGAAAATGCCGATCTTGGTGATGACGATATCATGAAAAGCGATTCTGAAGGTGCGGTCTTTGCTAGAAAATTCGTTAAGGATTTATCAGAACATATTCAATTTCCAGAAGATGAGCAACGGAAACTTGATGATATTTAGCTTGATATTTCCAGTAATTAAGTAGCGTATTTTTTGTTGCCGAAATAAAAAAGCCCGCTTCGGGTAGCGAAACAGGCGGTTTGATTGAAATATTGTATTCGGGATTATTCGAGAAGGTTTTTCATATTTAAAATGGCTTCGTAGTCATCGATGAGGTTAGACTTTCCGAAACTGCCCCTACTTAAGGAGACACCATATACGGGCAGTCTCCTTTTTTTATGCCAATAAAAATCTGTGACCTAAGTTGTTAGTGTTGGGTCATTTATAGTTCGATATTTGTGAGTAAAAATGTGAGCTTTTATTAAAGACTTTCCTAAAAACACACTCTGCTATAGCATTAAGGCCTTTTTTCCAAAGTTCGATTTCTCGTTTTGAATAGCTTTGCTATATTGTCATTATTCAGGTGCCGCATATAAATTGCATTATGTATATTTATGCCATATATGTGATGTTGGGTTTTGTCAGAATTTGCAATTTAAAAAAATGAAGCCATAATATTATAAAAAAGTGTATTTTTACTAAAAATATTAGTATTTGTTTAATGTTTTCTCTATATAATATAATAACAGGTCTTACGACAGAAGCTCCTACGACGGAGGATAAATCAATCTTAGCTCAGAGATTTGCTTCTGAACTTGGCTGGACACCAAGTTATTACCTTATTCCGTCAGATGAGGCTGAATATGTTAATATGCATCTTGTTGTTGAACATGGTCTAGAAAATACCGCTATTATTTCCTTCTTAAAAAGACCTTATTCAGATCTTTCTGATATAAACAGAAGACGTTTGCTAAATATATCATATAACAATATGGTAGATTGGCATATACAGGTTGAACAAAACAAAGTACTATATATTTATAATAGATATAACCCTCTTGATAACATCGTAAGTGAGCAAGACTTTAAAAGAGATCAATATGACAAATTAAGAAGCGAAGCTTTTGAGAAAATAATTGGTTTAAGACCTAGCCCAAACATCCCAGCTCTTGATGATGCGTTGATACATACAATATCATTTTGGAAAAGAAATCTATCAGCAGAGCTTAATAACGATGTTTCAAATGAATCTCTTTCTCTACTATTCAATTCTATCATATTCTTAAGAGCATTAGAAGATAATGTAAAAAGATATCAAGATAACAGTTCAAACAGCAATTTGTTGTTAGAATCTTGGCTTGAAAGTAATGATAAGGATAATTTTATTGAAGATATTTTTAGAACAGCATTAAAAAAGCTCAACCAAGACGATGTACCAAATTATTTGATTGACTTTGATGGTTTAAAGACTTTTAACAAAATAGACAAGCAAAGTTTTTCCTATTTATTAAACGACTTCTACACAAATAAACATAGTTCATTCTATAAGTATGACTTTTCGATAATGTCTATGCATGCTTTAAGTCGTATTTATGAAAAGTACATTTCCATCTTAAAGGTAGAGGCTTCTTCTCAACTCACTATCTTTCCTTCACTACCAACAGAACAAGTAAACAAGGCTTATGGTGCTGTTTACACACCTCAGTATATCGCTCGGTTCTTTGCGCGTTACTTAAAGGAAAACCTTTCTCCATTGGAGTTTAAGAGAATTAAAGTTGCGGAGCCAGCTGTCGGATCAGGTATCTTTCTTAGATCCTTATTAGAATTAAAATGTGACCCTAGGCAGGAGGATATTTCCACAGCTGCTATAAAGTCAGCCTTTGAGGATATTATGGGCTTGGATGTCGATCCGAATGCCTGTAAGGCAGCAGAACTTTCCCTAGCATTGCTTCAATTAGTTCTTACCAACGAATTCCCTAGCAGTTTAAATATAAAAACGGTTGAAACGCTCGAATATATTACCCAGAATCCGCAGCTAAAAAATTCATACGATACCGTTATATCCAATCCTCCATTTATCTCAACAAACGCACAGTCTGAAGAAATGCGTAAGCGCATATCAGATTATATGGGAGTTAGTGCTAAAGGTAGGGTTGACACCTTTATTGCTTTTATAAAAGTAGGATTGGATTTATTAAAGCCAGGAGGATATGGTCTATATGTCTTACCTCATAGCTTCTTAATATCGTCTAGTGCTGCTAGTATTCGAGAAGAACTGTCCAAAGATACTTGGATAAGTTGCGTGGCAGACCTATCTGCTATACCGGTTTTTGAAAATACAGGTATATATGTTATTCTTTTGATCTTTCAAAAAAAGACAGATTTTTCAAGTAACCCGAAAAATGCAATAATGCTGAAATGTAGAGATTTTGTAGGAAAGGCATTACAAGATGTTGTAAGAAGAAATTTTATTGAAACAGACTATTATAGTATTTATGAAGTTGATCAGAGTTTGTTCAAAAAAAAGGAATGGTATATATTGCCTAATAGCGAGATGCGTATAGAGTCAAAGTTTCAGAAGTTTAAACCTCTACAAAATTTCTTAGAAATTCGACAAGGTTTTGTCACAGGTAATGACGACATATTTCTTATTGATAAGGAACGAATTCCCAATGGAGAAGAGGATCTTTATGTTCCTTACTTGCCGGATAAAAAAATGCTTCGTTATACATTACCCAATTTAGAATCAGAAAAATATCTTTTCTATCCCTTTATAAGGAATAGAAAGATTGAGTTTTCTGAGATTGAAAATAGTTTTCCACAGACTTATAAATATCTATTAGAGAATCAGACAAAGCTACAATCAAAAAAGGCGTTTCAGAATGACAATTGGTGGAAACCTTTAAGAACGAGACAACCTGAGGATATGCTTCGTAGTAAATTAATTACTCCTCATCTAACAATTACACCGAAGTTTTCTATTGACTTAACTGGAAAATATGTTGTATCTCGGACTCCGTTTCTAATTCCAAAAAACGAGGATGTTGGTGGAGAAGAGATTTTGCTTTTTTATCTTGCAGTTTTAAATTCAACCCCATGTTATTGGTACATCTCAAATCACTCACATAAATACAGTCAAGGTTATACTATGCTTGAAGTTAAAACGCTTCAAACAACACCCGTACCTGATCCTGCGAAAGTATCTCCCGGCTTGATGAAGAGGATTCTTTCTTTAGTACAAAAGCGACTAAATACCGTTGGTATAGAAAGTTTAACAATAGAAAGAGAAATTGATGAAATAGTATGTGAATTATACGGACTAAATGAAGAAGATAAAGCTGTATTAGGTATTGTTTGAGAATGGCTACACCAACACCACGAATAGTTAAGGCAATTAGCGATCTAAATGCGTCCCGAGGAACTCAAATAATCTCTTTATTGAAAGGGGTGGCAAATCGGGGAAACAAAATAGCTTTCAATAACCGTTCGATAGGAGGAAGAGCATTCGTTATTGCAATATCAGATACTACAGAAACAGGAAACGAATTTGCGTCATGGAGATTTAAAACTTATGTCAACGATTTCCACGCAATGTACCATGAAATATGGAGACCTCTTCAAAATGACGAATATTTTTTGGAGCGCGCATATTTTCACATTTATAAAACGAAACAATCTAAACTCGAAGAAGAGGAGTATATCTTGTTACATTGTGATGCGAGCGAACCTGACGATTCGCCACATTCAAGATATAAACAAAGTCCACATTTACATATTAAATCAGCAGAACAACCGCTACCCCATGCTCATTTCGCATTAAATAACTGTGATTTGAGTAATACCCTATCTTCTATAGATAACCTTCATGTCGCTCTTGAAAATGCAATTGAAATGATTGACAATCAAGTTCTATTAACTTTAGCAGAATAATTTAGCATATTTTTTATTGAGGAAAGGTAGGGCATTATTCCAATCCAAATACTTTTTAGCCAGTGAAGTCAATGTTTTCGAACTCGATAAGCGTATCTCTTATGCTTTCAAATCGGTCTCCATATTCAGAATTTGGAAAATTTGACATCATACTTTCGGCAAAATGAATTGCTCTCTTCAAATCGTAGGATTGAAATTCATTTATAAGGCAAACAGCTGCCCAGAACCTTTTTTCATCTGTGGTTTCAACATTGAGAATAATCTTTTTCAAATAATCAATCCTATTCGGAATTAACCGAATTATCAAATTTACATCATAACCGACAGATCCTCTACTTATACCATTGTCATTAATATGACTTACTAACTTTGACACTTCAGCATTATTAAAATATCTGGAGATCAGTTGATTCGCTTGTTTACGGATGTTGTCATCCAAAATGTTACCAGGATGCCACCAGATATCACCGTGAGATAACAAGTGACGGTAAGAATAAATAAAAGCCAGTTGAACATTGTGATCTTCCTCAAAACAAAAATGACTGATTAGATAGAACCACGTTTCCATTTTGTTCCTATGAAACGAAACTAAAGATTTTATTGCTTCAAATCGGCTCTCTGGATGTTGGTAATCAGCTAAAAATTTAAGAGATCTTCCAAAGAACTTATCATTTCCATAGCTAGATAAGTACTTTGTTAATTGATAATGGAATAAGTTAAATGTTTTAACGTCAAAAATATTCTCTTTATCAATCTTTATAGTGAAAGGCCCCCTTTCAATTTTTTCTTCGTCATCCGCTAAATATTGTGAAATGTCTACCCAATACGCCTGTTCGTTCTGAGGAATATAAACTATAGCTATAATCGGTAATATATGATTGTACCAATATTCAAAATGATTCTTATCTGCCTTCAATGTTATCTCATTATCAACCCCTGAAAGATTTGAATTCCCAGACTTTATCTGTATACCAATACACAAGCCAGTGGGATGATTATCTTTGATGAACTCTATATAGCCATCTAATCCAATATCAGTAGTGCCGTCAATTTTGTTAAAAATACTTCCAGCATCGTTTACAACCTTTTGAACATAATTTAGTCCTCGAATTTCAGTCCTCTTATTATCAAGCCATTGAATCGACATATATTTTACCTTATTATTGATAAATATACCAAATACCAATATTTACCTATTATTTTCCTTCTAATCGACTCAAATTGTTAATGAAAAACTTCGAAAAGTTCCTTTCAACCATAAGATTGGACTTGACCCTTTAGATCATAGGACTCTTCAATTTCGAGAAGTCCTTTTTCTTTGGCTATTAGTGCATTCTGAGAGTATATAGGATGTTCAAAACTATCTTGAAAATAACATAGGCCAAGTTTGAATACTACAAGTGTCAGTGCTTGCTTACGGTTTAGATTAATTAATTTGTCAAATACTTTATTAAATATTCTGCCTTGCTTAAAAGAGCGAATAAAAGAAACGTTGATAGACAAACTTTTCCTGGATAATAATTAACGATGATGATGCTCCATTTTTATATTATTAGCTGTACTTGTCTTGTTAATTTATGAGGATTTGTCCCCTTTTTCAATAGTAAAAGCAGAAGATCTGATTTAAATATTAAATTTTACTATTCGGTTAAACCTCTTGCATTAATAATCTCTTCATAATCTTCAACGAGGTTAGACTTTCCTCAACTCTACGAAAAGCGACTTGAAAAAGTCGCTTTTTTTTTATGTCTTGTGATGTCACCATCAGTCATGATCGAAAATTCCAAATAACGATATTTTGGGAGAAAATGAATTTATATCTTAAATGTTTATATGTTTCATGCGGTGCTTTCTTTCCTTTCCCAGCCGATAGCGAGCATTTTAATTTTTCAGTAACTTTGGGATAGTATTAATAAAATATGTGGATCTGGAAATCACTATAAAAATAGATACCCGTAGCAAGCAAAAGAATTCATTGAATACCTTAAAACACTCGCTTTTGTAAAGCATGAAGAACCTCGTTATAGTAAAGATACTGAAAAGGCAATAAAGGAGGCAAAGTCCGGCAAGGTGACTAAAACCACGCTCGCAGAATTTAGAAGCAATGTATATTAACACTTACTTCGATTTTTGCTACCCACGTTAATCAGCATCCAAACGCCAATATTCTTCCCCCAACAAAGCTACCATGAACTTCTTCTCCACACTTAAAATACGCAAAAACACCCCAATCCGCTTTCCTCCTCAATCCCTCTCTCGAATTATTTATCCCTCTCCGCTCAACATTCTCCTGATAACCTTGTTAATTAAAAAACACCTCCATAAACATCATCAACAATGAAATTCGGACAAGTAGCAGCCCCCTCATCCATCGACTTCAAACTCCCCAAAACTCCAAAGGAAACACTTGCCCTACTAAAAAAGCATAAAAGCAAGAAACCCCTGACCGTATACGTAGGATGCGCAAAATGGAACCGCAGCGACCTGAAAGGATTCTATCCTCGCGGCACAAAAGACGAACTAACTTACTACGCTACACAGTTCAATTCCATCGAAATGAATGCTACCTTCTACAAATCGCCAACCAAGGAACAGGTGGAAACCTGGAAAAACAAAACCCCGGATGGCTTTAAATTCTTCCCTAAGATAACGCAGTCCATATCCCACTACGGTCGACTCCTGAATTTCGAAGAAAAACTTGAAGCCTTTGTAGATTCCACCGTATTGTTTGAAGAGAAACTCGGGATGGCATTCTTACAGATGATCAACAACTTTAAGCCGAAGGATTTTGACCGCGTTGAACACTTCGTCGAGAAATTTCCAAAAGGGTATCCATTGGCGGTGGAAGTCCGAAATGAAGAATGGTTTGTGCCTGAAAATGCGGAGAAACTTTACATCTTGCTCGAGAAAAATAAAACGACCAACATCATTGTCGATACGCCCGGACGTCGCGACATGTTGCATATGCGATTGACAACCCCCACAGCATTTATACGCTATGTCGGAGCAAATCATCCGTCAGATTATGCTCGTCTGGACGATTGGGTCGATAAGATTGCAGCATGGAAAAAAGCAGGCTTACAGAATCTTTATTTTTTCATCCATGAGCGAATGGAAATTGATTCTCCCATGTTAGCCACTCATTTTATTGAGCAACTGAATCAAAAGATTGGCACGAAGCTTCACATTCCCGAAAAGGCAAGTAAGGGAAATCCAAAGTAAAAAGCCTCCATTAAGTTAGAGGCCATTTTATCATAGTTGTGTGGAATAAGTTATCAATCTGTTCACCCTGCTAAAAAGTAACTTCTACTAATACAGGAAAATGATCTGAAGCGGTACTTCCTGATGAAGAATCGGTAATGATTTGATGTCGAAGTATATTTGGAGATTTCTTTTTATCGGTAAAGATATGATCGATTCGCACATTGGATGTACTGTTGGGGTTATATCCGTTGAAAGTACCTCTTTGTGAGTTAATACCGCGTTTTGTTATCCCGTAAGTATCTACAAAATTTGGATCGGATTGAAGCGTTTGATAATTTGCGCTATTTTGATCAAAATTAAAGTCACCTAGCAGAAAATAAGGAGTACCATTTGCAATACGTGGGATTTCTGAAAGCAACAGTTTCACACTTTCTGTTCTCGCCTGAAAACCTACGTGATCTAAGTGTATATTAAAGACGTAAAAAACCGCTTTCGATTCTTTATGGCTAGCTTTCGCCCAAACACAAGTGCGTGGATACCGCGCATCCCATCCAACACTAGGCTTTGATTTATCAACTTGATCCGTCAACCAGAACTGTCCGGATTCCAGAATTTCTATTGTTTCTGAATTATAAAATATTGGCGCGAATTCTCCGCTGTTTGAAGAACCGTCACGACTTAATCCTAGATACTTATACGCTGGTAGGGAGGTCGTTAAATCCTGCAATTGATTATATAAAGGCTCTTGCGCACCAAAAATATCGAATTTATGCTTCGTGATCAGGTTGACAGCTAATGGTCGACGGTTGCCCCATAGTTGATTCGCCGGCGCAGTCGCATTATCATAGCCAATATTGTAGGTGGCAATTACTACTGATTTCGCCTTTGGCTCTTCCGGGACTGGAGTGTCATCAGCGCCGCTGCTACATCCCATATTCCCTATAGCCGAACTGATCAAAAATATGATCATCAAATATTTTTTAATCTTAATAAATGTCATTGTATATATTTTTTTTGTTGTTTAACTTGATCTAACGATTACTATCGCGAATAATGGATGATTATAACTTAAATTCTATTTCTGCATATACGGGACGTCTGTTTCCACTTCCTGGCGCAGGTGCCACATCTAACGTCTCATACTTGATCACACGAGCCTCTCTGCTCCAGCGATAAGAGATAAAATCTGCGATGGAATTTACCGTCGCACTTGCTGGAAACGTCCATTCGCATGCCGTACATCCAGGAACATATCCTGCTTTAGAAAGCAATTGAAATGTTGGATCCTTTTCTGGCTGCTGATCTAGCATAAAAATTCCGCCCGCTAAAACCGTTGGAACCATGATATCATTTAACGTACTGATTAATAAGTTGGCTTGTGCCTCGCGCAAGGCTTGTGAATTTACGACATCTTCCAACTGAACACCAGCAATAACCATCTGACTCTTTGGCGTAATTTGGACTTTCATAAATCCAACTGTTCTGTTATTATTAAGACTAACGCTTCGCTCCTCAACGATAGGATGCTTAGAATACACCGAAAGACCAAACTGGCCGCCCTGATATCCCGCTAGGATGGCTCTCGAAAACATATAATGCTTCAAACCCGAAAGCTCTGCCAAACGCAGTGGTCTATCTACTTGTTTTGAGCGATTGGTAACACTATCCACTTCACGAGCAATCATAAAATCCACATCGCGAGACTTGGCTATCCCCGCTAAGTATTCCATGATTGACTCTGTTCTGTTCGCGCTTGTTGCTGCAAATGGCTGTATCCCCATCGACAATACCTTAACAACAATCGTTTCGCCCGTTGGCTTTGGTGGTTGTATAAACTGGAAGGACGGCCCTTCAACCGATCGTCCGGCAACATTGACTGTCACGGGTCCATCGCTGCTTCCCTCCGGGGCACGAACATGGATAGTCCGCTCATTAAAATGGATAATTTCAGCTTTGACACCGTTAAAGGAAATCTTATTATCCACGCGAAGACGACTAAAATTTTCGCCTTCAATAGTAATAACTGTCCCCGGTCGGCCGATCTGTGGCGAGATTGAATAAACTAGAGGAGCTTCCAATGGTGCCTTGGTTTCTGAATCTTTGGAACAGCTTACGAGCAAGAGGAAAGCTGCTAAAAGGTAGATTACATTACTTTTCATAGTTGTTTTACATAGGATAATATGAGTATATTTAGAAGATTATTTTAAGAATCTTAATACAAATATATTCAAATATTATATATTGTACCAGTATATACTAGTAAACTTAAAAAATTAATCTTTACTTTACATTTGATTTATATTTAGCCAATAGCTTTGCCTAAGTTCGTAAATCATCAACAACTGAAAAATATTTACACTAACCATCTCATTTTGAATGATTGAGACCGTTTTATTGAATACGCAAACTGATATCATTATGAAACAAACACCTAATATGTACACTCAAAACAAGAAGTTCAGCAATTGCTGGATCAAATTTAACTTACGAAGAGGGGGACATTTTCGGAACTGGCAACATATTGCCTTTGGTCTGTTCCTGTTTTGCGGTCATGCCAATTATATTGAGGCTCGTCCGCTTGTGCCCTTACAACAAGTCTCTCAAGATTTAAGCATCAGGGGACGAGTGGTTGATACCGACAATCCTCCAAAAGCAATTGCAGGAGTCAGTGTCAGCATCGAAGGACAAAACCAAGCCGTGTCAACAGATGAAAACGGAAGATTTTCCTTGCGCGCGAACAAAGGCGATGTCTTGATTTTCACATCTGTTGGATATCAGACACAGCGATACACGGTTACACGGGAAGTAGACGATCAGAGCATCGTATTAGTGGCTGAAACGGGTGTAATCGATGAGGTTGTTGTTGTCGGCTATGGCACGCAGCGCAAATCTCATCTAACAGGCTCGGTCAGTACTGTGACAAGCAAGGATCTAGAAAGCCGGCCAATACCTTCGGTTGGTGTCGGACTACAGGGACTGGTACCAGGATTAACGGTAGTAAATGCAACTGCTGCTCCCGGTCAACATTCTAACGGTCTAAATATCCGAGGAATCAGTACTTGGGGAAATTCAAGCCCACTAATCGTTATTGATGATGTTCCAAATGGAAATATCAACATATTGAACCCAGATGATATTGAATCCATCTCTGTTTTAAAAGATGCAGCAGCGGCATCTATCTATGGAGTTCGAGGAAGCAATGGCGTTATTTTGATAACGACAAAGAAAGGGAAAAGTGGCAGTCCTTCTTTAACATACACCGGTTATGCGGGCGCTGTGACTCCAACCGCTTTGCCGGAAATGGTAAATAGCACTGATTATATGACTTTGATGAACGAAGCTTTACGCAACGTTGGCTCATCAGAGGTATATACGCCAGAGGATTTCGAAAAAGTTAAAAATGGCACTGACCCTAACTTTTTTGCGAATACAAACTGGATCGATGAAGTTCTTCGCAAGCGCGCTGAACGCAGCGCTCATAATTTAAGTATGAATGGTGGTTCTGGATCCACATCTTATTACCTTTCTTATGGAAATTTGAATGAAGGCGGACTTATTACTGGTGATAACTTCCAAGCTAAGCGACATAATATCCGAGCAAGAATAAACACAACTTTTCTTGATCGTTTGCGAATTGACGCGAACCTTGGATATGTCGATCGAAGCTATACCGGAACTGGAAATAACGTAAGTAACGGAACTGGCCCTATGTATTGGGCGATGCAAATAACCCCATTAGTTCCTGTTCGATTCACGACAGGGAATTGGGCAACCAATAATGATATGCCGAATCCAGTAGGGGTTGCCACCGACGGCGGTCTCAATGATTTTAAATCACAGGAATTCTCAGGAAATATCACTGCAGCGCTTGAGATAATTGACGGACTTACTGTAAAAGGGCAATATGGACTTGTCAGATCGAATTCGAGACGTGACATTCTACGTCGAACCGTCACTTACCTGAATCCGAACGACAATAGCGTTATGTTCCAAACTAACGCCCCTAACTTTGCTTCTGCAACTGATTATACTGGAGATTACCAGACGTTCATTGCTACTGGTGAATACAAGAAAACGCTGGCAGAAAAACACGAGCTAAGCGGACTATTGGGTTACTCCTTAGAAAAAACGGTCGGCACTCAATTTGAGGCATCTCGCCAAGACATTCCAATCGACCTGCCAGCACTCAACTTGGGATTAAGCAACACCCAAAACGATGCATCGGGGAATATGAATGCATTGATGTCCTTATTCGGCCGAGCAAATTATGCATATAACAACCGTTATTTAGCGGAAGTGAATTTCCGTCGCGACGGTTCTTCAAGATTTGCGCCGGAAGTACGTTGGAATACATTCGCCTCCGTTTCGGCTGGCTGGGCGATAAGTGAAGAAAAATTCTTCGAAGGCATTAAGAACATTATTCAATTGGCGAAAATACGTGCTTCCTATGGTACACAAGGGAATGACAACACTGGTCAGGATTTCCCTTATCTTTCTCAATTATCTGCTGTTCAACCGTCGGGGATGATGCCCATTGGCAACCTTCCAATTACAGGATTCCGCCATACAATTGCGGCCAATTATTATGTTACATGGGAATCGGCGGAGAAACGAAATCTGGGCTTAGATTTAGCATTACTGAATCAGCGACTTAGTTTTTCGGGGGAGCTATTCGTTAACCAAACCAATGGCCTATTAATTAACCCTATCCTTCCTTCGGTATTTGGATATAGAACAAATTTTCCTCCTGAAAATGCTGGAAAGATTGAAAACAGAGGCTGGGAAGTGCAAGTTGGATGGCGCGATCAAGTGAAAGATTTTAAGTATGGCATCAATGCAAACTTGTCTGACGTTCGCAATAAAGTCGTGGAAATGGGAAACCACGCAGCGAACCCCGGCACACAAGTGCGCTTTGAAGGCTACCCATTGAATGCGTTTTATGGATTAATCTCAGAAGGGTTAGCTCAAGAGGCTGATTTCGACTACAACCCTACTACTGGCCGCTATACTGCACTCTTTCCTGTTTACACGGGCGAACCTACTGCCCCTGGAGATATTCGCTATAAAGACCTAGATGGCAGTGGAGCAATATCCGACGATGACAGACAAGTAATTGGTAGTAACATTCCAAGATACACTTTCGGATTCCGTGGAGATATGCAATACAAAAACATTGATTTCAGTTTCTTCCTGCAAGGCGTTGGAAAAGCCGATGGTTATATCGCTGGCCCTGGCCGCCATGCATTTACTACGGTATCTGACCGCGTCCCGCAGACCATTCATTTAGACCGCTGGACTCCCGACAATCCAAATGCCAGCTATCCACGTTTAGCAAACTTATTGAATCACAATTCACGCTTTTCTACCTATTGGTTAGAAGATGCGTCATATTTAAGATTGAAAAATATACAATTGGGATACACGCTTCCAGAAAAATGGACCAGTCAACTGCGGATCAGTCGTGCAAGGCTTTATTTTTCGGCAGACAACGTTTTCACCTTGACGAATTATTTCTATGGATATGACCCGGAAGTGACGGTAAGCAACGGCGGATATTATCCTCAGGTAAAAACCTATACAATCGGTGTTAATCTTAATCTTCAATAATCAGGAAAAACCGACTAAACTATCAAAATCATGAAAAAATATTATCTATATATCTTACTTGCCTCAACTACGCTTGTAACCTCGTGTAAGGACTTTCTAGATCTTGTTCCAGAACATTCAATTGTTGATAGCAATTTCTGGAAAACTGAG
Organism: Sphingobacterium sp. UBA2700; assembly: GCA_002354335.1. Taxonomy (GTDB): domain Bacteria; phylum Bacteroidota; class Bacteroidia; order Sphingobacteriales; family Sphingobacteriaceae; genus Sphingobacterium. The sequence continues at coordinate 1,595 of DELI01000002.1, read as the reverse complement.
GCACAACTTCGCGCGGCAGCAGATGCCATCTATGGTCGATTAGACAACAAGACCACGGTCGATATGGAGCAAATGGCCGACAATACGCAATGGCATGTATTAAGTGCTTGGGGCAGAATTGGCGCAGGAATCATTCCAAACAACTATTCAACAGTAGAAGGTACTTGGACGAATAATTACGGTAATATCGGTGAATGCAATCGCTTCCTCGCGAATTATAATCAGGCAACAGAAACCGTGGCGGGCAACAAAGAAAAAATGGCCGCTGAAGTAAAGGTATTGCGGGCTTTCTTTTACTATCAATTAGCATTTTTATTTGGAGACGTTCCATTAGTTACTACTCCTCTAGAATCGGATGATCCAAAAATATTCGGACCGCGTGATCCAAAGGCGCAGGTAATCGACTTTATACTCAAGGATCTAGACGATGCAATTGCTGTATTGCCAGCTGAAATTCCTTCAGGAACAGCAACAGGTCGTATTGCAAAAGGCGCTGCATTAGCAATTAAAGCACGCATCGCATTATACAATGAAAAATGGGATATCGCAGCAACTGCCTCAAAGCAGTTGATGGATCTTAATCTCTATTCTCTTTATACTGCTGGAGGACCTCAAAACGCTTATAGGGATCTCTTCACCCATGCAGGAAAGCTCGCAAGGAACAATAACAAGGAAACAATTTTTGCTCGTATGAACCTCTATGGTATATCGATGCACAACTTCAGTAGAGAAATGCAAGTACAAGAACACTGTCGATGGAATGCTACGGCATCTCTTGCAGAAGCTTACTTATGTTCTGATGGTTTACCGATCGATAAATCACCACTATACAAACAGACAAACTATAACACAATCTGGGAAAACCGTGACCCACGCATGGAGCAGACGTTGCTGCGCCCAGGTGCCAAATGGGGTGGCGGTTGGGATGGAAACCCGGCAAATACAGACCCTACAATCTATACTGCACCAAAATTCACCCAGAATCAACCGAATAATAGAATCGGGAGTCGCACAATTACGGGGTACTACTTCACAAAATATGTGGAAATACCAGAAGTTGCACGTGTTGGTCAAGATGAAAACGATTTTCACCTGATCCGTTTAGCGGAAGTTTATTTGACTTATGCAGAAGCCAAATTGGAGCAAGGAAACCTAACACAAAATGACTTAGACATTTCTATCAACTTACTTAGAAAACGTGTTGGCATGACCCCAATGAACATAGCAAACATGACAGCGAATGGTCTAAATATCCGTACAGAAATTCGTCGTGAGCGACGAGTGGAACTTGCTCTTGAAGGTCAGCGCTATTTTGACATATTGAGGTGGAAAGAAGGTCATCTCTTGGGGCAAGATATGCGCGGAATCAAAAAAGACTGGGCACCAGTTGCAGCCCATGTGGCTAGTTTCCCGACAGACAGCCAAGGCTATATTTTGGTAAGACCGGGAGAAAGGACGTTCAATCCAAACAAACATTACCTATGGCCGATTCCAAACCAACAACGCTTATATAATCCAGCGCTCGATCAGAACCCTGGATGGGAAGAATAATCAACCTTAATTTCTAAACACTACGAAGGTGTCTAAAAAGGCAC
>DELI01000021.1:12434-83278 GCA_002354335.1 Sphingobacterium sp. UBA2700 | reverse complement strand
GTGCGCCTTGTTTCCGTGGCGCTCAAGCTTTCAGTTTTTCAAGCTTCGAGCCTTGCGCTCTCAGCCGTTCCCTGTAGTTGGGACTGCAAAGGTAGAAGGTTTTTTTTAATCTGCAAAATTTATTTTAAAATATTTTTTGAAGCTCTTTTTCGAGGTCGAAATCTCTTGCTTATTAGCAGCGGATATCTCGCTCTTTCCTTCCCGATGTCATGGCCGTTTCGGCCGTCCCTCCCTTGCGGAGTGGTGCAAAGATAGGGACAAAATACCCATACTTCCAAGACCTGCAAATGAATATTTTTAGCAGGATAGCGTAACTCGCTAGCAATGTGTGCAATAATTTATCGAAATACGATGGGAAAAGTGACGTTGCAAGCTGTTTTGGGCGATGCAAGGGGAAAATGACGGGCTTAGGGCAGAAAGAAATGAGGCTTTCTTCGAGAGAAGATGGGGTACGCGTCAGGGCAAAACTAATGCAGACCTCATGCACTCCCCTTTCATAGCCCTCCCTAAGCGGGTTTGATTGGGTTATGTATTGGGTTTAGATTGGGTTTGAAAGGGCTTTAAGCTATCGAATAGTAGTTAGTACTTAGTACTTAGTAGTTAGTAGTTAGTATTAAGACCTATGGCGTAATATCCGCGACAATACATGATCCTGTCAATCCTTACATCCTTCCTTTCGTGTAGTAGTTAGTAGTTAGTAACTAGTATTAAGACCTATGGCGTAATATCCGCTACAATACATGATCCTCTCAATCATTAAATCCTTCCTTTCGTGTAGTAGTTAGTAGTTAGTACTTAGTATTAAGACCTATGGCGTAATATCCGCTACAATACTGATCCTCTCAATCATTAAATCCTTCCTTTCCTGGTTCAAGACCAAATTCCTTTTTAAAACAAATGTGCAAAACAAGAAACAACTACAACTACAACTACAACTACAACAACCCTTTTTAGGAAGAAAAAACAGTTTATTACCATACATGGTTATTGCGCAAGTATAAAAAAAAAGGAGGCTGTCCAAAAGGTTCTATTAACAAAAAAGGAAACTACCCGATTGGGCAGCTTCCTCATTTTTTGGAGAAACCTAAATTACCTCCAACCATCTATTTTAATTTACCTATTTATTTCCATCCACCACCTAAGGCTTTATAGAGCACTACTTGATTAAGCATTTTCTCTTTTAGGATGTCGACTTCTGCAACCTGAGCGACAACCAGTCCTTTTTGTGCGGTGATGATGTCCAGGTAGGTTACCCGGCCTGCTATGAAAAGTTCTTCGGCGGCTTGGATCGATGATTCCAATGCCAATACCTGCTCTTGAACGAAATCTTCACGGTTCTGAATTGCGCCATGGGTTTTCAACGCTAGCGATACTTCGTTTACCGCATTCAATACCACTTTCTCGTATTCTAGGAAGCTGATTCCGTAGGAAGCTTTCATGGTTTCGTATTGGGATTTCAATTCGCGCTGTCTAAATATTGGCAGGGTCACACCTCCAAATAAGCCGTAAGTCACCGATTTATCGATACTAAACAATTTGTCTAAGCTAAAGCTTTGCAAACCTAAATAAGGACTAATAGCGACCGACGGCAAGAATGACAAGCGCGTACTTTCCAATTCATGGAAGTCAGCTTTCAAATCCAATCCTGCTTTTCGGATATCGACCCTGTTATTGAATAGGTCTTCCAAATTTCCAACGGAAAGATCAGCAAAGAGCAAATTCTCACGCAATTGATTATTCGAACGGACAATAGGCTGATATACTCTACCGATTAGAGAATTGATCTGATGCTCATACGCCAGAATCTCCTGCATGGCGTTCTCACGCCCTGCTTTTGACTCCGCTAGAATGGATTTAAACTGCTGCACGGCTAATTCATCTGCACGCCCCGCTTCCTTTTGCGCTTGCACAATCTCCAGAGCACGTTCGTGAAGATTGATATTCTCTTCGTAAACCTTAATCTTTTGGTCTAAGCTGATCAGTTCAAAGTAAGCCGAAGCAATACTGCTAATCAATTCAGTCTCCATCAAACGTTTCAGCTCACTTTCCGACATGAGTTGCATAAAAGCTGCCTCTCTCCTATTTCTCAGCTTTCCCCAAAGGTCAATTTCCCAGGAAGAGCGCACTCCTACGAAGTAATCGGGGATAAAAGGTTCAGGAAGTTTCTCATCATCCGTTAGGTTTTCGGAGAAATTGGAATCGTAGTTACCGATTCCCGACTCCGTATAATGCCCATATTTTCTTAGGCCAGCTTCTACCGCTGCATCAATTGACGGATAGAGCGATGACTTGCGGAATCTGAAATTCGCCTGTGCTTTTTCGATACGCAAGACCGCTTGTCGCAAATCTCTATTGTTCAATAATGCAGAATCTACCAATGCGATCAGGTTTGCATCCGTGAATACCTCACGCCAAGGCAGATTGGCAACATTCGACGAATCTGTTAAGAGCTGTTTTGCTTCAGTATTCATTTTTGGGTCGATTTCCGGTCTGCTCGTTTGCTTTGGAACCGAACATGAAGAAACGAATAACAAGATTACCATCGCTACTGTCGCTTCTTTCAGACGCTTTGTTTTCTGCTTCTCAGCTTTCTTTTTTCTACGGGAGAAAAGAAGGATTAGGCCAGGTATTACCAATACACCTATGACGGTTCCGATTACCATACCCCCTACCGCAGCCGTACCGATTGTACGGTTACCGATTGCACCGGCACCAGACGCTAACATCAAAGGAATCAGTCCGGCAGCAAATGCGAATGAAGTCATCAAGATTGGGCGCAGACGAGCTACGGCACCTTCGATTGACGCTTCCAAAACATCCATCCCTTGCTTGCGCTTCAAGTTTGCATATTCCACAATCAGAATAGCATTCTTACCCAATAATCCGATTAGCATGACTAAGGAAACCTGGGCGTAGATATTGTTTTCCAATCCGAATAATTTTAAGAAAATGAAGGCTCCGAAGATACCCGCAGGTAAACATAGAATTACCGGCAATGGCAGCAAGAAACTCTCGTATTGCGCACATAGCAATAAATACACGAATACTAAACAGAGCAAGAAAATATAAGCCGCTTGATTACCGGAAATCTTTTGCTCACGCGTCATTCCCGACCATTCGATTACATAACCCTGCGGTAATTCAGCAGAAATACGCTCAACCGCTTCAATCGCCTGTCCGGAACTAAAGCCCGGTGCCGCTTGCCCGGTCACCATTGCTGATGTGAACATATTATAACGTGTAATCTGCTCCGGACCGTAAATACGCTTCATGGTCATGAATGACGAATAAGGCACCATCTCGCCATCTGCCGTTTTCACGTAGAGGTTCAAGATATCTTCCGGACGTTTTCGGGAGAATGCATCCGACTGCACCATTACCTTATACATCTGTCCGTAGCGGATAAAGTTTGTTGCATACTGGCTACCTAATAAGGTCTGCAAAGTATTCATGGAATTTTCTACGGAAATACCCTTTTTAGCGGCTAAATCGTAGTCAATTTCCAGCATATACTGAGGGAAGTTCACGTCGAAGGTTGAGCTTACGCTTTCAATCACCTCGTCTTCCGTTAACTTCGTCATGAAATCTTTTACCACTTTATCAGTCGCAGCCAGGTCTTCATTACCCGTTCTATCCAGAACGCGAAGCTCGAAACCCGATGAGTTACCGAAACCAGGCACTGTAGGCGGCGGGAAGAACTCAACTTCTGCGTCGGCGATATGCGCCGTTTTCTCACGAAGCACGCGCATCACATCGTCCACCGTCTGATCTCTTTCTTTCCATTCCTTTAAGTTGATCATCCCCATACCATAAGACGCTCCGGACACTTCCGTTACGATACTATAGCCGGCAAGAATAGAAACCGTTTCTACGACATCCATTTCTCGGGCCAAAGCATCGACCTCGTTCAATACGGCTTCGGTTCTATCCACGGTCGCTCCCGGCGGCGTAGTAACCGCCACGTAGATCATTCCCTGGTCTTCCGTCGGAATAAATCCGGATGGCAGAATAGCGGCAGAGCCCCAAGTCAACACGAACATAATGGCTAAAGATGCGAGGGTAATTACACGACGTCCTGCGATTTTACTTAACGTACCTTTATAACCACCGCTGATACGATCGTAAACACGGTTAAAGCCTTTAAAGAATTTATCTAACCAATTGTTGCTTGGTTTTTTATCGTGTGGTGATTTTAGAATAATGGCACAAAGAGCCGGCGTTAAGGTTAAGGCATTGATACCCGAAATAACAATCGCGGCTGCTAAGGTTAGCGAGAACTGACGATAGAAGATCCCGACCGGCCCGTCAAGAAAGGCCACCGGAACGAATACCGCAGACATCACGAGCGTAATCGCGATTACTGCCGATCCCACTTCGTTCATTGCTGCAAGGGTAGCGTCCATTGGCGAGAGATGTTCTTCTTCCATCTTCGCATAGACGGCCTCGACGACGACAATTCCGTTGTCGACGACAATACCAATTGCTAATACGAGTGCAAAAAGCGTTAGTAGATTGATGGAGAATCCCATCATCTGCATAAAGAAGAGCGATCCGATCAAACAGACAGGCACTGCTAAAATTGGGATGACGGTTGCTCTGAAATCTTGAAGGAAGATGAATACCACTAAAAACACGAGGATAAATGCTTCAACAAGCGTGATCAATACACTGGAAATAGACGCATTCAAGAAACGAGATACGTCGTATCCCATGGTGTAAGTCATCCCCGGTGGGAATGTGGCGCCCTTCAGTTCTTCCATTCTATCTTTTACGCGTTGGATTACTTCCTGCGCATTAGATCCCGGAAGCTGCTTTAACATGATAGAAGCCGATGGGCGTCCGTCTGTTTCGGATACCATTTCATAGTCCAGGGATCCAAATTCGACATCTGCGATATCCTTCACCCGAATGATGGAACCATCCACATTCGCACGGATTGGGATATTCTCATACTCCGAAACTTCTGTAAATTTACCGGGATAACGAAGTACATACTGCTGCATATTGACTGTTTTATCCGAACTGATACCCGTTTGTCCAGGTGCCGCTTCGATATTTTGTCTACGCAGGGCGGTTACTAATTCATCGGTCGATATGGAATATGCGGACATACGGTCGGGACGCACCCAAATACGCATGGCATAATCCTTCATTCCCATAATCTGCGCGAAACCAAGACCTTCGATACGCTTTAACTCTTTCAGGATATTGATATCAGTAAAGTTGTAGATAAAGCGTTCATCAGCGGTCTCGTCATCCGTATAGAGATTTAAGTACATCAACATACTATTCACCTCTTTTTCGGTGGTTACCCCGGCTTTGATTACCTCTTCGGGCAATTCATCGAGCACCGTTGTCACCCTGTTCTGCACGTTTACCGCAGCGATGTCGGGGTCAGTACCTACTTTAAAGAATACTTGGATTAAGGTCGTACCATTATTGGTAGATACGGTATTCATATAGGTCATACCCGCCACCCCATTGATGGCCTTTTCCAGCGGAATAGCCACGGCGTTGGTACTCACTTCGGCGTTTGCACCGGTATAATTGGCGGTTACTACGACCGAGGGCGGAACGATATCCGGGAATTGGGTAATCGGCAAGGTAAAGAGCGCCAATAGTCCCAATAGGGTAATAAAAATGGATATGACCAATGATAAAACTGGTCGTTTAATAAATTTTTCGAACATGAAATTACCTTTCTCCTTTAGTTATTTACCATTTTTGGTTTCACGATCATTCCATCACGCAGTGAGTTTACCCCTTCAAATACAATTTTCGAATCCTTCGGCAAGCCATTTTCCACTACGTAATAATGTCCGACACGTTGTCCATTTTGGAAAGGCGTCATTTTTACGGTATCACCTTTTAAGGTATAGACATAGGCTTTATCCTGAATCTCTACAACCGACTTTTGATGAACCAAGGTCAAGTTGCCTGTCTGCGTAGGCACGCCAATTCTACCTGTTGCACCATGCTTCAAAATTCCGTTCGGATTTGGGAATTTGGCACGAAGTGAAATCGATCCTGTACTTGCTTCAAATTCCGATTCTACAATTTCGGCTTGGCCGCGGTGTGGATATAACTGTCCATTTGCCAAGATTAATTGAACTTCTTTACTGAATTTCTTTCCTTGTGCTTCAGGATCTGTAACGATTGCTAAGTACTCAGGCTCCGAGATATCAAAATAGACATTGACATTGTTCAAGTCGGAGATTGATGTAATAAGAGCGCCTTCATTCAGCAAGGAGCCTTCTTTTAGAAGAATGCGGTCAATCCTTCCGTCAAACGGTGCGCGTATTTGGGTATTCGCTAATCTTGTGCGGTTTTGATTTAACACAGCTTCTGCCTCTCTGGCTTTCGCATGTGCTGCGCGCAACTGCACGCGTAGCAGCTCGTATTCAGTTCCGCTGACAATATTTTTGTCGACTAATTTTTTCGTGCGTTCCATTTCCAACTCGACCTTCTTCACTTCGGCTTCTGCACTATTTACGGCAGCCTGTGCCTGTGCGAAATCGGCTTTATATTCTTCATTATTCAACGAGAACAACACTTGTCCTTTACGAACATGTGCACCTTCGTCGACATATATCTTATTTAAGAATCCCGTTAAGCGCGAACGCAGTTCGACATTTCTTTGTGACTGTATGTCGGCAATATACTCTTTGTAAATAACGGTATCCATTTGGATTAGATTCGTAACGGGAACTACCTTAGGTTGCGCGGTAGATACTTTTTCATTACTGTTTGCCGTACAAGACGCGGCGAGCAATGCCCAGCCTAAAACAGGCAGTAGCACACGATTATTTTTCATAGCAATATAAAATGTGGTATATATAAATAAAATAGAATACAAGAGGGCTAAGGGTGTCCACCTTTCGGCGCACCTGTAGCAATCCCTAAAAGCGAGTTAAAGGGCAGAAATTAGAATGGGCGGTATCTATACAAAAAGCTGTAATAGCCAGGGAGGCATTGCGTTTTTGAGAGATAAAATGGGTGATCTAGCTCTTTGATTCGATTGATTAATCGCGATAACAGCCAAGTAAAGACCATTACCATCGGCAGGAAGCCTACAAATAATGAAAATATGCGATAATCGTCAAAGATAATTCCCGGTAGAGACTCCGGCAATTCGGAATGGTTGATATTTAAGACTTCTTCGAGTACGACTTCCACCAAGGTTTCGTTCGACTGTTTCGAGGCCAGACCGAAGTAGTCAGTTTGCTTAACCTCGTAACATAGGATGTTGAGGTAGCCAAACAATGCCAGGAAATGTAGAAATCTGAACATACGCTGCAAAGATACACAACAGCGTTAGGGCATGACTATGCCTATTGTAAAAAAAATGTGATAGAATGGCGTTTAACCCTTCTTTTCTGTCATTTCTGTGTCGTTATCTACTGGTTCGTCATCGAATAGAATTCGAACAGAGGGTGTATAGGTGTCCTCGTGTTGTCCGTTTTTAGAGGCCCAAAAGAAAGCGCCCAAGAAGAACAACGCGATAAAAACACTACATCCGATCAGCATAAATATGATGTTCATAAGGACAAATTTAAATTAATTTTCTACGTTTTGCGTATGCACGCGTCATCAAACTTGTAAAGGAAATAATCGTTACGGTACTTATCGGCATCAATATCGCGGCAAACAAAGGCGACATTGTTCCTTGTACGGCAAAGCTCAAACCGATCGTATTATATGCCAGCGAGATCATAAAACTCATCTTGATTACCTTTACGGCATCTTTACTAAACTTAAAGAACTTAGGAAGCTTGCTGAAGGATGCGCCATCCAAAATAGCATCGCAACCTGGCGAGAAATTATTAATGTCATCTGACACGGCGATTCCCAGGTCGGCCTTACGTAAGGCGCCGGCATCGTTCAATCCATCGCCCAACATACAGACCTTATGGTTATCTTTTTGCCAATCGTCAATCTTGTTTAGTTTATCCGACGGTGTCTGGTTGAACAACAAGCTTGCTTGTGTTGGGAAAATCAGTTTAAGGGCATCTGCGCGACGTTCATTATCTCCTGATATCAAATGCAATTGATAATGATCTCCTTTGAGGTTACTGATTACATCGGTCAGCCCTTCGCGCCAGGACTGCTCTAAGGTAAATAAGCCTTTTACTTGACCATTAACACTAATATAAACCACTGAACCCTCAAAATCTTTTTTCTCTGTTCCGACAAAACTTGCCGAACCGACTTTCATTTCCCAATCCTGATATACAGCCTCTTGTCCCTTCCCTATCGTTTCGATGTAATTTGAAATCGGTAATACAGGCACTTCGCCCAACCATTTAATAATCTCTCGACTTAAAGGGTGATTGGAGTTTCGACAGATAGAAAACAAAAGGCTTCTTTCCTGTGCTGTCAGCTCGCCTTCAAAATACATACTCGACACGTTAGGCGAAGATATTGTTCCGGTCTTATCAAAAACAACGGTATCAATAGCCGCCATCTGTTCAATCGCTGCTGTATTTTTGATGTATAATTTATTCTTATCGAATATACTGAGCGCTGCGGAGAGCGTGAAAGGCGAACTTAATGCTAATGCACAAGGACAAGCAATAATCAATACTGCAGTAAATGCTGCCCATGCCTTCTCTGCATTTCCAGTAACGCCCCAATATGCGGCTGCTGAAAAAGCAATTAATAGCAATCCGATGGTAAAGTATTTACTGATGTATCCAATGAAGGTTTCAAATTTCTTTTCTACCTGTTTAAAACTTTCGTTGTTCCATAGTTTAGTCAGGTAGCTTTGAGAAACTGCCTTTACGACCTCTAGTTCAATTGCTTCACCGATCTGTCTACCCCCAGCATACACGACTTCACCGAGTACTTTTTCCACGGGCTTGCTTTCGCCGGTTACAAAGCTGAAGTCTACCGCTGCATTCCCCTTTAACAGAATGGCGTCGGCAGGGATGATCTCGTTATTGCGCACCATAATGCGATCGCCGACTTTCAAATCTGCAATCTGCGTTGGTTTATTGATCTCATTTTCAATGACCGTTACAGCGACCGGAAAATAAGATCGATAATCACGCTCGAAGGATATGTGGTAGTACGTACGTTGTTGCACCCATTTACCGATCAGGATAAAGAATACCAAACTACAGAGAGTATCCATAAAGCCTGCTCCTGTTTGGGAAATAATTTCAAACGCGGAGCGGAAAAACAAGACGAAAATACCTAAAGCTAAAGGCACGTCTAAGTTGAGGCGTTTTTGTTTCAGACTGTACCAGGCCGACTTAAAATAGTCCGAAGCACTGAATAGTAGGACCGGCAGTCCGAAAGCAAGGTTCATATAGCCAAAGAAGCTGGTATATTGACGCTCGAACTCTGCCATTCCGAAATACTCCGGAAAGGAGATCATCATGGAGTTACCGAAGCAGAATCCTGCAACAGTAATCTTGGCGATCAGTTTATTTTGATTTACCTTTTTACTTTCCTTGATAACATCCTGCAATGTAATTTTCGGGTCGTAGCCTATTTGATGTAAAAGTTCGACTAATTCGCGGAGTGATATTTCGTTTTTAAAGAAGGTTATGCTGGCTTGCTTCTTCATGAAGTCGACCTGAGAAGTTTTCACTCCAGGGTTTAACTTATAGAGATTTTCTAGCAACCAGATACAGGAAGAACAGTGTATAGCAGGCACATAGAATGTGATGATAGCCATGTTGTCATCTTGGTAATCGACCAACTTGGCAATAATATTGGGTTCATCCAGGTAGGATAAGTCTTCTTTTTGCGCTTTCTGCGATTTTCCCGGATGGGTGTTATATCTGTAGTAGCTCGCTAAGTTATTTTCATTAAGAATTTGGTAGACTGTTTGACAGCCCAAGCAGCAAAAACTATGTTTATCTAAAATATAGGAAGTATCTTCAATTGTATCACCGCAGTGGTAACAATTGGTATCCAGCTTTAATTCATTCCTTACATCCATGGCATTACGACTATATTGCTTGGCTGAAGAGGTTTTCTCTTTCCTGAGTTTCGTGTAATCTGACGTCAAATGCCATGCAGACATTGCGCAGGAAGGATTTCCCCACTTGTGTTATCTCGACCTTATTGTTTGTTACGGTGACTAAGCCATCGGCTATCATAGGTTGCAAACGCTTCAGTATATCCTCGTTTTCTTTCACGTTATCTTTCAATATAACTTTTCCGCGGCACATCATGTCGAGAATATATTGACGAATATGTGTATCAAGATCTGTCAACAGGTGTCCTTTCACCACCGGAAGTTTTCCTTCTCCTATTAACGCATGATACTCTTCTACTGTTTTAACATTTTGTGCAAAGCCCGTCCAGGCATCACTGATGGACGAGACGCCCAATCCAAGCAATAGCGGTGTATAACGATCGGCATAGCCCATAAAGTTACGATGTAAGCCACCACTTTTCAGCGCTAAATATAACGCATCTTCTACTTTGGAGAAGTGATCCATTCCGACATCTTTGAATCCTGCGGCCTGGATCATTTCTTTTCCTAATTTATATAAGTTCAATTTTTCTTCGCCAACCGGAAGGTCATGCTCTGTAAATCGGCGTTGTCCAGGTTTAATCCATGGCACATGCGCATAGCTATAGAAAGAAATACGGTCTGGATTTAAGCGCAAAGAATGTTCAATCGTCATCTTTACCGACTCGGCTGTCTGCAATGGCAGTCCGTATATTAAATCAAAATTGATGGAGTCGTATCCGATTTCACGTGCATCTTTCATCACCCGATCGACGTCCTCTACCGTTTGGTGGCGGTTGATGATGAACTGTACCTTTTCATCGAAGTCCTGGATTCCTAAACTTAATCTTTTGAACCCTAAATCATAAAGGGTTTTCAAATGATCATATGTGGTATTTGCTGGATGTGCTTCGAAGGAGAATGAAGCTTCTGCAGCTTTTCTATTTCCTGACAGCAATCCGTTGATCAGTCTTCTTAAGTTTTCTGCCTTAAAGAATGTTGGTGTACCGCCTCCTAAGTGAATCTCGCTAATTAACAATGATTCATCTCCCAGGATTCGTTTGTACATATTCCACTCTTTTAGCAGCGACTCAATGTATGGTGTTTCTACATTATGGTTCTTGGTGATTCGGGTATTGCAGCCGCAATACGTGCATAGGCTTTCACAGTATGGAAGATGGATGTAAATGCTTATCCCATTGTGCTTCGAGCTCTTAAAATTTTGTGCCACTCGAAAGCGCCAATCTTCTTCGTTGAAAGCATTATTTTCCCAAAAAGGGACAGTTGGGTAGCTCGTATAACGAGGTGCAGCAACATTATATTTGCTGATTAATTGATTTAAATCTGGATTTTCCATCTTAACTTTGTTTAGTCCTGTTAGCACAGTCCATTCGACATTGGCACGCGTCTCCGGCACATCCCCCCACCATCCATTGGGTTAGATTTTGAATTGTTTGTTTGGCTATACTTTCCATTGAAGAGTCGAACGGAACATTTGCCACGTGCATTTTTAATTCACCAGCATAATCAAGGTCTATATGATCGGTAGTTCTAGAACGAGTAATCACGCTTTTAACCCCCATTTTGTACAATTCAAATAACATTACACGATCGAGAATATCGCGATCCGAAATCAATACGGCCTCTTTGCCCATTGCAAAGTGGATCGTACTGAAATTTAGCTCGTTCGATATCAAAGTCAGATCATGGACTTTGGCATTTGCCTTAGCCAAGATTTCCTTCTCTTGATCTAATATATTGTATGCAATCACTCTCATTCCTAAATTTGTAGCTAATTAGCCCAAAGGTAGGCTTAAATGGAGGATGAACTAGTGAATGGCATCATGTAAAGAAGTGATATATATCACTCCATTGGCATGGTGTTAATTCGATATTGAATGGTATCTATTACCTGCAATATCATTTGAATCAACTCTTATTTGGAGGGATTTGTTCACATTTTAACCAACTAGTTATCAACCCAATAACCATGATATATATTTTTTTATTTTAAGAATAGCATTGTTGGAAGAAGGAAAAAAAATTAGATGTGGTTTAATTGGGATCAACGGATAAAATTGATGATTGTAACAGGCATATTTGGCATTTACTAATCATCAAGATTACAGGCTTAATACTTGTTTATCCGTTAGAATTTCAGCAAAAGAAAAGAGCCCTTATAAGGGCTCTTCCTATTTATTCATTTTTTGAAATGCGCGTGAAAGCAACATCATCAATTACCTTTAAGTTGCTAAGATTTTATTGTTTAATGTTCTTTAGCTTTGCGATCGAGAATATTTTGATTGCATTACCTTCTTTTGTTAAAAGACGTTCATCTTTAAAATCGGCAAGCATTCTAGAAATAGTTTCGTTTGCTGTTCCCGCTAATGCCGCCAGATCATCACGCGATATTTTAATGGTTACCTCGTCCATATCCGCTTCGGACTTCTCTGCTACATTAACTAGAGCATTTGCGACCCGCTTCCTTACGGAGTCGTATGCGAATCCTAGCATCTGTTCTTCTTTGTCACGAATATTTTGAGATAACAATTTGATCAGCTTGGTCGCTATTGCCGGTTTCTTGTACATCAATTCGAAGAAAGCATCCTTGTGAATCAAGGCGATTTCGGCATCCTCCAGAGTCGCTGTATTATCGCCATATTTGATATTCAGCAACACAGATTCTAATCCGAAGAATTGATCCTCTATATAAATATTGGTAGACAATTCGCGCCCATCTTTATAGTTCAAGAAACTACGTACTTTTCCTTTTTTGATGTAATAGACATATACTGGCGTATCTCCAGCTTCATAAATTGTTTGTTTTTTCTTGATTGATTTTACGCGTCCATTACTTGCCAGGTCCTGCAATAGATATGCTTGTTCTGATTCGTCCAGGCGTAGGCTATCGATATTGGGACTTGCTTTTGCCTGTAATTGCTGGCGTTTTTTAAAACGGCTTTCTATGGCATTCAATAGTTCCAAGTCGTCAAAAGGCTTGGTCAGATAATCGTCTGCCCCCATCTCCATGGCTTTACGGACGTCGGCTTTCTCTGTTTTCGCTGTTAAGAAAATGAAAGGAATGTGTTGAGTTTCCTCGTGCTTTCCTAACATGTACAACACGCCATAACCATCCAGTTCAGGCATCATTATATCACAAAGAATTAAGTCAGGGTGATGTTTCATTGCCATCTCCACCCCTGTCTTTCCTTCCTCCGCAACAATGACGGTATATTCACCTGTTAATTCTAAAATCTCTGCTGTGCTCTCTCGGATATCACTATTATCTTCGATGATTAAGATTTTTCTTTTTTCCATTATAGTTGGGTAAAACTCATTTTAAAAATAGCACCTTGGTTTACTTCGGACCAATAATCCATCTGTCCTCCCATCAATCCTACATAACGTTTTACGATATTTAGCCCCAAGCCGGTACCTGGTATATTTCCTGTATTATTTGCTCTAAAGAATGGTTCCGTTAGATTTGCTTGTTCGTCTTTCGGAATTCCAATACCATTATCTTTAACGGTCACTAGTAGATTATCCTTATCGATTTCCGTACTGAATTCAATAAAGGTATCTTCGCCGGAGTATTTGATGGCATTAGAGACCAGATTGATGATACTGTTTTTCAATAGATTCGGATCCACATAGAAGTTCGAAACTTCGCCCGTATGCTGATAAACAATATGCTGGTTCTTTTTACAAATCAGCTGCATCTCTTCCGCTATTTCCTCACCTAGCTGCACAATATTAGTATCCGCTTTATTCACGACTACGACGCCAGCCTCCAGTTTTTCCAGGGAAAGGAAGTCATTCAGTATGGTATTCAATAATTGAACCGAGCCTTTGATACGCGCCGTATGCTTTTCAATAGGTCCATATTCTGACTTCTCTACATAGCGGTCGATCAAGGATGCGGATAGTTGTACGGAGCTTAAAGGCGTTCTGAATTCATGTGAAGCCATCGACACGAAGCGCGACTTCAACTGGTTCAATTCCTTTTCCTTTTCCAACGAAACGCTGACATCTGCTTTGGCTTTTTCAAGTTCAGAAACCAGTTTTATCAAGTCTTTTGTTCTCTCTCTAACTTTCGTTTCGAGTTCTAGGGCATGTTTCTTCAGTTCGTCCTCGGCTTGCTTTTCTTTCGTAAGATCATGAACAAAGCCGGTAAAGATTTTTCCATCTTTGTAGAACACCTCACTTACCGACAGACGGAACGGGAAAGTGGAGCCATCTTTCTTGAGGCCGCGTACTTCACGGCCAATCCCGATGATTTTTTTATGTCCGGTCTGCTCATAGGTTGAGATATACCGATCATGATTAGAGCGATCAGGCTCTGGCATTAGCATGGAAATATTATTTCCAATAACTTCTTCGGCCTTGTAGCCGAATAGCACTAATGCGGAGGGGTTTATACTCTCCACAATGCCATGCGGATCGATAGTTATAATGCCATCAATCGCATTTTCAATGATTGCTTTGAGTAGTTTTGATGAATCCAATGGTACTGTACTATTTTACTAATTTTTTATACTTCACTCTTTTCGGAGCGACATCGCCTAAGCGTTTTTTACGGTTTTCTTCATATTCCGTATAGTTACCTTCGAAGAAATACACTTGTGAATCGCCTTCGAATGCCAGAATATGTGTACAAATTCGATTTAAGAACCAGCGGTCGTGGGATATAACAACAGCGCATCCACCGAAGTTGTCCAATCCTTCCTCCAATGCACGAAGGGTATTTACGTCAATATCGTTGGTAGGCTCATCCAGTAATAATACGTTTGAACCTTTCTTCAATGTAATTGCCAAATGTACACGATTTCTCTCACCTCCGGATAATACAGATATTTTCTTCTGCTGATCTCCACCGTTGAAGTTGAATTTTGACACATAGGCTCTTGAGTTGACCTGCTTATTTCCTAACAAGATGTTTTCATTGCCACCTGTAATATTCTCCCATACTGTTTTGTTCGGATCAAGGTCATCATGCATTTGGTCGACATAACCTAACACAACGGTCTCACCTACTTTAAACGTTCCTGAATCAGGTTGCTCCTGGCCGGTAATTAGGCGGAAAAGCGTTGTTTTACCGACCCCGTTAGGACCGATAATACCGACGATTCCCGCTGGAGGCAAAGAGAAACTTAGGTTTTCGAATAAGATGCGATCGCCGTACGATTTAGAGACATTTTCAGCCTCAATAACCACATTACCTAATCTAGGTCCCGGTGGGATGAATAACTCAAGTTTTTCTTCGCGTTCTTTCGTTTCCTCAGAAGCTAATTTTTCGTAATTATGTAAACGTGCTTTTGACTTAGCATGGCGTGCTTTAGGGGCCATCTTCACCCATTCTAATTCACGTTCTAAGGTTTTTTGACGTTTAGTTTCTTGCTTTTCTTCTTGTGCTAAGCGTTTCGCTTTTTGATCCAACCAAGAAGAGTAATTACCTTTCCAAGGAATACCTTCACCACGATCAAGCTCTAAGATCCAACCGGCAACATTATCAAGGAAATAACGGTCGTGTGTTACAGCGATTACCGTTCCTTTATATTGTTGCAAGTGCTGCTCTAACCAATCAATAGACTCAGCATCCAAGTGGTTGGTAGGCTCATCTAGCAATAAAACATCTGGTTCTTGCAATAATAATCGACACAATGCCACCCTTCTTCGCTCACCACCTGACAAATTGGCAATCAGCGCATCAGGCTCCGGACAACGCAATGCGTCCATCGCTCTTTCTAGTTTTGCATCTAATTCCCAAGCGTTCGTTGCATCGATGATATCTTGCAATTCCCCTTGTCTGGCTAACAATTTATCCATCGCATCAGCATCCTCATAAACCTCCGGCAATCCGAATTTCTCGTTGATCTCTTCATATTCCTGAAGGATGGCTGTTGTTTCTGCTACGCCTTCTTCAACGACTTGCTTTACGGTTTTAGTAAGGTCTAGTTCGGGTTCTTGCGCAAGGTATCCAACAGAATATCCTGGTGAGAACACAACTTCACCTTGGTAGGATTTATCAATTCCTGCAATAATCTTCAATAGGGATGATTTCCCGGAACCATTTAAACCGATAACCCCGATTTTTGCTCCGTAGAAAAAAGATAGATAGATATTTTTTAGAACTTGTTTGGATGGTGGGTGTATTTTATTAACACCGGCCATCGAAAAAATAATTTTTTCGTCAGACATAAGAGAAATGTAACTTTTTACACAAAGATAATGGAAATACTGACAAATTGGTAGTTTTACGGGTATGGTCTAATTGTTGATAAATAATATCTATAACAAAAGGCGGTACCATGTATTTTTATTACATTTATAATGTTTGGTACATCCACTAATTGAGAAAGGTAATTTAAATGGAAGCAAAATTTTCACCCCGCGTAAAAGATGTCATTTCCTACAGTCGTGAGGAAGCATTACGCTTGCGCCACGATTATATCGGGACAGAGCACCTTTTACTCGGATTAATACGTGAGGGCGATGGGGTTGCGATCAAGATATTGAAGAATATCGGAATAGACATGGCGGCAGTTCGCCAGTCTGTGGAGGATGCTGTGAAAGGTTCTTCCGTTTCGCGTTCTCCAGTGAACAACAACATGCCACTGACGAAACAAGCCGAAAAGGTTTTAAAGATAACTTATTTAGAAGCTAAGATTTTTAAGAGTGATATTATTGGTACAGAGCATCTGTTATTAGCGATTCTGCGTGATGAGGAGAACATTGCCTCGCAGATATTGCAACAGTACAAAGTATCTTATAATACGTTTAAATCTGAGGTTGAGCAAAATGCTTCGGGTATTACAGACGAAGCGTCGAGCACTCCTCCAAGTGGCGATGATGATTACGCGGAGGATGATTCGCAATTCTCAGCACCGAAGAAGGTTTCTGATATCAAATCTAAAACCCCGGTATTGGATAACTTCGGGCGCGACTTAACGAAAGCTGCGGAAGAAGGTAAGTTAGATCCTATTGTAGGACGTGAGAAAGAGATTGAGCGTGTGTCGCAGATTTTATCGCGTAGAAAGAAGAATAACCCTATTCTAATCGGTGAACCAGGGGTTGGTAAATCTGCTATTGCGGAAGGATTAGCATTACGCATCATACAACGCAAGGTTTCACGTGTATTGTTCAACAAGCGTGTCGTTACGCTTGACTTGGCGTCATTAGTGGCAGGAACGAAATACCGTGGACAGTTCGAGGAGCGTATGAAAGCGGTTATGAACGAATTGGAGAAATCTCCGGATGTTATCTTATTTATTGATGAGATCCACACCATTGTTGGGGCAGGGGGTGCTTCAGGTTCATTGGATGCGTCCAATATGTTCAAGCCAGCATTGGCACGTGGAGAAATCCAATGTATCGGTGCAACGACTTTAGATGAATACCGTCAGTATATTGAGAAAGACGGTGCGTTAGATCGTCGATTCCAAAAAGTAACGGTAGAACCGACTACGTATGATGATACGATCGAGATCTTAAACCGCATTAAGGATAAATATGAGGAACACCACAATGTAACTTATACGCCGGAAGCAATTGAAGCTTGTGTGTCTTTGACCACACGTTATATCACAGACAGATTCTTACCAGATAAAGCTATTGATGCGTTAGATGAGTCGGGTTCTCGGGTTCACTTGAACAATATCCATGTGCCACAAAGCATCATCGATATTGAAGAGAAAATCGAAGAGGTCAAGGTTGAGAAGAACAAAGTTGTTCGCAGCCAGAAATACGAAGAGGCAGCGAAACTACGTGATACAGAGAAGAAGCTGATCGAAGAGCTGGAAAAAGAGAAGGCGGTTTGGGAAGCAGAAACGAAGACAACGCGTTATACTGTTACGGAAGATAATGTTGCTGAGGTTGTTTCGATGATGACGGGTATTCCTGTTCAACGTGTTAGTCAATCGGATAGCCAAAAGCTGTTGAATATGGGCGAATCGATGAAAGGCCGTATCATCGGTCAGGACGATGCTGTTCAGAAGCTTGTAAAAGCTATTCAACGTACGCGTGCCGGCTTGAAAGATCCAAAGAAGCCGATAGGTTCATTTATCTTCTTAGGTCCTACAGGTGTTGGTAAAACGGAATTAGCGAAAGAGCTTGCTCGCTTTATGTTTGATTCTGAAGATGCATTGATTCAGATTGACATGAGTGAGTACATGGAGAAATTTGCGGTATCTAGACTAGTAGGTGCGCCTCCAGGATACGTGGGATATGAAGAAGGTGGTCAGTTGACAGAGAAAGTTCGTCGTAAGCCTTATGCAGTTGTCTTATTAGATGAGATTGAAAAAGCTCACCCTGATGTGTTCAACTTATTGCTACAGGTATTGGACGAAGGACAGTTAACAGACAGTCTTGGCCGTAAGGTTGACTTCAGAAACACGATCATCATCATGACTTCGAATATCGGCGCACGCCAGTTGAAAGAATTCGGACAAGGTGTTGGATTTACGACTGCAGCGAAAGCAGATCAGGCCGACTCACATTCTCGTGGAGTAATTGAAACCGCGTTGAAGCGTGCGTTTGCTCCTGAGTTCTTAAACCGTGTGGATGATGTGATTGTATTCAACTCATTGAACAAAGAGCATATCTTTAAGATTATTGATATTGAACTTAAATCTTTATTCACAAGAATCGAGGGATTAGGACACAAGATTACCCTTACAGAGAAAGCGAAGAACTACATTGCTGAGAAAGGATATGACAGCAACTTTGGCGCTCGCCCGTTGAAGCGTGCGATCCAGAAATACCTGGAAGATCCGATTGCGGAAGAAATTCTGAAAGGCGAGTTGAAATCTGGCGAAGCCATCTTAGTAGACTTTGATGAGGCGAAGAGTGAGATTAAAGTTGCCGCAGCAAAGAAGGATGAAAGTGATGATTCCAACTTAGCTTCTGATGTAAAAGACAACAAAAAGAAAGATTAATTTCACATAAAATTGAATACTTAAAAAGGCGGTTGCATAGCAACCGCTTTTTTTATGGCAACATTTTTGTTTAGTTCCGTTAAACTATTGAGTCTTTCAATTGTCTTTATCTACAAGAAACATATTTTTAACAACATAATCTTACCAAACATGAAAAAACTGTTATTAGCATTTGCAATTGGAACCGCTTCATTAGTAAGTTTCACTGGATGTACAAAAGAATATATCACTAACAACTATTTACCTGGGGTAAGTTATGTTATCGATGTGGCTCCAGCGGACTGGAATCGTAACGGAACGGAATATGCGACAAGTATTAGCATGCCAGAATTGGATGATCGTTACTTCCAAGATGGCCACGTGGATGTTTCTATCTCTTTAGATAGTGCACCAGAATATTATGAAAACATACCTGCAGAGGTTGGAGACTACTCTTACTCGGCACGTTATGGAAAAGGCGTTGTTCATATTTACGCGGTTTATAAAGGCGCTATGGCAAACATCAAAGCTCCTGAAGGTATGCTCGTTAAGATCGTTCTGAGCGATGCAGAAATTGGCGATTAATCAACAATTAAGAAATAAAAAAAAGGAGCTTATAGCTCCTTTTTTTATTTCAACATCTCTTCTGCATGCTTGATCGCTGTCGCTTCGGGATTCGCTCCGCTCAGCATTTGTGCTATTTCTAAGACACGGTCCTCTTTCTTTAAGAGTACAATATTCGACTTTGTCTTTTCTCCGAGATCTTCTTTATAAACTTTGAAATGCGCAGTTCCCTGCGAAGCAATCTGTGGAAGATGCGTGATGCTGATCACCTGCATATGTTCAGCAAGCTGTTCCATAATCTCCCCTACTCGTAAAGCGACCTCTCCGGAGATACCGGTATCAATTTCGTCAAAGATAATCGTTGGCAAGGATGAAGACTTTGCTACCAATGATTTGATTGCGAGCATAACCCTAGAAAGTTCTCCCCCGGACGCTACTTTATGGATAGGCTGTAAAGTTTGTCCCTTGTTGGCAGAGAATAAAAAGGCTACTTCATCCTGGCCTGTAGATTTAAAATCTTCTTTTTTCTTTAATTCAATCTGTAATTGCGCGTTCGGCATACCGACTTTCGCAAGTACATCTTGCACCTCTTGCTCGATTGTTTGTTTAACTTTCGTTCTATTCGCTGTAATTTGATCAGCTAATTGGGTCAAATTACTTCTTAGTTTTTCAATATTTTCCTTTAAGACTTCTATTTGTTCTTCCTGTGAGTCAGAAGCCTGAAGTTTCTGTTCAAGATCTTCTTGCAATTGCAACAGGTCCTGAATCGTTTCTACCCGATGTTTCTTCTGCAGTGAATAAAGAACCGAAAGGCGGTCATTGACAATATTTAATCGTTCTTCATCCATGGTTACCCCATCAGCGACTTGCTCCAATTCGGCTGCGATATCTTTCAGTTCAATCAAGGCACTTTGCAGACGCTCCTGTAATGCTTCTGCTGAAGGAAGATATTTCGTGCCATTCTGTACAAAAGATAATACCGACTTTAAGCCATCCAATACATTGACCTCTTCCGACTGCATTAAGCTTGCTGCTCCATGGAAATGCCTTTTTATCTCTTCCGCATTCTCCAATTGATTTTGCTCAGCTTCCAATGTTCCTTGCTCATCCGCTTGCAGATTCGCTTGTTCCAATTCATTGAAAACAAATTGATTAAAATCATACTCCGCCCTCGATTTTGCTAATTCCTCTTCTAATGCCTCTAAACTAGCGATAGTCTTTTTATAGGACTGGTAGGTCGATTTGTACTCCTTTAACAAAGCTTGCTGCTGCGCAACGGTATCAAGCACCAAGAGCTGGAAAGACTCGGTATTGATCTGCAAAGTCGCATGTTGCGAGTGAATATCAATCAGGCGTTCGCCCAAGGTCTTTAAGGTTTGCAATGTTACAGGCGTATCATTGACAAAGGCTCTGGATTTACCATCAGCATGCAGTTCACGACGGATGATCGTGGTGTCTTCATAGTCCAGATCCAATTGGCTGAACAGATCGCTCAGGTCATACTGGGCAACTTCAAAATGCCCTTCGATAATACATTTGGAAGATTCATCAAAGAAATGTTTGCTCTCGGCACGATTTCCAAGTATCAATCCCAGAGCTCCCATAATAATGGATTTACCCGCCCCGGTCTCACCCGTAATGATGTTCAGTTTCCTGTCGAATTCTATATCTAATGCATCAATTAATGCATAGTTTTTAATCTGTAATTTACTTAGCATGCCCGATCAATGTTCAGATATCAAATATAGTTATTTCTAAATCCTCCTCGAAATATTGGTTTTTGTATTCTGAAATCTGCCAATTATATAATATGTTTGTATACATGCCGGATTTCAGCAAACAATTAAGCAAGTATATTCCCCTATCTGCCGCCCCTATCATCTCCCAATGGATCAATGATACTGGTTGTAGATTTAAGGTGACTAAATCCAGGGCATCAAAACTAGGAGATTACCGCTCACCGTATCGTAACGAACCCCATCAGATTACGGTAAACCATGATTTGAATCCATACTCCTTCTTAATTACCACGGTTCATGAGTTTGCCCATTTGAAAACATGGCAGCAATTTAAGAACAAGGTTAAGCCACATGGCACGGAGTGGAAACAAAACTTCAAGGCACTGATGAATCCTTTTCTAAGGCTCGACATCTTTCCTGTCGATGTTACGCATGCCTTGGTGAAGTACATGAACAATCCCGCGGCCTCATCCTGTACCGACTTAAATCTCTTCCGTATTCTACGGCTGCATGATACCAAGCAAACGGAAATCATCACCATAGAATCCATTGAATTTGACGGTTATTTCTCCATTAAATCGGGAAGAGTGTTTCAGAAACAAGAAAAATTAAGAAAGCGATATAAATGTATGGAAGTAGCTACCAAGCGTATCTACTTATTCCACCCGATAGCGGAGGTATTCCCTATCGAGGCTCCCGTACAGGCATAAGCTTTATTTTCAATCATAAAACCAAGAACAACATCATTTATTATGAAGACAAAACTATTTATTGGAACTGCCTTTTTAATTGGACTGGCGTCTTGTAAATCTGGAGATACCGGATCTTCCTATGATCCAACCCTCTTGGATTCGGGTGCTATCAACGCGATCACAGAAGCCGGATATCGTGCCTATGTGGAGAAGCTAGCTTCCGACGAGTTTATGGGTCGTATGCCTTTCACAAAGGGCGATACTCTGACGGTAAACTATCTGGAAGAGCAATTCAAAGCACTGGGATTGGAACCAGGAAATGGGAACTCCTATTTTCAGGAAGTGCCAATGGTCGAGATTAAGTCTGAGCCTGTAGCACCCAAACTAACTTTCACCGGAAAAAACTCCAATCTTTCCATTAACTATCTAGACGATTATGTTGTCGGCACGCCGCGCATGTCCAACAATATTGACATCAAAGACACCGAACTTGTTTTTGCCGGCTTTGGCATTGTGGCTCCGGAATATAAATGGAATGATTATGAAGGGCTTGATGTAAAAGGTAAAACCGTAGTCGTGATGGTCTCTGACCCGGGACGATATGATAAAACATTATTTAAAGCCGATACGATGACCTACTATGGCCGATGGACCTACAAGTTCGAAGAGGCTTCCAGACAGGGAGCTGCGGGCGTATTGATCATCCATGAAACTGCAGCAGCATCCTACGGATGGAATGTCGTACGTAGTGGCTGGACCGGCCCGCAATTATCTTTAGTACCTGAAAATAAAGGCGCAAACCTGGTAAACTTCCAAGGATGGGTAACGACAGAAACGGCGAACAAGCTGTTCCAATTAGGTGGTTTAAATCCAAATATTATCGAACAAGCGAAGAAGCCTGGATTTAAGGCTGTCCCTATGAATGTGAAGACCTCGATTGCATTGAAAACAACCTTCCGTGAGTCTAAATCGAACAACGTCATTGCGACGATCAAAGGCAGCAAACGTCCGGACGAGACGATTATCTATTCGGCACATTGGGATCACTTAGGCATCGGAGAGGCCGTAGAAGGCGACTCGATCTTCAATGGAGCCATTGATAACGCGACGGGTGTTGCCGCTTTATTTGAAATTGCAAAGGCTTTCAAAGCGGCGAAGGTAAAACCGGAGCGCAGCATTGTTTTCTTGGCGGTTACTGCCGAAGAGCAAGGTTTGCTAGGATCTCAATATTATGCGGAACATCCAATCTATCCTTTAGCAAAAACCGTTGCTAACTTAAATATGGACTCATTTAATCCTGTTGGAGCTATGAAAGGTTTCCGTGTTGTAGGAACCGGACAGACGGAGTTAGAGGATTATGCGATTAAATCCGGTGCCAAATTCAATCGTGAATTGCAGCCGGAAGGAAGTCCGACATCCGGAGGATTCTACCGTTCAGACCACTTCAACTTTGTTAAAGTTGGTGTTCCTGGATTGTATATGGGCAGTGGAGGCGATTATCTAGATCAAGATACCGTCGCTTTGAAAAAGCGCCAGCAAGCCTTAGCAGGACGTTATCATGCAGTCAGCGATGAGCTTGACGAGCATTGGAACTTTGAAGGCCCACTTGCCGACACCCGTTTGTTCTTCGACATCGGTTATATGCTCAGTATGGAGAAAACATTTCCAAACTTTAAAGCCAAATCTGAGTTTAAAGAATTAGGCGACAAACGTCTTTCAAAATAGTATATTTGCAAATCATTAATCACGACACTATGCTTACAGGAATGAAACATTTACACTCAACACTAGCCGTGGTGCTTTTGATAGCACTGATCATTGCGATCGTTATTACACTTGTAAACTACGCTGGAAACAAAGCTTACAACCGTAAAATCGCTTTAATCGGTCTAATTTCAGCCCACCTACAACTGGTTATCGGTGCAGTATTGTATTTTACTTCCCCGCTTGGCCTACAGAGTTTCTCAGGAGAGAACATGAAAAACAGCGTTTCTAGACTTTACTTTCTAGAACACCCTTTGATGATGATTATCGCCGTTGTATTAATTACAATGGGATATTCTAAAGCTAAGAAAATTGTTGATCAAAAGAAAGCGAACCAAACGGTTCTGATTTTCTATATCATCGGTTTGGTGTTTATCCTATCTAGAATTCCATGGTCTACATGGTCTATTTTGAACTAGACATTAGATTTTAGATATTAGATTTTAGATACTGAAAGCCGGCAATAATGCCGGCTTTTTTTGTAGACATTAGATTCTAGACGTCAGAAATCAGATGCTAATAGTTTACTATGGTATTTGCGAACTGTTGTTCGTTTGTTTGGGTTATTAGCACATCCCGTGAGGGTGAAACTCATCTACGATCCATTTATGTTTTGCTTCGCCCATGGGATCTGCGCGTTATAGAGACAAAAAAAAGCGTCTAGATTAATCATCTAGACGCTTTTAATATTTTAAAGTTCTGAAGAACTATTTTTTACTGAATCCTAAGATACCAAATACTACTTTGAAAGCTAAGAAAGAAGCAACAAGTACTAAAATGTTAGCAATCCAAGAGAATACTGATGCTAATTGATCTAATGAAGTGATCACATCAGGTACAAAACGAATAAATACGCCAACTAATCCAATAACGATGGCAATAGTTAAAGAAACATAATATTCTGTACGGTTTGCATTATTATCCGTATGTTTTGCTGGTCTTTCTACAGTTGTATTTTCCATAATTGTTAAATCCTTATTAAAGCTGCACAAATGTACAAAGTTCTATGTGCTAAATAAAATAATAATTACAATAAATTAACGCGACAGTGCTTGTTCCAAATCAGCGATCAAATCTTCGGCATCCTCTACCCCAACCGATAAGCGTAATAAGTTGTCAACAACTCCTACTTTCTCGCGTGCTTCCTTCGGAATCGAACCATGGGTCATCGTTGCTGGATGATTAATTAATGATTCCACGCCACCGAGCGACTCTGCTAAAGTGAATACCTTAAATTGAGAAGCGATTCGGAAGGTTTCGTTCAGGTCAGCACCTTTCAGTACGATCGAAACCATGCCGCCAAAATCGCGCATCTGCTTTTTCGCAATCTCATGTCCCGGATGGTCTGTAAATCCCGGCCAGTAAATCTTATCTACCTTCGGGTGATCTTTCAAGTACTCCGCTACTTTACGACCGTTTTCACAATGCGCTTTCATACGCAAATGAAGCGTTTTTATACCACGCAATACTAGGAAAGCATCTTGTGGACCCGGTGTTCCACCACATGCATTATAGTAAAACCATAAGTTCTTATACAGCTCTTCATCGTTCATCAACAATGCGCCCATTACGACATCGGAATGTCCCCCTAGGTATTTCGTTACGGAATGCATAACGATATCAGCACCTAAGTCTAACGGATTCTGTAAATAGGGAGAGGCAAAGGTATTATCAACGACATAAAGCACCTTTTTCTCTTTTGCTACCTCCGCAATCGCTGCGATGTCAGCAACCTTCAACGTCGGATTTGTCGGCGTTTCTACCCAGATCAATTTCGTTTTATCGGTAATTGCGTTACGAACGGCTCCCACATCCGAAGTATCCACGAACGTAAATTTAATCCCCATAGGTTCATAAACTTTCGTAAAGATTCGGTATGAGCCACCATAAAGATCATCACCCGTTACGACTTCATCACCAGGTTTCAACAAGCGAAGAACACAATCGGTCGCTGCCATTCCGCTAGAAAAAGCTAAACCGAATTTGCCATTTTCTAAAGCCGCCATGCAGTCCTCTAAGGCTTTGCGCGTTGGGTTAGTTCCACGTGAGTATTCAAAGCCCTTGTGATCGCCTGGAGCTTTTTGTTGATAAGTCGATGTTTGGTATATAGGAGTCATTACGGCACCCGTGGTCGGATCAGCTTGTTGTCCGGCATGGATTGCCTTGGTTGCGAATTTGTAAGCCATAATAAATTTGTTTTGTACTCGCTAAGTTATCAAAAATCTAGCGGAGAGGGGTATTTAAAAGTGTAATTGAGCAATAGCGGAAGCTTTTCACCGATGACAATTTTCTGAAAACTGTCCTTCGGTTCAAACCCTGCCGGATAGGATAAGATATATTTCTCAGCGGATTTCATGATCACCTCCTTCTTCAAAGGGTGCTCAGGACATACCAAATTATAGATACCATTAGGGATTTGCCTATCGATTGCCCCTTCGACAAGACCCAATACATCGTCTAAATGTATAAAGTTGGCAGGCTGATCGCCTGTAGTAACGATTTTATCCTGGAAGTATTTGGCAAAAATCCGTTGCTTTCCAAAAAGCCCCCCAAGTCTGAACACGCTGGTATCGGGCAGACTTTGCATCCGTTTTTCAGCGAATCTTAATTTCGGCATCAGCTTATCTTCTTCACTATAGGTTTCATCGAAAGTTCCGTCGATATCCGGATAGACGCCTACTGAGCTTAAGAAATAGTGCTTATCGTAAGCTATTGCACTCAGTGCTCGAAAGACCTGATAGAAACGAAATCCCAAATCTTCCAAACTATTCTTCGCTGTTGCGGGAACTGAAGTCACCACAGCATCGAATCGCACTTCCAGCGGAAGATCCAGTTCCTTCTCATGGTCGAAGTTGTGGACATAAGCAAAAATACCATCGCTTTTAAGGCGATGGTATTTTTCTTCCTGGGTCGTTGTCGCCCAAACTTGCCACCCCTTGCTTTGGTATAGCTTTGCAAGCTCCTCGCCTACCCAGCCACAACCTAATATCAATAGGTGCTTCATATTTTAGTATGCTTTTGCAAACAATACACGTTGTTTAGAAGGCTTGCCTGTAAAAATACAAACTCCTTCCTCTTCCTTCGCATCCAAAGGAATACAACGGATTGTTGCTTTCGTTTCTTCTTTCACGCGTTTCTCAGTTTCCACTGTACCGTCCCAGTGACAGCTCAAGAATCCACCTTTTTCTTCTAATAAAGTTTTAAATTCATCGTATGAGTTAACTTCGGTGATGTGTGAATCTCTGAAGTTTAACGCTTTCTGATAGATATTATCTTGGATCTCGTCTAATAAGGCATGAATTCTATTAGCAAGGCCTGCTTGTTCTACTGTTTCTTTGGTCTGTGTATCGCGTCTCGCCAATTCTACCGTACCGTTTTGCATATCGCGTGCTCCAATCGCAACGCGCAATGGAACACCTTTCAATTCCCATTCTGCAAACTTAAAGCCAGGACGTTGTGTATCGCGGTCATCATATTTAATCGATATACCTAAGATCTTCAACTCTGCGCTCAATCCATCGACATAAGCATCAAGATTTGCTTTTTCTTCGTCTGTTTTATAGATAGGAACGATTACCACTTGTATTGGCGCTAATCTTGGAGGCAAAACTAGACCTTGGTCATCGGAGTGCGCCATAATCAACGCGCCCATCAAGCGTGTAGAAACGCCCCATGATGTTGCCCATACATGCTCTAACTTACCTTCTTTCGACGTGAACTTCACATCAAATGCCTTCGCGAAATTCTGACCTAAGAAGTGCGATGTTCCTGCTTGCAAAGCTTTACCATCTTGCATCAAAGCCTCGATACAATACGTATCCAACGCACCTGCGAAACGTTCGTTCTCTGTCTTACGTCCGCGTACTACCGGCACAGCAAGAATCTTCTCCGCAAATTCAGCATATACATCTAACATTTGTTCCGCTTCTGCAATCGCTTCTTCAGACGTTGCGTGTGCTGTATGGCCTTCTTGCCAAAGGAACTCTGCAGTTCTTAAGAAAAGACGCGTACGCATTTCCCAGCGGACAACGTTTGCCCATTGGTTTACCAATATAGGAAGGTCACGGTAAGACTCGATCCATCCACGGTAGGTATTCCAGATGATGGTTTCCGATGTAGGACGAACAATCAGTTCCTCCTCCAACTTCGCCTCTTCATCGACAACAATATTACCATTGCCATCGTTCTTTAAACGATAGTGCGTTACTACAGCACATTCAGTGGCAAAACCTTCCACGTGGGAAGCTTCTTTAGAGAAGAATGATTTGGGAATAAAAAGGGGGAAATAGGCATTAGAGTGACCGGTTTCTTTAAATCTTTTGTCCAGAATGGCTTGCATTCTTTCCCAAATTCCATATCCGTATGGTTTTATCACCATACATCCCCTTACAGCAGAGTA
Source organism: Sphingobacterium sp. UBA2700 (assembly GCA_002354335.1). Taxonomy (GTDB): domain Bacteria; phylum Bacteroidota; class Bacteroidia; order Sphingobacteriales; family Sphingobacteriaceae; genus Sphingobacterium. The sequence goes on along the minus strand of DELI01000021.1, from coordinate 55,241 downwards.
TTCTGCCAGATCTGCCTTAATGACTAGATCATTGTACCACTGCGAATAGTCTTCGCTACGGCTCGTAATTCCTTTACTCATTCTTTAATACTATTTTATCTAAACAAAAGGGCGTTTGCAAGCCCTAGAGAAGGGTTGATGTACCTTTACGAAAAATTATTTGTAAATTTGATTGGCAGATTAAACCCCAGGCGTTATGCCGGGTCTAAGATAATAATTAAAGACGTAAAATCGAATTTTAACTGTTTTAGCATCATGAAAAACAAGAAGATATTATTAGGAGGAGCAGCACTAGGATTACTAGCGTTGATAAGCTCTTGTTCTACAAGTAGCCGCACCGTTTACCGGGACGATGTCTACAATAATCGTGATGCGGGACAAGTATACCAAAGCCCAGACTATTATTATACTGATGGGACAGCAGAAGGTACAACTACAGATGCAGAATACTATGCAGATGACTATACTGATGAAGCTTATGCAGAAGGTGGCTACGAGCCATTGAATGATTTGGAATATGCAAACCGCATTAACAGATTCTACTATAACTCGCCAGGAATGATGTACTACGACCCATGGTTTGACCCATGGTACGGGTATAGCGGATTCGGCTTCGGTTGGAATTCCGGCTGGGGATGGTCTATGGGCTTCGGCTGGGGCAGTCCTTACTGGAGCATGGGCTGGGGTAGTCCATATTACGGCTACGGATATGGCGGCTGGCCATACTACGGCGGATACTGGGGTTACAACAGCTACTATAGCCACTGGGGCAACCCATACTATGGCTTGGGCTATGGAGGCGGATACTACAATAATTATTACAACAGCAACCGCCGTGTAGCATCCAATCGTAATGACGTTGCAGCACGTCAGCGCGCCAACTCAGGACGTTCATATGTAACTAGAGATGCAAGCGGTCGTTATGTAACTGGCCGTGCAGCAAGTACTCGTAATACGGTAAACAGAACAGGAAGCGACCGTAACTCAGGACGCGTGGATCGTGGATCTACTATTGATAGAACATCATCAGGTAGAACGAATACATCAAGATCGCAAGGAACGATCGACAGAACTGGATCTGATCGTAACAGAGGTACAATCTCTAGAAACCCGGCAACACGTTCTCAAGGAACTGTAGAAAGAAATCCTGCGACACGTTCTCAAGGTACAATCAACAGAGCGCCAAGCAGCAGAACACCGAGCAGCAGAAACCAAGGTTCTGTACGCGAAACGCCATCTCGTTCTAGCGGAAGCTTCGACAGAGGGTCATCATCAAGCCGTCCATCATCTAGTAACGGTGGATTCAGCAGAGGATCATCGGGTGGTAGCAGCATGGGAACTAGTGGTGGTGGCGGAAGTCGCTCAAGCGGTGGCTCATCAAGAGCTTCCGGTGGATCTAGACGTTAATTAATATAATTATATTTATTATAGCCAATATAGAACTCTTTATATTGGCTATATCTTTTAGAAAGATTCTGAAATCGTATGAAGAAAACCTTACTAACGCTTAGCCTGCTAGCTCTAAGTGCAGGAATTTCCAATGTATTTGCCCAATCGACCTTAGACTACGTTTATGACGTATCAAAAGATGTAAGTTCAGGATCTGCCCGCTTTAAATCGATGGGTGGTGTCAACACCGCTTTGGGAGGTGACATCAGCTCCATTAGCGGCAACCCTGCCGGACTTGGATTCTATGGTCAATCCGACATTTCCGTTTCGCTCAATTATTTGAACAACAACAATAAAGCGAATTATTTCGGAACAAATACGGATCACAACCATGGGAAGTTTGGACTGGAAAATGTGGGTATTGTTTTGCACATGCCTACTGCCAATGGCGGCTATGGCTGGCAGAATTTCAATATGGGTATTAGTTACGACCGCTCAAATAACTTTGCTAATCAGATTGTCTATTCCGGCGTCAACAATGCCAATACAATCGTTCAATATTTAAGCGATCAGATGTTCGAATTCCCTGATTTCTCCTCTGATTTTGCTAAGTCTAATCTGGTGGAAAGCTTCAGCAATCCGGCAGACGGATTTTTTCCAATCGTGCTAGAAGCGGATCCCAAGTCGCAACAGATTGACGTGTTGACGAAAGGATATAAAGCGAAAACCACCTTATCTTTCGGTGGAAATTACAACAATAAATTCTATCTGGGCGGTAGCCTAGGTTTAGTGTCATTCAAATACGACCGTACTTACAGTGTATTTGAGAGTGGATGGACAAAAACTGCCGATGAAATCAGACCGGATGCCAATCCTAACTCTGGCTTTCTAAATCCTTCAAATCCAAAACATCAGTATACGGATATCAACTACGAGCTAACCGACTATGAAGATAACAAGCTTCGCGGGACAGGCGTCAATGTTGCTTTGGGTATGATCTTCAAACCGACATGGGATTGGAATATCGGTGTAAATATCGTCTCCCCTACTTGGACCACAGTAAATGAGGAGAAAAACCTCGAAACCGTTGCAAATTACTATAAGGATGAAAATGCAAGCAACACGTTCTTGCCCACTTATAACTCCACCCCCTCATTGGCGTCTTATGATTATGGCGTAATCTCTCCGTTAAAAGCTTCAGTAGGTTTAACAAAGTTTTTCGGACGCGGTTTAGTTTCCGCTGATCTGGAATTTGCCGATTACAGCAGCATCAAATATCGTGAGACATCTGCCGCAGTGGTAGATTTCACGGAAGAAAATGAAATCAACGCGAGTATTAAGAAAGAATATAAAAGTGCTGTGAATTTTCGCGTCGGCGGGGAATTGCTATTTACCGACCGTTTAAGCGGCCGCGCGGGATTTAGCTACTACAGCAGTCCTATTAAAGGAATAGACAGCGGAGACCACATGACGAGCGTTGGATTAGGCTATATCATCAATCAAAACTTGTATGTTGATCTAGCAGCAATCCAATATAAAAAAGAGACTTATCATAGCTCTCCTTACTCCCTAGCAGGATTATGGAATAGTCCTGCCCCTACCGCAGAAGTGAAAAACTCCAAAACAAACGTTGTTCTAACACTGGGAGCGAAGTTTTAATTACAAAGATTAAACTATCGACATAAGTGAGCCTGTTCTAAAAGAAAGAACAGGCTTTCTTTATTCATATCAAACCCCAATCAAAGCCCTTTCCGAGCGGGCTTGATTGGGGTTTGTATTGGGTTTGTATTGGGTTTACAAGGGGATTGAGTAGTAGTAAGTATTTAGTAGTTAGTATTTAGTATTTAGTAGTTAGTAGTTAGTAGTTAGTAGTTAGTATTTAGACCTAGGGCGGGAATAAGGTTTTTGTCTTGAACCAGGAAAGGAAGGATATAAGGATTAACAGGAAAGGAAGGATATAAGGATGGTCAGGATCAAGTATGCTGTGTGATAAGGAACAGGGGCAGCGGCCTGGTAATATTGGAGACGTATCCCGAAACGCATGATATCAATACAGTAGATCTACGATGTTCATCCCAATATTCAACAACAAAATACCCTTTCAGATGTCGCTATACCTGATCCTAGTCATCCTCTCATCTTTCCTTTCCTGGTTCAAGACAAAAATTTTATTCCCGCCCTAGGTCTAAATACTAACTACTAAATACTAAATACTAAATACTAAATACTATAAAATATAACTATAATTCATCAACTTTAATCATTAGTTATTTATTTATCACTAATTGACCAATGTTATGAAAAAAGTATTGATTAATGCTATCGGGGCAATTGTATTGTTCGGAGCGACTTGGTATCTATATGACAGGAAGTACCCTGCTGATGCTTTCTATTTGAAAGCATTATACTGTCTATTTATCACCTTTATTTTGGGTGTTTTTATTCTGTTTTTCGGGGCTAAATTAAAGAAACGGCAACAGAAGCGATCTTAATGTCTTGTAAAAAATAATGGGTTGAATATTTCATTCAACCCATCTTCGTTTTTTATGCTTTGCGCTCAGAGAGTTTCCGGACAAATAGGTTATAGTTTTCATGCTTTTCGACATAGATCTGTTCTCCAGCGTCGATAAAACCGTCTAATGCAACGGCATCATACCATACATTGTCAATCTCTATTTTTCCCCCGGGGCGGAGTACCGTCTTAGCAATTCCTTCTTTATTTATCAGATTGATCTTTTGCACCGAAGAAGTATATCCTACATCAGCGCGTTGTTCATCCTCCAGTACCAGTTTCTTGAATCCTGAAGATTGAAGTATATTTTTTCCAAAAATTACGGCTAGAATGATCGCTCCGACCATCGCGCCTATTACAATTATAAATGAGTTCATTAAGAGCCCTGGTTGAGCAAGTTTAAAATCAAAGTAATCATTAGCAACCATTGAGAATGCTAATCCGCATAATATCAGAATAATTCCGGATATGCCGGCGACACCAAATCCGGGTATCACGAATATCTCCAAGGCTATCAGTATAACGCCGAGGACAAATATCGCAATCTCCCAATGATCTGCAAGGCCCTGCAAATACAAGGGTGCGAAAAATAAGGTCGCACAGACTAAGGCAACGACCAGTGCAAAGCCAATACCCGGAGACTGCATTTCAAAATAAATACCGCCAATAATACCTATGATCAGAATTCCACTGACTAAAGGATTAATAAGGAACCCAATGATCATATCGATCAAAGTGGTCTGATGTGCTTTTACATCGGGACTGCTGATTTGCAGGTCAGAGAATATATCGGCTTGACTTTTCACTTCTTTCTTTGCGAGGCCGATCTTCACGGCTTCCTGTGTAGTCAGGGTGAGCAATTTACCATCCTCCTTCAAAGTAGGAATAGAAATACTCGGGTCGACAAATGCTTCGGCCAGCTTTGGATCCCGGCCCTTAGCTTCGGCAGTGGCGCGCATTAAGCCGCGCATATAAGACTGATATTTCTCAGGAAGGAGTTCTCCGCTCTGGTTGACGACGGATGCTGCACCAAAACTTGAACCGTCTTGCATATAGATGTAATCGGTCGCCAAAGAGATCAACGCACCTGCGGACGCCGCGTTGTTATTTACGTATGCAATGGTCTTCATGGGAGCTGCATTTAAGAGTGCAGTACGCATCGAATCGGCAAAATTTAAGGCTCCTCCGTAGGTATTTAGCTCCAATAATAAATAATTTGATTTATTGGCTTTTGCTTCTTTGACTGCGTTTTTCAGGGTTCTCCAAGCATTAGGACCGATATCGTCCTTTATTTGTACAGAATATACCGATTGTGCCTTGCTATTCAGGATGGTCAGCAAACAAATGACGATAATACCTAAAATGTATTTTGTAAATTTGTTCATAGAAAATGATTTTATCACCGATCAGCATATTTTATCGGATGACTAAATATACAATAAATAAAATTTTTGAACGAAGCTTTCCAGCCAATATCTGGAAAATCGAGATTGACCCCGTACAGTCCTTGGTCGCGGTGGAAACGCGTGACGTGGATTCTACCGTTGCTTCGTTTTCGGTGTTCGATTTTACGGGTAAAGTTGTAAAAGCGCCCTGCACTGCCGAGGCCAAAGAGTGGACTCTCGACGCCATTCAGGATGGATTCCTGATCCTGAAACGAATCGGCGAGCATCGTCCTATCCAAGAAGGCATACAAATTATTGAGATTGCGACCGAGCAGGTCGTATTTTCCAGCTACGAGTTTATCCTGTTAGACGTATTCGAGGATGTGGTGCATGCGCGACATCGCTCCATCTCATCCGGGGAGACTATCCTGATCGATATACGGACTGGAAAATATGCGCCCGCGAGCGATCGCAACTTCCGTTTTGCAAGTAATAAAATTCAATATCCTCTCACCTACCCAAACAAGCCCGAATTCCTCAGCAATGAGGCTATTGAGGGTCCTTTATGGCTTAGTAAGTGTTGTCAGCATTACATTTGGTGTTACCACGTTAAGAATAAAGATAATTTAAATCTCATTTTAACGTTAAGTGATTTAAACCACAAACTGGACCGACAAGTCATAATGGAAAATATGGATAAATTGATTCCGCAACCTTATTTTCAGATTGACAAACAATTATTCTTTATGTCATTCAATAAGCGGGATATTATTTCATATTTAGTATAATTGCATAAAATGAAAAAACAAGCATTCAAATTTCAGTCTTTGAAAAAGACTTTTATTATATATTCTTCGTGTTTTGTATTGATGGGGGTCGCAACGGCACAGGCACAGACAAACACAAGTCAGAAAACAGAAACAATCAACGGAAAGACATTTATCATACATACCATTGCTGCCAAGGATACCTATTATCAATTGAGCAGACAATATGGCGTACCGGTGAAAACAATTATGTCTGCGAACAATCAGAAGAACCTTCGTTTAGGTGATGTTGTTCGTATTCCGACTACCGCAGCTCCTGCTGAGAATGCAGCAGCGAAGAAAGACAGCACGAAAGAGGTGATCAATACCGTTATAGCGGAGCAATCCGGACAAGTATTAACACAGTATAAAGTTGGTCCTAACGAGACCTTATATTCCATTGCGAAGCGTTTCGCTACCAATGTAGAGAGTATCAAATCGATGAATAACTTGACTAGTGACATCGTGCGCGAAGGACAAACGCTAAAAATTCCTGATGGAAAAATTGCTATCCAGGAACCCGCTCCTTCGGAGCCCATCGAGTTACCTATTCCAGATGTAAACCGTCAGCAAGAGATTGAATTCGAGACGAATCGCTATGGCATTCGCGAGAAAAAAGAAAAGGGTATCGGTATTTGGATGGACAATCTAGAGTCAAGTGGAAAGAGCAATCTAGCGCTACATCGCACCGCTCCTGTAGGAACAATCTTAAAGATTACGAATCCTTTGACGAAAAATATTACCTTTGCGAAAGTTGTAGGAAAATTTTCTGATACGGCCGATAGCCGCGATGCAATCGTTATTCTCTCGAAATCGGCAGCATCCAATATTGGTGCTTTCGACAAACGTTTCTTAATAGAAATTACCTACGGCGCTCCAATCGAAAATTAAGAGTAAGCATGGACAAACCTTACGTAATAGGTATAGCAGGAAGTAGTGGGTCGGGTAAAACCTTTTTCTTAAAAAGCTTCTTAGATCATTTTTCCCCTGATGAGATCACCTTGATTTCTCAGGATGATTATTATATCCCCGCGAACACCAAGACGCAGGAGGAAAACAGACTGTATAACTTCGATTTACCCACTTCCATTGATAGAAATGCATTCTACTCGGATATTAAAGATCTATTTGACGGGAAAACGGTTTATAAAGAGGAATACACTTTCAATAATCCCGCATTAACGCCGAAGATGTTAGAAATTAAACCTGCGCGTATTTTAGTGGTTGAGGGCTTATTTATTTTCCATTACGATGAAGTCAATCAGCTATTGGATTATCGGATCTTCCTTGATGCCGAAGAATCCATTGCATTAAGAAGACGTCTTCGAAGAGACTTGTTAGAACGTGGATATGACCATGACGATGTTATGTATAAATGGATTAACCACGTGGTGCCATCTTACAACGAGTATTTGTTACCATTTCGCGAAACTTGTGATTTAGTTATTCAAAATAATACGGACGAGCCGGCGGTTATTCAAAGCTTTACGAACGATATCGCATCAGAATTACGTAAAAGAATCTACTAGTTATTTTTAATCAATCTAAATTACCTATATTTGTAGCATGTTTGAAAACATGATACGTCTACAAGTGATTGATTCAACGCCTTTTGACAGCAACAAAGGACATCATCCGTTTCAGGATCATGGTGAAATTGTTTTTAAGAAGTGTTGTAAGAAATACAAACGAGGTAAGCGCTGCAAAAAGTGCCCTGATCGCTAGCATATTATTCCTCGATATAATTTAAATCCTTGTCAAAGCTCTCCTTCAGACGGCTCAGGGCAAAGATTGCTATACCCGAGAGTAGCACAATCATGATGATTGCTGCCGGAAGTATCCCCACCCAGTTGACAAAAAAGCCATAAAGTATCGTTGATGGAATCAGTGCCCCGCGCACAAAGTTAGGCGCTGTTGTAGTCACCGTTGCTCGTATATTGGTACCGAATTGCTCTGCTGCAATCGTGATAAAGGTCGCCCAATAACCAACTCCCAATCCCATAAAGAAGGCAAGCCATAGGAATTCAGTTTCCGTGATGCCGTAACGCGTGAGGTAGATACAGGAGAATAAAAGAATAACCAACTGGTAAACCAATACGACTTTCTTTCTAGACTTAAATATTTGCGCGATTAGCCCCGCGAGAAAATCGCCAAGCGATATTCCTAAATAGGTAAACATAACGCCCTTTCCTGCACTCAATACCGTTTCCGCATGCAAGGCCTGCCCTATCTCTGGCGCTTGAGTAACCAGCACACCGACAACAAACCATATCGGCAGTCCGATACATAGGCAGTAGAGATAGCGTTTAAAGCGCGCTTTATCGGTAAATAGCATCGAGATCTTTCCTTTTGCAACCTTTTTGTCGCTTATTTTATTGAACATCCCTGATTCGAATACGCCTACGCGCATCAGGAGCAACAGCAATCCCATTCCTCCGCCTACAAAATAGGCTGTTCTCCAGCTGTACCATTCAGAAATATAATAGGCTAAGATAGCCCCTAGAACACCTACACCGGCGACAATCATCGTTCCATATCCACGCTTCTTCCGATGCATCGTTTCACTCACTAGCGTAATCCCGGCGCCTAGCTCTCCAGCCAATCCTATACCCGCAATAAACCGAATGATGCCATAGGATGTGACATCTTGTACAAAACCATTCGCAATGTTTGCCACAGAATACATCAGTATCGAACCAAAGAGTACTTTAATGCGTCCATATTTATCGCCTAGAACGCCCCAAATTATCCCACCGATAAGCAGCCCTCCCATCTGCATATTCAACACAAACTCTCCTTTAGTCCGCATCTCCTCAACAGGGACACCGATATCCGTGAAAGATTGAATTCTAACAATAGAAAAAATAATGAGGTCGTAGATATCGACGAAGTATCCGAGCGCCGCCACGAATACCAATATCCACACATTCTTTGCGTTAGGTTCTTGATTAGTCATAATACTAAAATAAGCATGATCCGCGTTTTTAAAAGATATTATTACAATTAAAAGGGATATATTCTTGTAAATAAGCGTTATTTTTGGGCCATGAGATTATCTCCGAAAACCATGAAATGGGCGCTAAGAATTTATCCGCCCTTCTTCTTCCAGCGGATTTGGGTGAAAAACATCTTGGACAATTACCTGGGTGCCGACCTGAAGATCTTCAAGAGTATTTTCAATATCAATTCGAACAATACTATTTTCGGAGGAACGATCTTTTCTGCCATTGACCCCTTCTATCCCATCCTATTAGATCAGTATTTTAAGCATCAGGGTATCCTCCGCACCGTTGCCTGGTTAAAGACCGCTCATATTGAATATAGAAAGCCCGGGCGAACGAGCATGAAGTTCAGCATACGTTTGGATGAGGAAGTACTGAAGGAGGCTTTGGAAACCATACAAACGCATGGTAAAGTCGTGAAGACTTTTGCGACACATGTCTACGACAAGAACGGTACGCTTTGCGCGGTCGCGCATAATGAGATCTACATTCGAAATCTAGACTTTGATTTCGACTCCTACTACAAACAAAAAGCTTCTCAGGAAGCGAATTCTATACAACAATAAATTATATCACATGAAAAATTTAGCTTTTATTACATTAGGAATCAGCATGGCGATGGTATCTTGCCAAAACAATACTGATGAAACCAAAAACCAAAAGCTAGGCGCTGAAGCCATCAGAATACATGATGAAATCATGCCTCAAATTTCTACGTTTGATAAAACGACGGTTAAAATTGATTCCATCCTTGCCAATCTTGCTGAAATCAAATCAGCAAAAGCAGATTTAGATACTGCAGCTGCGCGCGTTGAATTGACGAATCTGCAGGATAGCATTGAAGCCGCAACTGATAACATGATGACTTGGATGAAGGATTATGACGCTGCTAGCACCGATGATGCTTATCAACAAAAAGAACTAGACAAGATTACGGCAATGCAAAAACAGTTTGAAAGTGTTGCTAATCAAATCAATAAATCATTAACTCCATTTAATTAATAAGATAGTATGAATAGACTATTCAGTTCAGCCATCCTAGCAGTATTTTTAAGCGGTATATTCGCTTGTTCATCATCGGACAGGAAACTGCCAATCTATGGAGAAAGAACGCCTGTGGAGAAAGAAATAGATGGTAAAAAGGTAGTTGACACGGTTTATCAAACTATTCCTGACTTCAGCTTTTTAAATCAGGATAGCGTTCAACTAACGCAGGACTTTTTTAAAGGAAAGATCTATGTTGCCAATTTCTTTTTCACACATTGTCCGAGCATCTGCCCGACGATGCAGCGTAATCTCTTGAAGGCCTACGAGAAATATAAAGGGAATGATAAGATTGCTTTCCTTTCGCACAGTATAGATTTTAAATACGATCAGCCTTATATCCTAAAGGACTATGCTAACAAACTGGGCGTTGATAACGAACAATGGCAGTTTGTGAATGGTTCAAAGGCGGATATCTATGGTATGGCGGATCGCTATCTAGTTTATGCGAAAGAGGACGCGAATGCTCCCGGAGGCTATGATCACCAAGGTTATCTGGTTATCATTGACCCCGATAAACGAATTCGCGGCGCTTACGATGGAACCGATCAGACGCAGGTCAATAAGTTGTTAGAAGACTTAGATGTTATATTAAAAGAGTATAAGTAATGCTCCGACGATCTACCTATTTCATCTTAAGTCTTGTCTTTGGTTTATATCTGCTATTTTCCTGCCAGTCGGGATTAAGCGTCGAAACCATGCAATATGCGACCAACGGTCAAAAAGTGTATACCACGCATTGTCAAAATTGCCATGGAGCGAACGGTGAAGGCTTGGGGAAACTCTATCCTCCTCTTACAGATACCGTGTTTTTAAATGTGAATCGGGACAAGCTAGCCTGTATCGTTAAGAATGGTATGACTGGCGAAATAACCGTTAATGGCGTTAAATATAACCAAGAAATGCCAGGTGTGCCTCAGATGAATACAACGGACATCGCTTATGTGTTGACTTATGTAACGACTTATTTTGGAAATAGTAAAACACATTTTACCAAAGAAGAAATAGAAAAGTACTTGGCAGAATGTGAGTAGATTCTAGATAATAGTTATAAGATTTTAGACCTTTGAAGAAATTCAAGGGTCTTTTTTTTAAAAAACAGCAGAGTCGCAGCAAAATTTAACTCAACACGTAAAATCGATAAAACATTTCCAAGAGCGATAGTCGACAGAAGTCTTTGTAATTCCGATCAATTTATTTTAAGAAGAAATCTTGCTTTAAAGGCTTAAAAACGTGGTTTCTTTAAAAAGATAAAGGTTTTCAAACGGGGAGAATGAAAACCTTTAATAACCAATTATAAACCTAAATTATGATACTACAAAGGTAAGTGTAAAACATACACATGTCAAGTGTTTTTCTGAAATTTAACAATTTATTAACATTGACTCTTATTGCTGCTCAATCGCTTTAGCACATTATAACGATTATTTGACAAACACGCCTCCCTAAAATGCCTACATTTGCAACCGAATGAACATTCAATTGACAGAAAAGAAAGAGCAAATTTTTCTAAGCACGCTTAACTTAATCCATCATTATGGATTCCACGGTACTCCAATGAGTAAGATTGCGAAGGAAGCCAATGTGGCTGTGGGCTCTATTTACCATTACTTCCCTTCAAAGGAAGATTTGATTATTGAACTGTATTGGTATTGCAAGGAAAAGTTGAACGGTGATGTCTTTAAGGGTCTCACTGCCGAGCAATCCTACGAAGAAAGATTTAAGACGATCTGGAAGCGTTGGATTGGCTTTTACCAGCAGCACATCGAAATCTTCGGATTTCTGGATCAGTTCTATGGTTCTCCGTTTTATGAGGAGGTCCGAAACAATGTGTTGGGACAGAAAGCAGAACGAAACAAAGTAATTCATTTCATCGAGGAAGGAATTCGGGAAAAACATTTAAAAGAGCTAAATGTTCGATTAATACTCTCGATCTATTTGGGAGGAGCTATCTCCCTCTTTCGCAACTCTTTAGTTACAAAAGATGATATTCTTGAAGAAGAGATGAATCAATTAGTAGAAATTATTTGGAACGGCGTTAAAATATAAGTTAGAAACATGAGATTAAATTTTAAGGAAATCGTAGTATACCTATCGGTAGCTTGTGCTACCATTGGTATTAGCCAAGCGCAACAAGCTGGTTCTTTGAACAGCAATGCCACGCTTGACGAGCTAATCAACTATGCATTGAGCAACAAGATCGAGCTAAAGCAAGCACAGATTGACAAGGAAATTGGAGAACGTGAAATTGCATCAGCACTGTCAGGCTGGTTTCCACAGATTAACGCTAGTGGGAATTATACCCATAATATACAGCTTCCTACTGCGAATATCAATGGGCAGAATATTAATATGGGGCAAAAAAATACGGCTTCAATGGTATTTCAAGCTGATCAAGCGATCATTAACCCTGGATTGTTTCAAGCATCCAAGGCCTCAAGATTTATTCGCGAACAAAACGACCTGAACATAGAGGACGTACGCATAAACACCGTGGTCGACGTTAGTAAGGCTTATTATGATATCCTGACAAGCGAGGAGCAAATCAATATCATCAATGAAAACATCGCTCGTTTGCAAAGACAATATACTGAAGCCAACGCACGCTATGAAACAGGTCTAGTAGATAAAACTGATTATAAACGTGCGCAGATTTCATTAAACAATGCGAATGCAGAACTTAAATCGGCAAATGAGTTTCGCCGTTACAAATATGACTACCTGAAAACCTTGTTGGGATTAAACCCATCAGCACCGGTGAGCTTATCATTCGAAAACCAAAACATGGAATCGAATATCCTTTTAGATACGACTGAGCTATTGCAATATGCAAACCGTGTTGAAATTAAACAATTGCAGACCTTACAAAATCTGCAGAAGTTGAATACGCAGTATCAAAAATGGAACTACCTTCCACGATTAGGCGCATTCGCAAACTACGGTCTAAACTATAGAAACAATCAATTTGGAGATCTATTTCAAGACAACTTCCCAAATTCCAGCGTGGGATTGAGCCTATCGATTCCGATCTTCCAAGGAACGAAACGCGTTCAGGAAATCCGCAAGTCGGAGCTTCAGGAGTCTAGACTGGATTTAGAAATGGAGAATCTGGAGAATCAAATTGGTGCACAGTATTCCGCTGCTATGGCATCTTACCGTGCCAACATGAACGAATGGAGAAATGCAAAAGAAAATATGGACTTGTCTGAAGAGGTGTACAATACCATCAAACTTCAATACGATGCAGGCGTCAAGACTTACTTAGAGCTTATGACTGCAGAGACCGATCTGAAGACCAGTCAATTAAATTATCTGAATGCACTTTATGCGGTGTTATCAAGCAAACTAGACATTCAGAAAGCATTAGGAACAGTAAACATTAGCAATTAATCAACCACAAGCAATCAAGATATAATGAAGACAAATCACATATTAACGACACTTCTATTAGGAACAGGATTATTTCTACAATCATGTGGAAATAAAGAAGCTGGGAAACAAGGCGCAGGTCCTGGCATGCAGGCACCGGCGACCCCGGTAACTACCGCTACAGTAAGCAAGGAAGTCGTAACGGGCATTCGCTCCTACCCTTCCAATGTTGTTCCTTTACAAGAAACAGAAATACGTGCTGAAGTATCCGGATATATTACGAATATTTATGTTGCCGATGGTGCCTATGTCAGCAAAGGACAACGCCTATACGAGATTGACCGCGTGCGTTATGCTGCTGCCGTTGATCAGGCACGTGCGAATATGGAAATCGCCAAAGCGAACCTTGCTCGCGTTGAAAAGGACTTGCAGCGCTATGAGAAGCTTGCGGATCAGGATGCGATTGCTAAGCAGACTTTAGACTATGCTTACACTGATGTCAACAACCAAAAAGCACAAGTACAAGCAGCTCAAGCGGCATTAACAACAGCTAGAACAAACTTACAACGCTCGGTGATCGTCGCACCATTCTCAGGAAATATCGGTATTTCGCAAGTACGTACCGGAGCATTAGTGAGTGCCGGAACAACACTTTTAAATACCGTGAGTTCAACAAACCCGATTGCTGTTGAGTTCCAAATCAACGAGAAAGAGATTCCTGAATTTACTGGACTACAAACAGGCAAGTCATCTACTAAGATTAACCTGACTTTACCCGACGGAAGCACTTACGGATCATTAGGCCGTATTTCTACCATCGACCGCGCTGTTGATCCACAAACAGGAACGTTAAAAGTACGTGCGTCGTTTGACAACCCTGCAAATACGTTACGCGCAGGTTTGAACTTAACCTTGAACGTAGAAAGCACGACGGCACACGAAGAAATGGTTATTCCTTATCGTGCGATATTCGAACAGTTAGGAACTTTCTCGGTATATGCGGTTAGTGATAGTAGTACGGTAGACTTGAAGCAAGTTTCTTTAGGTCAAAAACTTGGGGACAAGGTGGTAATTACCAATGGTCTTCAAGTCGGTGAGCGCATTGTCGTAGACGGTGTTGCCGCATTGAAACAAGGAGCTAAGATTGTTGAAAATAACAATCCGAACGCTCAACCAAAGAAATAATTTGCTAAGTCCCAACATATTCATAGATAATGATTTCAGAAGTATTTATAAAAAGACCGGTAACCGCGATGGTTATCTCCATATTGATTACGATCATTGGAGCTATTTCCATCACGACCTTACCTATCAGTCAGTATCCCAATATTGCGCCGCCTACGGTATCCGTAATGGCGAACTATACCGGTGCTGATGCACAGACAGTAGAAAAGACAGTAACAACCCCGATTGAGAGCCAGATTAACGGTACGCCGGGGATGATTTATATGAGTTCGAACAGTACCTCTGACGGTGGTTCTCGTATTACAGTAACCTTCGAAGTAGGTACAGATATCGATATTGCAACGCTCGACGTTCAAAACCGTGTAAGTATCGCTGAACCGGTATTGCCCGAGGCGGTACGTCGTTTAGGGGTAACCACACGTAAAGTGAACACGGATATCTTGATGATGGTATCACTAACCTCACCCGACGGATCGCGCGATGCGAACTTCTTGGCAAACTATGTCAACCTGTATCTAAAAGACGCTTTATTGCGTGTTAAGGGTGTGGGTGATGTGCAAGCCTTCGGACAGCCTTTCGCCATGCGTGTGTGGTTAGATGCCAACAAACTGACGAACTTAGGACTTACCCCATCTGATGTGAGCACAGCTATTGCTGAGCAAAACTCCCGTATGGCTGGAGGTAGCGTTGGTGCCCGTCCGCAAGAGAATGCACAAGTGTTCGAATACCCAATTATCCTTGACTCCGATTTAGAGGAAGTAGAGGATTTTGAAAATATTGTTGTCAAAACAAACACAGACGGTTCCATCGTCTTGTTAAAAGATGTATCACGAGTAGAGCTTGGACAATTTAACTATGGTATCACGACGAAAGTAAACGGTGAGACAACTTCCGGCATGATGATCTCGCAGACACCGGGTGGAAACGCCGTTGAGACTGCAGACGGTATCTACAAGGCTTTAGAGGAACTGAAAAAGTCGTTCCCTAAGGGCGTAGACTATGTTGTCGCTTATGAAACAGTTTCTGTAGTTAATGCATCCATCAGCTCGGTAATCCATACGTTGATCGAAGCATTGATCTTAGTAACCTTAGTTGTATTCTTCTTCTTACAAAGCTGGAGAGCAACTCTGATTCCATTGCTGGCGATTCCAGTTTCCATCGTCGGTACCTTCATCTTCTTTACGCTATTCGGATTCTCAGTAAACAACTTAACGATGCTTGCCTTCGTCCTGGCGATCGGTATTGTGGTGGATGATGCCATCGTTGTGGTGGAAGCTGTGCAGCACTATATCGACCATTATAAGATGGATGCCAAGGAAGCTACGCGAAGAGCCATGCAAGATATTACAGCGCCGGTTATTGCCATTGCCCTTATCTTGGCGGCGGTATTCGTACCGGTAGGCTTTATCCCAGGTATGGTGGGTCAGTTGTATCAGCAGTTTGCTATTACCATTGCGGTATCCGTTATGCTATCGGCATTTATCGCGCTCTCCTTAACGCCTGCATTATGTTCCATCATGTTGAAGCCGACGGCAATCCACAAAGATTCAAAAGGCCTCAACAAGTTCTTCTACAAGTTTAACCTATGGTTCGACAAAGTAACTTACCGTTACTCAAAAGGCGTTAAGAAAGTGATCAAGGCGGCTCCATTAGCCCTCATCATCTTGCTTTGTATTTTTGTAGGGACAGGACTGATGTTCACCAATAAGAAAACAGGCTTTATTCCTGCCGAAGACGCTGGTATTTTCTTTATGGGAGTCAACCTTCCAGAAGGGGCATCAAGTGCCCGTACAGAGGCTGTCTTACAGGAATTATCGGAAGATTTGAGAAAGACCTTCCCAGAAATTCAGTACGTGACAGCAATTAACGGGATGAACTTATTGAACAGGTCGGCAAAACCTAACGGTGCCAGTTTATTTGTTTCGCTTTACCCTTGGGGCGAGCGTGAGAAAACAGTAACGGATATTACCGGAGCCATTATGGGCAAATACCGTGGCTATACGAAAGCGTCAGTGATTGCTGCAACGCCTCCTCCAATTCCGGGTCTAGGATCTTCCGGCGGTTTCACTATGGAAATCCAGGATAGACAGACAGTGGACATCAAGCAGTTTGAAGCCATGATCGGCAAATTCTTGATGGCTGCAAATCAACGTCCTGAGATTGGGATGGCCTATACCCTATTTAATAGTAATTCACCGAACTACAAACTGAATGTAGATCGTGAAATGGCGAAAAGAATGGGGGTACCATTGACCAATATCTACAGTACGATTTCCGCCTATATGGGTAGTAGCTATGTGAATGACTTTACAAAATATGGTCGTAACTTCCGCGTCGTGACGCAGGCAGATACCAGCTACAGAATGCATATTGAGGATCTAAACAAACTATACGTCAAGAACGTGAAAGGACAACCTGTTCCATTAACGAACTTAGTACGTTATGATTTGATTACGAATCCTTCGATCATTAACCACTTTAACATCTTCCGCTCAATCCAATTATCGGGAGAGGCGGCTCCAGGATATTCTTCAGGGGATGCTATCGCAGCGTTAGAAGAAGTGGCAGCACAAACCTTGACGGATGGATATTCATACGAATTCTCGGGAATTTCTTTACAGGAGAAACAATCGGGTAGTAAGACCATACAGATCTTTGCGCTCTGTATCTTATTTGTATTCTTGCTGTTAGCATCGCTTTACGAAAGTTGGTCGGTACCATTCTCTATCCTATTATCTGTTCCTCTTGGTGTATTCGGAGCAATCCTTGCCCTGACTTTATTACCACAACTGGATAACAACATATTTGCGCAGATTGGTTTAGTAACCATCATCGGTCTTGCTGCGAAAAACGCGATCCTGATCGTGGAATTTGCAAAAGAGCGCGTGGATATCGGGATGAACTTGTTGGATGCAACGCTTGACGCTGTAAAACTTCGTCTACGTCCAATTATCATGACATCCCTGGCATTTATCTTAGGTATTATTCCTTTGATGTTGTCAACCGGTGCGGGTGCTGTTTCACGCCAAACAATCGGATGGACCGTATTCGGCGGGATGACCGCAGCAACATTCTTAGCCATCTTCTTCGTACCTGTGCTATTCGTTGTGATTACACGATTAGCCTACGGTAAAAAGAAACTCGCTGAGTTAGAAGCGAATTTCGATGAAGAAAAGAAAAAGAACTTGAGCGCCCATTAGGGAGTAGTTAGTATTTAGTACTTAGTAGTTAGACCTATGGTGGCTACTGATGAAATAGTATATAGTAGTTAGTACTTAGTAGTTAGACCTATGGCGGCTACTTAAGAAATATAATTTTAGTATGATAAAGAAGCTGTTCGAAAGGACAGCTTCTTTTTTTGAAGCTTTGTTTTAAGTAAGAGAGTTTGTCTTGAAGCAGAAAAAAAGGATGAAAGTATTGGCAGGATCATTCACCATAGGTCTTATTACTAAGTACTAACTACTAACTAGTATCAAAAAAAATAGGCTCTCCGATTTGGAGAGCCCTAAAAACTTGTAATCTGCATTAGGAAAAACATATATTTCGATCACAGTTTTTGACCCATATTTATATCCTTGAGGATTTTTGTATAATCATATTGCAAACCTCTCGGCAGCTTCTGAATTGCTTTCTCTACTTCCGAATGCTCTTTTTCTGAACGATTGATTTGATAATGAAGAAGCGCCAAGTTGACTTTATCTTCTTCTTTATCGCTCGCTTTGAATGCATCTTTACTCCATTGATGAATTAGTTCAACAAACTCCTTATCTTTTTTCTCAGCGTATTTAGCAACATCTGAAGCATATTCTATCTTTTTTCTATCACTGATTGTTCCTGCATATTTAGTGATATAAGTCTGTAGCTCAGGATAATACTTATCCCATTGAAACGCTACTCTATAGAAGTTCAACTTCGTATAATCCATTAAATCTTCCACTCGATTAGCATATTTATCTTTAAACACAGCTTCATAGACAGACCAATCTGGATTGGGATTTAGTATATAGTACCCCATAGCACTCCTTCTCCCTACATTGGATTGAATTTCTTCGAAATAAATAATTCCGCGGATGCTTTCTTCAGCCTTTCCTTCTCCTAAGAAATGATTGATTCTATCCGTATTCTGTTGCAATAATTGAAAGGTATGTTGTTTGGAATTCGTCGTCATGTCGAAGACGAGCTGAGCATCTTCCTTACTATCGATTGCATCGATCAGCGAGAGATATTCTTTTAAATAACCCTGAGCATTCTCCTCAGCCTCCGCAGATGCACGAACTAATTTACCCAGATTCTCCTTCTTGCTACCTTCCTTTTTGTATTGCTCCATCAGGGTGTAATACTGACTGTCGGGATTCTTTACTTTGCCAAGTAGAGATAACATGTTTGGCACGCGCTGTAATCCCAATACCTTATGCACAATTTCGCCCTCTGGATTAAAGAAGAGTATACAGGGATAGGCTGAAATATTGTACTCCTTATGAAGCTGCTTACTTTGTTCTAACCACTCTTTCTGTAGTTTCGTGCTCTCGTCTTCTTCATCAAATTGAACTTTGACTGCAACAAATCCTTCATTGGCAATCTTACCAACCTCCGGATCTTTGAAGGTCGTTTGGTTCATCACTTTGCATGGTCCACACCAGCTCGTATAGCAATCAATCATGATGTATTTCTGTTCTTGTTTTGCCTTTTCCTTTACTTGTTGCCAACTCAAATTCTCGACAAAATCGATACCCCGCTCTTGGCAGAAGAGGTAACAAGGAATTAGAAAAAGTAAACTCAATAGTTGTCTCATTTTCTTTCTTTTAAAAGTTTCTTAATGGCTAGCACGGAAATTGCGTTCTTTAGAACCATTTGAAAAGGCTCCTGTGTGGCTTGATTTCCGTAAATATTAATTGTTGAAGACACAATGCCGGCCAATTGTCCTTTGCTGTTTAGAATCGGGCCGCCACTAGAACCCACGGCATAATCAGCCGTAATGCTCATGCGCCATTGCACCTGATTAGGATTAGCAGGATTTTCCAATTTGCTGTTTTTCGAAACCATCCCCTCCGTCAGCATATAATAGTTCTGTTTCGGATGTGCTAGAACATATACCGGGCTTCCAACTTTTGCTACTTCTCCCAGTCCTAGGAATGAAAGGCTCTTTCCTCGGGTATTGATCTTAAAAATACAAAGGTCGTTGCTGCTCGAATAAGCAAGGAGCTCATCAATTAAGAAAACCTCGCCCTCTACATTTTGAACATAATATGTACTCCTATCCGATACGTCTTCTGCTTGCTGGGATTTAGCATGCAATAACTCGGCAAGGACATGGCGATTTGTTACACATAGGCCATCGTCACTGATAGCAAAGGCTGTAGCAATAGGGTCAGCAAAAGCGCCGGCGTTTTCTCCTTTGTTATTCAATCGGCCAAGGATAAAAACAGCGGCTCGTTTTTGCTCATATATAGCATCTGCAGTAAGCTCATTGGCCTTTTCTTGCGTCGGCAAATGATAAGTAGCGGGCTGATCATCGATCAATTGCCGTGCGGCAGTCTTCAGTGCAGATACGCTCTTTCCCCCATCAGCTTTCATTAAGCCAAGGAGTTTGTCTTCGATTCCTTCACTATACCTTGAATCCGAAAGGAAAAGACTTTCTTCCTTGTCTTGTCCCTTCACGTATCCGAAGCAGAGAAAAAGAAATAGCAATAAAATTGATTTCTTCATCATAAACTGCGACTTACCGCACTATTTTATAATTTCCTTCAACGTATTGATTAGTTCCGCCCCTCTTAAATTCTTCGCAACGACTTTGCCGTCCTTATCGATCAAGTAATTGGTCGGAATGCTGCTCACGCCATATAATGTTGCAGCCTCGTTATCTGAGCCTTTTAAGTCGGCTACCTGCGTCCAGGTCAAACGATCGACTTTTATAGCTTTCTTCCACAGTTCTCCTGCTTTTGCGTCATCAATAGATACGCCCAGAATATCGAATCCTTTGTTCTTAAATTGTTCGTATGCAAGCACCAGATTGGGGTTCTCCGCTCGGCATGGTGCACACCAACTTGCCCAGAAATCAACAAGTACATACTTCCCGCGATAGTCAGAAAGCTTAACCGGGTTTCCATCCACATCCGGCTGCGTGAAGTCTGGCGCAATCGTGCCAATATCAATTTTAGTTCTGCTTGCGTTTTGTTTTAAGTTGTAATCTACAAGGTCGCCGCCCGGAGTTGCTTTAACCGCCGGACTCAACCCGTCAAATAAGGCTTGAATTGTTTCAATTTTCTCACCGCCAAATAGGGTAAATAATTCTGGAATACTAACCACACTATTCGGATGCGTTTTAATAAAGTTCTTCGAGAAAGCATATTTCGTTTGATAAAGGCTATCGATGCGTTCATCAAAGACTTTACTTTCCTCAATTTTCATCACACGCGCGCTTTGCTCCTTTTGGATAGCTTTCAGCTTATTTTGAAAATCAACATTGAACAAACGAACTTGTTCATATTCGTCATGCGTCTTTGACCCGACTACTTTCAGGTTGTCGAAATCTTTGAAACTACCCTTCACCTCCATATTTGAAGGCTCTACATAAATAAACTTCGCGACAGCACCTGTAGGCTGCTTTGCCACTAAAAATGCATTCGTCGGGCCGCCAATACTACCTTTAAATTCAAAACTCCCATTCACTATCTTCACCGAGTCTTCCCCAGGGAAATCGCCTCTACGAATTAAATGGATGTATTCTGTAGGCCAATCGCTAATTGTTCCTTTGACGGTAAAGGCCTCTTGTGCAAGCGCGATGGAACAAAAGCTAATCATGTTCAACGCCGATACGGCAAATAATTTATTCATTATCATTCCTTCAATTTTGTGTTTTATCTAGTGTGCAAGCTATTTCCCGCTCGCTGATTTAAATAGTTCTTCTAGTTTTTGATTCAACTTCTCTCCCATCAGATTAGTTGCGATAATTTTCCCATTCGGATCGATTAGGAAGTTGCTGGGTACAAATTGTCCCACATACAATTTAGCGGCTTCATTCTGCTGACCTTTCAAATCCGAAACTTGAGGCCAAATGACACCATCGTTCATAATCGCACGCCTCCACCGCCACCCCTCTTCTTTGCTATCCAGAGACACGCCCAAAATCTCAAAGCCTTGGTCTTTATATTTTTGATAAGCGGCCAGTAAGTTCGGATGCTCACGACGGCATGGAATACACCAGCTCGCCCAGAAGTCTAACAGGACATACTTTCCGCGGAAGTCTTTTAATTGGATCGTCTTGTTTGTACTATCAGGCTGGCTAAAGTCTGGAGCAATCTTGCCGATCTGAATATTTCCTAAGTTCGCAATACTTGAACGTAGTGCGCTTGCCTGCTCGGAGTTCTTGATTTCATCACTCAACCCATCGAAAAGCCCTTTGAGGGTGAGGTAGTCAACCTTGGATGAAAGATCAGCTAACTCATAAACATTCCCCGGACTATTCGGATGGGCTTTAACAAAAGCCTTCCTCAACTCGATATCTTTGTTGTTTGCTGTCTCTATTTCAAAGAAAAAAGGCTTCTTCTTTTCTGCATCGCTTTCGGCATCAATCAACGTATATAGGCTATCGACGGTTTTCTTTCGCTGTGCATGCAAGGCTTTGCCTTGCTCATACAAGGTCGTTGCTTCCGAGCCCTTAACCTTGGCGTTAGGAAGATCATCGTAGTCGCCCGTTATTTCAATTTCCCCAGGTGCAAGGAAGAAAAACTTATACTTCGGTTCTGTTCCTTCCTTCGACACTAGAAAGGCGTTGGTGACACCCGGAACCGTTCCTTTAAACTCAAAGCTGCCATCCACATTTAAAAGGGAGTCTTTGCCCGGGTGATTCCCTTTTCGCTCTAGCGAAATATATTTCCCTTTCCACCCGTTAATCTTGCCCTTCACTATAAAAGTTTGTTGCGCATGGGCAAGGCTGCCCATGAACAGCAAGCTTAATAGTATAGTGCGTATTTTAAATCGTATCATACTACTATTATTTTATTGCTATTGACCTTGCATTGCGTTAAGTTCCGCCATCGCGGTTTTCGAGCTCGCGCCTTCCACAATTTCAAATTTGAAATAGCGGCCAGTAACGGGAGTCTTGTATTTTAAATTCTTGATATCTGGTTTATTTACATCACTATCCCAGCTAACGGAGGTTCCTATCCAATCTCCCTGGAATTCCCATGTGTTACCGTCATTGCTGACATAAGTCTTTACGCGCAAGAAACTCTCCCAGGTATCATTATACTGCGGGGTCATTTGGAACCCCTGTACTGTCGCACTCGTTCCCATGTCTAATACTAATTCTTGCGGCATCTTTTCAGCAGATCTCCAATACGTTGAAACCTTATTATCCAATAAATTGGAGGCAACAAAGGATTGATCTGTTGTGCTGGCCGTTATTTTCCAATTCGAACGATCTATTTTATTGCCCGTTAGTGCTGCGCTTGCCGCTTCGGTATTTCCTCTTACTATATTCTTGTGATAAATATTGATAAAGACGCGGTGCAAGAAATTCACCGTATCTGGCAAGATATTATCCTTGTTGGTTTCATTTTCAATTTCTACAGCGAGCATATAGGATTTATCCCCCGGTAGTTCTTTCAACTTTGCGAAGTCAATCTGGACTTTGAAACTATCCAACGAGTTGAAAGAATTAGCTTTGATCTTTGTCAAGTCCTTAACAATCTTATAGGCATCTTCAGGTATCCAAACTGAGTTGATATACTTGTCCTTGTTCACCATATCTAACGCAGATTGCGAGCGTAACGGACGGATCTTTACTTGAACATCCTTTTCCAAAAGATGTCCTATTTTAGAAGAAAATGAAATCGCGTTTGCCGCATTATCGAAGCCATTCGTTCTTGTGTTTCGCAAAGAACCGTATAGGTAAGGCTTTAAGCGATTGATCGAGGGAGTAAAGTTGGTAGCCGATTTGAAAACGTCCATTTTAGCTTTCACATAGTCGGCAAATAGATGCATCTTCAAAAAGATATACTTACTTTTCAAGTTCGACTGCGCCGATTGCGCATCCAATCTTACGGGAACAACATAAACCACATTTTTTTCCATCCCCGTCCCATTGTTTAAAAGAAGTTTGATCGAATCCTTCGATTCAACTTGCCCCTGTTCGATGGTCAACGTGCCATTATTTGCCAATACAAAGGCATTATCTGGAAAGTCCAAGGATTTCGTATGATAAAGGCTATCGTATATTTTAATCAAACTTTTATCAATGCTGCCCTTAATCGTTACTGAGCCTGAAGCTTTCTCTTTCAAGAAAATGGGCAATGCTGCAGGATAATCGGTTTTGTTTTTCAAACTCGTTTCACCCAGATAGACGGCAGTACCTTTGCCTACAGAGCTGGATAGGTATTCAGCGATGTTCTTCGCCACATCCTCAAGTTCGCCTACGTTTTCTTTCTTGCATCCGCCAATCGATGCCAATAGAAAGATGCAGCATGCTATCAACCCCAAATTGATCACATGTGCCTTACATGTTATATTTAACCTTTTCATTTTTATCTTTTAGCTTAATTGATTGCCTTCTCTATCGCGCGTTCGGAATAATATCCGGATTGGTAGAAATGATCAATGGAGCAATCTCCATTAAATAGCGTGGACTATTCGGTTCCAACGTAGCATGTAGAATTTCTGTGCCCTCCCATATATCGCGTTCAATACGCTTCAACGTTTTCTGAAACTTAGGATCTCTGTTCAAACGCTTCAAATCAAAAACGCGAAGTCCACCATGAAGGAATAGTTCCTTTCGGCGCTCTTCCAACACTAAACTCAAGATATTATCGGCGGTCGCTGTAAGCGGTTGATAATTGGAAATTCTATTCTTGCGTATGTCATTGATTAGCGCTAATGGCTCGGTAACTTGACCTGCGCGTGCAAGACATTCCGCTTTGATCAGCATCGCCTCCGGAACAGCGACGCTATAATTAAACGTTTGGCGACTATTGTTGACCACATAGGTGTCTCCGTAGCCCTTGAATGCTAGATTTCTCCGTTTATCATTCCATGAGAAAGTATTGACAAATTCATAGTCGGCTCCAATCGATGATGAGTAAAACTGATAGAATTCCTCATCCGTACCCATCTTCGCCATCATTACCTCCGCATTTACTTTTTGGTCTAGCAAAGACATGGTATAGGTGCTGCTATTCTTCATATTAACGAGGTCGCTCTTTAGCTTTAGGGCCTCATTGGCCTGCGTTAATGCATCTGCGTATTGTCCCATAAATAAATAAGCTCTCGCCAATATCGTATGTGCTGCCGCCTTTCCCGGATGCATAATCGTTGCACCCATAGCTGGCAATGCCGGCGTTATGATAGCATCTTTTAGATCTAAGATGACCTGATCATATACCTCCTTGACGGTTGCACGCTTCGGACGAACGGATTCACCTGGCACTAATACCAGCGGAACCGCTAAACTTGTCTCTGCCGTTCCGGAAGTGTAATCCATACCATAGATATTCGCGAGCTGCAAATAATACCAAGCGCGATGTATCTTCGCTTGCGCAATAATGACTGCCTTTGCACTCTCGGAAGCACTATCATTTGCTTTTACGACATCAATCTTTGTTAACAGAATATTCAATTGCAGGATACGCTCGTAGGACTTTTTATACATCTCGTCCATGTCACCATATCTCCAGATATTCTTCTTCCATAAAAAAGAGTTGACATATGGCTCTGTACGCTCGTAGCGAAGCAAAGTCACATCGTCGGACATCAAGTCGTACATAAAATAGCTACAGATCGCGAGCTGTTCTGAATTCAACATCTCTTGAAAATCGGAGATGGTCGAAGGATTAACGTTTGTGCTGCTCGGCTTGACATCCAGAAACTTTTCACAGCTTGTCATGAATCCGAGAATAAGGATCAACAAGAATGTATATATATGCTGGTATTTCATAATTTTCATCTTTCTCATTAAAACGAAGCGTTAATAGTACAACCATATTGCACAGGGATCGGCATGCCTGCGCGACCCTGCATATCCACGGTATTGGGATCTAAATGATATTTATTCTTCGTCCAGAATGCTAAGTTTTGTGCATGGAAGGCGACAGAGAAGCTCTTGAAATATCGATTGTTCCACAAATCGGAAGGCGCCTGCCATCCTACCATGACCTCTTGCAAGCGAACAAAGTCTGCAGAGAAATAGCTATTCGTTGAATTTCGCGTAATGAACTCACGAACCGAACCCTGCCCATCAAGAGAAAGCGCCGGCACATCTGTAAAAGCCTCATCTCCGGGCTTTTTCCAACGCTTCGAAATCAAGGCAGAATTATTATAAGCGAGTCCTGTAGCAGGGATGTATCGTTTCATGACCGCTCCTAGGTTGATTAAAAGCGTTGCGCGGCCGAAGAAATTTCCCACACGCACATCTTGTAAGAAGCCCCCGGTCCACGGCGCCCGTGAAACGCCCATATATACTAAGGCATCTGCCAAGGTTGTGGAGTCCGGTGCAGTCGTGGCGTTTCCATGCTGATCGTAAATTTGTGGAGCGCCCGTTTTATTTAATCCCGCCCAACGATAAGCCCACATATTGCTGGTGCTATAGCCGGAGCGATACCCTGTTAAATATGAATCGTTCGTATTGAACGGAAGTTTTGGTACTTCCTTCGCAAAGTTCTGATTGTAGGCTCCATTGAGGGCAACGGAGTATCCAAACTTCGGCTTTTTAACAAGCTCCGAACGGATGTAGAACTCCAAGCCCCTATTCACGATATTGCTATAGGTTATTTGATTATTGATGCCCGATGCAGGGTCTGCAGGTATAGGAATAGAATTCGACAAACCTTCATCCGAGCGATTGTAATAGCGTAGGTCTATGCGCGTGCGCTCGTTGTTGAAACCCATTTGGAAGAATGCTTCTATACTCTTGTTCTTCGGTGGAACCAGTGTAAAAGTATTGTTAGTCGGTATACCAAAGCCACCTCCCTGCATCGTATTAGTTCCCATCATTAAGCCTAGTCCCTGAAAAGAAGACGTATTCTGAACGGTACCTCCTATTAACATGCTACTGATCCATTCGGAAGTAAAATAGTTCTCCTGCTTGATGTCGTAAGTTAGATTTGCATTGAATTGCTTGGTGCCCTCGGGCGACCGATCCAATTCAAGAGTGAATAATAAGGTTCCGTCGCGAAGACTACCATCCGCCATCGCACTGACAAAGCCAATGGAACGCTTGATACCATATGCGGCAGAGTCAGTTAATGATCCGGACTCAGAAATCCCACTCAAATGCATCCTATTATAGGCTGCAGAAATATTCAATTGTTTGTCGAATAGACTCAGGGTCGCTCTTTGGTAATATTTCGATGATGACTGTCCGACCTGCTGAACCGGCAAGTAATTAGAGACCCAAATTGCATAGTTATCCCAATCTTTTTGACGTTCGCGGCGACCGCTGAGAGGCGTCGGTAGATTCGGAAGCTGATTATGTTGGAAACCTGTAGTAAATACAATTGCACTCATCCAATCAGGCAGCTTTTCCGAACGTAGGGTATATCCTGCTCGTCCATCGACGATAGCCGTTTTCGCATAAGTACCCATGCCATAATTTGGACTGTAAGCTTCGTTGTATTTCGCATCGGCAAAGAAAAGCTTATCCTTAAAATCGTACCGAATACCAGTATTCCAATTCAAGCTACGTTGGCTTGTACTATCCCCTGTTGAAGGAGTCAATAGGGTTCTTGGATAACTTGCCAACGAGTTGGTCTGATACAATGCTCTAAAACCAGACACTGCCCCACTCAGGCTGTTCGGCACATAAATCGGCAAGCCAGTTTTGGCTGCATAATTATATCCATACATCGAACGTGTAGACGGTGTCTGACGAACATCGCTGGACCCACCACCGCCAATCTCCAAGCCTATATGATGGTCTCCAATCTTTTTATTGTAGCGTAATCCCGAACGTAAATTCCACATCAGACTGTATGTTTTGTTTTTACGCATAATATCGCCTACAGGGACATGGAAATCCACTCCATTTGCCAAAGGTGTACCATAAGAATTAAAGAGTTGTCTAGCCTCAGCAGACCTCCGATCTGTAATTTGCTCCATATTGACATCATTGGTTCGTAGGTAAAAAGCATTTACCCAATCCAGACCTTCGAAAAGGTTCCACGTCATATCGAATCGGGTTTGCGCGAGCAAGTTCTTCGTGAAATGCTTGTACAAGCGTGCTTCCTCTAAGACATTACTCCCGTGGTTGAAATATCCGGCGCCCATAATAAGGGCATTGCGTTCTGGTCCGATCGCACTTTGATCATATATATAGTTCCCATTTTGATCATAAAGCAACTGATAAGGTCTAGGTAAATTATAAACATCCAACTCGCCCTTACCCGAAGTGATGTCGGAATAGGTTCCATTAAGCTGCCATTGCATTTGCAGTTTACCATCGAGAAGATTGAAATTATTCTTTAAATCAAGACCATAAGTATCACTTCTATCGTTTAGGCTATTGCTTCTAGTTTGATTGAAAGTGGAAGTCAGGGCAAATCGATATTGTCGCGACCCACCTGAAACGTTTAACAAATGGTTATGGCTGAAAGCATCACGTTGCAAAGATCCTACCTGATCAGCATTTGACAGATAGCTCAAAGAGTCCATCGCACGAATGAAGTCTTCCCTGCTCATCCTACCTCGGGCATACTCACCCGCCAGGCGTTCACCAAATTCGGTGTTCTCCGGAAATGCTGCTCCACCAATTCTGTTTGAATCAGCTAGAGCAATTAAGTGCTCAACGATATCTGCTGAACTCGCTAATTGTAATTTAACGGGATCGAACTTAGCCGCTTTGCGTAGGTAAAAGTTAGAGCTATAGTTGATCATCACTTTGTTTTGCTTTCCTCCCTTAGTCTTGATCATAATAATCCCTGCACTTGCCTTAGGCCCCCATTTGATCAGCTCCTTCGGATCTTTTACAACCTCTACTGACTCCACATTCGCCATCGGATAGTCAGCGGGGAATTCATCAATCGGAAAACCATCAATCACGACCATCATTCCTTCGGTATTACCAAAACTTGCTGATCCGCGCAACTCCGGCACCAACGTGACGCTCGCTACATTACTGAACACCGGAGACCAAAGGTGAGCCCCCTGCACTTGTGGAATAGGTAAACCTTTTTCCAAAGCATCAATAATCCGTTGTCCATAAATCGGCTCTTTTTGAAGAAACTGTTCTACGGTATAGAAAGTGACTTGAATGCCGCCGCCCGAACCGGACCCTTGTCCCGGCGCACGATAATTCATACCGGTTATTTTTCTTTTATTATTGGGGATAATCTGCAATGTCAGTCCAGGAACCGTACCTTGCAGTATTTGTCCCAAATTCATATAATTACGATTCGATAAATCAATCTGCGTATTCAAATTCAGCTTTTCTTTAACTTTAGCCTGAACCGTTACACCGTCCATCGATATTACTTTATCAAATAATTGCACTTTGATATGCGATTCGCCTTTATATAACATCGTGACATCCTCGTGTCCGAGATAAGAGAAATTCAGCAGATCACCGCGCGCGGCGACAATGGAAAATTCCCCACGTGCATTTGTGGAACTCCGCCTATTGATGGAGTCTTTCAGGTTGATAATCGTTACGCCGACCATCGGTTTGTCTAGCTTGTTGACAACGATACCCGATATAATAGGGTCAGGAGTGTGCTCATCAATCACATTCGGTTTCACTTCCTCCACCCTCGGTCGGCCAGGTCTTTTAGGGCCGATGACAATTGTCTGGTTTGCAATAGAATAAGAAATAGGTTGCTGCTCGAAAATCTCATTTAATACCAACAACAATTCCCGGTCCTCCACCTGAATAGTGACCCTTTTTGCATTTTTAATGATGTCGCCGGCGTAGAAGACATCATAGTGCGTTTGCTTTCGTATTTTCTGAAGAACTGCTTCCAGCGATGCATTCTTCTCTTTTAATGTCACCCGCTGCGCCAAGGAAGGCAGTGAGAACAGTAGTAAAAGCAAGGTCGTAATTAGTGCGATTCTCATTTTAGGCTTTTCAATAAATTGCTTTAATAATTTGATTAGTAATAAATTACCCGAAACACTCGAGGTCGGTTTCCCCCCTCCGACATCGAGATGGATTCAGATAATGCGTTATATTTAATTGATTATGGTAATATGGTCAGTGTTCTTCCCTCCAGCTTCATCCGCACGCCACTAAGCTCCAAGACTTTGAGCACTTCCGAAAGGTTTTGGTTCATACTGGTGTTTCCATGAAATACCTGATTCCGATTGACACCAGCGCTTATTAAAATGTCAATATCATACCAACGCTCGAGCTGCTTTAAAATCGTCGCCAAACTCGCATCGTTGAAATTGAAAACACCCTTAATCCAGCCAATTGCCTCCGTAGCTTTTACATCTTCAACATGAATAATCCCCCCTTGTTGTGTTGAAATGGCTTGTTGATTGGGTTGTATATTGACCTGCTTATCCTTCGATGTCACTTGAACAGATCCTTGTAATAAAGTTGTCGTTACATAGCTTTCATCGCTATAGTTGTTGACATTAAACTCCGTACCTAAGACTTTGATTTCCTGCGCTCCTGCCTTTATAATAAATGGTTTATCAGGATTGTGAGCTACTTCAAAATACGCTTCACCGTCGATTGAAACTTCCCTCGACGTAGCTGAAAAACTTAAAGGGTATTTCAGTTTCGAGGAAGCATTTAGCCAAACCTTACTGCCATCCGGAAGGATCAACTGATATTTGCGGCCACGTTTTGTCGTCGCGGTATTATAAACAATCGTATTGGAGGATCCCTCATAATAAATCGCCCCATCCTTCTTCAAGATTCTTACCCCATCTTCTACCGCAACCAAACCATCAGCAATCGAATCAATCATCAGCTCTTTCCCATTTTTCAACATGATCACCAATCCAGAGTGCCCCGGTGCTATATCCCGCGCAAGTTCCTGTACAGTAACGCTGTCCGTACTTTGCTGAAAAAACCACCAACCGCCAATGGCCAGGCAAAGCAGAATACTTGCTGCAATAGGGTAAAAAAATGGAGACTTAAGAAAAGGGATAGACTTCGTATTTTCTTGATGTGCACCATCAAGCTTATGCATAATAGCTTGCAACATCTTCAATTGATGTTCGTCCTTGCTACGAGCAATAGTTTCCGGGATCTCTAAAGGATCGTTCTGTCCCGCATTATACCATTGTGCATATTCGGCAGCTTCTGGGTCACTTATCGTTCCATCCAACCATTTACGCTCCAGCTCAGCTAGTCGTTGTTCATCCATAATATAGTGATAGTCTATGTGGTTACTACTACTATAATCAGTTAACTACGACATATCCCTATATAGATTTTAAAAAAAAATGGACTTTCAGAAAAACTTTGCTGTTTTCATTGAAGCAATCATAGGCATGACAGCTATTAGTCATTGATAGCTGATATTGTTGAACAAGAGCGTAACAAGCTCCAATTGTGTTTTTGATGATTACCCAAAAAAGGATATAATATATTTCAAGCCTGAGCGAATGGCTTTTAGCGCCCTGGTTAAGTGGGCCTCAACCGTTTTTTCGGCAATCTCCAGCTGCTTTGCAATTTCTTTCTGCGATAGCCCTTCCTCACGGCTCAATTTATAAACCAGTTGGCACTTGTCTGGAAGTTTAGCCACTAACCCCTGTAGTCTTGACTTAAGCTCTTCAAATTGCAATTCTTGCTCCATTGAGTAGGCAAAACTATCGCTTTTCTTTGCATGGTCTACATATTTTTGTTCAATGGTACGTCGGTGTCGGATATTGATGATTTTATACTTCAATGCAGTCGCTAAATAACCATTAATATTATCCTTTAGACTGATCGATTCCCGACGTTTCCAAAAATCTAAAAAGATCTCTTGAACTAACTCCTGCGCCAGGAAAAGATCGTCGAGCTTATTCCCTGCAACCGTATATAAGCGATGCCAATACCGATGATAAATCTCAGTAAAAGCCTTCGGATTATCTTCTTTAAGCAAGACCAAAAGCTCGGAATCAGTATACGTTTTTATGTTCGACATGTAGTAAGCTGCATTTCATGATACAGCTAAAAATTAATTCTTACAACCAATAATAGTCATAATAATAAAAAAACAAGGTAAATCTACGAATTTTTGTAAGTACTTAGTAGTTAGTAGTTAGTATTAAGACCTAGGACGGTTTAGAGATTAAGTTTTAGACGTCATTAAATTAGGTTAAATATTAGCACATTGATTTTATCCCGTATACCGTCTGAAACTTTGGTTTTAAACAGGACAAAATGTTCTTAACCTTTGATTTTACAATGGAAGGCAAGTTGGTTTTGAACTGGGAAAAAACTGATTTTAAGATTAACAGGATCGGGTCTAACTACTAAATACTTGCTACTAAATACTATGTTACTTCAACCAAATCCCCACCGACAAATTCACACTCTGGTGGTTCATTTTTTCGCGAAAGCTTACATAAGAAAGCTGCTGGTAAGCATAGGTTGCGGAGACTGTAAAGTTCGTACGCTTTATATCATCGTAAAGATAGAAAAGTCCGATTTTTCCCATGGCGCCTTTATCATATATCCCTCCTAGTCGAACGGAATACCCGGCATTTGCGACGGCACCCACACGTGAAACATCACCGATATAGGCGAAGGGCAAACGTGCGTCAATGAAAAACGGAAACAGATTACGATCGTATTTAAAATTACCTTCTAGTGTTTCGGTTGGATTGGCGAATTTATAGTCGCCGCGCAAAACTTCGTTTCCTATTCCTATACCTACAAAGGCGCGTTCGTCGAAGTTACGGCCGAAGATAAAGTGCAGGCTATAACCATTAAATGTACCCTCGAAACCCGGATTGTTCACGCCGAGGTTTCCACCGCCTTGCAGTAAAGTATAATACTCGCGTTGGGCAAAGCTGTATGTAGAAAATAAAAGCAAGAAGGTGCTGATCGTAAAAAGTCGCTTTAGCATCGTATGGTTAGTTAAGTATCTTGTAGATTAGTTCGCTCATTAAATCGCCATGACTTGTCAGATGGCCTACATTCATACCCTTCGATTTTAAGTCGTATTCTTTGATCAAATGGATGATATCAAACGTTTTACGTCGATTAAAGTTTCTTGCGGCATACTCATATTCTTTCACGAAGAAGGGATGCACGCCTAAGGCTTTTGCTGCCGCCGCCGAATTCTTATCCGGCAAATAATGATATTTAAGAATCTTCGTAAAATAGGTGCCTAGCGAACCAATAACCACCGGTATAGGGTTAGATTTTGGATTGGACGCAAAATAGTTAACAATTTGAAATGCCTTGAGGGAGTTTCGCTTCGAAAGTGCCGTATTCAATTCGAATACATTGAAATCTTTACTGATACCAATATTACGCTCAATATCCGCCGGGCCTATCTCCTGCTCCGCCGATACGTTGAGCATCAGCTTCTCGATTTCATTTGCCACCTTCGATAAATCAGTACCCAGGTAGTCGGCCATCATTGCAGCTGCCTGCGGATGAATTTTACGTCCGCTGGCAGTTAATTGCTCGGAGATCCAACCAGCAACCTTATCATCGTAAAGTTTATTGGATTCCAACACAACCCCCACCTTATCCATCGCTTTATACGACTTCTTACGCTTATCAAACTTGCCGTATTTATGCGCGAAAACCAGTACCGTGCTCGGCGTAGGTTGTTCTAAATATTTCTGCAGTAGATCATCATCCTTCCATTTCAAGTTCTGCGCCTCTTTCACGATAATGACTTGATAGTCGCTCATCATGGGGTAGCGCTTCGCCATACTGATTAGAGTGGAGAAGTCAGTTTCCTTACCATATACCACCGACTGGTCAAAACCTTTTTGCGCTTCTTCGAGCACCTGATGTTCAATAGCATCGGAAATTAAGTCGATGAAATAAGGCTCCTCACCATGTAATAAATAGATAGGGCTAAGCTTTTTCTTCTTGATGTCAGCTAAAATGGATTGGGTATTCATGTCCCACGAAATTACGAAAAATCTTTTAGCATTCCGCGTCGAGAATGCGATAGATGAAACCCAATGTACAACCCAATCAATCCCCTTTGGGAGCGGGTTTGATTGGGTTATACATTGGGTTTACAAGGGTTTTGAAAGGGAAGTGTCTCATAGAAGTTTTATGCTAAATATTTCGTAATTTTGTAAATGTTTAGGCCAGTCCCACTGAATTTACCTCCCTTTCCAGCAAAAATAATAAAGAAAGCCAATCAGTATTTTATTTTTGATGAGCTGCGGAAAAAGCATTTACTGCTAACGCCAGAGGAATGGGTAAGGCAACATTGGGTTCATCACCTGCACAAAGAGAAAGGTTACCCGCTGTCCTTGATGAAGATTGAAGGAGGATTGCTGCTCAACAGTTTACAAAAACGCAGTGATCTTGTGATCTACAATACTTCAGGCGAGCGTATTCTTTTGGCAGAGTTTAAGGCGCCGACTGTCAAAATTACCGAAAACACCTTTCGACAAATCGCGAATTACAATACAATTTATAAAATTCCGCTGCTTTTAGTCAGTAATGGACTTGAGCACCATTATTGTAGTATAGATTTCGATCATGGGAATTTCACATTTCTGGCGGATTTACCAACATTCGCCCATGAGCAATAGGAGAATTTAAAATAAGTATTATATTAGTAAGTCAAAATTAGAAGGAACAAAACATGGATATCAATAAAGACGAATTCAGAAAATACGCGATTAAGCACCATAGAATTGGAAGTCAACACGTTGATGGCTATATTTCTCGCTTACAGCAACAAATTCCATCCAACCTTACGCCGTACATTATCGAGGAGCGTCAATTGAACGTTGCACAGATGGATGTGTTCTCGCGTTTGATGATGGACCGCATCATCTTTTTGGGTGATGGTATCAATGATCAAGTAGCAAACATCGTACAGGCACAGTTATTGTTCTTACAATCTACTGATGCTCAGCGTGATATTCAGATTTACATCAACTCTCCAGGTGGTAGTGTGTATGCAGGTTTAGGTATCTACGATACGATGCAGTATATTTCGCCAGATGTTGCGACAATCTGTACAGGTATGGCCGCATCAATGGGTGCTGTATTATTAGTAGCTGGAGCAAAAGGGAAGCGTGCAGCATTAAGACACTCGCGCGTGATGATTCACCAACCGTCGGGTGGTGCACAAGGTGTTGCTTCAGATATGGAGATCAACCTTCGTGAAATGTTGAAATTGAAAGAGGAATTGTACACGATTATCGCTGAGCACTCTGGCCAGACTTATGACTGGGTAGAGAAATCATCAGATCGTGATTATTGGATGCGTGCTGCGGAGGCCAAAGAATTTGGTATGATCGACGAAGTATTGCTTCCTAAAAAGGAAACAAAATAAAGAAAATGAGTAAATCGAACAGTAGAGACATCCATTGCTCTTTTTGTGGCATCAGTAAGAATGAAGCCCAAATGCTTATTGCAGGCGATGGTGCCCACATCTGTGACAGATGTGTTCAACAAGCTGGAGAGATTTTGGCGGAGGAATTAAAGCAGAGAAAGAACAAGTCTTTACAGACGACTTTGAAGCTTATTCGTCCTAAAGAAATCAAAGAACATCTAGATCAATATGTTATTGGTCAGGATGATGCTAAGAAAGTAATTTCTGTGGCGGTTTACAATCACTACAAACGTTTAAATCAACGTGTTGACAATGATGAGACGGAGATTGAAAAATCAAACTTGATTATCGTTGGCGAGACGGGTACCGGGAAGACCTTATTGGCGAAAACCGTTGCCAAGATTCTAAATGTTCCGTTTTGTATTGTAGACGCAACTGTACTAACTGAAGCAGGCTATGTGGGTGAGGATGTGGAGAGTATTTTGACGCGTTTGTTGCAGGCAGCGGATTACGATGTCGCAGCGGCAGAGCGTGGTATCATCTACATTGATGAGATTGATAAAATTGCCAGAAAGAGCGATAACCCTTCAATTACCAGAGATGTGTCAGGAGAAGGTGTTCAGCAAGCTTTATTGAAGATCTTAGAAGGCACGAATGTCAATGTTCCACCGCAGGGCGGTAGAAAGCACCCCGATCAAAAAATGATTACGGTAAACACGAATAATATCCTGTTTATTTGTGGTGGTGCATTTGATGGTATTCAAAAGAAGATTGCTAACCGCTTGCGCACACAAACTGTTGGTTACAAAATGAACGATGAGGAACAAGAGATCGATTTAAATAATCTTTACAAGTACATCACTCCTCAGGATTTGAAAAACTTCGGTTTGATCCCTGAGTTGATTGGTCGTCTACCTGTACTGACACACTTAAATCCATTGGATAAGGAAACCTTATTGAGCATTTTGACCGAGCCTAAGAATGCGTTGGTTAAACAATACAAGAAGCTTTTTGAATATGAGGGTGTTAACCTGAAATTCGATAAGGCGGTATATGATTTTATCGTTGATAAAGCTTGGGAATTTAAATTAGGAGCTCGTGGTCTTCGAAGCATTTGTGAAGCAATTATGCTTGATGCGATGTTCGAGATACCGACCAGCAAGGAGCAAAGCAACGAGAAGGACTTGCACATTACGTTGGACTACGCGAAGAATAAGTTCGCAAAGACGGATTTCAAGAAGCTTCAGGTTGCATAAGAATTTAACCCTCGCCCATCGGCGGGGGTTTTTTATAAAATGTAAAATTTAAAGAAAGGAATAAATATGACAAAAAAGAATGTAAAGGAAGTAGATTCACCTGTAAAAGCAGGTTTAAAGACAAAAGAGGATATTGTTAACAATTGGTTACCGAGATATACCGGCCGACCGCTGGATGAGTTTGGCGAATATATTTTGTTAACAAATTTCTCGAACTATGTGAAGTTGTTTTCGCAAATGCACGACGACGCCCCTATTATGGGCGAAGACAAGCCGATGCAAAGTTGTACGGCTGAAGGCATCACGATCATCAATTTCGGAATGGGGAGTCCGATGGCGGCGACGATTATGGACCTCCTATCGGCCATTGCGCCAAAAGCGGTGTTGTTCCTTGGAAAAACCGGCGGTTTGAAAAAGAAAATCGGTGTTGGCGAGTTGATCTTACCGATTGCTGCCATCCGCGGAGAAGGAACCTCGAATGATTATTTCCCTTCCGAGGTGCCCTCGCTACCGGCCTTCGCCTTGCAAAAAGCAATTTCAACGACCATTCGTGATCATTCCAGGGACTATTGGACAGGAACAGTTTATACGACCAACCGACGCGTTTGGGAGCATGATAAAAACTTTAAGAAATATTTGAAAACCATCCGTGCTATGGCTGTGGATATGGAAACGGCAACCATCTTTAGCGTTGGTTTCGCAAATAAGATTCCGACTGGCGCATTATTGCTCGTCTCGGATCAGCCAATGATTCCTGAGGGCGTAAAGACTGAGGTGTCGGATGTCTCTGTTACGAAGTCTTATGTGGAGCAGCATTTGAAAATTGGGATCGATGCGTTGAGTCAATTGAAAAATAACGGCTTAACGGTGAAACATTTGAAGTTCTAAAATTTGGCTACCTTTGTGGAAGAAAACAAACAGCACAAACTTTCACCTATGTGGTACAACAACATCTTAGAAACCATTGGGAACACCCCTTTGGTTAAACTAAACAAAGTTACCAAACCCCTAAAAGGAACCATACTAGCGAAGATAGAGACGACCAATCCCGGGAACTCGATCAAAGATAGAATGGCCTTAAAAATGATTGAGGATGCCGAACAGGCAGGCCTAT
Source organism: Sphingobacterium sp. UBA2700 (assembly GCA_002354335.1). Taxonomy (GTDB): domain Bacteria; phylum Bacteroidota; class Bacteroidia; order Sphingobacteriales; family Sphingobacteriaceae; genus Sphingobacterium. Next base: position 17,771 of record DELI01000021.1, on the reverse strand, counting down.
TAAAACCCGGAGGTACCATAATCGAGGGTACTTCGGGTAATACCGGGATGGGATTGGCGATGGCAGCCGTCGTAAAAGGCTATCGTTGCATCTTCACCACGACCGACAAACAATCCAAAGAGAAAATCGACGCCTTACGTGCTTTTGGTGCGGAGGTTATCGTATGTCCAACGAACGTTGATCCGGAGGATCCTCGCTCCTATTACTCGGTTTCCAGCCGTTTAGAAAAGGAAGTACCAAACGCGTGGAAGGCGAATCAGTATGATAACCTTTCGAATACGCAAGCACATTACGAACAGACAGGCCCGGAGATTTGGGAGCAAACGGAGGGAAAGATTACGCATCTTGTAGTGGGTGTGGGCACCGGTGGAACCATCTCGGGTACCGCCAAATACCTTCGCGAGAAAAATCCGAATATTAAAGTCTGGGGAATCGACACCTATGGTTCCATCTTCAAGAAATACAAGGAAACCGGCATTTTCGATAAGAATGAGATCTATCCCTACATCACGGAGGGCATTGGTGAGGATTTTCTCCCTCAGAATGTCAACTTCGACCTGATCGACCTGTTCGAAAAAGTAACAGATAAGGATGCAGCCTTGATGACGAGGGACTTAGCACGCAAGGAAGGTATCTTTGCGGGCAACTCGGCGGGTGCAGCCGTTGCCGGCTTGTTACAATTAGGCGCAGAACTGAAAGACGAGGATGTCGTTGTTGTGATTTTCCATGACCATGGCTCACGCTATATGGGCAAGATGTATAATGAGGATTGGCTTCGTGAGCGTGGTTTCCTGAAGGATGAGAAACTCACGGCGAAATCCATTCTGAAGAAACGTGCCAATCAAGACATTATAACCGTCGATGTTAAACAGTCGGTTCTTGAAACTTTCAACGTCATGAAGTCGTTAAATATTTCTCAAATACCACTGACCCAGCAGGGTATGGTCGTGGGCAAAGTAACAGAAGCCGATATCTTGAATGCGCTGTTGGATAATCCATCGCTCAAATCGGCCGAAGTTGAAACAATTGCTTCGAAACCATTCCCATTTGTGGATCTAAATATGTCAATTGATAAGATCTCCACTTTAATCGACAAGGATACACAGGCGGTATTGGTGGAAGATGAACTGGGAAGGATAAATATCATTACGCAATACGATATAATTAACGCTATTTCTGAGGTATAGTTTTCCTATATTTTTCGTTATCTTTAATAAGATGGCTTAAAAATAATGGAAAGAAACAATACTTTAAAAAGAATTGAATATTGGATAAAAGCTAGGTTAGGAAAAATATCCTTTATAGATATAGAAGAAAAGCGGGATAAACAATGGTACGGCAATGGCTACGGTGGATTTTATGTAGATCCGAGCTTGGTTCCGGAAAATGCCATTGTTTATTCTTTTGGTATTGGTGAAGACATTTCTTTCGACCGCGATATCATCAAAAAGCACGGAGCGCAGGTATTTGGCTTCGACCCTACCCCCAAGTCCATCAACTGGATTGCCAAACAGGAATTACCGGCAAATTTTCACTTCCACCCCTTCGGTATTGGCGAAAAGACTGGAATCATGACTTTCCATTTACCTAAAAATCAAGATCATGTTTCGGGCTCCGTATATGGGCACAAGCTCGTGGACGAGACGAACGCAGTAGACGTTCTTTTAAAGGAGTTTAAAGAGATTGTTCAGGACAATGGGCATACTGCTATCGATGTGCTAAAAATGGATATAGAAGGCTCTGAATATGCGGTAATGGAAGGAATACTGAACAGTGGGATTGCAATCAAGCAGATTCTAGTGGAAACCCATGAACGTTTCTTTACAGACGGCAAAGCCAAGGGCGATCTATTCTTTAAGCAGCTCTATCAAAAGGGTTATCGCATCTTTGCGATCTCAGATACCTATCAGGAAATTTCTTTAGTGAAAGCAAAATAAGAAAGCCGTCTTTGTTGACGGCTTTATTTTATTTTTTGGCAGGTTCTACTTCTGTAACGATGTAGACGTCTTCATGATCTTTTTTCATCTTATATTTTTCGCGCGCAATTCTTTGTATTTCGCTCGGGTTGTATTGAACATCTTTAATGGAATTTTCGATGTTCTCAATCTCTGCCGTATAATAGGCTTTCTCTTCCTCAAGCTTGGTTTTTTCCTGCTGGAAGCTGTATTGCGTTGCAAAATCATACCGATCAAAGAATACCATCCATACGACAAAGGCAACCCCTGCGATAAGGTATTTATTTCGAATAGTATTGATAAAGCGTTCCATAGAATTGAATTGTTAAGCTAAAACCTCGATAAAGATAGTCATTTTCCCGGGAAGATTACAAATGGGAATTTTGAAGAAAATATAGGGAAATAAAAAAGGGAACCTGCGGTTCCCTTTTTGAATTTGATTACTTCTTAGGAGCGTACTTGAACTCCTTGCCAATGAACTTGGCATTGCTGCCCAATTCTTCTTCGATTCGAAGCAATTGGTTGTATTTCGCGATCCTGTCTGAACGGGAGATTGATCCTGTTTTGATTTGTCCACAGTTCAATGCTACCGCTAAGTCAGCGATTGTATTATCTTCAGTTTCTCCAGAACGGTGAGACATTACGGAAGTATAGCCATTCGTTTGTGCCAAATGCACCGCGTTGATAGTTTCCGTTAATGAACCAATTTGGTTTACTTTTACTAGGATTGAGTTTCCAGTATGGGTGTCAATACCTTGTTGAAGACGTTTTGTGTTAGTAACAAATAAATCATCACCTACTAATTGAACGCGGTCTCCGATTTTCTCTGTTAATAATTTCCAACCTTTCCAGTCGTCTTCTGCCATACCATCTTCGATAGAGATGATTGGGTATTTCTCAGTTAATTCTGCTAAGTAAGCTACTTGCTCTTCTACTGTACGAACAGCACCGCCTTTACCTTCGAACTTTGCGTAATCGTATTTTCCTTTCACGAAGAACTCCGTTGAAGCACAGTCTAATGCTAGACAGATATCTTTGCCTGGTTTGTAACCTGCTTTTTTAATTGCCTCAAGGATAGTTTCGATAGCGTCTTCCGTACCTTCGAAAGTTGGAGCGAATCCACCTTCATCACCTACTGCTGTAGACAAGTTACGGTCGTGAAGGATTTTCTTCAAGTTGTGGAATATTTCAGCACCCCAACGTAAAGCTTCTGAGAATGATTCAGCACCTACTGGCATAATCATGAACTCTTGGAAAGCGATCGGAGCATCTGAGTGTGCACCACCATTTACGATGTTCATCATCGGCAATGGTAATGTGTTTGCATTTACTCCACCGATATAACGATATAATGGCTGGCGGCTTTCTTGTGCTGCCGCTTTAGCTGCTGCTAAAGAAACACCTAAGATTGCGTTTGCACCTAATTTACCTTTGTTCTCTGAACCATCAAGATCGATCATGATCTTGTCGATAGCATTTTGCTCGAAGACATCAACACCTTCTAATGCTTTTGCAATTTTAGTATTCACGTTTTCAACAGCTTTCAAAACACCTTTACCTAGGTATTTCTTTTTGTCGCCGTCACGTAATTCTACTGCCTCGTGTGCTCCTGTAGAAGCTCCAGAAGGAACTGCTGCACGGCCTACAAAACCATTCTGTGTCGTTACATCAACCTCAATGGTTGGGTTTCCTCGCGAATCTAAAATCTGACGCGCATGTACATCGATTATCAAGCTCATTTTTTTCTTTGGTTTATTTTTCTCTTGTCTCTACTTAGTGTATTCAGAACACTAATATAGTAAAATATATATCTTAATCAAAAATAGGAAAAAACTATAATGTTAATGCTAAGCAAGAGGAATTTTAATTGAGCATGGATAAAGAATAATTCATTAAAATCCTGCTGCTGTACGGACGGGCATGTGATTTCTAAGGGATGTATAAGGAGGGATAGAACATCACACTTTCATATTTCTATGGGGAGAGAAAAAAGCAGGAAAGTATGTGATGGTTTTGAAAACAGACGTTTCGAAAGAACAAAGCCTCAGAAGAAATTCTGAGGCTTTGCTATTATCGTTTTTGTTTATGCTTTGATCATGGCAACAAAATCGTCGAACAAGTAACGTGAATCGTGTGGACCTGGAGATGATTCTGGGTGATATTGAACCGAGAATGCTTTCTTGCCTTTCACACGGATACCTTCGATCGAATTGTCGTTTAAATTGATGTGTGTAATCTCTACTTTGTCTGAGTTTTTGATATCTTCCGCTACCACACCGAAACCATGGTTCTGCGACGTAATCTCACATTTGTTAGCAATGATATTTTTTACCGGGTGATTGATACCGCGGTGACCATTGTGCATCTTGCTCGTACGAATATCATTTGCCAACGCCAGGATTTGATGTCCTAAACAGATACCGAACATTGGTTTATCTGCTGCTAAGATATCTTTGACTGTTTGGATCGCGTAGTCCATTGCTGCCGGGTCGCCAGGACCATTCGAGATGAAGTACCCATCAGGATTCCACTCTTCCATCTCCGCAAATGTTGTTTTCGCCGGGAATACCTTTGCATATACCTGACGAGAGTCGAAGTTGCGCAGAATATTCTTCTTGATACCTAAGTCTAGTACCGCAATGCGTGTTGGAGCAGACTCTTCACCGTAGAAATAAGGTTCTGTTGTAGATACTTTAGAAGATAGCTCTAAGCCGTCCATCGAAGGCACCTTTGCTAGTTCTGCTTTCAAAGACTCTTCATCAAGATTTTCGGATGAGATAATAGCGTTCATTGCTCCTTTGCTACGGATGTGGCGTACTAATGAGCGAGTGTCAATATCCGAGATACCTACTAAGTTGCCGTCTTGAAAATAGTTTTGAATGGATTCATCGGCCATCTTGCGGCTATAGTTGATATTGTAATTCTTACAAACTAAACCTGCAATCTGAATCTTATTCGATTCCGCATCCTCTTCGTCGATACCGTAGTTTCCGATATGTGCATTGGTTGTAACCATAATTTGCGCATAGTACGAAGGATCGGTAAAGATTTCTTGGTAACCCGTCGTTCCGGTGTTGAAACAGATCTCTCCCGTCGTGGTACCAATTTTACCTGCTGCTTTTCCATGAAAAACAGTTCCATCCTCAAGGACTAAAATTGCTGGCAATTTGCTGTAGTTGGTCATTCTTATTTCGAGTTAAATTAATTCATTCCTTTGTGAAACCATTTTCCCGCCCGAGCACAAAAAAAGCCCAAACGGGCTATTATATCAATTTATGAATTGATCTGATTTACAGATGCGATTTGTGACGATATTGGGTAGAAGGTCTCTTTCATTTTATTGGGAGACAAAGGTACAAATAAAAACAAAACACTTCTAAAT
>DELI01000021.1:0-12336 GCA_002354335.1 Sphingobacterium sp. UBA2700 | reverse complement strand
ATTTAGAAGTGTTTTGTTTTAGTATTGAGTATTTAGTATTTAGTAATAAGACCTATGGTTTGTCAGGGAGATCCGTGAGAAAGTTGAATTGCACATTTACTCTTTAAACAAGATTTGAAGGATTAGCTAGCATTAGGTCTAAATACTAACTACTAAATACTTAATACTAAAAAAGGCAGCCAATCGGCTGCCTTTTTATCGTTATTTCGTTAATTTAAATATATCGTTTCCGAAGACAAATATCATAAGGGCTACAAGGATAAAGAAGCCGACCATTTGTGCTCTTTCAAGGAATTTCTCGCTGAGTGGCTTACCTTGAATCATTTCGATTAATAGGAAGATGACGTGACCACCGTCTAGTGCTGGGATTGGGAGGATGTTCATAAAAGCTAATGCCATAGAAAGCATACCTACAAGTCCCCAGAAGCGAACCCAATCTACCTCCGTACCAAACATAGTTGCTATACCTACAGGCCCAGATAAGGCTTTATCAGCACGTACTTCACCTTTGAAGATTTTTCCAAACCCTTTTATGTTATCCGTGATTACGGAAAATGCTTTTGCAGCACCAATTGGTAAGGATTCTAGCAAGCCATACTGATGTTGTACGAGTGGTAAGTTAGCAAATCCTAAGATCGAGGTAGTATCGGCTGCTGCCTTCAACTCCACAGGAGCACCATTACGGATAACACCTAACACTATTTCTTTGCCCTTATTAGCTTCAATCTGATTCTTGAACTCTTCCAACTGAACTACCGGCAAGCCGTTAATAGATACGATACTATCCCCTACCGCTAATCCCATCTTGTCGGCACGCGAGTCTTTCTCAATTTTTGATACAGGAATCATCTTGAACATCGGTTCTACGAACTCGTTCTTCTTATGTTCTGAAACATCGTTTAAGATGTCAGCAGGCATCTTAATCTTGACCTCCTGCCCTGCACGTTCTACGGTTAGCTCCGCATCGCCCATGAGGACTTCCGATGCCATGATATCAGCGTAAAACAAGTTAGTCTCTTTACCATTGACAGCAAGGATTTTATCCCCATCCTGAAGACCTACCTTCTGCCCAATAATTCCAGGTTTAACACCGTATAGCTGTTTTGTGTTCAGATCGGTTGTCCCATAGCTAAAGGTTAGCATCCAGAACACCACAATACCGACAATTACATTGACGATAATACCGCCTAGCATAACGATAAGTCGCTGCCAAGCTGGTTTTGAACGGAATTCCCATGGTTGTGGCTCACCTTTCATTTGCTCCGTGTCCATCGACTCATCGATCATACCAGCTATCTTCACATACCCTCCTAGTGGTAACCAGCCCACACCATACTCACATCCTTTATAATTGAACTTGAATAACTTCACGCCCCAGGCATCGAAGAACAAGTAAAACTTTTCTACTTTAATACCAAAAGCACGAGCAGCAAGGAAGTGTCCTAACTCGTGTAATATGATTAATAATGACAGGCCAAGAAGAACCTGTAATACCATGATGATAATTCCCATCTAATTTAATTTATTGTAATTAATATCTTCGTTCTATTAAACTTCGTGCCACTCTTCTACTTTCCTCATCATAGTGCAAATAGTCCTCGAAAAGAAGGTTTTCCTTCTGATCAACCTGACACATTGTCTCTTCGATGATGTCGCTCATCCCTAAGAAGGACACCTCATCGTTAAGGAAAGCTGCAACCACGACTTCATTAGCTGCATTCAAAACACAAGGTCTATTTCCACCTTCGCGAAGCGCTTGATAAGCTAGCTCTAAATTGCGGAAGGTCTTCATATCCGGCGTTTCGAATGTTAGACTCGGATAGTTTGCAAAGTTGAAACGTTCGAAATTGTTCTGAATTCTATCAGGATAGGTCAATGCGTATTGTATAGGCAATTTCATATCAGGAAGTCCCATCTGTGCCTTCATTGAACCGTCTTGAAATTGCACGAGTGAGTGCACAATAGATTGCGGATGAATAACCACATCCACTTGCTCCGCCTCTAAATCGAATAGCCATTTAGCTTCAATTACTTCCAACCCCTTATTCATCAAAGATGCCGAGTCTATCGTAATCTTCGCGCCCATTGACCAGTTCGGATGCTTTAAAGCTTGCGCTTTGGTCACATGCTCCAGTTCTTCTCTGCTCTTCCCGCGGAAAGGACCTCCGGATGCTGTTAATACAATCTTCTCTATAGGGTTCGATTCTTCACCCGGCAAGCATTGAAAGATGGCCGAATGTTCCGAATCAACCGGCAACAAACGAACTTTATATTCTTCAACAAGATTCTTGATCAATTCCCCCGCGACAACCAACGTCTCCTTATTCGCTAAAGCAATATCCTTTCCTTTTTTTATTGCAGCAATGGTTGGCTTCAACCCTACTGACCCCACAATAGCAGTTAATACGATGTCAATCTCTTCGAGCTGTACCGCATCAATCAATGCCTCTTCTCCGTAAGCTACTTCGATTCCCGTACCTGCCAAAGCCTCCTTCACTTGCTTGTAAGCCTGTTCATCCGAAAGCACCACTAACTTTGGCTGAAACTTGATAGCCTGTTGAATCAACAGATCTGCATTACGTCCAGCAGTTAATACAGAAATTTCAAAGCGATCCGGAAAACAAGCGACAACCTCCAGCGTTTGAGTCCCTACGCTTCCTGTTGAGCCCAATACGGCTAAATTCTTTTTTTCCAAGGTAATGTATTTATATGATATTATCCATCAAGGTTGGCTCGGAGCCACCTTTGAAAGCCTTCATCATATCGATATATACGACAGACATGACAATGCTAACCACTGGTATAATAATAAATGAATTTACTAAACTTAATATTCTCGATACTAACGTATATCCTAGGTATTCGGTTCCAATCTGCAATAAATGAGTCGAAGCGATTGCTAAAATAATAACCAATAAGCGCAATACATTTCCCTTAGTCATGGCTAAGCTAAACTTATAGGACCGTATGGTATTAAACCCATGTTCGATAATAAAGAATGGGTAGAAAGTCGTTCTTATCAGCACAAAGAGCATAACCACACCTGTTAAAAACGGGTGTACCTCATAGCGAACCGTATCCATACTGAGACCTACGAACAAGAGCGGAAAGCACAGCACGTACATAACCATGTAGATTACGAACGCAATTAAGCTATAGATAATCAAACCGAAGATGTAATTGACGAATTGCGAAAAAGACGGAACGAACCCCCAAAAGCCGGGCTTCTTTTCGCCCTTTGCCAAGACGACAGCATTCTTCAACAACACCAATTGCAAACTAAAATATAGCCCCACAAAGGCGAGCAATAAGATAATCTTGATGAAAAAGTTAGAAGAATCAAAATACAGCGCAAGAAACGTCGATAGATTCGACGTGACGAATAATAAAAAGCATAAACCAGCAATCGAAATATAATTACGCAATAAAATATCAATCGCTCTAACTACAACATCATTTGCTTTAAAAGTAATGTCTTTCAGAAATTCCAACATGGCCATATTATTAATGCAAATATGGTGATTTTTTTGGTCTAAGCAATTTTTTTAGCCTGATTAATCAAAAATATCCAGCAGTATAAACAGCCTTACCACACAGCCATTTGCATAAAAAAGGCTAGGATTTCTCCTAGCCTTACTCTATTATTTTAAATTTTCTGGAATTGGTTTCTCCAGTAAATATTGATAGTAAAAACGAACGCGTTCTTTGAAATCGTATGCTTGTTTAGAACGTCCAAAACCGTGTCTACTTCCCGGGTAAATCATCAACTCAAACGGAACTTGTCTATCTGTCAATGCATCTACCAATTGGATTGTATTCTGCATATGCACATTATCGTCTAAATCACCGTGCATGATGCGTAATCTTCCCTTGTACTGGTCAACATAAGGCAATATCGAACCGTTCTTGTAGCCTTCTGGATTTGCTTGAGGCGTATCCATCCAACGCTCCGTATAATGAGTATCATATAATTCCCATCCTGTTACAGGCGCACCAGCAATACCAAAATCAAAGTAATCCGCACCTTTGGTCAATGCTAAACAAGTCATATAACCACCATAGCTATGTCCGGTAATCAATAACTTATCTTTGGCTACCCAAGGTTTAGCCTTCAACCATTTTGCGATCGTGATGTAGTCTACCAGCTCCCAGTTACCTAAGTTTCTGTGCATCCAAGCCACGCCTTGCTTGCCGAAATGTCCGGAAGCTCGGTGATCACATTCAATCTGAATGACACCTTCATTTGCCCAATACTGTCCATTCACACCTTTCCAGGTATTCTTTACAGTACCCGCATCCGGACCGCCATAGATCGACATGATCACAGGATATTGCTTAGACTCATCAAAATCTGTAGGATAAGTAATGATCACTGGCAAATTAAACTTGCCGTCATCCGAAGGAATCGTAAAATACTCACGCTTTCCTACATTGTAGTTAGCAAACTCAGCAGACTTGCTATCAGCCAATTCTTTGATGACTTTGCCATTGTTGTCTACTAAAGCAACTTTCGTCGGTGTATGAATATTGGAATATGAAGTAATGAAATACTTTCCATCAGGAGATACTTTGACATCATGCGTATAATCGCCAAATGTTAGTCTTCTAAAATTCTTACCATTAAAGTTTACACGGTACAAATCGATAGTCGCGGAGTTTTCTTTTCTAGCTGTAAAGTATAGAACCTTTGCCTTCTCATCGATATGAGCAATCTCTTTTACTTGCCACTCACCCGAAGTCAATGGATTGATCAGCTTACCTGATAAGGTATATAGGTAATAATGCGCCCATCCTGTCTTATCCGATTTTAAGATGTAATGCTTATTATCTGCTAGGTAGGTAATTCGTTCATCATGATCTAAGTTGATCCATGTAGGTTGTTCTTCGTTGTATATCTCAGACTTAGAACCATCATTTGGATTCACCGCATAGAACTTCAAGTTTGTTTGATCGCGATTCATCCATTGCACCATGATCGATTGGCTATCGAAGCTCCAATAAGGCTGGCCGAAGTACTGATCATCCTTTTCATTGAAAGAAGCCCACACTACTGGAGAGCCTTCCGCTTTCACAAAACCAACCTTCACCTCCGGATTCGGATCACCTGCTTTTGGATAGCGTGTCTCTTCCAAATATCCGTGCTGTCCCTTCGAAACATAAATCGGGAACATCGGCACGTTTGTATCGTCGAAACGCATGAAAGCTAGCTGCTTGCTATCTGGAGACCACCAGAACGCTTTATAATTAGTCGGGCGACCAAGAATCTCTTCATAATAAACCCAAGATGACCAACCGTTGTAGATAACGTCGGTACCATCTGTTGTATATCTTATTTCTTTACCAGTACTTACATCTAAACTATATAGATCGCTCTTGCGTGTAAAGGCCACATATTTTCCGTCGGGCGACAAAGTCGGGTTCTGCTCATCAATCTCCGGCGACTGTGTCAGCTGTTTAGCTGGGCTGCCCGGATATTGGATATAGATATCTTTATCCTTTACAAAGACCTCTGTAGAGGACTTCGTAGGATACGTATAGCCCTTCTTCTCTCCAGTTTTAACATTCACCTGGAAAAGCTGACTTCCATTGCTCTCAATATAGTTTGATTCATCGGCCCATCCTCTGAAACTACTGATCGGCTTGGTTAATGAAGGAGCTTGCCCCCAAGATTGTTCAAATGTTAACTTCTTAGTTTGCGCATTTGCTCCATCCACTGCTACAAACAGCAAGGCTGTAAAAGCAACAGGTAAAATTCTGTTCATAAATAAAATTACTTAGTGAAGTCCCGAAAATAAGAAAAACAAATCGTTCTTACTCGCAATCCGTGTAACTTATTTAGTTAAGAAGAAATATTACCTAAAAGAAAAGAATAAAAAAAGCCACTATTCAGCGGCTTTTATCTTTTTATGGACAACTTAGAAGGAGAAATTGTCTTTTTGTATTAATTCTCCGTTGCTCTCGTAGTTTGAATCGTCTTGGTTCGGTTCATACCTTTTTTCAACTACTTCTTGGTTCGATTTGATATATTCTACCACATCTTGCAATCCTTCAGCAAACTTTTCAAAGTCCTCTTTATATAAGAAAATCTTATGTTTAATGAATTGTCCGTCTTCGAAGCGTTTTTTGCTTTCCGTAATTGTCACATAATAGTCGTTTGAGCGAGTCGCTTTTACATCAAAAAAATAAGTACGCTTACCTGCTCTCACCTTTTTTGAAAATACCTCTTCACGCTCTTTGTTATCAAAATCTCCCATTAGATTAGTATAAAATTTAAGTTTAACCCTCTATTTTCAGTCATAAATATATAATAATTAATTTCAATCAACCAAATTTTATTAAAAAAAAATATATTTATATTAAGGCGTTAATCTGCATGAGGTTCAAACGTTTGAGGCGACCTAAAACTATTTCACCGATTTTTTACAGCATTTCACCGAAAAAAAGACTCCGAAGACCTATTTGCTATGGGCATATCCTTATATTCGCTCTACTTTTGGGTTATACTTAATTAAATGACGCAAGGCTATGAACACACAACAAACAAACAAGAACAACGGCGAGAAACCACCAAGAAACAATAATTCGACCACCATGGCCGGCATGTTCATTGTTTTCTTCGGGGTAGCTATCTTGTTGAAAAACATGAACATGGGAAGCATTGTTCCCTCCTGGATTTTCGGATGGGAAACAATCCTTATCATCATCGGTTTAGTGATCGGAGTAAACTCAAAATTCGAAAAAAAATCATCGATTATTCTTATCGCTATCGGTAGTATCTTTCTATTAAAGAACGAATTGGACTTATCATTCGGACGCTTTATTATCCCTGTAGGGGCTATTATTCTAGGCATTTACTTAATCAAGCGTAATCGCGAAACTCCAAAACTACCTCCAACAACACCTACAGACGACGAATACGACTGGGATAAGCGTGTTGGCTACGGTGACCCTGCAACTTACGAGGGAAACCAATCAGAATCCCATACCGCAAATCCTACAAATTCCTATGCTCAAGCAGACCGCATTGAGCATAGGGATGCTTCCTATAGAAGCTACCGTCCTGATTTCGAGAATTACCTCAAAGTAGACAACTTTTTCTCAGACACTAAAAAGATTATTCTATCAAAGAATTTCTTAGGAGGAAATATTACCTCCGTTTTCGGTAGCACCAACTTGAACTTCCTTCAGGCAGATTTGAAACAACCGGTTGTTATTGACACCTTCCAATTGTTCGGTAGTACAAAAATTATTGTCCCTACCAACTGGCGTGTATCTTCCAATGTTGCCTCCGTATTTGGCGAGCTCGATGACCGCAGACCCATGATTGAAGTGACAACAGACGAAAACAAGAAAATCTATATCACGGGGACATCAATCTTCGGCGGCTTGACTATCAAAAACAGCTAACATACGCTATGAGAAAACCGCTCAACGAACAAAGCAAACGCTCTGTAATCCACGCCTCGTCATGGATTATTTGCGTTTTATACTTCCTGATTGTCTACAGTCTATTGTGGTGGTCTAAAGTTGCAAAAGATGCAGCAATATACGATGCCACCATCTCAGCATTATCAATCACGGGAATCACCTATTTAGTTTATAGCTCATTACAATATTACCTTCCGAACAACAAAAACTTCTGGAAGCTTTTTTCTATAGCGGCCATCTTCACCCTGATTAGTATTCTTATTACCCGTTTCCTAATTATCCAATTCGTACCGGACGAAAATCTTCTTTATTTAACCTTCAGTCTACCCTTCCGTTTCGTTATCAACTTCTTGATCATCACCTGCGTCATGATTATCAACATTTTTTGGAACATACAGGAGGAATTGCTGGAAAACAAAAGAAGAAAGGACGAAAGCGAGCGCATGGTCCGCGATGCTGAGCTGTATAACCTGCGACAACAGTTACAACCTCACTTCCTATTCAATAGCTTAAACTCCATAATCGCACTCATCGGCAGCAAACCAACGGAAGCCCGCAACATGGTATTCCAACTATCCGACTTCCTGCGCGGAACAATGCGTAAAGACGATCGGCAATTTAGCACGGTAGAAGATGAACTTAATCACCTGAAACTGTATCTGGATATTGAAAAGGTGCGTTTTGGACACCGCTTATCTACGGAATTCGATTATAATGATGAAGTACTGGCTGGAAAGATCCCGGTAATGATCCTGCAACCTTTAGTTGAAAATGCAATCAAATTCGGATTATACAATGTCACCGAACAAGTTTTAATAAAAATACACTTAACTTTAACAGATAATATACTGACTATACAGATCAGCAATCCATTTGAGTCGGATCAAACCGAACAGAAAAAAGGCACGGGATTCGGACTATCGAGCATTCAACGACGCTTATATCTACTATTCGGACGCACAGATTTATTGCTGACAGAAACACAAGACCAAACGTTTATATCTACATTAAGAATACCACAATGATAAAGACTATCCTAATTGATGATGAACCCCTAGCACGCAGCATGGTTTTAGAATACCTTCAACAGCACCCTGAATTCCAAGTATTGGCGGAATGCAACGATGGTTTTGAAGGCGTAAAAGCGATACAGCAACATCAACCTGATTTAATCTTCCTCGATATACAGATGCCGAAATTAACCGGTTTCGAAATGCTAGAACTTCTCGATAGCCACCCGCATATCATCTTCACTACGGCGTTTGATGAGTATGCCTTAAAAGCATTTGAAAAAAATGCGATAGACTATTTATTAAAGCCTATCCGTCCGGATCGTTTTGAGAAAGCAATTGACAAGTTCAAAGCATCTTTTCAAAGCAATGCCAATCCGAAACTGGAAACAGAGAAGCTTCAGGAAACATTAGAGGAAGAATCTCTAGAACGTATCGTCGTAAAAACAGGTGCTCAAATTAAGATCATCCCTGTACAACAGATTAATTACTTGGAGGCCTATGATGACTACGTTAAAATACATACCAATGATGGGATGTATCTGAAGAATAAGACCATGAGCTCCTTCGAGAAACAGCTCGACGGCAAGCAATTTGTCCGCGTTCACCGCTCTTTTATCGTTCGTGTGGATTTGTTACAGAAGATCGAACCCATGGAAAAAGACAGTTATATCGCCACCTTGAGTAGCGGAGGTAAAGTGAATATCAGCAAATCCGGATACGCCCGATTGAAACAGGTAATCGGTTTATAATTTGTTTTGTAGATTTGGGGATGACAATCAAAAAGATAAGCATATGTTTCGTTATGCTGTTCGTCTTGCTGCAAAGCACATTTGCTCAATCAGAAGACGAACGAAAAAACCGCGCAGTCTATAACAGAATCGAATTCTTGATCAATACCCAGCAAGCAGACTCCATCTACTCGCTCGCGGCACCATCTTTCCAACAAGCAATCAGTAGGGAGGACTTTATCAAAACCTCTGAGAAGCTGTTTTCTTTAGGGAAGATTCAAAACTCGGAGCTCGACAAGTTTAGCAAAGGAACGGCGCTATATCGCGTTTCTTTTGGCAGTACCGAACTTGGATTGGCATTGGCGATCGACTCGACGATGAAGTTTACAGGATTGATGTTTCAACCGATAGACCCCAAACAGGGACCGAAGAAAGAGACTGTTATCTCGCAAGTAGAAACCAAAAACCCTTTAGACTTCTTTGTAGACTCGCTTGCACGGACTTATGCAGAACAACAAAATGCACAATCGTTGGCAATCGCTGTCATCCACAAGAACAAGCTAAACAGCTTCTTCTACGGCGAAACCGCAAAGGGAAACAATACCCTTCCCGACGGCAATACCCTATATGAAATTGGATCTGTAACAAAGACATTTACCGCATCGCTTCTCGCAGACCTAGTCAACAAAGGGACGATCTCATTAGACGATACGATCACGAAATTTCTGCCCGATTCGGTCGCTATGAACCCAGCGCTGCAGAAAATTACGTTTAAGACCTTAGCGAACCACACTTCCGGACTGCCACGATTAGCCGATAATATCGACAAGAATCCAAAGTTCAATCAAGCAGACCCTTACGCTCTATACGATCGTAAAGCATTATTCTCCTTCTTAAAACATGTAAAGCCAGCACGTCAACCCGAAGAAGAGTTCGAGTACAGCAACATCGGCTATGGACTTTTGGGCGAGTTGATCAGCATCATCAGCAAAAAGCCCTACATGCAACTGATGAAGGAGCAATTGCTCACACCATTAGAAATGACCAACACCAGCGATAAGATTGATCCTAAGAACAAGAATATCGCTAAACCATACGATAAAAACGGCAAAGAGGTTGCCTACTGGCATTTCCAAGCACTCACAAGCACTGGAGGCCTCAAATCATCGTTGAATGACCTGCTCCGCTATACCATCGCGCAATTGACTTTCCCCGAAACCGACATACAACGCGCAATGCACCTCACCAAGCAATTCACGTTTTTCATTCCACCAAATACCGACATCGGACTAGCGTGGCGCATGAATATGCTCGATGACCAAATCTATTTCCACCATACCGGAGCAACCGGCGGTTTCAACGCCTTCGTAGGCTTTGTACCCGATGAAAAAGCTGTAGTCATAATGCTCGCAAACTCCGAATTAAGCGTCGCAGATTTAGGAAAGAAATTATTGGAGAAGGTATTGACGACGAAATAAAATAGTAGTTAGTAGTTAGTAGTTAGTATAAAGACCTATAGCGACCGATATGGGCCGCATTTATACGGCATATCAATATCCTGTCTATCCTTGCATCCTTATCTTTCCTGAATCAAGACAGCATTTACTACAAAATAGTATTTAGTAGTTAGTAGTTAGTATTAAGACCTATAGCGACCGATATGGGCCGCATTTATACGGCATACCAATATTCTGTCTACCCTTGCATCCTTTCTTTCCTGAATCAAGACAGCACTTACTACAAAATAGTAGTTAGTACTTAGTAGTTAGTATAAAGACCGATGGCGACCAATATGGGCCGCATTTATACGGCATACCAATATCCTGTCTATCCTTGCATCCCTTCTTTCCTGAATCAAGACAGCCTGCAAGGATAGTCAGTATTAGGTCTAAATACTAACTACTAAATACTAAATACTTAATTATACTTCTTAAGCAAATTCTCAATCACTTTCGGGTAGTGCAAATGCTCTAACTGTTGACCATTGAATTTAATAACTTCTAAGGTATCGCCTGGTTCCACACGGAACTTCGCTTGGTAGATTACTTCACCTTCATCGAAGTTTTCATTTACAAAGTGGATCGTAATGCCGTGCTCTTCTTCTCCTGCTTCTAATACCGCTTTGTGAACACGATCGCCATACATTCCTTTTCCGCCGAATTTAGGAAGTAGTGCCGGATGTATATTGATAATCTTATTTGGGAATGCTTTCAACAAATTGTCGGGAACTAACCATAGGAAGCCAGCAAGAACGACAAGGTCAATATCTAATCTTTTCAAAAGATCGACAACTTCATTACTTTCATAAAAATCATGTCTATCGAAAACATGCGTAGGAATTTCAAAGTTATCAGCGCGCTGCAACACGAAGGCTTCCGGGTTGTTGCTAAGCACTAAGGCTACTTCGGCACCGTCAGAATATTTGAAATGCTCCATAATCTTTTGAGCATTTGAACCAGAACCTGAAGCAAAAATAGCGATGCGTTTTCTCACAATGTTTCTATGATTGATAAATAAATAAATGAAATCAACTCAAATATAGAGGTTTTTTTGAAAAGTAGGGGCAAAAGGGCGCGCAATTGAACCGAAATCAGTAGATTTAGCTAAGTTAAAAGCGGATTTTACAAGATTATGAAGAATTTTATATATAGACTCCTCCTATTTCTGATGATGCTGAGTACTGCACATGCGCAGGTCCCCGATACACTACCAGCTTTTAAAGGCATGTTCAAAATGGAGAACAATCAAGGTTTTACCTCAGATTCATTATCCCAAAAGGGAATTAATGTCTTAGTATTCTACGATCCAGGATGTGGACATTGTCAGGAATTGGCATCGGAGGTCGGAAAGTCCTTAGATAAATTTAAAGAGCATACCGATTTTTATTTTGTAGCGATGCAGGAAAAAGGTCAGGTTGAAGGCATGCTAAACATGTTTGCCAAAGAACTCATCGGCAAACAAAATGTACATTTCCTCCACGACCCCACAGGTCAGTTTATATTGGCCTTTAACCCAAAGAATTTCCCCTTCGCATATATCTATAACGCAGAAACCGGAAAAGAAATTAAGCATTTCAATGGCGAAGGAAAATTGAAGAAACTTATGCCCTATCTGGATATTAGACATTAGATTTTAGATGTGAGATTTTTGTCTGTCCCTGAATAGTG
>DELI01000029.1:99908-344256 GCA_002354335.1 Sphingobacterium sp. UBA2700 | reverse complement strand
ACTATTCAGGGACAGACATACATCTATTGTCTAATATCTCAAATCTGATGTCTAATCCCTACCTTTGCACTAACTATGGATCATAAAATTTTCCAGCTTGATAATGGTTTGCGGATATTATTACATCCGCAGGCGTCGTCGATTACGCATGCGTGTTTGATTGTGGATGTGGGGTCGAGGCATGAGCAGATGGGGAAGTTCGGTACAGCACATTTTATTGAACACCTTTTATTTAAGAAAACAGAGCGTCGTTCGACGAACCAGATATTAAATCGATTGGAGGCGGTTGGGGGAGACCTCAATGCCTATACGACCAAAGAATATACCTGTATACAGGCATCCTTTTTAAATCCATATTTGGATAGAGCGCTGGATTTGTTTGAAGATATCATCTTCCATTCGCTTTTTCCGGAGGATGAAATGGAAAAGGAGAAAGGGGTAATCTTAGACGAGATGGCGTCCTACCTGGATAGTCCGGAGGAATCTATTATGGATGATTTCGAAGACCTAATTTTTAAAGGCTCTGGACTAGGCCATAATATCTTGGGCGTAGAAGACGATTTAAAAGGAATTGTGCAGGATGACATCAAGACCTTTATTGCCCAGCATTATGCGACCTCAAAAATGGTTATTGCCATTGCGGGGGATTATGATGAGAAGAAGATATTAAAGTTGGCTAATAAGCTATTTGGGCAGGTGCAGGTATATGAGTGGGATCATGCCAGAGAAGAACTTTCTTTTGGGAAAGCCACGAAAGTGGAGCTGGAAAGACCTATTAATCAAGTGCACTGCGTTTTAGGAAGCACAGCTTACAGCATATACGATGATCGGAAGACAGGGCTACTTTTATTAAATAGTCTCTTAGGGGGCTTTGGAATGGCTTCCATTCTAAATCTAAATATTCGTGAGAAATACGGTATTGCCTATACCATCGAGTCCAACTATACGCTGTATAGTGATACCGGGTTGTTCAGTATTTATTTCGGCACGGACGAGGAAAAGGCAGAGCGAGCGCTGAAACTGATCCATAAAGAGTTGAATAAGCTGAAAGAGCAACCGCTGAGTTCCAGTTTTCTCGAACGGGCGAAGACAAAATTCAAAGGACAGATCGCATTGGCGGAGGAGAATCGGATGAGCATGATTATTGCCGAGGCCAAAAATCTGTTGGATTACGATCGTGTTATTTCATTACAAGAGGTTTTTGATAAGATTGATGCCGTTACGGTGGGAGAGATCCATGGAATTTCCCAAGATCTATTTGCGGACGATAAATTATCCTCTTTGACTTTTGTGCCCGAAGATTAACTTATTTTTATATTTGCTAAATAAAGAATTCCATATGAAGACAGCTTATATTTTCCCAGGACAGGGAGCTCAGTTTGTTGGCATGGGCCAGGACTTGTACAATTTAAATGAAGAAACGAAGGCCTTGTTCGAACGAGCTAATGATATTTTAGGTTTCCGCATTACGGATATCATGTTCAATGGAACAGAAGAAGACCTTAAACAAACGAAAGTAACTCAACCTGCTATTTTCTTACACTCGGTTATTTTAGCTAAAGCATTGGGCGACGACTTTAAACCAGCTATGGTTGCAGGACACTCTTTAGGTGAGTTTTCGGCATTGGTTGCCGCAGGGGCAATAACTTTTGAGGATGGTTTGCGTTTGGTTGCAAAACGCGCTAATGCAATGCAGAAAGCAACGGAGGCTGAGCC
The DNA here is from genome assembly GCA_002354335.1 of Sphingobacterium sp. UBA2700. Taxonomy (GTDB): domain Bacteria; phylum Bacteroidota; class Bacteroidia; order Sphingobacteriales; family Sphingobacteriaceae; genus Sphingobacterium. The sequence continues at coordinate 342,540 of DELI01000029.1, read as the reverse complement.
AGGAACAATGGCCGCGATTTTAGGATTAGAAGATATTATTGTCGAGGAGAAATGTGCAGAGGTTGACGATATCGTCGTTCCTGCAAACTATAACTGCCCAGGACAATTGGTGATTTCAGGTTCTGTATCGGGTGTTGATAAGGCTTGTGAGTTATTATTGGAGGCTGGAGCGAAACGTGCGCTTAAATTAAACGTAGGTGGAGCATTCCACTCACCTTTAATGGAGCTAGCGAAAAAGGAATTACAGGATGCTATTCTGGACGTGGAGATTCAAGTTCCTGTATGTCCGATCTATCAAAATGTGGATGCACTTCCATATCAAGATCCAGTAGCTATTAAAGAAAACTTAATCGCGCAATTAACAGGTGCTGTTCGATGGACTCAAACGGTACAGACGATGTTGGCCGATGGTGCAGAAAGCTTCGTTGAAGTTGGTCCAGGTACTGTTTTACAAGGCTTAGTAAAGAAAGTAGATCGCCAGATTCCTACAGCTTCAGCAAAGATTGGAGAATAGAAATTTCTATATAAATAAGAAAGGCTGCATCAGGTGCAGCCTTTCTTATTTATTTGTTATGCTTCTTTTAGATTCCAAAAGCAGCTTTTACTTTATCAACATAATCTAATTTCTCCCAAGTGAACAACTCAACTTCCATTGTTTTTGATTCACCATTCGAGTTTTCGAACGTTTTAGTTACGGTTTTTGGTGTTCTTCCCATGTGTCCATAAGCAGCTGTTTCAGCGTAGATCGGGTTTCTTAAACCTAATCTTGTTTCAATGCTATATGGAGTCATGTCGAATAGCTGCGCAATCACTTCAGCAATTTCGCCATCCGTTTTGTTGACTTTGGATGTGCCATAGGTATTAACATAAATGCCCATTGGATCTTTCACGCCGATCGCGTAGGAAATCTGCACCAATATTTCATCTGCAACACCGGCAGCCACTAAGTTTTTAGCAATATGACGGGTAGCATAAGCTGCGGAACGGTCAACTTTTGAAGGATCTTTTCCGGAGAATGCACCACCACCGTGCGCACCTTTACCACCATATGTATCAACGATAATCTTTCTGCCTGTCAAGCCTGTATCGCCATGAGGTCCACCGATGACAAATTTTCCAGTTGGGTTGATATGGTATTTTATTTCTGCGTTGAATAAAGCTTGAAGTTCTGGTTTCAATTGTGCTTTAACGCGTGGGATCAGAATATTAACGATATCTGTTTTAATTTTTTCCTGCATTTCTGCTTCCGAAGCGAAGTCATCATGCTGTGTCGAGATTACGATCGTGTCGATGCGGATAGGTTGGTGATTGTCGTCGTATTCTAAGGTAACTTGTGACTTTGCGTCAGGGCGTAAATAGGTAATTTCTTTATTTTCACGACGAAGTGCTGCAAGCTCATACAACAAACGGTGCGAGATATCTAACGCCAAAGGCATGTAGTTATCTGTTTCATTATTCGCATAACCGAACATGATACCCTGGTCGCCTGCGCCTTGCTCTTGTTTGTTGATTCGATCAACGCCTTGGTTAATATCTGCTGATTGCTCATGAATCGCTGATAGAACTCCGCAGGAGTTTGCCTCGAACATATATTCCGACTTGGTATAGCCGATTTTCTCAATTACCTGCCTAGTGATCTTTTGTACATCTAAGTATATCTTAGATTTTACCTCACCAGCTAATACTACCTGTCCGGTAGTTACCAGGGTTTCAATTGCGACACGAGAATCTTCGTCCCATGCTAAGAAGTTGTCAATTAGAGCGTCCGAAATTTGGTCTGCGATTTTATCTGGATGTCCTTCAGATACAGATTCGGAAGTAAATAAATATGCCATAAATATTCAAACGAATTGGGGGAAAAAGACTTTACAGCGAGTGGAAAAACACGGATAAAGATAGTTTTAGCACTTTTTTACTGTGGTTGCAATCTCCCATTTACATTATAATAATGCAAAATGCAAATCAGTCCACATTTTGTGTGGCACAAAGCTACGATACTTTGCAATATTTAAAAAGTATTTCGTTCAAATTATTATCTTTAGCGGAATTTAGATATTGAAATGACAAAAAAACGCATTCTGTTTGTAGTGAACCCAATATCAGGAGGTAAGAAGAAAACAGCGTTCAATAAACAGGTTTTAGAAGTGCTGGATCTCACTCGATTCGAGCCTACTTTTAAGACGACGAATCATGTAAATCACGCCTATGAACTAGCTACTCAAGCAATAGAGGAAAAGTACGATGCGGTGATTGCGGTGGGCGGAGACGGAACGATCAACGAGATTGGTTCTGCATTGGCGGGTACCGATACGCCGTTGGGCATCATTCCGGAGGGTTCTGGTAATGGCTTGGCCTTGTATTTAGGTATTCCTATGAATGAATCTGCGGCATTACGTCGATTAAATCGCTTTGATTCGGTTGCGGTTGATTGTGCTAAGGTGGGGGAGGATCGTTTTTTTAACATTGCGGGTTTAGGCTTCGATGCTTCCGTAAGTGATAAATTTGCGAATGAGACCTTTCGTGGGCCAGTAGGCTATCTACGGACGGCAATCAATGTATTGAGCAAGTATAAACCAAAGAAATATAAATTGACAATCGATGGGGAAGAATATGAGCGGGAAGCTTTCATGATTTCCGTTGCTAACTCGCCACAGTATGGCAATAATGCCTACATTGCTCCCAATGCGTCGATTACGGATGGTTTATTGGATGTATGTATTGTCCATAAGTTTCCGCTTTACACCTTACCGATGATGATTTTTCATCTTTTTAATAAGACGGCGGATCAGTCCGAATATGTCGAGATCATCCCGGGAAAACATATCGTTATTGAGCAAGAGGGGAAAGATCCGGTGCATTTAGATGGTGAACCGAAAGAATTAGGGCAGCGAATTGAAATAGAAGTGATGGAACGCGCGTTAAATATAATATGTTAAGAGATGAGCAAGCAGAAAAAGCAACGGTTTGAAGGAATTGTGTATTCGACGTCGGAGGATTTCTCGTATGTAGAGTCGGATAATCAAGAGGAGGCAGAAACTTTGCCCAATTCGAAGCAGAAGTTGAAAGTGGGTTTGGACCGGAAGGCAAGAAAGGGAAAGGTGGTCACTTTAATCACGGGGTTTATTGGTTCGCAGGATGATTTAGACGTTTTAGCGAGGGTTTTGAAGCAGAAATGCGGTGTTGGTGGGAGTGCTAAGGATGGCGAGATATTGATACAAGGTGAGTTTAAGGACAAAATAATCCAATATTTGCAGTCGGAGGGATATCAAGTCAAGGGATTTGGCGGTTAAGGGATTTAATCTTTGTTAAAGGGCTAAAAAACAAAGAAATAGTCTAGAGGCTCTGCTCGATGACAGTGATTTGACACTAGCTCTTTGTGAGTGAATGCTCACTTAATTTTAACATTTAACGATTTGATAATTTGCATATCAAAAAAAAAATGGTTTTCATTGTAAAAAATATGACAGGAATATTCAACCGTTATGTAATACAAAAGAGTAGGCATTGATTGGAGACTGCTGAAGCATATCAATGAAAACATAACAGACCTCAAAAAGGTGTACAATCAGATATCTTCAAATTAATTTTGTTTTTAACATAAAATGCTATATTTGTTTTGAATTAATGTAATATAACGGCATTTGGATTGCATTAAATTGAATTTAACTTAATAATTAAACAACAGTAAAAAATCTAAAAATTAGTAAAAATGGCAAACGCACCAAAAACTACAACAGCCCCAGCTAAACAAGACAGTGGCAATGCGGGTAATTTATTTGCGAGTTTAGCAATTATCATTTGTTTAATCATTGGTTTCTTGGTTTACAAGTTTGTAATGGGTGATCCTAACAACTTTATCGACAACAACCCAGAGAACCAACCAAAACCAGGTAACTATTTCGGGATGGTTTACCACGCTGGATACGTAGTACCAGTTCTTCTTGGATTATTCTTAATGGTATGGGTTTTTTCAATCGAGCGCTTCATCGTTATCGGTAAAGCTTCTGGAACTGGAAATGTAGGAAACTTTGTAAGAAAAGTACAAGGTTTATTAAGAGCTGGTAACATTGATACCGCTATTCAAGAGTGTGACAAACAAAAAGGTTCTGTTGCAAACGTAATCAAAGCTGGTTTATTAAAATACAAAGATGTTGAAGCACATCCAGGATTAGACACTGAGAAATCAGTATTAGCTATCCAAAAAGAGATTGAAGAGGCTACAACATTAGAGATGCCAATGTTAGAGAAAAACTTAACAGTTATCGCAACATTAGTATCTATCGGTACCTTAACAGGTTTATTAGGAACAGTAACAGGTATGATCAAGGCCTTCTCGGCATTGGCAACAGGTGGTGCTCCAGATTCAGCTAAATTAGCAAACGGTATCTCTGAGGCCCTAATCAATACGGCTACAGGTATCGGTACATCAACTATCGCTATTATTTTCTACAACATCTTAACTTCTAAGATCGATACATTAACTTACTCTATCGACGAGGCTGGTTTCTCAATCGTACAAACATACGCTGCGAACCACAAATAAGATGATTTAAAAAAGTTGAAAATTTTTTATGGAATGTTCAACTGTTAATCATCATTATAATAGAACGAAATAGAGTATTCATTTAAAGAAGTAAAGAAATGGGAAAAGCAAAAGTAAAAAGAGCCAGTACCACCATCGACATGACGGCGATGTGTGACGTGTCTTTCTTACTTCTTACTTTCTTCGTATTGACTGCAACTGCGCGTCAGCCAGAAGTAATGCCAGTAGATACGCCTGCGTCGACTACACTGGACAAGTTACCAGATGATAACTTATCAGTAATTACAGTGGGTAACAAAGGAAAAGTGTTCTTTGGGGTGAAAAACCCAGAAGTTAGAAAAATAACTTTAAAGAACATGTCTGCAAAATACGGCATCGGATTCTCGGACGAAGATTATGAGAAGTTTAAAGGATTAGACGAGTTCGGTGTTCCTATCAAGAATTTGCGTGCCCTACTTTCGCTAGAGAATGATAAACGTACGGAAGATATCCAACCAGGTATTCCTGTGGATAGTACGGAAGCGAATTCAAACGAGTTGTACCAATGGGTACAGCAAGCTCGTCTAGCTACAGTAGAATTTAATCGTGACCAAGAGACTAAGGTTAAAAACTGGACGGATCCGGGACCGATGAAAGTGGCAATCAAAGCAGACGCTGAGGAGAAGTATTCAATAATGAATTTGATCATTGAAACCCTGAGAAATCAAAAGCAGAACAAATTTAGTTTTGTTACCGGTTTACGTCAGGAAAATTAATAAGGTAAAATGGCAGAATTAAATCAAGACTCCGGTGGTGGCAAAAAAGGTGGTAAGGTAAGGTCGAAGAAAAACGGAGGCCGTGTAGATTTAACCGCGATGGTGGATCTAGCGTTCCTTCTAATTACCTTCTTCATGCTTACAACATCTTTGAATAAGCCACAAGCAATGGACGTTGCGATGCCTGATAAGAACAAAGACTGGAATGAAAAACAGCCAGAGATTGATATCGCGGATAACCGTTCAATCACTTTGCTATTAGGCTCAGATAACAAAATTGCCTGGTATTATGGTCAATTGGAAAAACCGATTACCCCTCCAACTGTAGTTGATTACAGTAAAGAAGGAATTCGTAAAATTCTTTTAGAGAAGAAAGCACAAGTTCCAAAGGTAGCGCAGGGTAAGGACTTAATCGTCGTTATTCGTCCAAGTGATCAATCAGTTCAACGTAATCTCGTTGATATATTAGATGAAATGAAAATCACGGATATTAAACGTTATATGATTTCTAAAATCAAGCCTGAGGAGGTTGAAGTTTTAAAATCTAATGGAATCTATAACGACTAATATTCAGGATAAAAAAATTGGAAAAACATGATAGGTTCAAAACTAGATTTATTTAAGAAAGAATGGCTTGACGTCGTTTTCGAGAATAGAAATAAAGAGTATGGAGCTTATGCATTACGTAAGTATGCACCGGTTGCAACAAATATCGCTTTATTCTCTGTATCGGCAGTTGTTCTTTTATTCGTAGCCGTAAAGGCTTTCGATATCAAGATTTTTCCTGAGAAACAAGTTGAGGAAGCTCCTGTAGTTACTGAGGTAACCTTGGAGGACTTAGAGATTCCTGAGCCTGAGGAAGAGGAAGAGCCAATTCCTGAAGAAGAAACACCTCCTCAACGTATTGCTGAAGAGCCACCGGCGGAAGACTTAATCCGTTTCCCAGAGCCGAAGGTTGTTGATGCGAGACAAGTAAAAGAGGAAGTTGTATCTCAGGAAGAGATCAAAGAGAAAAACGCTACTCCTGCGCGTATCACATTGAAAGGTACACCTGGCGCTGCTGGGGTTCCTACAGGTGAGTTCGGCCCGAAAAAAGTGGAAGGTGCAATTACAGGTAGTACAAAAGGTGTAGAAGGTGGTGATGCGAATAAAGTATATGATTTCGAAGCCATCGAAGTACAACCAGAATATCCAGGAGGTGTTAATGCCTTCCGTACATGGGTACAAAACAATTACTCTTATCCACAAGCGGCGATTGATGCTGGGGTAAAAGGAACAGTTGAAGCATCCTTTGTAATCGATAAGTCTGGAAATGTAACAGACATCAAAATTAACAGAGATTTATCTTACGGTACTGGTCAAGCATTGATCAATACGCTTAAGAAATCTAAAAAATGGAGCCCAGGTATTCAGAACGGTCGTCCAGTTCCTGTACGCTATTCTATTCCTTTGCGCTTAGACTTGTCACAAATGTAATTCGATATGTCGAATCATTCAACAAGAAATAACTTTAGACAGAAATCGCCCACACAGCGATTTCTGTCCATTTTAGGACTAGTCATGTTCGCCTTTTATTTCGTATTGGGCATCCTGATTATATTCTGGGATAACTTCCCGATTCCAATCGACCCGACGTATAAAACGCTATTTGGCGTGCTCCTAATTGTTTATTCATTTATGCGTTTTGCTCGTCTGTGGCAAAATAACTTTAGGAATTAATTAATCCTTAGCGCATTTTTTCAATCTAATTGTTATATGAGAAAGCATCGCATATATCGTATTATTATGCTTTTCTTAGGATTTGCTATGGTTGCATCTTGTTCGCAAAGAAAGTCGGGTGAGGGTGGAGACCAAGCTACTAAGGAAGCACCTGTAGCGAAAGATGATATCTTAACGGGTGAAATGTCTGTCATTGTCGATGAAGCGATCTATCCGATTATGCTGGAGCAAGTGGAGGTGTTTAAGGACAGCTACGTCAATGCGAAAGTTAATCTGATACCCCTGCCGGAGCGTGAGGCCATCAATGCCTTATTAAAAGGAGATGCAGCCTTAGCTGTTTTGGCGAGACAATTGACGAAGGAAGAGGGAGCGGGTTTCGATCAGCGATCAATTAAGCCCAGAATTTATCCGGTATTTTATGATGGCGTAGTTTTTGTAAATAATATTGCTGAAGCGGATACTTCGATGGATTTAAAAACGTTATCTTCATTGTTGACTGGGGAATTGAAGTCCAAGACGCTGGTTTTCGACAATGTAAATTCAAGCACGCTGCGACGTGTGAAAGAATTAACAAACATTGATAAGGTTTCAGGTGTTTCAGTAAAGGGGCTAAAGAATACGGAAGAGGTTTTCGAGTACCTATTGAAGAATAGCAATGCGATAGGGGCAATGTCTTATGGTCAATATTTAGATTACCGTAGGAAGTTTGGAGAAGAAAATAAAATTCGTATCTTAAGCCTTCAAAATACCGAAAAGCAGGGTTCAAGTGGTTATTTCAAGCCATCGCAGACTACATTTGCCACCGATGAGTACCCGCTTAAGTCGGAGTTTTACGTTCTGAACTATCAACCCAATTTGGGATTAGGTATAGGATTTTCGGCATTCTTAACAGGAGATCGTGGGCAACGTATCGTGTTAAAGTCGGGGTTACTGCCCGCGACGATGCCAGGTAGAGAAATTATTATTAGGGATAATATAAATTAGTTTATAACAAAGAGTAAATAATAGATTATGACAAACAGCAAATTATTTTTAAGTCTTTTGTTAGCGGGTGCTGTAGGTACAGTGAGTGCGCAAAGTTTAAAAGACGCAAAAGCTGCTATCGAAGCGGAGCAATATGATAAAGCTAAGGGCATGCTTCAGCAACTAGTAGAGAAAAAAGCAAAAGATGGTGAGAACTATTTTTATTTGGGTCAAATTCACTTAGTGAATGATAAGATTGATTCGGCTGCTTATGTTTTTCAACAAGGTGTAACAAACGCTCCAAAAGAGAAATTAAACGTTGTCGGATTGGGTATTGTTGAGTTGGAAAAAGGTAATGTTGCTGGCGCTGAGTCGAAATTTACTGAAGCTACAACTGGCCTTGGTAAGAAAGATTATTTACCATTGTACTACATCGGTAGAGCTTACATTGATGCTCCTAAACCGGACTACAAAAAAGCGGTTGAGTATTTAACAAAAGCGAAAGAAGGCGGTCCTAAAGACGCGTTAGTTCCTACAGCTTTAGGAGATGCTTATGCAGGTTTACGTGAGAGTAGCCCAGCATACGTAGCTTACCGTGACGCTTTAACGTTAAATGATAAGTTATTGGCACCTAAAATTGGTCAGGCAATCATCTCTCGTCGGGCACAAGCATATGACGTGGTGTTAGAGCAATTGACGACTTTAGCAGGTGAGAACCCTGAATATGGTCCGATCTACCGTGAATTAGCGGAGACATACTACTTATCTTCGAAGAAAGCACCAGAAGATCAATATCGTGAGATTAACCAAAAGGCAGTAGAAAACTATAAAAAGTACTTGTCTTTAACAGGTGATGCTTCCCTTGACGCGAAAGTACGTTACGCTGACTTCTTGGTTTATTCGGGTAACTATGATGAATTGAAAACAGTTTCTCAACAGTTATCGAATCAAGCAGGCGTGGATGCGAAAGTATTCCGTTACTTAGGATATATCTCATTCTTACAGGATAAAGATTATGCAAAATCTTTAGAGTATATGAATCAGTTATTCTCTAAAGTAGATACTAGCCGTTTAATCGCGCGTGACTACTTAATCAAAGGGATGAATGAAATCATTGCAGGTAATGATGCTCAAGGAAATGCAGATCTTAAGATCGCTATCGCGAAACAAAGTGAAGATGAGAACTTAGATGAGGAAGTAGCAGAAACTGCATTCGCTAAATTACAAGATGGCGAAGAGGAAGTTGCTAGAAAGTTATTTGCTTTCCCAGCTTCAAACCCAGAGTCTGATTACTACTACGATTCTAACTACTACATGGGTACAGGAGAGTACGGTGTAGGATCGAAATTAGTAAGTGTTCCAGAAGGCGAAGCTACTCCAGAAGTTGTTGCGGCTAAATTCCAAGAGGCAAAACCTCACTTAGAATCGGCTGTTAAATCATTGGATTTAGTAGCTAAAGCGACAAAACAAGAGGTTATTGACAAGTATAAAGTGAATGCACTATACTTCAAAGGCTTATCTGAATTAGCTTTAGACAACGTGATTCACGATGCGGAGAACGCTAAAGGATTGTTCGTTGGTTCATTTACGGAGTTATTAGCAGCGATTGCAGCTAGCACAAACTTGACAGATGCTCAAAAAGCATACGCTGGCGACGCTCATAACTACTTAGGTTACTATGCATATTTGAAAGGTGATACAGCTAAAGCGAAGACTCACTTTGCTGAATCGTTGAAAATCAATGCAGAGGATCCATTCGCAAAACAAATGGTTGATGTACTAAATCAATAGTAATTTATAATCATTCAAAATAAGGAAAAAGGGGCTTTTGGTGACAAGAGTCCCTTTTTTTTATGACTTATTTTTATATTTTTGTTAGACTACTAATAAACTTTAAGCTAAAGGTATGAATGAACTAGCAGGTCAGAGCACACCAATCGATTATCTACCCATTTTAATCCAATTATTTGTAGCAGTGGGGTTTGGAGTGACGACGATCATCGGTACGCACCTTATTGGTCCTAAGGTTAGGACTGAAAATAAACTTGGCGCATTTGAGTCAGGGGTCGAGGTTGTTGGGAATGCCAGACAGCCCTTCTCTATTAAATACTTCTTGGTCGCAATTCTATTCGTGATTTTTGATATCGAGGTTATATTCATGTATCCTTGGGCAGTGAACTTCAGAGAGTTCGGATGGCAGGGTCTTGTTGAAATGTTTGTTTTCATGGGCTTGCTGTTATTAGGGTTTATTTATATCATCAAGAAGAAAGCCTTGGATTGGGATTAATCCAAACTTTCCTTTAAAAAAAACTGAAATGAGCAATATTACCTTATCAGATGCGCCTCCGGGTGTTGAAGGTGCGGGATTTTTCGCAACGACCTTGGATAAAGCCATTGGATTAGCACGTGCTAACTCGCTATGGCCGCTTCCATTTGCGACTTCCTGCTGTGGGATCGAGTTTATGGCTACGATGGGTAGTACATATGATTTAGCGCGATTTGGTGCGGAAAGGCCGAGTTTCTCTCCACGCCAGGCCGATATGCTGTTGGTGATGGGAACTATCGCTAAGAAAATGGCGCCAGTACTGAAGCAGGTGTATACACAAATGGCAGAACCTCGTTGGGTTATTGCTGTAGGTGCATGTGCTTCCAGCGGTGGTATCTTTGATACCTATTCTGTCTTGCAGGGGATCGATGAGATCATTCCTGTCGACGTCTATGTGCCAGGTTGCCCTCCACGTCCTGAAGCAATATTAGATGGCGTGTTGCGCCTTCAGGATATCGTGAAAAATGAATCGTTAAACAGAAGGAATACTCCGGAGTATAAAGCACTCTTGGAGAAATACGGAATTGCGACAGACAATGGATAAGTTGACAAATCAGCAAGTATTAGAAAAGCTACAGGAGCAGTTCGGTGATAAGATTCTGCATGTAGCGGAGCCGAAGGGCCTACTAACCATAGTAACAGACAAAGCAGATATTATTGAAGTCCTTCGTTTACTGAAGGAAGGTGATGCTCTGCAATTTATCTATTTGACTGATATCACGGCTGTGCATTATCCGGAATTGGAAAAGGCATTTGCTGTTGTTTATCATGTTCATAGTTTGATATTCAATGTTCGAGTTCGTATTAAAGTGTTTTTAGATAAGCAAAATCTAAGCATTCCATCTGCAACTGTTTTATGGAATGGTGCAAATTGGATGGAACGTGAGACCTACGATTTCTTCGGGATTGATTTTGAAGGTCATCCGGATTTAAGAAGAATTTTGAATATGGATGATTTAGGTGTTTTTCCTATGCGTAAGGAATATCCATTAGAGGATCCGAACCGTGTAGATAAGAAGGACTTTTATTTTGGACGTTAAGTGAATTCGCTATCATGAGTAAACCAATAACCCGTATTTCAACAAACAGCCCTGTTTTCGAGGATAATGATCCTCAAGACGAGTTGATAACCCTGAATATCGGTCCTACACACCCTGCTACGCATGGTGTGTTTCAGAACGTTGTACAGATCGACGGAGAGCGAATTGTAAGTGGTGTTTCGACCATTGGCTATATCCACCGTGCCTTCGAGAAAATTGCGGAGCACCGCCCTTTTTATCAGATTACACCTTTAACCGACCGTCTGAACTACTGTTCCTCGCCCATCAACAATATGGGCTGGCATATGACGGTAGAAAAACTGTTGGATATTGAGATTCCAAAACGTGTGCAGTATATGCGCGTTATCGTGATGGAGCTTGCCCGTATTGCCGATCATATCATTTGTAATGGTATTTTGGGTGTTGATACAGGTGCTTTCTCGGGCTTCTTGTATGTGATGCAGGAACGCGAGTTTATTTATGAGATATATGAGGAAATCTGTGGCGCTCGTTTAACGACCAACATTGGTCGTATCGGCGGTTTTGAGCGGGATTTCAATGATGTAGCATTTGCGAAGATCAGAGAATTCCTAAAGCGCTTCCCTCCGGTATTGAAAGAGTTCCAAGAGCTTTTCGATAGAAATAGAATTTTCGTTGAACGTACTTCTAATGTAGCCGCTGTTACTCCGGAAGAAGCGTTGAGCTACAGTTGGTCAGGTCCGATTTTGAGAGCTACTGGTGTAGATTATGATGTGAGAGCACATTCGCCGTATTGCTCCTATGAGGAATTTGATTTTGATGTTCCGGTAGGAACCAACGGAGATGTATATGATCGCTACATGGTTCGTAATGAAGAGATGTGGCAATCGATGCGCATCATCGAACAGGCTTTGGAAAAGATCGAAAAAGAGCCGAAAGGCGTTTTTCATGCGGATGTTCCGGATTTTTATTTGCCACCAAAAGAGCAGGTGTACACCAATATGGAAGCATTGATCTATCACTTTAAAATTGTGATGGGCGAATGGGATGCTCCGAAAGACGAGGTTTACCATGCTGTGGAAGGTGCAAATGGCGAACTTGGATTTTATTTAGTACATGATGGTGGTAGAACACCCTATCGCTTGCACTTTAGAAGACCATCTTTCATCAACTACCAGATGTTTGCTCCAATGAGCAGCGGGATGTTGATCTCGGATGCGATTATTAATATGAGTAGTTTAAATGTTATAGCAGGAGAATTAGATGCTTAGTGTTAAAGAAAACCTTATTGTCGACTTTTCGGCAGAACTATTGAACAAGTTTTCAGATGTAGTGAGCCGATATCCCGCAGATAAACAAAAGTCTGCACTTCTGCCTATACTTCATTTAGTTCAGGAAGAATACGGATGGTTGAGTGTGGATGCTATGGATAAAGTAGCGTTGTTTTTAAATATTCAGCCAATTGAAGTTTACGAAGTAGCAACCTTCTATACCATGTTCTTGCTTCAACCGCAAGGGAAGTACCTGTTAGAGATATGCCGTACTGGGCCTTGTTGCCTAGTGGGTGCAGAAAGAATCATGGGGCATCTTGAAAAAACATTGGGCGTTAAGGAAGGCGAGATTACTGCGGACGGTCTTTTCTCGTGGCGAGGAGTAGAATGTTTGGCAGCTTGTGGCTTCGGACCAGTATTACAGATTGGTCCTTCCTACACATTCTACGAAAACCTAACGGAGGAAAGCGTAGACAAGCTTATTAACGAATTAAAGGAAAAAGCGAAAAGCGAGGCTTAAGCATATGGGACGTAAATTATTATTAGAACATATACAGGTACCAGGTATCAACACACTTGCCGTTTATCGGGAAAAGGGTGGGTACCGTGCTGTTGAGAAGGCTTTGAAGACTATGTCTCCAGAAGATGTTGTGGAAGAAGTAAAGAAATCAGGGCTTCGTGGTCGTGGTGGTGCAGGATTCCCGACAGGAATGAAATGGAGCTTTTTGGCAAAACCTGAAGGTGTTCCACGTTATTTGGTGTGTAATGGTGATGAGTCTGAACCAGGTACTTTTAAGGACCGGTTCTTAATGACACATATTCCTCACGCTTTGCTTGAGGGTATGATTGTTTCCAGCTATGCATTAGGCGCAAATATATCATATATCTATATCCGTGGCGAGATGATGCCGCAGATTCGCATTATGGAAAAGGCGATTCAAGAGGCAAAAGAAGCGGGTTGGTTGGGAAAGAATATCCTTGGAACGCGTTATGACTTAGAAATCTATGTTCAGCCTGGAGGAGGAGCCTATATATGCGGTGAAGAAACGGCTTTGTTGGAGTCCTTAGAGGGGAAACGCGGTAATCCGCGTATTAAACCTCCTTTTCCGGCGGTAGCTGGTTTATATGGATGTCCTACCGTTGTAAACAATGTTGAATCTATCGCTGCAACTGTTCCTATTATTAATGATGGGGGCGAGGAGTACGCGAAGATTGGTATCGAAAGAAGTACGGGAACCAAATTGATATCGGCGTCCGGGAATTTAGTAAAGCCTGGGGTATACGAAATCGAAATGGGACTTCCGGTTGAAGAGTTTATCTTCTCGGATGAATATTGTGGGGGAATTGCTAACGGCAAGCGATTAAAAGCTGTCGTTGCAGGAGGTTCTTCCGTGCCTATTTTACCCGCAAATCTAATAACCAAGACGATCAACGGCAATCCTCGTCTGATGACCTATGAATCTTTAGCTGATGGAGGTTTCGTTAGTGGGACAGCCATGGGTTCTGGTGGATTTATCGCATTCGATGAAGATCAATGTATCGTGAGAAATACCTGGAATTATACGCGATTCTATAGGCATGAGAGCTGTGGACAATGTTCACCATGTCGCGAAGGAACGGGTTGGATGGAAAAACTACTTTATAAGATAGAATCGGGTCATGGTAGTTTAGAGGATATTGATCTTTTATGGGATATTCAACGTAGGATCGAAGGGAATACTATTTGTCCATTGGGCGATGCTGCGGCATGGCCGGTGGCAGCCGCCATTCGTCACTTTAGAGATGAATTTGAATGGCATATTCTTAATCCGCAAGAGTCTCAACAAAGAAACTATGGTTTAGCGCATTATGCTGATCCATTAGAACCGGTGACTCAGTAGCAGCTATTTTAAAGATCGAGACGATGGCAGAAGAAATTCAAAAGTTTAAAGTTAGTATCGATGGAATCACGATTGAAGTGGATCCTGGAACGACTATATTGAATGCAGCACGTCAAATTGGTGGGGATATTGTACCGCCAGCGATGTGTTACTATTCTAAATTAGAGGGCAGTGGCGGTAAGTGCCGCACATGCCTGGTAAAAGTAAGTAAGGGTTCAGAGAAAGACCCTCGCCCGATGCCTAAGCTTGTTGCTTCTTGTAGAACAACGGTGATGGACGGTATGGAGGTACAGAATATTACGTCTCCAGACGTGGTAGAGGCGAGAAAAGCAGTGGTGGAAATGCTGTTAATCAACCATCCTTTGGATTGTCCAGTTTGTGATCAAGCGGGAGAATGTAAGTTACAGGACCTTGGTTATGAGCATGGATCGGTAAATACGCGCTATGAATTCGAAAGAAGAACATTTGATCGCGTAGACCTTGGCGATAAGATTCAGCTTCACATGAACAGATGTATATTATGCTACCGCTGCGTGTATACAGCTAACCAACTCACAGGTCAACGTGAGCATGGCGTCATCTATCGCGGAGACCACGCTGAAATCTCTACTTTTATTGAGAATGCCTTAGATCATGACTTTATCGGAAATGTCATTGACGTTTGTCCTGTTGGGGCATTGACGGATAAGACCTTCCGTTTTAAAAATAGAGTATGGTTTACCAAACCTGTAGATGCACATCGTGATTGTCCGACTTGTTCCGGAAAAGTAACGCTATGGTACAAAGGGACCGATGTAATTCGTGTAACGGGCAGAAAAGATGAGTATGATGAGGTAGACGAATTTATCTGTAATACCTGTCGTTTTGAGAAGAAACATACCGATGATTGGGTTTTAGAGCATCCAACCGATGTGAACGATCAGTCTGTAATTGCTTCAAACCATTATTATGCATTTAATCCACCAGCTGTAATCAAGGATAATCCTCAATTGAAGGAAGCCAATGTGGAACAGCTAGCGCGATCTGAAAAATTAAAGTAATAGGAAGGGAAGATGGAAACAGCCTTTATTTTAGAAAAATTAATTTTAGTGGTTATTATATTCGTAATCACTTTGGTCATTGCCATGTACTCTACCTTAGCTGAGCGGAAGATCGCAGGCTTTATGCAGGACCGTTACGGACCTGATAGAGCGGGTATTGCAGGTATTTTACAACCTTTATGTGACGGTGGTAAGTTCTTCTTTAAAGAAGAGATTATTCCTGCCGGGGCGCATAAAGCCTTATTCGTACTCGGTCCAACCTTGGCCATTATTACCGCCTGTATCAGTTCGGCCGTAATTCCTTGGGGACAAAATCTAACGATCGGTGATAATACGATATCGCTACAAGTTGCAGACGTCAATATCGGGGTATTATACATCTTCGGTGTTATTGCTTTAGGTGTTTATGGCATTATGCTAGGTGGTTGGGCATCTAATAACAAGTTCTCGCTAATGGGAGCTATTCGTGCAGCTTCGCAAAGTATCTCTTACGAGATCGCTATGGGACTGTCGATTATTGCTCTTTTGATGGTCACTCAGACGTTATCTATAGGTGAGATTGTCGCTCAACAATCTGGTTTTGTAAACTGGAATATCTGGGTTCAGCCATTGGGTTTCCTAATCTTTATGGTTTGTGCATTTGCGGAGTGTAATCGTGTGCCTTTTGACCTTCCTGAGTGTGAAACCGAACTTGTTGGTGGATATCATACGGAGTATTCTTCGATGAAGCTTGGATTATATATGTTCTCGGAGTATATTAATATGTTCGTGTCTTCATCGTTGATGGCCGCATTATACTTCGGAGGATATAACTTCCCATTCATGTATGACTTGGGACTTTCTGAAAACTGGATTACCATCATCGGTGTTTTGGTATTCTTCTTAAAGATTTTCGGATTTATCTTCTTCTTTATGTGGATTAGATGGACCTTGCCAAGGTTCAGATATGACCAATTAATGAATTTAGGTTGGAAAATGTTAATACCTCTTGCGATTGCGAATATCGTATTGACCGGGGTAATAACAATTGTTGTTGATGAATATTTTAAATAATTTGGTATGCAATCCTTATCGAATAGAAAGAAAGTATTAGAACAAAAGCCGATGAGCTTTTGGGAAAGAATATATTTGCCGGCGATCGCTAAGGGCTTATCCATTACGATAAAGCACTTTTTCAAGAAGATCCCGACAATTAAGTACCCTGAAGAGATTCGACCTTACTCTAAGAATTTCCGTGGACAGCATTCGTTGAAGCGTGATGAACTTGGGAGAGAGCGTTGTACAGCTTGTGGATTATGCGCTTTATCATGTCCTGCAGAGGCTATCACGATGACAGCCGGCGAGCGTAAGAAAGGTGAAGAGCTGATGTATCGCGAAGAAAAGTACGCTGTAGTATATGAAATCAATATGCTGCGCTGTATTTTCTGCGGATTATGTGAAGAAGCATGTCCTAAGGAAGCAATTTACTTGGATGGAAAGCACGTAACAGCCGATTATCTACGTAAGGACTTTATTTATGGAAAAGATAAGTTGTTGGAACCAAAGTTCGATATCACGAAATTAAATCAACAACCAATTACTAACTAAGAGATGACGATATTTTATTTTGTAGCATTCCTATCCATATTCTTTGCGTTGATGACCATCTTCACAAAGAATCCGGTACATAGTGTTTTGTACTTGGTGATAACATTTGCGACTTTTACCGTTCATTACATTTTACTTAATGCACAGTTCCTTGCCGCTGTAAACTTCATAGTGTACATGGGTGCTATCATGGTATTATTCCTTTTTGTGCTCATGCTGTTGAATTTAAACAAGGATACCGAGCCGATGCGAACTAATCTGGTAAAGATTATGGGAGTAATCGCAGGAATGTGTCTTATCGTAACATTCCTAGGCGCTTTTCGTCTGTTGGAATCCAACAATGAGATGGTACAGGGACACGAGAACATCGGTTTAGTGAAGAACTTAGGGAAAGTTCTTTTTAGAGATTTCCTATTACCATTTGAGATTTCCTCGATCCTGTTATTGACAGCGATGGTAGGGGCCGTATTATTAGCGAAAAAAGAAACACGAGTTAAACAAAATGGATAGTCTTATTCAAAATATGCAGGGGATACCCCTAAATCATTATTTGATTTTCTGCAGTATTATTTTTGCGATTGGAGTAACCGGGGTACTCATTCGTCGTAACGTCATCATCATCATGATGTCGATTGAGCTCATGTTGAACTCAGTGAACCTATTATTAGCTGCTTTTTCTGCTTATCGCGGAGATCCCAGCGGACAAGTATTCGTATTTTTTATTATGGCATTGGCGGCCGCAGAAGTAGCCGTAGGGCTTGCCATCATCATTATGGTATATAGAAATACGAAATCGGTGGATATAGAATCCTTAAGTAAATTAAGGTGGTAATTAGAAAAGCATTTAGATAGAAACTAGATATGATAGAATTAATTTGGGCCATACCATTAATTCCCTTTTTAGGATTCGTGATTGTGGGATTGTTGCGAAATACTTTCCCAAAACCATTGATTTCCATAATTGGTTGCGGCGTTATATTAACGTCTTTCTTGCTAAGCTGCGGTGTATTTAAAGAAGTATACGAAGCGAGGCAGTTAGGGGAGGACGGCATTTTTGTAAAAGAGATTTTCAACTGGTTTACCGTTGGAAACTTTAGTGTAGACATTAAATTCTTAGTGGATCCCCTGAGTGCGATCATGTTATTGATCATGACCGGTGTAGGGTTTCTGATTCACTTATATTCTGCTTGTTATATGGATGGTGATCCAGGCTATGGCAAGTACTTTTCCTATTTAAACCTCTTCGTATTCTTCATGTTGCTTTTGGTTTTAGGATCCAATTACCTCGTGATGTTTATCGGATGGGAGGGCGTAGGGCTTTGCTCATACCTATTGATTGGGTTCTGGTATAAGAACAGTTCTTATGCAAAAGCAGCGAAGAAGGCCTTTGTGATGAACCGTATTGGCGACTTAGGGTTCCTGATCGCTATGTTCTTTATCATCTTCAACTTTGGTTCTTTAGAGTACGGTGCTGTGTTTACAGAGGCTGGCAAATTGCCGATGGGCGATATTACCTTATTGACGATCACTTTATTGTTATTTGTTGCTGCCACAGGTAAATCGGCCCAGATTCCATTATTCACCTGGTTGCCGGATGCGATGGCCGGACCAACACCGGTATCTGCCCTTATCCACGCTGCGACGATGGTGACAGCGGGTATTTATATGATCGCGCGTTCGAACATCATGTTTACTCTTTCACCAGTAACCATGCAGATCATTGCAATCATTGGTATTGCCACCGCTTTGATTGCTGCCTTTATTGCAATTACACAAAACGATATTAAGAAAGTATTAGCTTATTCAACAGTATCCCAATTAGGATATATGTTCTTAGGCTTAGGAGTAGGAGCTTTTACGGGAGCATTCTTCCACGTATTAACGCACGCATTCTTTAAGGCGCTATTATTCTTGGGTGCAGGGTCGGTCATCCATGCGATGAGCAATGACCAGGATATGCGTTCCATGGGAGGGCTGAAAAAAGCAATGCCGATTACTTACGTAACGATGTTACTAGGAACAATCGCTATTGCGGGAATTCCTCCATTATCAGGTTTCTTCTCCAAGGATGAGATCTTAGCGCACGCCTTCCTCGCAAACCCTATTTTTTGGGTATTAGGATTTTTAGGCGCATTGTGTACCGCATTTTATATGTTCCGCTTATTGTATCTAACGTTCTTCGGCGAATTTAGAGGAACTGCCGATCAAAAGAATCATTTACACGAGTCGCCGTGGCAGATGACTGTACCATTGATCGTATTGGCTATATTGTCCGTAATCGGCGGTTTATTGAATATTCCAGAAGCATTAGGCGGCGGACATTGGTTAGCCAATTTCCTAAGCCCGGTATTTCAACAAACCAACGCGATCGTTGAGCCATTCCACATGGAACATTCCACAGAATTTATTCTGATGGGAGCTTCTGCAGTGGGAGCTATCGTGATGGCATTCTTTGCGTATCATAAATATGTGAAGAAAAATGATATCCCTTCTGCGGATGCCGAAGCGCCTACAACAGGCCTATACAACCTTTCCTACCAGAAACTATACATCGATCAGATTTATAATAGTTTATTTGTTCGCCCTTTGAATGGCCTGTCGAAGTTCTTACACCGTATCGTCGAGCTATCAGGTATTGACAGTCTGGTGAATGGAATAGGCGAATTGTTTGTCTCTTCTGGAAAAGGAATCAGACAACTCCAAAGTGGTCATATTGGGTTTTATATTTTCATGATGGTAATAGGTGTTATTGCAATCATGTTGTATGGATTATTTACCGTCTAGTAAAAGAATTTAGGAATCAATGGATAACCTTTTTATACTGCTGCTATTACCTGTTATAAGTGCTATAATCCTAGTACTTATCAAATCCTCGTCTGCAAGATGGGCAGCATTGCTTTTGTCTTTATTACAACTGGGATTAACTATCCCATTCATATGCAATTTCATCCCGGATGCCAGCATTCAATTTGCGCAATCTTTCTCTTGGATTGAAAGTCTTGGGATAAACTTTCAAATCGGACTCGACGGAATTAGCCTACCGATGGTCATCTTAACCAATGGTTTGATTCCATTAATCATATTAACGAGTTTTGCACATAGCAAATCAGGGAATTTCTATGCCCTGATATCGTTCATGCAAGCCGGATTGGTGTTGGTATTTGTTTCATTGGATGCTTTCTCTTTCTATGTCGGATGGGAAGCAGCGCTTATTCCAATTTATTTTATTTGTGCTTTATGGGGTGATGGCGATCGTATTCGTGTCAATCTAAAGTTCTTCATCTACACATTCTTCGGAAGTTTATTGATGTTGATCGCGATTATTTATTTATATCAACAGACAGGAACGAACGATCTTTCATGGGCAACACTTACGAACCTAACGCTAACAGAAGGTTCTCAAACTTGGGTGTTCTGGGCATTCTTTATCGCATTTGCAATCAAGATTCCTTTGTTCCCGGTTCATACTTGGCAACCCGATACTTATACGCATGCGCCTGCCGCAGGGACAATGCTTCTTTCAGGTATCATGTTGAAAATGGGACTCTTCGGACTGCTCAGATGGTTACTTCCGCTTGCACCGCAGGCAGTAGCACAATACGGTACATTCGCTATGATATTAAGTATTATTGGCGTGGTGTACGGTTCATTGATTGCCTTTAAGTTGAATGATGCAAAGCGCTTAATTGCCTATTCATCTATTGCGCACGTAGGATTGATCTCCGCCGGGATTTTCTCCTTGACGCAAGAGGGATTGCAGGGTGCCATCATTCAAATGATAAACCACGGTATATCCGTTGTCGGACTATTCTTCGTCATTGATATTATCCAACAACGTACCGGATCAAGAAACTTTGCCGATTTAGGAGGTCTTGCATCGCGTATGCCGATTCTAGCAGCATGCTTTCTTATCATCATTATGGGGGCAATCGGTTTACCATTGACAAATGGATTCATCGGGGAATTCCTATTATTAAAAGGGATCTTCAGTTATACCGACCATGGAGTTTGGTTTGCTGTATTTGGTGGGACGACACTCATTTTAGGAACGGTTTATATGTTGCGCCTATTTCAAAAAACAATGTTGGGGAATATCTCCGAAACCAATATGGTCGTAACGGATATTAAAGGAGTAGAAGTATTAGTATTGATATTGATCGCTGCTTTGGTTATTCTTATTGGTATATTGCCGAATATGTTACTGAATATTTCCGAAGCATCGGTGAATCAATTATTACAACAGATTAAATAGAACAAGTTAACAATATATTATGGGTGCGATTATTACGCTTTCTTTATTAGGTATTCTTATTTTGTATTTGGGCTTGTTCAAAGCAAAGAATGCATTGTTGCCTGTAAGCATCTTAGGACTACTGGGGGCATTGGCGTTTGAGGTGTATTATTGGAATGTTGAGGCGGTTACTTTGTATAAAGGAATGGTTCTTTTTGACCATTTTGCACTATCATTTTCCATGGTATGTATCTCTTTGACAATATTGATCTTATTTCTTTCTAAAGAATACTTCAATAGCTTCTCCGATAACATTGCGGAGTATTATACACTGATCATTTTCTCCTTAACCGGAGCGTTATTGGTTAGTGCATACCATAATTTCGCTATGTTGTTTATCGGCTTAGAGATCATGTCGGTAGCTTTATATATTCTCGTAGGTATTCGTCGAAAAGATAAGGCGTCAAACGAAGCGTCGTTGAAGTATTTTCTGATGGGGGCTTTCTCTACGGGCTTCTTATTGTTTGGAATTACGTTAATGTATGGAGCAACAGGAACGTTCGACCTCACCGCATTAAAAGAGTACATTATCAGCAATCCGACTGGCATATCTCCTTTATTTTATGGAGGTATCCTATTGATGTTGGTGGGACTTTGTTTCAAAGTCGGCGTTGCACCTTTCCATTTCTGGACACCAGATGTGTATGATGGTGCGCCAATCCTAATCACTAGCTTCATGAGCACGGTGGTGAAGATTGCGTCTTTCGCAGGTTTCCTCCGTTTGTTCAGCACTGTGCTAATCCCACTAAATGAATTCTGGACACCAATCTTATTGACGATTGTAATCATTACACTTTTCGTAGGGAATATCTCGGCTTTAATGCAGACCAGCTTTAAGCGTATGATGGCATACTCCAGTATCTCGCATGCTGGCTATATGTTGTTTGCGATTCTTTCCATAGGTGCAACATCCGCATCTGGGATTTTAACTTATGCAGTTGCCTACGGTCTTTCTTCGATCATTGCGTTCGGAGCATTGATTCTGGTAAAACGTCATATTGGATCGGATCAATTCGAATCCTTCAACGGTTTAGGCAAGAAGAATCCAGGATTAGCCTTTGCAATTACCATTGCTATGCTTTCACTTGCTGGTATTCCTTTAACTGCTGGATTTATCGGTAAGTTCATGATGTTCAGTACGGTAATGAATGATTATCATACCGTGTTGTTGATCTTAGCAGCAATCAATGCCGCAATTGGTATCTTCTACTACTTCCGTGTGATTGTTCATATGTACTTTATGAAGTCCGAAGAAGAATCCAAGTTACAACTTCCGATGAACTTCCAGCTTGTGTTCGGATTAGCTGTAATCTTAACCATTCTGATTGGTATTTATCCAGATCTGATTATCCGATTGATCTAAAAACTGAAATAAAATATGCAGCCCCGATAGAAAACGATCGGGGCTTTCTTTTAGATTGCCTCTACTTCGAATGGCATCAAGAACTTTGATAATTCTTTGTTTGTCGGTGGAAACATTTATTTCAGGTATTTATACCCAGTCCTCTTCCGTAAAATACCCCTTATTGTTATTCATGCAACAATGACGGGATTAATCTGTTTATCTACCAAGAGCATAATACAAAACAAACATGAAACTATATTCTATTTTTTTAAGTGCATTAGCAATCCTATCATTGTCTGCCTGTCAAGAGAAAAAGGTGTCAACCGGTTCGACGACAGCGCAAGATTCGGTGACCTTGGATCCAAATTTAGCGCCAACTGACACATTATCAAGCGATAGCAGCGACATCATTCTGCCAACTGAACCGGCACAATAAAAAGGGTTTTTAAGAATCCATTTAGAAGATCTTGGAATATGGGACTTTTCGTTCTTAAGGAATCCAGCGGATTTAGATCGATTCGATGCCGATGAAAGACGGTTATTTGTATACTTTTTAAGTTTTCCAATTGGTATTTAGGTTGTTATTGTTAGCGGGACTCGTAATGAATTAACATTTTTCAAAACTCTTATATATTCAAAAGTACAACCGCGAAGTTGAAACTTATACAGTAAGGGAATTTTCAAGATTGATTCTTGAATACGTTTTCAGCAATACTAAGTACATTATTGAAGGTGATTAAACTCCTTTGGTGAGGGTTTAAATGATTGTTGTATTTCTCTAGATACCCGTTCTGGGATTGCTTTAATTTAGAATTCTCGCAAAATGATTGTTAAGGTGTTTTCGTATAGCAATTCGATATGCTTCTGCATCTTTTAGTTTTAGAACTTGGACCAAATCCTTATGTGAAATAAATTCACCGTTTATGATATCCTTTTCCAGTAAACCACTTTGGTGTACATATTGAAAAATCGGGAATAACATCTCTTGAAGCTCTAAGAGCATATTGTTTTTCGAAATTTTGTAGAGTTTCCCGTGAAATCGAATTTCATCCTCTACATGCCATGGGTCGGCTGTATCTCCGGAGACAATTTCATCAGCGATTTGCTCTAATTCTACTATATCAGCCTGAGTGATGTTATTGACGATAAAATCTGCTATGCCAATTTCAAGAGCCAGTCTCATCTCAAACATATCCTTTAGGGTCTCATTATCCAAAATCGAGGGATGAAATACTTTTCTGAGGGAACCGAGTATATCTGGATTCCTTAAGACAGCACCCTTATGTTTGATTGATTCAATCAATCCGATAGTTTTTAATCTTAAAAGTGCTTCTCTGACAACCGTTCTGCTGACTCCAAGACCATTGGCTAAGTCGAGTTCCTTTGGAAGTACATCACCCACATTTAATTTCTTCTCCTGAATGAATTGAATAATTCTTTGCTCTGCCTTGTCTACCAGACTTGACGTGTCTATTGATCCTAATTTTTCCATTTTACTCTGCTAAATACGTCGGTTTCCAGTTCTAACCGTAAACGGTGCTGCAATAATATAGAAAAAAAATTTGGAAGTAAAATATTATGTATTACATTTGAGTCATTATTATGTTATACATAATCCAATATTAAACTATAAATCATTATGAAAAACCTTTTTACCAAATCTTTGCGGAGGATTCTCATGCTGCTTCTAGTATGCTGTATGAACCTGACTGCATTTGCGCAAAACGAACTAAGGGGCACCGTTTCCGACCAGTCAGGCACAGGATTAATCGGGATAACTGTTACAAATCAAACCCAAAACCTTGTTAGCAAAACAAACGATCAAGGTAATTTTACCATCAAAGCCAAAATTTCAGATGTTATCATCTTTAGTTCGATTGGCTATTTACAAAAAAGCATAAAGATTCCTGACCTGAAAGTACTAGAAGTCAAACTGGAACAATCAGGTGAAGACTTGGATGAGGTCGTCGTACTGGGTTACG
The DNA here is from genome assembly GCA_002354335.1 of Sphingobacterium sp. UBA2700. GTDB lineage: Bacteria > Bacteroidota > Bacteroidia > Sphingobacteriales > Sphingobacteriaceae > Sphingobacterium. The sequence continues at coordinate 317,819 of DELI01000029.1, read as the reverse complement.
GAAGTATCAAGAAGTCTAACCTGACAGGCTCCGTTTCCCGATTAGACAAACGTGTTCTGGAAACAGGCGTTCGTGCTAATCCCGCATCTGCATTAGCAGGGACGATCCCTGGATTACGCGTGCAGCAAACTTCCGGACGTCCGGGTGCTGTGGCAAATATCGTCCTTCGTGGCGGCACCACTTACGGTGGAGGAGGGTCACCACTTGTCATTGTTGATGGATTAATCCGCTCGGGATTCTCGGATATCAATCAAGATGATATAGAGTCCATCGATGTACTGAAGGATGCATCTGCGACAGCAATATACGGAGCCAGGGCTTCCAACGGTGTGGTGTTGATCACCACAAAGCGTGGCAAAGAAGGGGTGTCAAATATTTCACTAAAGTCGAAGGTCGGTGTGAACTCACTTAATATCCCCTTTGAATTTCTAGGAGCTAAGGACTATCTGTACTGGTCTAGAAAAGCGGTACAGACTTCTGGAATTTATCAACCGAACCAACTGGCCCAACTTAACTCGGTAGGCCCTTTTGGTACCGGAAACAAGTATAAGGACGCCCAGGGGAATATCCTTGACGGTAATAAGGTAAGCAACGCTGTCTGGAGCACGATGTTTTTGGACGATTCCAATAGAGAGCTGCTGGATCAGGGATATCAGGTCATGATTGATCCTGTAACCGGAAAAGAGCTTATCTACAAAGATTTTGATTATACAGATTATGCGCTTCGTAAGAATGCAGTAACGCAGGACTACAATGTAGCGGTACGGGGTGGAGGTGAAAAAAGTAAATATTATGCAAGTCTAGGGAAATACCTGGAGCAGGGCGTGCCCATAGGAACAGATTACGATCGCCTTACGTTTGTATTAAATGGTGACTATAAGATCAAACCATGGATTACCTCGAATTCCGGGCTTAATTTTGCAAATACGAAATGGCGGGATGCAATTAATGGAGAAGGAAATTACATGACGCGAGCCTTAGGGGCACCTCCTACAATGCGAGGTTTCAACGCAGAGGGAGACCTACTAGTAGGACGGGATTGGCAGGATGGTAATCCGGCCGTGAACAACGATCGATTCATCCGGAATAACCTGAACCAAAAACTAACCATGTCACAGGCTTTCGTTGTTGACCTATATGAAGGATTGGATCTAAGGGTAAGTGGGAACTGGTTTTTGAATCAAAGTAACTACGAGTCCTTCAATAAAGATTATTTGGCTAGTCCTGGGAACTGGGTACGAACTCGCTCATCCTCTGCAAGCTATGATAAGGTGTTGAATCAAACCTATAATGCTGCACTTAACTATAGGAATACATTTGGCCAAAAACATAACGTCCATGCGATGGCCGCGTGGGAATTTTTTGACTCCTATAATACAGGATTCTCAGCTTCAGGGTCAGGGGCTCCATCGGATGACTTTATGGACTTGGGCTTAACCGGAACAGAAGCAAACCGTCGCTCGATTGATTCCTATCATGTTCGTAACAGAATTACTTCTTACTTTGGTCGTTTAAATTACGATTATGACGAACGTTACCTAATGACCTTGACCCTACGAAGAGATGGATATTCCAACCTCTTAAACAACCGTTGGGGGACATTTCCGGGCGTCTCTTTAGGATGGAATTTACATAAAGAAGATTTTCTTGCTAATAGCATGGGAGCTGAGCATTTCATCAATACGATGAAGTTGAGAGCCAGTTACGGAGCCAATGGAAATATCGGTGGCATTGGAGCATATACGTTACAGGGAACCTATGGCACATCGAAGTATGATGGAAATGTGGGGTACACAATGACTAGCCTAAGCATTCCAAATCTTAAATGGGAGAGCTTAATTACTAAAGAGATTGGATTGGAAACACGATTAATGAACAGACTAGATCTTTCTGTTGCATATTATCATAGAACAACTTCTGATAAAATTGCAACACTTGAGCTACCCTCATCGGCTGGATTTACTTCGATTACCACCAATAATGGCGATATGCAGAACCAAGGTGTAGAAATTGACCTCAACTATCAGGCGGTTCGCAAGAATGATTTCTCTCTGAGCCTTAATCTTAATGCAGCATATAACAGAAATAAAATACTTAAACTACCTTACAATGGCGTGGAGAACAATCGTCAGAATGGATTCCAAGTCTATAATCCCCAGACCAAGGAACTCGAATGGGTAGGCGGATTACAGGAGGGACAAGATCCGAATGTGGCATATGCTTATCAGGCCCTGGGAATCATTCGTACCCAAGCTGACTTGGATACTTATGCGTTAAAGTTAAAGGACCTTATTGGAGCGCGGACGTTAGTACATCCCGATGTGTTCAACGCCATGTCAGCTTCGGAAAAAGCGCTTCATTACCCACTAGCATTGGGAGACGTCATGTGGCGAGATGTGAACGGTGATGGTTTGATCAATAGCTACGATAGAGTGTATATGGGAAATACTGTTCCAAGATGGACTGGGGGATTCGGGTTCTTTGCAGACTATAAGAACATTTCACTTAGCGCCAGATTTGATTATGCGCTTGGATATGTGGCATATGACGGCCCAAGAACTTGGTTCCTGGGGATGGGACAGGGAACGTTCAATACGACAACAGAGGTTTTCGATACCTTTACTCCTGAGAATCCAGGAGCTAAATACCCTACCTATTATTGGGCTGACCAACTTTTTAAGAACAACTACTTCCGGGAAACAAGTATGTTCTATAATAAAGGAAACTACCTTGCTTTCCGAGAGGTTGCGCTTGCTTACAGGTTGCCACAATCAATCGCAAACAAAATAAAGATGGAGGATCTAAGTATTTCTGTAACCGGACAAAACCTACATTATTGGACCAAGAATACCCTGTACTCGCCAGAGAGCGGAAGTATTGCGATCGGCGGTGGAGGCTATCCGCTTCCAAGAACTATAATTTTTGGACTTCAATTAACCTTTTAAAACTTGACTCATGAAAAAACTAATATTGGCATTAGCCTTAGCGGCCTCCAGCATAACATTCTATTCCTGCAATAAGATGGATTTAGACCTAGCACCAGAAGACTATTTCGCTAGTGGATCTTTTTGGAAAACACCTGATCAGGTGAAAGGTGCTATGATTGGCATTCATAGCCAATTAAGGAACGCCCAGAACGTCCTTTGGCATCTTGGGGAGATCCGAGGGGGGACCCTCAGAGACGGCACCAGTTTTACAGGAACCGCTTCACTAAATTCAAGCTCGCTGATCATACAAGATTTTCGGGAAAGTAACCCCGGCTACAGTAGCTGGGCTGGGCTTTACAGCCAGATCTTTCAAATTAATAACTTCATCTATCAGGTTGAATCTGCAGGTTACCTTTCAGAATCTGAAAAAGGATACTTTCTTGGTCAGGCCTATGGTCTGCGTGCCTTCTATTACTTTAACTTGTTCAGGACATGGGGACGCGTGCCGCTGATCGCAGATGCAAAAGCGGCAAACCAAACGCCTACTTCGGCAGAAGAAGCATACGCTCCAAGAAGTAAAACGGAAAAAGAAACATTAGATTTTATTAAGCAAGATATTGCCAAATCTATTGCTAGCTTTAAGGATGACTACACCATTCGCAATCAAAAAGCACAATGGTCACTAGCTGCTACCCAAATGTTGAAGACCGAAGTGTACCTTTGGTCTGCCAAAGTAAATATTGACGGTCAAGCGCCAAGTACTTCGATTCAGGATTTGCAAACTGCAAAAGCCGCAGTGGAAGCCGTCATTCCAAAATTTACGCTCGTTAATGATTTTGCGAATGTGTTCGCAACGGCGAGCTCCGCTTCCAATAAAGGAAACGCTGAGACGATCTTTACCCTTAGGTATCAATTCGGGGAGGCGACAAACTTTTTTGGTAACTTTTTGTATGCACAAAGTGACGACATCTCAGGCTATGTTGATGATAAAGGGAATCCGATTCCGGCAGATCCTTTGAAAATTTCGAACACCGGCATCATTCGCTACGAATACAAATACAGCCTATATCAACTCTTCGATGCGGCCGACAGCAGAGCAAACGTAACGTTTTTGAATTTCAACAAGGGCAGTCAACATGCCATCATTATGCGTAAGTTCTTAGGTACGTTAGTGGAAGGAGTAAGGAGCTATTCGGATGACTACCCAATCTACCGGTTGTCTGATGCTTATTTATTATTAGCAGAAATCAAGAATAAATTAGGACAAGATCCGACTCAGGAAATAATGATGGTTCGAAATAGGGCCTACAAAGGTGCTGCTCCTCAGTTTGTAAACGGAGGCTTTGAAGCAAACGAGTTGGCAATATTCTATGAGCGGACAAAAGAATTTGTGTCTGAGGGCAAGCGCTGGTTCGACCTTCGCCGTATGCAGGATGGCTCAGGAAAACCGCTAGTTTTTCGTAAAGATTTAAACTTAGTGGGTGTGCTTGATGACAATGATCTGCAGCGGCATAAAATACTTTGGCCAATCGACTTGGGAACACTCTCGGCAGACCCTACTTTAAATGGAGATCAAAACATTGGCTATCCAGGAACATAATCTATAAGAATGGTTGGCCTATCCCACGATCATTGAACAAAAGGATAGGCTGACCAGTAACAATTAAAAATATATGCTAACAAAAAAAATTGAAGGACTGATTGCAGCACCATTTACGCCTTTTTTTCAAGGTGGTGATTTAAACTTGGAGATCATTCCGGCTTATTACCATTCCCTGAAAGCCAACGATGTCAAAGGGGCATTCATTTGTGGTTCTACGGGCGAAGGTGTATCGCTAACCTTTGAAGAAAAAATTCAGGTGATGAATGCCTGGACAACATTGACGAAAGACGACGAAGAGTTCACTCTGATGATGTTTTTAGGAGGCACTAATATAAAGGAATGTGGAGAATTGGCGGCTATTGCTGAGCAGCATGGTGTTGACGCCATTTCCTTTACATCACCCTATTACTTTAAACCTGCAAATGTAAAGCAACTCGCTTTGTGCTGTAGCCAAGTAGCTTCCTGTGCGCCAAATACGGCGTTCTATTATTATCATATTCCGGTATTAAGCGGTGGTAATTACAATATGATAGACTTGTTGAATGAAGTCGACAGCAAAGTGCCTACTTTTAAAGGGATAAAGTATACTCATGAAGATTTTATGGACTTTTTATCGTGCATGAATTTTAAAGAAGGCCGTTACGACATGCTGTGGGGACGCGATGAAAATATGTTGTCATCGCTGATCCTTGGATCAAAAGGAGCGGTAGGGAGTACCTATAATTATTCGGCCCCCTTGTATACCAAGCTAATTCAGGCCTTTCAAGATGGAGAATTTCAGGAAGCCAATAGGCTTCAACAGAAATCCATCGACATGATACGCTTGTTGGGTAAGTACGGAGGAATTGCAACAGGAAAGGCTTATATGAAATTAATTGGACTTGACTGTGGAGAATTCAGGCTTCCAATTGCAAATATGAATCAAGCAGAATTCGAAAGCTTCACTGCTGAGGTTCGGGCACTTAACTTTGATACCTTTAAATCGGTTTTATAATGAAATTAAAAGCCATATTGTCATTGGCAATCATCACTTTAGGTTGCTCCAGCCCCAAGAAGGGGGCCTCTGTTCTCTGGAGTGAACCAGCGAAACTTCCCAATGACCTCCATGGTAGGGAACATATTGGCCTGGCTGGTCCGGTAGTGGGAATGCTTCAGGACCATTTACTGGTACTCGGTGGTGCAAATTTTCCAAACGGAATGCCTTGGCAGGGCGGGCGGAAATCCTACAGTGATAATGGTTACATTTATTCAGTCAACGGATCCCACTTAGTGCTTAAACAAGAATTCAGGCTGAAGGAGGCTGTTGCCTATTCTGCAAATTTAAGCGTGAAAGGGAAATTGTATTTTGCAGGTGGAGAAAATCAAAATGGATACGTAAACCAAGTATCAAGCATTGAATTAAGTGCTGACGGGCAGGTTCAACAGCGCCTCTTGTCGTCTCTACCTGTTGCGCTGTCTGCTGCGGGCATGGCTTATGGAAATGGTCGACTTTTCTTCATCGGAGGAGAAGGGCAATACGCCGTTTCGGATAAAGTATATTCATTGGATCTTCATGACCCGAAGGCTAAATGGGAAGAGTTTACCCAGCTTCCTTATGCCGTCAGCCACGCTATTGTCCTTGGAGATCAAAAGGAAAAGATCTATATCGTTGGGGGAAGGAAGAAGAATCCGAATGCAGTCAGCGAAATGTATGATAATGTTTTGGAAATGGAACTTTTAAGCGGAAAAATCCGCGAGTTAACACAACTTCCAAAAGCGCTGTCTGCCGGTACAGGAGTGTTTTACGAAAGTAAAATCTATGTATTCGGAGGTGATGACGGCACAACTTTCAAAAGAGTGGAAGCAGCGATTTTGGAAATCGAAAACCAGGAGGACGGCAAAATAAAAGAGGAATTAATTGCTCGGAAAAATAGCCTTCAAGAGAACCATCCTGGTTTCTCCAACGAAAATTGGGCTTATGATTTAAAGAGCGATTCTTGGATAAAACTTTCGCCATTCAACGGCCTAAGTCCGGTAACAACTACGGCAGTACTTAATGGCAATCAGTTTTTCATTCCAACGGGCGAGGTGAAAGCTGGAGTGCGTACTAATCAAATCCTAAGCGGTGAAATAAAATAAACGATGTAATGAATAACAATAGAAATTATCCATGGATTGTAGTGGGTCTGTTATGGTTCGTAGCGCTTTTAAACTATATGGATCGACAGATTCTTTCCACGATGAGGCCGGCGATGTCCGTTGATATCATGGAACTACAAAGCGCAGCTGTGTTTGGAAACTTGATGGCTGTATTTCTATGGATATATGGATTTATGAGTCCGGTAGCAGGTGTGCTGGCTGATAAATGGAATCGTAAATGGTTGATTGTTGGAAGTCTATTTGTATGGTCAGCGGTGACTTTAGCGATGGGATACGCCAATACCTATAGTCAGTTATACGCCCTAAGAGCAATCATGGGCATTAGCGAGGCGATCTATATCCCCGCGGGTCTATCTTTGATAGCGGATTACCATTCGGATAAGTCAAGATCGTTAGCCGTGGGCATCCATATGACTGGATTCTATGTCGGACAAGCACTTGGAGGTTTCGGTGCAAGCGTTGCCGCCTCTTATTCATGGCATTACACCTTCATTCTGTTCGGATTTATTGGTATGCTTTATTCTGTCGTATTGATGCTTTTGCTTCGGGACACGAATAGCCAGGTAGACCAAGGTAAGGTGGCATCAAGTGGAACCCCGCTTCTCAAAGGTTTTTCCCTGCTTTTTTCCAATATTTCGTATTGGGTTATTCTATTATATTTTGCAATTCCTAGCCTACCGGGCTGGGCGACGAAGAATTGGTTGCCAACGCTGTTTTCAGAGAACCTGGAGATTCCGATGGAGCAGGCCGGACCACTGGCTACCATTACCATTTCTATTTCCTCACTTTTTGGTGTAATACTGGGCGGAATAATTTCCGATAGATGGATTCAAAAGAATGTACGCGGGAGAATATATACAAGCGCCATCGGATTGGCCTTGACCATACCAGCTGTTATATTAATCGGGTACGGTCAAAGCATAATCGCGATCGTTGCGGCAGGTCTGATGTTTGGATTTGGTTTCGGAATGTTCGATGCGAATAACATGCCCATACTTTGCCAGTTTGTCCTTCCAAAGTATAGAGCAACGGCATATGGTGTGATGAATATGGTTGGAGTGTTCGCAGGGGCCTATATCACTAAGATTTTAGGAAAATCCGCAGACAGTGGACAGCTGGGCAGAGACTTCGCGCTTTTGGCCGGAATCGTCCTATTGGTACTCATTATTCAACTCACAGTCTTAAAGCCTAAAGAAAATGAGAAACTTGTATAAACTACTATTTTTATCCTTTTTCTTGCTAGTTGATGTCATGCTTTGTCAAGGCAAGAAAAAAGTGGCCTGTATTGGCGATTCTGTGACAAAGGGTTACAACATAGCAAGTGGAAAAAGCTATCCAGAACAACTGCAAAGACTGTTGGGTCATGCATATCAAGTCGAAAACTTTGGAAGAAATGGTGCAACCTTATTAGAACAAGGACATAACCCTTATTTAACATCTCAACAGTTACTAGATGCGTTGGCGTTTAATCCCGATATCGTCGTTATAGCACTAGGATTGAATGATACGGATCCAAGGAACTGGCCAAATTATCAGTCATATTTTCAGCGAGATTACAATAAACTCATCGGTTTATTTAAAAATCAGAACCCTGAAATTGAAGTCTTCGTGTGCCAGATGTCCCCAATTTTTAGCGGGCATCCCCGATTTCTATCCGGAACGAGGGAGTGGTATTCAAAAATACAATCAGAAATCCAAGAGGTTGCTGCCTTCGGCGGGTTCAAACTCGTCGATCTCCACCAGCCACTAGCCCGTCGAATAGATCTTTTTGATGACTTTTTACACCCAAATGAAAGGGGTGCAGAAATAATCGCTAAAACTGTGTTCAATAACCTTAAGGCTATAAAACAACCGTTATCCGTTCATCACAACTTTACGTCTCATATGGTTCTGCAGCGCGATCAAAAAAACCGGATAATGGGAAAAGCAGATGCTGAACAGTTGGTTACCGTTGAGCTGAACGGCGTTCGAAGCTCTACGACAGCCGATGATACTGGAAACTGGTGGGTAGATTTAGAGGCGCTGCCTGCAGGAGGACCATGCCGGATTACGATCCATACTCGCTCTGATTCGATTGTATTGGACGACGTATTGTTTGGTGATGTCTTTTTGGCATCAGGGCAATCAAACATGGCCTTTCCCTTAAGGCTTGCTAAAGGAGCTGAAGCATTGGTGCGTAAAAGCGCGAAGTACGAGAGGATCCGTTTTTTTAAAAATAACGTGCTCAAAGAGACTGCTAACGAAGAATGGGATCGCTCGATTCTAAACAGCATAAATGAATTACAGTACTTTTCTGGAAAGTGGGAGCGAATCACTCCGGCAAATTCGGGTGGATTTTCGGCAATAGCTTATAGCTTTGCCGTTGAGCTTTATGATCAGTTAGATGTTCCGATCGGAATAGTAGAGTTAGCTGTCGGAGGTTCGCCCACCGAATCCTGGATTTCCAGAAAGTCACTCGAGCAGGATCCCCTGCTGGCAAGCTACATACATAGTTGGAGAACTTCCGATTTTATTCAAGACTTCTGTAAAGATCGAGCAAAAGTGAATCTAAGGCTTGAGCAATCTAAAAATCAACGACATCCTTACCAACCGGCCTATAACTTTGAAGCTGGTTACGATAAATGGAAAGACACCTCCTTAAAAGGAATCTTATGGTACCAGGGCGAAAGCAATGCGCATAACATAGAACTTCATGAACATCTTTTTCGAACTTTGGTCAACTCGTGGAGGCAAAGCTATCAATCCTTTGCTCAGCAAAGAGCCAGACTACCCTTTTACACTGTCCAACTCTCAAGTTTAAGCCGCCCTTCCTGGCCAATGTTTCGCGATAGTCAAAGAAAATTGTCTAATGAGCTTTCCGACGTGTTCATGGCTGTGAGCTCAGATTTGGGCGATTCGCTGGATGTGCATCCCAAAGATAAATTGCCAATCGGCAGGCGGTTGGCCAACCTGGTGTTAAAGCATGAATTTGAGCGGGTAAATAACGCTGATTCCCCCCAACCTGTTAAGTCATTTTTTTTAGGAGAGAACTTGCTCGGGATAACCTTCAGGAACGTCAAGCAGTTCAAAGCCGAGGGGTCGAATCAAATAATTGGATTTCAATCGAAAGACCATCACGGAAATTATAAAGACTTGAAAGTTGTGGAACTAAAGGGAGATACCGTTATACTGGCGATTCCGAAGAATATATCGGCGATATTTTATGGATATGCTCCATTTTCGAGAGCTAACCTAGTGAATGAGGATTCGGTGCCGGTTTCTACATTTTCTCTAACAATATAAATCAAACCATTATTCACTAGAAGGACACTAGTAATGTACAATAACGAAGAATTAAATAAATTAGCAGATTTTTATAAAGATCAATTAGTCAACGACACGATTCCGTTCTGGTTTCCACGATCCTACGACCATGAATTTGGCGGGTATCTATTGATGCGGGACCAGGATGGAACATTGATCGATACCGACAAGGCGGTTTGGATCCAGGGAAGATCCTGTTGGCTCCTCTCTACACTGTATAATACTGTTGAACAACGGGAAGAATGGTTACAAGGCGCTAAGCTAGGCTATGAATTTTTGAAAGATAAATGTTTCGACTCGCAAGGGAAAATGTATTTCCATGTAGACCAACAGGGGAATCCTATCCGCAAGCGGCGATATTTTTTCTCGGAAACATTCGCAGTAATTGCTTTTGCTGCCTATGCTAAGGCTTCTGGAGATCAACAAGCAGCAAAAATGGCCAGAGACTTGTTTACGGCCTGCCTGGAGTTCGCTAGCGGTGAGCGAAAAATGGAGCCAAAATTTGAGGACACAAGACCCAGTCGAGGAATCGGGATACCGATGATTATGTGTAATACGGCCCAACAACTGCGCGAAACGATCGGAGATCCCCGATGCGATCAGGCCATTACAAATTGGATTCAGGAAATTGAGCAGTACTTCGTTAAAGATGAAATACGTTGCGTCATGGAGCAGGTGTCGCCTGAGGGGGAGATAATTGATCATATTGATGGACGAACGCTCAACCCAGGGCATGCCATTGAAGGGGCGTGGTTTATTCTTCACGAAGCCTTGCATCGCGGTAGGGATGTAAAGTTGATTAATCTAGGTTTGAGAATGTTAGATTATATGTGGGAAAGAGGCTGGGATAATGAGCACGGAGGAATTCTGTATTTCAGAGACGTTTACCATAAACCCGTTCAAGAATATTGGCAGGACATGAAATTTTGGTGGCCCCAAAATGAGACTATTATTGCGACCTTGTTGGCTTACTTGATTACCAAAGATCAAAAGTATGCGAGCATGCACAAACAAATTCATGAATATGCATATACCCATTTCCATGACAAAGAGCATGGCGAATGGTTTGGTTATTTGCATAAGGACGGTAGGGTTGCTCAGACTGCAAAAGGGAATTTATTTAAAGGACCATTCCATCTACCTCGACAAGAATGGTACTGTTGGATGATTGTTAATCAGTATTTAGCGAAAGAAAATGTTGAATAATTTCCGGTATTGTCTTGCCTTTTTTACCCTGTTGCTGGGGTTAAACAGCCATGGACAGCAAGCGCTTATACCTTTGCCTAAGAAAGTTGTGTGGAGTGAAAATCAACTTGACCTTTCTCATGGCGCACGTCTTTCTGTTGATGGAACTGTTGGAAAGAACGAGGTGACATTGCTGGAAGAAATATTAAGGAAAAATGATGTCACTATAAAAAGAAAAAGGAATTTACCCGTCATTTCTCTTTACATCGTTCCCGCGTTACACGGAATAGATTCAACCGAAGGTTATACCTTGGATATTGGTCCAAAAGGGATATGTATTAAAGCTTTGGATACAAAAGGGATATTTTATGGGCTTCAGACATTAGCACAGTTTGAAATTAATAAATCCCATTTTCCATATGTGTCGATCCTTGATGAACCAGCTTATTCGACCCGAGGATATTTGGTGGATGTTGGAAGAAATTATCAACCAGTTTCCATGCTCAAAGAACAAATTGATGTCATGGCAAAATATAAGCTCAATGTTTTGCATTTTCATTTTACCGAGGATATTGCATGGAGATTAGAGAGTAAGAAATACACCGGTATCACTGCGGCAGAGAACATGACTCGGTGGGCGGGTAAATATTACAGCCTCGAGGATTTTAACGACTTGATAGATTACTGTGAAAAAAGGCATATTCTATTTCTTCCGGAAATCGATATGCCCGGACATTCAGCAGCTTTCAGTCGGTACTTCAAAGTTAATATGCAAAGTGAAAAAGGGATATTATATATTCAAGATTTACTAAAGGAATTTGCAGAGTCTTTTCCAAGTCTAAAACATCTCCATATTGGCGGCGATGAAGTGAAAATAACCAATAAAACTTTTATGCCGCTCATTACCAGGTATGTTGATTCTTTAGGATTCAAAACCTATGGATGGGAGCCTGGAAGTAATCTACAGGCTGGAACTGTGCGCCAGCTTTGGATGGGCGGGCCAGAAGCAATAGACCCTACTTCGACGTTGCAATACTTGGATTCCAAGCATCTGTATATTAATCATATGGATCCATTAGAAACTGTCACTACCTTATTTTTTCGCAAATTTGCAGAACAAGAGAAGCAGAGCCGGCAACTATCGGGAGCGATATTATGCTCATGGCCAGACCGGGCGGTAGAAAAACCGGAAGATATGTTTTTACAGAGTGCCATATATCCCGCGATTTTAACATTTGCAGAAAGAATCTGGCGGGGAGGAGGTGAATCCGGATGGAAGGCAAATCTTCCAAATAAGAATACAGTAGGATTCAGTGAGTTTAAAGAATTTGAAAACAGACTCTTAGCGCATAAAAACAAATACTTTTCAGACCTTCCGTTTCCTTATCAGAAGCAAAGTGAAATGCATTGGGAATTAGTTGGCCCTTACCACAATCAAGGTGAGCTGGAAAAGACATTTGCTATTGAGCAGGATCTATATTCGGACGATGTAAAAGTTTATAAGAAGCAGATCGGAGGTACCATAATACTGCGGCATTGGTGGGATAGTATTATTGCGGGTATTATAGATGATCCGAAACCCAATACTACTTTCTATGCAAGAACAAGGGTTTGGAGCGATCGCAATCAAGTAAAAAAGTTTTGGATAGGCTTTGCAAATTTGTCACGATCCTATGCGAGTGATACCCCGCAAGAAGGAACCTGGGATGATTTACATAGTCGCCTATGGGTTAATGGTAAGATCATCCCTCCACCGGCATGGGAGCATCCTGGTAGAAAAGGAAATCTCGAATCCCCATTAGCTGATGAAGGTTACTCCTATCGTGAACCTACGGAAATCTCGCTAAAAGTGGGATGGAATACTGTTTTGATCAAGTTACCCATTGGAAACTTCAACGGGAAAGATTGGCAGAACCCCACAAAATGGATGTTTACATTTATCCCTTATCAATAAAAATTAAAAATTACTATATTATGAAAAAGCTATTGTTATCATTATTTTCCACTTTCCTAATCACCGCTATCTTTGGGCAAGAGTCCGTTGTTTTTCGCTCGGGAGAAGATGGCTATGCAAGTTATAGAATTCCGGCAATTATTAAGAACAAAGATGGAAACCTCATCGCCTTCTCGGAAGGAAGGGTAGACCATGCAGGTGATTATGGGAACGTGGATATTGTATACAAAATAAGCAAAGATCAGGGGCGTACATGGGGCAAGTTGAATGTCGCGGTTGATTACGATAAGTTTCAAGCAGGGAATGCTGCTCCGGTGCTGGATTTATTAGATCCTCGCTACCCCAAGGGAAGGATATTTCTTTTTTACAATACCGGGAACAATCACGAAGGGGAAGTTCGGAAGGGGAATGGACTGCGGGAGGTTTGGTATATCTTTTCAACCGATGGAGCACAAAGCTGGTCAAATCCTGTAAACATTACCCTGCAGACGCACCGCCCCTTGCAGCCTATGCTTAATGCCAACTATACTTTTAAGGAAGATTGGAGAACCTATGCAAATACGCCAGGCCATGCTTTCCAATTCGTCTCAGGCCCCAAGAAAGGTAGAATCTATATAGCCGCTAACCACAGTTCCGGCTCTGCTAAATCACAAGGGAAAGATTGGGTTGCGCATGCCTTTTTTAGCGATGATCATGGAAAAACATTTCAGTTGAGCCAAGATGTACTTTATCCGGGTACTAACGAATCTACGGCGGCTCAAATCTCAGATAATGAGGTTTATATGAGTTCTAGGAATCAGCAATATACGCCAAAACAGCGAATTGTGTCGATTTCGAGTGATGGCGGTGAATCTTGGGACAGCTCCCTTCCTGATGCTAATCTTCCCGACCCGGTAAACCAAGGGGCAGTGCTTTCTTGGAAGAAAGGGAAAAGTTTTATCTTAGCACACATCAACGCATCGGATGAAACCAATAGAGACAATTTGACGCTAAAACTTTCCAAGGACAAAGGTAAAAGTTGGTATTTCACGAAATTGATTGCCAAGGCGCCTGAAGGTTATAAAGGAGCCTACTCGGCGTATTCAGATCTTGTGTTAATTAGATCTAAAAAGATCGGGATAATTTTTGAAAAGGACGACTATAAAGAAATAGTGTTTGTTACCCAGAAAATAGAATAAAAATAGATAGAGAAGTTGCAGCAGCAACGAAGACCGAAATGGGCGCGAAATTGATTAAAATCACCCAACCCGACCCACAGGGAAAAAGCATCAATTTATACGATTATCTCAAGGGCAAGAAATATGTATTAGTTGATTTTTGGGCATCATGGTGCTGGCCTTGTCGTGCTGAAAATCCTTATGTCCTAAAAGTATATGACAAATACCAAAGCCAAGGTTTCGATGTGTTTGCCATTTCCCTGGATGATAGAAAGGCAAACTGGATAAAGGCCGTAAAAGATGACAAAATGCCTTGGGCGCAGGTTTCTGACCTTAAAGGGTGGAAAAACGAGGCCGCTCAATATTATAATATCAATGCAATTCCGTCGAACTATTTGTTAGATAGCGAAGGAAAGATTGTCGAAAAGAATCTAAGAGGTGAGAATTTAGAAAAGGAAATCGCAAAGCTTTTAGGTGGTAAATAATGCAACGATTCGTTATTATATCCTGATCGTTCTTTTGTAGATAGTAACGAAAAGCTATGCGCAAATGGGGGTGGCCCAATACCCCCAACCGGATACTTTAGCGTATTATCTTTTGAAAAATAATCCCTGGTAAATAATTGCCGGGGATTATTTTTGCTACGACCCATAGCGCTTATGTGTTTAGTTTTTTATACAACGATTCTTTCGACGTTCAGGCGATAAAATAGGAATGCTCCAACCTTTTTTCACTGGATTGCAATATAATTTCCGCTACTTTTCTCGTTAAGTAATTTGAACTTTCACAACAAATTGTATCTTTATAAACATTCAATGTTGATTATGCGGATTGTTAAATTAGTATGTTTATTGTTCTTCGGATTCCTTTATGCCCTAAGTAACAATACCCTATTATATGCACAATCCCCGATACGAGGAAAGGTCATCGATCGAGAAACCAAGAAAGCACTTCCCGGTGCGACTATACTTTATTTAAAAGACCAACAAGCTACATCTTCAGACTCATTGGGTAACTTCGTACTTCAACTAAAGCCTGGCGAATACCAGATTGAGGTTAGAGCAATGGGCTATAAGATTCTCCATAAAAAAATAACCACACAGGATACATCCATTCTGCTAGCGTTGGACGATGAAGCCAATATTATTGAGGAGATTTCTATTACCCATCGTGGCAAATATAGAAACCGTAATAACAAGGCCGTTGAATTGATCGATTTAGTGGTTCGCCATAAGAACCAAAACAGACTTCGTGGGAAAGACAGTTTATCCTTTCAGCAATACGACAAGCTAAAGTTCGGCATGGTCAATCCTAAGCCTATTTTCAAATTAGGCCTTTCCGATCTAAATTTTGTATTCGATAACGTCGATACGACCCAATTTAAGGATAAGAGGCTCCTTACCCTCTTCATGGAAGAGAGCAATGCGAGGGTCTATAACAAGAAGAATCCTTCAAAGTATAAGAAGATTGTATATAGTCAGAAGAAAACAGAGTTCGATAAGCGTTATATAAACAACCATAATATACAGTCCTATCTGAATTACATCTTTCAGCCGATAGATGTATATGATGAAAGTGTGTTCATCCTGAATAAGCAATTTCTTAGTCCTATCGCCGACAATGGTAAACTGTATTACAAATACTATATTCTTGATACCATTTTCAATAAGGAAGGTTATTTTATTCAATTGGCATTTGAACCTAGAAATACGACCGACCTTTTGTTCAAGGGCAAACTGCAGGTGAGTATGGATGGCTCCTATGCAGTGAAAAAAGCATTCCTCTCCATTGACAAGGATGCAAACATCAACTGGATCAATCAAGGAGAACTGCGGTTCCACTATCGGAAAAATGAGGAGGGCGTAATGTTGCTTGATACGGCCCATGCGTTTATTTCCTTTGGAACGAAGCGAGGCGATGCGGTTTTCGCCGATAGGTTGAGCGTACATACCGACTATCAATTACCTGCCGAAATCCCGGAAGGAGCGTTCCTAGGAGCGCCGATTGAAATTCAGCCACAGGCCGATCAAGTCGCTACCCATCGACCGGTAGCACTCAACAGCTTCGAACAAGCAACCTACGATAATATTGAACAGCTTAACAATAAAAAAAGCTTCAAGACCATGTTGGGTGTGGGGTACCTCATTGCACAAGGTTATTACAACCTTGGTAATTTCGAATTAGGACCTTTGGAATACGTCTACAGCCGAAATAATATAGAAGGAAATCGCGTACGGATCGGGGGTCGAACAACGCAAGAACTTACGGATAAGGCGTTTTTTGAAGGGTACTTGGCCTACGGAATGGATGATCAAAAGTTAAAGTATTACCTGAAATCTGCAGTTTCGCTAAATGGAAGCTCAGTAGTGACCTTTCCTGCGCACTATGTAGAGGCTACGGTACAGAGCGATATTATGGAGCCCGGACAACAGCTTTCTTTTCTCAAGGGAGATAGCTTCTTTCGTTCAATCCGCAAGAGCCGACCTACCAAATGGTTCGATACACAGGGATATCAACTACAGCACGTTGTCGAATTTGGAAACCACGTCAGCATAACAGCCGGCTTTACCCACCAAAGTAGAAAAACAATTGGCGATTTAAGGCTAGTGAATTCCGGAAATCCAGACGAATTGATTACTGAGGTAAACAGCAACGAAGTACATGTAGACCTACGGTGGGCACCACACGAAAAGTTCTATTATCGCAATCTGACAAGAAGAACGATCAAAGAGAAATATCCGGTTTTTAATGTTAAGTACACCCGAAGCCTCGATGGCTTTTGGAATACCAGCTATGCCTATGAAAAGGTATCACTGGCGGCATCCAAGCGCTTCTTTCTAAATCAGCTAGGATTTGCCGACGTAAAATTAACCGGAGGAAAGATATGGGGGACTCTTCCTTATACGCTTCTGGAGATGCCGAACGTAAAGCAGCCGGATGATCGCCATTCTATTGATTATGGTATGATGAACCAAATGGAATTTGCAGCCGATCAATACCTCAAATTTGGTTTCTCACACGAATTACAAGGATTTCTATTCAATAAAGTACCGCTCCTCAAGAAACTGAATCTACGAGAAATCTGGGGCGCTAATATGTTCTACGGAAAAATAAGTGACCACAATAACCCTTATATTAGTGATCAGGTAGTCGAATTTGACAAAAACAATGAAGGTCAGACCATGACTCAGGTGTTAAATAAAGCTCCCTATTGGGAAGGATCGGTCGGAATCGATAATATACTGAACTTCTTGCGGATAGAATACGTAAAACGTCTAACCTATCAAGGATTACCAAAGGGTGAAAAAGAAAGAGTTAGAGTGTCAATTAATATCAACTTTTAATTATGAGCTATCAAAACCTACTATTATCGCATAAGGGATATACAGCCTATGTAACCATCAATCGCGAAGCAAAACTCAATGCGTTGAATTACGAGACGATTGCAGAACTGAAAGCCGTCTTCCACGAATTACAACAGGACGATAATACGCGTGGCGTTATCCTAACGGGAAGCGGACAGAAAGCCTTCGTGGCGGGTGCCGATATTCAAGAGTTTATGGAGAAATCCAACGAACAGGCCGTGGAGCTTTCTGCTTTCGGACATGAGTTGATGGATAGTCTTTCGACGTATCCGAAACCGGTCATCGCCGCTATTAACGGCTTTGCACTCGGCGGAGGATTAGAGCTGGCATTAGCATGCCACATGCGCTTGGCATCCGACAATGCAAAAATGGGACTGCCAGAAGTATCGCTGGGCTTAATTCCGGGTTATGGAGGTACTCAACGCTTAACGCAGTTAGTAGGGAAAGGCAAAGCTTTGGAAATGATTCTCACAGGAGATATGATTGACGCGAAAGATGCATATCAATGGGGATTGGTCAATAAAGTAGTTCCACAGGACGAATTATTGAATGCTGCTGAAGCGTTCCTCCAAAAAACATACTTGCGCTCAAAATCAGCGATTGCCACAGCTATTCATGTCGTCAATGCCGGATTTGAGAAAACGATCGACGGTTATCAGCTAGAAATTGAGAACTTTGGGAAAAGCTTCGGTTCGGAAGATTTTAAAGAAGGAGTTACAGCATTTTTAGAGAAAAGAAAACCAAATTTTTAATTTATTGTTACTCATAAAAAAGACCTGAATTTATGAGTAACAATGACGTTTTCTCGCAGAAGGAGCGAAATATTATAATCCTGCTAATTGTCATCATCTTAGGTGGCATTATCCTTTATGCAACACGAGGAATATTTGGCGCCTTTTTAGGGACCATGGTCATGTATACCCTGTTTCGAAACCTCAATATCTTCTTGATTGAGAAATGGAGGTGGCCGAAACCCTTATCCTCAGTATTTATTATTATCCTCTCCATTATCATCATCGTATTGCCCTTTGTGGGTATTGGTAAGATGCTTTTTGACAAAGCCGTTGAACTCCAACAGAACCCCCAATGGGTAAGGAAAATTATGGAGGCAGTAGACCATTTTGTAGGAGATAAGCTCGGACAGCCCGATTTGCTGGAGAAGCAGTTGGAAGCCAGCTCTTCATATCTTGGTGGCTTGCTTACCTCAGCACTAGGAGGGGCGGCAAATGCATTCCTGGTTATCACCGTTATGTATTTTATTCTCTACTTCCTTTTTGTTAATTACAGAGGATTTGAGGGTAGTCTAATCCACTATCTACCCTTCGATGATGAGAACGCCGTCGTGTTCGGAGAGGAGCTTAAAAACATTACATATGCGAATATTATCGGTCAGACCATTATCGCTATCATTCAGGGAGCTTGTCTCGCGCTCGGATTTTGGATATTTGGTGCAAAAGATCCCATTTTCTGGGGCGTCATCTGTGCGATTCTGTCTTTCGTTCCTTTATTAGGTCCACCATTGATTTTTGTTCCGGCAGCAGTGGTTTTGCTGGCTAATGGCCAAACATGGCACGGGGTTGGA
This sequence comes from Sphingobacterium sp. UBA2700, assembly GCA_002354335.1. GTDB lineage: Bacteria > Bacteroidota > Bacteroidia > Sphingobacteriales > Sphingobacteriaceae > Sphingobacterium. The sequence goes on along the minus strand of DELI01000029.1, from coordinate 298,604 downwards.
CTCTTGTTATGGGGGTTCGGTCTGGTAATCAATATCGACAACGTATTACGGTTGATTATCGCCAAGCGCGTAGGCGATATACATCCTATCATCACCGTCATCGGAGTTATTATCGGTATACCACTTTTTGGGCTAATGGGCTTAGTGTATGGTCCTCTGCTATTAGCTTATTTCTTGATTGCCGTGCGGATTTATAAGGGAAATAAACGCTTATCCCTGAAAAGAGACACCCTTCAAGATCAGTTGGATGATTCGGGAGCCTAGGCTACTACATAGGCTAGCATATACTCATTGAATCGTTCGTAGTACACCTGGAAACGACTGCTTTCACCTTCCTTCTCCAGGTGGGCAGTCATGACTCCCTGTGGAGTATAGACAAAAGGATCTATCGTGATATTATGTAGGAAGGACACGCCTTTATTTCCTTGAAGCTTATAAACAGCCTCTTTAGCGCACCAGCATGCATATAGCTGGTTCACTTCTTCCTCCCCAGTAATAAAAGCAAGTTCCTCTGGCTTCAAGAACTTTTCCTTGATTCGCATCACCTTGTCCTTCACGATCTCCAAGTCTATCCCGCAATATCCTTTTGTACTCAGCATAACGCCCGCGTAATCATAGGAATGGGTGAGGGAAATCTCATACGGGTAATCCGGAAGATAGGGTTTTCCATTAGCATCAGAAGGACAATTGATGTAATCCTTTGTTTGCAAAAGATAGCGGAGAAGTACCCGAGTCGCAAGCCAATGCAGCGTACGCTTGCCCTTGGCCAAGCTCTTCAGCTTCTTTTGTTCCGATTCGTCCAGTTGCAGATGCTTCAATAACTCAGCTTCTGTCTCCTCAATCTTCCACAAAGCAATGCGACTCTCGGAATCAATCTCTTTTAAATATGCTAATGCCATAAATCAAATGTATAAGATTTTAGCTTTATTGCATAACAACAGCGGTATTATATGGTTTAATAAAATATGATTTTGTCCATGGCGGGTCGGCACAAAAGGGCTAAACAAAACTATCATCCTAAATTTGCGTGCTGTCTGCGAATAGTGTATTTTTGAATCCTGCTAATGAACAGCAGATTAGCTTGCCCTTATGATATTATCAGATAAAAGAATTTTAGAGGAAATCGACAATGGAACGATTGTTATCGAACCGTTCGATCGCAAGTGCTTAGGCACAAATTCATACGATGTTCACTTAGGTAAATACCTAGCAACATATAAAGACAAAGAACTGGATGCCAAGAAACACAATGAAATTGAACATTTTGAAATTCCAGAGGAGGGTTATGTGCTGCAACCCGGAACACTGTACCTTGGTGTGACACTTGAGTATACCGAAACCCACGGACATGTACCTTTCTTAGAAGGGAAATCAAGTACCGGACGTTTAGGGATTGATATCCACGCAACCGCAGGAAAGGGCGATGTAGGCTTCTGCAATACCTGGACACTTGAGATTTCTGTAGCACAACCGGTACGTGTATATGCAGGCATGCCAATTGGTCAATTGATCTACTTCGTCGTTGAAGGTGATATTGAAACGTTCTACAATAGCAAAGGAAACGCAAAATACAATAACAAAACCATTAGACCGGTGGAAAGTATGATGTGGAAGAATGCTTTTTAAAAAAGAAACTCCTACCGTTTTAGAAATCCATTAACAAGTGCTTTCCACTGCGGATAGGACGCGCCGAGTTTCGCACTGAGGGCAACAAAAAGGTTTCTTATCCGATCGACGAGTGAGTCCATCTCCAGGTTGATAACTTCATTGCGACCATAATAGCACGCGTGTACAGTCTTGCCCACGCGATTGATTTGAAAACTGGAGGTTGCCAGGCTTTTGAAAAAATGTTTGGTTTCCTCGTCGTCCGCATCGTCGGGGTTCGAGCTGGGGCGTACAGTCATCGTAATCGTTTCGCTGCCTGTGGTGTTGGTCTCACTGATCTGTTCGATGCGAACATAATCATATCCGCCTGTGCTCGATAGACCTGGACCCGGAATATCAATCTTAATAAAATCGCCCTTTTGGGGCATCTGATTGCTCGGTTTTCCATGGCGATCCAAATGTTCAAAACTAGAAGCCGGAAGACTTGCAATAGCAAACCAATTGCTGATATTGAGCAGTCGATCCTTCGCCTCTAAATAAAATGCTTTCGCTTCGATACTTTTTTCGAATTCTATAAATTCATCGATATCTAATTTCTTACCCTTTACTTGTGGTGGAATATGATGTTTCATGCTTGTTTTCTTTTTAGAACAAGCTTAAAACTAATTTGGTTGTCTTTAAATCAGAATATATTGCTGATACCCTGTTAATGCTCCACGCAAGACCACTATTCGTCTTTTTGATTTTGGAAATGCGCCGAAAAGGCTTGCAGGTATCCGTCGATGTATAGTTCTGCATCCTTTGACTTGTATTGCTGAATATAGCGGGGATGGTCTAAAATAACTGTACGATCAAATAAGCCTGCTTCTTTGTTCAATTTCTGCAGAAACTGTGCGTTTTTTTTTCCTAGAACATACACTTCCTTCGTGTATAAACCCAGATTGATATGTCTTTTCAGACTCTCTATCATAAAGGGTCGAAGGCAGTCAAATAGTTCCAGATCATCGTAATAGTTCGCGTTCAGCAGGGCATTTCCCTGTTGTCTGACGATGGCGAGGGGGAACGGTGAATTAATGTAGAAATCCCGATAAAAAGCTTGTGCACCGCCATAAGCAGCAATCACCTTATACATAAAGACCGATGAAATCTCATGTGTATGAGCAGAAGGCATCATGATACCACATGCCGATGCAAGTCGTTTAGTGTCAGTAAATGGAATTCCGGTTACCGCTGCACCATGACGACTCGGATTGATGCCGATGATAAAAGAACGCTTGAAATGATCCCCATAGAATTTACGGTAAAAAGTCTTCATCACATCCACGGCCAAAGGATTATCCCGAAAAGGATTGATGACCTGAAACCGCGGAGGCAATGGCCCATCATAACGCAGGTTAAGATTAAAGTCTATTATTTTATCGGCTATCGTTTCCTTACCCATATAAGTAAAAATATTAAAAAGTCCCTACCCCCTAAATCCTTTAGCTATATAACCCAATTAAACTGGATTTGGATTGCCCCTTTTTAAAAAAAATAATGCCAATAAATGAATTTTCATCTATTGGCATTACTCATATCCATTTTCAATATACTAGAACCTATAGGAAACAAAAAATTAACCCTCCAGCTCTAAAATCCCATATCTAAACGCTAATTCCCACCCTAGGTCTTAATACTAACTACTAAATACTAACTACTACTATCACCCCCCAAACTCCATCAAATAAGCCTTCAAGAACTCATCCAGGTCGCCATCCAAAACAGCCTGTGTATTTGAAGTCTCATAGCTTGTTCTTAAATCTTTGATAAGTTTATACGGGTGTAGCACGTAATTCCTAATCTGCGAACCCCATTCGATTTTCTTTTTCGAGCCCTCGATAGCGGCCGTTGCTTCCTGACGCTTACGCATTTCAATCTCATATAACTGCGATTTCAGCAAGCGCAAAGCATTCTCTTTATTCTGCAATTGCGAACGCGACTCCTGGTTTTTGATGATGATACCCGTAGGTTTGTGGTGTAAGCGAACAGCGGTCTCCACTTTGTTCACATTCTGGCCACCAGCACCGCCTGAACGGAAAGTATCCCATTCCAATTCGGAATCTTTCACTTCAATTTCGATATTGTCGTCGACCAAAGGATAAACATACACGGACGCAAAGGAAGTATGACGTTTGGCATTAGAGTCGAATGGAGAGATACGCACTAAACGGTGCACCCCATTCTCGCCTTTAAGATAACCATATGCGAAATTTCCCGAGAATTGTAATGTAACCGACTTAATGCCCGCTACATCACCCTCTTGGTAATCCTGCTCTGTTACCTTGCACCCGTGTTTCTCGCCCCACATGATATACATGCGCATCAACATTGCTGCCCAATCACAAGATTCCGTACCACCCGCACCCGCAGTAATCTGCAAGATCGCATCCAGTTGGTCCTCTTCCGCACTGAGCATGTTCTTAAACTCCAGCTCCTCGATATCGGCCAATGCCAGGTGGTATTGCTCTTCCAATTCCTTCTCTGTGCCATCGCCGGCTTGAAAAAACTCGTACAGCACACCAGTATCATCAACAGAGTTCTGTACAGTATCAAATTGATCCGTCCATACCTTGTTGTTCTTAATGCTGTGAAGTACTTTTTCTGCCGCTTTGGGGTCGTCCCAGAAATCAGGTTGTAGGGTAATCTGTGTTTCGCGGTCTATTTCCGCTTTCTTTGCATCGATGTCAAAGATGCCTCCTTAGGGAAGTAAGTCGATCCCTCAAGTCTTGAATGTGTTCCTTGGTCATAAGAACAAAGATAATATAAATTTGAGGATACCTTTCCTGTAATCCTTATATTTGAGGAAAACTTGAACTTTATGTTACCAAGAGTAGATTTTACAACAACCCAAGCCTTCAGCTATTTAGCAGACCATTATATCAGTATAAACGAAAAGAGCTTGAAAGAGCTGTTTCAGGAAGATCCACAACGCTTCGAAAAGTTCTCCTTATACCTTAAGGATATACTTTTTGACTATTCCAAGAACAGAATAGACGAGCAGACGATGGCACTCTTAGTACAATTGGCAAGAGAATGTAAATTAGAAGATGCTATCCAGGCGATGTTCGATGGCGAGAAGATCAATGAAACCGAAGGGAGACAGGTATTGCATACAGCCCTACGAAACCAGTCGGATAAGGCGGTCCTTGTAGACGGAGAGGATGTTATGCCTTCAGTGCGCGAGGTTTTGCAAAGAATGAAGTCCTTCTCGCAGCGTGTTATTTCTGGTGAATGGAAAGGCTATACCGGTAAAGAAATTACCGACGTGGTAAATATAGGCATTGGTGGCTCAGACCTAGGACCAGTAATGGTCACAGAGGCATTGAAATCCTATAAAACTCGGTTGAATGGGCATTTTGTGTCCAATGTTGATGGAACCCATATCGCCGAGACGATCAAGAATCTAAATCCTGAGACTACCTTATTCTTAATTGCATCGAAGACCTTCACAACGCAGGAAACCATGGCAAATGCCAATACCGCTAAGGAATGGTTCCTCAAATCTGGGGCGAAGGATGCTGATGTTGCAAAGCATTTCGCCGCATTGAGTACCAACGATAAGGGCGTGTCGGCATTCGGAATAGACACATCAAACATGTTCGGATTCTGGGATTGGGTAGGAGGGCGCTATTCTCTTTGGTCAGCAATTGGACTATCGATCTGCCTATCCGTGGGATATGATAACTTCGAAGCCTTATTGAAAGGTGCATACGAAGCGGATGAACATTTTAAGAATACCCCTTTTGAAGAGAATATCCCTGTCGTGATGGCTCTACTGGGCATCTGGTATAATAACTTCTTCGAAGCTGAAAGTCATGCCATCCTTCCTTATGACCAATATTTATGCCGCTTTGCCGCCTATTTCCAACAGGGCGATATGGAAAGCAATGGAAAATACATCGACCGCAATGGTAAGCGCGTAGATTATCAAACCGGGCCGGTAATCTGGGGTGAACCTGGAACAAACGGTCAACATGCTTTCTATCAATTGATCCACCAAGGAACGAAATTAATACCTTGCGACTTTATCGCTCCAGCTATCTCACACAACCCCATCGGAAACCATCATCAGCTCTTGCTGTCAAATTTCTTTGCACAGACTGAAGCGCTTATGAACGGCAAGTCTGAGGAAGAAGTCGTATCGGAGCTGGAAAAGGCAGGAAAAGCTAAGGATGAAATCGATCGTCTGAAACCTTTTAAAGTATTCGAAGGTAACAGACCTACCAATTCTTTCCTGCTAAAAGAAATTACACCGGGATCTTTAGGAAGCCTAATTGCATTGTACGAGCACAAGATATTTGTTCAAGGAATTATCTGGAACATCTTTAGTTTTGACCAATGGGGTGTAGAACTTGGAAAGCAACTTGCGAATCAGATCCTGCCAGAGCTAAAAGGAACCGAGAGCATTGAAAGCCATGACTCCTCAACAAATGGTTTGATCAATCAATATAAGAATTGGCGATAAACTGCGTATTATAAGCAACCCCCCAGTCATATTGGAATAATAAAAATATTTTAATAGCCAACCCAAATAGCGGGTTGGCTATTTTTTTCTGAAAGTGTCTGTTTTTAGAGGCGATCAAGAACTTTCATCCCTGTTGCTGTTTCAATGAAAACATGAAAGTTTTTGTCGAAAAACACGCCGGTAACACATAAACCATTGCATTTATACGATAGCCTGATGATGTTCAGGAGATCTATTTATACCTAAACGTAGGTATTTCCGATGAAAAATATTAGCTCTAATTTTGATGATATAGACTTGCTATAGCCAATTATCAATCATTATAAATAGCCGGTCACGCAAAGAAATCTATAATGCACATCATATGAAAATTAAAGCGATCCTACTAGGAGCATTGTTGTTGTTGTTGGCGTTTGTGTCCATTGCTCAAAACAAAGAATATACAGAATATTACGACAACGGTCAGTTAAAAACTTCAGGCTTTAAAACACCATTTGGAGAAAACGCTGGGAAGTGGACTCATTATTACGAAAATGGGAATCCATATCTCATTCGTAGCTATGTTAATGGGAAGATTGAAGGGGAAGCCTTTACCTATTTCGAGAACGGCAATTTAACGTCTATTGGTTATATGAAGAACGGAGAACCCGAGGGGCAGATAAAGACGAACTATGAGAGTGGCAAGCTTAAATCGGTTACGACTATGAAAGGCGGAAAAATGAATGGGGAGGGTAGACTTTATACGGAGAATGGGAAACTCAAAGCGATAACCCACTATTTAGATGATATGCAACACGGTGAGCTGAAAACTTACCACGCCAATGGCAATGTCGAGTGGGTTATGCAATACGTGAATGATCAAATAGAAGGCGAAGCAAAACTGTTTTTTGAAACCGGCGAATTGAGAAGTGTCGAAAAGTATGTGGGAAGTGAATTGGAAGGTGAACCCTTATTTTATTTCAAAAATGGGAAGCCCGACGGCAGACGTTTGCAACTGCAAGAGCTCCTAATGAAAAATTTGACACTAAGTAAGGATATCAACACCGTAACCGAAATCGTAGTAACCGAGTGCAAGATTGCGATCTACCATAAAAAAGCCGGTGAGACCGATGCGAATATAATTGAATTCCCAACCTCCTTACTAGAGATCGAGGATCAAGGTGAAATCAAGTATTCCGCGGAGGATGTAATCTACTACAGATATCTTTACGGGGATTATCATATTTCCTCAGAAACGAATTCCACAACCCCCTGGTTTAGAGTGAAACCCGAGGGTAGAAAGATAATTGAAGAGCTGATGAGAAGCCTAAGTAACGACTGTAATCCTTTTTCGTTGTAAGTAGGTCGGCCGTCTCCATTTTTCAGGAGTTTCTTATTGCCGGATTTGTGATAACAAAACCCAAATGCTTTCGAGATTTTCGTTTTGACGAAAACAACTTTGCAAACAGGTCCTGCACTAACAAGAATCATTCATACCAAGATCCGTGCTCCCGCTGGTCTTGGATAAATACGTATTTTTTGATGTTTATACATGCTGGAACTGTGGTTTTCCATCGGCATGATTCCTTCGACCACACCTTCGGCCATGTGGATAAAGGACGTTCGGCAGCGAAACCGATGGTTTTAAATTCCATGGATTATCGCGCCATGTTTACTATCAATATAATCAAGCCCGTCCCGGAAATCTGACGTCCATATTTTTGTTTGATTGGTCACAAAATGCGTCCTGCTTTGTCAATAGATACATTATGAGCCGACGAGTTTAATGGAACGAATCGTTGTTGTCCGGCGCCGGCGCCGCCTCGTCCGAATGAAAGCAGTAGATACCTTCGCTATACCATGCCATTGGAATACACAAACCAACGTAGTGCCTGAAATCTACATGCCACCGGTCGTGAGAGTCGGTCATCAATTATTTTAGTGCCTAATTAAGACCTTCTCGATCCAAGCTTTGAAGGCCTCTGCATAATCAAACTCGACTCCCATTGAATTTTGTTTCGATTGCTGCTTTAAGATCTACAGGGCTAATGGGGTCGGCCGCCAATCGTTGTTCCGGGTTACTCTTACTGGGCTGCCAACTGCCTTTAAGGCGCAGTTCTGGAAAGGACGGTTGATGATGTCTCCACTAGACTAGTCCATGGTTTTTGTTTCCTTTTCAATCGTTAGGCAACTAAGAGAACAGGATTATATTTGCGGTCCAGGGCGCAAGGACAAAATTTCACCCCAAGCGTGCGAGGTGTCCAATTTTGATCGTGCGTTCATATAGCCTTTACTGCAGGATAAAATCGGATCTAACTTTGCGTTTCAAATGAATGGAAACCAAAGTCTAGCGAACCAAATAGGTTTTATCATTTTGACAAGCAAAGAAAATATTATTGGAGATTCTTTTTTATCTGATTCCCAGATAATACCATGAAAAGACCTAACATTATTAAAACAGCTATCCATTTGAAAGCTCCGTATAGATAGGGAGGAAGTTCTTCGTTAACTCTTTCTAATCCGTTCTTCTGCATAACCAATATGTTTATATATTTAAATTATTCGGTCAATGAAATAGGGATAGGAGCGAGCATCTTTTTTGTTCCTGGTCAAAGCGGAGCTGACCAAGAACGAAAAGATAAAGCGGATAAACCGAGCAAGCCTTGGGCGTTGGAATTTCCCAAATCTTTAGCTTATTGATTTAGTCCTAATGAGTTTTAATCTTAGTTTTTGCAGTTCATCGATTGCCTTTTCACTTCCCGTTAGCATTCCTGTTTCTGCATAAATTTCTAATAGATTTTCTAATGCAAGTACCATTAATCGAAAATCATTTTTTTCAAGTTTTTCCAATTAAATTTCAACACCCTTCAGCCTTAAATATTTGTAAACTGTTGCTCTGCGTAACATTATTCGTTCTTTTCATTATTTCAGAAATTTTTAAGCCTTCGTTGTATAGCCTTGGTGCTAAGTCAGCTTTTATATTTCCTTCTGCTCACAGCTCTTTTGGTCTACCCATCCGCATTTTACTTTTTTTTCTTACTTAAACTCCTGCTTTTTGTCGTTCTTTTATTGAAAAAAAAATCATTTTCTGCTATCCATCCGAATACTATCAGGAAAAAATTTCCTAATGGTTCTCTGGTGTCTATTTAGTTTAAAACTGAGACAATTGCTGCTCCTTTTTCCTTTAATTTCAGATAAACTTTTATTACTCCATCCGATGATCCTGATAGCCTGTCAATTTTCCAAACTAAAAGTACATCACCGTGCCTTAAATCGTCTATTAATCGGTCTAATATATGTAGTTATGGTAGATATGCGATTGACTATGTCGTCCGGACTTTTGTGCAATTCAACAAGGATTGCTGTAGCACACAATCACCCATCTGGAACATTGAGGCCAAGCACAGCAGATAGAACATGAAGCTGTTTTGTAAACAAAGGAAGCCTGTCCAAATTCATTTACAGAACTTTGATAGACTTCCATTTTAGAATAATTGCGGTATGTTTATTTAGCGGCTAAAACGTCCAATTTCTCAATAGATGGTGGACTGGCTAACAATTCAGGTGCATTTTCCATAAGCGCCTTTGCTATCTTACCACCAAGATGGGCTTGTCTGCCTTCTTCATCTGAAAATGTGTCATAAATGCCAAATGTAGAAGAGTCAATACGGAACGCATACCAAGTAATAGTGCCGGCTTCTTCATTAGCAAGCGGCAACGCACTTGTAATAAACTCTTCAACGTTTTTTTCTTTCCCAGCTTTTGCTTCTAGTCGAACTAATAATCCTAATTTTTTCATATCTTTTTTTTCTTTAAATTAAGCATTATTTTAACAACTGTAGCTCATTTAAGTTTTTCAGGCTTTTTTATTTGGTTCGAAAACTTATGAAAAAAGGTCAGCTACGGTTAAAACATAGTCTTTGGGGATATCAATAAATCCATCCGTTTCAAGTTCTCGGTGTAGCCATCCCGATCGCCCAAAATATTGATTCCATCCTGTGGCATGATATTTAATGCATACCGTTTACTTTGATCGAGATTGATGGAAATATATCTTGTCCGTACTTTTTAGCTTTGATAACAGAATACAGAATAGTCCCAATAAATAGTACATAGTCCGCTTGGCCACCTCTGAGCGGCCATTCCTCAATGGCCAGGTTACGGACTCTTTCTGGTTGAGTTTTATGGATTTTAGCATTTAGCAATTTGGTATCTGCCTCCCATCCCATCTTGCGTAGATTAACATCAATAAGTTCACGCGTCTACGCCTCATCCATATCAAGCTTGTTCGCAGATCGCTTGGCACGTTCCGTAAAAGCTTGTTGCTCTTTTACACTGACTGGCTTATGTGCTACAATGGCCTGTTCATATTGTTGTTTTAAGACTTTATTTTCTTCCTCTAGGATGTGTAGGGCATACAGGGCATACCGAGCATCCAGGTTTTCTGGTTTGCTGATACGAAATGCAGAAATATCTCTATTTTTTACGAAGTATGACTCATAAAACCATTTCCCTAACTTAAAAGCCGAAAAAAGTGAAGGTGTAGCTCCTTCTGTGGCCCCTGTATATTCATGGACAGCATCATTGCCTTGTTTACGAAGAATGGTAAAATGGTCGATCACAGTACTTGGAAGAATACCTTGATTTCTCATAACATATACAAGATCCTGAAATTTCGTGTGTTTCTGTCGGAGGAATAAATGCGACGCCTTCTGCTGCTTCCAAAGTGACCATACGATCAAGAGCCAGATTTGTCTAGGAGTCGAAGCCATCACACTGTCCGAAGAGAAACTATCGTTTGTTATATTGTTGCAAGAAGCACGGATGAATCAAAAAAGCCTCTTCTTTAACTTGGTTGAACGATCTGTACTCCACGCGTAATACACGTTTCTGCTGTATGAATTTAAGCAAATCGTCTAAAAGACAGAGGTTCTTGAGGTATTCATTTTGGTCGAAAAAAACACATTCGTCTAGATCTTCCAGTTGAAAACTCTTTTTGAATTTTAACGCCAATTCTTGCACAAAGTCAAACTGAGGCAAACCTTTAAATCTACCTAACATATCCAGTGTCGTTTTTAGTAGATCAGCTTCGATTGGATTGATCTGCTGCATAGCTAATGAATAGGTCTTTTCCCAGTAACTGTAGTATGTCTTTTTACCTTCTTTGTAACGTTCAAGCGTCGCACGGAAACCTGCTTCGCTGCGCATAAAGTCCATGTCTTTCAATATCTGTCTGCGGGAAATAGAAGAATGTTGGCCTGTAGAGTGCGTTAACGCCTCGGATACATCTTTTTGGGTAAGTCCATAGTATTTGTTTTAAAACCATTTTTTAATCCTGATCAAAAATATGAAGACTTTACAGAAGGTGGAAATCGATGATTTTAATAACCTTGATACGATTTTATAAGTCTTACTTGTATTTTCCCAGAAGAGTATATAAGTATTAACTGTAATTTAATGATGTTGCCCCTCCATTACCTCTTCTCTTAACCCATGCGCCCCCGATCAGCTTTTCAAAGAAATTCAAAACAATTCTTACAGCACTGGCAGTGCCGTAGGCTGATAAGTAGAGGGAGACCAAATTAATTCCATCGAACGATTTATCGCTTGAGCGTGTTATCCTTAGAGTGTGCTGTATCAGCGTTGGCGCAGGGGGGATGGATACGGGGAGCATGCAGTTTAGAACCTATAAAGATACCGTATATGGATTTGTTAGTTCGCATCGTTAAACCGATGATCTTGATTATATTTTGGTTATTGCTTTTTGCGCTTGCTAGCGCACAGCAACAGGATTCTACGTTTAGAGTAGACAGCCTTTCGGGAAGGGGAACCTTTACCAACTGGAAAACGTTTATTGCACAGAAAGGTCGAACGTTGGATAGCATTAAACGCAATCAAGCTTGGGAGCGCGCCACACCGCAAAAGAGTGAAGTGGACACGGCGATAAGGCAGCTGCAATTCCTGTATGCGGACATGCGGAATTTCCAGCAGACGCTCTCACGGGTGAGTAGTAGCGGGATATTGCGAGATAGTGTAGGTAGACCTAAACTACAAATCGCAGATACCTCGGTGCAACAGACTGACCGGAAGGATTCCTTGCTGCTGATGGAGCGGGAAGCGAATTATCTGATCAGCGAAATCACCCATCAGCTCAAACTTTTCGATAAACTGCGGGAAGAAATCCTTTTGCGTGAATCCAGGCAGGCTCCTAGCGAACTATGGATTCCACGGCTTAAGAAAGTTGCCGATAAGAATCTAACCAAGGACGGAGTGAGCGCACCCCTGCTTTCCTTGTCGGCATGGCATGGACAGTTCGTCCTCTTGTTGCTGAGTTTCCTATATTTTTATTGGATCTACAAAGCAGCGCGAACATCCAGGCAAAAGGATGAGCTTCCGCTCTACAAGAGCCAGCCCCTGCATATTCCGATTCTGAAAACGGCGTTGCTCTTTCTCATCCTCTTTCCTTTATCCTATCCGACGATCCCCGTCTGGACGTTAGAGATCGTATTCTTCGCCATCTTTATTATCATGTATCTTCTGCTTTATAAGGAATTATCGAGCTTTAAGCGCCGCGTAATTCACGCGCTATTTTTTTATTATTTGCTGCTTATTCTGACGAATTTATTCTTGCATGAAGGTCCGGTAATACAAGGAACTGCCATCTTGGCCAATGTGGTTGGTATCATTATATTGTGGAATTTTGGAAAGAAAACTGACAGAGATAATCCTATCGGCTTTCTGCCGATGGCTATCGTCTGGCTACTCATCGGCTGCCATATGGCCAGTGTGCTTCTCAATGTGCTGGGCTACCTTAACGTTGCGCGCATCGCCAGCTTAACGGCCACGCTGGGTTTGGTCCAAGCGCTTTCGTTAAGGACATTCCGGGATATGCTTCTTCATGACCTTGAAAGCAAGTTCGATAGGCCGCGTAGTAACTCATTTTTCGCACATATCGACCAAAACAAAGCGCTACGGAGCCTGGATCGGATCATCGTGCTTTGTAGCCTCGCACTGGTATTAGTAGTGCTGTTGTCGAACCTTCATCTATCAACTGAGGCATGGCGGCATTTACGACAATTTCTTCAAAGGCAACTTACCATAGCAGGGATGAATATAGGCTATGGGGATGTGATTACTGCGGGGGTGGTACTCTGGCTAGCCAATAAGCTTCAGCGTTCTCTAGGGACTTTCGTTTCAAGCGGCCGTTCTGCTCAACGCGGCTCGGTGTTCACCCTGCTGCCATTATTTCGTTTGATCATTGTGGTGATTGGATTCTTGGCGGCTTTGGGGATGTTGGGTTTAGGATTGGATAAGCTTACCGTGATCATCGGAGCCCTTAGCGTAGGAATTGGACTGGGGCTACAGAACGTCGTCAATAACTTCGTCTCGGGTATTATTTTAATTTTTGAGCGGCCCTTCAAGCTTGGGGACTATGTGGAGCTTGCCGATAAAAAAGGGCAGGTGGTTGAGATCGGAATTCGATCCAGTACGCTTGTCGCTGATACCGGGGCTAGGGTGATCATTCCAAATGGTGATCTTTTATCCGGACGGTTGGTTAACTGGACGTTGGTCAATTCAGAGACCTATTTTAACATGACGCTGTCCGTGGAGGAGCCGGTGGATCTGCCATCTTGGAAAAAGGAATTGATAACCTTGGCCAAATCGCAACAAGAGGTCAGTCGAACCGCGCACGTGCGCATTACTACGACGCAAGTCGATGTACAACGTTATCTGCTGTCTATCCAGGTGGCCCTGCCCAGTGAGCAGGTCGAGGTATTCCGCGGAAAATACCTTGAAGCGATCAAGAAGTCCGCAAGCGTGCGGGATTTGAAAGTGTCGTCAACGGCGTAGTACAAATAACAAAAACAGGCATTGAAGAGTCAAGTAGACCGCGAGATATTTCAGTCATTGGGCAGCAAAACGGAAGCGATACGGATGCTTATAACGAAAAAATCTATCTTCGATGCCGGCACTGAAAAAAGGTTATGCTGGAGCTCAACAGAATCTGAGCGCTCTGCGCAACATCCAGGGATTGTTAGGACCTTAGCTGGCCCAAAACGCCCCTGTTGTTGACATTCAGGAACCCAAACACATGTAAATATACTCGGCTTAGGACCTCAGGATAAACGCTTATTAGGATCGAAAAGAATGTATACTTCATAGGATCTATTTTAGGCCAACTTATTAACCTGAGCACTTCATCGCGTGATTGGTTGACGCTGACTTTTACTTATTTGTGCCATATGGATCCCGCGTGGCAAGCAAAAATCTGGAACTTGTTTAAGCGGAATAGTATTGAAGTTTGGTTAAAAAATAATCAAACAAAAATCTTGGGTTCGCGTTTATTCTAAAATCAGATCCCATGGAGAACAACTTACAACAAATTGAACTGTTAGCTCAGGCCATTACGATTAATAACGATCGAGTAGAAGGATACCAGAAAGCGATTGAGCTCGTCCAGAAGCAGCATCTTCGGGAGCTCCAGAGTCTATTTCAACAATATGCTGATCAATCGGTAGAATTTAACGAACAATTGAATTCCTTGCTAAACAACTTAGGTGGTGAGCAGGTCGATGGCACGAAGTTCAGCGGAAAGATCTTTCGTTTATGGATGGATGTAAAGACCTCGCTATCAACCTCGACCATGCAGACCGTCTTAGAGCTGTGTGAAAAGGGGGAAGACGAGTTCAAAAATAGCTATAAACAAATCCATGAACTTGCAACTGTCCAGCGTTACACTGAGCTTGCAGACTTGTTAATTCATCAGCTAACCTTGCACCAGGTTGCTCACCAGCATATCAAGGTGTTACGCGATCAACAGGCCTAGATTCCTCGCGCCAACTTCAACCCCACCGTCCATCTAATATCAGCCCATAATCGTTTCATCCTTGGTCAATCCCTGACTCTGTAGTCAGGGTTGATTTTTAAAATAAATTTTCAGTAAAAATACATTAAAGATTAATAACAGGTAAAACGATTGCAAATAAGGGTTTTACAATCGTTTTTTACTTTTAGTAACAAGGTGAAAAGCAGGAAATGAATAACAGATAAAAGTAAGGTTACTAAACGTTATTTTTAAATAGCAGAAGTATTAGTTTTAAAACACTATATTTCAAATTTTTGCGCTGTTTTTCATGTTGTTCCGTAGCGTACACAGGTTTAATTTTATCATTACGAATTGTGAGCATGGGAACGACACAAATCAAAAGGTATTGTTCTACCTTAAAAAGAACACCCCAAAAGAAAAACGAAAAAGTCACGGCTATGTGTAGGATTACCGTAAACGGCAAACAGCCGGCATTCAGTACAAAGCTGGATATTTGCGTAACACATTGGGATTGGAAGTAGGGCAGAGTTTTAAGTAAAAGCCCCGAAGCACAATACACAAAGAGCAAACTCGACAAAAATCCATTTGGGTATCGAAGAATGCTTTTCCTAAATTTTAAAGGATGAAGGAGCTGTACACATTACCAAATCTAAAAATGCGGCCCTGGGCTAGAAAGCGGAGAACTGACTTTTTTTAAATTTTATCAACAGTTTATAGGAGACTTTGAAAAAAAGGTAAACAGCGGGCCTCGGGTAAAAGGTGCACACACCAGCTACAAAACGCTGTTAAAACACCTACGGAATTTCGACCTTGTCAAATGCGGTTATTCTGACTTATCATTCAACGACCTTACTTCTGATTTTTATGGGATTTTGACTACTATCTACGTAACGATTTAAGTATTGGGCATAATACGATTTGGCTGTATATGCTTGGATTTATCACCCTTTGCCGTTTGGCAATGAGCAGAGAACACCTTGCTTTGAATCCGTTCAGCGAGTACAAGCATACTAAAAAAGCCAAAGATAGGGGGTATCTGATACGTAGCGAGTTGGAACAGCTTGTAACATTCAACTGCGAAAAAAAGAAAGACCAAATGGTCAAAGACCTGTTTGTTTTCAGTTGCTTTACAGGGCTTTCCTATTCAGATATGAAAGGACTTAAGAACAGCAATCTTCAGGCGTGCTTTGATGGCAATCAATGGATTATTGTACGCAGGAGAAAGACAGTTACATCGTCCAATGGAATGCTTTTGGATATTGCCAAAATGATTATCGAAAAGTATGCAGGATTTTCAAAAGTTGGAAAGGTATTTCCTATTCCATCAAATACAGTCTGTAATGATAGCCTAAAGAGAATATCACAACTAATTGACTGCCGGAAAGAAAGAAAGTAACCTTTCACCTGCACGCCATACGTTTGCCACACTGTTTTTGAGCGAGGGCGTTCCGCTCGAAAGTTTGAGCAAGATGTTAGGGCATAAGAATATTGCTACTACACAGATTTATGCATTCTTTATTAGAAAATGGAAGACGAGTAAACTCTTCGAAAACTTAAGGAAAGGTGATACTGTTGTTGTTTGGAAATTAGATCGTCTCGGCAGATCTCTAAAAGATCTAATTGATCTAATCACAAAGATGCAGCAACTGGATGTTAGCTTCCTTACAAGAGGGTATCAACACAAATACTGCCACTGGACGATTTACGTTTAACATATTTGCGTCCCTAGCTGAATTCGAAAGAGAAATTATATCCGAAAGAACAAAGACGGGATTAACCTCCGCCAAAGCACGCGGACGAAAAGGGGGAAGACCTCCCGGTTATAGTAAAGATACGATCAAAAAGATTAAAGCCGTAAACCCCTTTATGAATTGAGTAATAGTCTTTCAGTTCAGGATGTAGCCGAAAGTCTTCAAATAAGTCGAGCGACATGTTATGGGTATCTTAAAGTGTATGAAAATCTCCCAAATAAATAATTCCAGAAATATAGGCAACTCTTGCTAGATATATAGCCAGTCTCATCAATTGGAGGCCCAGCTGTGAAAGTGGTTCTTAAATCATGCCCCATTCCCGTGCACGCTGCAGAAGAATGACTGTTTTGTTCACTTCGAATTTTTGCATCAAGCTTTTTCGGTGGCTGTCGACCGTGACGGCGCTCACGAACATTTTTTTCGCGATCTGGGGAGTAGTGAGACCGTCGGCAAGATATTTCAGCACTTCTTTTTCACGTTTAGTGACGGGAGGAATTTCAATGAGTTCTTGCGCGGTGATGGTAGTAAGAATTTTTTGCGCTTCTTTACCGAAATGGAGGTTTCCATCGACGATGTTGCGGATGGCTTTTTCAATTTCGGCCGTGGATGAGCTTTTGAGCAGATAGCCCGAGGCTCCGTTATGCAACATTCTTAAGATGATACTTCGCTCGTTGAAGTTGCTTAACGCCAGTATTTTCAATTCGGGATATTTTTTTTTTATTTCGGGGCACAGTTCCAACCCATTACCATCGGGCAAATTAATGTCGAGCAAGAGGATATCTGCCGATTTGATGGCTAATGTTTCTCTCAATTCTCGGGCAGTAGTTGCCGTGGCCACGATGATTAAATCTTCTTTTTGCCCGATAAAACTGCTCAATCCCTGAGCAATAAGAGGATGGTCGTCGCAAATAATGATTTCAATCCGTTTCATATCAAACATTCAATACTGATGGAGGTCCCTTTTTGGGGAAACGCATCGATGTTCATTTTTCCGTTGAGGTATTTCACCCGCGTTTCTATGTTGCTTAAACCCATATTTCGGCGAATGGTTTTGGGGTCGAATCCTTTTCCGTTGTCTTCTATTTCTATGAGCAATAAGTTGTTTTCTACCGTACATTGGAGAAAAATGGCCAATGCCCCGGCGTGCTTCACGGCATTGGTGACCAATTCCTGCACGATGCGGTAAACAGCCAGTTGCTTGTTCCTGTCGGTTAGTTGGGAGAGGTTGCTGGCATAAAAATCGATTTTGGTGTCTCGTGTTTGCAGATTCTGCACAAAATCACGCAGGGCGCTGTCCAATCCGTAGAGAACCAAAGACACGGGCATCAGGTTGCTGGAGAGATTGCGGATGTCCGACACAGTCTCTTCGAGTTGCGAGACGACCTTTCGCAGGGGGGCGTCGTTGTGAGTGGTTTCAAGAATGTTCTCGATGTTTATTTTTATCCCCGTTAGCTTGCCGCCCAAGCCGTCGTGCAGTTCCATTGCGACGCGCGAACGTTCCTGCTCGCTTCCTTCCATCAGCGCTTTGGATATCTCCACTTCTTTTTGCTGCGCCATCGAGATCAATTCCTGCCGGGCTTGCTTTTTATTTTGTTTCGAGACGTACAGGTAAAACGCTAGCAGCAAAATCGCGAAGGAAACGCTGCTCAGGGTAAGAATGTTTTGCGTTTTGGTTTTGTTTTGAAGCGCCAATATTTTTTTTTCTTGTTCCGAGGTGTTATAGCGGGCTTCGAGTTCCTCCACCCTCAACTTTTCGTTCCTTACCACCATACTTTCGTTTATTTTATGCAATTGCCTCAGTGCGTCGTACGCCGATCTGTAGTTGCCCAGCTTTAGCTCAGCCTCGGATAATAACTTCAAAGAGTTTGCCTTATTCTTCAACGACATGCTATTTATCTCATCCGCGAGAAGCATTAGACTTATTCTCTTTGCTTCGGCGTATCCGCCGGTTTGCAACAGATTATGGCCTAAGTAATGTGCCAACGAATTGTAATCGGATTTCAGATTGTATTTGCCGCAAAAAGCCATTCCTTCTCTTGACGTTTTCATGGAGTTTGACTTGTCACCGATCAAATCGTAGTATTTTGTTTTAATGATGTAATAGTAGGATATATAGGGCAGGTAATCATCTTGTGTTCTGCTCTTCTTCTCTATAATTTTTTCGACACTTTGCAGGGCTTCAGCCACTTTGTTGGACTTGGATAAATACAGGAAAGAATGTGCTAAATTTAGGTATGCCCACACGAGTTGCTTGTCTTCAATTGCATTTTCCCTCAAAAGACCAATGGCTTTTTGGCTGTAATGTATCGCTTTGGGGTAATTTTTTTGATTAAAGAGAACCAGGCTCACATTGGTCAAATAAGAAGCATGCAGGCTCACCTTGTTTGTTTTCTGAATATAGGGAATAGATTTGTTAAGCAAAATATCCAGAAACAAATCGTGCCTGTCTTTAGCTTGCTCCAAGACACCATAGTTATTCCACAAACGTGCTCGATATTCGTAAGACAACGGAGTTGACAAATCTTTCAATATGTTTTCGGCTTGCATATACAGTTGCTGACTTTTCTCGATATTTAAATCGAAATAAACACCCGCTTCGTAAAAAGTGAGGATGCCCTTATAAAGTTTATCCTTCGGGTCGATGAAAGAGTTGGCGGAATCCAGCATCGCAAACGCTTTGGCGGTGTCTCTGTAGGAATAAAAATCGGATAAAAGAAAGTAAATATCCGCCTTCTTTTTGTTGCTATGCGCTGCCTCCTTCAATTGTCTATTAAGACTATCCACATACGTCGTTTCCTGCGACCACACGACCGACGCCTGCAGCTTAGCCCACAAAAACAAAAACATGAAAACAACGAAACGCATGGTGAATTGTTTTATTTTTTCCACAAATATAATAACGCACCTCCCTAGAATCCAAACAATTAAGAATCATGTCGAGAAAAATCCTCCAAAAAGGGGAGAAAAAAATCCCGCTTTCGGAGAATTGTACAGCATTGTGGCAGGCTATAACTTTGCTTTGAACAAAATCATAAAAATAAAATGCATAAGAAAATGAAAAGATCAATTTTGACACTTCTCTTGTTAACGGGATTTCTCTTATTGATATCCTGTGCAAAAGATGAAATTTCGGAACAGGATCCACTTGTGGGGTTGTGGAAATTGCAGCGCATTACCGCCGGAAACGAAAGCGTGGATGTTACCAATGTGACGTGTTATGGCCAATCAACTTTAAAGGTGACAAAATCGGAGATAACATTATCGTTGAAGAGTCCCCAAACAGGTGCAGATTGCAGTACCGATACTTCCTCGTTCGGATGGAAGAAAAACGGCAACGTTTATCAGGTTGTGGATGACGAGGTCGGAGAATATATTACGATTACATTAATTGGGGACGATTTATCGTTAACAGTTACTGCCGATGGAAATTCATCCACCTTTTTATTTAGAAAGTAAACCAAATAAATCATATTAAATAATCACAGTATGCAAAAAAGAATCACATTTTTATGTTTAATGGCTGTATTTGTTTTTGTGCTTGGCGTATCGGCGCAAACAGCGGAACGCAACCAATACAAATTGGGTGGGGGAATTTTGATTGACGTGGGCGATGGTGGTACCATGGTGGGGCCACACGCGAAGTATCTCTTCACGCCCAATCACGCGGGCGAAGCGGCTGTTTTATTCGGACGGGGCGCCACCTTTGTACACGGAGTATATAGTTACAATAGCGCTTTCCCGGGCGTTAACGGACTGTCATGGCACCTAGGCGCCGGCCCCTCTGTGGCCTTTGGCGGGGGAACCACGCTATTCACTCTAATGGCGCCGCTAGGCGTTGAATTTGTCATCCCGAAAGCGCCCATCGCGGTAAGTGTGGATTGGCGGCCACGGTATTTTTTTATTGAAAACGAAACGTACTTCGATGCTTCTCGTTTTGGATTAGGATTACGCTATACCATTAAATAACAATCAATTTAAAAGCAAAAAAACAATGAGAAAATTTATTTTCACATCCATTCTCGGGTTCCTGATCAGTGTATCGGGAGCAAAAGCACAAAGCTTTTTAGACAAACTCGATAAAGCGGTAAATCACATTGACAGAGCCGCGCAGTCGGCCGACAAAGCGTCTAAAACAGGCGGTAAAGTAAGGTCGCTCCTCAATAAAAAACAAGGCGCAGGTGCCAACCAAACCATGTTACAGATTTCGGGAATCGATTTGTCGAAGTTAAAAAAACTCAATGGCAATGTGGAGTCAGTAAAAGGGGTAAATGAAACCAAAATGAAATTCAATGCTGCCAAATCTACCATTACCGTAAACCATTCGGGTACTACGGAAGAACTTTTGACCAACATTCAATTAAAATCTAAAGATATTTTCGACGACGAGAACGTTGCGGCTTTAGAGGAAGGATTGATTGAGATTCAATTAAAATAGACGTTACATAAAAATTATAGTCAGATGAAAAAAATAGTAATATTCGCAGTCGTAATGGTCGGAATGATCTCATTTACTTCGTGCTCAAAAGATGACGGTCCAGACGTACAGAAAGGCAAAACCGCAAAGTTTACCCTCTCCGCTCCTGGACTTACCTCGGAAGACATAGTGGCATTTGTGTTCACAGGAAGTATGAATGGGCAAGTTTCAGGTACATCGTGGAAGATAAATGGGATAACACAAGATAATCAAGGAGTTATTCAAATAAAAAATGAACTTTTGATTGGTAATAAAACAGTAACTGTTGAAACTACAAAACCTCTCGATAATATTATTGTTACGTTTGGCGGGAGTAGTCATAACACTCCTTATACCATTAAGTTAAGGGCGGAAATAAATGGAAAAATCGAAAATGATATTTCGGATATCGTTAACCAAACGTATTCTAAAAGTTTAAATTACTAATTCTATTTTCAAAATGCTCGTCAGTATGTTTTTTCATTTACGTTTCACAAGTTAGTGCTTCATTCCAAATAGTTTTGGTGATGGGTAGAGCGGGCGTCGAATTTATTTTGACGCCCGCTTTTCTGTTCCTTACTTATTTACATATTTAAAGCTCTAAACTTTGAAAAAGTTACACAGGTAAGGAACATCTCTTCGGTTCATGGCTTTCGACCCGTTGCGAAAATGCATTGTCTTTTACTTCGCCTCTTGCAGCCCCTCAATCAATTGCATTTGAGGTCTGATGACGTACCGATAACGTATTCTTGAGGTATGAAAAGCATGTTGGTAATGGGTATTCAGTTGTTTAACACCTCCATCGTTCGCACAAGGCTTTGTAACGTCCTAGAGTTGTCTTTCCGTGAGGGCCATTTTGTCGTTAATCTCTATAGCACGTAAAGATTTGCTATCTAACAGGGGGCGCCTAAGCGAGCAAAAACACCTCTCGGTGAGCAAGGATTACCGCAATGCCTAACTTGTCCTACCAAGAATCCATTCTACTGGGAATAGCAGAAGTATTAGTTTTAAAATACTATATTTCAGGTTTCTTCACAGTTTTTTATGTTGTTCCGTAGCTTACACAGGTTTAATTTATCATTAAGAATTGTGAGGATGGAAACTACAAAAAAATCAACATTTAAGGTATTGTTCTACCTTAAAAAGAACGCCCCGAAGAAAAATGGAAAAGTTGTGGTTATGTGCAGGATTCCCGAAAACGGCAAACAGCCTGCATTCGGTACAAAGCTTGATATTTACGCAACAAATTGGGATCTGAAGTAGGGTAGGGTTTTAGGAAAAAGCCGAGAACCCCAAGACACAAACAGCAAACTTGACAAAATTCGTATGGGTATTGAGGAATGCTATTCTAAATCCTAAAGAACGAGGGGACGGTAAATAGTGCTAAACTTAAAAATGCCGTTCTTGCGATGGAAAGCGGAGAACTGACTTTTTTCAACTTTTATGAATAGTTTATAGCAGACTTTGGAAAAAAAGTTAAACAGCGGGCTTCGGGAAAAAGGTACACACACCAGCTACAAAACGCTGTTAAAACACCTACGGAATTTCAACCTTGTCAAATACGGTTATTCTGACTTATCATTCAACGACCTTACTTCTGATTTTGTACAGGATTTTCACTACTATCTACGTAACGTTTTTAGTATTGGGCATAATACGATTTGGCTGTATATGATTGGATTTATCACCCTTTCCCGTTTGGCAATGAGCAGAAAGCGCCTTGCTTTTAATCCGTTCAGCGAGTATAAGAATAGTAAAATAGACAAAGATAGGTGTTATCTGATACGTAGCGAGTTGGAACGGCTTGTAACATTCAACTGCGAAAAAAAAGAAAGTCCAAATGGTAAAAGACTTGTTTGTTTTCAGTCGTTTTATGGGACTTTCGTATTCGGATATAAAAGGACTTAAGAACACCAATCTTCAGGAGTTCTTTGACGGCAATCAGTGGATTATTGTACGCAGGATAAAGACAGCTACATCGTCCCCTGTAGTGCTTTTGGATATTCCCAAAATGATAATCGAAAAGTATGCAGGATTTGCAAAGGACGGAAAGGTTTTCCCTGTTCCATCAAACAGTTCTATCAATGATAGATTAAATACAATATCTCAACAGATTGACTGCCTTAAAGATAAGAAAGTAAGCTTTCATTTAGCACGCCATTCATTTGCTACATTGTTTTAGAGCGAGGGTGTTCCGTTGGAGAGTTTGAGCAAAATATTAGGACATAAAAACATTGCTACCACGCAGATTTATGCAAAATTCTCAACGAAAAAGTTGGTAAGGATATGCAAAAGGTATCGCACAAATTTAAAGGATTGGAAGGGTCTTTTGTGGCAAGCCTGTAAAACAATACATCCCACCGCTTTAAGCAGTGGGATGTTTTTAATTGGCCAATACGGTTACAGTTTCAGACAATCAACTAACGCTGATAGTTATCTTCTAACCTTGATAATATCGCTTTCTAGGAAAAGGATTTTCCGTTCGAGCTTGATAAAGGGTATTGATCCGTCATCTCTGTATCGTTGTAACGTCCGTTGCGGATATGCTACTCTCGCAAACCTGTTCTCCTGAAAGGTAGATTTCCCCTTTAAGGGTGGATGGAAATATTCCCTGATATACAGCAGTTCATTTTTTACACCTACCCCAGCTTCGAGTAGGGCAAGCAATAATAAGTGAGGGATTTTATTCTTGAACAACAGAACCAATCCGTAGATACGGACTGGTTCTCGTATAACAACATTTACTAATGTCTTGGCAGTTTTGCTAATATAGGGTTTTATAGATGATATAAGGAATATACATTCTAATTAGATGCGTCGTCGATTCGCGTTTACGATTAGAGAAAATCGGTTGAGCACTCCAATAGATAGACGCGGGCTGACACTCCCACGCTTCGGTTGACGTCGCGCGTTGAAATCCGCTAATACATAATCTAGTTGCGGTAGAACTGCGACCTTCATGATTTTTTGCGCCGGCTATTACGTATCCGGGTGACGATGAAAATCGCCAGTGCTATAAAAAGAAGTCCAAATAGGATTGAAAGAAACATAAGGGTAGAATGATTAGGGTGTACGAGATTTTTTTATCTTTTGCGGGAATGGAGCTATAATTTGCAAAGCGTAGCCCGAGAGTCCGACACAATATAGTTTTTTCAACCATTTAGCTCGCTTTTTCCTGCGGGCCGTTCGCTTCGCATCTATTAAAGAAACATTATTTGTTGTTTTCATAAATCCATCTGAATTATTAGTTGAACAAGCTATTGGCAACAAAGTTCATTTTTTGTCCAATTCGCAACTTTTAAGGAAGATGGCTTGTGGGCTGGCGGGCGATTGAAACCGAGGTCAGGACTGCACTGTGCGGGCTCTCGCTTATGGGCTGCCCCGACCGCATGATCACATTATCGGCATTCGGCAAGTAAATTACATTATGGAATCAATAAATGTATTTGCGCAAAAGCTCTTTGATTGTTTCCGGACATCCCCTCGCTGGGCCGGAGGTTTCCGAAACTCATGACCCCAGCGAATCTGGCAAATAAATTTTTGGTTGCTGAAAATCATGGAGTGCCCAATCGTCCCGAAATTGGAGAACCGAGAGTTTGGATCGAAGCCGCTAGGCTATCCCTTCACCCAGTCAAGTTTTATACATTGCTGTATAGGTTACAGCACAAAACGTCAAAAGCAGCCTTAATATTATACTCATTATAGGAGGTGCATGGGTGGCTAAATCCCAAATAGGTGCATACCGACTAGCGTACCTAGGAAATCGTCGCTTTGATAATCCTTGATTGTAAAGCTCATCCTGGCGCTACGCTTTACTTGGCAGGTTCCGCCGAGCAATCCGGTAAAGTTCTACGGTGCTGGAACTTTTCTTGATTGAAAATGAGGTGACAATCGCAACAGCTCAGCGGGAAAGAATAGCCCCAGTCAGAATGGGTCAGCATGAGAAAGAATACGCCGAGGAAAACATGCTCCGTTATTAAACTTAATTCTTCTCGATGGGACACAAAAAGCATCTTTTCTATTCAAGGTATAACACTTTGATGTGGTGTTGATGTTCTCACAGAATCGTAAAGGACTGTACGTTACGGATGCCCTAAAGAGCGGAAGCTTCAAAAACAAAGGCTTATGAACCCGTTGTCCATAAGCCTTTGTTGGCTTCTGTTATAGCTTAAAAGAATGGATAAATCCCTTACTTTTTATTTAGACGGATATAATCGATTAGCACGTTAGCGCTTTCTTCCAGCACGAAATCATAATCGAATTTTGGCTGCGGCTGCCCTTCATTCCAGAGCGGCAATCCTAGGAATGCCAACTGCTTGTTAATACGGTCGCGGTTTTTTAATCGATTTGTCTCACGCTCTGCTTTTAGTTTGGACTCATTTAGGCTTACCGAAGGCATAGCGTCTACTTTATTGAATTCAGCGATATCTTCGAGTAAGAAGGTATAAGCAGGAGACTTCTGCATGCGTTTTGTGTGTATCTGGTTCAGCTGCGCGTTGATGGATGTTAAATCGGTAATCTTCGAAAAGGTCGACGGTTTGATCTGATCCCAAGGTAAAGCCGATGGTTCCGAACTTTCGCCAAATTTCTCTGCGGAATATTGCGTGGGGAAGGTAACATCAGGTTCGACACCCTTGTGTTGGGTGCTGCTTCCCGTTACACGGTAGAATTTACCCATGGTAATATTAATCTGACCGAACTGCGGTGCCCCATTTGGGGTGTCAGCATCCTTTTCGCCAGAAGCTTTGATTAAGAGCTTGTTGGTTGCACTGATAAATCTGGACATATCCACAGCGTTTTGCACCGTACCTTTACCATAGGATGTTGAACCTAAAACGATACCACGACCATAATCTTGGATCGCGCCAGCAAAGATTTCCGACGCAGATGCCGAGAAACGGTTTATGATGACACCAAACGGACCATCCCAACTAACACCGGATTCTTGATCGCTGTCTACTTGAACGCGGTTTCTGGTATCGCGAACTTGAACTACTGGACCCTTGTCGATAAACAGACCCGTTAGTTCGATTGCTTCTTGAAGTGAACCACCCCCGTTATTACGTAAGTCCATCAATACAGCGTCAACACCATCTTGTTTTAAGCTATCTAGGAGTAATCTTACGTCACGGGTAGTACTCTTATAATTTTGGTCACCACGGCGTACAGCATCAAAGTCAATATAGAATTTCGGTAGATTAATGATACCTACGCGATAGTTCTTACCATCTTCGCCTTTGATTGTTTTGATCTCACGTTTTGCAGATTCTTCTTCAAGAACGATTTTCTCACGTGTCAACTTCACTATTTTTGGTGCCGTAGATAATTCTGCGCCCGCTGGTAATACTTTCAAACGTACAACGGTACCTTTCTTTCCTTTGATTTTCGCCACAGCAGCATCTAAGCGCCAGCCGATGATATCTTCAAACTCCCCGTCGCCCTGTGCTACAGCGACAATACGATCGTTAATCTGTAATGTTTTGTCTTTGAATGCTGGTCCTCCCGCGATGATCATCTTGATCGTAACCATCTCATTTTCCATCTGTAGTTGTGCGCCAATTCCCTCTAACGTATTAGACATGCTCTCGTTAAATGCCTGCGCAAATGATGGATTGTAGTAGTTGGTGTGGGGGTCCACCGCTGCTGTAAATGCAGTCATGATAATTTGGAACGCATCATTAGCATTTGCTTTGGAGGCTTGAGAAATCAGGTTCTTATAACGGTTACGTAGTGTTTCTTTATTCTTCGCCAAATCGAGCTTAACCGAGTCGCCCGCTGTGAGCTTCAGGTTCAATAGATCATATTTTACACGTTTCCTCCACTGATCTTTTAATTCAGCGTCAGATTTGAACCACGGTAGCTTTTCGCGAAAGCTATTGTAGTTTTCATCTTTGCTAAAATCATGATGTGCGTCTACTTGCTCTAAAGCATAGTTCAAACATTGTAAGTAGCGATCTGAATATTTGTTGAACATGTAGAAAGCGCTCGAAAGGTCACCCTCTTTAAAATCTTGTCCAAAGGTATTTTTGAATTGTTGGAAATCGTCAATATCTGACTGTAATAAATAGTTTCTTCCCTGATCTAAGCCTTCTACTAAATTGTTGAAAATAATATTAGAAATAGAATCGTTCATCGAAACGCGTTTGTAACTGAAGTTTTCCAATAAATTGGCAAGCTCTTTTACGATTACGCCATGCTGTGTTGTCGGTTTTAGTTGTAAGCCCTCCTGCTCCAAATCTACGCGAGGCTTTGCTGCGCAAGCGACGATAGAGATTAATGAAAGACCTAAGATGAGATTTCTTAACATGTAGATGGTTTTCTTAATATTGTTCATTTTATAAATTAGTGCCTTTATAAATAGCACCTTCCGCTAAATCGCTTCGTGAACGATTATAGCTATAAATTTAGTTAAATTTCAATTCAAAGTTTGACGAGTCAACGTAAAAATATCATTTCACTTATCAAATATCGACCCATTATATGGCTTGTTAACACTTTTTAAGACTAATAGGTTGACTATGGCCTCTGAAAACTGAAATATCTTTCTTTTTGTTGAGGAATATTAGTAAGGGTGGCTTATTCCAATCCTTTGAAAATAGCCCCTTTTCAGAAAAAAATATATGGTTAGTTCTTAAAATAGTTCTCTGCGCAGTTTCCAATATTGAAATAGATGCTCTGCAGCATCCTCATAATTCCCCATAATCAAATCAATCTCCCCCAGTTTATCATGAATAGCCAGCTGCAATACTTTGTTATTTTCTTGTTCAGCAAGCATTTTCGCATGCTCTAGCTCTGATTTTGCTACACTATAGTTCTGTTGTATGAATTTCGAATAGCCGAGCATATACTCAATCTCCGGCAGGTCCATTTTAAAATTACGGGCTTTCGCAAGCTCGCGCGCCTGAATCAAGAACCATTGCGCCTCGGTATGCTTATTCTGGATCTGATATATTTTTGCTAGTTGAATCCAAGCTTTTGTTTTGCCTTGCGGATCCTTGCTCTTATTGTAAAGCGGAATGGCGCGACGTATAATGCTGTTCTCGGCCGCCCTATATTCCTTTTGGTATGCACGGATCAACGCTACACGAACGAGTGAATTCGCTTGATCGACATTACTTTTGTTGTTGACTGCCTGTTGTAGATATCGCTCTTGCAGCGCATCAGCATCAGCGTAGCTGCCCTGATATAAATGCGCATTTGAAAGATTAAACTGAACAACGCTCGCCTCGTCACGCAACTCGGTATGCTGAACTAGAGCTAACGCGTCGCCCAACAAGCTTATCGCTTTTTTTATGTCTTTTTGCTTGATGGCTTCTAGCGCATATTGATTCGTTAAGCCAACGGCAAGACGCGTATTGTTGTTCTTTAAAGAATTGATAAGCTCAGTCCATTTTTCAGGGCTGCTGGGATAGGGGGAGAATTGTTGCTTGATATAGGACGCATTGGAAGTTAGTTGAAACTCCTCCACCAGATTTTGGTAGTCCAGCTCCCGGGCAATCGAATCATAAAAACTCTTTTTCTCCTGATAAGAGTCCACTAACACTTCTTCTTTGGTTCTTGGGGCAGGTAACACATACACCTCAGGACCAACGCCTTTGAACTCGGGGTTGTACTTTGTAACAAAGCCCGCAGGATCCAATACCTCACTATCACTTTGAGCTTTCAGCCCGCTCATCGAAATTATTAGCCCTAAGACCAATAGCACACGCACTTTGTTAAACATCTTTTAAATCGCTTTTTTCAAAATTATCAATTCTATTTAGATTTCATAATTTGAACTGGTAATTAAAGGTCAGATTCGTAAATATAATGGTAGCTTCTATATTTATGGTAAAAGTTTAGCCACATTTTGGCCTGTATAGGATTGAGCGATTAGTAAACATTGCCTTTCCCAGCAAAATTCGATAGTTTTGTTGTCTATGACAACAAGGATACCATTGGCCGAGCGTATGCGCCCTAAATCTATTGAAGATTATGTGGGGCAAAAGCATATTATAGGCGAAGGGGCCGTTTTAAGAAATGCGATTGAGCAACAGGTCGTTCCGTCGATGATTTTTTGGGGTCCTCCCGGCGTCGGAAAGACAACCTTGGCTCTGCTAGTCGCAAAAGCATTGGCACGACCGTTTTATAGCCTTAGCGCCATTCAATCGGGCGTAAAAGAAGTTCGAGAGGTTATAGAAAAAGCCGAACAGCTTAAGCAGTTCAATCAGGAGCAGCCGATTCTTTTCATTGATGAAATTCATCGATTCTCTAAGTCACAGCAAGATTCTCTTTTGGGAGCCGTGGAGCGAGGGACCGTCACACTGATTGGTGCCACGACGGAAAACCCGTCCTTCGAGGTGATCTCGGCTTTACTTTCTCGATGCCAGGTCTATGTGCTGGAAGAATTGACCAAAGAAGATCTGGTGCACATCGTTGATAAGGCGCTTGCGGAAGATGAGTATCTCAAGGCTGAGCACATTAAAATTGAAGAGTACGAAGCATTGCTGCAGCTCTCGGGCGGCGACGCCAGAAAGTTATTGAACATCTTAGAATTAGTGGGCCAGGCCGCGATACATTCGCAACAAGCCATCACTAACCAGTTCGTTGCCCGACATGTGCAACAGAACAGAATCCGTTATGACAAGTCCGGTGAGCAGCATTATGATATCATTTCGGCGTTTATAAAATCTATTCGGGGCTCGGATCCCAATGCTGCGGTCTATTGGTTAGCGCGCATGATTGAAGGAGGGGAAGATCCTAAATTTATTGCTCGACGCCTATTAATCTTAGCGTCGGAGGATATCGGGAATGCGAATCCGAACGCCTTGCTTTTAGCGAATAACTGCTTTCAAGCCGTTAACGTTATTGGCTGGCCGGAGTCCAGGATCATTCTTTCGCAAACCGTAACCTATTTGGCGAGTTCTGCGAAAAGCAATGCAGCTTATGAAGCGATCAACAAAGCGCAAGCCATGGTGAAACAGACCGGGAATCTGTCCATCCCCCTGCATTTGAGAAATGCACCAACAAAATTGATGAAAGAGTTGGATTATGGCACTGACTATAAGTATGCTCACGCCTTTTCAGGGAACTTTGTTGATCAAGAATATATGCCTGATCAGCTGCGAGGGGTTAAACTTTATGAGCCGGGAAAAAATGCAGCGGAAGAGAAGATGCGACAGTCCTTGAAGGAACGTTGGAAAGGAAAATATGGGTATTAAATTAAAGGGCGTTTAATAGACGAATATGTCAAATACATTTACAAGTATAGATTTTGAATTAGCAACGTCGAAATATAGTAGCGTTTGTGCAGTGGGCATCGTCAATGTCGTCGATGGGGTTATTACTAATGAATTTTATAGTTTGGTGAGACCCCCGGAAAATAAATATATGTGGCAAACTTCCAGAATACATGGCATTAAGTCAAAACATACCGAAAATGCGCCAACTTTTATTGAACTTTTTCCCCAGATCAAAGGTTTAATACTAGGACAGGCAATGGTCGCGCACGATGAGTTGTTAGATCGCTCGGTGCTGAAGGAGACCATGGGGTTCTATAATTTGTCATACAAGGAATTAGCGCTTCCGCACATGTGGGAGTGTACCAGTAAAATATATCGTTCGCTAGGTTTTGAAAGAACAAAACTGAGTATTTGTTGCGAAATCATGGGGGTATCGCTGCAACACCACGATGCATTATCAGATGCGCGGGCTACAGCGGAGCTCTATCTGAAGAAAGATCAAGTAAAAAACAAGTTAAAAATCGGTTAATCATGAGTAAAATAATAAATGTGGTATTGTCTGGTGGCGTTGGGTCAAGGTTATGGCCGCTTTCCAGAAAAGCAAAACCCAAGCAGTACCTTCCTATTTTTGGCGGTAAAACGCTTTTTGAATTAACCGTCGAACGGAATCAACCCTTGGTTTCGAAAGTTACATTGGTTGGTTCTATTCAGAATAAAGATCTTGCAGAACCTTACTTGAGTAAGTTCAATAGTGATATCATCGCTGAAGCGGCACCAAGGAATACGGCTGCGGCCATTGCTTTTGCTGCATTTCATGCCGATCCAGATGACATATTGATTGTTACACCATCCGACCACCTCATAGAAGGAGAAGAAGATTATCAACAGGCAATCAACCAGGGTATTGTGTTTGCTCAGGAAGGATATATTGCCACTTTTGGAATTATCCCGACACGCCCTGAAACAGGTTATGGTTATATCGAACATGAAGGCAACACCGTGTTGTCATTCCGCGAAAAACCCAATGAAGAAACTGCACGTGATTTCCTGAAAAAAGGATCCTTTCTGTGGAACTCCGGAATATTCTGCTTTAAAGCAGGTGTTTTCTTAGAAGAGTTGATGCGTTTCGAGCCTAAGCTATATTCTGCTGCTGAAACGGCTTTTGAATATGCGCGAAACTTAGTTCTGGATGAAGAACACTCTTTGCTGATCCCATCCAAGAGTATCGACTATGCTGTTCTTGAACGTAGCGACCTGATAAAAGTCGTTCCTGCGAAGTTTCGTTGGTCAGATATGGGAGCGTTCGACTCCTTGTTTTCTTATCTTAAGGAAAAGGGGCATCCGGTAGACGAGAATGGCAACATTGTTGTGGGTACAAATAAGCATACGGTCTTTGTGGGTTTATCGAACTGCATGTTGATCAATACAGAGGATGCCGTGTTAATTCTCGACAGAAATCGTTCGCAAGATGTTAAACAGGTTTACGAATCATTGGAAAAAGGAAATTCTCTCTTAATTTAATATTTACTGTAGCGTTTATTTTACAGTCGTCGTATTCTATAAATAAGAATTAAAAATTAAATTTACAATGGTTTCACTTTATCCAGTCTACCTGTTTACTCGATAAATACCTTAATTATACGCTATGGGATTTTGGAATAATCTATTCGGAGGAAAAACGAAAAACGAAAAAACGTATCTGAATAAGCTTTCTTGGATTACTTGGGATATCCACAATCATTTATTACCTGGGATAGACGATGGAAGTCCGGATGTCGAGGAGTCTATGGAGTTGATCAAAGGGTTAAAAGATTTAGGGATCCATAAATCGGTATCTACACCACACGTCATGTTTGGTGTTCATAACAACACGCCTGAAACAATTCAGGCTGCGCATCAGTCCTTAACATCCGCTTTGACGAATAATAATATTGATTTTGAATTAAAGTATAGCGCTGAGTATATGATTGATGATCAATTGGATTCGATCATCGAAAACGATCAGCTGTGTCTGATGCCGAATAAATACGTGTTGATAGAAATGTCATATCTGTCGGAATCGAAAAGCTTATTCATTATTATTAAGAACTTATTGGAGCGTGGACTCCAACCGATATTGGCACATCCTGAAAGATATAATTACTACCACAATAATTTCAAGATATTTGAGGAGATTAAGAATGCAGGCTGTATGCTACAGCTGAATTTACTTTCTATCAGTAAATACTACGGTGAGCATGTAAAAACTGCTGCGTTAACCTTAATCCGTGCAGGTATGTATGACTTTGTAGGCACTGATATGCACCATACTAGGCACTTAGATGCTCTTAAGGGCGTAGTAACCAAGTATGATGTGCGTGAATTGCTACGCGATTGTCCTATAAAGAATGCAAGCATGTTTGAGGCTGTACAGGAAAAAAAAATTGCTTAAGGATCGTTAAATAGTTTACAAGGGTAGCGGTATAATCTCAGGCTATTGGGTTTTTAAGCTCTAGTAGGCCTTAACAAAAGTGCGGATATGCCTTCCAACCTATTTGGTACCAGCTTAATTTAATTTCTTTCTGTTCTGATCCGTTAACGTTGTGCACAAATCCTCGGCTCTATTGTCGACGTGATTATTGTGTTTGGGCACGTGCTCTCGAGAGAGGGTAGTTACCTTCATGTGAAGAAATATATTATTGCACTACTTATGAAGCTGAGATTGTAGTTCTGTCTTTTCTTCGCTGTCTTTCAACATGCTCAAAAAATACCGTGCATCTATTAAATCGGCGTCCTTTCTACTGATGAGATATTTGGAAACATAAAAAGACGCTTGTTGGAAAAGGTACTTTCGGCAATCGATGTTTACAGATATCCCCTGCTCGTGGGGACCAAAAGACAAACCCGTTACCACATTATTGGAAGAGACGGATTTCACCTGGCTAAACTCAATGCCCTTGATGTTTAGGGTAATAGAAGGGTAGTAGAAATTTTGTTTTGCTGGAAATTTAACTTTGACTCTAAGGGTGTTATTTTCGATTGAAGGAATCACTACGCAATGTTTTCGGTTATAATTATATTCAAATAGCTCTTCCTGTGAGGGAAACCAAAGCGAATCGGAACCATCTTTTCCGAAAGTGTCATTCAACCATAACATAGACTCTATATAGCTGTTATCGGTTTCATGTACTGCTACATAAACAGCTTCTCGTCGGTCAATGGATACCGAACTTTGCTTTTTTACTAAAATTTTTATGTCATCTCCTGATAGCAAGAATTGTCTTAACATGGGTACTTTAACCATTGAGTTGTTTGCCATCGCAGGAATGAAAGGAGATGCGCCGGACTGCACCGCCATGGTTTGGATATCCAAGTCGGTAAAGCCTGCTTCTATATATCGTTTGTCCCCATGTGGTTCTACTAAGAGCTTAACTCGCCTGCCACGCAGTTCTTTGCTGCTAATTTCTTGTGCCAGCTGTAAATGTTTGGAAATAGAATCTACTTGAGCTAAATTTCCACTCATGAGATCGTGTAAAGCCACACCTGTTCCAAAGTTCACCATTTCTTTCACATTTGCCCATCGCAGACCCGCCTTCATAAAAAATCGATAAAAATTTTCTTGAAAACCTGTGTTCACGTTAGTTCCAGCATTCATGAAAGGCCATTGAGGAGAGATGGTCGTAGTGAAATGAAATCGTACCTCGTTTCCATGCCCGTCGGTACTCCCTAGTGTTTTTCCCAAGCTGTATACTGCGGGTGGAAGATCTCCCATCTCAAGATGCTCGTAATCATAATAGTAGCTTTTGCCAACAGGGTTGTGTGGCGTTATTGGTTTCCCGTTAATCGCTGCCCAGGTGCGACAAAATGCGGAATGTTTACAATCATCCTGTGTGAGCATGAAAAGTAGGGACTTATTATACTTAAGTGGTGGGATGCTAGTGACAATTGATGTTACATCACCAGATAGAGTTTCTTTGAGTTCAATAGAGATTTCGGCCTCTGCGCCCTGGATTTCTGATTCGAAAGGATAAAGAAATTGTGCTAGACTAGTTTCAACCGTATCTGGCGGAAGAGAAACTGAGCTATCTTTTTCCTGATATAGATCTTTCCTCATACAGCCGTAGCCTGTCGCCAGGATAATGATTAAAAGTTTTGTGAAATTCTTCATATTGTAAACTTCCTGATAGGGTTTGAAGATAAGAAACTTACGGTAACTTTTCAATCGACGGAAATGATTTTTAGGTGACTTAAGACGTTTCCTAAAAAAAATGCTTAAAACCAATATCTGAAGCTATCCATAAATACCCTGTCGAGTGGCGAATTGTGGTTTGGGATCCGTCGGATACATAGTGCTTCAATAGCCGATTTAGTAGGTCGCTTTTCAGTTATCGTATAGGGATTACGATGCTTCGGTTTACCTGACAGCATCGAGGCTGTGATATTACCGTAATATTCGTGTCGAGATAATCATCTGTTTAGTATCGATGGTTGCATTATTTCTCCGAACCTTTTACACATATATGGATTTGCTCCTTCAGGTCTTCACGTTTAATTTATCTTTTTCACCATCAGAGAAAGATATTCCTCTACCATAAAGAAAAATACGTATTTTTGAACTATGAAACGATGTGTGCTTATAACCGGAGGAGCGGGTTTTATCGGCTCGCATGTAGTTCGGCAATTTGTTAATAAATATCCTCATTACCAGGTCGTAAATGTCGATGAATTAACTTATGCTGGAAATCTTGAGAACTTAAAGGACGTTGAGTCTGCTGCCAATTACTCTTTTGAAAAGGTCGACATTACTGATCGCGCAAGATTGCATAAATTGTTCGAGTTCTATCAACCCGACGGAATCATCCATTTAGCGGCCGAATCGCATGTAGACCGGTCGATTTCAAATCCCTTAGCTTTCCTCTACACCAACGTCATCGGAACAGTCAATCTATTAGAGGAGGCTCGATTGGCATGGCGGGAAGATTTCCAAGGGAAGCGATTTCACCATATTTCCACTGATGAAGTGTTCGGAGCTTTAGGTGATGAAGGCCTGTTCACAGAGGAAACTAAATACGATCCGCATTCGCCTTATTCTGCATCGAAAGCTTCTTCTGACCATTTCGTCAGAGCTTATCATGACACCTATGGGCTTCCCATAGTTATTACCAACTGTTCCAACAACTATGGTCCGAACCATTTTCCTGAAAAATTGATTCCGCTTTGTATCAGCAATATTTTGGAAAGTAAACCACTGCCGATATATGGGGATGGAAAATATACGCGAGACTGGTTATACGTCATTGATCATGCGAGAGCAATTGATCTTGTATTTCATGAAGGTAAGAATGCTTCATCGTATAATATAGGTGGATTTAACGAATGGACAAATATTGATTTAGTAAAGGAGCTTTGTAAGCAGATGGATACAAAGCTAGGAAGAGAAGAAGGCACATCAGAACGCCTGATTACTTATGTTAAGGATCGTCCCGGACACGACTTAAGATATGCAATCGATGCTTCGAAAATAAATAATGAACTGGGTTGGAAACCCTCCGTCAGTTTTGATGAGGGACTTTCGCTAACTATAGACTGGTATTTGAGTAATAAAGATTGGTTAAAGAAAGTTACTTCCGGAGATTATCAACGCTATTACGACGAACATTATTCAAATAAAAATTGATTTTAATTGATGAAGGCTACAAAGACAGCATTGGAGGGATGTTTTATAATTGAACCTAAAATAATTGTAGACAGCAGAGGCTACTTCTTCGAATCGTTTAATGAATCTAGCTTTGCCGCCGCAACGGCTCAACGCATTCATTTTGTGCAAGACAATCAGTCGTTTTCCAGCTATGGCGTCTTAAGAGGCTTGCATGCGCAGGCCGGAGAATATGCGCAAGCTAAACTCGTTCGTGTTCTTCATGGAGAGGTTTTAGATGTTGCGGTCGATTTCAGGAGAGATTCCCCTACATTCGGGAAGTATATTTCGGTGTTGCTGTCTGCAGAAAATAAAAAACAGCTCTTTGTTCCACGTGGTTTCTTGCACGGTTTTGTCGTGCTCTCGGAGACAGCAGAGTTTTTCTATAAATGCGACAACTTTTATAACAAAGAGGCGGAGATAGGCGTCAAGTTTGACGATCCGACCATAGCAATCGATTGGAGAATTACCGCGGACAAGATGATCATCTCTGAAAAAGATCAAATCTTACCCTATTTGAATCAAATAGCTCGCTAATGGCTGAATTCGTTAAACCTACAGTTTTATTGATTGGCTCTAGCGGGCAATTAGGTTCTGAATTGAAAGCCTTGCTCGAGGAGTCTGATAAATATAACAGCATATTCCTTAATAGAGCATTATTTCCCTTAAATGAGATTGAACATATACATGAGCGTTTGTCGGCTTATAAGCCAGAATATATTATAAATGCTGCTGCCTATACTGCAGTGGATAGGGCAGAGGAGGAATTTGAGCTAGCAAATTTGATCAATCACCTTGCTGTGAAAGAGATAGCGATTTACGCGGAACAGGCCGGCTGTAAATTTCTTTCTATTTCGACAGATTATGTCTTTGATGGACATGCCAGTAGACCCTGGAAAGAGGAGGATGCTGTTAATCCAATTAATGTCTACGGGAAAACAAAAGCTTTAGGGGAAATTGCTATCCTGGAGCAGAATTCCAATGCAATTATCATTCGAACATCTTGGGTATATTCTTCATACGGAGCGAATTTCGTGAAAACAATGATCCGCCTAATGGCTTCAAAAGAGGAATTATCGATCGTAGACGATCAGGTAGGGAGTCCGACCTATGCGAAAGATCTAGCTTTGTTAATCAATCATATAATCGACAGTGAGGTTTGGGTGCCCGGAGTATATCACTATGCGAATGAGGGCGACTTATCTTGGTTTGATTTTGCCTTAGCCATAAAAGAAGAGCTTCAACTCGACTGTTTATTAAAGCCTATCCCTAGTTCAGCATATAAAACTGCGGCAGAGCGGCCGAAGTACTCCGTTTTAGATAAATCAAAAATAAAAAGTACTTTTGGTATTCACATACCGAACTGGGATGAGAGTTTGAAGAAAATGTTGGGTGACTGGAAAAATAAATAGCGTTAGTAAAGAAATATCATGAAAGGAATAATCTTAGCAGGCGGATCGGGTACACGTTTGCACCCCTTAACGCAGGTGCTGTCGAAGCAATTATTACCGGTTTATGATAAGCCCATGATATATTATCCGCTTTCAGTATTGATGATGGCGGGGATGCGAGAGATATTGATTATTTCAACGCCAGTAGATTTGCCCCATTTCCAGCGGCTTTTTGGCACTGGGAGCCAGCTAGGGCTTACTATCTCTTATGCCCAGCAACCGAATCCTGATGGTCTAGCGCAAGCATTTATAATCGGCGAAGAATTTATTGGCCAGGATGATGTGTGCTTGATACTTGGAGATAATATTTTTTATGGTGCAGGTCTGCAGGTGTTGCTGCAGGAGGCAAAACATAAGGTCGAGAATCATAAAAATGCTGTTGTATTCGGTTACTATGTTGACGACCCGGAGCGATATGGTGTAGCATCTTTTGACGCTGATGGAAAAGTTCTCCATATTGAAGAGAAGCCTGAGGACCCACAATCGAATTACGCGATTGTTGGACTATACTTCTATCCAAATAGCGTAATTTCCATCGCGAAACAAGTTAAACCATCGGCGAGAGGCGAACTTGAAATCACCTCTGTAAATCAGGAATATCTAAATCATGGAAGCTTACACTTGCAGTTGCTCGGTAGAGGTTTCGCTTGGCTGGATACAGGAACGCATGAGTCTCTTTCTGAAGCCACAGAATTTATCAAGACAATTGAAAAAAGAACGTCATTGAAGGTAGCTTGTTTGGAAGAAATTGCCATATTAAAAGGTTTTGTCGATAAAAGGCAGGTGTTGGCAGATATCGCCGATAGGAAAGGTGATTATTATGACTATGTAAGGCGCATTGCCAAATAGTCCTTCGATACTCTTTAAACTGAATCGAAATAAATCTATTTCGTCATTTCAATTTTTTTGAGAATTTTATAGAAATGTATTTAAAATCGATACTGTTAACCTGTATTCAATTACTGTTCGTCTGCCTCTTAAATTTATCTGGCAAAAATCCCTACGCTCATTTATTGGATATTAGAGGCGAAAAGGCTATGCTGGAAGGCGTGCTGCGGTCTAAAGTACATTTCGGAAGCGACACTTTAGCTATCCATAAAAACTTAGATCCACTTCTTGACTTTGCAATTGAAAAGCATAATTATAAGTTAAAGTGGGCGTATTATATGTTGATGGCCGATGCTTTTTCGATTGCTTTTGATAAACCCAATGATCGAACGGATCGTTATTTCGAATTAGCATTAAATACGATTGCTGACGAGAATGAGGAGGGATTAGAGATGCTGACAAACATTCGTTG
The DNA here is from genome assembly GCA_002354335.1 of Sphingobacterium sp. UBA2700. GTDB lineage: Bacteria > Bacteroidota > Bacteroidia > Sphingobacteriales > Sphingobacteriaceae > Sphingobacterium. The sequence goes on along the minus strand of DELI01000029.1, from coordinate 259,839 downwards.
GGGCTATTATTATTTTATATACAGAAACTTAGAACGAGCTTTTCCTTACTTTTTAAGAGCAAATGATTTCAATGAACGTGTGTTGTCGGCAACCATTCCCCTGGTTCCTCTTCACTACGGTTATATGGCAAACTTTTACAGTTACATAGGCGATCATAAAAAAGCAATCGTATATCTTAAACTGGGTATTCCTTATACCGAAGAGCTGAGCAGGAAGCGGATCGATATGTTCAATGCCGTGGCCGTTTATTTGAGGCGCGATTCTCAGATGTCTGAATCCGAAGATTATTTCAAACATGCGTTAAAGGTTGCAGAAAAGGCGAAAGATTCGGTATGGATAGGAATTATCTCGGGTAATTTGGCCGATTTTGAAAGAAGCAGAGGGAATCTTGATAAGTGTTTGGAGCTGATACAGCGGAATATCACGTATTCGGAGAAGTTTAATGAACCTTTAGATGCCATGCGGGCAAATATTGCGATAGCCGATGTCTATATTCAACGAAGGCAATGGAAGGATGCTAAGGAGGCGCTCTACAAGTCGGAAGGTTATGTCGAAGATAAGCCGTACTTTCTGCAATATAAAAAAGACATCGCTAAAGCATTTGCGGATATCGCTCATGGCGAGGGCAATAACCCCAAGGAGTTAATCCATCTGCAAGAATATCTCGCCCTCAACGATAGTTTGACAAAACAGTCGAATTATGAAATGATGCAAAAGATTTATTGGCAATGGGAGTCTGAGCGTTATTCGCAAGCGGTTGCAGCGGCGGAGATGAAGAAAGTGCAGGCTCAACAGAAATACCAGCTAATCGGTGTTTTATTGTTTTTGACCTTTGTGATCATTTTATTATTGATAAATCGCGCTAGAAATAAAGAGCGAATCAGATCTACGCTTCTGGAGAAGGAACAATTGCGTTTGGCATTTGAAAAGAATCAAGTGGATCAAGAACTATTAGTTCTGAGAGATTCGTTGGAAGAGTTTACCAATACAATCAAACAAAATGACGCGACTATCCAGCAATTAAGGTTGGAAGTGAAACATGGTGAGGATCTGGATCCCGCCTATCAAGAGAAAATCAACGATAGTCTGAGTGATATGCTTGAAACACATATCATGACGGATGAGCGTTGGATAAAATTCAAAGAAGTGTTCAATCGCGTGTATCCCGGTTTCCTGATTGGGCAAAAAGCGATATATCCCAAGCTTTCGGAAAATGATTTGAGGCTGTTGGCTTTAATGAAATTGGACCTTAGCAATCGAAGCATGGGCGATCTCCTCGGGGTTTCTATAGAAGCTATCAAAAAGGCAAAACAAAGACTAAAGAAAAAGCAAGAAATTATAGAAACTCAGTTGTAAAATGAACTATCCAGGAGGTAAGTTTGTTTATCTTGTTGATAAATAGTTTTTTACGAATAAATCCCCCAAAATCGGATAAATAAATTTGTGCGATTTGTCCACCTTTTGTCCACCCCCCCTAAATTACCGAATATCGATTATTGCGTCTAAATTTGACTTATTCTCCTTTCGAGGATTAATAAAAGCAAATAAAGCCTCAATGAACTATTCATTATTAACTGTAATCATTCTATTAGCTGTTGGATTCTTCTACGTATACCGAAGATTTTCTCACAGCAATTTCGATAAATATGCTGACTTGACGGTGAGCGTGTTATTAGACGAGAACAATGGGGATTCTCATTCCCATTACGGATGCATAATTTTTCAACTTCCTAGCTACGGGGAACATGTGAAAGAAGTTGTAATCACGGGTGTGCAAAGCAGCAATAAGCACATCCGTGTAAATGCATTCGAAAAATTGAACTTCTTTGTAACTCCCGGCAAATCTACGGAGAGTGCGATGAGATCTATTGGCTTTTCAATTCACAATATGGCTTTGTTGAATCATAAAGGTCAAAGGGAGAGCGTACTTGTAAAAGGATATGTGATTGATAGGAAAGGAACGAAGAAATTTTTCCTAAAGACTACTTATTATGTCTTACAGGAGTTTTCAGAGGAGAGTTTTACGAATCCATCGGAAAAAATTGAAGGATTAGCAGTATAATCCGTTTTTTAGGTTGTTAAAAGCATCGGGCAGTCATGTTACGATGCTTTTTCTATTCGTTATCAGGCAAATGCGAAATCAATCGTTTGCATGCCGCTATATTTTTGTGTTAACATAAGTTTAATACATAGACTAGCTAAACAATTTGTTTTAATCAAAATGTTGAGTACTTTTGTTGCTCAATACTGACACATGTTAGACTCGCTAATTACATCGAAGACCCGATTGAAATTGCTTATCAAATTTTTTGTTTCGGCATCAAATAAGGGATACTTACGCGGTATAGCGGAGGAATTCAACGAGTCGACCAATGCAGTAAGAAAAGAACTCAACCAGCTGACAGATGCTGGATACCTAAATCGAAATCAAGAGAACCAACGAATTTATTATCGCGCAAATACGCAGCACCCCTTGTTTGACTCGCTTCAGAACCTGGTAAGAAAATATCTAGGTATCGACAAGGCGATCGAACATGTATTGGAGAAGTCTGGCGATATCGAGCAGGTTTGTCTTCTTGGTGATTATGCAAAAGGCGTTGATTCCGGTACGATTGAAGTGATGGTGCTGGGTACAGCCATTGATGTTGAATACCTGACCCAACTGGGCGCTAAGATTGAAACTCAATTGGATAAGAAGATTATGATCTATTTTGAGAAGCCGTCGGAAGTTCAACAGCAGATCATCCTTTTTGAAAAAGAAGATCATAGGTAATTATTAAGGATTAGTAGGATTCGAATGAGCATTAATAACATAGCGTGTATTGGAGCTGGATACGATGCGGAACCGACCATGTCCGTCATTGCTCAGAAGAATCCGGATATAAAGGTTACTGTAGTAGACTTAAATGTGGATCGAATAAATGCATGGAACAACGAGAATCTAGATAATCTACCTCTATATGAGCCAGGTCTTAATGCAGTTGCTGCAGAAGCACGCAGAAGAAACCTGTTTTTCTCTAGCGATGTGAAGAATAAAGTCATAGCCGATGCCGATATGATCTTTATTTCGGTAAATACACCAACGAAAGCAAGATCAAGTGGCAGATCTTAAATTTATTAAGTTATGTGCTCGGCAGATTGCTGATGTGGCGACTTCCTCTAAGATTATCGTAGAAAAGTCAACCATCTCGGTGCGTACTGCGGCAACTATAAAAAGTATATTAGACCATACGGGAAGGGGCGTACAGTTCCATGTGCTTTCAAACCCTGAATTCCTAGCCGAAGGTACTGCAATACAGGATCTTCATAACCCCGATCATATATTGATTGGAGGGGAGAATCAAGGCGCGATACAGGCGCTGGAACAGATTTACGAGGCTTGGGTGCCATCCGAACGAATCATAACGACTAATCTTTGGTCTTCGGAACTTTCCAAGCTGGTAGCACACGCCTTCCTTGCGCAACGCGTTTCCTCCATCAACTCGCTCTCGGAGCTTTGCGAGGTAACTGGAACGAATGTGGACGAGGTAGCGAACGCCATCGGACAGGATTCGAGGATACGTGCTAAATTTTTAAAAGGATCTGTTGGATTTGGGGGTTCGTGTTTTCAAAAGGATTTATTAAATTTAGTATATATTGGTAAATGCTATAACCTGAATTAAGTAAGGGTTTTTTTAGGATGAGGTAATCAAAATAAATGATCACCAAAAAACTAGATTCGCAGAAAAGATGATACAATCTATGTTTAATACAGTAAATGGCAAGAAAATTGCTTTTCTGGGGTTGGCGTTTAAAAAGAACACAAACGATACAAGAGAATCAGCAGCGATTTATGTCGCCGATCATCTCCTAGAGGAGCAAGCGCAGATTAGCGTGTTTGACTGGGAAGTACAAGAACATCAGATATGCAGGGACTTAAACTATGTAAATACCCGCTCAGGTCAAGATAATAAAGAATTGTTGAACGTAATTGATAATCCTTACGAGGCTTGCCAAGATGCAGACGCAGTAGCAATTCTTACAGAATGGGATGAATTTAAAGATTACGATTGGAAGAGAATTAAGGACAATATGAAAAAACCTGCTTTCGTTTTTGATGGACGAAAGTTGTTGGATAAAAAAAAGCTGGAAGATTTAGGTTTTGTCTATTATGCTATTGGGGAATAATTGATTCTTAACTCTTAACAATAAATATTATGAAAGAAATAGAAAAAAGTGAGCAAGCAAATTTTGCTGCAAAAAGTCAAGATTATAATCCTGGACCTCGCGTAGGTATCACTTTTAGTACGTTCGATTTATTACACGCAGGGCACATCATGATGCTAGCGGAAGCAAAGCGACAATGTGATTATTTAATCTGCGGTCTTCAAATGGATCCAACGTTGGATAGGCCAGAAAAAAATGCTCCGACACAAACCGTAGTCGAAAGATATATTCAATTAAGAGGATGTGTTTATGTTGATGAGATCGTTCCTTACTCTACGGAGCAAGACTTAGAAGATATTTTAAAATCTTTTAAGCTGGATGTTCGTATCGTTGGGGATGAATATAAAGATCGTGATTTTACAGGAAGAAAATACTGTGAGGAAAAAGGAATCGAGCTTTATTTCAACAGTAGAGATCATAGATTTTCCAGCTCGGGATTGAGAAAGATCGTGGCGGATAAAGAAAATGCGAAAAACGGTAAAGCCTAAAGACTAAAGTATTCGTCAAGTGTATACAGATCAACAGGATAAAATAGCAGTCATTGGATTGGGATATGTCGGCCTTCCACTCGCGTTGGAATTTGGTAGGTTGTTTTCTGTTGTTGGATTCGATATCGATCGAAAGAGAATAGATCAATTAAAGTTACGGAACGACGAAACATTAGAGGTTGATCTCAAGGAAGCCAATGCGATAAAAGATGACCTTACGAATGAAGTAGGCTTATATCTTACTAGTTCTGCCGCTGATATTAAAGACTGTAATATTTACATTGTTACTGTTCCCACTCCAATTGATAGTTACAATGTTCCAAACTTACAGCCATTAAAATACGCGACAGAATTGGTTGCGAACTATTTGAAAAAGAACGACGTAGTTATCTACGAATCTACAGTTTACCCTGGCTGTACGGAGGAGGAGTGTGTGCCGCTCTTGGAAGAAAGATCGGGACTTCGTCTGAATAAAGATTTTTTTATCGGCTACTCTCCAGAACGGATCAATCCTGGCGATAAAGTGAACACTCTGGTCAATGTCGTTAAGATTACGTCGGGTTCAGATGAAGATACTGCCAGTCGTGTGGATGAACTTTACCAAAAAATCATAAAAGCAGGGACATTTAAGGCTGCCTCCATTCGTGTGGCGGAGGCTGCTAAGGCAATCGAAAATGCGCAGCGTGATGTTAATATATCATTTGTAAATGAATTGGCCTTGATTTTTGATCGGATTGGTATTGATACTCAAGACGTATTAGACGCTGCTGCTACAAAATACAATTTTCTTCCATTCAAACCAGGTTTGGTCGGTGGACATTGTATTTCGGTAGATCCTTTTTATTTAGCGCATAAAGCATCTCAAGTTGGATATCAACCAAACGTAATCCTTTCGGGTCGACGTGTGAATGAGCAAATGGCGAGTTTTGTTGCGTCAAAAGTGGTGAAGCTCATGTCGTCAAAAGATATTGTCATCAAAGGCGCGCGAGCATTGATTTTGGGAATAACGTTTAAGGAGAATTGTCCGGATATCCGTAATTCCAAAGTTGTCGATATCTATCGTGAACTGCAGGATTATGGCATTAAAGTCGATGTATATGATCCTTGGGCGAGCCCAGAGAAAGTACGCGATCAATTTGATATTGACCTAATTCAAAATTTGAAGGAATCAAATCGTCAAAAGAAATTATTGAATAATCTAAAGAAGCTTGTGGCCGCTGAATATTTGAATTCACCATCCAAGCAAGTTGAAAATGTATTTATTGAAGACCAATATGAAGGCTATGATGCAATAGTCCTTGCTGTGGCACATCGTGAATTTAACAACATAGATATCAGTGATCTTAAGAAGAACAATGCGGTTATTTTTGATACCAAAGGGGTTCTAAATAGATTGCTCGTCGATGCAAGGTTATAATTTTTAATTAAGGATATGAAAAAAAATCTCATCGTGTTTGGTACACGTCCCGAAGCTATAAAAATGGCTCCGTTAGTAAAAGCATTTAAAAGACGGAATGATTTTGAAACAAAGGTTTGTGTAACCGCTCAACATCGCGAAATGCTTGATCAAGTTTTAGATTTTTTCGATATAATCCCTGATTTTGATTTGAATTTAATGAAACCAAATCAAAATCTATATACATTAACTGGAGACATAATAACTGGTTTGCGGCCAATCTTGGAAGAGTTTAAGCCAGATTACGTCTATGTTCATGGGGATACAACGACAACGATGGCCAGTAGTATTGCCGCCTTTTATTCTGGGGCAAAGGTTTGCCATGTGGAAGCTGGATTGAGAACGCATAATAAAAGGTCTCCTTTCCCAGAGGAGATGAACAGACAAGTTGCGGGTAGAATTTGTGATTATCATTTTGCACCGACTTATGCCTCCAAAGAAAATCTTTTAAGAGAAAATATTCAAGAGAAAGATATTTTGGTTACTGGGAACACCGTAATTGATGCCTTATTTGATAGTTCTGAACGAGTTAAAGAATTAAATAACCCTGAAATCAATAAACTTAAGCAAATCGTTGATGTAAGTAAGAAATTGATTTTGGTTACAGGTCATCGACGAGAAAACCATGGACAAGGTTTCATCAATATTTGTGAGGCTCTTAAAGAAATCGCGTTAAATAATACCGATGTGCAAATTATTTATCCCGTGCATCTAAATCCGAACGTCAAAAAGCCGGTCTATGATATTTTATCCGGTGTAAGTAATATTCAATTAATCGATCCGCTAGCATATCCTGCTTTTGTATGGCTAATGAATCAATCCTATTTGATCATCACTGATTCTGGTGGTGTGCAGGAGGAAGCGCCAAGTTTAGGGAAGCCTGTTTTGGTAATGCGTGATACCACAGAACGACCTGAGGCGGTAGACGCCGGTACTGTTATTTTGGTGGGAACTAACAAAAACTTAATCGTTTCTCACGCCGAACAATTACTAAGAGAAAAAGCTAAATATGATTTAATGTCATCTTTACATAATCCCTATGGAGACGGTAAGGCATGCGAAAGAATAGTTCAATTCATTTCCGAGTTAAACTAATTTGATGAGCATTATTTCAAAAATAAATAGGCTTAGGGAGTCTGAACTTAACAAAAGAATTTTTGACAATGGTGCGTGGATATTATTAGGGAATTTGATTTCAAAATTCTCCATGTTAATTTCCACTATTATCATTGCGAGAGTGATGGATAAGGAAGTTTATGGACAATTTGGAATCATAAAGTCAACTATCTTAATGTTTGCGATGTTCGCGGGTTTAGAATTAGGGCTCACAGCCACGAAATACATTTCTCAATATAGGTTTACTGATAAGCTGAAGGTTGAGAAGATTATTGGTTTGTCTAATTTCTTTGCAATCTCGATCAGCTTGCTTATTACCGTTTTGGTATTCATTTTTGCAATTGATATCGCTGAATATATTTTAGCGCCGCACTTAACCCGTGAAATTAGGATAGGTTCTTTGGTTTTGTTTTTTTCTTCTCTAAATGGCGTTCAAGTTGGAATACTAAACGGACTAGAAAAATTTAAAACGGTCTCGATAAATAATGCCATTTCTGGAATCATATCTTCCATTTCATTAATAATCGCGGCCTATTTTTTTGATCTTGAAATAATCGTTATAGCATTCGGTTTAAATTTTTTGATATTATTTTTGTTAAACAAATATTCGATTAACAAATATTTTGATAGAGATTTTAAGATAAAATCTTTTAGTCGTGCGAATTTAACGGAATATAGAATTCTTCTAAATTTTAGTTTTCCCGCCATACTTGCCGGATTAATGGTGGGGCCGATTTCCTGGCTTTGTAATTTTATACTTATAAACCAAAATGATGGATATAACCAGATGGCTGTATTTGATATTGCAAACCAATGGAGAATGACAGTATTATTTATTCCGTCGGCCTTATCGCAAATTGCATTGCCTATGTTGTCTTCAAGTCTGAATGATACATCAAATTATAAGGATATCTTTAACAAAAACCTAAAAATTAATTTTATAATTTCTTTAGGCTTCGGTGTACTTTGCATTTTATTTACGCCTTTAATTATATGGCTGTATGGCGATAAATATGCAGATGCGACGTGGCCAATGATTATTATGTTCATTTCTACTATAATAATTGCAATGAATAATGTTATTGGCCAAGGTATAGCAAGCCAAGATAAGATGTGGTTGGGACTAATAATGAATGGGATTTGGGCAATAGTCCTTTTACTTTCTTGCTATTTTTTTGTTTCAATTTTGCAATATGGTGCAATCGGCGTATCACTTTCATACTTATTAAGTTATATCGTTCTAACTATTCTTCAATTCTCAATCATACGAGACAAACTTTAGTAAAAAAATGTTTATGAAATTATTGTTTATAGCCCCTTTTCCGGTAGAAGACAACAAAAATGATGGACTGGTCCAAAGAGTCGCTAGTATAGATACGTTTGTAAAAGACAGAAAAAGAATTTATTTACAATTTTCTTATAAAAGGTTTTTACTCTTAAAAAGGGTAAAGACTCAACCCGATGTTGTTTATCTTAGACTAAACATATTCTTATATTTTTGGCTCGCTGCTTATTATTTATTGACTGCCGATATCGTATATTTTCATACAATTTTTAATATGAGGTTTGTCCAATCATTTTTGCCTTTCATTCGCGCGAAGAAGGTTTTGGATATACATGGAGTTATTCCCGAAGAGTTGGAAATGACTCATAAATCTCAGGAGATATTTCATCAATATAATAAAATAGAGAAGGTATGTTTCAAGAATGCTGATTGTACAATCTCTGTGACAAAAATGATGCAGGAACACTATAGATCTAAGTATCCTGAATTTAATTATAATTCTTACTTATATGGAATTAAGCCGTCAAATCTATCTGATTCTGTAAATCATGATGCAATCCGTCAAATAATGCAAAACTATGATATTTCTGCAGATGATACTGTAATCCTGTATAGTGGTGGAGTTCATGTTTGGCAAAATATTGATCTCATGTTAGCGTCTATAAAAGATAAACCTATTTCAAAAAATTGTGTTTATATTTTGTTGTTAAATAAACCAGAGGCGGTCGCGGAAAGAGTGTCAGAAATAAAGGAAAAGGGTATTAGAATTTACGTTAATTCTGTTAATCCCCATGAGCTTAGTCCATATTATCAATTAGCTCATTATGGATTTGTGCTTAGGGATGATAACGTAGTGAATCGAGTGGCCAATCCCACAAAATTAATTGAATATTTGTACTATCGAATGACACCTATTGTATTATCTGAAAAGATTGGTGATTTTTTAGAGTATGACTATTCTTATATTAAGTTAAGAGATTTTATGTTGAATGATCTAAAAAACATTAAGGCTGATAGTAATAAAGAGGTAGTCTTGAAGTTAATGGAAGATTTAAACTCCTCGGAAACTTTAAAACAAATATTCAAATAAATAACAATCTTCATGAATAATTTATCAAACAAAAAGAATGTATGTTTTTTTCTTTTTGGTTTAGGCAAACTTGCTGGAACGGAACGTGCCACGTTAGGCGTGGTAAATAGTTTGTGCGATTCATACAATATTTATATATATTCAAATGTATCCCGAGAAGATGTACATTATTTTCTAGATGAAAGAGTTAACTTGATTAATCTAAATGTTGAAAATGTAAAGAGGGATTATTTTAAGTTATTGAATGTTCTCTTGAACAGTCTTAAATATCATAAGATAGATATTTTTGTATGCGTAGAGTCGCTATCTTTTTTGTATCTCAACCCGATATTAACTTTTTTCAATTTCGGAAAAAGGAACAAAATGAAGATTGTAGTATGGGAACACTTCAATTTTACTGTCAATTTAGGATTAAAATCCAGAGATTTAGCACGTCGACTTGCACTTAAGCGATCTGATGCAGTTGTCGTACTAACAGCAAGAGATAGGGAACTATGGATGCAAAATCCAAGGGTATCTGCGAAAATTGTAAATATTAGTAATCCTTCGCCTTTTGCGATTTCCGTAAATGCGTATGCAAGAAACTCTAAACAGATAATCGCGATTGGAAGGTATACTTTTCAAAAAGGGTTTGATAAACTGATCGCTATCTGGGAAGATTTTGTCAAAAAATACAATTGTCTGGATTGGGATTTGAAGATAATTGGAGAAGGTGAAGATAAGGAGTCGCTTCAAAATCAGATAAATAAATCGGGTCTGAAAAATATTAAACTTGTTCCATCGACGAATAATATCGGAGAATATTATAAAACATCGAGTTTTTTGGTCATGACATCAAGGTTTGAGGGACTGCCCATGACGCTGATTGAAGCCCAATCATATGGATTACCAATAATTGCATATGATTGCTTGACAGGTCCGGCTGAAGTAATTAATCGAGATAATGGATTTCTAGTTAAAGATGATGATTCGGAAGCTTTTTCTGTGGCATTGAACACGCTAATTTCAGACGAAGCTTTGCGAGTAAGTTTTTCCAATGAATCCAAAAGTAATGCAGAAAAGTTTTTGCCTCAAGAAATTGCGAAGAAATGGATTGGATTTTTAAATGATCTCTAAATGTTAACAAAGAGTCAATATTCTGCATCAAAAAGCAATTTAATACTATCAGTGTTCATAAGCATTGTATATGCATATGTATTATCTTCATTGCCTCATTTTCTTTTTAAGGATAGAGATAATTATTTGACCATTTATGCAGTAGATTATGAGTACGGCTTATCTCAAATCAAAACGGTTTTGGGATTTTTATTTAATGAGCCCGTGTTTTATTTGGTTAATAAAGGTTTAGACTCTATTTGGCATGACCCGACATTGACTGTTAAGATAATAGTATTTATAAATTGTTTCGGGGTTTCTCTGTTTTCCTTGAGGAGTTTTCCTAACATCTTCGTTGGAATTTTTTTTCTAGTTCTATTATTTTTTAACGTCCAATTTTTTGCAACACAACTTGTAACCTTGAGACAAGGGTTTGGCTTAGTCTTTTTGTTATTATTCTATGATAGAATTAAATCCATGAAATGGAAGCTTGTTTTCATTGCCTCATTGGGTCTTATTCACAATTCATTCTATATTATTTGTGCGTTCGTCGGGATTAATGAATTGTTAGAGAATGTCTTTAAAATAGATAAACCATATCGTCGGATTATCTTTCTTATTCTTTTAGGATTGATTATCAATGCCATTTTAGTCGTTATTACGACGTTGGTCGGAAGTAAACAATCTCTTACGAATTTTGATAACACTTCTTCAGGAGCGATGTTTGCTGTTTGGTTAATGGTTTTTTTGGTTATTATATCAATAAAAAAGGGGACTATTTTTAACAGTAAAGTAGATAGTGCGGCTACTCTTTCAATTTTAGGGTTAATTATATATTTAACCTCTTATTTCCTTTCGCCCATCGGAGGAAGGATTATAGGAAGCTTTATTCCTTTTATTTTTTTAGTGTTGTTTAAGAATTTGAAAGAAAAGGAGTTGATTACCCTAATCCTACTATGTGGTTTAAACTTCTTTCTTTTTTATAATGGCTCTACGGAGGCCTTCCTGGCTGTGAAGCTAAGTGAATTTTGGCATTATTTTTTCTTAAATTTTTAATGTAGTAAACGTGAAGGTATTACAGGTTATAAATAGTTTAGCAACGGGTGGAGCGGAGAAATTGTTAGTTGAAACACTGCCTCTGTTTAACGATGTTGTTGATGTTGAAATGGATTTAGTCTTACTCGATGGTAAAGAGTATCCGTTTACAGAAAGTGTTAAAAATAAAGACTTTAAGGTGTTCTCCTTGTCGAAAGGAAGTTCTTATAACCCATTGAACATATTTAAACTAATTAAATTTATGGGTTCCTATGATATTATACATGCACATTTATTTCCAACTCAATATTGGGTAGTTCTTGCTAAAATATTGAGCTTTAAGGGAGTAAAATTGATCTTTACTGAACATAGCACATCAAACAGAAGACTATCGAATCCGGTTTTCAGATTAATTGATCGATTCGTTTATAGATATTATAAATCAGTGATCTGCATTTCAGATGAAGTCAAGAATGCATTAACAAGATATTACGGAATCCCCAATAATAAATTAATTGTTGTTCATAACGGTGTGAACATAAGTAAAATTCTAAATTCTTCGCCTCATAGCAAAGAGCAGTTTGGGTATTCAAGTTCTTCAATTCTGTTATGCATGGTTGCTGGATTTCGTGATGAAAAAGATCAGTTGACTTTAATTAAGGCAATGAAGAAGTTGCCAAAAAATTATCATTTGATTTTGGTTGGCGATGGTAAGAACAAAGAGGCATTATTAAATTTTGTAAAGTCAGAGGAAATGTTCGATCGGATTAAATTTTTGGGGAACCGGAATGATGTTCCCTCTATTTTGAAAATGATTGACATTTCTGTATTGAGTTCGCATATTGAGGGTTTTGGGCTGTCTGCGGTGGAGTCAATGGTATTGGGTAAACCAACGATTGGATCGAATGTACCTGGTTTATCTGACGTTCTAGAAAATGGTGGTTTGCTATTTGAAAGAGGAAATGTTGATGATTTGGTTGCCCAATTGAAAAAGCTGGAGGATAAAGATTTTTATGAGGAAATTTCTAGACTCGGTAAATCAAAAGGCGCCCAATATGATATCAATTTTCAAGTGGGAGCAATATTAGAAGCTTATAAAAGTATATTAATATGAGATGGAGTTTAATGTTTTTGACAATTTTTGCGCATTTTAATGCATGTTTTGCACAGACGTTTAATGTGAAAAATTACGGAGCAAAAGGAGATGGCAAAACAAATGATACAAAGGCGATTTTGAGATGTTTTGAGGATGCGCAAAAAAGTAAGGATGCTGAAATTTTCTTTCCCCAAGGCGAGTACTTAACGTCTCAACAATTAGATTTTTTTATCCCTCAAGGAAGAGTTAAAATATTTGGGGAATCAAAGGGAAAATCAAAAATTAGAAATATTGCGAACACAACGATTTTATCTATAAGAGGTTATTACCAATCACCGGCTAAAGGAAATGTTATCGTTCGTGATTTAAGCTTATTTGGTTCTTTCCCAGTATACAGTCAATCAAATAAATTCATCAATAAATCGGTTTCATATTATGGAATTGGAATAAGTGATGTTGAAAGTGTTGAAGTGTCGAATGTTCAAATTCAAAATATATACGGAATCGGTCTTTCAATTTTTACAACTGCTATAGATATTAATCAATCAGCTAATAAAATAAAGAGCATAAATATTATTAATAATGAGATTCTAAATGCTTGGGGTTACAATCCTAAGAAAGATGATTATGGTGATGGAATTTATATCGCGAACGTTGCACAAGGTAAGATTTCAAATAACAAAATCTTAAACGACTTTAATAAAACTAAACAGTTGGGTCGTGCAGGGATTGTCATAGAATACCTTAGTAAGAATATAACATTAAGTTCAAATACTATTTTTGGATACGATAGAGGGATGCACTTTGAATTAGACTTAGGCAATCATATAATCGAGAAGAATCGAATTTCGGGTACTGATCTTGGTATGGTTTTTTATAACGTAAGTAAAACTACAAATGCTCCTGTCACAATCAGAGGGAATTTTATTTCAAATAACGGCTTTCCGAAAAATACAGGGCTAAAAAGAACCAGGGGGGTAGATCAATTAAACGACCGCTCTTTAGTTAATTTTTATGCTCCCCATGGAGAGAGGCGTGGCAGTATAATTGAAGATAATATTTTTGAAGTTGACGACATATATGATTATAAGTCGAGCTCACTTATGAATATTATCTCACCTGGTATGAAGTTCGTTAATAATTCATTTTTGACAAAAAATCTTAAGAAACAATACTCGATAAATTTTGACGGGGAAGTAATCCTAAAGGAAAATAAATTTCAAGGGGTTAACGATGTGAAATTGAGAAGGAATGGTAAAGTGGGAGATGTCTCTAGAGAAAATTCCTTGAATGGCGCGAAACTCTCTATTAACTAGAATTGTATGTATAAAATAGTTCGTACGGCAACAGTTCCAGAGTCACTTTTCGGCTTATTAAATGGTCAACTTCGGTTTTTGAGCGAACATTATGAGGTAGTTGCTATTTCGAGTCAAGGACATTTCTTAAAAGAAACCTCGGAACGAGAGGGGGTACCGGTAATTGCGGTAAACATGGAACGGGGAATTAGCCCGTTTAAAGATTTCGTTTCTCTGGTGAACCTCTTTAAGGTTTTGAATAAGGAGAAGCCCACGATTGTTCACTCAATTACTCCTAAAGCTGGTCTTTTGTCGATGCTAGCCGCAAAAATGGCTGGGGTGCCGATTCGAGTTCACACGTTTACAGGGTTAATTTTCCCTTCAAAGCGAGGGCTTCTTCGGGAACTGCTAATATTAATGGATCGGCTGTTATGTTGGGCTGCCACTGATATATTTCCTGAAGGAAAGGGAGTAAAAAATGATTTAGTCAAATTTAATATTACTAAAAAACCGTTAAAGATTATTGCCAACGGAAATGTTAATGGAATTGACTTAACCTATTTCAACTTAGCTACGCAGAGTAAAATTGAACTACAAAATCTTAAGCAACAATTGCATATTCGGGAAGAGGATTTCGTTTATATATTTGTCGGCCGATTAGTTGCGGATAAGGGTATTAATGAATTGATTGAAGCCTTTAAGACTTTGAATTCGAATGGTGATTCGAAATTATTATTAGTTGGAAATTATGAAAGCGAGCTTGATCCGTTAGAAGCAAAAACACTTGAGGAAATTGCAAGCAACCCAAGTATAGTTAGCGTTGGCTTTCAAAGGGATGTGAGACCTTACTTTGCTATTTCAGACGCGCTAGTATTTCCTAGTTATAGAGAAGGGTTTCCGAATGTAGTAATTCAAGCAGGAGCGCTGGAATTACCAAGCATTGTTACAGATATAAATGGTTGTAATGAGATCATTGTACATAAAAAAAACGGTCTTATCATTCCTCCAAAAGATATAAAATCCCTAATTGCAGCGATGAGAGATATCAAAAAAGATAGAAATCAATATAATTTAATGAAACTAAACGCCCGTAATATGATAGAGTCTCGTTATCAGCAATCGGTGGTTTGGGAAGCCCTATTAATTGAATACAAAAAACTAATTGATAGATAAAAATGTATAAAAATTTTTTTAAACGCTTTTTCGATTTTATTATTGCTCTTGTTTTGTTGGGTTTAATTTCTCCAATTTTTATTGCGGTTGTTGTGGCTTTATATTTTGCGAATCAGGGTAAACCATTTTTTTTCCAATCGAGACCTGGTTTAAACGAACGGATTTTTAAAATCATAAAGTTTAAGACGATGAACGATAAAAAAGATAAAAATGGAGAGCTATTATCGGATGCAGATCGCTTAACTCCAATAGGTTCTTTTGTGCGTAAGACATCGTTAGATGAAATTCCTCAATTAATAAATGTTTTGATGGGGGATATGGCAATTGTTGGGCCTAGACCGTTATTGCCACAGTATCTGCCGTTATATAGTGCCGTTCAGAAGCAACGCCACGATGTGCGACCAGGGATTACTGGTTGGGCACAAGTCAATGGGCGCAATGCGATTTCGTGGACTCGAAAATTTGAACTAGATGTGTGGTATGTTGACAATATTTCATTTATTTTGGACTTAAAGATTTTTTTATTAACAATTAAAAAAGTTGTTGTTCGAGAGGGGATCTCGCAAGAAGGTCAAGCGACTATGGAAGGTTTTAATGGGAATAATTAATGATAAGCTATGAAAAGGAACTTAATAGAGTCTTTCGTAGAAATATTAAAGACGGATGGCTAATATAGTTGCTGTTATCGAAGGCTAGAGCGAAATCACTGTCGTGATTGATACGCAAAGGCAATCGATACGAAAGTGTGTTTTTATAAATTGAAAGAAAAAGAAAAGGTTAAAGTAAATAAAAAATAGTTGTTATGTATCTGTATGGAGCAAATGGTCATGGAAAAGTCGTTGTTGAAATAGCCGAGTTAACTGGCGTGGTCATCGATGGATTTGTAGACGAAATGCCTAAATCTGATGAGTTGTTTGGTTATACTGTATACAAGAATATTCCAGATAATTGCAAAGAAATTATTATTTCAATTGGAAATAATAAGATCCGAAAAGCTATTGCAGAGGTAAATTCAGACTTAATATATCCGATGCTAATTCATCCCAAAACCTCAATTTCTCAGCGTGCAAAATTCGGTGAAGGAACGGTTGTAATGTCGGGAGTAACGGTTAACTCTGAAGCCAGTATTGGGAAGCATTGCATAATTAACACCAATTGTTCGATTGATCACGAATGTATGATCTCCGATTATGTTCATATTTCTCCAAATGCCGCGTTGGCCGGACGAGTTAAAGTCGGTGAAGGGACGCATATTGGCATAGGCGCGGCCGTTATTCAAGGGATTAAAATAGGTAGATTTTGTACAATTGGCGCTGGATCCGTAATAATAACGGATATTCCGGACGGAGCAACTGTGGTCGGAAATCCTGGAAGAGTCATTAAGATTGATAGTGACATTAATTTAAAATAAACTAGAATTGTATATTAAAAGAAATTGATAATGGCAGAGAAGATATGGTTGTCATCTCCTCATATGGGAGGTAATGAGTTAAAATTTATTCATGAGGCATTTAAGGAAAATTGGGTAGCCCCTCTAGGGCCGAATGTAAATGAATTTGAAAAAGATATAGAATCGTTTTTAAATGCGGACATAAAAGTAGTGGCACTATCTGCAGGTACTGCAGCACTTCATCTGGCACTAATCGAGTGCGGAGTTGGGTATGGAGATGAAGTTATCTGTCAATCAATGACTTTTTCCGCTTCAGCGAATCCAATTGTATATCAAGGAGCAACACCGGTATTTGTCGACTCAGAGCCTGAAACTTGGAACATTGATCCAATTTGGCTCGAGAAAGCAATCATTGACAGGATTGAAAAGGGTGTAAAGCCAAAGGCTATTGTAGGAGTTCACTTATATGGAATGCCGTTTAAGGTTGAAGAAGTTCTAGCCGTCGCCCAAAAGTATAATATCCCTTTGATAGAGGACGCTGCAGAGGCATTGGGCTCGACCTACAAAGGGAACTCATGCGGGACATTTGGACGATTCGGTGTTCTTTCATTTAATGGAAATAAGATTATCACGACTTCAGGGGGCGGGGCGTTAGTTTGTCACAGTCATCAAGATAAAGATAAGGCTGTATTTTTGGCGACTCAGGCTAGAGATAATGCACCTCACTATCAACACTCTCACATTGGATACAATTACAGAATGTCTAATGTTTCTGCTGGAATCGGAAGGGGACAGATGGAGGTCGTAGAAGAACGGGTCAAAGCAAGGAGGGGAATGCATGAGTTTTATAAAGAAATATTTGATAAGATTGAAGGAATCACTTTGTTTTCGGAACCCGAAAAACATTATTTCTCTAACCATTGGTTATCTGCAATATTGGTAGATCCAGCATTGACTGGCGGGTTAACGCGGGAAGATTTAAGGTTGGGATTATTAGAAGAAAATATCGAAAGCAGACCATTATGGAAGCCAATGCATATGCAACCGATTTTTAGTACTAGTCCTTATTATGGAGGACAAGTATGCGAACAGTTGTTTGAAAACGGATTATGTTTACCTTCTGGATCGAACCTGAGTGAAGATGAAAAATCTAGAATAAAGCGAACAATTAACCGACTTTGTCTAAAGTAATGTTAAAGAAATAAAAAAGGCTTATTTATAGTAAAAACGTTAGATTTGTAAAATCTGGACTGATTGGTTTAGTTTTTGCATGCCCACTTTTAAATTGTCTATGAAAATATTTTTAAAATTAATAATTCTATTAAGCTTTCTAAGTTCTTGTGCTTCAAAGAAAGATTTAATCTATTTCCAAGCAGATTCGACAGAATTGACAACAAGCTATGAGTTAAATGCGCCAAAATTGCAACCAGGCGATATTTTAGCTATTGCTGTTTTGGCGGATGACGTTCGAGCTACTGCGCCTTTTAATCAAATTTCGCCATACCAGGGTAGTGGTGGAAATTTGCAAACCTCAAGTTTGTTTATACCTACCTATACAATAGATTCAAATGGAAATATTGATTTCCCTAAATTAGGTAACATAAATTTGGGTGGTAAAACACGCACTGAGGCCATCGATTTTTTAAGACAACAGGTTCAAGCTTATATTACAAATCCCGGAATTAGTTTAGAAATAAGAAACTTTAAAGTAACTGTACTGGGTGAAGTCAATAATCCCGGTTCGTTCACAATTACAAATGATCGGATTACTCTTCTTGAGGCATTGGGCATGGCTGGGGATTTAAGTATTAATGGTGTACGAAAGAATATTTTGGTGATTAGGGAACAAGGAGGAGAAAAAAAGGAATATAGAATAGATTTAACGAAAAGAGAGGCTTTAAATTCCCCTGTTTATTATCTCGCACAGAATGATGTAATTTATGTTGAACCTAATGACGCAAAAATTCAGTCGTCGAAATATACTCAAAACACATCAATTTTTGTTTCAATCGCCGGCTTAATAATCACTATTATTGCAGTCATTGTAAGATAAATCTAATCTAAATTTATGAGCAGTCTACCAAACTCAAAACCAATCAGGGAAGAGAATCAAGAAATAAATTTAAAAGCATTATTTGAACAGTATTTTTATTATTGGAAATGGTTTTTGTTCTCATTGATTTTTTTCTTGATTTTAGCATTTATCTATCTTCGTTACGCAGAGAAGACCTATAATGTTTCTGCAAAAATATTATTACAAGACGAAAATAAGGAAGGTGGAGAATTAGCGGGATTAGGCGAAATAGCGAGCTTAGGGGGATTTGGGGGACCAATGACGGCATTTGTTTCGGATCAAATAGATGTATTAAAATCAAGAAGAATATTTCGTAAGGTTGTAGATCAAAACCGATTTAATATTACATATTCCTTAAAAGGGAATGTAAGATCCTCAGAGATGCTAGAGTCCCAATCTCCAGTTCGGTTAGTTTTTCTTGACCAACAAAAATTCGATTCGGACTCACTTTTGTATGAAATTACCATCAAAAATCAAAATGGTAAATTGGTTACAATCGACAAGGAATTTGGAAGCCAAACAATTTCTTTTGGACAGAAGTTTAGAACGCCGCTGGGAATGATGATGATTTTACCCCAAGGCCACGCCACATGGAATGATGACTTGTTGGTCAAATTCGTATCAGTGAATCGAGCGATCGACAATTTGATGAGGGTCATTAATATAACGCCTAATACCGAGAAGCAGAGTTATGTTGTGAATTTTTCGATGAACACTGGTAACATCAAAAAAGGAGAATTATTATTAAACTCGTTAATTCACCAATATAATGAAGATGTGTCCCAAGATAAAAGTGCTTTATCCAAAGCAACTTCGGATTTCATTAATTCTCGTCTTGATTTGATTTCAAAAGATTTATCAGTGGCAGACACTAAAGTCGCTGATTATAAGGATCGAAACAATTTGGTCGACATGTCGTCTGAAGTTAAGCTCTATATGGAGAATGCTTCTGAAAATGAGAGAAAACTGATTGAGTATCAAACTCAATTACGTTTGGCTGAAATGTTGGGTGGCTCGGTTAATAGAAATTTAGGGAATTTGCTGCCTTCAAATATTGGTTTAGAAGATTTATCGATTCAAAATTCTATAAAAAACTATAATGATTTAGTTTTAGAAAGGGATGATCTCTTGAAATCAGCTACTCCTGACAACCCCATCGTGAAGAATCTTAATCAGAACATCAATGAGTTGAGTTCTTCTTTAAGAACTTCGTTAAATAATTATCGCCAAATTTTGGAAAGTAATGTCTCTGCGTTACAATCTCAAAAGAATAAATTTGAAAATAAGTTAAATCAGCTTCCGAATCAGGAGAGGGGCTTTAAGGATATTTCGAGACAACAACAAATTGTTGAATCTTTATATCTTTTTTTACTGCAAAAGCGTGAGGAAACTGAGATAAAGGCATCTGCGAAACCTGCAATATTGAAAGTCATTGACGATGCTTACGGCTCTCCTGTTCCGGTGGCCCCAAAGAAAATTTTTGTCCTTTTAGGAGCATTAATCGCAGGGTTTTTACTTCCTTTCGGAATTCTTTATCTGAAATTTCTTCTCGACAACAAAGTACATTCTCGTCGAGACATTGAAGAGAAATTTGCAGCACCCATCCTTGGAGAAGTGCCAAGCTCAGACGATCCAATTGTCAAAGATAATGACCGATCTTCTCTCGCAGAGGCATTTCGTATCCTTCGGACGAATATTGCTTTCATGCTAGGAACTAAAAAGGATTCGGCGGTTATTTTCGTTACTTCAACTACATCAGGAGAGGGTAAGTCCTTTGTTTCAACGAACTTGTCTAGGATTCTAGCCATGTCAGGGAAAAAGGTTTTATTAATTGGAGCAGATATCCGTTCTCCGAAAGTTTTAGACTATTTAGGATTATCTCATTTACAACATACAAATATCGGTATTACACAATACTTAATAAATCCCGATATGCCTGTAGAGAATATCATAATTAGGAAACCAGCTCCATACGATTTCGATATTATTTACTCTGGATATATCGCACCGAATCCGGCAGAGCTTTTGATGAACGGCCATTTTGATGAAGTAATTGAATATGGACGTACGCATTATGACTTTGTGATTGTTGATACGGCACCGGTTAGTTTGGTTACTGACACATTGTTGATTGCTGAAAATGCAGATTTAACAATTTATGTAACGCGTGCGAATTATTTAGATAAGCGTCTTTTAAATGTTCCTAAGGAGCTTTACGAAGATGGTAAACTGAAAAACATGGCGGTCGTTTTAAATGATGTTGACTTTGCACGTGGTTACGGTTATGGCTATGGTTATGGCTACGGCTATGGATACATTGATTCGAGTTCGGTTTCTTTACGAGCGAAAATCATGAAGCAATTTTCTAAGTTATTCAAGGGAAAACAGAAATAAAAATACTGTGAAAAGAAGAGGTAACATTTGGTTACCTCTTTTTTTTAGTGTTTATTTTCAAAAGCGATCAAGAACTTTAATATTAGTGTTTTAATGGAATTATGGAAGATTTTCGCTAGCACACTCTTAAAATCGAAATGTATTGAATTTGCGCTTTTTCAGCATCGTGGCACTAACTTTGCCTAAGCTATTCATGTTTGGTAAGTTTTTATTTTTCTTTCTTCATTTTTTATTCACAAAGGTAAATTGACCTCGAACTAGGACACACAATGAACAGCAATTCACTTAGACGATATTTTCGTAAAGACAGCCCAAGGTGGGTTATTTTGTTAATCGACTTGTTGATTGTCCTCTTTTGTTATTTCCTGTCGAATTTCATCATTAACAGTTTTAAGGGACGATTTGATATGCAACTGATGGTAAAGAAGTCGATTTTCGTCTTTGCCATATATTACTTTTCTTTTCTATACTTTAAAACCTACCGTGGAATAGTTCGTCAAACGGGATTGAGAGATGCTTGGGGTTTGCTCAAAGCTGTGTTCACAGCGTTTGCTGTTTTGATGTTTACCTCCTTTATCGTTCGTAGTATCTTTCAGGAATCTAATGCAATCAGCGTATTCTTCAGACCTTCATATGCAGTTATCTTCACCCATGCATTTTTTACGACAGTTTGTTTGGTAGCTGCACGTGTATTTTACCGAACAGTATATGAGAAGTTTTTCTTTAGCGGACGGGAGGTCGAAAGAGTAATGATCTTCGGTGCAGGTAACATGGGCACATTGACCTTAAACTTGTTCAGAAATGAAATTCGGCGAAAAGTTAAAGTAGTGGCCTTTGCGGATGACAATCCGAATAGAATCGGGAAGATGATCAATGGGTACAAGATTATTGATATGGAGAGGTTGACTCCCGATTTCGTCAAAAAAATACAGATCGATAGTATCATCATTGCATTGGATGATAACAATAAAGAACGCCTTTCGAAGATATCTGCTAGAATAGAGCCTCTACCTGTAAAGCTTAAGATTATGCCTACCTCAGCAAAGCTATTGAGTGGCAAAGCGGCGACCAGACAATTACGGACTTTAAAAATAGAGGACTTGTTAGGTCGGGAGGCGATAAAGCTGGAAAACCCTGTTGTGCATGAGATGATGCGTGACAAGGTAATCTTAGTTACCGGGGGAGCTGGTTCGATTGGATCAGAATTAGTGCGTCAGATTGCTTTCACAGACTTTAAACATCTGATTGTTGTGGATCAAGCGGAATCAGCGCTATATGATATACAACAAGAGCTAAGAAGTAGTTGCCAAAAGGAAAATGTTTTGTTCATGGTCGGAAATGTAAGAGATCGCCAATTTATGGATTCGATTTTCGAGCAATATAGGCCACAAATTGTATTCCACGCGGCAGCTTATAAACATGTACCGTTGATGGAGCAGAATCCATACGAGTCCATATTGACAAACGTTTGGGGTTCTAAAAATGTTGCAGATATGGCAGACAAATATGGCGTTGAAAAGTTCGTCATGGTTTCGACTGATAAAGCTGTCAACCCAACGAACGTCATGGGTGCGACAAAGCGCATCGCCGAAATTTATGTTTCGGGTCTGAATAGTAAGAGCCGCACGAACTACATCGTTACGCGTTTTGGGAATGTTCTAGGGTCTAACGGATCCGTAATTCCTTTGTTCGAAAAGCAACTTAAGAGGGGTGGACCTTTGACGGTAACCCATCAAGATATCACAAGATACTTTATGACGATTCCTGAAGCTTGCCAGCTTGTACAGGAGGCAGCGGTGATGGGAAAAGGTGGGGAGATTTATGTGTTCGATATGGGCAAGCCTGTTAAGATTATTGATCTTGCAATTCGCATGATTCGATTAAAAGGCTACAAATATCCGGAGGACATCAATATTGAGATTACCGGTCTTCGTCCTGGGGAAAAGATTTTTGAAGAGCTTCTTGCAGACAACGAAAATACCAGCAAAACTCATCATAATAAGATTATGATTGCTCGCGTCAATACGGATGATGTCGATCTGAAAAAGCAAAAAATTGAATATTTGTGTAAACAGGTCGTGACGCCAGCGGGAGATCATAACCCTATGTTACTCGTCGAGCTTGTTAAAGAAATCGTTCCGGAATATATTTCCAAAAACTCCATCTTCTCCAAGTTGGATAATGTAGGAGAGGCTGTCGTCACAAAATAGGCGCAAAAATTAGCGTCTTTTAACCTTTCATTTCCCTTAAGGAGCGTTATCTTTGTACAACAAAGATGATTAAGAAAGAGACAATTGAAAAGGTTTTGGACACTGCTCGTATTGAGGAGGTAGTAGGGGATTTTGTCGATTTAAAGAAAAGAGGAACTTCATTAATTGGCAATTGTCCATTCCACAATGAGAAAACGCCGTCATTCCACGTTTCGGTAAATAAAGGAATCTATAAATGCTTCGGATGTGGCGCAGGGGGAGATTCCTTAAAATTTGTGATGGAGCATGAAAAGTATGCCTATCCTGAAGCCATCCGATACCTCGCTAACAAATATAACATACCTATTGAAGAGGTCGAACGCTCGCCAGCTCAAATGGCAGCGCAAGATAAAAGAGAGAGTCTCTATGTAATCAATCAATGGGCATCAAAATTCTTTAAGCATACCCTATGGGAAACGGAGCTTGGCCAATCAATTGGGGTGAGTTATTTCCGTGAAAGAGGGTATCGGGATGATATTATCAAAAAATTTGATCTAGGGTATTCTCCCGAAGCTTGGACTTCTTTGGTCGATGAGGCGGCAAAGGATGGTTTTGCGAAAGAATATTTGACTGAACTAGGTCTTGCTGTAGAACGCGACGACAAGTCTTTATACGACCGCTTTCGAGGTCGTGTTATCTTTCCTATTCATAATCTAACCGGACGTGTTATAGGTTTTGGTGGTAGGACACTGAAGAAAGATAAAACAGTCCCTAAATATGTCAACTCTCCGGAAAGCGAAATCTATCATAAATCCAATGTCCTCTATGGGCTTCATCTGGCGAAGAAAGCAATTCTTGAGCACGATGTATGTTTCTTGGTAGAGGGTTATGCCGATGTACTATCATGTCATCAGGCCGGGGTAGAACAAGTTGTATCCTCCTCAGGAACGTCTTTGACTACCGGTCAAATAAAGCTGATTTCTCGATATACGAAGCAGGTCGTTATACTTTATGATGGTGATGAAGCCGGTATTAAAGCTTCATTGAGAGGGACTGACATGCTTCTTGAAGAGGGCTTGAATGTAAAGGTTCTGCTTTTCCCTGATGGAAATGACCCAGACTCTTATATTCAGAAGTTTGGCGCCAGCGAATTCCGGTCTTACGTAGATAAAAATCAAGAAGATTTTGTCTTCTATAAAACAAATATTCTTCTCCGCGATGCGAAAGAAGATCCGATTAAACGTGCAGAGGTAATCCGTGAGGTTGTTGAAAGCATCGCACTTATCCCTGATGAAATTAAAGTCTCGGTCTATATCCGTCAATGTAGCTCGTTGTTAGATATCGAGGAACGCGTTCTTCTATCAGAACTCAATAAAATTCGCCTGGCAAAGGCGCGTTCGAAAGAGAAGAAGGAGGCTCAGGCACAGCAGAACCAAGCTGCAGCAGCCATGGACATGCCTCCTGGCAGCGAAGAATGGTTCCCGGCCGAGATGCTCGCGGCAATGGGCGCAGAAGCACCTTCGGCAGAGCCCGTTCAAGTCGAATCTGCAGAACTTCGACTAGAAAAGGAATTGGTGCGGATTTTATTGAATTATGGCAGAGAACTCGTCCATTGGGAAGGTGATGGGGATGTCCCGGTAGCTCCTTATTTGTTAGCTAGTCTTGACGATATCGAGATTATGGATAAAACTTGCAAGCTAATTGTCGACGAGTTTGCTAAACAAGCTGAAAACTTTCAAGTTCCTGAAGCCAAGGTATTTTTCTCACATGAGAATCCCGAAGTTTCCACCTTAGCCGTAGATTCTGTAGTCAACAAATACGAATTAAGCCCAAGTTGGAATGACGACAAACGCAAGATTTTTGTGCCGGAGGAACTCGATCAGTTGAAATCCCTCGTGATTCAAGTTATTTATAGGATCAAGAAAAATAAGATAGAAGTTCAAATGCAGACGATTCGGGAAGAATTGAAGCATACAAGCGATGATGCAGACTTGCAAATTCTACTGGCGAAATATCAAAAACTAAAAGAAGGGGAGCAATTGCTAGGAAACCTTTTAGGCAATATTGTCGTAAAGTAATGGATAGCCGCAAACTGATAGGGGATCAAGGAGAGAAGCAAGCGGCGGAATATTTGGAACACAAAGGATTTGAAATTTTGGCGCAGAATTGGCGTCATAAACATCTGGAAGTTGATATCATTGCAAAGGATGACATATTCCTAATCTTTGTTGAAGTGAAGGTTCGAAAGAGCGCCACTTACGGATGCGAAAATACGCTGATCTCGAATGCCAAACAGAAAGCATTATCGCGCGCAGCAGAAGCTTATATTTTTGAGAACAATTATACAGGACAGATCAGATTCGATTTGATCAGCATCATTGATAAGAAATTAACGTATATTAAAGACGCATTTTGGAATTATTAATATGAAACTAAAACTTAAATACTTAGGATTTGTACTGGCTATACCTTTCCTATTCATTTACAGCTGTAAAACACAAAAAGGTAAATTTGAGTTTGTGAACCCAAAATCCGGATCGAAGGTCTTGAAGGGCGAGAAATTACAACTCAAATTAAACTTCAATGATGTAGCGATAGACTCTGTTGTTTATTCTGTGGATGGAGACATTTTCGATAGAAAAACCGATACCACAGCAGTAGCATTCGATACAGATAAGCATGGTTATGGAAATAAGCGATTGAGCGCGAAAATTTATGCACAAGGGAAAGAAGATATCGCATACAGTGATCTGTTAGTCGTGCCGCCAGCACCAAAAGCATACGCCTTTGAAGTAGTCAATACTTATCCACACGATTCTACAGCGTTTACCCAAGGCTTATATTATGATAACGGAACACTTTACGAATCAACGGGAAAAGAAGATAGAACCTCGCTGCGCAAAGTTGATCTAAAAACAGGAAAGGTGATTCAAAAGATAGACGGTGATGGCACTTTCTTCGGTGAAGGCATGACGGTAGTAGGGGATAAAATTTACTTTTTAACCTGGTTAAACAAAAAAGGATTTATCTATGATAAAACATCCTTTAAATTAATCAAGTCCTTTGATTACGGAAAGAGTGCCGAAGGATGGGGATTAACGTACGATGGAAAGCAATTTATTAAATCGGACGGCTCAGCAAATATTTATTTCCTGGATCCCGTTACTTTACAGGAAACAGGATCGGTCCAGGTGTTCGACGACAACGGCCCTGTAGACCGTATTAACGAGATGGAGTATGTCGATGGAAAACTGTTTGCAAACATCTACGACCAATCGAAAGATGTAGTGGTAATAATCGACCCAACCACCGGTGTAATCGAAGGTAGAGTCAATTTTGTAGGACTATATGACGGTGTAAGGAAATCTGCTGACAACGAAATGAATGGCATTGCCTACAAATCGGATACAAAAACTTTCTTAGTTACAGGCAAAGATTGGACGAAGCTATTCGAAGTAAGGCTTCAAATTCGATAATCTTGTCGAATTTCACTCACAAGTTGGTGCGAGCTAGTCTAAGCTATTAGTTTGAAAGAATTGTAGTTATTTAAATTTAAATAACGTTTTGTGATATGGTTAGATTTTGAATAGAGGCTGTAATATGAATTTTGTTAGGGAAATAATTAAATAGAATCAGTTATGTTCAATTGTCTTGTAATCCTCCCCGAAAACAGCTACGATTATTAATGTAGTTTTATAATTTAGGGACAATGAAAAAGAAGTAAGTTTAGCGAGCCAGATCATCAAGATTTTGTCAGAGCAGGAATCGGGTCAATCGGTTTCGGATATTTGCCATGAGCACGGTATTAGCCAAGGAACTTCTATTCTTGGAAAAAAAGTACTCGGGGATGGAGGTTTCACAGCTCAAGCAGCTTCGAGAAATGGAAAAGGAGTTAGCGCAGTATAAAAAGATTCTCGCCAAGCAGACTTTACAGATCACAGCTTTAAAAGACGTTATCGACAAAAAGCTCTAGGGCCTGCTGAGAATTGTGAGCTTGTAGGTTATGCCCGCGAAGATTTCGGGGTGAGGCTGCGGCGGGCCTGCGCAATATTCTGCTTAAGCACTTCTGTTTTTTATTACCGCGCAAAGTGTAAAGATGATACGGAATTCATCGAGCAGCTTTTCAAATTGGCAGAACTTCACCGTACATGGGATTTCTGATGATGTATAACCGTCTTAGAAAATTGCTATATATGTGGAACCATAAGCGTGCCTATCCTATTTACACAGCTATGCGCCTTAATCTGAGAGACAAACGAACGAAGCGTCTTTCGGCACTTATAAAAGCACCCTTAATCTGCCCTATTAGACCGAATGTCACGTAGAGCCTTGATTTCATGCACGACACACTGGCGAGTGGAAAAACGATACGTACATTAAACGTTATAGACGATTTCAGCAGGGAGACCCTTTCTATTACAGTGGATACTAGCCTACCGGCACAACGGGTAATCCGTAAAATGGAAAAACTGCTGGAGTGGCGTGGCGAACCTGAAAAGATCCGTTCGGACAGTGGAACAGAGTTTATTGCTGAGTCTGTTCGGAGCTGGCGTGAAAAGCACAGCATACAGCGGGAATTTATCCATGCGGGCAAGCCTACGCAAAATAGCTTGGTAGAACAGTTTAACAGAACTTTTAGACGGGATGGAGTCGATAGCTATATGTTTGACAGTTTGCCTGATATAATAAGATATGCAGATGCGTGGGCATGGATGTACAACAATGAAAGACCCATTCTTCCTGGCGGCAATTAACGCCGACAGAGTTCCTGTTGAAATATGGAAAACTCTCTGAGTTTCCCACATTCCAATAGGGTAGCAATAGCAATTCTGATTGGGATTCTTTAGTTTTAGATGTAGCTAGCTAAGGGAAGATTACACCTTCATGTAATGGTTATCTCTTCTAGTCCATTTATATTTAGAATAGAAATTTATGCTTATTACAGTAAGCTCAGGAAGATTTTTGGTTTATGCCATATTTGGCATTAAACAAAAATAGGAACCAAATGAAAATTGTACTAATGCTGTTATTATAAACTTAATGCACATTTCATTTAACATTTCTTTTATGATTTTTTTGTTCAAGTGGTTAAGTCGCTTTGGTTTCATTAAAAACTAAGCAGTCGCCTCTTTGGATTTAGCCTTGACTATTTTAAATAAGAAAGGAGATTATTCAAAGTAAAAACCAATCAATAGTTCATTTTTAGCATTTAAAACCTTATTTCTCGTCAAACCAGATACCCATAGTTGGACGTTTTGAAAAATAGTATAAGCAATCTAAATAAATACATAGGCTATTCGGCAGTTCTTCCCTTAGTTTTGATTCATTAATTAATGAAATTATGGAAAAGAGAAAAGTAGTTCATCCAGATCGTGACCCTAACTTTGTGACTGGTGCATATTCAGATGCCGTTCATGTAGGGGATTTGGTGTTTGTTAGTGGGCAAGCTGCCGTAGATTTCAAAACTTCAGCCTTTGTGTTAGGCACCATCGAAGAGGAGACCATTAGGTCAATGGACAATATTAAAGCAATTCTGGAAAATGCGGGTACAAGCATGGATAATGTACTAAAATGCACCGTGCATTTGGCAGATATCCAGGATTTTTATGCTTTCAATAAAGTATATGGGACCTATTTCAATGGTGTAAGGCCGGCGAGGACAACTGTCCAATCTGTGTTAGCAGAAGGAATAAAGGTCGAGATTGATTGTATTGCAAAATTAAAATAGAATACATGTCGGAAAAGCTACATATTATCGGAGTTGTTGGACTCGGATTGATGGGCAGTAGTATTATTGTTGCTCTATTGAAATCGGGTTGTCAAGTAATTGCTATTACACCACTGCCAGAAGAATTGGAAGAAGGTACACAGCGCATTCTGGAGCAATTGCAATTAGCTGATGACATGCATCTTCTTAAAGAAAATCAACCAACTTACACAAAGAATCTTACAGTGTCAAGTGATTATAAAGCTTTAATTAACTGTCAATTAGTGATTGAATGCATCATCGAATTGGAAGAGATTAAAAAATCAGTCTACCAACAAATTGAAGCCGTCGTTCCGATAAGTTGTGTGATAGCGAGCAATACGTCGGCAATTCCCATCAATATCCTACAACAGTATTTACAACATCCATGTCGTTTTATGGGCATACATTGGGCAGAACCTGCTTACGCAACGCGATTCTTGGAGATTACCTGTGGTGAGAAAACGGATGTGTCGCTAGCTGAAATGGTTCAAGAAGAGGCTATTCATTGGGAAAAAGAACCAACTCTGTTGTATAAAGATATCCGTGGATTTATTACTAATAGACTTTTATATGCAGCTTACCGACAAGGTTTTGAACTAATAAACCAAGGTGTGGTGGGTATGGCCGGATTGGATAAGTGCTTCCAATATGACATAGGATCTTGGATAACCATCATGGGAATCTTTAAAAGAATGGATTATGTAGGTTTAAATCACTATTTACAAACCTATCAAACCATTTTTCCAAAACTATGCAATAGCCACGAGGTTCCAAGACAGATGGAAGAAATATTACAGACGAAGGGGAGAGGAATTCATAATTTGAAAGGACTTTATCCCCACAGTGAACAATCCGCCAAACAGCTAGAACATAATTTTGCAATTTTCAATGAAGAGATTTATCGATTAGCGGATCGATATAGGAATCGATTGAAAGAATTAAACTTAGCGGAACCAAATGGAAAACAATAGATATGCTAAATCCAAGGAATTATTGGATAGGGCAAGTAAGGTTTTGGCTTCGGGAGTTTCTTCCGAATTTAGAAAATATAATCATCCGCATGCTTTATTTTATGATTATGCCCACGGGAGTATGATTCGAGATGTAGATGGAAATGAATATATAGATTTTACTCTAAGCCAAGGACCTTTAATTCTAGGGCATTCAAATAAAAGAGTATTGGATGCGGTAGAATCTTACTCAAGGGAAGGGCAGTTGTATGCAGGTCAACATTTGAAAGAAATTGAATTGGCGGAAAAGCTCCAAGAGATTATACCTACAGCGGAATTGATGCGTTTTTGCTTGGATGGATCTGAAGCAGTGCAGACCGCTTTCCGTGTGGCTAGATCAAAGACGAAAAGGAACCTATTCTTAAGGTTTGAGGGACATTACCACGGATGGTTAGACAATGTAGCTTATGGAATTTCTATGCCTCAAGAAGGGTTTGGAAGTCGAGATAAGCCGAACACCTCTCCCTGGAGTCAAGGTATGGCAGTATCTAGCTCCTCGGAATTCATCTTAATTCCATGGAATGATGTCGAATTATTAGAAAAGACCATTGGAAAATACAAGGATGAATTGGCAGCTGTGATCACTGAACCGATTATGTGTAATAATGGTTGTATTCCCCCTAGAGCGGGCTATTTGGAAAAGATGAGGGAATTATGCAGTAAATATGGAATTGCATTAATTTTTGATGAAGTAATCACTGGTTTCCGTATGAGCCTATCAGGAGCACAGGGATATTTTAATATCCAACCCGATCTTAGCATCTATGCGAAAGCCATGGGCTCCGGATATCCTATCAGTGCCATAGTTGGAAAGAAAGAATGGATGGAAGAAATATCTTCAGGGCGTGTTATTCATGCCGGAACTATGAACGCCAGTAATCCAACTGTAGCAGCGTCGCTTGCGACGATCCAAGAATTACAAGCAGATACGGACGTCTACAGTCGATTATTTCGATTAGGGAATGATTTAAAATCTGGCTTGAAGGAGCTAGCAGCTAAACATGGACAAAATTTATTGGTACAAGGTCCTGGGCCAATGTTTAATACTTCATTTACTAGCCTGAAAGCACAATATGAGTACCGTGATTTGCTACAAAACGATAAAGCAAAATTAAATCAATTTATCAGTCAGCTTCATGAAGAGGGAATTCGGGTGATTGGAAGAGGATTATGGTATATCAGTTCCACAACAACAGATGAAGATGTAAGTAAAGCATTAGTAGCAGCTGGCAAAGTATTAAAAGATTTGTAACTTAAATTGCTCTAAAAGAAATGATTCATACTTCTGATTTGCAGATTATTGTTTCCGGATATTCTAGAATTTCCCAAGCTTTATATAACTTTTTGATTGAAAAATCCTTATCAGTGACTAAGTTCGATACAACTGTTAATTCCAATTCCACCATTAAAGCCGATTTAATCTTTATCTTTTGCTCCGATAATCAAGAAGAAAAGGTGAATATGTTGAGAAGCCTTAAACCTTACTTAAAGAAAGATGGCATCATAACTGTTAACCTGGACTCAGTAAATCTTCATGATCTTCAAGATGCGACTCAGCTCGAGGTATTAGGCTTAAATCTAAGCTTTCCAAAACAGAAATCCTTGTTCATGGAAATCATATCTACAAAAACAAATTCCAACGATCAGATTGATTTTTTAACAGAGTTTGGAAGCAAGGTATTAGAGAAGGATCCGTATAGGGTAAAAAATGGCATTAGTGCACGGGCTTTTATGTTGGCGGCCATGACTAGAGAGGCTTTTTATTTGGTCAGTAACGGTTATGCCAGCGTTGAAAGTGTGGATCGGGCGTGTAGGAACGATGCAGGCTACTACATGCCCTTTACGGGAAATTATCTCTATATGGATCTAATGGGCACCGTAGCCTACGCTTTTGTCATGAAAGATTTGAATCCTGAACTTTCCAATTGCTCGGAACTTCCATCTTGGTTTGTGGATAAGGTATCCGCAGGAAAAACGGGAATGCGGGCAACTGTTGGTCTATACTCTTACGAAGAAGGAGATTTTGAAAAATGGGAGGATGTGTTAGAAGACTTTTCTGGCGAAATAAATGCCCTTATTGAGAAAAATATTCAACATTATGAAAGGAGGTTGAACCATGAGTAAGAGATTGATCTTTGATGCCCATTTAGATTTAGCCATGAATGCTATAGAATGGAATCGTGATCTCCGTAAGAGTTTGCAGGAAATTAGGCAGCGAGAACTATTTATGAAAGATAAACCCGATAGAGGGAACGGCACAGTATGCTTTCCTGAGCTTCGGGCTGGAAATATCGGGGTCGTTGTTGCGACACAATTGTCACGGGTAACCCCTTTAGGAACAGGATTGCCTGGATGGAATTCTCCGCAGCAAGCTTGGGCCATGACTCAAGCTCAGCGATTGTGGTACAAGGAAATGGAGAAGTTGGGTGAAATGAAATTAATACAAAACCTTGCTGATTTGGAGCATCATCTCAATGAATGGAATGCAACGGAAAACAAAGACGGATTACCCATCGGTTACATTCTGAGCTTAGAAGGCGCTGATTCTTTAGTGAATGTTGATTACTTGTATGAGGCTCATTCTTACGGTCTAAGGGCATTGGGACTATCTCATTTCGGTCCGGGACGATATGCTCCAGGAACTAGAAAAACTGGGAAATTAGATCCTAAGGCTTATGAGCTTATGCGTGAAATGAGCAAACTTCATATGATTTTAGATGTGACACATTTAACCGATGAAGGTTTCGATGAAGTATTGGATTTTTATGACGGACCGATATGGGCAAGTCATCATAATGTGCGAAAAATCGTTCCAAATCAACGGCAATTGACAGATGATCAAATCAAGAGATTGATAAATAGAGGGGCAGTAATAGGGGGAATGCTTGATTGTTGGGCGATGGATTTAAGGTTTATTGATACAGTATCTGATCCTTGGCAATTGGATATTAAATTAGAAATGCTGATTGACCATTGGGATCATATATGCCAGATTGCAGGAAATGCTCAGCATATTGGTATTGGAAGTGATTTGGATGGTATTTTTGGTACGGAGCAATCTCCTTGGGATTTAAACGCGATATCGGATCTACAGAAATATGAATTCTTGCTTCAAAATAGAGGAT
Source organism: Sphingobacterium sp. UBA2700 (assembly GCA_002354335.1). Taxonomy (GTDB): domain Bacteria; phylum Bacteroidota; class Bacteroidia; order Sphingobacteriales; family Sphingobacteriaceae; genus Sphingobacterium. The sequence goes on along the minus strand of DELI01000029.1, from coordinate 226,572 downwards.
ATTCTGACCAACAAATTGATGATATCTTTCATGGAAATTGGCTTCGATTTTTAAGAAATAATTGGAAATAATAATGTTATACGGAAATACAGATCAAATCGATATTACCCCTTCTTTAGGAACTTTGATCAATGGTGAATTTACAACAAGATATGCCAACAAAATAGCTGATCCTTTATTCGCAAAAGCGATTTATATGCACGACGGAAAGACGAAGTTGTTGATAATGGTCGTGGATATCTGTGTAATGAAGCGAGATTTCCTAGATAGCTTGAAAGCTGGCATTGAACAAAGTATCGGAGTTCCAGCTTCCAATCAATTAATTTCAAGTACGCATGCTCATTCCACAGGAAGTATAGCTGATCTTTTGATGGGACATATCGACTTAGCTTATAGAAATCAATTGGCTGAAAAACTCTTGAAATTAGCAACCCTAGTGGTTCAGAAAGAACAAAAGATTAAAATTGCTTTCGGTAAAGTTCTTAAGCCTGATCATTTAACATCTAGAAGATATCGGATGAAAGATTCATATCAACCCCGGAATCCAGTCTTAAAAACCGTAGATGCTGTAAAAACCAACCCTTTTGGATATGAATCGGAAATTATAGAACCGACTAGCATTCCTGATCCTGAAGTTTGTTTTATAGGAATCAAAAATGGATCTGACGAGTGGATTGGATTATTGGCTAACTATGGATTGCATTATGTCGGTGACTGTGAAAGAGGTACAATTACAGCCGATTATTTTGGCTATTTTTCCAATAAGATTGCTTCTCTACTTAATTCGAATCGCATAGTAAGCATGATGAGTAATGGAACCAGTGGGGAAGTAAATATTTGGGATTTCATAGATGGAGACAGATATCCAAAAAATTATCACGAAAAAAGTAAATATATAGGTGAAGATATCGCAGAAGCAGTTTTTAACTCAATTGATGGATTGAGCTGGGAAACCGAGGCAGATTTGGAAGTTCTATATCAGGAAATATCTTTAAATAAACGATTAATTTCTCCAGACTTATTGAAAGAGTCTTATGCAATTCTAGCGAAAACTGATTATGAAGCTGTGGCATATACGGATAAAGATTTATATGAGAAAGTGTATGCCAGAGAGCAGGTATTATTGGAGTCAATTCCACAGCAAATCTTTTTTCCAGTCCAATGCTTCCGAATTGGGAAAGTTTTATTGGGAGGATTAGGAGGAGAGTTTTTTAGTGCCTCAGGGAAAGCTTTAAAACAAGAAAGTGATTTCTATTTCAGTATCTGTCTGGCAAATGATTACGTAGGATATGTCCCGCCAGCAAATGAATTTATATATGGGGGATATGAAACCTGGCGTTGTCGCAGTAGTTTTCTGGAAGAAAATGCAGAAGAAAAGGTAATAGCATGTATGCTTAGTATGATTAAAAAATTGAAAAGTAATGAGCGATAATTTTAAAGATACTTATCATATTAAAGATACTTCTAAACTAGCAAGTCCAAGCTTACTCGTCTATCCGGATATGGTAAAATCGAATTTGGAAAAAATCAAAAAACAAATAGATTTAAATCGATTCAGACCGCATATTAAAACAATCAAATCTAAAGAATTGATTCAAATGCAATTGAATGCCGGAATCCGAAAATTTAAATGTGCTACTCTAAAAGAAAGCTCCTTATTACTAGAACTGGGCGTAAAAGATATCTTAATTGCGTATCCTTTGATTGCCTACCAAATGGAACAATTCCTAGATATGGTGAAACAAAATCCTGGAATTAAGTTACAATGCTTGGTTGATTCAATCTCGGCTGCACAATCTATGGATCAATTTGCTAAAGAACTGGAAATAATGGTGCCCGTCTACATAGATGTGAACTTGGGCATGGGAAGAACAGGTGTTATTATCCAAAATCTTGAGGATTTTTACGATGAATTATTGAATTTAGATAACTTAGACATAAAAGGTTTTCATGGTTATGATGGACATATCCGAGTAATAGATTTAGCTGATCGAATTAAAGTGGTAGAATCTTATTTTCAAGAGTTTCTAAAGGTGCTGAAAATTGTAGAAGAGAAAGCCAACGAAAAACTTATTTGTGTCTTTGGAGGTTCTAATACCTTTCCAATTTACATGACTTATCCATTTGTAGAATGTAGTCCTGGCACCTTTATGCTTTGGGATTGGGGATATCACGAAAATCTACCCGAGCAATCTTTTGATTTTGCCGCTATTTTGTTTACAAGAATCATTTCTAAACCTACTATAAACCATATATGTCTTGATTTAGGATATAAATCCGTTGCATCGGAGAGTCCGATCGAACAACGTTTTCATTTTCCAGAGCATTCGAATTGGATTCCTAAATTCCAAAGCGAAGAACATTTGGTTCTGGAAGTTCCCGCTTCAGAATGGGAAGGTATTCAGGTGGGTCAAGAGTTATATGGTATTCCATACCATGTCTGTCCTACAGTGGCTTGGTATCCTTTTTATCAAGTAGTTGAACATCAAGAAGTCAATAATACTTGGGCAATCGCCGGTCGGTATTAAATCCTAAAACCTTCTGAAATATTGTATCTATAATCTACATAAAAGTAGTAGAAGCGAGAGTGGCTTAGGTCTATCTTTGAGATAGTATCAATACTTAACAATCAATTTCCTAACAATTATGATTAAAAATTTAAAATTGAATTTAAGTAAATCAGGGAGCTATAAATTAGCTGTCCTGAATCGTAGCGGGTTGCTGAATCGAGCGGTATTGCTGTTGTTTTTGGTATGTTTTAATATCTTGGCATATGCCCAAACGACAGTGAGAGGAAAGGTAATAGATCAAGATAAGAATCCTTTTTCAGGCGTAACGATTACTGAAAAAGGAACTCAAAACGGAACATTTACTGCAGAAGATGGAACTTTTACCCTCCAGGTAAGATCAAGTCAGAGTATATTGTTGATCAGTTCCGTTGGAAAGAAAAGCTTGGAAATCGCAGCAGATAGCCCTTTATTAACCTCTATTAGTTTGGAGAATGATGACACCAATATTGATGAAGTATTGGTCGTAGGATATGGAACACAGTCCAGAGAAACTTTAACAACGGCCATTTCTAAGCTTGATGAGAAGGTCTTAGAAAATGTAACCTTCGCGAATCCGGCTTCTGCCTTACAAGGAACGGTGTCGGGCGTACGCGTTCAAAGTACTTCAGGCCAGCCAGGAACAGCTCCCCGTGTGATAATCCGTGGAGGAACTTCCATTAACAATCCGAATGGCGCAAGTCCACTATATATAATCGATGGGGTTATTCGGTCGAATATGAACGATATCAACTCCGATGACATTGCCTCTATGCAGGTACTAAAAGATGCTGCTTCTACTTCCATTTATGGAGCAAGGGGATCTAATGGAGTAGTGATTATCACCACGAAATCGGGTGATTCCAATCGTACTAAAATAGAATATTCTTATAATCTTACTTCTTCAAAAGTTGGTCAATTGTACCAGTTGGCTTCTGCTAGGGATTATATCTATTATGCACGTGTGGGTGCTCAAATAGCGGAACGAAAAGTTCCAGGCTCGATCAATCAATTAACACAACCTATTGGTTTTGGTACAGGAAATGATTTGACAAACAATACAGGATTTACCACACAATATCTTACTGATGCTAATAAGCATAAATTGAACGAGGGGTGGCAATCAATGGAGGATCCAATTAATCCAGGTAAAACCATCATATTCCAAGAAACCAATTGGCAGGATATCTTATTCCAAAACAGTACAACTAATGATCACCATTTATCGGTTTCGGGTGGCACAGATCGCGCGACGGTAAATGCGAGTATTGGTTATATGAAGAGTAATGGTATTGCGATTACGACCTTCTATGATCGTATTTCCGCAAACTTGAATTCTGATTTAAAGGTAAATGATAAATTGACTGTCAATGGAAAAATGATGTATAGCTATTCAACTAACAATTCGGTTTACAGTGATACAGAACTATTCTTCCGAGCGGCTGGTATGGCTCCGACAGCTAAATATATATTTGAGGATGGAACTTTAGCCCCTGGACAAGGTCGTAACACTGGTAATCCTGTTTATTACCTAAACAAAAGAGACAATAAAAATGCCAATGAGAATTTAACGCTGGCACTTTCTGGAGATTGGAAACCTATAGAAGGGTTAACTATTTCTCCGCATGTATCCCTATATAAAGTAGCTGGTGATAACTATTCCTTTATTCATTCCTATATGAATGGCGTGGGTAATATCAACACCACCCGGCCTGCATCTTCTGGATACAATAAAACAATGCAAACCCAGGCCGACCTTATTGGTAATTATACCAAAAGCTATGGTAATCATGCTTTCGATGCCATGCTTGGTTTTTCATACTTCCGTAGATATGTATTTGGCTTGAGTGCGTCTGGTCAAGGTGCGGCAACTGATTTAATTCCAACTTTAAATGCCTCTTCTACTCCAGTATCAGTAGGAGGAAATGAGAGTTTATTTGCTATGGTGGGTTATTTCACCCGCTTAAATTATAATTATGCTCAAAAATACCTGCTTTCCTTAACTGCTAGGTACGATGGTGCTTCTAACTTAGGTACAAATTACCGATGGGGATTTTTCCCAGGAGTATCTTTGGGATGGAATGTCCATAAGGAAGATTTCTTCCAAGTTACAAAACCTTACTTTTCCACATTCAAGTTGAGAGCAAGTTATGGAGTAAATGGTAACATCTCAGGATTATCTGATTTCCATGCGCAAGGATCTTATTCGGTGGGTAACCGTTATTTAGGTGAATCTGCAGTAACCAATACAGTTCTTGCTAACCCGAACCTGAAATGGGAACAGTCCAAAACATTAGATTTCGGGGTGGATTTAGGATTTATGGATAACCGATTCAACATCTTATTCGATTACTACAATAGAAAAACGGATGATTTGATTACTAATTTAACACTTCCACCATCCACAGGTTTTTCCAGCATTTCAACTAACTTAGGTAGTCTTCAAAATAAAGGTATTGAAGTAGAACTAAACGCGGATATTCTACCCAGAACTTCGGAGTTAGCGTGGAATATAGGATTCAATATTACTACTACCAAAACTAAAATCTTGAAACTACCAGATAACGGAGTTTTGAATAACCGTGTCGGTGGTGTATATGTTTGGGACAATGCTTCTGGCGGATATGTTTGGGGTGGAGGGTTACAAGAGGGTGGCCGGATAGGGGATTTTTATGGGTGGTTGCAAAATGGCATATACCGTACTGATTCAGAAGCAGCGAATGCCCCTGTCGATCTAACTATGCCTTTTGCAAATAAAACCAAATATGGCGGTGACGTAAATTATGCCGATTTGGATCATAATGATACCTTAGATACACGCGATTTAGCTTATTTAGGAAATCCTTTTCCAACCATAACAGGAGGTCTTTCCACTTCCCTAAACTATAAAGGATTCTCTTTGTATGCACGTATGGATTACACAAAAGGGCATACCATCTACAATTATGCGAAAATCTTTTTAAGTGGACACTGGGCCCCAAACTTAAACATCCCTCAGGAAATGGTTGAAATGGGTTGGAAGCAAGATGGAGATATTGCTGAACGTCCTCAATACATACCAGGTACAGCAAACTACAGTTACTGGAGAGGAAGTGCTTACCATTTATCTTCTACAAACTCCAAATTCTATGAAAAAGGAGACTATTTCGCGTTACGCGAAGTAACTTTGGCTTACCAATTTCCTTCAGCATGGACTAAACGTATTAAGTTAAACAATGTACGCGTGAATGTTACGGGAAGCAACTTATATTACTTCACAAAATATACAGGAATGAATCCTGAGGATGGTGGTACCGACCAAGGACGTTATCCAATCCCTCGAAATTTCTCTGTTGGACTGAAAGCAGCTTTTTAATCCCCACATTTAAATCAAAAAAGGTTATGAAAAAATCAATCTTAAAATTAGGTCTATTAGCAGCTGTTCTTTCTTTTCAAACAGCATGTAATACAGCTTTAGAATTAGAACCCACGAGTGTTATCACGAATGCTTCTTTCTGGAAAACGGAGGATGATGCAAAAGGAGGATTGACAAGTTTATATGTGAAACAACGTGATTTAGCTAATATAAATTTGTTCATTTGGGGGGAGGCTAGATCTGAAGTCATGGAGTGGGGAAAGGTCAGTGGTACCTTAGATTATGATCGGTATTACTTGAATACGTTAAGTAGTGTATCTGCAGGACCATCTTGGCAATCTATTTATTCGGCAATCAATGATGCGAATTTAATCCTAAAATATGTACCCAATATTGCGTTTGCTAACGAAACGGACAAGAATAATTTATTGGCTCAAACTTATGTCTCTCGAGCATTCCTGTATTTTGTTCTGGTAAGAACTTGGGGCGAAGTACCGATCCGCACAGAACCAGTGGAAGGAGCTGAACGGGATGTAATTCAAAAGGTTAGGTCTTCTCAACAAGATGTATTCAGATTGATCAAGGAAGATTTGGAAAAAGCTAATTCGCTTTTTGCTAGTTATGGGTTCATCAAAAATAGAAACTATTGGTCTAAAGCGGGCACACAAGCACTAAAAGCGGATGTCTACCTATGGACCGCAAAAAGATTAAACGGTGGAAATGCAGATTTACAAACTGCAATAACGGCCTGTGATGATGTGGCTAAAGCTGATGTATCTTTGTTAGCGAATTATGCTGACTTATTCAAGTACAGTAATAAGAATAACAAAGAAGTTATCATGGCTATTGGAAACAAAGAACTAGAGAGTAGTAACAATTATTTCTTTAACATGTATTCTGCTCGTTTACCGAATGAGATTGATCCAAACACTAACGAAGTAATTGGTCAAACGGCAGGGGGAATGGTGTGGACCGTAACTGATTTAGCCAAGAATCAATTTAAACCAGGTGATTTAAGGAAAGCGGCTTCGGTATTAGATTTGCCTGCTCCAGCTTTATATCCTACCCTAATTTTAAAAGGTCGAGGAACTTTGATCTCAGGAGTGCGTTATTACACTAGTGATTTCGTTATCTACCGTTATGCAGACGTTCTATTGATGAAAGCTGAAGCGAAAAATGCATTAGGACAAGATCCATCTTTAGAAATGAACCAAATTCGACAGCGCGCTTTTGGATCCGCATTTGATGCTAATAAGTTTGTCAATGTATCTAAGGCTCAGAATGATCACCTAATACTGCAAGAACGATTATTGGAATTGATGTTTGAGGGTAAGCGTTGGTGGGACTTACTTCGATTTAATAAGGCTTTCGATTTAGTGCCGACATTGGCAGGGAAATCTAGCCTGAAACATTTGGAATATTTTCCAATTTCGGAACAAGTATTAAGCTTAGAACCTTTGGTTAAACAAACAGTGGGTTATTAATAAATATTGATGAACATGAAAAGAAATAGCATAGTCGGTTTGGCCTTAGCGTTCTTATTTTCAACGCAAATGAGCCTTGGGCAATCAAGTAAGGTGAAGAAACTCAAAGATATGATTATCTATCAGGATAACTTTTTTTATTCCAGCTTTCCATCGATAGTTAAAACCAAAAACAACAATTTCCTGCTATCCTTTCGTAGAGCTCCAGAACGTAGGGCTTTCGGTGAGAAGGGAACAAACCATGTGGATCCCAACAGCTATCTAGTGAAATTAGAATCCAAAGATGGACAGAATTGGACCAAAGTCCCTAAGTTAATCTATTCTCACCCTTTTGGAGGATCACAAGACCCCTGCTTGTTGACATTGAAAGATGGAACCATATTATGTGCCAGTTACGGTTGGTCTTTCTTACGTGACGATGGATTAAAAAACTTAAGGAAGCAGCATTTTCAATCCGGTGATGGCACATTTTTGGGAGGATATATTGTCAGGTCGACAGATAACGGAAAAACATGGAGCGAGCCTATATACCCACCTTCGATCGGTCAAGAAGTGAACTACGATATGTATGGAAATAAAGTCCCAGTATATAACCGAGGTGCCATGTACGAATCAAAAACAGGAAGAATATTCTGGGTAGTGGCAGCAACCGATAATGCAGAAACAAAGAAGACATCTAACTACTTGATGTATTCGGATGATAAAGGAAAGACTTGGAAATATATGTCCGTGGTGGCAGAAGATCCAAAGGTTTCATTTAATGAAACATCCATCTATGAAACTCCAAAAGGTGATCTAGTCGCATTTCTACGTACTGCAGGCTATGACGATCAGGCTTGTATTGCTCGATCTACTGATGGGGGAAAGACCTTTGAATGGCAGAGCATGGGTTTCCAAGGGCATCCACTACAAGCCATACGACTACCGGATAATCGAGTATTTATGGTATATGGATATAGACATCAACCATATGGAATACGCGCAAGAATTCTAAATGCTGAATGTACCGACTTCGCTACTGCCGAGGAAATTGTGATCCGTGAAGACGGCGGAGGTTGGGACATCGGCTACCCTTGGGCGGTCATGTTGAATAATCACCAAATCTTGATTACATATTATTTTAACATTAATAACGGAACCCGACATATCGCAGGAACTCTGCTTGAGTTAACGAAATAAAGTTATTCTATCTAAACTATATACTCGACTATCTCTTTGGTGGTCTAATATATTTTTTTAATTAGAATCAAAATAGGATGAAGACAAGAATTACTTTTATCTTCCTTTTATATTTGGATTTAGTCTTGTCAGTCAAGCGCAGCAAATTGATTCTCGGAAAAGGCCGGATATCTATCAGGCTCAGGTCGCCTTGCACCACTCTTTCAAGAAATCGAATAAAGATGCGGTTTTCTTAGGTATTAGCATTACTTTTTGGCGGAGTGGATGGAGTTGGTTCCCGAACAAAAGTACCTTAAAAATAGAGGAATCCCAAGGGATAATTCCTTTCGCGTATTGGAGAGATTGGACCATATGCTAATTGGAAAACCAAAGATGCTATTCCGCATGATTGGTATAAATGATTTAGCTCAGCGTATTCTTATTGAAATTCTCCTAAGTAATATCAATCGAATCTGTAAAAAACAAAACAAATTAGTCCTAAAATAACCTTAATTATTCAAAGTATCCTTCCAACAAATGAAAACTTTAAAAATTTAATGGGTATTATAAAGGGCAAGATACACTACCAATGATAAATTCGGAGCTAAAAATACTAGCAGAAAGACAACAAGTGAAATATCTGGACCTTTATACGCACCTTGTAGATTCCCAAAGTCTATAAAAAGAAGAATTTAGTTGGGAGGGAGTACATCTTACTCTAGCTGGTTATTAACCATGGATTAAAGTAATAAAGGAAGAAGGATACCTATAGAAAAATAATCATGAAAAACCTATTTAGATACTTACTGATTGCAATAATGTGCATGCCAGCAATGCTACACGCTCAGAAAAATGTGGGTAGATGCCAGGTGATTTCCAAAGGAGGAACTGCTGGAGTATACCAAGCCTTCACAGATGTTACGAAACTTAAAAACGGGGACATTTTAAGTGTATTTAATGCAGGTGAATCACATGGTAATTATCCGAGTGAGGCTTATCCAAAATCAGGGCGAATTTGTATAGTTCGATCCATAGATAATGCAAAAACATGGTCCAAACCGATTACAATTTATGACGATGAAGCTGATAACAGAGATCCGCACATCAGTCAAATGTCTGATGGAGCGATTGTGGTGACTTTTTTCAACACACTCTTTGGGGATCTGATAGAAACCCTGTTAGCAACAGTAAAAGTACATTCGCACATTACACAGGCCAGCGCAGAGAAACAAGAATGGGGGTATTCATTACTTTTCATCCAAGGATAATGGTGAAACATGGTCTGAACTTGTAACGCTGAACAGAAGAGATTTTAATAATGCGTGTTCGGCACCTATGCGTGAACTATTTGATGGCACTTGGGTGTATACAGCCTATCATCAAGGGAACCATGAAGCATTTGGCTGCCTGTACTTCTCGAAGGATAAAGGAAAAACTTGGTCTGATCCTATTTATGTTGGTCAGAGAGAAGGAAAATATCTACCTGCAGAAATGGATGTAATTCAATTAAAAAATGGGGATCTATTAGCAACTCTACGCGGAGATATCAAGCGTGACCATAAAAATGCATTTTGCAGTATCTAAAGACCAAGGAAAGACTTGGAGTAAAGTTTATAGCGCAGGTTATCAAGGCTACTGTCCACATGTTGCAAGATTATCCAACGGTGCATTGTCTTAACTTATCGTGCTTTTACAGATGATTTGACCGCTGAATCAGGCTATGCCGGATTGCGTATTTCATATGATGGGGGAAAAACATGGCATGGACCATGTTTGATTGATAAATTCTGCGGCGCTTATGCCTCTACGGGAGAGCTGGCAGATAAAAGTTTATTGATTACTTATTATGAAGAGGGAAATCAAAGTGCTGTGCGTCTACTTCGAACGAATGCTCCAAAAAAGACTAATAAAACTTGGAATTATGCTAATCTTGTGCCATTGAAAAGGCTTACTTTCTAATTTTTTATAATATGAGATTTTATCCATTCAACATCCTTATTGTGTTTATAGCTTCCTGTCAATCGAATCAAAATCATCCCGAAAACTCCATGGAAAAAACGAAAATAAAAGAATTAAAAAACATCTTAAATACACAGGAAAAATGGGTAAAAGTTCATGCTGCAGAGTTTTTAATATGGGAGGACCATGAAATTGATTTCGTAAAAAAGGCTTATCTAAAAGAAGAAAAGCTTTTTGATTCTGTGCCTCAATATAGAGTAGGAATTTGGCGAGTTCTTTTTCAAGCTGCAATGAATAAAAATGATGAAGATAAGTACCTGCATAAGATTCAAGCAGCATTTCAATCAGGACCAGATAGTTTACATGCTTTAGAAACGTTGGCCAAATTAAAACAGCCTATTTCTCAATTAGAGCCTCAATTTGCCAATCAAGTTTTACATGCCAAGGATATCTCATCATTTGAAATCTATGGACTATGGAACTTATACCATGATACTAAAATCGATAAAAATACAATCTTGGAGCAGCTCCTAAATATTTTGACTGATCAAAAACAATCGGATTTGAATAAAACCATTGTAGCCTACGTTCTTCGGTTCATTGAGATACCCAAAGATGTTCAGGAGGAAATACTTCAAATAGACCTAAACGGTCTATCGAAATCTGTTCAGGTGCAATTGTTGGCTACTATTTTGATTTCTTTTGATGTAGAAGGTCAGAAGTACGAATTCTATAAACAAAATCTGCTGTCTTTGGAACGTGAGCCTAATTTTTATTCTACAGCAATTCTCGCATTAGCAGGTAAAGGTCTGCCAGAGAATACAAATGAGATTGAAAAGTATGCTGTTAGGTTAACAGATAGTACCGCTAGTACCTATAGTGCTGACCATCATGCAACTGCAAATTATGCTTGGTTAAAATATCACAGAATGATCAAAAAATAGTTTTCAATAAGCTCTGTGTTGCTACCATTATCTGAAAGATAGTATTAGGATTAGGGTAATTTTCATTTATAAAATTAAGGTGCTACTTATAGATTTGCGTATATTAAAAACGCATTTACTATTCACCTAAATTGATATGGATGATGATTTATAAAAAATCCTTTTATCCTTGGTTATTAGTTGCCATGCTTTGTGTGGTCGGCTGTTTAAACTACTTGGATAGAATGATGATAACAACGATGCGTAGCAGCATCTTGGAAGAAATTCCAATGACTGAAGCTCAGTTTGGTTTATTGACCTCTGTATTTCTTTGGATTTACGGTATAGCAAGTCCATTTGCAGGTTATCTAGCGGATAAATTCAATCGAAGTAGGGTCATTATTGGAAGTTTATTAATATGGTCTTTAGTCACCTGGTTGACTTCTCAAGCATCCAATTTTGAAGAATTGTTATTGGCAAGGGCTCTAATGGGTATCAGTGAAGCATGTTATATTCCTGCTGCCTTGGCCCTCATTGTTGAATATCATCCCGGAAACACCAAATCCACTGCTACAGGAATTCATATTGGCGGAGTATATATTGGTCAGAGTTTAGGATTCATTGGCGGTTGGATTGCCGAAACACATACATGGCATTATGCCTTTAGCATATTTGGCATTATTGGAGTGACTTATGCCTTTATCTTAATGGTTTTATTAAAAGATAAACGCAATGATCTTACAGGTTCAGCCGCAGAAATTACAACCAAACAATCAATCAACTTAGGTGAAGCTTTTAAGTCCCTTTTCAGCAATCGCGCTTTCAATTTGCTACTTTTTATATGGGGATTAGCAGGCGCAGTATCCTGGATGGTTAATGGCTGGCTTCCAACCTACTACAAGGAGAAATTCGACCTTAGCCAAACCGAAGCTGGTGTATATTCTACTGTTTATTTCTTTACTGCTATGTTATTAGGTGTCATCTTAGGAGGCGCCATGGCCGATCTCTGGGCAAAAAGGAACAAGAATGCAAGAATTCTATTACCTGCAATTGGTTTTCTAGTCGCTGTTCCCGGGGTTATTATAGCAAGTTATACCGGATTAGTTTGGGTAACAGTCATTGGTTTTATTCTTTATGCATTCACACGGCCATTTATTGATGCGAATATGATGCCAATATTAGAGCGTATGATTGATAAAAGATACCTTGCAACCGGTTATGGAATCTTAAATTTCTGTTCATGTATAATTGGTGGAATAGGGATATATGCCGCTGGCGTGCTAAGGGATGCTCATGTTAATTTAAGTGCAATTTTCCAAATTGCAGCATTAACAATGGTTATCTGTGCGTTTGCCTTATTTAGTTTAGTTCCAAAATCGAGTAATAAAAGTTTACATATATGAGAAGAAGCAAAGTCCTTGAGAAACTTCGTCAAAAAGAAAAAGCAAGTTGTTTCAAAGTAAATCTAAAAGATGCGCAAGTAACAGAACTTGTTGCTAAGTGTGGGTTTGATTGTGTATGGGTCGATCAAGAGCATATTGGGCAAGACTGGTCTGTAATTTCATCGCATGTATGGGCCTCAAAATCTCAGGACGTAGATTTAATGGTTCGAGTGGCTAGGGGGAGTTACAGCGACTATATTCGTGCGCTAGAGCTCGATGCCACAGGTATCTTGGTTCCACATATCATGAGTTTACAGGATGCTAAAGACGTTGTTCATATGACTCGATTTCATCCAATTGGTAGACGACCAATTGATGGGGGTAATGCAGACGGAGGATATACGATGGAGGATTTTAACACCTACCTTCAAGAAGCAAATGAACAACGTTTTATAGTTCTACAAATCGAAGATCCAGAGCCTTTGGAAGAATTAGAAGAAATTGCGCAACTTGAAGGATATGACATGTTATTTTTCGGTCCAGGTGATTTTAGTCAAGGAATTGGTACTCCTGGAGATTTCTCTAACCCTTTGATTGCTGAAACTCGGAAGCGAATCGCTGACGTAGCAAATAAATACGGCAAGTTTGCCGCTACTGTTGGAACGGTTGATAACTTGCAAGAGCTTCACGATATGGGTTATCATTTTGTCAGTGTCGGAGCGGATGTCGTAGGACTAAAGACCTATTGTCAATCCATCATACAGTTGTTTAATATGAATGATGAAAATAAACAGAATACATCTTATTTAGAGAAAAATTGATGCAGTATAAATACCTAGGAAATACAGGATTAAAGGTTTCGGAAGTGGCATTTGGAGGCGTAGAAATAGGCATGCCCTATGGCTTGAAAATGTCTCAAGCCAAACATATGTTGCAGAAACAAGATGCAATAAAACTATTACATCATGCTTTAGACCAAGGAATCACTTTATTTGATACAGCTAGATTATATGGTGAATCTGAAAATATCATGGGTGAAGCTTTTCAGGGAATTCGACAGCAAATCGTCCTTGCATCTAAATGCAGACATTTTAGAAATCCCGATGGTACTTTGCCTGATAAATTCGCATTAAAGCATATCGTTAGACAATCTATTCACGAGTCTTTAAATGCGTTGAAAACTGATTACATCGATGTTTTTATGTTGCATCATGCCGACTTGGAAATGCTTGAAATCGATGAGATTTATGAGATCTTTACGGTTTTACAGAAAGAAGGATTGATTCGGTATCCTGGAATCTCGGTGTATGAAGTAGAGGAAACTAAACGGGCCTTGGATAAAGGCTTTTGGAAGGTGATTCAATTACCTTTCAACCTCATGGATCAAAAACAAGGAATACATTTTAAACAGGCGTATGAACAAGGTGTGGGAATAATAGGGCGTTCAGTATTAATGAGAGGCTTGTTAACCGATAAATCATTTCAATTACATCCTGAATTAAGGGCCGTACAGGATCATATACTCAAGTACAGGCAGTTATTTAATTCAGAAATAGATAATTTGGTCGCATTGGCTATGAAATTTGCAGCTTCTTTTCCTGAAATATCTTCAGTGTTGGTTGGATTCGATAAAATCGAATTCGTAGATCATGCCTTGGAGATATTTAATAGCAAGTATTTAAACGAAGAACAAGTTGCTTTAGCAAAATCATTGAGTTATCCAGATCAAGGATTCCTTAATCTAGCTCAATGGGATAACAACGGTTGGTTATGATAAAAATTGGCATGATTGGCATGAGTGTGGGAAATGCTCATCCTTATTCCTGGACAGCAATTATCAATGGACGTTTCAGTCGAAAAGAGATTGATAAGGCGGGATTTCCAGCTGTATCTGATTATCTTGAAGCTAATCAAAATACTTTAGGTATAGCAGGGGCAAAAATAACCCATATCTATTGCGATGATCAAGAAATTGCAAAAAGTATTGCTCGTTCTGGAGGAATTGAAACCGTTGTGCCGAGGATTGAGGATCTGATTGATCAGGTAGATGCTGTTATTTTAGGTAGAGATGATCCTGAAAATCACTTAAAAATGGCAAAACCATTTATGGATGCTAAAGTACCCATATTTATTGATAAACCATTATGTATTGATCTGGAGGAACTTAAGGTTTATGAAGCCTATATTAAACAGGGTGGATTTCTTATGTCTTGTTCGTCTATGCGCTATGCAGCAGAGGTGATGGCTGTGAAATCTAATATTAACAAATTGGGTCAAATACAATTGTTGACAATCGTTGGCAAGAAAGATTGGAAGAAATATGGAGTACACATGGTTGAAGCATGTATGAGCCTTTTGAATGACCCGAAACCTATATCTGTTCAATATTTAGGAAAGGAGAATTTTGATATTGTACAATTAAAAATCAGTCAAACATGCTATGCCAGTATCCATTTGATTGCGGAAATCTCCGGAACATTCCAGATGAATGTATTTGGAACAAAAGATTGGGCACATATAGACATCCAAAATTCCTTTTCTATGTTTAAAGAGAATATCTTAGAGTTTATAAAAGGCTTGATACAAACAAAACCTACTTTGGATTTTGATAAGACGAGAAATGTGATAAGAATTATTGCAGGAGCTTTAGAAAGCAAAGAGAAGGGGAATATTAAAATAGACTTATAGATTATGCACATCAATCAACTATTTGATTTATCGGGCCAAGTGGCTGTTGTTACAGGCGGGGCAGGGAATTATGGAAAATGTATCGTTGAAGCCTTATTGGAGGCCGGGGCTACTGTGCTGGTGACTAGCCGAAATGTGAAAAGAGCAAAATCCGAATTACAAATTCATTTTGGATATCAAGACAGATTAAACGTGTTGCCTCTAGATCAAGAATTTCCTGATAGCGTCGATTCTTTCCTATTTAATTTAAAACAAAATTATCAGAAAATCGATATCTATATCAATAATGCAGTTGCTAGACCAATGAATGGCTATTCCGGAGATATAGAACAGTTTAGGCAGTCTATGGAAATCAATGCCACAGGAATGTTTTACCTTTTAAGAGGTCTTTCCGATTGGATGGCAGAGACCGGAGGTGGTTCTGTTATCAACATTGCCTCAATGATGGGGATGAAGGGGCCAGATTATTCAAATTACAAAGGAACTTTGATGGGAGATTTACCACCTGATTACTTCTTCCACAATGCAGGATTGATCAATCTGAATAAGTTTATGTGTAAGAAATTTGCTGGTCAAAAAGTGCGTTTCAACTGTATCTCTCCAGGTGGACTATTCAATAACCAAAATGAAAAGTTCTTGGAAAATTATTGTGAGAAAGTCCCTTTAGGCAGAATGGCGAACCATGATGACATCAAAGGCCTAATCGTTCTTCTATCTTCTAATGCCGGTGCATACATTAACGGGGAAAATATTCTGATGGATGGGGGGCTCAATGCCTAGAGCCCAATCCTTAATTAACATCTACTGTTCTTTTAAATTCAGAAGGTGACATTCCTTTAATTTTCTTAAACTGGCGATTAAAATTAGCGATACTATTAAATCCACAGATATAGGCTGCCTCTAGAATGGATTTGTCATCTTCGGAAATTAATTTACAAAAATGACCGATTCGAATTTGAGTTACATACTCAACAAAAGTCATTCTGTATTGTTCCTTAAAGAAGTTGCAAAATGTTGTGGTTGCCATATTAGCCTCATCTGCTACTTCTTTTAAGGTAATTGGTTTATGGTAATTCCCTAAAATATAGTTGTTAATTTTGCTGTGTCTGCTATTTACTGAAGTTTTATTCGTATTAAAATTCGGACTTGCTAAGAGATCATAATCTCTCATTGAGCATATAATGTCAAAAATCTCAAAGATCGAAGCTAAACGCTTTAGTCCACTTTCAAAAATCATATTATTCATAATATCTGCAATGGACTTACTTTCTTTCCCTTTGATATGTATGCCACGCGAAGATAAGTTCAAAATTTCAATCAAAGAAGAAAATTCTGGAATACGGAATATATCCTGTCCTATAAAATCCGAAGTGAAATGAATCACTGTTGCATCCGCTGCTTCGTGATGTTTGTTCTCTAAATAGATATTATCATTTACCCAAACATGTGGTAATTCTGGCCCCATCAAGACCAAATCTCCTGCTTCAAAATATCCTATATGGTCGCCAACCATGCGTTTGCCAGTACTGCGATTTACCAGGACAAATTCGAACTCTGGATGATAATGCCACGGACATGGAAAATGGGAGCCTTTTTCATTGAATACAATAAATGATTTATCGAACTCTTTTGGAAGTCTAAATTCTATGGCTTTCATAATCGGGATATATGGTTATCCTAATTTACGTTAATTTACCCTTGAATATCAAGAGTAACAGTCTAATTCTGAAAAATAGTATTAGGCTTAAATAGAAAAAGATAATTTTCAACTTAGTTTTCACGTGCTAAGCGTTGAATATTTAAGCTCAGATGAAATATTAAAATGTAACCAAGCAATTAATATCGATGTGCAGAAAAAGAGGGATAAGGGATTTAGTAGCTTGTAAAAAGCTGTTGTTCAATTCGGGTCAAGATTAAAATTTTACTTTTCTACTCTACCACTATCACAAAGTCGCGGCTCGTTAGTGCCACAAGGGCCGTGTCCTGTGCGGCGTAGCTCCGGGTGGGATTGATCACGCAGTTGAAATGACGGGCAAAGTCCTTGAAGGTCCGGTTTACCTCAGCTTCGTATTTACTGGCCCTATTGACCGCTGATTTCAGATTGTCCGATACGATGGCTCTGGGAACGCCCTGAAAGAACAGCAAGGCATTCCTGCGGCAGGATATAAGGTCTGCCCGCTTTTGTGTCATGCATGCCTGAACATAGGTGTATTGGCTATAGGGAAGAATAGCGACAAATACTTCAACAATCGTTACTTCGCCTGTATCACGGTCGACAATCTGGAGCTTCTTTCCAGCAAAGTCTATGAACGTTTCCTGGCCGGCAGCATGGTCGAGCTTCATGTAGTCTTTTTCTACAGGGTATTTACGGCGGTAATGCTCTAGAAACTGCGTATAGCTATATGGATCTTTACTCTGTTCGACATATTGCTGATAGTGGTGCAGAAATGTGAAGCCAGGGTGGTGACGGGCTTTGTTTACACTCTCGAAAAACAGCATCAGCTCATTGTGACGGTCAGTATCGATCGTAGTATAGGAAGAAAATAGTTCAGCTAAAGCGGCATTGTCCAACTCCAGAAGAGACGTGAAAGGGTAATGACTAGCAGAGAACAGTTTGGTATAGGTATTTAAGGTATTGCGTGAAATATCCAAAATGACGGCTATTTTACGATTGCTCAAACCATCAAGATGTAATGTAAGGAACTGTTTTAAGTCCATTGGATCAAATATATTGGCCATGTCGCTCATTTTTTTAGCGACAAGGTAATTTATTGATCTCAGAAAGCGGTACAAATCAAACCGTAAACTATTGCTATTCAGATAGTCGTGACATAGATGATGATTGACGGACGGTGGCACAATCGAACCGAAATATACTAAATCATTACTGGTCATATGACACATTTTGAACCGTAATAACTGGCCCTCACAGACTTAAATGACTGGCACAAATCGATCCGAAATATCCACCCGACCCTATCGACATCAGATTAATCCATTAATGTATGAGTTAGGAACGGTTTCTTATTGAAGTGGAGAAAGGTACCAAAAGTTCTGTCCGCGTATGAAATTTGGCTGGTAGCCAATAGTTGCTAGATAGCTTACGATTCAATGTTCATAACTTTTTCCAAATCGATCTTGTTCCTATTAGGCACCATAGTAAATCTTTAATTCTCTATCATTTCGTTACTTGTTAGTAGAAGTGACTGAAGAACTCTTAGAAAGGAAATACCGCATCCAAAAAGGGGAGAAGGGTGACCAATTTTCGGTGAGACGATTCATTTTAGAGACGCTGTATGTAGAGGGGATGGTTTTAAAGAGTGTCCGAAAGCAAAACTTTCGGTATACGTAGATGATTAATATTGAACCAATATAATACACGGAATTATGTGAGGTCTGGTTATAAAACCGCTGAAAATTAGAATGGTTTTATAAGAGACGGGTGGCGCTTCGACTTGTTTTAAAAGGTGTAAGCGCTGAGGGAACGAAAGCGGCTTGGAAGGAACGCAGAGTGCAGATTGCTTGTCTCAGCTTCTTCCTCTCGACAGGGCATCCTTCTGTAGGCTCTAAAGTATTTCGATTTTGATTTAATGTTTGAAGCATCGTTAATTCCTTATGTTTTAACGATTGTAATTCAGTATCAGAATATATGTTGTACTATTACATGGTTTTTAATGTGGGCATTCCAAATTTTCTTGTATCTCTCGATATTATTTCATTTCTCCCATTTTAAACTTCTTTAAGAGCGTATTATATTTTGCCACAGAATTAAGTTTAGTGTTCGGAAATCTCAACTTAGAAAAGGTGCCGAGATCAACCCCTAATGCAAGTTCGATTTTAGTAATTTCATCTATTTTGATAGTTTTATCTTCTTTCGTGATTATGTATTTTATTCTTGCAAGATCGATTCCCGTTGCGTGACTTAGTTCTTTTCTAGAAATTAGTTCTACCGAAAATTTCTTCGTTAGAATTTCTCCTAACACTGTAAGATTTTTCGATGGTTGAATTTTTCTTACCTCTCTAAAATACTTGTCTCCAAATATTCGTAATAGGAACGAACTATGATTTTCATTGAAAAGCAGTTTGAGTTTTAAAAATTGGTCAACTCTTAGGCTTTCTTGTTTTTGATTGCTCATATTGCTTATCACAGAGGTTGAGATCCCCGTCCAAGCTGATATTTGTCGATCACTAAATTCAGAATTGTTGATAATAAAAGCTAAATTTTCTTTCCAACACATAAAATAAAAAAAATTTCAATTTTTCGATTTTGATAATTCGAAAATTATTTTTATACTTGTAAAGTATTAAACGCGAACATTTTGAGTTAATCTTTTGGATTTGCTCGTAACGATGTTTCTCGCTCACGTTCCGCCAGAATTAACCCGCGAGTGACCTCGAGTTCGCCTATCAACTGGATTTCTTATATATTTATAATATAAATCCAGTGGGCGACCTCTTGATAAACTTGAGGGTCCTAAGTGTCCAAGCTTAGGCGGTCTGGCGGCTGTAAAGTGATCAAGCAAAAAGAGGTTCGTCAAACTGGAGAAAATTCCTGAAGCCTCTCTCTAAAGCTTGCGAGTTCTTCGTTCAAATAAATAAACTTATATTAGAATGAATGTACTAGCCGCATCGGCAGATACTCAGCTCAAGGAGCGTGGTAGCTGTTTATCCAAAAAATTATTGTATAAGAACGTGTATTGTTCGCCCGAATAAACATCGGTCAACATAGCAAGAGGACGGGCATATAGCTATTTGCTATTGCCCAACACCTTGCAGCCAGCTACTTTCTTTGTAAAAAAAGACATGGAAATCCTTCCAACAAAGATTTAAATAGTCGCTGATTTTACTTTTCCATCTTAAATCTAAGCTATTTTTTTCATTGTGTCAAGGCATATCTCATGGTTTTG
The DNA here is from genome assembly GCA_002354335.1 of Sphingobacterium sp. UBA2700. Taxonomy (GTDB): domain Bacteria; phylum Bacteroidota; class Bacteroidia; order Sphingobacteriales; family Sphingobacteriaceae; genus Sphingobacterium. The sequence goes on along the minus strand of DELI01000029.1, from coordinate 206,170 downwards.
AACTCTTCAATTCGTTCAGGTAGCTGGTCACGTTCTTGTTTCACTTTTACATCGCTCGATGTAGTAATGTTAACATTCTTCATTAGAGCGTATTTTGACCAGTTATAATCGAGTGCTAAGAGCTCTGCCTAGTGTACTCACAAATTTTTTGACCGATGAAAAACTATGATCTATTTTATTATGGACAGGCGCGACCTTCCTTGGAATTGCTGTTAGAGTCTCGCAGGAGGTGGTTAAGGAGCCTATCTATTTTCTTATTTTGTTGTTTCAATTGTTTCATTAGTGGTCAAGTAGTTGCCCAAGCGCCCCAAACCCCAGGGGCGAAGGGCGGCCTTGTACTTCGTGGAGTTATCCGATCTGGGCTGGACAGCACCTTTTTATATCAGGCCACTATTACAGTAGATGGAAAATCTACCCAGACAAACCAAAATGGCGAATTCGTGCTCCAAGCGCCTATCGGCAGCAAATCATTTCAAGTACGTTATATGGGATATCGCGATACCTTAGTGGAGGTTAACTTCAATAACGCTGAAATTTATTTACAACCGCTTTCTCATATCATCCGAGAAATCGAGGTTGTAAGTACAGGCTATCAGCGAGTTCATCCAGAGCGGCTAGTAGGGAGTGCGGTACAGGTCGATAGCGAATTGCTGAGACGTAGGGTTAGCACTGACGTTTTAAGCCAAATTGAAGATGTCGTTCCCGGATTAATCTTCAATCGGAATAATCCTGTCTCCGGTGCACCAACTAGCGCAAGTAGTATAAGTATACGGGGCCAGAGTACTATCATGGGCAACGCCGATCCCCTGATCGTGATCGATAATTTTCCCTACGAAGGCGATATACGGGATATAAATCCGAACGATGTGGAGTCGGTTTCAATTTTAAAGGATGCTTCCGCAGCCTCTATTTGGGGAACCCGGGCTGGTAATGGAGTAATTGTCATCACAACGAAAAAGGGTTTTTATGCGAAGGCACCAAAAATATCTTTTTTTACAAATGGGACGCTTGGCGCTAAACCGGATCTTTTTTATCAACCTCGAATGAGCACCTCCGATTTTATTGATGTGGAAAGAATGCTATTCTCTAAAGGATATTATGCGGCGGCGGAATATTCGCTTACCAACGAGGCATTAACACCTGTTGTTGAACTACTCATTGCCGAGAGGGATGGGCTAATATCGAGCGATGAGGCTACACGCAGGATAAATGATTATAAGCAAATAGACTATAGAAACCAAGTTGTAGAGTATTTCTACCGACCTTCGCGCAATATACAGTCAGCGCTTAATATCACAGGCGGGAGCAATCACTTACGGTACTTTTTATCTGGTGGGTTTGATAACAATCAGCACAGTTTAATAAATACAGGTTTTAGGCGTATCTCTCTAAACGCCAATCAGACGCTCAGTCTATTGAGTAACCGCTTAGAAATAGGCTCTGCGATTTATTTCGCTCAAACCAATGAGCCCCTTTCCACAATGGGTTTTAATGAAGGGTGGAATACTCCATACTACCCATATGCGAGATTTGTAGACGATGAGGGAAATGCTTTGCCCGTAACGCATGGTTTCCGCAAGGGATTTATTGAACAAGCAGAGAACAGCGGACTTATGAGCTGGCAATACATACCTTTAGAAGAACTTGAGCACATCGATCACTCCAAATCAGGAAGGAATTATAGAATTAATATAAACACCGATTTTAAACTGACAAAATATTTGTCAGCAAGTATGTTCTATCACTATAGTGGTGCTGAAGCGCTGGAACGTCAGCATCAAAGTTCGAAGACGTACTATACCCGTAATCTTATAAACAGCTTTACAGAGATCGGAGGTGGTGAAAAACTAATTTATAACCTTCCGCCAGGAGGGATCCTCGATCTGACGACCGGTGCGCTAACCAATCAGAACCTGAGAGCCCAAATCAATATTAATAAACACTGGTCTAATTCCCATCGTCTAGAGGGGATCGCTGGATATGAATTTCGAAATCAGCACTCCATAGAAAACAAAGTACGTCGATACGGATATAATAACGATCTAGGGACATTTTCCCCAGTGAGCTATTTAATTCCCTATCCACAGTATTATTCTATATTCGGCGCAACGGCAACGATTCCTTTTGCCGATTTTGAACGGGAATTGGTCGATAGGTTCCGTTCATTTTATAGCAACTTTACCTATACTCTTCAAGATAAATATATTCTGAACGCTAGTGCCCGACTGGATCAGAGCAATATTTTTGGTGTCAACACAAATGCAAAGGGGGTACCACTCTATTCCATTGGATTGGGATGGAATATACATAGAGAGCGATTCTTTAATGATCGTCTATTCTCGACATTGAAACTTAGACTTAGCTACGGTTATAATGGGAACGTATATAAAGAAATCTCTTCGAGGACTACCGCAAGGGCTGAAACATACTATTCATACCCAATTAATTCTGGTCTCCCTTATTCAAAGATCGTGAATCCCCCATATCCTGACCTTCGTTGGGAAAAAGTAGGAGTTGCCAATGTGGGGATTGATTTTATACTCAAAAACCAACGGATAAAAGGCACATTGGATATATTCCAGAAAAAGGGCGTGGATTTAATCGGACCTATGTTTATGGACCCTACAACCGGCGTTACTTCGTTTACCAGTAATAATGCCAGTACTCAAAGCTTTGGAGCTGATCTATCTCTTACCACCAAAAATCTTCTTGGAGAGTTGCAGTGGCAAACCGATTTGTTACTAAGCCATTTCAGAGATAGGGTGCTAAGCTATCGGTTTATGTCTCAGGAGAATGGCTTTGTTAACGTCGGCTATCCCGTTGAAGGGAAACCTCTCTACGCGTTGCATAGTTACGCTTGGGCAGGCTTGAACCCCCAAACGGGCAAACCGATCGGAATATTGAACGGAAAACCAACGGAAAACTACCTGCAGATTATTAATAGCAGTAAAGCTAGCGACCTAATCTATAATGGCTCATTGAGACCAACGTGGTTCGGCTCGATTCGTAACTCATTCCGTTGGCGAGATTTTGCGATCTCTGCAAATATCACCTATCGCTTGGCATACTCATTCCGAAAGAACTCCGTAAATTACAACCGAGTATTGCGAGCAATGGGCGGTCATGGAGATTACGCGCTTCGCTGGCAACGACCTGGCGATGAAGCGCATACTTTTGTCCCATCATTACCAGAAATGGAGGGAGATCCCTCCACAACCTTTTATCTGTCTTCAGATGTATTGTCCAGGCCCGCTGATCATATTCGTTTCCAGGACGTAAGAATTGATTATAACTTGAATAAGGAAAAATGCGTGGCCCTACCGTTTAACAATATCGGCATCTATTTATACGCCAACAACTTGGGGGTAATTTGGGCAGCAAATCAAGAGGGAATCGATCCAGATTTCCAGACTCAACCATTACCCAAAACCATATCTCTAGGAATAAACTTGAATTTCTAACGCAAATGATCGCAAAATGAAACATAACTTAAATGTCATACTGAGTCTTCTACTGACCATTTTTATGCAATCGTGCAAATCGGATTTTTTGGATGCCAAGCCAGATAAATCATTGACCATTCCCCGGACCCTCGCTGATTTGCAATCTTTACTAGATAATAGCGATAACGTCATGAACGAAACGCCTTACTTGGGCCTCGTAAGTTCTGACGATGTATACATCAGCGACCTCGGATTAGTGCCGATGAGAGCTCCTGTACCCGCGGCATATAAATGGGAAAAGGAGTTTTACTCAGGACTAGTAGATTATTCTACGGACTGGATTACGTGCTATAAACAGGTTTTCTATTCAAATATTGTTTTGGAAGCCGTGGATAACTTAACTGAGAATCATGCGAAATCCTCGCTGGACAACGTAAAAGGAACTGCGTATTTCTTTAGAGCATATGCTTTTTTTCAGGTTGCCCAACAGTTTTGTGAGACTTATGACCGCACAAACGCTAGCGAAACCCTAGGAATTCCCCTTCGTTTGGTCCCTGATGTTGATATTCCATCAGTTAGATCTTCTTTAGAACAAACCTACACACAAATAGTTCTCGATCTCGAGCACTCGCTGAGACTTTTGCCTGAGGTGCAGATAAAGCTTACTAGGCCTACTAAAATAGCCGCTTGTGCATTGCTTGCAAGAGTTTATTTGGTCATGGGAGACTATGAGAATGCTGAGCGCTATGCAAGTCAAGTATTGGCAAAACAGTCTACTTTATTGAACTATAATCAGTTCGATCCAAATTCTACCAGGCCATTTCCGACCGTTTTACAGGAAGGATACAATCCTGAAGTTTTATTTTATAGTGTAATGGGTACTATCCCAGGATTCCAGATATCTTCTGAGGCGGGCGTAGACACGGCTCTCTATCATGCCTATGATGACCATGATTTGAGAAAAGGTTTATTCTTTCGCAAACGGAGTCAAACAGTCTTCAGCTTCAAAGGACAGTATTCCGGCGCAGGTGTTTATTTCACTGGTTTGGCTGTTGATGAAATCTATCTCATAAGGGCGGAATGTCGAGCACGAATGGGCGATTTTAAGGGTGCATTGAGCGATATCAACAAGTTGTTGGTAACTCGCTGGAGAGTAGGGAGATACGTGCCGCTCAGTTCTTTGGATCGTGATCAGCTTCTTTCCCAAATTCTTAACGAACGTCGCAAACAACTTGTTTTTAGAGGCTTACGTTGGTCAGATCTTCGGCGGTTAAACAAGGACGAAAAAACAGGTATGTCGCTATTTAGAAGGGTGCAAGGTGAATTAATAGAACTTCGGCCAAATGATCCCAAGTATGTCTTCGCTTTACCTCCCGACGTGATAAAGTATTCCAACATGGAACAAAATCCAAGGTAAAAATAAAGATGCCACAATAAGATTAGATATTAACATCTTAGAATCCTGGCGTAGCAAACGGAACAATGTGGGTAAGCGTTGATGCCGGCAGGCATAAACTGGAATTTTGATAGCATAGTTATGCCTTGAACGGAATTCCCGCCCGCGGGGTAGAGGACCATTCCATCTCAATGAAAGCATAAAAATAAATATTAACAGATCAAAAAATGAACAAGTTAAAATTAATTTTAATACTGACCGTGGGTTTATTTCTTGCGGTCAAAGTGACTGCGCAAGGTTATGCGGTCATAGCGGGAAAGTTGCAATTCGGTCCGCCAGACGCTAATATAAAGTTAGTTGTAATGAGCAATACTTCCAAAGGTAATGCATCAATGGAGATAGATTCTGTATCTATTCAGCAGTTGGATAACAGGAGTTTTGAGTTTCTAGTGCCCGTTGGAGATGAAGTGGAATATATCGCGTTAGATTTAATAGAATATAGGGATTATCATGAAAAAGGTGTGCAGTTATCTACATTTTTCGTTAAGCCCGGGGACACTATCTTCATCCACGCGGACCAAGATAAAAAGCTCAAATTTTCTGGAAATGCCAGAAAACGTCTGGAACTTAATTACGAACTTTCTGGAATTGGTTATCCAAAAAGAGTCTTTAGTACCGATCCAGCAACGTATTACAATTCATTCAAACAAAGCTATGCTAAAGGGTTGCAGCTCATAAGCGATGCTGAAGGGAGCATAGACGCGGAGGACCTCCGCCTGATTGAACTAGATTATAAAAGCACATCTTTGGGGGCTCTCTACCAGGTGTTCGATCTTTTTAAGTTTGGATACGGTTACAACGAAAAATACGGCAATATCGGAAAGAAAGTGTATGAAGACTTCCTTTATAAAGTAGAAGAGGAAAAGCAAGACGAATCTTTGGGTATACGGTCACTTTTCTATGCGAGATATTTGTTGTTCAAGTGTCTGGCCGACGCGCGGTACGACAGCGTGATTCGCAAAGTTCAAGTACACCCGTTGGAATTTCTTACCACGAAATATTCAGCAGGAGAATTGCGTGATAGAATCCTTACTAGCTATTATTTTCGGAATCGACGTGGTATGAACAAACGTTATCTCGAAGCAAGGCCTTACTTGCACACCGCTAAATATCATAAAATCTGGGATCATCTAGCTCAGTATCATTTATATGGAAACAAGGTTGATCTGAAAACTAGATTTATTAATCCAAAAGGAGAGAAGGTTACCTTGGAGGATTTTAAAGGTAAAGTGATGGTAATCGATATGTGGTTTACAGGATGTGCGTCTTGCGTTCCGGTAGCGCAGGCAATGCCTAAAATAGAGAAGGCCTTTGAACACCGAGATGACGTTGTTTTCATCAGCCTATCCGTCGACGCTAAGATAGAGAGTTGGCTGAAGAGTATCGATAGAGGTGATGAGCAGGGTCATAAAAGAGGTCTTTTCTATATTAGCGACCAAACAGATTATCTGAAAATTGAGGATAATCCAGCAAATAGTAAGTTTTTGAAAGATTTTCATCCTACCCGCTCTTATCCGTATTTGTTGTTGTTCGACAAGAAGGGCAGAGTTTACGATAACGATGTTCCCTTACCTCAAGTAAATCAGGGGCGTGATCTAATTGCAGTGATTCAGGGCGCATTATCTAATGGCGACTAATCGAAAAAGGGTCCTAGGCGATTGCCAAAGGACCCTCGTGCTTATCTAATTTCAATAAGCTCTGCGATTCCGCGATCCGCGGTAGGGACAAAATTATCCCCAATCTTTACAGCTGTACAGAGCTGTGACTCAGAAGCAGTACAGTCAACGGAATAGCCGTTGGGAATGGGCTGCCAGTCAGGCGCTCCAGAGGAACTATTAGCATTGTAATGCGTTGGCGACTGCAGGGTAGAGCTGCTCAAAGCTAAGGCGCTACCAGTAATCAATACGCCCGCAATAGCTAGCATATTGACATTTTTAAAAATTGTTTTCATTGTTTAAGTTTTTAAAGCATAGGCTTCGATTTGTTCCCTGCGGCTCCTGGATCCCCGCCACAAGGAAAATGGAATATATATATATATCATATGTCAGGGTGGATCCCGATCCCTGCTTCGATGTTCATTAGTTATCGTTGCACTGCACTTTGTTTTATTTGCCGTGATAAACATAAACCGACTATGCTTATGCCAAGAAAAAGAAGATTAAATGCAATGTGCCATGGGTAGCTCAAGTGCTGTAGAATCCCGCCGCAGGAACAGGGGCGAGCCCCGAAGGTGCCGTTCATAGCAATGACGATGTATACAGTAAATGCTATCAAAAGGACGAATGAACTCCATAAGCCCAAGCGTTGAGAAGGACGAAAGAGCAAAAGTAGAACCGTTAGAAGCTCCAATACAGGGATCAGCCAGCTCAGGACATCAGCAATGGGCAACGGAAACACCTGTTTGCGCATGCTCGCTTGCGCGAGCTCATAATCCATTAGTTTCACGAGTGCAGCATAGAAGAACATGCTGGCTAGAAGCATGGCGGAAAGTCGCAAAAGAGTACTGTTTTTCATAGCAAACTGTTTTTTATCAAAATTAGCTGGATATACATAACTCTAGTTAGCTTCTCTAGTAAGGCTATTGTTAATCAATTAAACCCATAGCAGTGGATTTATAATACTATTCTACCTCGAATTATGTAGAGTAGGACAGGTGATTCATTGGTGGGACCACAGCTCCCTACGCTTGATTTTTTGTAAGGTTGAACGGGAGGTGCCAAGCAATTGTGCTTGTTGGTATTCTGTAAGATAAGAGGCGATTTCGGGGAGTAATCTATGAAAATGCTGATAGCGTTCCAACGGTGTATGTTGTCCTCGGATTTGGTTCAACAGATAAAAGAACCGAATTTGTTTGTTGAAAAGAATCGAAACCAGCGTATTAATATTTTGGTCTTGATTGATCCATTTTTTGAGCTCTTTATAAGGGAGACACAATACCTGACCTGGGCGGATAACCTGGATCGATCCAGCAATAGGCTTATTGCTATGTAGATGGGGCGTCGTACTAAGTGCCATTTGAGGAACAGCAAGGTTCACGATCGTTGGTTTACCCAATGAATTGTTGACCACATTGATAATGGCACCCTGATCTACGATGAAAAGGGTCATTTTCGGCCGTTCTTCTTCAAAAAGGAACTGACCTTTCCGCGTCCGGATAGCCTGCAGATTTTGTTTTGCCCATCGGATATGCTCGGGCTTCAGGTCACAGAATCGTGACCATCTGTTTATCAGGTTTTTAAATGCCCTATTGTGATGATGGATTTGCTTGGCTGCCATGTTCAGTTTCAAGACTGCTGATGAGCTAAGTTCATGAATGCTCAGGTAATTTTCGAGTAAATAGGTCAAAAGCGACGTTTTGTCTGTCATAAACGTATAATAAGCAGTCAAATCGAATAAACTTATATAAATACACCGCAAATAGGGCGAGTTGATACATGTTTTTTCAATGTTCTCTGGTAAAAAGACATTTTTGTTTCGATCGATCAGAAGACTTCTAGGCCAGAAGCCGTAATTCCGGTGCGAGACCGGAGTATTGCTTACAAGAACAAAAAACGACTATGGAGTTGATGCAAGAAATGGGAAATGCCCAGGTTCATTCCAACCGGTTATTGGCTCGCCCAGAGCAGCGAATATTTGGACAGGACGATCCAGATGATAGAAAATGCAATATTGTATTCCCTTTCTAGGTTTAGCTGGCGTGTTCTAACCAGAACACGCTAGTTTTATCCCTTCTTGTACTCAGACTACATGGTCCTGTTCTGCAAATAAAAAGTCTAAAAATGGACCAACACCTTTTTGAATGCTTCCAGCAGATGGATGCACCAACAAAGCGGCGATTGGCATACGTCACTGCAAATTTTAAAAATGTTTTCGCTAACCAAGATTTAGCAGCTGGTTTGCAATTTTTTGAAAAATTTGAGTCCTTCGCTCATCATCGTTCAAGAGCTCATCCCGATGCGATCGAACAATGTGTCGGTGCGGATGCGCTCGTCCTTTCCCCCTTTATGGACATCCCACATTTCTGGGTTAGTTTTCATTATGGAGTTTACCAATTTTTACCTTTTCGCCTAATCCAGCAAGGTATTTCGGTTTGTTTAATCATATCTCGGAAGGTAGCCCCAAATTTTATTACATACTATACAAGAGCGCTTGAAAGATATCACCCGAGCGGACGTCTCTGTTTTTTAATGGCCGAAGACCCGAGACTCTTCTTTCAGCTACGCCAAAAAGTCCACGAACAGTTCCATCCTTTTGTTTTTGCCGATGGTAATTACGGCGCATCGCCCGCTCAACAAGGGAATCTGATGTCCGTTCCGTTTTTGGGGACAACATTGAACGTTCGCTACGGTTACCTGCGTATAGCGGCTTTGCTTGGCTTGCCTGTCCACCTGCTATTGGATGAGTCGCATGATCCACGGATGCTTTCGCCGATACGATCATCACCCTCGGGCGAATTGCGAGGAAACAATATCCGCTGTATTCTAGAGAAACTCTATATCGATTTTTCTCACTCGCTATGGCAATCTCCATATCTTTGGGAGGCCTGGTATTACCTTCATGAGCAAGCAGTGCCACAGGGGCTCCCCAGACGAGGAGCTTTTGTAGAGGACATGATTCCGTGGGTCAATGGAACAGGATATCAAGCACTCGACTGTCAATCATATGAGGTTTTTTCGATCAGCGAAACGACATATAGACAACTGATGACAAGGATTTGTACAGAGTAGAATATTTTGTATTTTTATGGTTCATAAAATGTATTTTAACCCATCAGGAGTGCCCGCTTTTTTGTTAAAATATGGAATCTCATATGAAAATAAAAGAACATGTTTGGCTCTGGATATGCTATACTTTTTATTTCTACCTTATTAATCTGTTGGGGAACCCCGAGCTTCCAATTGCAACTGTTCTGCTTTCTGTTCCTGGCTTTATGTATGTATTTTACTCTATTTCCTGGATCCTTGAGCAATATTTTTCGCAAAGGAAGTACTGGAGTGCTGGTCTCGGCTTTTTTACGGTCTACGGGAGTGTTGGAATATTGCTGTATCTGCTGACCCGACCCGAGTCCGGGATGAGTATGGTCTATGGGAAATATTTGGTTGCCGGAAGAGATTTCCAATGGCGTCAGTTCCTGCAGAATTATTTGGTTTTCATCGGCCACTTTACATTTTTGGCGGTACTTTCCCATCTGAATGCAAGACGCAGACTGGCCTGGGAAAACAGTCTCAGGGAAATGGAAGCAAGATTGAAAGAGGAGCGTCTGAGAAAAGAGTTTCAGTACAGTGCACTTTCCCTGCCTGTCCCCTCGCATCTGTTGGTCAATGTGTTCCAATCTTGGCATAATCAGTTGCACGAATATGATCTTCCCATGAAAGATCAACTGCTTGAAATGTACGAACTGATCCGCTTCTTCATGATCTGCTGCCTACCGGAAAGTCCCCGAACGATATCTTTGGCACGGGAGATCGAAGTATGTCAGCAGTATCAGCGGATCCAAGAGCAACTCGCGGGGCGTCCCATGTATATCGATTGGAAGGTCTCCGGAAATATTCATGGCGTGGTCATCCCACCTACTAGCTTGCTTACTTTGCTGATGAATGTGTTCAAACATGGCGATGTGTTCTGCCAGAGCCGTCCGGTGCGCATACGAGTTGACGTAGAAAAAAACGCTTACCTAGTTCGTATGGAAAATGCACTTCCTTTACATAAATCTTCGTTTGCAAGCCACGGATTAGGGCTAGCAAACTTAAAGCAACGATTGGATTTCGTATTCAAAGATCGCGCAAGCCTCAGCTTCGGAACATTCCAACAGACCTTTAAAGTCGAACTGAAAATCACAGACATTTGATCACTAAACAATAAAAAAATGAAACAGTGGAGCGCAATCATTGTCGATGATCAGCAAGCGAGCATCGATCATCTGATATTAATCATGAAAGAAATTGAATATATTAAAGTAGAACGCACCTTTACCGATCCGATGAAAGCGCTACGGTACTTGCGCATCAACGAAGTACACCTGATTATCTTGGACGTGGAACTTGGATCGATGGACGCATTTGACTTTTTATCTTCCATGCCTCGTAGTGACGCTAAAGTAGTCTTTTATTCTGCCCATGCGCAGTTTGAAGACCCTGGTTACGAGCGCAACGTGGTAGATTTCCTACTCAAACCAGTCTCCCCGCTTCGATTGAAGCGATCCATGCAGCGAATTAACGAGCAGCTCAACCTCCAACTTCCAGACCTCGGGCTTCCAAAGACTTTGGACCATTACGACCATTTCTTTCAGGTAAAAGGCCATACGAAGTTTATGCGAACCCGGGTGGAGTTCAAGAACATTATCTACATTACAAAATCGGGCAGGCACCTTTTGATCTACCAGAACGACGGCTTAATACCGGCTGTCAGCAGGGAAAGTTTCGATTACGTGCTGAGCCTGCTCCCAACAAATTTCTTCATCCGTTGCGCCCAATCTACGGTATTTAACGTTATGTATTTCCATTCCTATGTTGACCAAAGCATAAAATTGAATCTCATAAAAGAGCCGATCCATGCGGGCAAGTTATCGGTTTATAAAGACCTTAGAAATTTTTTAGAGACAAATAAGATTTAAGTTGAGTTAGGCTTTACTTGGCGTTATGGCCGTGCGTTAGCATGGCCCGGGCTCTGCCGTGCCTAAATATGATCGACCACTACCCAATAAGTTAATTTATGAAATCTAGAAAATATATTTTGCATTACTTCGATAACCTCGTTCATCGCCTTGTTTCCGATTCAGAGGATATGGTTCCAGATCAGCAAGCTGGTATAGCCGAGCGAACGCGCCGTGAGCAGCTAAATTTTCAGATCGCCATCAAGGAAGCCGTATGTTCTATCTCAAAAGAAATTGAACTGCAGCGTTTCCTGTCCCGGCACTATTTAGAGGCATTACATCTCCAAGAAATCCTGATTGCAAGAATTCACAAGGATCCGAGCTGGTATAATGGACAATCGCTCCTGTTGGATACATTGACCGACGTACTGGCCGGACTAGGAAAATATTTGGAACAACGCTATGGCTATTTACTCAGGTTCCCTGATCCGCTCCCTGACTCAAATTTAAAAGCACGCGTAGCTCAGATCTCGGCAGAATTTCAATCGGTAAGCTCACTTCTTCCTTCGGGTTTGTTTAGCGAGCTTCTCAGCAAGCACTTCGTGCGGCTCGCAGAGCGCGTCAGCTCCCCTTGCGTGTTCAGTAAATCTTCATTAGATTATATGAATGCACTTGTTCGCAGGATACATGAGTGGGATTGGGACAACTCGCACAAGTCCTTTGAGGCCATAGAGCGATTCTTTGTGTATATGAACTTCAATTCCAAAGCTGTCATGGATCTGATGATCGCCAAGATGGAAAGCCAGCTCTCGCTATTGGAGAAATCCGAAGATAAGCTGCTCTATTTGATGGATCGATTGCGCTCGTTTAGGCAGCTCCATCGTAAGCCGCGTATTTGCTTGAATCCGGGCTATTGGTCGCTCGATCAGTTCATCGAGAAATGGTTTGAAGCGGAAATCGCTTTTCTGCGCTCGACCACGGCGCTCGCTGATCATGGGGTGTCGAATCCATCCATAAAAGCGCCGCTTGCCCAACAGGTGTCCCTACCTAAGCAGAAAATTCGCTGCGGGCTTTCGGGTGATCAGATTGCGATTGTTTTGCGTGCCGCTGATGAGGTGAGAATGATCGAATCGCGTTCGTTAAATATGGTATTCAAAACGATGATTCCATATATTGCAACCGACAATAGGTCGACGCTCTCCCCCTCTTCTATTAGAGTAAAATCGTACCATCCAGAGCATAGAGATAAGAGCTTTGTGATCGATAAATTGCATCAAATGATTGAGAAAATAAAAGACTATTGATGCGACCGCTTGTGGATCGATCTGCGCACATCCGGCGTTTATGAGCCAGTACTAGGCCTATCGCAGTAGTCTTAGCGGAATCAGTAAAAGCCTTCAATACAGCATAAACTATTGTTAGACTTTATTTACAAAGATCCAAGTCGTTTCTCTGCGCGATCGCTGACATGTTGAGTTAACGCCAGTCAACCTCGAACTTTATTCGTAGCAAAACTTGGTTTCTAAAGTTTTCATCAGAATAGCCTTTATATGTAAATTCCTTGACCTCCTCAATCTTACGTAAAATGTCTTCGATTTCTATTATAAAGTTGGAGGTTAACTGGATATCACTAGCTTGTTCGAGGGTAACATAACGCTTGAATGTCAAAGTCTTTTTCATAAGTTTTTTTATATGGGTAAACCAACTTCCGATCAATTGGTGTGATTCAAATTAAATTTTCAGTTGACATTCGGCAGAACACAAAAAATTTTAACTGATTCACCTTTCTTTTTTTTCGCAGTCAAAATAAAATAACAATGGGCTCTACATGTTGCTTGATATGTTGGCAATAAATAGAACCCATGGGATAGTTAGACGAGCGTAGATCTGCACGCTACGCCGCATCTTTACCTTTTTTATCTTCATCCATTTCCAAAATGGCCATAAGGAGTAAATAGTAGCCTCTCTCTAACCCTAAATTTGCTGCTTTTTCTTCTATGCTTTTCATGATATTAGTTGTTATGGTGAATGTTTATTAGTTGTTTTGAAATATTCTTGCAACTTCAATGCAAAATTTGCAATCGACGTACTTTCTTACTCCAATTAACATTTGGTTATCCAACTTAAAGAAACTGGAAAAAAAATTATTTCGAAGGGAAAAATCAGACAATAACAAGATGTCGACAATCGATAAATACTGTCCTAAAAATAAGACGGTTTATGGGCGCGACGTATCCGGCCGGTTGTAATTTGTACCCCTGAGGATCGGTAATTTATGGATTTAGATTCAGATGAAATTTCTCTTAAGGGCGAGGAATCAACAGAGCTCGACTGCCGTATACCGCCTGCCCCAGCTAGCGGTCTATTCCATCAGATCATCATTTCGTCTTACTAAGGACCAAGTGCTGCAATTCTGGGTCGGAGAGTAATCGTTCGATTTCTGAGAATGCTATTTCAGAAACGTCCTTTTTTATCTGTAAATAGTTTTCTTTTACGAAAGAATCATCGATAGGGTTGATCAATTGAATCGGCTCATATGCTGACTCTTCAGCTTTCAATGCACTGTGGTCATTAAGAATTTGCGCATGGAAGCTTTTCAATTCTATGGGCGTTTGAGGCTCGTCGGCGACCACACCTACGAATTCTCCTGAGGAAAGAGATGATATTGTAGATGCAGGAACGGCCAGGTCGAGCTGTTGAGAATGACTGATAGAGGTTCCCGAATCATTTATCGATACGCTCTCCCTATCCTGCATAATCTTTCCTACTCTTTCGGATAACTGACGAGCAGTCTCACCTGAAACCTGGCCACTAATAACGTTTCCCACGATGTTCATGATGACGTCGGCCAGGTCGCGGCCATAGTCTTTTCGCAGCTGGCTAATGTCTTGAACGCCTAGACAAGTGGCTACTCGATTGCTTCGCGCTGTAGCAATCAAACTGTCGATATTATTGAGGTAGATTGTCGGAAATTCATCGAAAATCAAGCTGCACTTCTGCATACCCTTTCGATTGACCTGCTTGATAAGACGATTGACGTATAACGATAGCACTGCACCATAGATTTGAATCTTCTGTGGATTGTTGCCCATACACACGATCTTAGGATCCATTGGGTTATTAATATCCAAGTTAAAGTCATTGCCCGACAGCACGAAGTAGAGTTGGGGCGAGGAAAGTCTGGCAAGCGCAATCTTTGCAGATGCGACTTGTCCCTCCAGCTGTTCCATTACATTGTTAATATAAGCATTCACGAATGGATTGATCAACACTTCAATTTCTTTATTGGTGCGTAGCAGAGAGAAAAGCCTATCGTAGTCCAATTGCATAAGTTCTATGACGTGAGGCAAGGTGCAAAATTCACCGTCCTGATATCGGCGTAAATACCATATAACGGCGGTTAAAAGGTTAATCGATGATTCGATAAAGAAATCTCCTTGGCGCTTTATCCAATCTCGGTTCAATCCCAACAAAATGGTTCTCGCCGATTCTGCGGCGTCTGAAATATCGGTCATCGCAGACGGTTCCAAAGGGTTGCACCGATGTGAGCGTCGCAGATCATCGAAGTTGATGCAGAAAAAACGACTTTTAACAGATTTGTTTTGTTGGGAGAGCTTCCAGTGATGGTACGCGATCTGCGTCAGGTCATCGTATTTGAAATCATACACGAACATGGCAAACCCCTTTTTTATATGTTGGGAGATGACATGGCGGATAACGAAGTAGGACTTGCCCGCACCTGGGTTACCTAACACTAAGAGCGCCCTGAAAGGATTAATGATGTTTATCCAGCTCCGGCGGACTTTGTTCTTCAAACGGTAGCGGCAGGGCAAATTGATAGAGTATTCATTCTCGATGAGCTCTTCTTGTTGTGGAAAAGTTTGATTGTCGCGATTAAAGATGTCTTTAGCTAACAAGCGTTGTCGAATCACTCTAGTGATCTGCGTAAATCCTCTGATGATTAGCAGAAATCCAGCAATCGAAGTGAAGGTATAAAACAGGGACTGCATCTGACGCGTTAAGGGAGTAAACCAAACGACCGAGTTCAAAAGGTAGAGGATGAACCCACTTACGATACAGAGCAGTGCGGGGCCAACTCTGAATCTTTTCTCTTTTTTTCCTTTGGTGCCTATCAACGATAACAGCAAAAACGCAAGAGCCAGTATTTTCGCAAAATGATAAGTTCTGAATAGGGCAGTCTGTAGCAAGATATTCTTCAGACGTTCTACCCATGGCGAGTGGAGAAGAGATATAGCAAAGCTGCCTTCCACCACCAAAAGGATATGCAGGATCAAAAGGCAGAACGCCAAAACTCTGCACATGTCGCTTATTTTTCGCAGCGCCTCGATATTTTCTCCCGTATTCATGCTAAAAACGGTTCCGGTAAGCTTTCTGTGTAGTAGTTTTGAGCTCGGTACAATTCCGGTCGCAAGGGCCATTGGGGCTCTGCAGGCGCTTTGAAGCACTGGCGATTTCTTGATAAGCTTC
Source organism: Sphingobacterium sp. UBA2700 (assembly GCA_002354335.1). GTDB lineage: Bacteria > Bacteroidota > Bacteroidia > Sphingobacteriales > Sphingobacteriaceae > Sphingobacterium. The sequence continues at coordinate 190,191 of DELI01000029.1, read as the reverse complement.
TTTTGTCAGCCCTTGACTCAGCGAGCTCAGCACACAATGGTGGATATGGTCCACTAGCATCACTTTGCTTTCTCCATCTTGAAGAGGAGCATGATAAATGCCAATACCCCGCTTCGATAGTTCAGAACTTAGCTGATGATCAGAAATCTGGTGGTTGGAGAGAAGCAACTTGATTTGCATTCGCGTTTCCCTGCTCTTTGCAGAAATTCGGAAAGCGTTCATCTTAAAAAGACGTTCTAAATTCCAATAGGTAGGTTTGGTCTTCAATTGGCTGGCGAGGATTCCCGTGCCTATATTTTTGTTTTGAGAATCCATACTGAAGTACAGCAAGCCAGGATGTGCTCCTGCAGATCTTTTTGCCAACGGAACTGTTCTGATCCCATAGGAGGCCAAAACAGCATTCCACTCCGCTAGATGGGTGAGGCAATACCGTTTTTGAACAAACCGGATGATGTGCTCCATACTGTGTTTGGTCGCTGATGTTCCGTACTGCAATCGAGTGGGACGTTTTTTATCCAGTTGGATCAGATCAATGGTTTTCGGCGTGCGGTTAAGGCTATACTTCCTTACTAAAATTTCCACAGCAGGAAGGGATCGCCGTTTCAACAGCTTACTGGTGTTTATCCGATTTCCATTAGCTTCGATCGCGGTGGTCACGATATGAAGGTGAGGAACTGTAGTGTCCATATGCTGATAGGTAAGATGCGGCTGGTCCCTAAAACCTATTAAGGTCATGTATTCCCGGGAGAGCTGCCGCAATTGCTCTAGGGGGATACTCGACTGCTCATTGGAGAATGACAGTATGATATGGAGGCTCTTTACCTGAGACCTCAAATTCAAGTTGTTTCTATGTTTGAGGTAAGACTGATAGAACGAGCTTGTAATCTGCTGTAAGGGCAAGGGGAAGTTACAGCAGTCGATCAAGCGCGCTTTCGCAGAAAGAACCTTTTGTTCATTATAGTGCAATACGGAGCTCATCCGTGTCACTTCTTCAATTCGTGCGTACATAGCTACATTGGTATTTAATCTGTCGGATTAACTCGTCCAATAGTTTGATGATTTCTTTGGCTTCTGCCTCGCCTGCGGACCGTAGATCGGGGTTGTAAAGGCCGATTCTTTCTAGCTCGCGCTGAATTCTTGAAAGGCCGTCCATCATGGCGTCTTCCGATAGATTTCGGGTAGTTTTTACGATTCTTCTGCGAAAGATCGTTTGCCGAATATAATGAGATAGCGATGGACACGTGCTGCCTTGCTGTCTTTCAGTCAGCAAGCTATATTCTTGCGGCGTCAGACGAATACGAATACTTAAGGAGCGCACTGCTTTCTTTCTTGATTTTTTCATAAGGGGACTGCTTATAATTTAATCTTCAATGATCCGAATGCTATTTTCTTCGAGCGCCCGATCGAACAGGCCCATTCATTCAAATCTTTATGCTCTTTGTATAGATTGCTTTCATCCATATACCTTTGATCAGATGCAAGTGCCATCTGTGTCAGATTTCTACCTGTCTGATCTTGGTCGAAATAAAGAGAGATGTTTTGGTGCTGCTCCAGCATCGGTTTGGCGCGATCGAAGAACGATGCAGAGTTGAGAATAACGAAATCCATTCTGTTCTCATCTAAATCTCGATGTAAGGTTCGAAAAGTGAGAAAATCCATAAAGCCTTCAAAGGCTGCCACCTTGGGATGGTCTCGGATATAAGTAGAAATATCTTTAGGGGAGCTGCTAATCTTCATGAAACTGTTGCGAATTTCGTATCCACCAGAACGGTTAGGAAAGCCCAAACCGAAATAAGTCTTATTGTCGATTTCAAAATGAAGCTCGCGAAGATAGCGGTCGGCGATGCTGATCGAAATGCGCCTTTCTTGAAGGTAGTTAAGCAATGCATCATGGCGCAAGGAGCGGTTCTCTACAATCCTCAGTCCGCTTCTGGTATTCCATGCGGGGTCCTCTGCTCGCTGCCTTTTTTGCTTGAGCGTCGAGGCGTGGTTAATAGAGTCCAAAAACTCTGCAATAGTGAATTGATTGTATCGCATAGCGAAATCAATTATATTTCCTCCCTGACCCATTCCATAGTCATACCACCTGTTCAACCGTCGATTGATTTTGAAAGAAGCTTCCTTTTCAAGGCGCAGAGGAGAAAGATACCAAAAATTATCCCCACGAACCCGTGTAGGCTCGTGGCCTAGACTTGAGAGATAACTCACCATGTCAATTTCCTTTATCTCGTTCAAGTCGGGCGTTAGTTTTTGAAACGTCATACCTATTCTTCTAATTTCTGAACGACTCTGAGTAAAACTAAATTAGTAAGTGGTGGTCAACAAAGGAATACATCGCAAAAAAACGATAGGGGTGCCCGTCGCAAAAATAGGATAGGGCATCTCCTAATGATTCCAGAAACGTAATCTTGTACACTGCCTGTTGAGCGGAAGCTGCGCCGCCGCCAAACTCGCCGGACTCCCTAGCGTAAACTCATCGCATCGGAGCGTTCAGTTGGTAGATGTTTTACGATATTGTTTTTATAATTAGACTGCGTGAGATAAAAAGCCTGGAGCTGGTTGCTCAGATAGATTCCGAATCGGGTCTTACAAAGTTTAGTTTTTCAGATGTCTAGGTACGCTTTTTCCAAATTCAGGGGAAAGGGATAACCTACAACACGAGGATGAACCAATAAAAAGAGGATGGAAAAAGGTTAGCCAACCTCGAGCGAGGCTGGCTAATTACGCTAACTTTCCTCGAATGAGGTGATATAATTACTTGATATAAAAGTAATCAATAGATAGAACATAGCTTTATTTTTTGACGATGAGGAATTCGAATACTTTTTCACCTTGTTACTCATCCCTCTACGATCTAGAAGAGGCCAATCGAGTTTTATAGGCCTAATTGCTTTTGAAAACCTAGGGGCAAGTGGGAATATCGGATGGATGATGAAAAGATGATCAGGTAAGGTCCTTAAACATTCCACTGATATTCTTTGAGTTTTTGCTGAAGGATTTTCCGAGCAGTATGAATCCTGGTTTTTACCGTGCCTTCAGGAATATCCAGATGTGCCGCTATCTCATGGTATTTATAACCCTCGAAATGCATCATAAATGCTTGAGAATATTTCTCAGGTAAGCTTTGAAGCGCCTCTTGAATTTCGCCCTTTATAAAAGTCCTTTCCCCGTGGTTCGATACAGAGGTTAAGACCTTGCTTTCTTGAGACTGTTGATAAGACCGATATTTCTGCGCTAAGGTCGATTTACGACATTCATTAATGAACGTATTTCTCATTATGGTGTAAATCCATCCAAGGACATTGGTGCCCTTGACAAATTTTGTGTGGTTTCGCACAACTTTTAATAACGTACTTTGAACCAAATCTTGGGCGTCTTCATCATTTCCAGTAAACTTAGTCGCATATTGCATAAGCGCTGCCGAATGAGCCAGCACTTCCTTCTTAAAAAAATCAGTGTTCATGTTTTAAAAGTTAAGTTTATCCCTACGAATTGTTGACTATGTCTCTGGCCAAAGACGGTTTAGATAACTGAGCTAGCGAGAAAGCCTCGCGCCACGCGCTAGCCTGTTGAATGTTAACGGTTGTAATGCTAATGAAAGAGCAAGCGTTATGCCAAAATGACAATTTATATCACTGTATTGCACCAAAATTCTTGAATCATTGAAAATATGCTGTATATGGATAGCTACAGCGGAAAAAAAATGAAATTCTGGGGCAAATATGGCACGTTGGCGTTTGACCTCGAACATTTTGTTCGTTCACGCGCGTTGCATAAACCGATTCTTAATGACTTCTTAACCTAAACTTTATCCAGGATGACTTTACAATGCATCTTTTTTTTTCTTAGTTTTGTGCGCGTTAGGACAACCTAGCTAATTAATCTATAACCATTTCCTGCCAAAGGAAATACAAAACTCACCTATGAAAAAAAGACATTTATTGCTATGGGCAGCGATGGGCTTAGCACTTCATTCACGAGCAGATGCAAAACCACCCTTCCTCAGCAAAGACCTGGGAAATTTGCACCATGCCTCCTTACAACGAACGATACAAGGATCCGTTCGAAGCGTTTCCGGCGAGTCAGTTCCCAATGCATCGGTAAGTAATTTATCCACCGGAAGCTCTGTACAAACCGACGAACAAGGTCGCTTTCAAATCGAAGGACAGGTGGGTCAGCAGCTCAGAGTGACCATTGTCGGCTTTGAACCGAGAACACTTACGGTGGATTCCTATAACATGGAAATTTCACTTGATCCTCGTGATGAAGCGTTGGAAGAGGTGGTTGTAGTAGGGTACGGAACGCAAAAAAAAGTGAACTTGACCGGTGCAGTAGCTACCCTGTCTGGCGATGAGTTAGAAAGCCGGCCTATTGCCAACGTAGGGCAAGGGCTACAGGGACAATTACCAGGACTGACCATTAAGAACAACAACACTGGACCAGGGAATTCTGCGCCACAAATCCGTATTCGCGGTATTGGAACTTGGGGCGATGCTAACCCACTGATCGTTATCGATGGTATACCCGGAGGTAACATGAATATTCTAAATCCCGAGGATATCGAAAATATCTCAGTGCTCAAGGATGCCGCTTCCTCGTCAATTTATGGTGTGCGCGGAGCCAATGGCGTCATTTTAGTTACGACCAAAAAAGGTAAATCGGGAACACCGAGCTTGAACTTCAATAGCTATTACGGATGGCAAACCCCCACAGCTTTGCCTAAGTTCCTCGGATCCGTGGACTATATGATTCTTCAAAACGAAGCAAACGAAAATGCGGGGCAAGGTCCGACCTACTCCCAAGATCAGATCGAGATTGCCCGAAATGGTTCTGACCTAAACTATTTCGCCAATACCGATTGGATACAGGAAGTATATAAAAAATCAGCCCCTCAGCAAAACTATAACCTGAGCCTCCAAGGAGGAAAGGATAAAACCAGTTATTACGCTTCCTATGGATACCTGGGAGAAGGTGGACTGGTCATCGGTGATAATTTCAAAGCGGGCAGGCACAATGCTAGAATACGGTTAAGTACCGAAATTCTGGATCGCGTGCAGCTCGACGGAAATTTAGGCTATGTCGATCGCGGATATAATGGATCGGCCTCAGGAAATGATCCGTTATCCATGGCAACATCCATACGACCGCTGGTGCCGGTGCGTTTTTCAAATGGTAGTTGGGGATATCACGGTGGCCAAAGTAACCCAGTGGCGATCGCAACGGATGGTGGAACCGATCGTTTTACCTCACAGGAAATAACAGCGAACATTTCGGCTACTGTAAACCTGATGGCCGGACTTGATCTTCGCGGACAATACGGTTTGGTAAAATATAACTCAAAGCGTAATAAACTACTCAAGACGATCAATTACTATAGTCCGGATGATGATAAATTGATCTATCGATCAAATTATCCAAATAACATCCGCATGGATCATTATTCGCAGACCTACCAAACCTTTGTGGGGACGGCGACCTATCGAAAAAGTATCTTAGAAAAACACAACTTCACCGCCCTGCTGGGTTACTCGCTAGAAGAAACGGTTGGCGCCGATTTTTGGGCGTCGCGCCAAAACCTGCCTGTTCAGGATTTGGAATCCCTGGCTGTAGGAACGGAGAATCAGCTAAATAACAGTTCCAGTAACCAGAATGCACTCATGTCGTTCTTTGGTCGCCTAAATTACGACTATCAAAGCAGGTATCTCTTGGAAGGTAACTTTCGTTACGATGGATCATCGCGCTTTCACCCGGATGTGCGTTGGAACTGGTTCGGATCTTTCTCGGCGGGGTGGGTGCTTTCCGAAGAATCTTTCTTTCAGGATATGAAGAGCTTCTGGAATTTCGCCAAACTGCGACTTTCTTACGGTACGCAAGGTAATGATAAAGTGGGCCGCGACTTCCCATACATGGCAACCCTTTCCTCGGTACAGATCACCAGTAACAATCCGATAGGCGATGAAGGACAAGTGGGGTTTCGGCAGACATTTATCCCGAATCGCTACATCACGTGGGAATCTTCAGAAAAATCGAATGTGGGCCTAGACCTTGCATTCTTGAATTCCCGATTGAGCGTAACGGGCGAGTACTTCGTGAACAATACCAAGTCGATTATCTTAAATCCTCCATTGCCCGATGTAATTGGCGTCGGCACAGGATACCCCGCGCAGAATTCTGGACAAGTACAGAATAAGGGCTGGGAAGTTGTAGTAGGATGGAAGGATAAGATAGGCGAACTCAGCTATTCTGCAAACTTTAACCTGTCGGATGTGAAGAATAAGATTACCAAGCTGGAGAATTATGCGACCAATTTAGGGGATAAAGTTCGATTAGAAGGCTATCCGTTGGATGCATTCTATGGATTTCAGGCGGATAGGATAGCACAACAGAGCGACTTTACATTGGTAGGGGGTAAGTTAGTTCCCAACTTTCCATTTCAAAAAGGAGATCTGGTAGCCCCTGGTGATTTGATTTATGTTCCTCAGAATCCTGACGCAAAAGAAATTACCGCGAAGGACGACCGCGTTATATTGGGAAGCGACATTCCACGTTACACCTACGGATTCAGGGGCGATCTGGCCTACAAGGGCATTGATTTGAGCTTTTTCTTACAAGGTGTGGGCAAAGCCGACGGTTATTTAGGCGGTTCAGCACGCCATCCATTCATCAATAACAGTGCGATGCCTCAAGAGGTACACCTCGATCGATGGACGCCCGACAATTTAGATGCTTCCTATCCAAGACTGGTTTATATGCGAACCCATAATACGCGCCTATCATCCAAATGGATAGAAGATGCCTCGTATCTTCGACTAAAAAATATTCAGATTGGTTATAGTTTCCCGACCCAATGGATGGAGAAAGTGAGAGTTTCAAAGATGAGGGTATTTGTTTCGGCAGACAACTTATTTACCAAAACAGACTTCTTCTATGGCTACGACCCGGAAATTCCATCGGGAAATACGGGTAACTTTTACCCGCAGGTGAAAACATATGTCGTAGGTGTCAATCTTAATCTTAAATAGTAACAGCCATGAAAAATATCATTAAAAATATCACTCGTTTAAAACATGTATGGATTTTTGTTCCCTGGGTGGCCCTAAATAGTTGTAGTGATTTCCTAGACCGGGTCCCTCAAGACGAAATTGTCGATGAAACCTATTGGAAGACGCAGGAACAATTGGAAATGGCCGTAACGGGAATTTATTCGCGTGTCAAAGCCAAGAACATCATCGATATGGAGAATATGGGGGAGAACACCATGTGGCCTACTACCACCGAGTATAAGGATATCGGTTCTGGCGTATTTCCGGTGACGCAGCCCACAGTGGACAACGAGTGGCGCAACATGTACCGAGACATTAGAGAATGTAACGTGTTTTTGGAAAACTATAAGCGAGCTCAAGAAACCGTTCCAGGAGCTAACGAACGTCTGGCAGCAGAGGTCCGAGTCATTCGTGCTTTAGGCTATAGCTTCTTAACATCCTTCTATGGCGATATCCCGCTTATCTTATTGCCCTTAGAACCCGATGACCCGCAGCTTTATGAAGGGCGCATGAAGCAGGAGGAAGTCGTGGACTTTTTAATTAAAGAACTTGATGAGGCAGCAGCGGTTCTTCCCGAAAAGATCCCCACAGGAAAAGACCTTGGCCGCATTAGCAGAGGAACAGCGCTTGCGTTGAAAGCCAGGATTGCACTAGCTTATCAGCGATATGAGGTAGCCGAGAAAGCAGCAAAACAGGTAATGGATATGGGGGTGTACAAGCTCTATACGACAGGCGATCCCAAAACGTCTTATCACGACCTATTCACTAGAAATGGGAAATTGGCATCTGGAAAAAATCAAGAGACCTTGTTTGCAAGACTCCACAAAATGGACGTGATCATGCACAATTTAAGTCGAGAGATTCAGGTACCCGACCAATTTGCGCGTTTCGTACCGACTAAATCACTGGTAGATTCCTACCTGTGTATCGATGGGCTGCCGATCGAGAAATCACCGCTTTACAGCGATGCGACCTACCAAGATGTATTTAAAAATCGCGATCCCCGAATGACCCAGACCATCTTGGTGCCCGGAGATCAATGGGGAGGACGATATGACGGTCGCCCCGTAGCACAGAATCCAGATCCAAGTATTTTCATGGTACCCAAATTTACCCAGGACGGACGCGGATCGGTAACTACCACCGGTTATTATTATAAAAAATATGTAGAACTGTCTGCTGTGCCCAACTACAACCGGGATGATAACGATATCCATCATATCCGCTACGCAGAAGTACTTTTAACTTATGCAGAAGCACGAATGGAACAGGGTAAATTAACGCAAGCCGACTTGGATATGTCGATCAATCTGCTAAGGGATCGCGTGGGGATGAAACATATGAACCTGAATTTTTTAGCGCAGAACGGCATGGATATACGTACGGAAATCCGCCGTGAACGTCGCGTCGAGCTTGTTCTGGAAGGACAGCGCTATTTTGATGTTCGCCGATGGAAAGAAGGTGATCGATTGGGTAAAGATATTGAAGGCGTAAAAGCATCTTGGTTTGGGCAGCTAGCAAGCTCCGCGTATAGAAAGAATCCAGAAGGATATTTGGTAGTACAGTGGAACAGAGCTTTCGAAAGCCCTAAAAACTACCTATGGCCCGTGCCACAGACGCAAATCGATAGAAACCCGAACTTGGGTCAGAATCCAGGTTGGTAAGTATCCTGAGTTCAAAAGCGAATACTTGTAGCTGTCCAAGATTGTTTGGCGTGATAATTTGCAAGCACCTCTAAGCATTTATGGGATATTTATTTATCCCCGCCCAGCGTGAACTCAATTAACTTCTATCAATAGCCAGCCCAAAACAGTGGCTGGCTATTTTTTTATTTCATCTTATCCAGATCGGCGCGTTATCTTTTCTGGATATTGCCAACGTTAATGTAGGCGCTCCATTAACTAAAAGTATCGACCGACAACCTTCCATTTGAGATTTTTAGCAGAAAATCTCGAAAATCTGCTTCCCAAACATATATATTCTACCTGTAGTTTCCCACCACATCTTTTCTGCTGAAGTGGCGCAAGGTTATTTGATCTATCATCACTGATGAAAGATAGGGGGCTCAGCAGTCACTTGCGATATACCCTCTGAACACGATTCCAGTCAACCTTGGAAGAAAACATTAGTGGGAGGGATTGACATCCTTTATGCCTCTCCAGCAGGCTGCACACAGTCCATTGCTTGAAGAGGTACAACTTAGGGTACAGAATAAATTTGTGCTTGCGCTTCCTAGCGATTTGGTTTTGCTTTGCTATGGCAAAGGTTAAACATCGTTGATGTTGCCACATCATGTTCAGCAATTTTAGACCAAAAATTAAAAAAGGAGGCTTTTATGTTTCAAGAAATCACCTGGTTACAATTTTTGACGGCTCAACTGCTTGTTGTCTTGTTGTACTACCTAGTCATTTTTATGTTATTCAGTAAGGGGGATTTTAAAAAGGTCCTCAGAACCGGGAACTTGAAAAATGAAGATAGAGATCTTAATCCATCTCCCCTGAAGGATGCTACCGGGGACCAGAATGCGGAGCAAGGGACAATCCAGGAAGAGTTTGTTAGCCAGCTCCGATTTTACCTCGAACCCTATCAAGGTGAAACGATCCACCGGGAAGGCATCATGTCGGTACTTGCCGGTCTATTAATTCAATATCCTGAAATATTAAGCATGCTCGGATCGCAGGGCTTTATAGCACTGGTAAAAAACGAATTGAAGCAGGCAGAAATTGATTTCGTCCCTGACCTGGCATGGGACGCGCTATTAGCTAAATAATCCACAAAGGCTCCTCACCCGCTCCCCACGCCCAGCGTATCACCTATGGAATGTGAGGTGACGGGCCTTTCTATTAAACTCGAAAACTATTTTTTTATGAAAACAACTCAAAAAGATTGGATGGGGAAACCACTGGTGTGGTTCATACCCACAGCACATCGCATGAGCTGCATGCTCCTACTTTTTATCTGGACATTACATGGCCATGCTCAAGATGGTATCGCCGGAATCAATGCTGCCAACGAGCAGGTGCGTAGCTATTTCGAGGAAGGTACCAAGTTGATGTATGCTGTAGGGGCTATACTTGGTCTTATCGGTGCCGTTAAGGTTTTTCAGAAATGGAACAACGGCGACCCCGATACTGGTAAGGTGGCGGCAGCATGGTTCGGAAGCTGCGTTTTTCTGGTTGTCGTGGCAACGGTTATCAAATCATTCTTTGGCGTTTAACTCAGGCAGAGCTATGGCAAACTCAATTTATTCCATCAATAAAGGGGTTAACCAACCCATTATGTTCAAGGGATTTAAGGCCCAATACATCACGTATCTAGCTATTGGTCTGGTAGCATTGCTCTTGCTGTTTGCGATCATGCACTTTTTTGGCATTCCCTCCTACCTGAGTGTGCCTGGCGTGCTCATCGCGGGGCTTTTCTGGGTACGATACATTCACCTTTTAAGCAACCGATATGGTCAATTTGGTCTATTGAAAAAGCTGGCAATAAGTCGCATGCCCAATAGCCTCCACATTGACTCGCGCCGTGTATTTATCCGACCTAACAAATCATAAATTCAATCTTATGGGCATCAATTTAAAAGATATTTTCCCTATAATGGACGTGGAGCACGATTGCATACTCAGCAAATCGGGAGATGTAACTATTGCTTATGAGCTAACGCTGCCTGAAATATTTACGCTGTCGGATCTGGAATATGAGTCGCTCCATCAAGCGTGGATTAAGGCGATACGCACGCTTCCCGAGGGGATCATTTTTCATAAACAAGACTGGTTCAACTTAGCAAAATATACTGCGGATTTCCATGAGGGCAGCCTCAGCCACTTAGACCGGTGCAGTGAAGAACACTTCAACGGTAGGCCTTTCCTTAAACATCGCTGCTTTATGATGCTAACCCGATGTTCGAGCAGCAGAAAAACAGTGAACTCACTAACGAGCAGCCTGGTTACTGGGAAATTTATTCCGACGGAGCTGCTGGAAGAAAAATGGCTAAAAGATTTCGAGGGAATCTGTTCTCAGTTTATACGTATTTTGAACGATAGCGGTTTAGTAAAGACTAAGCGGTTGATAAGAGAGGAGCTTCTGAGCGACGCGCACAAGAAAGGATTTATTGAGGCTTACCTAACCTTATCTCTTACTGAAAAGCCTTTACAACTTAATGATATAACGATCGGCGAAGAACTCAAGATTGGAGATCGTTTCTGTCAGCTATATTCGCTTTCGGACGTCAACGACCTTCCTAATGTATGTGGCAGCAGAATTGACTATAGTCGATATTCGACGGAAAGATCCAAGTTAGGAATCGGTTTCGTATCGAGCATCGGTCAACTGCTCCCTTGCGATCATATCTATAACCAATATATCTTTATTGATAATCGCATCAAAACGATCGAGAGATTTGAGCGTAGGAGACTTCGGCTTCAATCGCTTTCAGCGTATTCTCGAGAAAATGCATTTGCGCGCCAGGCAACTGATGAGTTTCTTCAGGAAGCAGCCAGCTTGAAGCGACAACCTATCAAAGCACATTTCAACCTCTTGGTCTGGGCCAGCGATAAATCGCAATTGCAGCAGATAAAAGATCGTGTCTCCTCAGCATTGTCTCAAATCGATGCTGTCACCAAGCTGGAAACCGTTGGTGCGCCACAAATTTTCTGGGCCGGCATACCCGGTAATGCCGCAGAATTTCCAATGAACGATACGTTCCACACCTTTGCACCGCAGGCTGCTTGCCTGCTGAATTTGGAGACGGCTGCTCGAAGTTCGAACAGTCCGGTAGGAATACGTCTTGGAGACCGGTTGACCGGCAATCCCCTGCACGTGGACATTTCCGATGAGCCGATATCAAAAGGATTTTGTACGAACCGAAACAAGTTCATTCTTGGACCCTCCGGAAGCGGCAAATCATTTTTTACAAATCATCTAGTGCGGACCTATTTGCAGCAGTCCAGCCATATCGTGTTAGTTGACGTTGGACACAGCTATAAGGGTCTGTGCGAAATGGTTTCAGGTTATTATTTCACCTACAGCGATCAGCAGCCTCTTGAATTCAACCCCTTTTATCTGGAGGCGAGCGATTCACTGGATACCGAGAAAAAAGAGAGCATCAAATCGCTCCTGTTGGCACTCTGGAAAAAAGATGATGAGACATTTAGGCGATCCGAATATGTTGCCTTATCTAATGCGATAACCGGATTCTACGAGTATTTGGGGGCTAACACCCATATTTTTCCGTCGTTCAATACCTTTTACGAATATCTCAAAGAGGTTTACCACCCTCAGCTTAGAAGAGAACATGTCAAGCAACAAGATTTTGATATGGACAACTTTCTATATGTTCTAAAACCTTACTATTTAGGTGGAGAGTTCGATTACTTGCTGAACGCACGAAAAAATCTGGATCTTATTCAGCAGCCCTTTATTGTATTTGAACTGGATCAAATTAAAAACCATCCCATTCTTTTCCCAGTGGTTACTTTGATCATTATGGAAGTATTCATCTCTAAGATGCGTAAGTTAAAAGGCATTCGCAAAGTAATCCTAATTGAGGAAGCTTGGAAAGCGCTAATGAAGGAAGGATTTGCCCAGTATATACAATATTTATTCAAGACAGTTCGAAAATTTTATGGCGAAGCGATTGTAGTTACACAGGAAGTTGACGATATCATTTCTTCGCCGATTGTTAAACAGGCCATCATAAACAACAGCGACTGCAAAATCTTGCTCGATCAGAGCAAATACCAGAATAAGTTCGATCATATCCAAGAGCTCTTGGGACTCACGGAAAAGGAAAAGGCCCAAGTGCTTTCTCTGAACCGCTCCAATGATCCGGCATTAAAATACAAGGAAGTATTTATCAGTTTAGGAGGAGTGGTAAGCAGAGTGTTTCGTACCGAGGTGTCCTTGGAAGAATATCTGATTTTCAGTACCGAACAGAAAGAAAAGTTAATGCTCAGTGAGTACGTACGTCTGGCGGGCGGCAGCCTGCATAGCGGGTTGCGCAACTTAGCGAATGCCATTAGAAGCGGACAGGTAAAACTAGGAGATTGATATGAAAAATAGAAAATTCGCACAAATACTGCTGGTCGGCCTACTCGTTTGTGTTCCCATAACGCAGGGATATAGTCAGCTGGCGATCGCTCAGGTCATTAAAGCTGGGGTCAAGAGGGTCATCAAAGCGGTCGACCTCCGGGTTCAGCGGCTTCAGAACCAAACAATATGGCTGCAGAACGCTCAGAAAGAATTAGAAAATAAGCTCTCTAAACTTCGACTTCAAGAAATCACACAATGGTCTGAACGTCAGCGCCAGCTTTATAGTGAATATTACAATGAACTAACCAAGGTGAAAACTGTGATCCGGTATTATCGCCGGATTACTGAAATGGCGGCCCTGCAGAAATCGATTCTTCAAGAATATCAACGGGCATGGAGGAACTTCTCCTCAGATCCGCTATTTAGTGTGGCGGACAAGGCCCACATTAAACAAGTTCATCAAGGCATTTTGCAAGACTGTATGGAGAATGTGGACATGCTTACCCTTGTGATCCAATCTTTCACTACTCAAATGAGCGATGCTGAGCGTTTATCGCTGATCGAGCAGGTGCGTGAGCGCATGGAAACGAACTACTTTGACATGAAAGTTTTCAACCAACAGACCAATATCCTGCGTCTGAATCGGCAAAAAAAAGTACTGGACGACCAACATCTCCGATCTATTTATGGACTAAACTAAAAATGAATCCTATGGATAAGAAACTTATTATTTCAGTATTGTTGGCAAGTTTTGTAACCCATACCAACGCGCAAAACACCGCCGAGTGGCTCCGGCAGAAGCGGACTCAAAATCGGTATTCTTTAGAACAGGTTCTCGCAGCCAATGTGTATACCGATTATATCAAGAAGGGTTATGATGTACTTGCCGCGGGTCTGGCTGCTGTCGCAGGCAGCAAAAGATCCGAACTTGAGCAACATCGCACTTTTTTCGAACGAGTCGGTATGGGCATGATACGCGCTATCCCTATATCTTATGAGCAAAAATTTAAGAGAATAAATTTCCGTATTTCCTATAACCTGCGACTTGCAGCTAAACTAACCGAAAATGGTGCCTTGGCGGCATCGGAAAAACAGTATTTCCGTGGAATATTTTCGAGAATAAATTCAGATAGGATGAGGCGAGAGGAAAAGCTCAAAAGGGTTCTATCCGCATCAAAACTAGCGATGAACGACCACCAACGTATAAACTTTCTGGATCGTTGTTTAGCCGAAATGGAATCTGAGTACGCCTTTTCAAAAACCCTCGTTACGGACTTAGATGCGCTGATAGCAGCAAGAGGGGCGCAGAAACGAGAGTATGATAGACTTAATCAGCTTTTATTAGGAAAGGAGGTTGTGGATGAAAACTAAAGCGAGGTGGATCCTAGCATTGCTGATCTTTCACTTACCTGCGTACGTTTCGGGTCAAAAACACGAAGTCACACAATTACTGTTGAACGTAGAAAAGCTGGCGCAATTCAAGGATGTCCTACGTCAGATGAAACAGGGGTATGAGATCCTATCGAAAGGTTATGGTAGCGTTAAGGACATTACACAGGGTAATTTCTCCTTGCACAAAGCTTTCCTTGACGGATTGCTAAAAGTTAATCCGACGGTTAAAAAATATTATGGAATCTCCGAACTAATCGGTCTACAGCTTCAACTCCTGGATCAAACCAAGCGCTCTTATTTATCCTTCATTCGCTCCGATTGTTTTAATTCCAATGAACTCCAATATATAGCGCGTGTACATCGTAGGGCTATTAGAGAAAGTGTGGAAACCTTGGAAGAGCTCACTGCAATCCTTGCAGATGGTAAGTTTCGAATGAGCGACTCAGAAAGGATAGAAGCGATAGACGCACTGCTGGAAAAACAAAGAGAACGCAAACTATCGATAAACGCCTTTGATTCCCGTAACAAGCTGTTGGTCCTTCAGCGCATGAAGGAATACAATGACGTGCTCTGGATTGAAAGGATGAATCGCTGATAAATTTTTATCAAAAATATATGCTTATGAGAAGATCTTTAGTACCCTCGCTTTTACTCTTTGCTCTACCCCAAGGGGGCAGGGCCCAAGATCTTGCCGGCGAGATAGCGAGTTTGCAGCAGGTGCTCGACCAACTATATCAAGAAATGATCCCGCTCTGCAGCGGACTGGTCGGGGCCGGGCAAGGTATCGCCGGGTTTGCGGCGCTGTGGTATATCGGTGCTCGAGTTTGGCGACATATCGTGCGGGCCGAATCGATCGACTTCTATCCCTTATTTCGGCCGTTCGCTCTTGGTTTTTGCATCGCTTTCTTTCCTAGTGTCGTTGGGCTTATTAATGGGGTCCTGCAGCCGATCGTGCAGGCCACGGGCCAAATGGTTGGCAGATCAGATAAAGCGATCAGCGAACTTTTACAAGCAAAAAAGGAGCAAATAAAAGAAACCGACACCTGGCAAATGTACGTCGGGCACGACGGTGCTGGCGATAGGGATCGCTGGTATAAGTATACCTACGATGATTCCCCCTCGGGAGAAGGGATGTTGGAGGGGGTTGGCAATGATATTAAGTTCGCGATGGCCAAAGCGTCATACGCTTTTCGCAACAGTGTTAAAGAATGGATGAGCGAGATCCTAGCGGTGCTCTTTCAGTCTGCCGCACTATGTATCAATACGCTACGCACATTTCAGCTGATTGTGCTAGCTATTTTGGGGCCTCTGGTATTTGGGCTGTGTGTTTTTGATGGATTTACACATCTGCTTCGCGGATGGCTGGCCCGATATATACAAGTTTTTTTATGGCTGCCCGTAGCGAACATCTTTGGTAGCATTATCGGCCGTATACAGGAGAATATGCTGAAGATTGATCTCGTGCAGCTCCAAGATGCGGGCGATACCTTTTTCAGTCGTACGGATGTGGCCTATCTTATCTTCTTGCTCATCGGGATCGTGGGGTATTTTACAGTGCCCGCCGTTGCTGGTTACATTGTCAGTGCTGGTATGGGCGACGCCTATAGTAGGCAAGTTTCAACGGCTTTCACTACTACGGCAAATGCTGGAGCTGCAGCTGTTGGCGGCGCCGCTGGTGTGGCTCTGGCAGGAGCGCAGCATGCCGTCAGCCACATTGCAGATGCTGTAGGAACTCCATCAAGTTCCGATAAGCCCGAGGAACGCCCCCAACCTTCAGAAGATTATATGCGCGATAAAATGAAAGGAACCCCCTAAAAAAAATAAATATGTTCAACAAAGTAAAAAATATCGATACGGCTTTTCGTCAGCTGCGACAGACGGTGGTGCTGGTGATTATTTCCAGCACTCTTGTACTAGTAATCGCTTTGGGATTCGCCTACCGACTGGTAAGTCGAACGCAGGACCGTATCTATGTACTGGCCGATGGGAAGGCCTTTCAGGTTTTTGCATCCAGTACCAGAGACAATATTCCCGTAGAAGCGCGTGAGCACATACGCAGCTTCCACCGTTATTTCTTCACCTTAGATCCCGACGAGAAAGCCATCAAATATAATCTTCAGAACGCATTGTACTTGGCCGATGTGAGTGCCAAGCGCGCTTATGATGACCTACAGGAAAATGGCTTCTATGCAAGCCTGATTTCAGGCAACGTCAATCAAACCATTCGGGTGGACAGCGTACAGGTCGATGTGGAAGAGTATCCCTACCGTTTTCGATGCTTTTCAACTCAACAGATTATTCGCCCACGCAGTATAACCCATCGAGAGTTGGTTACCGAAGGCTATTTAAGAAGAGTGTCCCGTAGCGATAACAATCCCCATGGTTTTCTTATTGAGCGTTGGCGGACCGTTCGTAATAGAGATTTATCCACTCAAAACAGATACTGATGAGAAAATTAATGTTCTTTAACAAGTTTCCTCCGAATCGGTTCCTAGATGGGCTGAGAAGGAAAGATCAGAAAAAGTTGCTCCGGCCAGGACCACGCCTTGCCCTGTTTCTTCTTATTGTTTTCCTAGTAATCATCATTCAATGCTTTGTTTATCGCCCGTCAATGTTGGATAGCATTGTTTTTCCAAAAACAGCTCCAATTGCTTGGTCAGCGATATCTTTCCCAGCTGACCAACTGCCGATAATGGAGAAAGAATATCGCCGAATTGAACGATTCTGCCGCTATATGGACAGTCTGAGCAGAAACGAGCCGGGGAAACATCTCCATGACAGCATTATGAGCAAACGCCCAGGGCTATTAGATAGCGCAAAACTGATATTGTTACACTATAAAAATCGTTACCATGACTTTTAGAATTAGATTACCGCTGAAACTTACACAGGCTAAAAAACGGCTTTTGCTTACCATGCCATTCTTGTGTTCCCCTTTTTTGGTTGTCATCTTTTGGGCGATAAAATCAGGGACATCCGCCCAACCGGCCGGTACAGCACCTCATGGAGGGCTAATGCAACTTCCCTCGACGGATCTCAACAGGGACCGTGAAATGTCCAAATTGGACCACTACCGCAAATCGGAAAAGGACAGCGCCGAGCAGAACAACCGATGGAAACCACTTATGGACAACTGGACCGAAACAATCGATGGTTTATATCCAGTAAGTGAACACGCTAATGAGATGCATGAGCAGGGGCCTGATTATGAAAAACAGCTCTATTTAAAATTGGCGGAGTTGGATCGCAGTCTCCACGAAGTTTCGGATTTTGATGCCTCCTCTGATGGTTCCTCCACCGCTGCTCAGCGGATCGAGACACCCTTAGAAGTAGATGGTCCTAAATCGCTGGCAAGGCCAGTTAGAGCTACTCCGCTTTATCACTCAAACTCCACGCTGGACACTGAGCCAGATCCTGAAATACAGCAGCTGAACACGATGTTAGATAAAATTATCCAAATTCAAGGGCCGAAGGAAAGCCCAAAGGAATCCTCCTCCGAAATTGAACTTATGCAACAACGCCACTTGGAGCGAGAAGCCTCCAGTAGAGGAACATTAATCCAGGAGCGTATGCAAGATTCTTCATTGACCAGCGGGTTTTATTCCAGTGTATTTTCTGCTGATATGGCAGCTCACAACGCAGTAGCTGCCGTTATCCACGAGAATCAAGTTGTTGGAAATGGATCGGTGCTGAAGATGAGGCTCTTAGAAGACTACCATGCCGGAAGTGTAAAAGTTCCCAAAGGCACGTTTGTATATGGAGCTGTTCAGTTAAATGGTGAACGGATGAAGGTCCGCGTGGGGAACATCAATGTGAATGGTCGCATCGTAAATACTAAGTTAGAGGTTCATGACATTGATGGCATTCAAGGGATATACGTGCCCGAGATGCTGGACCGGGAGGTGATCATCAGATCAGCAGATCAATCCTTACAATCAATAGGACTTGGACAAAATATCTCTTCTGCACTAATTTCTGAGGCTACCAGCGCCGGTATTCAAGCTGCAAAGTCCCTGTTTTCCAAGAGAGCTAGGCGTATTAGAATAGAACTCAAGTCTGATTATCGCTTGCTTTTAAAAGACCTATCCATTGCTAAATAATCATTATGCTATGAAACTACTCTTAAACATTTTATTTTACATGCCACTGCTGATGGCAGAGCTATGTTCGGCGCAGTCTTCGATAAAAACGTATGCACGTGTGCACAGAGATACAATAAAGATTAATGACAAGCAAACTACTAATATTCTGTTTGCCCATCCCATCACGGTATTTGACCGAGGAAGCGCGGACATTCTGGCTCAGCGGTCACCCATGGCGAGTGACCTACTCCAAATAAAAGCATCCGGATCCGGCTTTGAGAACACTAACCTTTCCGTGCTGTGCGCGGATGGTAGTCTGCATGTTTTCAATGTTTCCTACGAGCAAAACCCCACAAAACTCATCTGGGAGGTTGGTCTTGTACAACCAGACGCCGTCAATGATCGCGCTACTCAGGCTCGCCAGCGGTATCACGCGCGCGCCCTAAAGGTATCGCAATTGCTAGTGCCTAGTATGTCGGTCGGCCGGGAAAGGCAACAGATTGGCCTACGTCTTAACGGGATTTATATCAGCGAAGATCAGATGTACTTTCATGTTAAGCTTGCCAATAAGAGCTATATTCCCTTTGATATCAGTCGGCTAGCGCTTTATAGCAGCGATGGAAAACGTGCGCGACGTGGGGCCCACCAAGAAATAGAGATACCTCCGCTGTATGTCTTGGGTGATGTCAGACGATTGGAACGACGTTCTGCACATTCCGTAGTGCTAGTGACACCTAAATTGTCGTTAGGTAAAGGGAAAGAATTACGATTGCAGCTTTGGGAAGATCAAGGAGGGCGCCACCAACAACTGGTGATAAAGAATAAGCACTTAATCAAAACGGTTCCATTAAACTAAACATAAGAAAGGAAAATTACTATGAACCAAAAAAATTATGAGTACCTCAGAGACCAACTATTGTACAGCGGATTTGGCGATTCGATGAATGCTAATTTGCAGAAAGCGATGAAAAAAGGCCAAGATCAATTTACACTTAATTTTAAGCGAGAAGACGAAACCGAACGAATTGCTGCACAACTAAGATTCTCTAAATCTAAACAGTCCGACATGTATTTTTTTAATTCCTATGAGTTGAAGATCACCAACCGCGCGAGCCTGCAGAGCATCAAGCAGCGGTTTTATGTGAACGGAAGAGATCGGTTCACTTTAAAAGAGGCCTATAATCTTTTGCATGGGAGGGCTGTACACAAAGATTTAACTAACAAGGAGGGTGAGCGCTATCGGGCATGGGTGCAGCTTGATTTTAAAACAGTTGATTTGGAGGGTAATAGGAAATTTCGCCATTATCATGAAAATTACGGGTTTGATCTCCCTCGAGAGCTAGAGAAGTTTCCCATCAGCGATCTGCAATATCCGGACAGCAAAGAATATCTTATCGCCTCGTTAGAACGCGGGAATCGCCATGATGTAACCTTTATGTTGGAACAAGGGTCGCGGCAAGTTTCTCTGGAGGCGAATCCCAAGTTTAAGTCCGTGGCAATTTACGATGGTTCGATGCGCCTAGAATTCGTCTCGATGAACTTAGACAAGCACGGACAGCAAAGTGCGCAGGATGTGCAGATGGAAAATAAACAAAAACTTCAGGTAGATCAGCAGCCACCCGCTAAGCAATCAAAAGGAAAGAGGCTCTAATTCAAAGGAGATGGATGGTATGGATGTTTCTTCTTGCTTGCATCGATTTTTCTGCAAATCCGCTCAAGACCCGCGCATAGGCAAGTCGCACTTAGCCGTGTATATTGCACTGCTCCAACGATGGTATGAGCATGAATACCGCTCTCCTTTGCGCATGTTCGCGCGCGACGGTGCGCGGGCGGCAAGAGTATCGGTCGCTACCTACCACCAGTGCATAATTGATCTGCACCAGATGGGGTATCTTCGATACCGCCCATCGTTCCGCAGCGATATCGGAAGCCAAATCGATTTTTTTAGATAGACGATATCAAATTATCGCTCGCTATCGCGGTCTTGGCTAGCTGCTGCCGGAGTTAGTGTTCAGCGCAATAGAATGTTGCCCTCGGCAATAATTTCATGTAGTTGCCAAACCATGTATTAATAAGTTTGTTATACAGAAAACATAAACATCTTAAGTATGGCAACAACGACTAAAAAAGAAACGAAGAAAAATGAACAGCCGGCTTCTCAAAAGAAGGCAACGGTAAAAGCGAAATCGGACGCTGCAAAAGATCTTCAAGAATTATTCGAAGATGGGCTGAAAGATATTCTGTGGGCAGAGAAGGAATTAGTTAAAGCATTGCCTAAAATGGAGAAAAATGCTACGTCGAAAAAGTTGAAAGATGCGATCACCGGACATCTGGAAGAGACCAAACAACATGTCGAGCGATTGCAAGAGGTTTTTAAATCGATCGGTGTGAAAGCTGAAACTGAGAAATGTGACGCCATGCAGGGGCTTATCGAGGAAGGAGAGAGTATCATGGAAGAAACAGCGCCCGGCGCAGTTCGTGATGCGGGAATAATTGCAGCTTCTCAAAAAATTGAGCACTATGAAATAGCTTCTTATGGGACACTGGCGGCCTTCGCAAAAGTCTTGAAACACGAAGATGCGCTCAAATTGTTATTGACCACGCTTAAGGAAGAGAAAGCGTGCGACGAAAGTTTAACATCACTCGCCGATACTAATTTGAATAGCAAGGCTGATAAAAAGTAGAATAGGCATAAATCCAAAAGATGGCGGACTCTAGTTCCGCCATCTTAATGAATAATCTTTGTAAATGAACTCCCCCAAAAACCAATTCACACTATTAATTAACTAGAAATACATATAGCATATTTTCTAGACAATCAACCGAATTATATGCGATCGAAATCAACAGCGTACGGATATTGATTATATATAGAAGGGTGGATAATTGAGCTATTGTTGCCCAGATGCGCCACATTACAAGCAGCAGAGGTCTGTTGCCTATCCATGTCCTGCTTCGCCCTCACTGAAATATCTAAAGCCTCAAACACATCGATTTTATACCTAATCAATTTAAGAGCATATGGCGAACGATGACGCGTTTATGTGGCGAGCTATTTTTACAGCATCAAACTACCCATCAAATTTTCTAATAGAAATTTTCATGAATATCCCGCAATGAAATAATATACTAATTAGAAAATAATCGAGGATATGGCCTTAATTTATTTTTATTAATTCAACTCGACGGTTTTTTGCCTTATTTTGTTCTGTATCGTTGCTGAATAGGGGACGATCAGAACCAAAACCTTTAGCGATCAATCGGTCCTGCGAAATGCCATCTAAAATTATGTGGTCCATCACAGCCACGGCACGATCCCGCGATAACCTTTTGTTATGTGTAGCATCGCCTGTATCGTCGGTATGGCCATCGATCGAAATCTTTAGCGACTTATCCTTATGCAAGGCTGCTGTAATTTCCTTTACAACCTCTTTTCCTTCTGCTGTAAAATTGGATTTGTCGGTGTCAAAATTTATATACAAAATAGCCTTGCCTTTCTCAGCTAAGTCATCGGCAATTTTATCAGAGGTTACTTTCGTTATGGTCTGCTCAAGTACGGTTTCCTGGAGAATATTTAACTGACCACCGGCATTATTGGATGTGTATTGTATATAAACGTTCCCGTTGTCTTTACTGCGCACGACGTAGAACTGAATATGCTGGTCCCAATAACCCATGTCGCCAGCTCCACCTTTATTAGGATCCTTCCGATGGTACCTTTCGTATTCTTCTTTGGTGATTTCCCCATCAAATACTTTGACGGCTCCAATCGCCAATAGGTATTCTTCTATACTCTTTTCGAAATATCGTTGAGAATAGTCTTCACCTTGACTAGCCACGACATTCGCCTTATATAGTCGGCCCTCAAATGGCACCATTCGTCCATCTAGCGGAAAGAAACAAACATCAAAGTTCTTTTCTAAAACATTTGCCGCTTGCAACCCTGTAGGGAGATTTAAAAAGGGAAAATCACCAATGTCGGCGCTGGACACCTCGATGTCCTCTATTTTGAAATCTTCGGAGATAGTAGCCATCTCAGTGGCCATTTCCTTTGATTCTGCGAGCCTTGGCGAAGACTCTTCCTTTTGCTCTGCCTCATGGTTGCACGAGGCAAGCAATACCGAGATAGCAAGAATTAATGATTTTTCCTTCATTATTGTCATGATCTTTGACTCGGGGAGTTGATTCCCGAGCCTGTAAAAAATCAACTTATTGCTTTACACCCTCGTAATGATATTGTAACTCCGTCTCTGACTGCTTTTCTGCGATAACAGAAATATTTTTGTTAGAACCGTAAAAGTGAAAAATCCCTTCTAAACTGCCTGTTAAGCTGACGATATCCTGTGTGTTTTCACCGAAGAATGCCCCTGTTTCTACCGTAAAGGTCTTTGGATTAATGAGGGAATAGGGCTCGCCCGTTTTAGCCGTGAATTTTAACTTGTTGCTACCTTCTTTGGTAACGATAGTAACAGCATTGTACCATTCTTTTACGCCAGAATTCGTATATACCGTTAATTTTCCTTTGTAAGTGCCTACCGCCGGATCGATTGTAGCATTAGTAGGCTCTTCGTATCCGTCATCATCTTTGCTACAACTGGTCGCTAGTGTTCCCATTGTCAATACCAAAGAAAGTCCTAAAAGTGCAAATTTTGCATTTACTTTTTTCATGATTTGTTTTGAATTTATGATGAGATACAAATCTCCATAAAATGGAAAATTAAGACAATCAGTGAAAACCTTGATTTCATTTCTAATGGTTTACCTGTAGTTTTTATTTAAACTGAAAATTACACCCTTTTTATTTGGATATTTGCCTTTTAATTATTTAGCAGTGTACAGACCGATTTGCATTTTAATTGTTTTTCTATCCCTTGTTCATCTATTGCAAGCCCAACAGCTCATGCCATTAGACGAAGAGGATTATCTAAAGAAAATCAACAGGGAGATTGATCATACAAAAGACGACAGCACCCGCTTGTACCATACCTTGTTATTGTCAGGCTATTGGGCACAGATGGACAGTTTGAAGAGTAAACAAGCCCTGGATCTAGTAATAGAATCTCCGCATAAAAACAGATTGCCTAAAGGCATATTGGCATATTTTCAAGGGCTCCATTATTCCCACCAAGGTAACAAAGAGCGAGCTAAGTCATACTATCAGGAGGCTATCACTGCTCTTGAAAAGCATTCCAGCAGTCCCGACATCCTGATCAGGGCATGGTATAATTTTGCATACATACAATTGGAGGATAAAGGCTACGATTATATCGTAAAGACGCTTACGGAAAAGTGTATTCCCTTGAGTGAAAAGAGTAGAAACACTGAGCTTTTAGCATATAGTTATACGCAGCTGGGGTTGACGTTTATGTCGGTGGGCCAATTTGGAAAGGCGGAAGAATATCATAAAAAAGCCCTCGGCGAGCTTGATAAAATCGAACACAGGAATAGCGTTCATTTAATTACCTATTTCAACCTAGTGAGTAATTATTGCTATAAACCCGATAGCAGAACGGCGAAAGTCTATTTAGATAAGTCAAAGCAGCTTATTGCTCCCTTTCCCAAATCACAGCATTATCCGAATTATTACTTTCAAGAGGCAATGTATTATACGACGGTTCAGGATTTTCCAAACGCCCTGAGCAGTCTAAGAAAGGGCACTGCACTTGCTAAAGTAGCAAAGCAAACAAAATTATTGCATCTTTTATACTTTAGAATGTACAATGTTTATTTGATGCAGAAAGACTATCATAAAGCAAAATCGCAGTTAGAATTGATTCTAGCTGAAAAAATATTGTCTGCCACAGCGGTTAACCGGAGAATAACATATGAACAGTTAGCGGGAGTCAATAATATGCTCGGCCAATACAAAGAGGCTTACCAATGGATGAAGAAAGCCGCTGTGTTAGGCGATAGCCTCCAGCAAAACAAATTGTTAGAAAAAATGCATGAGTTGGAGATTCTCCATCAGACAGCCCATAAGCAACGAAAAATTGATGCGCTAGAAAAACAGAAGGAAGAAAATGAGCTGCTGAGTAAAAATAAGAACCTACGAATTACCATTTTGCTCATTGCTCTTATTTTGAGCCTGGTGATTGCCTTGCTAGTGTTTATAAACTACAAAAAGCAACACAAACTAAATGACCAAATCAGTCGAAGCCATCAGCAAGATCTGCTGCATATCAAGGAACAAAGAAAGTACGAAGCGACCCAAGCCATATTGCAGGGAGAAGAGCAGGAACGTCAGCGTATTGCGCAGGATCTACACGATAGCTTGGGAGGAATGCTCGCCAATATACGAATGACGATTTCTGATAACGCATTGTTTCAAACGGATCAAGTAATTGAAAAGATAGATAAGTCTATCGCCGAAATGCGCCGAATCGCCAGAAACTTGATGCCAGAAACTTTGAAGAATATCGGTTTGGAAATCGCGCTGAAAGAATTATGCGAGGCCATGGCGCAAAAACACTTTTCGATACAATTCGAATCATTCAATCTCTCGGAGAATATATCCTTTAAAACGCAAACTGCATTATACCGTATTGTTCAAGAAAGTATCAGCAACATCACCAAATATGCTCAGGCTAGCAGTGTGATTGTACAAATTAGTCAAAACGACGATTTGTTGAGCCTGACCATAGAAGACGACGGGGTCGGCTTTGACAAATCGGAAGTAGTATATGGACTGGGGCTCAAAAATATTCAGAACAGAGTGCAGTTAATCAATGGAACAGTTGATATTACTTCAACCAAAGGCGAAGGAACAACGATAAATGTGGAATGTTATGTATGATGGAAATACATTAAAACTGACGATAGTCGATGACCATCCGATGATTTTAGAAGGGCTGAAATCACTTTTAGAAAGGAACACTAAGTTTCAAGTTTTTTCCTTTACCAAAGGATCAGCTGCCATGGATTTTATCCAAGAAAATAAAATAGACGTTGTTTTATTGGATATTGTTTTGAGCGATGGAAGCGGACTGGAGTTTTGTAAGCTCATTAAGCAGAAAGTGCCGCAATGTATCGTCATCGCATTGAGCAATCAAGCTGAACGCAGCATAATCTTTCGATTTTTAGAAAATGGAGGAAATGGATATATTCTGAAAAATGCAGATTCACGGGAAATAATTGACGGTATCGAAAAAGCGCTGAACGGGGATCTGGCATTGAGCAGAGAAGTGCAGGAGATTATGTTGCGCAGTTCGTCATCCGGGTTCCAGCTTCCGAAGTTGACAAAACGTGAAAAACAGATCTTGCAAGCGATCGCCAAAGGGAATACTTCTGCTCAAATTGCCGAGCAATTGTTTATTTCGGTGATAACCGTAGAAACTCATCGCAGGAATCTGTTGCAGAAGTTTAAAGCAAAAAATATGGTCGAGCTGATAAAGATTGCAACACAGAATCAGTTGATTTAAGTCTTTGACGCCTAGGTGTTTGGTTGCGTATTAGCTTCAGCTCCCCTGAGAGAGTGCGTTAAGGTTTTCTCGCTAGCCGATCGATAACTGATTAAGGCAACGGTAAGCGCTTCTCAGCGCGGATTCCCAAGAAAATCATTCTCGGCGAACCATTTGAAAAAGTCGATAAGATAGCTTGCTAAAAGCAAAGTTTTGCTTGTCAAAAATGGATATCATCTGCGGACTGAAAGCTTCAAGTTGGGGCCGTGGCAATTGTTTTATAGGCAGGCGAAGATCTACAAGGTGAGTTTGGGCCAAACCGGCATTCTTTCAAGTTCTTTTTCTGCGATTGACCTCTTGGAATTCAATGAGAAGAGACCATACCCTACACCGACGATTATTAATTGTGGGCAAGCGCATTTCACTCAGATAAGGGAATGTCCTAGAGAAAATCAGCTGCTGAGAAACTAACTGTGAATATCAATAAATAAGCCCAACTCGTTATGCAAACGTTGGGCTAATAAACATAAACTACTGAGTGTGCCTATCAAAAAGTTGATAGAATTCAAATTTAAGGATTTATTTGAAATCGAAGAAAGCCCAGCTTCAATTGGCTCCGGGCTTTATTAATTAACCTCTAAATAACATTAATTCTGCAAATTAATGTAAAAATGAGTATTCCTAAATGGCGGATAAATCCATTTATGGCACAATTGGATGGTATTTTAGAGCCTTAACCGATGCTATGGAAACGAGGCATATTGCAAATATTGAAATGATCGGATTAAGCTTTGTTGTTCTTTTGGAAGGTGAAGCCTAGCGTTAATGTAACACTAGGCTTCCATTCAAATATATAATTGCTGTATGGATATTTCAAAAATAAGGCCTAGCGAATATTACGCTAGGCAAGTGTTAGTTGTTTTGAAGCAGATTATTAAAAATAGTAAAATAAAATCTAAAAATAAATACTTGTGACTGGGTATTTCAAATTTTATAAAAAATCAATGATTAAAGTGCAAAAAAAGATTTGATTTTACGTACAGGACTACTCGACCGTTTTCTACCGAACGGCCATCATATTAAAAGCTTTGTAAAAAGCCAGTCTATAGAAAGACTGGCTTTAACACACGTTTCCGGGGTTGGAAACTAACTATTTGTACTAACTATTTTATAAATGAAGCGATAAAGAAGATTAATAGAACACGTAAAAAAAATCTTTAGCCTAAATTATGATTATCTGGAATATTCTGTTGTGTTATCTTACAGAGTGACAAAAAAATCCAATAAGACGGAGTTGATGCCATTTTCTATTCTATAACGTTATTACTGCGATTTTGTTTGTGACAAATGCACGTCTTTAAAAGATAACTGCGTCGACTACATTCAAGCCTTTTTGTTCTCTTGCAACTTCGCGGGTTACGGTGTCGTTTTCTTTAATATTATCGCTCAAACCTGAACTGTTAACAATTAAATCATCACCACGGTCGTCAGGAAGAATTAAATGAAATATTTTAGTCTCGTTGAAAAAATCTTTTCCTCCGTCCCTTGTGTGTGTTTAAGTAAAATGTCCTTATTAACGAGCACACGCGCTTTTTGGGAAACTGAATTCCAATATATTATATTTTGAGTCCAAACTTGAAGCGAATAATACGCTGCCGTGATATTGCAATTAAGGCTTTGTATTAGATTTCAAAATGAAAACAGATTAGCAGCTGAAAAATCGAAAACTAAAAAAGATAAGCGAAATGATCGGTTTTAGAAAGCGTCGGCAGAGCCAGATTGCAGCATAAAGGTATTAAAATTTATTTAAGTTTAAAGTTTTATTTATTTTGACATCGAATCTACAACTTTTAAATAGGATTCGAATGCAGCGGAAAATGGTGGAGATTCGTTGTGAGCCACGCCATATTCTTTACAGGTTTTTCTCGCGATCTAGTTAACTACTGGATAATGGATACGGCTTATTCGGGGGAATAGATGATGTTCAAACTGGAAGTTCAACCCACCCAAAAAGCCATGTTAGAAGTTTGTTCTTGTTATAAAAGTATGCCGTCGACTGTAATTGATATACCATTCACTGCGCCTCTATTTTGTCGTCATGGATAGTTCTAAACTCGGTTTGCTCGACTACATAAACTAATTGGAAAATAACACTCTAACAAATTCCGTAATCCACGCACGTTAAACTTAATCCGATTAAAAAATGTAAAAAACTTAAATGGATAATTGGTGTGCCTATGGAAAGAGCAACGTGAATTATCCTGGCGATACAAAATATGACTGTCGCGTATGGACAACTTGAACGTCCGGAGTTTTTACTTAACCTTAGCCTAAAGTACTGTTCGTAATCTTGATAGAATATCCAGGCGAGGTACGATATTGAATACAGTAGTAAAAAATATAAGTTTTGATATTTTTTAAGATTTTTTAAAGGTTAACCCAGGTGCACACACATACACACACACACACACACATGAATTTTATTTCTATATGGTGATGTTCGCCATTAATGATTGTGTAGGTGTGATGAGTAGTGTTATATCTTAGCTTCCAAGAGGATATATTCACCCCCTCCCAAGTAAATTTAATTAGCATGAAAGAATGGTATTTAATCCCTCATTTTCTGAAAAAAATCATGTCCAGCATCGTGCATAATACGGGGGGAGTCAACTCTCGCCTTATGTCGTAGTATCATTCAAAGTTTGTTGAGCGAATTTGCGATGTCCAGATCGTTGTAAGCCCTTTAACGCTTTATAACATTTCCAACACCAGTAGCCTACTTAAGGCTACCCTAAAAATATTCATAAAAAAATACGTTCAACTTGAGGTTATTTCTATTTTTCCTTATCTTGCGTGGTATTAGTTAGTGTGTGTGGGCTCATAGCCTCCCAGGTTATTGGGCCCTTTTTAGTTTAGCATACCTACATTTGCAAGGCTAATTTTATATCGAGATTCCGCTTAGTACCTTGAATGTTTTTTAGTGTTTAATTCGCGAGTTTTGTTTACTTAGCTTTTTTGTTTTTTAACACACTTATTTAACAAATAACTAATAGGTTTTTAGCTTTAATTTAATCTTTTGTTTGTATTTTTGATTACCTTAAATATCACATTAACACGGAACGTAGGTTAGGTCTCACTAGGCCGATTAATAATTTTGCTAAACCCTAATCATCGGTGGTTAGGGTTCGTTTTAATCGTTGTTTTTATTATATTTGAAATAGGATTTCAATGATATGTTAAGTCACTGGCTCAGCGCATTCAAACGCTGGGCTTTTTTTAGAATTTTATTATATTTAAACAAACATTGTTTTCGAAGAGCAATGTTTCCATTCAGCCTGACGTTCCGCTGTTCGTCAGGCATTATTTTATTAGACGGCTCCGCCGCTCCATTATTTGTTTCCTATTTGGGTAACCCTTCTTTCTTCACCGCAAATCAATAAAATAGCTTGATTAGTGACTCTATAGTTTTCACAGGTAGAGTTTTTATAGAGTGTGGCTAAGCCTTTTTGTTTGACAATCGTTTGATATATTTATAATGAATTTCAGAGGTTAATTAATAAGCCTGGCGTCTAAACAACGTCGGTTTTTTTTATTTCTATATTTTTTCTGATCTTGTATTATTAATAAATGATTTGGAGCCGCATTGCCGCCCGGTTTAAGTGGCTCATAAGAGCCTAGCGTTTTCTACGCTAGGCTTTTTTATTTCATTATTTAATTCTACATTTATTCTACCATTGCACATGGTCAATGTTAATTGGTACGTTTTACTCGCCTGACGATCGCAGTTCGTCAGGCAATTTTCTGTTCTTCTTTGTTTTAACTATAGCAAGTATTCTTTCTATTGTATTGGTTTTCAAAGGGGCATTCTTCTGATCTTCTTTTAATATAATTCAAATTTTGAGCTATGTTATTGGCAGCCGTGATTTAAAGTGCGGATTGAACCTTTGTTTTATAGCGTCACTATAATTTATGCTTTAGAACCAATATTTGGTCTCGTACATGCGTCATAAGTTTCCGTTTAAAGGAGACATAATACTAATCATTTTTTGTCTAAAGCGGTGTTTAAATAGCGGATATAAAGAATTTAAGATCAGCTTTTGTTAAGAATGCCTGATATATAGATGCAGAGTTCACGATCAGAGTTATTAGCAGGTAATGCCCACTGATAACTCCCACATGCTCCCATGTTATTATGCATGTTTGTTAAATAGCCAAATGAGTAGAGGGACTTTTACAACAGCACTTTTATTTTGTGGCTTTTACTCTACATATGGGTGTTAAATACTTGTAACCGTGCAGATTTTATAAATTAAAAAAGTATATCTTTGCCGTATAAAGCGCGACCTCTAGGTAGTCATCAAATAATTAATATTAAATCACATTGAAAAAGCTATTTTTAAAATTAATGCTATTTCCAATCCTATTTGCATCTTGCAGTAAGATTGAAGATCTGTATGAAGAAAAGAAAAACGAGTCTAATTCTTTATTCCCTACTGGAGTTAATATACCTCAAAACTTCAACTGGTCAACAACGAAAGAAGTTGAGATCAATATTTCGGTTAACGATCAGTACGATGGAAAATTTGATTATTTGATTGAATTGTATAATAGCGATCCTTTGTTTGCTGAAAATGCTCAATTGCTGGGAGCGGGGCTAGCTAAAGCTGGGAAGGACTACTTGGATAAGCTCGATATACCGTCAGCGTTAGAGTATATCTATGTAAAGCAGACTGATCCTAAAGGTAATTCCTCTTTAACAATGTTAAAGGTAACTGAAGCTGTTCTGAAGCAATCTAGCCTCTTAAACGGTAACCTCAAGGGTTCTGGTAAAATTCGCATGAGCACTTCGGATCAACCAAAGACGGTTGCTCTAGGTGGGTTAGGTGCTTTAAGTGCAAGGCAAGTGCCCGCCGACGCTATTGCAATCTCGGGCTCAAATGATGTATCCTTACAATCCAACAAATCTTATGTCGTCAAAGAGAATTCGACCTTTACGGGAAACATTATAGCCAATAACGGCTCAACAAACGCCTTGGTGTATATTGAAGGAGTCTGGAATGCGCCGAACAACACCCTCGATATTGGCGCATCGAACGGTTTATTTGTCATGCAAAAAGGAAGTGTAAAACTTGCTGGCATAAAGCAAAATACACAGGGTTCTTTAGAGAGTTATGGTCGTATTGAACTGGACGCCCTTTCAATCACTAACGAAGTTGTTTATAGAAATTTTGGCGAGATGACTGTTCGTATGGCTTCCATTTCTAATGGAAGTTTAATCAATTTTGGTAAGGCAATTATCGGGGAAATCGAAAGTACCACATCTTCTACGCTTATCCAAAATCAAGGTACTTTGATGGTATCGACAGCAAACCTGACAAACGCGACTCTTTTGACAAATTGCCATACCGAAATAGCGACTTTTATCAACAATGGCGCCAAAGTAAAGGTAGCGAGCGGGGCGCTATTGTCGATCGGCACATTGCAATCCAATGGCACCACATATACGCTGGAAGCAACTGCAATCATGGATGTAAAAAAGCAGGCCTATTTCTCAGATAATAAATCATTTGTGGAGGGGATAGGGAATAATTTTTCGCTTGTTCGTATGAGTAAAGTTGAAATTGTTGGCTGGGAGGCCTTGAATTATATAGGAAACGTTCAGATCGCTTGCTCGCAACATACCCCGAACGGGCAGTGGGATAGAAAGTATACTATTACCTCACCTGCCACCATCGTTCCTTTGGATCAAACGACGCTAGAAATTCCAGCAAGCGCGTGTAACCAGGGAGGAAATAATGATGACGCAAATGGTAGCAATCCGGAGAATCAGACGCCACCAGAGGTAGCCTTGGAGCCCTATACATTTGCTTTTGAAGATAACTGGCCTAAGAAAGGGGATTATGATATGAATGATTTCGGGGTAGAAATTAGGGTGGTGAAAACTCAAAATAGAGAAAATAAAGTGTTAAAAGTTAAGCTTTCAGCAAAAATCACCTCTGTTGGAGCTGCCAGACGACTTGCAGCAGCAATACAGTTGGATGGAATTTCAGTGGGAAATATTAAATCTGTTAAATATTCTAGAAGCGACCTGTTGGGACAAGCATTTTCCTTGGACTCTAAGGGAATAGAAAAGGACCAAAGGTATGCCGTGGTAGGATTGGTGGGCGATGCGCACCGCGCATTCGGAATCTCACAAGTAGCGTTCATATCAACGCAGAATGGTTCGTTTAAGCCAATAGAACTCGATATTACAATTGAATTTAATGCGCCTCTAGACGGTTTCACGCAAAAAGTACTCAATCCCTTTATTTTTACCGAGTCTCAAAATAGTGCTGGCAGAAGTGAGATCCACCAAGTTGGTTATTCGGCTACCGATAAAATGAACATTACCCTAAAAGAAAAGGCGATAAAAGCAGGCGATGTGAGCGTTGGCGACATTTTCAAAACGGAAATGGGCGAACCTTGGGCGCTATCTGTTCCAATCTCCTTTCAATTTCCTACGGAGGGCAGAGACATTACCAAGCACTACCCGAAGTTTATGGAATGGGCTAAAAGTGGTGGTGTGATTCAGACAGTGTGGTACAACGATTTTCAGAAATAATATAGCCAATCCAAATAATGAGATGCTAGCGAAACCTTCGAGGGTGACACCCTCGGGGTTTTGCTAGTAAATTTTGCTATCCTTAAAAGCGAAAATTCCCCATTGCTTTTTAAAAAAGAAAAAATGAAGAAAAGAATACTTATTATAGACGATAAACCGGCAATTGGACAGCTCATATCTATCTATTTGGGAAACGATTATCAAACGCATACCATATTAAGCGCGGTTTCAGCAATGGAATGGTTGCA
This sequence comes from Sphingobacterium sp. UBA2700, assembly GCA_002354335.1. Lineage (GTDB taxonomy): Bacteria > Bacteroidota > Bacteroidia > Sphingobacteriales > Sphingobacteriaceae > Sphingobacterium. The sequence goes on along the minus strand of DELI01000029.1, from coordinate 157,398 downwards.
TAATAAAAATAAGGTCGATTTAATTATATCCGATTATTCAATGCCTGAAATGAACGGGTTTGAATTTTTAATGCTTTTGAAAGGCAATGAGCTTTTCAAACACATCCCAATTATTTTTCTTTCCGGGGAGGACAGTACAGCAACCCGTATTAAGCTTCTAGAAAATGGTGCGGATGATTTTATACTGAAACCGTTTAATCCGATAGAGTTGAGATTGAGGATCAACAAAGCTTTAAAGTAATGTCTGGATTTTGTGATTATATCTTTCTTGGTGATTTTAATAGCCTAGAGGTAGCGTTCCAGGAAAATTTCAAAAATTTATCTGAAAATGATACGTATTATTTCAAGGATGTAGATTCCTGTAGAGCGCATCTAACCTCTCGCGGAGAGGGGACCTATCGAGTGCTGTTTTATCTCGAAACAGTTGATTGTGAGCAAGATATTTGCATACTAAGTCAGATTTCAAATCAGTTTCCATCGCTGATGGTTTTGCCGATAACAGATCTGTTGACTGAGGCGAGAAAGAAAGCATACCAAGACATAGGTGTTTCTAGCATTATTAATACCTCCGCCGATAAAGAAGTATTTAGATCATTAAAGAAGTTTATTTTTCTCCATTTCGAAACCCTTCATCTGACTCATGATGTTGCTAGCGTCCCTCTTTCGGCGCCACGTGCCTTTACCATTCCTATTGGCAAAAGAATCGCCGACATCATTCTCTCTGCTACATTAATTCTATTGTTGATGCCCTTATTCTTTATTGTTATCGTAGCCATAAAGTTGGAAAGCCCTGGTAGGGTAATTTACGTGTCTAAGAGAATAGGGTCGGGATATCGAATGTTCAACTTCTTTAAATTTCGTTCGATGTTTTCTGACGCTGATACGCGCTTAAAGGAATATATGGCGCTGAATCAATATGCTGCACCCGCGCAGTCTAAGGCGAGTGAGCCAATAAATTCGCTTGTCCTGAGTCCTGATGAACTCACCTGGGATCATCCCGAGGATATTTTAATCGACGATGAGGCGATTTTTAGAGGGGCGAGTGCGGCCTTCCGACAACAAAGGTCAACTTTTTTTAAACTGGAAAAGGATCCTAGAGTAACAAAAGTGGGTAGGGTCCTTAGAAAATACAGTTTAGATGAGTTACCTCAACTGTTTAACGTGTTGATTGGGGATATGTCGATTGTGGGTAATAGACCGCTGCCGCTGTATGAAGCCGAAATGCTTACAACCGATGACAGCGTCGAACGCTTTATGGCTCCTGCTGGAATTACGGGGCTGTGGCAAGTGGAGAAGCGTGGAGATAACGGAAAGCTGTCCAATAAAGAACGTATAGCACTCGATATTTATTATGCGCGGCACTACTCATTTCTGCTGGATTTAAAAATTTTATTTAAAACGTTTTTTGCATTCGTGCAAAAGGCCGATGTTTGAAGAATGTTTAATATGAGATCATTTTTTTGTACGTATTTACTATGCCTAATGGTGCTAGTGGCAACTGGTCAACAGCAAGTTACGCCAAAACAAGCTATTGACATTGTGGATTTATCCAAAGTGATTTTACCCCCCTTAGATACTCTTTTTGAAAACGCGAAAAAAAGTCCTAGCGTTGAAATGTATGAAGCAAAAATGGAGGTCCAAGATAACCAACTCACCAGTGAGCAACGAAGCTGGCTGAAATATTTTCGTGTTGGAGGGTCTTGGCAATATGGTAATATCGCAGTTAACTCAGCCTTCACAAATGAATTTACACCGCTATTTTATCAATCCTCTGGGGTAACGCAGAGTTCTTGGTACGGTACGGCTGGTGTCAATGTGCCCCTAGATGATCTTTTCGATCGAGGAAACCGAGTGAAGCGGCAAAAGATGGAGCGTCGATTTACGGAACTGGAACGAGCTAAATGGTTAGATGAGCAAAAGATTCGTATCGTCAATTCATATCTTTCGGCAAAGGCTGCAATGCAGACGCTTAAGAAGAAAGTCGAAGAATACCACATCGCCGAAGCAAATTACAAGATGCTAGAAAATGAGTTTAGATTGGGTAATGCGACCATCACCGATCTAAGCACGGCAAAAAAGCTCGAGACGGAAGCTTTTGATATTCTAAAAATGAATGAGTATAAAATAACGAACGAAGTGCTTATCTTAGAAATATTGAGCAATACAAAAATAATCTCGTTTTAATCATGAACGCACTCACCTATATCTTGCGCCTCATGTTTCGAATGAAATGGTGGCTTATTTTAGTGCCTTCGGTTGTGACATTGGTTACGATCTACGCAACACGCAATGCCGACCTACAATATGAGACCGACACGACAGTATATACCGGGGTAATCTCGGGATATGGAAGCGATCCCTCCGAGACCAATTCTGCTCAAGATTGGAATATTTTGAATAACTCCATCCAGAATATAATCAATACCATTAATTCGAAAGAAACCCTTAAGAAGCTTTCCTTACATCTGTATGCCAACTGCATGATTTACGGCAGTCCTGACCGAGATAATTTGTATATTAAAGCAAAGCACTATCGTCAACTTTTAGCCATCACGCCCAAAGATGTACGTGCATTAATCGATAAAACTTCTGTAGAAAAGACTGTAGCGAATCTACTAGCCTATGAAGTGGCGGACAGGAACAATTTTGTATATGGACTGACCAATTGGAATCATCCCTATTTTAGTTATACCGCATTGCAAGAAAAGATTCATATAAAAAGAGTAGAAAACAGCGACGTGCTTCATATCAGCTATCAAGCGGATGATCCTAGCATCGCCTTCCAGACACTTGATATTTTGAATAAGATTTATCCAGAGGAATATCGTGAACTTCAATATGGAAAGACAAACAATGTGATTCGATATTTCGAAACTGAGCTAGCTCGCGTCGGCGAGGAGTTACGCGGGCAAGAAGATTCCCTTACGGCTTATAATGTGCAGAACAGAGTGATAAACTACGACAAACAAACAGAGGCTATAACGGTCTTGGATAAAGAGTTTGCTCTGAGAAATCAAGACGTTCTTTCCAGTTACAATAGCGCGCAAGCGGCTATAGCGCAGCTGGAGATCGGAATGGATGCAAACATGAACGCTATAAAGAATAACAGCGAGTTTCTTACGCGCTTAAATCGTATTTCGGACTTAAACTATAATATTGCCAAGCTCAAAACCGTTTCGCCAGATTCGTTGGGTAAGCCTTCAAATGAAATCCTGACTTCCTTTAGCAAGGAACTTGCCCAGCAAGAAGGTAGCTTTAAAGAGTTTATGGAACAATATACCGCTCGTCAATATACAAAAGAGGGTTATGCAAATGCTAAGTACGTGGAACAATGGGTACAAGAGCTATTGAAGTTTAAACGCGCCGAGGCGGAAGTTAGGGTCGTTAATGAGTTCAAACGGAATTTGGACGACCAATATACCCATTTTTCACCCATCGGATCCGTGCTAAAGAGAAAGGAGCGAAGTATCTCCTTTATCGAACAATCTTACCTATCGATTCTTTCAAGCTTAAACGCAGCGCGTTTGAAGTTAAAGAGTCTTGAAATGAATTCCGCGACCCTCAAAGTGATCAATCCTCCTACTTACCCCTTAAACTCTTTGCCTAGCTCGCGAAAAAAGAAAGTATTGGTTGCTTTTATAGGGTCATTGTTATTTGTGCTGGGTACTGGAGTTATGTTTGAGTTATTAGATCGTACCTTAAGGGATCGAACGCGGACACAGCGTATCACCAAAACGAAAGTCGTTGCCGCGTTTGCAAATCCGATAACTGCACAAAAGACACCCGAAGCTGACGAAAAATCTTCACTAATATTGGCAAATCAGCTGTATGGACGTTTCAATAGAGATAGAACGGTTAATTTTATAAACCTTATGGGACTGGCCCCCACAGAAGATGCCCGTCGCGTATCCCACCTTTTGGAAGCGCGGTTTTCAGAGATGGGATTGGAGGTCAGTACACAATTTGCGGGATCTGATTTCCATAGCGATTCTAGAGGCTTCCTGATCGATATGGATCCAATACGTGGCTTTGAGAGTATTGATATTGGAATGATCAGTCATAATCCTCTAGGAACGACTCCCTTGCCCACTGAATATCTTCACGAAGCAATGGTGAACCTATTGATTTTAAGGGCTGACAGTTTTTGGAGATCAGAATACGATTTATTACTCGAAGACCTAAGGAATCGAGCGGCCCAGGTGCCCCTATGGATATGTCTAACGAATTCCGATAAATCAACAGTTGAGGAATTTACGGGTCTCTTGCCGCCATATAGTCTAGGGAGAAAGTTTGAATATCAGCTTAGCAATTTAGGATTAACTTTTTCTAAGGACTAATGAAACTTAACGGCTCCAGGTCAACTCTACAGATTCCTTGGTTGTTGCCGGTGCTACTCGGGCTGGGCACTATTCTAGGGAGTGCGCTAATCATAGAGGGGCACGTAGAAGTGGCAGCTCTATCGTTCTTGATGCCTTGGCTAGTTACGCTAGGTGCTCTAACGATCTGTTTGCCACGTCTCAGTTTTGCTTTGTTATATGTGTCAACTTTCTTGCTACCAGGATTAGTTCGATATGTGGATCTCCCAATACCGATGGGACTAATTCTGGATCTGTTTATCTTGCTAAACTTCCTCGTGCTCTCCATACGTTATATCGCTGGTGGCGGGTGGAACAAAATGATTTGGAATCCGTTTTTTATTTGTTGTGTAGGATGGATGATTTATTGTATTTTTCAAATAGTCAATCCATACTCCACGATTTCCAATTGGGCAACCACAGTCCGGAACATTGGACTTCACATCGTACTCTTCCAACTATTGGTCATGTTCCAGTTAAACAGTTTGAAACACGTCGAGGCATTTTTGAGGCTGTGGGCGATTCTGGTCATACTTGCCGCTATCAAAGCGTTGGGGCAAAAGTTTATTGGCTTTGATGAACCCGAAAGCCACTGGCTTTATACAGAAGGGGCACATACCCATGTAATCTATAGCGGGATTCGTTATTTTTCATTTTTTACGGATGCTGCTAATTTCGGATGCCATATGGGATTTGCTTTTGTTATTTTTAGTACGATTGCTATAATGGACCGCAACAACCCATTTCGTTTGATCTATACGTTGGCCGCGACGTTAGCCCTCTGGGGGATGTTCGTTTCCGGGACTAGAGCCGCCATAGCAATTCCTTTTGTGGGTTTTTCCGTTCTTGTACTTCTATTAAAGGAATGGAGGTTGCTATTTATGGGAGCCGCCATTTTGTTGGGCGCATTTTTATTTTTTTATTATACCACGATAGGTAACAGTATTCCGGAGATCAGGCGGATGCGTACGGCATTCAATTTGTCGCAGGATGCGTCATTCCAAGTTAGATTAGAAAATCAGGCTAAGATGAGTGTTGTACTGAAATCCCTTCCTTTTGGTTTAGGATTGGGGTCTTCAAAACATACCCATATTCAGCACCCACTCTACGGAACAGCTACTGATTCATCGTTCGTGTTTATTTGGGTAGAAACTGGGGTGGTTGGGCTTATATTTTATGTGGGGATTTGCCTATTGATATTAGCGTATGGATTTTATTACTCTTTATTCGGTATAAACAATCCAAAGCTTCGAATCATCACGATGGCCTGTACATCGGGCCTGGCGGGTATCATGGTTGCAGGGTATGGTAATGAGGTACTTCACCAAATTCCCACGGGACAAACGGTATACATTTTGATGGGAATAGTGATGATAATGCCGTGGATGGAAAGGGAAATAAATGGATAAATATGAAGTGAAATTGAGCTTTATCATAGTCAACTTTAATGGGATGTCGGACACTTTAGCGCTGATCGATTCTATTTATAAAGCCAAACTAAAATTTTCCCATGAAATCATCGTAATTGATAATGGTTCGAAAAATAACGAATTTGAGGCCATCAAAATGAGGTATCCTAGTATAAAAGGGCTTTACCATACTGAAAATTTGGGTTTTGCAGGCGGAAACAATTTAGGGATTGATATTGCAGTAGGGGATTATTTTTATTTTATAAATAATGACACGCTGCTTCCCCAAGAAGCCTCTGCAGAAATAGCTGGAATGATGACTTTTCTGACGATGAACCCCTGGGTTGGTGGGCTTAGCCCTAAAATCCTTTTTGACGAGCCCGAAAACACGCTGCAATTTGCGGGGAGCACACCGCTCACTAAACTCACCTTGAGAAACAGGCAATTAGGTTATGGCGAGCTGGACAAGGGGCAATATGATGAATTAAAGCCGATACCTTACCTACACGGAGCTGCAATGATGCTGCCTAAGCAAGTTGTCCAGCGAGTAGGAAAGATGCCAGCATTTTATTTTCTATATTACGAGGAGCTCGATTGGTCCGTGACTATAAGGCAGTCGTATGAGCTATTTTATTATCCAGATGCTCACATTTATCACAAAGAAAGTGCTTCGACAGGGCGCGATTCGCCGTTAAAAATGTTTTATTTGTCCAGGAATAGAATAATTTTTGCAGCCCGCAATTGCAAGGGTAGCGATAAGGTTTACGCATTAATATATTTGGTTTTTCTCGCCGGTATGTGGCAAGCACTGAAACTCACCATTCAAGGTCGATGGACATTACTGGGCGCACATCTTCGCGGGATGGGGTCCGGACTTTCATGGTTTCAAAAGGTTCGATAATATGGAAGTGATCTTCATACTGATAGATATTATCCTATTTTTAATTTGTACCGTTTGGGTAGTATATTTTCTTATATTTTCCATCGCCAGCCGAATAAAAAGGAATAAGATATACCCAATGACGGATCTCCGAAATAGATTTTTAGTGATTTTTCCTGCATATCGCGAGGATGCTGTAATCATACAAAGTATCAAACAATTTTTTCAGCAAACGTATCCTCCCGCCGCTTTTAAAGTAGTGGTCGTCGCCGATTCGATGAGTGAGGCGACAAATAAGGAACTACATGAGCTCGGAGCAGATGTTCTTATTCCCAGCTATTTGAACCGTTCCAAAGCAGCCGCATTGAAATTAGCATTGAAAAATTATTCGGGGGATGGTTTTGATGCTGCAGCCATACTAGATGCGGACAATATCGTAGATCCGGATTTCTTAGAACGCGTCAACGAAGCTTTAGCTAATGGGGCAATGGCCATTCAAACGCATAGGATAGCAAAAAACTACAATACGGATCTAGCGTATCTCGACGGAATCGGTGAAGAAATCAATAATGCTATTTTTCGTCAGGGGCATGTTAACTTAGGCTTGCCCTCCGCTCTGATTGGATCAGGGATGGTCTTCAATATGGAGTGGTTTACCCAAGCTATGCCAAAAGTTCATTCGATGGGGGAAGATAAGGAGTTAGAATTTCTCCTGCTCCAGGATCGGATATTCATCGAATACCTACCTCACGTGCTGGTAAAGGATGAAAAAGTTCATAATAGAAAAGACTTCTCTAACCAACGTAAACGTTGGATTGCATCCCAATGGGAAACGTTCCTTTTTACACTTAATCGATTGGGCCCGATTTTACGGCAAGGAAACCTTCCGCTTCTTGATAAATTTCTGCAGTGGTCACTGCCTCCAAGGGTGATTTTGTTGGGATTGCTTTTCCTTTGGATACTTCTATTGCAGGCAATAGCTCCTTTGAGGGATACAAAATGGTTTTTTATTTTAATAGCTTACGTTTTCGCCCTGTTTTTTGCGGTTCCAAAAAAGTACTACACTACTCGAACACTAAGATCAGTGGCGAATCTTCCCTTTATCTTCATGGCAATTTTGCGTAGCTTTAGTAGTGTCAATAAGGCGAATAAAACATTTATACATACACCTCACGGAATACCAGATGAAGACAATCGTAATAGAAGCGCAAAGAATATTCAGGAGTAAAAAGCACGGGATGGATCGAGTAGCGTTAGAAATGATTCGTGGACTTCAATCTTTGGACACGAAAAATCTTTATGTCATCGCCGTTGGCCCTGGTCCCGACCGATGCCTCCAGGAAACGGCTAATTTTAGAATAGAAGTACTCCCGAGCGAAAACTATTTCATCTTCGAACAGATTCTTTTGCCAAGGCTTGTCTTGAAATTAAAGGCGGACCTTTTACATTGCACATCCAACACTGCACCGATGGTGCTACCCTGCCCGATGGTGCTTACCCTTCACGATGTTATTTTCATGGAGCCCAAGGTAGGGAACTCTGCTTCATGGTATCAAAAGTTAGGAAGACAGTATAGACGCATGTTCGCTCCAATGGCCATTCGTAAAGCGAAAGCAATTATAACAGTTTCTCATTTTGAACGCCGAAACGTTCTGGAAAGGTATCCGCAAGTCATTAACAAACTTAAAGTTATCTATAATGGAGTAGGAGAACAATTTAGAATATTGAATAAAAAATCCCATTCTTTAAATATAACCTTGGAGGATGAAGGATACTGGCTAATGCTGGGCAACAGAGACCCTAAAAAAAATTTGGAGACGACTTTAATCGCCTTTACTAACTATCTTAAGTGTAGTAAAACTAAAAAGAAATTAGTGGTGGCGGATATGGATGAAAGCTATCTTAATCAGCTTTTATCTCGCTTAGGGCTTTCCTCTATACGCGATTTTGTAGAAGTGAAGAGCTATTTAAGTTCCCAAGAGCTGGTTGCAGTATATAACCGTGCGTTTGGTTTTTTATACCCTTCTCTACGGGAAAGCTTTGGGCTACCGATTTTGGAAGCAATGGCTTGCGGTACTCCTGTAATTAGTTCTAGCACGTCAGCAATTCCAGAAATTGCAGGTTCCTGTGCGATTCTGGTCGATCCCCGAAGTAGCCAGCAAATAGCTGATTCAATGCTTGTGCTAGAAAGTGATACCACCTTATACGATCTGTTGGTCGATGTGGGGGCAACGCACGCCCAAAAATTTGGTTGGAATAATACGGCCCGTCAAACACTTAATATATACATAGAAATATTGCAGAGCTTAGCATGAAAAAGTTTATTACATCCAGGCCTTGGCTGAAGAAAAAAGCTCTTGCTTTTCTGATGAACCCGCTGTTGGCAAGACCTCGTTGGTACGTGCGGATTTTTCGATGCTTTTACATTCATCGTGCGCGAGGTTCATTCATATATCGATCAGCACGAATGGATGTTGTGCCGTTTAGCGATTTTAGTTTGGGAGAGAGGTCCATTATTGAGTCGTACAGCGTGATAAACAATGCGGTCGGCCCTGTTCGTATCGGAGAACACACACGAGTGGGGATTGGGAGTACGGTTATAGGACCGGTATCCATTGGCAATCATGTCATAATTGCACAACATGTTCTTCTAAGTGGACTTAATCACCGTTATCAAGACTCAACAATACCAATTTCATTACAGGGTATTCAAACCAATCCTATCGTGATCGAAGATGAAGTTTGGATAGGCGGCAACGCGGTGATATTAGCCGGCGTTACTATTGGTAAACATGCTGTTGTTGCAGCAGGTGCTGTGGTAACAACCCACGTTGATCCGTATACTATCGTGGCGGGTAACCCTGCGCGTGCTATTAAGCGCAGAAGTATCGAAGGGAACAAATGGGAACCAGTATGATAAATCCAAGTATCTCCGTAGTAATGCCCGTTTTCAATACGCAAGAGTACCTTAAGGAGGCTATCGAATCAGTTTTAGCACAGGATTATACCAATTTCGAGTTAATCGTCGTAAATGACGGTTCTTGGGATGGGAGCCAGGTTATAATAGATTATTACCACAATTTGGACAGGAGGATTAAAAAGGTGTGGCAAGAAAATCGAGGGCTTTCATCAGCCCGCAACAGAGGCATGGACCTGGCGGCGGGAAAATATATTTATTTTATGGATAGTGACGATCGAGTTGAACCGAATTTGCTCAGCCAGGCTCTAAAAGTTCTCGAATCTTCAAATGCCGAGTTCACGTTTTTTGACGGCGCGTCCTTCAGCGATGATTTTGATCTTTCACAGAGGAGAGATTTAAATCAGTATAAACGTAGCTTAACTATTCCAGCGCTGGTAAAACCAGGATATCAAATGTTTAAGGAACTGCTAGATAATGGTGAGTATTTCTCGTCAGTCTGCTTGCTCGTTATCAGGCGTGCTTTTCTTACCGATAACGCGATACGTTTTAAAGAAGGTGCTCTGCACGAAGACGAATGGTTTACATCAGTTCTTTTTCTAGAAGCGAGGCGCGTGATTTACATACCAAATCGGTTGTTTTGGCGCCGCTATAGAACAAATTCGATCATGACGCGTTCCTTCTCAATGGAAAATATGAATGCTTATTTGCAAACGGCGGAAGATTTATTGGCATTCTATAAGCGTGATGAGACCGAAAAAAGACAGTTAGTGAAGCGCTATGTAACGCTAATGCTCAACGCTGCATTACGAAAAGGCTACCAATTGGATATGCTTGCCCGTATCAAACTCTTGAAACGCACAGTGATGCGCTTTCCGATGCTTATTAGCGCGAAAACCGCTATGATATTGTTGTTGAAAAGCAAAGTTGAAAAAGATGGCTAGTATAAGAAGAAAAATGGCCTCGGGGATATTTTTTACTGCCATTGCCAAATATGTTGGCGTGGTCATGTCTTTAGTTGTGACGGCCATATTAGCTAGACTTCTATCACCTGAGCAGTTTGGAATTATAGCAATTGCCACTGTGATAATCGCTTTTCTGAATATGGTGGCGGATTTGGGGTTAACAAGTACCATCATTCAATACAAGAATTTCAGGCGCGAGAAATTGGGGAATTTGTTTTCTTGGTCGTTGTATATATCTGTAGCATTATCAGTTACGTTATTGCTAATCGCCCCTTCGCTCTCCTCGTTCTACCAACAGCCCGCATTGACCGAAGTCTGTCGTTGGCTCGCTTTGAGTCTTTTTTTTTCAGGAGCCTCAATCGTTCCCTCCGCGCTATTTTATAGAGAACAATTATTTCGGAATTTGGCATGGCGTTCCGTAACTGCACAAGCTATAGGAGGAATTGCCTCTATTGGTGTGGCATTTGCACAGGGAGGAATTTATGCGTTGCTCATTGGCCCGGTTTTATCGTCCGTCTTAATCTTTGTAATCTCCTATAGCAAGTTCCCGCTTCCATTCTATGCTATTCCATCCACAAAACTCTTAAAATCCATATACCGTTATTCGGGATATCAATTCTTATTCAATATGATTAACTTCTTCTCTCGTAATGCAGACACCTTGCTGATAGGTAGAATACTGGGAATGGAGCGGCTAGGACAATATGATAAAGCGTATAGACTGATGTCACTGCCTTTGCAGAACATTACCCAAGTGATAAGCCCAGTAATGCATCCTATTTTAATCGAGGTAGCACATGATAAAAACTTTCTCCGAAAATTCAATGAACAGCTGTCATTTGTGTTAGCCTCGATTGGTTTCCCGCTAAGCGTATACTTATTTTTTTGTGGTCACGAGCTGATCATGCTCTTTTTTGGTGACCAATGGGAATCCGCGATTCCACCTTTTCAAGCGCTCAGTCTTAGCGTAGGGACGCAGATTGTCCTTTCCTCTTCGGGAGCCATCTTTCAGACCGTCGGAAATACGCGTCTACTTTTCTTTAGCGGTCTAGCATCAGCAGTATTAAATGTTGGTGCCGTGTGTGTGGGGGTGCTGCTTGGCAAGAGTATAAACACGGTTGCGCTTGGCCTTTCCCTTACCTTTTCAATAAATTTCGTATGCACTTATCTGCTAATGTACCGAGTCGTTTTTCGGAGCACGGCAGCCAAATTTTTTAAGAACTTAACCAAACCAGTCTTATGGTCCGCTGCATTGGCCGCTTTGTTTACGACATACGGTCATTTATTTGAAAGTGATGAAAATTATTTATGGTCTCTGGCAGCCAAAACTCTTATTTTTTTATTGTTCTTATTGGTTGTTATAAGGCAGTTGCGATTAATAAAAGCGTTTCATATGCTCGATGGCGGGGCGGATAGAAGATAGCCTTGATTAGCATACCGGCAACAACAGGCATAGGATGAGCAGACCAAAACTATTGCGCTCCATAATTCGTCAAACTCTCCTCAAGCAATAAATCCTTTTAAAAATATTGAAGTAGTTAGGAGTGCGCGGCTAGCATCCCTATTGTCTTTCTTTTCCTTGATCCCTAGAGTAAAGCAGTGGTGGATGGCAACCCTTTAATTCTATCTGTTTCTCCAGAGGATATTTTGGTTAGAATTTGTTCTATATTTGTTGCACTCGCGTAATTTTAAGAGTGACCGTCGAAAGAACTTCAATAGTGAACTATTTGAAATGCCAGCAGCGTTACTTTTTGAGCTTAATGAACAGCGATTAGCTCTACCGATCGTCAGGCAACGGCTCAGAAGGATAAAAAGTATAATCATATGCAGCGTCAGAGACTAGGGCCTTTTATAAACTGCGAGACACTCATGTAGTATAATGATCTTTGGGTAGATATCCTGAAGGATTTCCTAAGAAAGATATTATTTTTTTATATTTTGACGTACTGGAGTATGTTACAATAGTTCTATCAATAATGGTGGATAAGCTAACGTAACATTTTTAAGAATTATTTATTTTTAGGGTAACATTCGTCTATGACAGAGCAGGTCAAAATTTTATTTCTAGTCTTCCATGGTTTTGCCGAGCATAACGGCATTAGTAAAAAAATATGGGGACAAATTAAGGGCTTGCGCGAAGCCGGGCCTATCGTAGACCTTTGTTCATACCAGGTTATGCGCGAGGGGAACCGCGGGTGGTTTATAAACGGAAAGCCGCTGGTGCTTTTTGGACGAACTCTCTTTGGTAAAATTAAGCGAAGATTTGCTTATCAAGCTTTAGCTAGTTATATAGACCGACAAAATTATGATCTCATATATATACGCTCAGATCACAATGCTAATCCTTTTACGATAAGATTTCTAAGGCTACTCAGGAAGAAAAAATCAAGAATTGTCATGGAAATTCCAACATACCCCTATGACGGGGAGTACAGAGGATGGCGTATGCGGTTAGAGCTCGCTGTGGATAAGCTTTACAGAAAAAAATTCGCATCGCTGCTGGATGGCATTGTAACATTTTCTGATGAAAAAAGCATTTTTGGGCAAAAAACATTTCGAATTTCTAATGGAATTGACCTTTCTGCAGTAAAAATCCGAACGCCGAAAAAAAATACAAATAATGATGACTTAAATATAATAGCGGTTGCTGAATTTCATTTTTGGCACGGTATCGACCGAGCTATACGTGGATTAGCATGCTATATGAAAAAAAGTGTCGGTCCTCGGATCGTTCTACATATTGTCGGTTCTTTTACTGACCCAAATGAAAATTTGGAAATACAAAGTTTAATTAAGAATCTTGGTCTACAGGATTACGTCTTTTTATACGGTAATCAGTGGGGCGAGGATCTCGATCGGCTTTTTGATCAAGCAGACTTTGCTCTTGGAAGTCTGGGGCGCCACCGTTCAGGTGTGACAACAATAAAAACATTGAAGAATAGAGAATATGCCGCTCGCGGCATTCCTTTCGTGTATTCGGAGCAAGATAACGATTTTGATGGCATGCCGTATGTGCTTAAGGCACCGCCGGACGAATCGCCGCTTAATTTTGTAAGCATCGTCAATTTTCTAGCCGATTACACGTTTTCAGCCCAGCAAATTCGAAACAGCATACGCTATTTAGACTGGTCGCAACAAATGCGGAGCCTTCTAAAGAGTCTGGATGTTCACATACATAACGAGTGCTAAACTAGCGCTGTAAATTATTCCACCATGCCAATAACAATATTCGGGATCGCGATATTTATTGTTTTTTATAGTTATCTGGGGTACCCCATGGTCATATTTGTTTTGTCACGATATTTCCCATACCAGACAAAAAGACGTGGACCAGCTGCCGCCGTTGAAGAGCCTGAGGTTGCCATTGTCGTGGCGGCGTATAATGAAGCGAAATGGATAAGGAAAAAGATGGATAATCTTCTTTCCCTAGACTACCCGTCCGATAAAGTAGAGATTATATGGGTAATTGATGGGAGTTCTGATCAATCCCGGAGTTTACTAGACTCTTATTCCCAGGTGATTGTTTTAGATGCCGGCCGTCGTGAAGGAAAGACAGCAGCGCTGAACACGGCTTATGCTAAAGCAAAAAGTCCTATATTAGTTTTTACTGATGCGAATTGTTTGCTTAACGCCAACGCACTTCGAGAAATAGTACGACACTTTGAAGATCAGACCATCGGATGTGTTTCCGGGGAGAAGAGAATTGCTTTCGATATAACGGATGATGTGGCCTCTAAAGGTGAAAGCCTCTATTGGAAATATGAATCTAAATTGAAAGAATGGGACTATCGCTACTACTCGGCTGTGGGCGCAGCAGGCGAACTGTTCGCGGTCCGAAAAGAATTGTATACAATCCAGCCTATCGATACTATTTTGGACGACTTCATGATCTCCATGCGCATCGCCCAACATGGATATCGAATTGCTTATACACCCTTAGCATATGCCGTGGAAAGCGGGTCGCTGAATATGGTTGAAGAGCAGAAACGAAAGGTTAGAATTGCTGCCGGCGGTATCCAAGCGGTCTTTAGACTCAAAAAATTACTTAACCCGTTTCGCTATGGAAAACTGACCTTTCTATATTGTTCGCATCGTGTCTTGCGATGGACCATTGCACCTGTTGCGTTAATACTCTTGTTGGTTTCAAATTGGATTATTGTTTTGGGAGAGCGGTCACTAAACAATATGTTTTCCATCATTTTATTTGTACAGATGCTGATCTATCTTTGTGCGTTAATTGGTTATTTAAAGAGTCGTATGGGCAATTCTGTTCATCGAGTCTTTTACGTACCTTATTATTTTTTATTTATGAATCTCAATGTGTTTTTAAGCATACCTTATTTAATGACTCGCACTAAAACAACAGGATGGGAAAAGTCAAGGAGAAAAGATTAAAAATGGGAAATAGATTGCTTAAGGATTTCGAAGTTATGCAGAAAGTTCTTCAACTCACCTGTGACACGCTTCTGGTGCTGGATAAAGAGAATATCTGTCGTGAATTGATATTGAAAACATCCAATCCTGTGATTAATGAACGAGCAGAGATCTTGGGAAAGAATTTTATTCAACTTTTACCCTTCCCCCTGTCTAGTGAAATCGAAAGAGAAATACAGTATGTTCGTAGTACTGGGGAAGTGTCCAATGCAAACTATGATCTTCCCACAGATGATGGAATGTATTACTTTAAGTTGATTGTGCAGAGGTTAGACGAAGACTATGTGATATGCCAATACCGTGATATTACACAGCGGAGCAATATGAAGAGACGATTGAAGTCGGCACTGACCGCTCAATTGGAAGTCGGAAAGGTTGCTAGAATAAATCTTTGGTCGATTAATATGGATTCTGGTGTTATATCTTTTTCCGGTTTTTCAAACCTTCAGCAACGGCATATTCAGGAACCCCAAGAAATTACGTTGGAAAAATTGCTTTCTGCTGTGCATCCGGACGACCGAACACGCTTGGAAAAATTTCTCTTTGAGCGGCAATCAGTTGAAAAATCGATTGAATATCGCCTCAAGATGGGTGATCGTCCCATAGAATATATTCGGGCGACTAAATACAGCTGTCGGACTGAACAGGGACAGCTAATTGTTGACGGATTTACCCAAAATATAAGCGACTTTTTGAAGAACCGTAATGAATTAGAGATGGTGCTCTCGGTAGTATATAATGCACCGTTTAGTATTCATGCGAATCATTTGGATGGGAGAATGGTGTTTGCTAATAAAGAATGCCGAATGCAGAATAAGATACCCATGGGCCTTGACGTTACTAACCTTTCTGTCAATTCTGTACTTCAGAACTTTGCCTCGCAGAAGAGTTGGGATGAGTTAATTGAAGAAATTAATCACAATAATGGTATAAATCGATACCGATGTGACCATGCGTATCCTGATATGGACATAATCGGTTCTGAGTGCTATTCTTTTATTGTTCAAAACGGTATTGGACAAGAAATAGTCTGGACCATTCGACGCGATATCTCTGACCAGATTCGCTATGAGCAGCAGTTGCTTCAGTCCAAGGAGGCAGCCGAGACTTCCGAGAAGTTGAAGTCAGCATTTATATCAAATATGAATCATGAAATCAGGACACCATTGAGTGCGATTATCGGGTTTTCAAACATCATCGCTGAGACGCCAGATCCTATTTTGCGAAAAGAATATGGTAAAATACTCTCATCCAATAGTACGCAGTTATTAAGGCTAGTAACCGATGTGTTAGAAATGTCGGAAATGGAGTCTGGTAAAATCAATTTGTTGCCCGAAAATGTTTCTCTCAATGGAATATTAAGCGAATTGTCCTTAAGTTTCGGAGAGTTAAAGAACTGCGCAAGTATTCGATTTCATCTAGCCCCGCAGGATGCAGTGTTAAATATGGACCGGGTGCGCATCATACAATTGTTAACTAATTTAATCAATAATGCCTTAAAATTCACCCCACCAGACGGATTAGTGAATGTTGGCTATGAGTTGTTCCCAAATCAAGTACGCTTCTACGTAGCTGATAGTGGAATAGGTATTGCTAAGGAAAAACAACAAGCGATTTTTGATCGTTTTTACAAAGTCGATGAAAGATACCATGGATCAGGATTGGGGCTAGCCATCTGCCGCAGTATCGTCAACCAAATGGATGGCCGAATTTGGGTCGAATCTAGGGAAGGTGAGGGCGCAACTTTTTTTATAGAAATTCCCATAGCAAATGTTTAAGCAAAATAACTGGTAATTGAACTCATGGGAACAAACGTAAAACGTGTGGTGCTCTTGGCGATTCTTTGCGTCTCATCGATTTCTTGGTTAGCATTCTATGTGCCCCCCGAGAAGTTCGTTTTTTTTCACGTATGGGCATTTCTGATTCCCTTTCTTCTGCTAACTGGATTTTCTTTAGCAGTTTTCGGGATAATCAAAAAGGATAAGTGGTTAACATTCTTTTCATGCCTTGCTTTTTTAGGAAATATATATTATATACCCTTCATATTCCAACCCTTCCGCCAGTCGTTAACAGATCCCAGCCCGGCAGACCTTCGTATCATTACCTATAACGTTGCAAAGTTTCAGATGAAACATAATATGCCCTCATTGATGCATATTTCCGATTTTTTGATCGAAAATAACCCCCAAATAATTTGTCTTCAAGAGGTGTCCGATGAGCAAACGATTCGTCTGTTACAGAAGATGACTAAAATGCCCTATCTAGCGGTGTCTGAGGGAATATCTCATGATCAGCGCTTGGCGGTACTTTCACAGCATCCTTTAGCTAAACATCGCACTTTGCATTTTCCTGGGCGTCCGCATTTAGCGCAACTGGTTGATATCATATTGCCTAACAGACGGGTTCGTTTGATGAATTGTCACCTGCAGACCACTAATATAAATCAAGTAATGAAGAGTAAAAACATGGGGTTGCTTCAAGGTGTTAAACTGATATTGAAAAATGCTAAAATCCGGGGGGAACAAGCTGAGATGCTTCAAAAAGAATTGAGCATTCATGCTGTAAATATTATTTGTGGTGATTTTAACGTCCCACCCATTTCATATTCTTATTCTCGATTAAAGGGGGATCTGAAAGATGCGTTTAAGACAGCGGGGATCGGATATGGGTATACCTACAGGTACATGATGAAGTTTTTTCGAATCGACTATGTTTTTTATGATGAGCAACACTTCAAAGCGTTAAGATATCGAACAGAAAATTTGGAGTATAGTGACCATTTGCCCGTCGTGGTCGATATGAAATATAAAGTTAGCGATGATAAACAGTAAGGTTAGCGATTGTGCCTTTAAAATGTTTAAAATAAAGGTATCTTTACATATATTGTTTGCTTTTGGAGTTTTAGGAAAGGAGTTTGAAGACCATGAACATACAGTTAGATCAGTTTAATATACTGGTGGCCGAAGACAATCCAATACATTCCCTGATCTTAGAAAATATTTTGCGAATGCAAGGCTATGGTGTGTTATTAGCGGACAGCTTCGATAAAGCGTTTTCTATTCTATCAAAAGACCATGTTGATTTAATTCTGATGGATGTCATCATGGGCGGTATGTCGGGTTTTGATATTGTGAAAACTATTATGGAAACACCCGAGTATCAGGACATTCCAGTTATATTTATCACTTCATTGGATAGTACGGAGGACATTATAAGAGGATTCGATGCTGGTGCCGTTGATTATATTAGGAAACCCTTCGAGCCGCAAATTCTTCTTCGACGGGTTAGACAACAAATTAATTTGTTGTATCAACGTAAAATTATAGAGTTACAGAAAAAGTCTTTAGAGGCTGCTATAGCCAGCAGAGACCAAATTTATGCGATCATATCTCACGATTTACGTACCCCCATTGCTTCCCTGAAGATGATCTTAAATATCCTTTCCCTTCAAGAAGTTCACAAGGATCAGGAATCCTTGCGTCAAATGGTATACTCCGGTAATGATATTGCTGAACAGTTGTTTTCGCTTCTGGACAACCTGCTTAAGTGGACCAAATCGCGTTTGGGTATGCTAAGTTTCGTTCCTCAATCAGTTCAGTTCGATGAAGTAATTTTTGGAGTTGTTGAGGTATTGAGGCCCACTGCGCTGCTGAAAGATATAACAATTGAGACGTGTATCGAATCGTGCATTACGATATATTTCGACACAGATATTCTAAAAAGTGTTATACGCAACTTGCTTATAAACGCTTTAAAATTTAGCCATAAAGGCTCTTCAGTAAAGATTTTGCTCTATTCCGAGGGAAGTTGTGCTGTGATGGAAGTTGTCGATACGGGTATAGGAATGGATGAAAGTATTCAAAAGTCTATTCGCGAATCTCTGCCCTCTGGCTCTAGGCCGGGTACAGCAAATGAGCAGGGTTCCGGACTGGGTTTGTGGATCGTCAAGCAGTTTGTGCAGGGTAAAGAAGGCGAGTTCTTCTTCGAATCTGTTGAAAATCAGGGTTCCAAATTCGGCTTGCGAATACCAAAATTAGACCGAAAAGAGCTGTAATTATATTTTCAATAATACTTTCAATGATAAGATCAAGAAAAAGAGTACTTGTTACGGGGGGAGCAGGATTTATTGGTTCGCATCTCTGTGAGGAACTGTTAAAACGAAATTGCGAAGTTTTATGTTTGGATAATTTCTTTACAGGATCCAAAGCAAATATAGTTCATCTCCAAGAAGAGAAATACTTTGAAGTCATCCGGCATGACGTTATTGAACCGTTTTTAGCGGAAGTAGATCAGATTTTTAACCTCGCATGTCCAGCCAGTCCAATTCACTACCAATTTAATCCCATTAAAACGATCAAGACTTCTGTTGCCGGTGCAATCAATATGCTTGGCCTTGCCAAACGAGT
This sequence comes from Sphingobacterium sp. UBA2700, assembly GCA_002354335.1. GTDB lineage: Bacteria > Bacteroidota > Bacteroidia > Sphingobacteriales > Sphingobacteriaceae > Sphingobacterium. The sequence goes on along the minus strand of DELI01000029.1, from coordinate 138,032 downwards.
GAAGGCTCGCATTCTGCAAGCGTCCACCAGTGAAGTATATGGCGACCCCCAGCAACATCCTCAAAAAGAGGGTTACTGGGGACATGTGAACCCCGTAGGAATTCGATCCTGCTACGATGAAGGGAAGCGTTGTGCCGAAACACTGTTTATGGATTATCATCGGCAGCATCAGCTCGATATCAAGATTGTACGCATATTTAATACATACGGTCCTCGGATGCATCCTCAGGATGGGAGAGTTGTCTCGAATTTTATAGTTCAGGCACTGCTTGATCGCGATATCACCTTGTACGGGGATGGACTCCAAACTCGTAGTTTTCAATATGTTGATGATTTGATTACCGGGTTAATCGCTATGATGGAAAGTCCTCAGGGATTTATTGGACCAATTAATATAGGCAACCCTTGCGAATTTACCATTTTAGAGCTCGCAGAAATGATTATTCAACTCACCGGATCTAAATCAAAAATAAAGTTCTTGCCCTTGCCACAAGACGATCCTAGACAAAGGAAGCCGGATATTGATTTGGCTAAAACCGAGTTGAATTGGCAACCCAAAATTCAACTTGAAGATGGATTATCAAAGACTATCGCATACTTCGAGACTCAATTAAGGGAAAATTTTTAAATTTGAATTACTGTAATATTTTATGAAACTTAATATTAAGAAGATATGCTGTATCGGCGCCGGCTACGTTGGCGGACCCACTATGGCGGTAATAGCAGATAAATGTCCCGAAATCCAAGTAACATTGGTCGACTTAAACGCTGAAAGAATAGCAGCTTGGAATTCGGCGGATTTGGGGGAACTGCCCATCTATGAACCAGGCCTTTCAGAAATTATAGAACGGACTCGTCACAAAAACCTGTTTTTCTCCACCGAGGTGGACAATGCAATTGAGGAAGCGGAGATGATTTTCATTTCTGTAAACACACCGACAAAAAATTACGGTGTTGGCAAGGGAATGGCAGCGGATTTAAAATATATTGAACTTTGTGCTCGTCAAATCGCTCGGGTATCCAAATCCGGCAAAATTGTGGTCGAAAAGTCTACCATCCCTGTGCGAACTGCCGCTACGATTAAAAGTATTCTTGAAGATGCAGAGGGCGGACTTGAATTTCACGTTCTTTCCAATCCCGAATTTCTTGCAGAAGGCAGCGCTATTAGTGATTTGATAGATCCGGACAGAATTCTTATCGGCGGAGAAAGTGATGAAGCAATAGAAGCGCTCAAAAATATCTATCAACGATGGGTAAGTCCGGACAAAATCTTAACCACAAATCTTTGGTCGTCTGAACTGTCCAAGCTTACAGCCAATGCATTTCTTGCTCAACGTGTATCTTCGATTAATGCGATATCAGAGCTTTGTGAAAAAACAGGTGCTAATGTCGATGAAGTTGCCACAGCAATAGGAATGGACTCCCGCATTGGACCAAAATTTCTTAAAGCGTCGGTCGGTTTCGGAGGCTCTTGCTTCCAAAAAGATATTCTCAATCTCGTTTATATAGCACGCACTTATAACCTAACTGAGGTTGCCGATTATTGGGAACAGGTGATCCTAATGAACGATCATCAAAAATCTAGATTCGCAAAGCATATAGTAAATACATTATTCAACACCGTGAATGGGAAAAGGATAGCGATGTTGGGGTGGGCATTTAAGAAAGACACCAATGATACTAGAGAATCTGCTGCAATATATATTGCTGACCATTTGTTGTCCGAAATGGCTCAGATTGCAGTGTATGATCCTAAGGTGTCGGCTTCCAAAATTTATCAGGACATAGATGCAATATCCACACGATCCTCTGAGGAAAATAGGGATTTATTATCCGTTCACCTTAACCCTTATGAGGCGTGCAGAGGTGCTCACGCCGTAGCAATATTAACTGAGTGGGATGAGTTTAAGGAGATTGATTGGCAAACCATAAAGGATAATATGCTTAACCCCGCATTTCTATTCGACGGTCGGAGACTGTTAGATCGAAAGGAGATGGAAAACCTTGGGTTTAAGTATTATACGCTAGGAGAATAGCGTCATAAACAGATCAACGCTAATGAAAATTCACTGCTAAAATTTCTAAACCCAACTGGCAAGTAAATGTTTGATGTCTGCTATAATGGGCGATTTTCAATTCAAGAGTTCTATAAGCATCAGTAATCTCTTAATCTTATAGAACTCGGCTTGCAATTAACGGCTAAATCAAATTTCTCAATACTGCCCGCATATCTTTATCCTCTCGGTCAATTCCTAAAATTGCCACAAGTAATAAGTAGTTTCCCTGTCTAATCCTAATTATCCTGTGCTCTTTTACATTTACAACTTGGATGAAAAAATGATAATAATAAGCGTAAACCGTTTTAATTGATGTTTTTACGCACTTTCGTTTTCCTAGTGTGACTGTCCTTAAAATAGTACAAATTGTAGCGGTAGAAATGTGCATAGCTCAAGGATATTAAACTACTCTGGAGCATTTCTGATCAAAACTGAAGCCCTGACCGCTGTGATAATTGAAAACCTTATGTATCCCTCACAAAAGTGATATCTAATATTTCGAAATTGACCTCGCAGTTCAGATTAAGGCGAGTATTACGCTCTTGGTTTCGTAGTTTTGGCGATATGAGCTTCAAAGAATGGTTGTTCTGCCAAATCGCCTCATAGTTGAAATCCTTCCAACGAAACCTATAATATCTCCATAGTGAGATAATGAAAAATAAATGATTTTAAGCAAACGAGGGGGGATATAAATGCAGATGATCCTAGAGAAGGGATATAATGGCCGTACTGATTTTTTAAGAAAGTCCGAGTTCTAGAAGGAGTCATGGTTTTACTTCTATGTTACCATGCTGTTCATAAATAAACATCGATTATAGCTGGAGCTATACGATCGTGAATAAGGGGTCATCTAGCGTTTTCCGCAAGTATGAGAGCCCCTAGAGGTCGTTGAACGATGGGTTATGGAGGTGACTGGTGGTTTATTAAAATGGCGGGTTTAAGATTTTAATGTCTACCCCATGGTCAGTAGTTTAACTTATGTTCTTTTAGCTTATTTTGAAGAGCTTTTCTTGCCGCGTGAATTCTTGTTTTGATTGTCCCTTCGGGTATATTGAAGTATTGGGCGATCTCATGATATTTGTATCCTTCAAAGTGCATTATGAACGGTTTGTAATACTTTTCAGGTAAACTTTCCAAAGCGTTTTGAATCTCTTTCTGGATAAACGTTCTTTCTCCGTTATTCGAAACCGATGCGTTGTTGATGTTTTGAGTAGCCTTGGCGTGGTCCATATACTTTAAAACTAGAGAGTTTCTTCTGTAGTCGTTTAAGAACGTATTTTTCATAATCGTATACATCCATCCTAGCACGTTGGTTTCCTTTACAAATTTTGAACGATATTTATAGACCTTCAATAAGGTGTTTTGAACTAAATCTTCGGCGTCATCTTCATTCTTGGTGAACTTGTTTGCGTAACGCAAGAGCGCAGAGGAATGTACCATTACTTGGTTTTTTATGAAATCGGTGCTCATCTCTAAAGGATTATAAAATAAAAAATCGAAATTAGCTTTAGTAAAAACTATGAGTTGAATTTGTGGCTAGCGATGAAGCCTCGCGCTAACACTAGCCATAAATTCTTAAGGTTGTAATGCTAGAATAATAGCAAGGGGTGTGCCAAAGGAAAATTATAGTTGTAGAACGAGAAGGAAGTAAAATTATTCAATTTATTATAAGGGCATTAACAGAATACTTTATACAGTTATAGTCTAGTCGCCGCATAAAAATAATTAATTCTTAAGGTAAAATGAATATAAGGGAATTGTCATATTTGAGATAGAGAATGAAGGAAATGGGAATATTTATCGTTAAATTCGCCTTTAAATTTTTACATGGATGTAAAGACATGGCTGGATTAGAACACGTCTAAAAAATTTGGTCTGTAACCCTCCTACTGTTTTTATTGGTTTCTAAGTTCTTGACAGGAGCATCTTAGCTTCGCGGATGAGTAGGTAGATTCTCGAATTTGTAAGGGTGGTTGTTTAGATTTATTAATTCATAACAAATGAAAAAGGGACGAGTTAAGTTTTTTAGTGAAGAAAGGGGATATGGATTTATCACTCCTTCCGATGGTGAGAAAGATGTTTTCTTTGCCAGACAGGACGTGGATTATGTTTTCCAAGCCGGGGATCAAGTAACCTACGAACTAGCCTTGGGAAGAAGAGGGGTTTGGGCTGTTGAGGTTCGACTTCAAAAGTAGCTGGGAATTTTACAGCGATTTTCAAGGTCCATTAATTAGGGCTGCTTTTCGTTTGGTAGAGCAATCCTTATCAATTAAGATCTTCTATGCCATCAGGGCGTAATGCTTTTATATATCGTTAATTATTTGACCTATTATCCGTAGAGATGATAACTGAATATCTTATATTTAACCGAGCACCAAAAAAATCGTTTATATTCGCGTAATGTGTCTTAATTATTGTGAACTTATATGATGTCTCTCATACCGCTATATACTGTCGTTAAAGTCGCCAAAACGTTGTTAGAGATTGGATTTACAACCTGCCATAAGGAACTGACCTTCCCGGTTTTTGTTCCGTCAGATTATGATAAAATCCTCCTAGGATCCCTTTTGGAGCCTTTAGGGGAACAACTTAGTCCCGAATTCCATGTAATGTACACAATCGACGGAAAAGAATGGTATCTTAAGGCCACCAATAAGGCAGTATTTTTGGGGATTTATCCGTTCTTTTATCAACCATTAAATTAAATAGTTCAAGAAGATCATTCCTAAATTAATGGTTTTCTTCACGGATACTTGTTAAGATAGTAGATTTATTGAAATGATGTTTTTTTCGGTAGAATACCTTATTGCTTTGCTCATCGCCGGCAATTTGTTGACGGCATTCCTACACCCATATGAGATTTTGATGCAGAAAAAGGAATTTGTCTCTACGAGGGTTTTGATGCTTAAAGGTAGCCTTTCTATATGCAGCATCTTGGCGACTGTGGTGCTCATTGCCACGAACTTATTTAGCTCAAAATCGTTATCTGGGTGGAACTTGGTAGTCGGTCTTTTGTGGAGTGGCATGTGTGGGTGCCTTGCGCTAAAGTGGCTAAATGACATCAGAGGGATCTACCTTCAATGTTTGCCAACACTTTTAATCATTTTGGCAGAGCTTTCCCTACTGATTGGTGAGAACTTGGCGTAAATCGTCCCTCTTTCTTCAGAATGCCTCCTCGTTCAAATAATTTTCTTTTTTGTGGTCAACTCATTATCGTAAACGTTCATAAAAACCTATACAGAGAAAGTAAAATGGATAATTACGCTCAACGGCAGTGGCAATTTTCCTGGAGCGATTGGAGGGCTTTATTTACCATTCTGTAAGATTCCAAAAAGTTAGGGCTAACCGAATAGCAACTTTTATAAGCTTTGATTGTTATTTAAAAACAATACGATGAAGCAAGAAGTACAGGTTTTGCATCACTTGGTACTTTTTCGTGCTTCGCAAGCATGGAAAGCTGGCATTACAAACAGGCCCTCTAAGGCGGAATATATTAGTCGATGTATATCATGAAATGATTTTTTAATGATAGATAATGGGTTACGGCGGATACGATTTGCTACCTATGGGGATTTGTCCGAAGGTATTATCTAGCAATCGGCGCGAGGCGTCATCTTCATTCCTAAATATCCATGCCTCTATCGTTTGTAGTAATGGGTAACTCAATACTTTGTGTTAAAAGCGATTTGCATGGTGCCTCAGAGGAAGGTGTCAACACATTGTTATTTATCAATACCTCAATGCCAAGCAACTTAAACCTGATGATTAGGCGAATCTAGAATTAATAATTGTAACAAAAATTAACGCTTTATACTCAAATAATATAACATGAACAATCAAGCATTCAACCCCATCGCACCCCTAACTGGCAACGATTCGTATATGATTTTTTCTTTCGATCGAGTGACTTTAAGGTTTGGTTATATGAATCCCCTTTTTCAACAATTTTTTGGATCTTCAACCTCCCAGAGCGGTTTCGGTGCGTTTGTAAATGAACTTCATGAGGAAGATAGAGCCTTGCTTGAATCGCTATTACGATTTGGAGATGACAAGTCCATTGAAGGACTTGTATTGAGGAGAATCAAGTTTGGACAAATTAGTTATTTGAAATGTAATTTTTATCTTATTTTAGACACCTCTCAGGTGTTTGCGCTAGCGCAGGATATAAGCGATATCTTGGAAGCCAACAATGCCGTACTTAAACATAATGCTCAGAAAAACGCTATTTTAACCATATTGAGCCACGATGTAGTCGGTGCGCTTTCCACGGCAAGCACGCTAATTGATTTTGCATATGGTAAAGCAAGTTCGCAAGAGATGCCCAAGGTGCAAGAGATACTTAGCGTAGTACAACAGATATGTAAAAGTAACATCCAGATGATTCGTTCGTTTTTACAGAAGGAATTTCTGACTTCTTTAAGTGTGCCGGTGGTAAGCGTTCGAAATGATATAGTGGATAGTCTGAGAAAACTGGTAGAGCAATATAAGGTAATGAAAACCCAACTTGGTGTGGACGTTATTTTTTATAGTAATCAAGATCAGATATTTCTACAAGTCGATCGCGAGAAGCTAATACAGGTAATCAATAACCTTATTTCTAATGCGTTGAAGTTTACTCCAAAAGGAGGGAGCATTAGCGTCTCTGCTGTTGAAACAGATCGGGCGATTGAACTGAAAATACAGGACACTGGCGTGGGCATTCCGGATGATATGAAACATGATATTTTTTCAAAATTTAGTGCAGCCGGGCGAGAAGGATTACATGGGGAAAAACCCAATGGAATTGGACTATGGGTTATCAAAACAATGGTAGAGTGGCTGGGGGCTGAAATTAGTTTTCAGAGTAAAGAGGGTTCTGGGACAACGTTTGTCGTTTCTTTTTTAAAACAGGATAGGCCGCGCTAATGGAAAGTCGACAGGTACTAATCTATTAATCATCTTAAAGAGTTGAATGGCATTAACTGTGGCTAGCGAGATGTCGGGCTTTGATATAATTTAATAAAACACTCCTACTATTATTGAATGAAAAAATTACTTCAGGGAAGATGAGGGATGTTACTTTGATGTGCAGCGCGCTGATAGAGATAGTACTGTTAAATTAGACATTCCATGTGAGGCGGCTGAAAAAGTCGGCTTTTCAACTGGGAAAACAAGGGGCGGAAAACAACAGTTTTCTGTTTCCTTCTTCGTATCCTAAAGTAGGTTTTAACGGACATCAGGGTGCCTTTAACCCGGCAAAAAAGCAAATGTTCCGTATCGTAGGAGCGAAAAAACCGGAGCCTATAATGTAGGGCATTGCCAGGATAATTCCTTATAGCCTGGGTAAATATACATCTCTTTGTGTTTGCGGTTACTAGCCTCCCAGAAGTAGAATGTAGCTAGGGAAGCGCTGTTGTACACCATCATTTAAGTAAGATTTCAGCTCCGTCGTTAGTTCGAATAGATTTACATGTTCAGGCAATGCTTGTTGCCTTTGACGGGCTGTCCAGCGGGCAGCGTACGGAGAGATCGGAAGCTATCCGCGCCAGGGGCATAACGGCACCTGAAATGAAAACCAACGCTTTATTATTTCCCTACCAGCCATAACAATGCGAAATGGAATAACCCTAGGGGTACATGAAGTAGGTGAAATCACCGATACAGGCAGAGAACTTTTAAAAAGAGCTAGGGAACGTCTCGGACGTTCGGATCGCGCTTTTGATCGGATCTTGAAACAACGCGCACCATAGCTAATCTAGACTGTCCTGTTCAGATCTTAATCTGTATCCGCTACGACCCCAGCTGATCCGCCATGACGTTGGACATATCCCTCTCATGCCCGTAAAGCTTGCCGAAAATATCCTTGGTCATATCCATCGTATGCCCTCATCTGCTGTCATCGTCATGTTCTTTGGGGGGTTAAAACGAGACGCTTTCACCCGTATGATCAGGTCCCCTTGGAACCCGTAGAGCCGACCGATGGAGCAGTAGCGCCGTTTTGGGCTATCCATGCAGACTTTGTACTGACGGATTCATCTGGTTTGGCAAACTTTGGGTATGCGCAGCAACGATTTAATTAATCCCTTCGCTATTTGTCAGAAAACGCATGTTGACAAACTGCATCAACACAATCCCACACGGCAAGTGAAGCGCGAAGACATGGCTGTACGAGATCAATCCGTGAAATACATCCACCAGGTGTAGCTATGCGTACACATAAAAGGACTTTTGTTTCGTATATCGTAGGGTATCAAAAAGGATTATCAGACTGATCACTTCATTCTCGCAGAGCCCAGCGGCACGGCGGGGCGTGCCTAATTTTCTCTCCACAATTAGCCTTTGGTCAATGATCGGCCGCATTTCCTTACAAAAAAGATCAATGCTCTCAAGGGTTTATATTTCCTCATCCCAAAGGATAAGGCTTGATTCTTAACTGTATTAATCTGATTGTAACCGAATTAAATACAAGAATCAAGCCTTTTTTTTCCTTAAAAACTCTTTATTATCCAGAGTTCAGGTTGAGTACATTTTTATCGTTAATACCCCTCGTTTTGTTCTAGGTTGGGATTCTTAATGATTTCTTCCTGAGCTATAGGATAATACTGATGGAAAGGCCTCACTTTTGCTGCGCCAACAGGGTTATCGACCGCGACAGATTTTGCGGCCTCTACTAATTTTCCCCAACGGTTTAAATCGAATCTCCTTTGAAATTCCCCCACAAACTCGATGGCTCTTTCGTTAAATATCTTATTGGTAATTTCAGCTCGGGTCGTGCTAGCCGCTAATTCAGGCAGACCGGCTCGAAGCCTGATCATATTCATCCATCGAATACTTTCGGCAGTGTTTCCAAGTTCGTTTTCAGCTTCGCTGAGTATGAGAAGCACGTCGGCATAACGAAGAAGATAAAGGTTTTTTCCCGAAGACTGCCCATTGGCATTTAAATCCCAAAATTTACTACCAAACCAAGGGTATCCAGGCTTGGGGAATCTAGTGAACTTTTGGTCTCTAAATCCGAAACCTAGCACGATGTCTTTACGCTTATCGCCCGGCTCGAACATGGATACCAGTTTTGCGGTGGGTAAAAAGACGTTCCAACCGTCGACAACCAGATTGCCAAAATCTACCCCGGCGTAGGTCCTTTTTCCGGCGTCACGTTGTGGAATATAATAAGATATCTGGGAATGAGTGCGCGTGTTTGTGTTGGAAGTCGGTTCCCTTAAATATTGAATCTCAAAGATGGATTCCTTATTATTCTTAAACCCAGTGTTCACGTCAAAGAGTTGATCGTAATTTGTCATTAGCGAATAACTGCCGGAATTAACGACCTTCAAAGCGGTGGCCTTAGCATTTTTCCAATCTTTCCCAAATAGATAAACCTTTGCAAGTAAAGCTTGCGCAGCACCTTTGGTTACCCTGCCTAGATCAGACGATGGATAGGAGAGGGGAAGTCCCATTTCAGCCTCAGTAAGATCCTGAATAATTTGAGCTCTTACATCTGCTAAGCTGCTTCTGCTGAGCGATGAAACGGCGTTGATATCAATTTCCTGTGTCCATAGCGGTACGCCGCCAAACGTGTTGGACAAGTTGAAATAATAGAGTGCCCTGAGGAATTTGGCCTCCGATAAGATTCTTTGTTTTATTGTGTTATCAATTTCAGCAACTGCGACACGACTGATCACCAGGTTAGCATTCTTTATTCCTGAATATGCATTAAGCCAAAGACTCCCGGTGCCGTTACTGCCTGATCCGAACTCGTAGTTCTGGACTGCAGAATTCACGTCATTTGAATAAGCAACGTCCGTTCCCAAATCGACCATGCGCCAATAATCTGGTGAACTGTAAATGCTGTATAGCGTTTGGTACACCCCATTGACAGCTTGAATACATTGAGTTTCATTGGTAAAGAAATCATCTGGATTAATAAAAGTCTTCGCCTCTTCTTCCAATGATTTTTCACAGCTTGTGAAACTGGCACTCGATAATAGAATAGCTAAGAATGCTCCGGTTCTGTATAATTTAGATGTTATTTTCATCTTATATTTCATTAAAGTGTTAAGTTAACGCCGAATGTAACCACTCTTCCGTTTGGATAATTTCCGTTGTCGTTAGCAATCAAGGTAGAACTTCCGCCACTGGTGTTCACCTCAGGGTCAAAACCGCGGTATTTTGTCCATAGAAATAAATTGGTACCACTGGCGAATATATCCATATCCTTGATGATTTTCGGAAGTATCACCCCACCTAGTGAGTATCTGATTTGAGCAGACTTGACTCGGATGAAAGAGGCATCCTGTAGTAGCCTGGTGCTCGCGATGTTGTCCCTTGATTCAACTTTTGGAATATCAGAAGTTGGGTTTTCAGGAGACCAGCGGTCGATTATGTACTTGAATTGGTTAGAATACGAGGTGCCCGTTCCGTTAAAAAATTCCATCGCGTTGTACATCTTAGCACCCTGATTGAACTGAAAGAATACGTCTAGCGACAATCTTTTATAAGCGAATGTACTTCCCACCCCACCGAATAGTTTCGGGTTAGCCTGACCTAGGTAATGGTAGTCGTTTACGTTTAGTTGACCATCAGCGCTATAATCCTTGTATTTTGGTCCTCCTGGAAGGTAATGACTGTTGTGCGAGACAAACTCTCGGTCTTGAGCAGGCTTTGCCAGCTCAGCATCGATTTCCTGTTGGGTTTTCCAAGTTCCGGCATATTCTAGACCGAAATTTGCTCCAATTGGATATCCTTTCTCTAGGTAACTGGTGGTCACGCCGTAACCAATACCTGCATCCAGAAAGACTTTGCTTAGGGGGCCGATATCGGTTACTTTCTGGCTGTTGGTGGAAACATTCACGTTGGCCTGCCAAGAGAAATCTCCTTTACGAAGGACTTCGCCCGAAACAGAGAAGTCAAATCCCTTGTTTTGCGATTTTCCAAGGTTTATCAGTCTGGAGGTGTATCCGGTTTGAGAAGGCAACTGAACGGTTAGCAGTAAATCGCGGCTGGTCATATCGTAATAATCTGCCGTTAAATTAATTCTGCCATTAAAAAAATGGACGTCCAGTCCGGCATCAAATTGCGCTGTAGTTTCCCAGCTTAAATCTTTATTAGATAGGTTCCCCTGGGTGTAGCCTAAGGTCTGCTGTCCCCCAAAGATATAGGAGTTGGTGGTCGAAGGAAGCGAGGCTAGCGATTGGTAGTTGGCGATTCCTTGATTTCCAGAGATACCGTAACTAGCGCGGATCGCAAGTTCTGAAATTGTTCCGTTTATATTGGATTCCAAAAAGAAAGGTTCTTGAGAAATGCGCCATTTAGCAGCCCCGGAAGGGAACATTCCCCATTTCTTTCCTTGGGCAAAGTTGGAGGCACCATCGGCCCGGCCGGTAAGCGTAAAATAATACTTTCCAGCATAATTGTAATTTACTCTTCCAAGAAATGACACGATAGTGTTTTCATCCAGATGGGATGCTAACCCACGGAATTGCTGCTCGGTCAGCCCTAAATTGTTATACTGGGTAATATCATTGGTTAAGTTACTTCCCGAACCAAAGAGCCGATTGATACTTTTGGTCTGGTAACTTGTACCAGCCAAAAGATCCAGAGTATGCTCTTCGAAGGATCTCTTGAAATTCAGCGTATTTTCATTAATCAAACCCAGTGTGTTGTAGATGTCGGAATTGGCAGATCCGAATAGACGATTATTGAAAATATTTTGAGGCATATCCGTAGGACTGTAGTAATCTCCCCGCTGGTTGATGAAGTTTACTCCTAGAGTGGATTTCACTTTCAAATCTTTGAGAAGCTCAATTTCTAAGTATGCATTGGACAATATGTTATTGATTGCTCTTTGATTCTTTACTTTATCCAGAACCGCTACGGGATTGTTGATATGTCCACCGGTATACCAAATCGGATTGTAGGTCTCATAAGAACCATCTTCTTTATAAATAGGCATCGTAGGAGGAAGGAAGATATACGAGGTAGACCAGCCCGTATTGGTACCAAAATTCAAACTGCTGATTCTATGCTGCTCTCTACTGATATTGGTGCTTACACCCATATTAATTCGGTTCCCGAATTTCTTGGTCAAGTTTATTCTTCCCTGATACCTTTTAAACCCTGTGTTTTTAATAATCCCTTTCTGGTCTAATAGATTGGCAGAAACGAAATAGGTATATCCCCGGTCACCGCCTTCTCCGCCCGATGCTGATGCATCATAGCTCGCGAATGGAGCCGTTTGCGTAACCGCATCAATCCAGTCAGTCCCTTCTCCGATCTGATTGATCAACGAGTCGACATTGGGGTAGAGAGGAGGTTTATTGCCATATACCAGAGCCTCATTAATAAATTCTGCAAATTCTCGGGTATTCATTAAGTCCAATTTTCTGGGAAGCTGTGAAAAGCCCTGATTGGTCGAAAAGCGTACAATATCTTTACCGGCAACACCTTTCTTTGTGGTTACCAGGATTACACCATTTGAAGCTCTAGAACCATAGATCGCTGTTGTGGAGGCATCCTTGAGGATGTTTATGCTTTCAATGTCGCTTGGATTAATGGAATTTAAACTGGTACCACTTGGATCCACAATCCCGTCAATTACATAGATCGGTTCATTGGTCGCGGTAATAGATCTAGAACCGCGGATTCTAATGGTCGTAGGTGCGCCAGGCGCTCCATTGGTAGACTTTATATCCACCCCAGATGCCTGGCCCTGAAGTAGCTGGTCAATTCGAGTTGCCGGAGCGTTTTCAAATTGTTTAGTTGAAATGGTACTGGTAGAACCTGTAACATCGGTCTTTTTGGAAGTACCGTATCCAACAACTACCACCTCGTCAATTTTGTCATTGTCTGAAGCAAGGGTAAAATTATGGCGTTCATTTGTATTCGAGGTAACCCGAATGCTCATTTCTTGAGTAATATAGCCGATAGAGCTTACTTTAATTATATGAAGTCCAGTAGGTACGTCGATACTGTATTTCCCTTGATCGTCGGTAGAGGTTGTAATTCCACGATCACTGATGCTGACGGTAACACCTGCAATAGGAGTCCCTGATTCATCTAAAATGATTCCTGAAATTCTGCCTCTTTCTTGTTGCGGGGCATTTAGAGCGGCTTTGATTGAAGGAAATGTTGCTGGACCTATTAAGTGTGTCTCTGCCGCGTAAGAAGAATTAATGCAGGGTAATTGCATTAAAAAGCAAAAGCCTGCAGCGTATGAAACATGTGCAACACCCTTTTTTAAGTTTATAAACATGTAAAAATATTTTATCAATTTCACGGATTGAAGTTGTAATCGAATTGTTAAGGTTGATTCTTGGCCGGTATATCCCTTCGGTATAGGAATCCTCCAGCATGTATCATATAAAATCTGAGTTAGTACTCGTTATTGCGGCACGATTGTTCTATGCTATCCCTCCCTTCTTTAGTATGTTTTTCAGATGCCGAAAATAAATAAGGTTTATTAAGTAAATATTAAGGAATTATTTTAAATTAATGAACCATTCGAAGCAATATTAAATGTTTTTAAACATTATTACACTTATGCGCGCGGTTTTCCCTCAATTGATGATGTGTTTACTGCTCGATTACACTTAACCAAGGTATGCCAGAAATTGGCCTAAAGAAATAGCTTTAGTCTACCACCTAAAACGCATCCAACAGACTGGAGCGGAGCTATCCTATATTGTATCGATACGAGTAAATCCCAATCGCCAGCTAGAATAGCATTCAATAGTCTACCAAAAAAAAATTAGAAGTCAACATTAAGCGTCTATAAATTTTACACCAAAACCTCTTAAGACAAGATTTTGCCCAAAATAGCTGACAAACTGATTGCGATATTCCCTAACTACCTTTTTCTTCGAGCGACTTTAAGGGAAAATCTTATAGCTTTTTATGATTTTTTTAATAATTTAGTCCGTTCATCTACTGAGCAACAATGGATACTCGTTCTACCTGATGTTCTTACATAATATTTATTAAATGATTCTAATCGTTGACGACAAGCAGGAAAATATATATTCGCTTGAAAAAACGTTGCAATTAAAGGGATTTCGGACTGACTCCGCCAATTCGGGTGAAGACGCCTTGAAAAAATGTTTAAAAACAGACTATGCACTGATAATTCTCGATGTTCAAATGCCGGGGATGGATGGCTATGAAGTCGCAGAAACCTTATCTGGAACTAAGAAGACCAAAGATATTCCCATCATTTTTCTTTCTGCCGTGAATCGCGAAAAAAAATATATTACCAAGGGTTACGAGTCTGGGGGTATCGATTATATCACAAAACCTGTCGATCCAGATATCCTCTTGTTAAAAGTAAAGACGTTCTATCGCCTATACGAACAAACATTCGCATTACAACAGATGAAAACGTATTTGGAAAGTGAGGTTCAGCAACGTCAAAAGGCGCAAAGTGAGCTCGCAGAGAAACTGCAAGAGCTAAATGTCACGCTAGAAGCCCTCCCACAAATAGCATTCACTACCGACTGCATAGGGAACGTTGATTTTGTTAACCAACAGTGGTATCGATATGCTTCTTCTAAAGATAATTGGCCAGAATTACATCCCGATGATGCCGACGTTTTTGAAATTTGGAAATTGCAGCTAGAAGATCGACAGCCCCTACAGAAAGAAGTTCGCTTAAAGGAAAATAATACGGAAAATTATCGATATCATTTAGTGAAGATCGCTCCTGTCACTAAAGATTTGGAAATCATTCGCTGGGTAGGTACCATGACGGACATCGATGAACGTAAACAGTTGGAGAAAAAGAAAGATGAGTTCCTGAGCGTCGCAAGTCATGAGCTCAAGACGCCATTGACTAGTATTAAAGCCTTTGCAGAAATAGCTTTGCGTACAATGAAAGAGATCAGTAATCATAAGGCCTACGGTTATCTTGCCAAAGTTCACGATCAGGCGCAAAAACTAAACCTGCTTGTGCAAGATTTATTGGATATTTCCCGTTTAGAAACGGGCGGATTGAAAATTAACATACAACCCGTCGATTTGGAAAAAATCATTCAACATGTAATTGATACGACGGTGATGACGCATCATCATCGGAAATTGCAAATTCACCGCACGGGTACGCAGCTAAACAAACCTATCTATGCCGATTCTCTACGTATTGAACAAGTATTAATCAATTATCTTTCGAATGCAGTCAAATACGCCCCTAATTCGGATGTAGTCATTGTTGATACCCAAGTAAATGATCAATTCCTGACCGTAAAAATTCAAGATGGAGGGATAGGGATACCCCCCCATAAAATTCCGTTTGTATTCGATAAATTCTTTCGTGTCCAGGAGGCATCAGCTCAATTTCAGGGGTTAGGACTGGGCTTACATATTTGCAAGGAAATTATAGCGCAACATGGAGGCTTGTGCGGCGTAGAAAGCCAAGTTGGCCAAGGGTCAACATTTTATTTCACATTACCAGTTTAATAAATGCAGCAAAATATACTTCGGAATCTACAGTTGGGATTTGGATTTTCCATGACTGTCTTATTGATCGCTTCTGGCATCCTGTTTTTATCGATTCAAGACCAGCGTGAAAACAAAGTGCTGATGGATCAAGCGCAACATAATATCACTAACGCGCAGTTAATACTTATCGATCTACAAAATGCTGAAACCGGACAGCGTGGATTTCTTCTTACCGGACGTGAGAAATTCCTGGAACCCTATCGCGATAGTCGTAGCTCACTACCTCAACGAATGGATGCGCTAATGAAAGGAGATTTAACTTCCGATCAGTACGCTCGCGCTCAAAAGCTCAACATGCTTGCCAGAGAAAGGATAGAGGTTCTCGATGAGTTAATAGAACAGCGCCGTAATTTGTTGGAATTATCCCCAGATCTTTTAGATCGTGGTAAATCCATCATGGACTCTTGCCGCTCGTTGATTAAATCGATCCGTCAGCAGGAAGAAAATCGAGTCTCCAAACGTTCAGAAGAATTAGAAAGTGCTGCCTTGACCACTTCCGTTTTAATCGCTATCGCCTCACTGCTATCGGTGATTATAACTTCAGTGTTATTTTGGAAGTTGCGTACCGATTATAAGCGTCGTGGAGCACTTCAAGAGGAACTTGTCGCTAAAGATAATGAAATGAGTCGAAGGCTGAATCTGATACGTGGGATCGCCCAAGAGATAACAAAAGGGAATTATGATATTTCCATTGATGATACTCAAAAAGACGATCTGGGGACAATTGCTAAAAGTCTCCGTATAATGACTGATTCTCTTCAGCACAACTTTAAGCAACTACATTGGAACGACTGGCGAAAGAATGGGCTGACCGAACTGAATGCCGGTTTGATGGGAAATCCCAATTTGCTAGAAATTGGCCGATTTAGTCTGAATTTCTTAGTTGACTTTCTAAAACTTGACAACGGTGCCATTTACGTAGTGGAAAGAGACTTATTTAAGCTCAAGCATACAGTAGGGTTGAAGGCGCTTCCTCAAGACGAAAGATCTATCCATGTTGGATTATTAGCCGAAGTGTATACCAATAAGATCCCTCGGGTAATTAGTGATATGCTGCCCGATGAATTTAATCTGTCCTTTGCTCAAGGAGAGTTACAGGTGAAGCAAATCGTATTGATGCCCATTATCTATCAGCAACATTGTATAGGGGCGATAGAAGTTGGAGCACGTAATACACTGCCCGAAGATACCATCGAGGTGATGGGCGATTTTTGCGAAATTATAGGGGCAGCAATTGCCGCTGCGCAAAGTCGAGGACGCGTTCAGCAGCTTTTAGAGGAAACCCAGACCCAAACAGAAGAGCTTCAAGTTCAACATGCGGAGCTAGAGAGTCTTAACACTGAACTAGAGGCACAGGCAAGCAAACTGCGCGTGTCAGAGGAGGAATTACGATCGCAACAAGAAGAACTTTTACTGTCCAATAAAGAATTGGAAAAGAGATCGCAAATTCTCGAGGATAGAAATCAGATGATCGCGATTCGAAATAGAGAAATTCAGGAGAAAGCTGAGGCTCTTGCTTTGAGTACAAAATATAAATCTGAATTCCTTGCTAACATGTCACATGAACTCAGAACACCACTGAATTCCATCCTGTTACTTTCAAAAGTTTTGACCGAAAATAACGAAGGAAATCTCAATAGCGAGCAGGTAGAATCTGCCCAGGTAATCTGGTCCTCAGGCACAGGTTTATTGACGCTAATTGATGAAATTCTTGACCTCTCCAAAATCGAGTCTGGAAAGATGTCTCTGGAGGTGGAGCAGTTTTTTGTAAGTGAATTAATAGGTGATCTCACTCAGATGTTCAAGCCATTGACCAAAGAGAAAGGGATTAAATTGTGTGTAGAATCTACGCTGCCGGAAAATTTTCGCATGAAAAGCGACCGTCTTAGGTTAGAACAAATTTTGCGTAATTTGCTTTCCAATGCTATCAAGTTTACGGCGCAGGGATCAATAACGTTGAGGGTAAATCACTCAAGCTCAGATGTTGAGACTGTGATGTTTAGCGTACAGGACACAGGAATAGGGATATCACCCGAAAAACAACAGCTAATCTTCGAAGCATTCCAACAAGCTGATGGATCTACACGCCGACGTTTTGGTGGTACGGGGCTTGGGCTCTCTATTAGCCGCGAAATTGCAAGATTGTTGTCGGGAGAAATACGTGTGGAAAGTGAGCTTGGACAGGGGAGTTGCTTCACTTTAGTTCTCCCGCTAGAGCATGCCAAAGCAGAAGAAAATGTTCTTGTTAATCAAGACAGCCCACGCGAAACCTTAAACCCGGAATTGACCGTTATTAAAGACCCTAAAAGTTCTAACCTCCCAGAAGAAATTCCTGATGATCGAGATACAATAGACCAAGGGGATAAAGTAATACTGATCGTAGAAGATGATGTGGTATTTGCAAAAGCACTCAGGGATTATGCTCGAAAAGCTGGGTATAAAACCATCGTTGTAGGACGTGGGGATTTAGTATTGTATGCAGCCCTGCAGTATAAGCCTAAGGCGATTCTGTTAGATATTGTTCTTCCTATTATGGACGGTTGGCAGATATTAGATGAGCTAAAATCCAACGTAGAAACGCGCCATATTCCCGTACATATGATGTCCGCAGAACAGGCAAGGAAAAATGAAAGCATCCGACGTGGGGCAATTGATTTCATTCGCAAGCCGTTCCAAAAACAAGGATTTCAAAGTATTTTCTCAAGAATAGAGGAAGCTTTGAATAACGGCTCGAAAAAGGTCCTCATTGTTGAAGAGAATCCAAAGCACGCTGCCGCTCTTTCCTCGTATTTAGAAAATTTCGAGATTTCTACTGAAGTAAAGAGTTCCGTGGAACAAAGTGTTGAAGCCTTAACTAAGGGAAAGGTGGATTGTGTTATCTTAGATATGGGAATTCCTGATGAAGTTGCCTATGAGACCTTGGAAACCATAAAAAGCAACAGCGGCTTAGAGGACTTACCTATCATCATATTTACAGGGAAAAGCCTGTCAGGCAGGGAGGAAATGCGCATTAAAGAGTATGCTGATTCCATTGTAGTGAAGACGGTTCATTCTTACCAACGAATTCTCGACGAGGTTAGCTTGTTCTTACATTTGGTAGATAAGAAGGGGCAAGCGGTGCCCGAAGACGTACGGAAAGAGAATAGAAACTTAACTGATGCATTACAAAATCGCAAGGTTTTGGTCGCCGATGATGACATTCGAAATATATTCTCGTTGTCTCGAGCGTTGGAAAAATATAATGTGGAAGTATTTTCGGCAATGGATGGACAGGAAGCCTGTCAGGTGTTGGAACAAAATCCGACAATCGACATTGTGCTTATGGATATCATGATGCCCAATATGGATGGTTTTCAAGCCATTCAAAAAATTCGTGCTCAGGATCACTTCAAAAATTTACCGATTATTGCCGTTACCGCTAAAGCGATGATTGGTGATCGAGATAAATGCATGAAAGCTGGAGCCTCCGACTATATTTCCAAGCCTGTAGATATTGATCAATTAGTGTCTTTACTGAGAGTTTGGTTATTTGAACGTTAATCCCCTAAAGCAGATGAATATTTTAATTATTGACGATGATCTGCGAAATATATTCGCGTTGAAAACGGCCTTGAAATCACGAGGTCTGAAAGCAGAAGGTTGTATTTCTGCAAAAGAGGGATTAGATTATCTAGAGAAGGAAAAGGGGGTTGATATCGTGCTTCTGGATATGATGATGCCGGAATTCGATGGGTTTGAACTCCTTGAATTTGTTCATCAATCGCCACGAAAAGATTATCCACCCATTATAGCGGTGACGGCTAAAGCGATGATGGGTGATCGGGAACGATGTATTTTGGCGGGAGCTGACGGCTATGTCGCCAAACCGGTAGATATTGATAAGCTGTTAACGGAAATTAATAGAATACTTTTAGCAGGAAGTGATGATTGATAGAAATGAAATGGATTCGTTTTTCCAGGTTCTTTTGAATCAATTCGGATATGACTTTACAGAGTATAATCGAAGTTCATTGGAACGCAGGCTGAAAAGAATATTATTGATTTGGAAAAGCCCTGATCTGGATGATTTATTTCAAAAGATAATGCGAGATAACTCTTTACTTGTACCTTTTGTTCAGCAGCTCACTGTTCCTTTTACAACAATGTTTCGCGACCCGGAGTTTTTCTTAGCTATGCGGCAGCAGATAATTCCTTATTTAAGCACTTTCCCCTTAATCCGAATTTGGATTGCAGGATGCTCAACAGGAGAGGAGGCATACACGACTGCGGTACTTCTAAAAGAGTGTGGTTTACTGCAACGATCGCTGATTTATGCAACGGATATCAATGGATCGGTAGTGGAACGAGCTTCCAAAGGCATCTTTCCCATGGAAAACATGCATGAGTATGTACATAACTACGCTTTGTCTGGCGGGAACAATGGCCTATCAGCTCATTATTCTGCAAATCATGGAATTATTCAATTTAGCGATGAACTGAGGTCACGTATGGTGTTTTCAACCCATAATTTGGTTTCAGACGCTTCATTCAACAGCTTTCAACTTATTTTATGCCGCAATGTACTTATATATTTTAATCGTACGCTACAAAACCGTGTGATTAGACTTTTTTACGAAAGTTTAGAGAACTCGGGTTTTCTGGGCTTGGGGCCAAAAGAGACCTTGGTGTTTTCTTCACTTGAAAGTCGTTTTCAGCGCATAGGGCAACAAAAAATTTGGAAAAAACTCACTTAATTATTTACTTAAAAATCATAAATAATTCCACGGCTAAATGACACAAAAAAAAATACTTATTTTTGACGATGACCCATATGTGCTTGAAATTTTTTCCATCGTATTGGAGGATTTGGGTTATACGATAAATGAATCATCGACCTCACATGATGTTCTTGAGAAAGTAGCTACCTACCAGCCAGATTTGATTTTGATGGACAATTGGATACCGGAAATAGGTGGGATAGCAGCCACACAGCTCCTCAAGACACATCCGAAATTTTCTAATATACCGGTCGTTCTTGTTTCAGCTAACAGTGAGATCGAAACTTTAGCAAAGCGTGCTCTTGCTGATGCTTTTCTTCCCAAACCGTTCGATCTAGATAAGCTGGAACAACTAATTGGGGATCTATTAAAAGGTTAAGAATTAAATGCGTAAGCTGGGAGTAGAAACGGCAGGATAGGCTTTTATCTTTTTTTGTATAAAATCCTCAACGAGGGAAGTGATAGATGGCCTTTAGCCAAGGTAATTAGCGAGGGGAAAGGCTTTTTATATTTAGAGTTCTCCGTGATGGAGTGAGCCATTTTGAATTATTTTTATCGTTGGGATTTCCGAGGCGGTTATGAACTTCCGCACTTTGCTGCGTTTTAAGAGGAATTTCAGCGGCCCTACGGGGCATGGTAGGCGGAGAATTGTTCAGAAATGATTCCCCAACTAATTTTGAATATATCCCATTCTTACCAACCAACAAACATGATAGTAGGTGCTAAACATTAACGAAAGCGGCGAAAGGCACTTTTGCGATTCTCAGTGCTAAAGATCCCAACACATATCATCATCAGTTATTACTTACATGAAATTGAGGCTAACTTGACGATGCTGAACTTCAAGAGAAGTGTACTTATGATGAATTAAATTTCTCTGTCTGCCTCGATGATCGCTATGTCGATTTAAAAAAAAAGGTTCCTTAACTTACAATGGAAGAGAGGAGTTTAATAAGTAATTAAAATCTTCGGAGGCGGCTGTGGTCGACAGTACAGCGCTCTTTGGGGATCCAGAAAAGATATTCATGCAATAATTGAAATTAATAGTAACCATAAATAATCTGGAAATCTCGTGCAGCATTTTGTAGAAGTGCTACACAAGATTTTTCTCTACTTCATTTCAACACTATACGCTCCCGCCCGATCCAGCTCAAAGTAAGCAGTTCTTTCTTTCGCACTAACCTGTTTCTCAGCCATCACTCTCTTACCACGCCGCAATATCCATTTTCCGGGTTTCAATCCAGTTAAAATAGCCTTGCTGTTCTTCCGATTATTTTTAAACCCGAATTTTTCGTTGATCTCTTGTGCGGAACTGGCTACCACTAGGTCATCTCCAATATATATCAAATCAACATTTCCGCTCTTTTCTTGCGAAAGAACCAGCGGAGAGCTGTTTCCCTCGCATACCTGGAATACCGTAAGATAATGATTCGTTTTTTCCTTGGATTGATGAGAAACCAGTGTTCGATGACCCTTTCCCTCTGCTAATGGTGTTTCAGGAACTTCTAACTGTTTTCCGAAAACATTTGTCGTCATAGAGTCCGAAAGCACGTTAACATCATAACCGCTAGAAGGGCTTAAGATAGAAACATGCGTTTTCCCCACACGTCCATTTAGCGAATTGTGTAATACAAATCCATTAGCAGTAAGCTCTGGTTTATTAAGCGAGGCGATCTGCCAATATTTATCGATAGCTGGAGTCTTGGTCTCCATCTGATCGGTTAATACAATCACCGCAGGAATATCTTTCCGGCCAGTATTAATAAAACAAAAATGCCGCGTGTAATTCAGCATTTTTTCCGAATAGGCACTGCTTAAGTCCGCGGCAAAATAACTGAAATACGGTTGCTTTGGATTGGGACCTACAGCAGTCGCCATTACCTTACCATTGTGGAACCATGGATCGCTTTCAACTTCTTTTTGAGAGCGTGGCGCACGCTGGTTGAAGCGAGTACCACCATCATTTACTTCGCTACGGTAATACTTTTCATTCGGATCGACAGCAAGCATCACGCTGTGGGAAACCGAGCGCTTGTTGAATCCCATATCATAGGGAGTTCCGTAGAATCGATAGAGTCCGATATCACCAAATTGAAAGCCTCTGTAATATAATTGAATGGCGCCAGCGTCCGCGTGCTGATGGTTCCCGAAATGATAACCACCACCTTTGATCTCTGCCACCACATCGTCGCTATCCGGACCTATATTCCAACCGGTCCTTGCTACCATGGATCCTAAAATTGGTCCAAAGTCCTTTGTAAGAGCTAAACT
Source organism: Sphingobacterium sp. UBA2700 (assembly GCA_002354335.1). Lineage (GTDB taxonomy): Bacteria > Bacteroidota > Bacteroidia > Sphingobacteriales > Sphingobacteriaceae > Sphingobacterium. The sequence continues at coordinate 115,483 of DELI01000029.1, read as the reverse complement.
ATTCAAGCTAGGTTCGGCTTTCAAAGTTGGGTCGTTCAGCAATAGAAACATCGTTGGGTTATTGAGCTGGCCATGCCGAAGGAATTCCCCCTTCACAATAGGATCTCGCCCGTAAGTGGACATTAAAAACATCACTTGTGGCGATTTCCAATAGAAAGGCTCACCAGCCTTCCCTGATGCAAAACCATCTCCATCTCGTAACATCTCGCCAGCAGGAGAACGCATATACATAAAATAGGAAGGCATCGAAGTGATATTGTCATCAAAGACCTTCTGTCCCGACATTCGATAATACAACCATGCTGCATGCATTTCCCATGCAAAACGATACGCGGCATAACCAATACCTTGGTTGTGACGTGGTGATTGATATTCAAAACGGCGCATCGGAACCAAATCTGCTAATATTTGATAGGATACATATTGATAGGGTACAGGATCTTCGTCATAAATCGCAATGCTCATTGCTAAAAAGTCACGGTTGACCATTGCTTCGTTTCCGTGGCCATTTAGTATATTGGTACGAAACGGAGGCCAGCCGATTTCCATATCCATCGAGAGGCGCATAAAATCCTTAACCAAATTTTCCTTCTCCTCTTTAGATAGAAGATCGTATGTCCAGTCGTACACCAAAGCTGCTGTATAAATCGCACGGCCCAGCTCCCGCGTGATGTCCAAAATATTACCGAACTCCACATGAGAAAGATAGGCCTTTGTTAGGTCAATCGCCTCCCGACCTATCTTTCTGTCACCAGACATTAAATAATAGAACGCTTTTAGCTCCATCGCCTTCTCCAGATCAACATTATAAGACATCTCTTCGTTGGGGTCGAATACAAGCGGGAATGGCTTTAATGCATCATCCTTAAGTTTGTTCCAAATAGGCGCATGTTCTGGATCCAGCAGATTCTTTTTGACCATTGGCAGTGTTTCCTGATTTACCCAAAGCCGTGGCCGGCTGCTCGGCGGCTTTACGGATGGTTTGTAAGAAGCTGCAGCTGTAGGAACTTTAGGAGCGACATATTTTTGAATCTGTACGTATTCAAATCGCACTCCTCGAGGCAACCAGATTTTGACATCCTGCTCGCCGGCAGGAAGGTCAAAGATGCCCGTATGTTGGACAGGTCGGTCCCAAGGAACATAGATCACTCGTTTGGTCCCTCGTTTGTCGCCAAATTGTATCCGCATAAACAAGGACTCGAACTTAGATTTCGCTTTTTTCATCAGTTGAGCCCCTTCCGAATCGGTCACCGCATTTGTGTAAATCGTATAGTGGCCAGCAGTAGGAATGCGAATGCGGAAGGCTATATCCGATTCCTCTCGTTCAGAATTTATGGCCTGGGCAATACCTGCTTTCAAGCTGATTCCGGACTTAGTCGTTAACCTAGAATCGGTAATTCGCTCGCTGCTTTTCTCGTTAATGCGCATTGCATCGCTATTGATTTTGATGGCCTCGGTCGCTGGAATGATTGTTATATTTTTTTGCTGACCTAGAGCGATGTTTAGGCAAAAAATCGATAAAAGAAATAGAAACAAAGGAGGTTTACATCGTCGGTTCTTTTGCTGTAGAATCATAGTGTTGGTTTATTAGTGTTGATTTAATTGGTTTTGACTTCTGCAAAATCTACATAAAACGTATCTATCGCCAATGAGTCTGGCAAAAAGCCAGAACGAAATTCAAAGTTGCCTTTCAATGGAAATTGTGCTAAAGTCGTGGTATCCTTAAAATTCTTGTTCAGGATCAGCCTCTGATTATTTGTCATATCCAAATACTTAATCTCAGTTACACTCAATCCTGCCGGTTGATTAACATTCCAAATGATTTTAAGATCATTGGATTTTCTAAGAACTTTCGAAATGGTAGCATTCAGTAAAGATTTTTCATAGAGGCTTCCATAAACGCGTCCGGAGATTTCGGCTTTAACAGAGCTATTTCCTGAATCGTCATAGGTAAATATTTGAAAAGTCTGATTGCCTTCTGGAAGGTTGTTAATGATGACACGTACGGTGTCAACATCATCTGACTTGCTAATAGTGTTTTCTAAAGAATCTCGACGTTGGTTCCAATATATCTTATACTTCTTAACTTTGGGATCCGATAAAAGTAACCAAGAGAGTTCAACTCTGTTTCGTCCTGATTTTAATTTTAGCGAGTCCGCTTTTGCTACGTATATTTTTTCTCCACCCTCTAAAAATTGAACATAAGTATCATCCATGCGACCACAAGACCCAGCTGTTAAAACGACAGCGAACAAGATGATAAATAGTATAAAGGGAGAATTAATTCGCTTTTTCATACACTTTGTTTTTTTAAGTTCATAACTATTGATCCATTGGTTGACCATATAAATCTAGTTGAGTAAGCATCAAGTTTTGTGCACCAGTCCAAGAACGGATCGTTTTGAATCGGATGTAACGATATGCTTCGGTTTCTGGGGGGAAGTTGTAGTTCTCACCAGCCAAAGCATAGGCGCTATCTTCAGGAGTGCGCTCACCTACCGGGCTGCCCGAAGGCTTTATAGACTCACAATGAATTAGCAAAGTCCAGCCATCAAATGAGCCGTCTGGATTTGGATTATTTGACCCCCAAACTTCATAGGTTCGAGGTGTTCCATAGTTATATGCATAGGTCGGACGTTCCGTAGGTGCTTGGAAAACAACCATTCGGCTAAATTTAGATTTTTTGCCTAAATCAATTGTGAACCAATTGGGCATAGACGCGCCGGCAGTAGCTTGATAATATAACTTGGAAAGACGAACATAATCCCCGTCCCATATATTGCTAATAGGTCCCCAACTTGCCTGCACCGTATAAGTGTCACTAGGTAGTGGATAAGCTTTCCACAACTTTTTCTCCAACATTTCTTCATACAGCGGAGTGATATTCGTCTTTAAAGTGTCCGAATGATTTCCCCATTCATCACGGAAGAAAAAAGCAAAATCGGTCGGATTCGGAAGTAATCCTCGAACGGAATAGTCACGAAACTTCGCTGAGGTGAAGAGGCGATCGTACTGTACCCAGTTCCCTTCTTCATCTTTATAAAGGGTATAAAAAACAATGCCCTTTTCCTTCTCGTTGCTAAACTTAGCATTTAGTCCTCCAAAATCTCGATTAACAACCAACGTTTTAAAGACTTCGTCGATTGGAGGATTTAATGGATTAATTGTGAATTCGGCAGGACTTGAACGAACTTCAGCTTTATTAACACTATACAATTTAATTTGATAAGGATTGGTATCGCCAAATCCTTCAAGCTCAATGTAATTCTTATAAACTGACGATTTAATCTCACGTTCCTCGCCCTTGCCAGTATTATAAACAGCAACAACATATAATATACTTGGGTCGTTGGGTATTGAATAAGTTACTTTTGCCCCGCCGTTTATATTCTCAATTTTCGTTACGGTCGGTTGCCCGGGCGTTGAAGAGACTTCTTCTAAAGGGCTATGAATCATTTCTTGGCAAGCTGCTAATACCATGATAACAGCAATTGCGATATATGTGGTTATTCTTTTCATGATTTAATCATTTTACCATCCTGGACTTTGAACTAAGTTTTTGTTGACGATTAAGTCGTATTCGCGAATCGGCCAGAAATAATCTTTGAGGGCGAACGATTGACGAAATATGGTTTTTTCACGATAGTAATCTTCCGCACGTGCCTGATCCATATCCCAACCGCTAATGACATCATTATAAACTTCAATGGCGGTTTTCCAACGACGGACATCCCAAAACCGCTGCCCTTCTAAGCAAAATTCAATATTACGCTCCTGCTGGATAATCTCTCTAAGCCCTTGTTGAGTGTTGAACTTTGTTGGATTTCTCGAATAGGTTGTCCACGATTCCTTGACACCGGCTAAACCTGCTCGCTTGCGTACGAGGTCTAAATAGATGAAGCTTTCATCGTTTGGACCCTGCAACTCATTTAATGCTTCTGCGTATAACATGTAGAGGTCGGTCAATCGGAGCATAGTCCAAGGGTAGTCTACAGACGTATAGGTATTAGCAGTCGTCGACAAAACATTCGTATAGTAGATATATTTTTTAGGATAATATCCGGTTACGGTATGGTTTAGATTTCCTCTTTTTCCACCGCTTTGTCCAAGTTTTAATTCTAGCCAATATGCGTTTTCCTGATCAAAGTTACCTTGGCCAAACCAAACTCCTCCATCGAAGCCAAGCGTCGAATAAAACCTTGATTCTCTGTCAAAATTGTATTCCGCTGTCGTATATCCTTTCCGAATAAAAAAGCGATCTTTATCAACGGCCTTTCGCAAAGAAAACCGATTGTCATATGGCCAGCTGATATCCTCATCGATGGGTACACCATGTTCGCTGTAAAATAAATCAGCAATTCGCATCGGAACTGCAAAATGTCCTTCCACTGCGCCATTGCCTAGGGCTGCGGCCGGCAAACTTTTAGGCATGGCATTGACTTGCAGATCGCGCGCATTATTCTTCGTATGTGCCCAAATGATTTCTGAGTTCCAACGTTCTACAAACGAATTCCGCGTATTCATTTGAGTCTTCAATGAATCCGATAAATTTCTCGCAATATTGGTTTCTTCAAAATAATATAATTTCATTCCCAATGAATGGCACTTATCAATTGCTTCTTTACACGCAACTGCGGCTTTCGCCCATTTTTCAGGATTTACAGATTGACTAAATAATAATGTTCCGTCTTTGTTTGAATAACCGGAATAGTCTGGGTTTCCGTTAAAAAGCGGACTTGCTGCATAGACCAATATTTTTGCTTTCATACCCATCGCAATAGGCAATGTGATTCTTCCTAACTCCGAGTTCTCATCGTCAACCAGATCAGGTAAATCAACACATGCTTCATCAATTAATTCGATGATATAATTGAATACCTCGTCTACGGGTTGACGTGAAACACGTACTTCTTCTTCGGATGCGGAAATGGGAATGTTTTCCTTCATAATTGGAATCGGCCCGTACATGCGTAAAAGGAAAAAGTGATAATATGCCTTTAAGAACTTCACTTCTGCAGCCCATCTTCTTTTCTCAAAATCTTCTACATCCTTGACATTCATGATGTTTTCTAAGAAAATATTACATTCCCGTATGGCACGCCAAAGAGGGTAGGTGTCATTCCAAAAGTTTAAATAGGGATTAGTGACGTTTTGATTTCCTCTTGCAATATGCCATGGGTTTGAAGAGATACTCTCGCGCACCCACCACAGCTCATCACCTCCAAAGAGCGCAGGACTTGTGTTTCTATTTCCAAGCTGTGGGAGGTAGGAATAACAGGTAAATAAATAACGTTCAGTAGTCGCGCGTAATCGAAATGCATATTCGATCGTGGCTATATTATCCGGAACGATATCCAAGTATTTGTTACAAGAAGTCGCCAGAAATAATATGAGGAGAAAAATGTATTTTTTCATAGTTACAGAATTAATAGGTTAAAAGGATAGGTTGATTCCAAAATTGACAACTCTTTGCAAGGGGTAGCCAAGACCGTTTCCGCCCATTTCGATATCCCATAATTTAAAACCACTTATTAAAAACAGGTTCGTACCACTTGCGTAAATTCTTAACTTATCCGTATAAAGTCTTTTTGCCAAGCGATCTGGTAACGAATAACCAATCTCTGCTTGTTTTAATCTTACGAATGCGCCATTATTTAGCCACCATGTGCTTAACTGCGTATTATTGGCTTGATTTTGTGTGCTTAAGCGTGGCCATAGCGCATATAGATCTTGATTCTCCATAGAGAAATGACTATCTGAAAACGCTTTTAGGATTTGTTTTCCGCCAACAAAAGGTTGTACATTGGCTGGTCCGGTAACTCCATCTACGACGCCGCCCGTCCAAAAGGACGAACGTGCAGAACCTTGGAAGAATGCCGAAATATCAAAGTTTTTATAGCCAATAGAGAATCCGCCTCCATAAATAATCTCTGGAATAGTAGGGAATCCGATTGGAACCTGATCCAATGTGGTTATTAAACCATCGCCATTGACATCTTTATATTTGATATCACCCGCAACATTGGTGGAGCCAAATTGTTGACTCGGTGAATTCGCCACTTCACTGTCATCAACGAATAGGCGTTCAGCAATATATCCCCAAGGCTGATGAATCGAATATCCTAAGCGCGACTTCCACCATTCTTTTTCATAAATAGGCTCTTCATAAGCTAAGTATTTGCTTTTTGCATAAGTGAAGTTCCCTCGAAGTTGCATCCAAAAACCGTTTGAAAAGTTTTCTGAATAGTCGACTGACATATCCATTCCCTGACCGGAGGCACGACCGACATTCGCGCGAACAGCAGCCGACAGACCCATCGTTGTGGGAATTGCCGAGCGGTTCATCAATATATCTTTTCTTTCTTCTTTGAAGAAGTCCGCTTGAATATTAACCTTATTAAATAGACCTAATTCAAGAGCCAGATTCGTCTTATAGGACGTTTCCCAAGTAATGTCGGGATTTGAATAACGTGTTACATTGATTCCAGGGTGAGTAGTACCATATTCTCTTCCAAAAGTAAATCCTTTGGAGGCATCATTCATTACCACGTTGGATAAATAAAAGAAACGATCTGTAGCCGAGCCGATAGCGTCATTTCCTACTAATCCGTAAGTACCGCGTAGGCGAAGATTGTTAATTTTGCCTTTTAAAGGTTCCCAAAATTTCTCGTTGGAAATGCTCCAAGCCAATCCAAATGAAGGGAAAAATCCGTATCGATGGCTTTCGTGAAAGCGTTCTGAGCCGTTATAACCGAAGTTCACTTCGGCATAGTAGCGATTATCGTAAGAATAAGTTGTACGGCCTGATAGTCCAAAATTTCTTGACGGTAAGGAAAGCTGTAGACTACCTGCAACGGCATTGGTGCTAGAACGGAGGATATTAACCAATAAAGCACTAATACTATGTTTCTCATTGAACGTTCGCGAGTAATCAATCGCATTCTCCATGTAAAAAACGGAATTTTGAGCACGAAGCTCGTTGTCAAGACCGAAGCTTAAAAATTCCTCCCCCGAGTTTTCATTCGTGATAGAAACCACATAATCTAAGGTTCGACGATCGTAATAGGCTAATTCGTAGAAGAAAGGTTTATATGCGCGTTCGATATCGTATCGGGAGATTCTGTTGGTATTGAACATGGAGCGAAAGCGCAACCCTTCCGTTAAAAACGATAAGTTCTGCTTTATCTCCATCTGCGCCATCATCAGCGAACGATCGTAATCCTTGTAGCCTTTAACCATGTCGGCATACGGATTTAAGAATGCGCGTTCTCGCAAGCCGCCAAACATGATGTGTTCGATATGGCTATGTAAATCATCCACCGGATAGAAAGGGACGAAATCTACAGGATTTGCGCGAACGACCTTGTTATACATGGCACCACCACCTTCAATGGGACCTGTATAATTATCAAAGTTTCCATTTAGGCGGACAATTAATTCTGTGCTTTTTGTCAAATCGATGTTGACATTGGCGCGTAGGGTATAGCTCTTTAAATCGACGTTGTTATTGAAGTTGTTTTTTCCGTCAACACGTAGCATACCGTTATCTTGCGCAAACGACCCGGCAACATAGTAACGAGCAACTTTTCCGCCACCCGTCACGTTCAAGTTGTATCGATGATTAAACGTTTGATCTTTAAAGAGAGCAGAACGCCAATCTACGGCGGGAAATATAATGGGGTTTAAACCCTCGCGTGTCGATTCGATTTTTTCTTGTGTATAAAGGGGTTCGGCGAAAGGGTCACGTGAAACCAAAGCATTGTTATAAAGTTCCATGTATGTAACCGGATCGGCTAGTTCAACATTACTTGTTGGAGCAGAAACTGACCCTTCTGCACGCAAAGAAATGTTAGCTTTTCCTTCCTTACCCTGCTTTGTTGTTACGAATATTACACCGTTGGCTCCGCGAGCGCCATATAAAGCGGTGGAAGTCGCATCTTTCATGATCGAAAAGCTCTCGATATCATCGGGACGTAGTCGGGCAAGTTCCGTAACACTCAATTCAACTCCATCGATTAAAATCAATGGATCCACTTTCCCCGTACCAAAGGAAGTCACCCCGCGAATAAAGAAATCAGCATTATCCATCCCCGGTTCGCCGCTTCTTTGAAAGGCAATGATACCTGCGGCTTGTCCTGCCAGAGCCGTGGTCAAATTACTACTGGGAACCCGTAGGTTGTTAGGTTTAATTTGTGTTACAGAGCCCACCATATCCGTCTTTTTCTGCGTTCCAAAGGCAACGACTACGACCTCCTCCAATGCTTCAGGATCTTCAACAAGCACAACATCGATGCTTTTTTGATTCTCGAGAGTGACTTCCTGCGTCAAGTATCCGGTATAACTGAACACTAAAACACTGCCCTTCTCTAAATTGGGAAACATAAAATGCCCGTTGCGATCTGTTTGGGTTCCGACTGAAGTACCCCTAATTGTAACTGTCGCTCCTTCAATGGGCTTTCCATCTTTATCCTTCACAATACCCTGTGCTGTTTGTAGGCTTATCAAACGAATGCTGGAGTGGGCGTAAAGGATGCTCGGAGGGATTCCCAGAAATACTAAAGGAAATGATAGCAGGACAAGCCGCTGTCGTGTTGCGATTCTGAACGTTCTAAATCCTCTGTAGAAATAGGATTTAGAGCATGCTGGTTTGTTGCTCATAATTTGTATAAGTTGGTTATTCATATTTTCCGGTTACGTAACCGAATTGTTTTTGAAGTTGATTCTGTTCAGGGAAACCCCGTCAACCTATTCCCGAAAGTGGGTTAACAGCTCGTATATCTGGAGCGTCGCACGCAAGACGGCGTGGCAACGTCTATAGAAAATTTATCAACTTGATTTAAGTTATTCCGGTTACGTCACCGGTTGGTTATTAGTAAAATGCCACATTCGAAGATAGGAAGCATTTCATTAACTAACAATTTTTTTTTCTAATTCTTTTGGTTAGTGGCGCATAAAAGGTCCAACTTTTAAGCTATAGGACGGTTGATCCCTTCGATACTTCAATTATGGTTGGAGCGGTAGAATGAGATCTCATCTGGGAAATCGAGCTTTCAACCACCACGTATTAAGGTTTACGGCAATGTTACATTCAGCAGGGTAATTCGCGATAACCCCTAGAGCAGGATGAATAAAACAAGCCGGCGCGAAGGGAAAATTTTGCAGCTGGGCAGTTCTCCACACCGATAATATGAATGCTATGATGGTTGAATTTTACGTGCATTAGACGCCCCTTAGCGTCTTTTATCGATCCGGGGAGCCTAGCAATATCATGATCGGGAGAAACACCAGCCGCCCTTTTTAAGCAAACCTTTAACCATATGTCTAAGTAAATCTCTATTTTTAATGGGCTTAGCCTCCGTTCTTAGATTGCTGTCATTTGATAGGTTGCCTCCTCCCTTTCCTAGGCGCTGGCCAGCAGCTTTGAATACGCTTAGCTACCAGGATAGTTCGATAACTCCACAAATATGATAAAGCCCAGCAAAAAAGCGCATTTGCTCTAATGTGAAGTGTGTGTCAATACAGTAAAATCAAGGGATGATATGGCCTTTCTCTAGGCGAAACTTCATTTTATCATCTAATGGTACGCTCGTGCTTTCTAGTTGCTGTTCCAATCGGTCCGGGTATAAGATACCATAGAGGTGGTCAATTTCATGTTGAAAAATAACAGCAGTAAATCCTTCAATATTTTCTTCAACAACATTGCCCTTCCTATCCACATATTGCAAACGAATGGCATAGCTACGTGGAACATCCTCTTTGCGATCCGGAATTGAAAGGCAACCCTCAGCACCGATGCGGATCAGTTTCGAACGCCAGATAATCTTTGGATTGATATAAAACTCAAAAGGTTCATTAGCCTTATCGAAGCGCTGGACCCAAATAACATTCTTGTTGATTCCTACCTGTGGACCTGCGATTCCCACCCCTTTATGCTGCGGATCTTGCACCGTTTTAAACATTCGTGAAGCCAATTTATCGACGAGAGGATCATCAAATTTCAAATCTTCCGATGGTTTTCTCAATACCGCGAAGTCCTTCTCGTCGGTAATCAGATAAACATGCATTAGCGTAGTATCATCAGCAGAATTGATGATTTCTCGCTCCGTGTCGTTAAAGGTTTTTGCCGCTGATATATTCACTTTTCTCTCGTTTTTAGGACCTTTGTATTTTTTTTCACCAGCTTCGATATCCAGGGATAAGATATTATCCTTTGGTGGCTGTGGGCACCTATAACCATTGCTATATGCGCAATAGGGATTATAGGCCTTGTTAAAATCTATTGTTAATTCGTTATTTCTAATCTCTTTGATACTTAAATCCAAGTATCTGCCTCCCTCATAGCTGCTAACGCCATTCGTGTTGTCCATAAAAGGAACAAATAAATGATCCCTGTAGGCTTCCGTCTGAAATAATGCAACACTTTGATAGGCTGTCAGGGTATACTTCGCTCCTAACAAATCAAAATGCAATATAGCATAGCGCTTATACTCATTCGATGTGCCGTCATAAGTTGGCATCCGAAATGTAGGTTCATCGGGCAGTAATTCAACCTTTGCCTTTACAAGGTATTGTTCGTTCGCAGGGTAGTAATCTAAATAAGATAGCTGATCTGCTTTCAACGGTCCATACTCATTTTTTAAATAGGCTGCGTCTTTTTCCTTCCTATATGTTGCTATTTCTTGCGCATGATTTTGCGCAAAAATTAACGAAGGAACGAAGATGAGTAGCAGGAAAACGATTCTTGGCATAGCTTATTATTAATCTCAATCAAAAGTATAGATTTTTAAGAAACATTGAATAAGAATACTTACAAACTTTAATCGTACTTTTGTGGAAAACAATGCCCATGAGATTGATGGCTTTCGATTACGGGACGAAACGTATCGGCATCGCCGTTTCTGATTCTTTACAGATTATCGCTACAGCACTCGATACAGTGCACCCCGAGGAAATCTGGAACTTCCTTCAAAAATACTTAGCAACCGAACAAGTGGAAACATTTGTAGTAGGAAAACCTATGCGTCTGGACGGAAGCCCTTCGCAATCAGCACAGCATGTCGTTGGATTTATGCGTAAGTTGAAGAAGACTTATCCAAGCATTCCTGTGGTGGAAGTTGATGAACGCTTTACCTCAAAGATTGCCTCTCAAGCCATCGCCCAATCGGGACTGAAAAAACAAAAACGCCAGGAGAAAAGTTTGGTCGATACGGTATCTGCCACGCTTATTCTTCAAACTTATATGGACAGCAAAGCATTCTAACAATGGCTCTTAAGGATATACATTTTTTTTCAGAAGACATCGCTTTCACCTTAAAAGAAAAACAAAAGGTGCGTGAATGGATCAACCAAACGATAAAAAATGAAGATTTTAATCGCGTAGCAGAACTCAATTTCATTTTCTGTTCTGATGAATATTTATTGACAATCAATAAGCAATATTTGGATCATGATACCTATACCGATATCGTGACCTTCGACTCTTCTGAAGAGGAAGACATCATCGCCGGCGATATCTTTATCTCTATTGATCGTATTCGTGAAAATGCGGAGAAGTTTGCTGTTGCAGAACGCGACGAACTTCATCGTGTCATTATCCACGGCGTTTTGCACTTGTGTGGATACTATGATAAGAAAAAAGAAGATAAAGCACTAATGACGCAAAAAGAAGATCAATATCTCAAAGCGAGATCCTTTTAAGATTATCTTTTGTCCATAAGCAAGTATGATTAATATGGATGACATACAAAAACTTTAATAATCAAAGCTTTTTCGAGGGCTTAGAGGATTTAATTGCCCAGGGGAAGTCGGTGCAGTTGCGATTGAAAGGACGTAGCATGCAGCCTTTTATACTTGATGGATGTAAAATAACCGTGGCCCACACGAAATTCGAAGACGCGACGATGGGCGACGTCGTTCTTGCGCGCTAGCGAACCGGTTGGATATTACATCGTGTTCTATTTAAAAATAATAATTACCTATTTCTCGTGAGCGATGGAAATCTCGCACAGATTGAAAAAGTGAACAAAGATGATTTAATAACCATTCTGACTTCCTATGAAGGCAAGGATGGCATAGCATATAAAGTCACCACCACATCTAAGTTCCTCGCTGCCGGATGGTTCGCATTTCGCCCATTTCGACGCCTTTTACACAAATTGAAGTCCATGACATCTCGTTGAGCGAGACCTTCTTTTCATTTAACGCTCAAAAATGGTTGAAACTTCAAGATAGTCCCCCCCCTTAAACCCTTAACTCTTCTTTATTTCCGGCTTCAAGTCTGTCAGCGACCCAATCTGAATCGGTTTTCCTGCTTCGATACTTTTTCTAGCAGCCACACCGATGAGCACCGACAAAACGCCATCCCTCAGATTACCTCTGTGATTGTAAGGATCTTCAGCAGACTTCTTTAAAAACAAATCCTCCTGCAAGCGGCGGTCGCCACCACCATGGCCACTACGCTCGCTAGAAACTGTAACGACCTCATATTTTCCCAGTTTCTGAACAAAATAAGCCGCGATTGCGTAGTGTCACTTTTCGCCTGTTGCATCTCAGCAGCGTGCAATTCCTCTTGGCTTAAACTCTCTCCATTGATAAAAGGAATATCTAGCCAGGCATCAATTCTACCTTTCTGCCCATTGAATGCAATTCGCCAACCTTCATATGGAGAATAGGTGGTTAGAGAGTAATAAGCGATTACGCCATTTTTGTATTTGATCTGTGCGGACATCTTATCGTAAATGTCGATTTCATTTCTATACAAGCAGCCATCTCGAAGATAGCCATCATAATTTTCGTTCGCTACATATAGATTCATTGCTTGTTTATCCCTTGTAATGTCCCAATAATAAGCGCAGTCTTTTTTATGCTCACACGAGCGACAGTTCTTTCCGCGGAATGGACCATTTTTACCATAATGCTCTAAAGCACCATATGCAAAAACCTCTTCCGGTTCTGCCGATAACCACCAGTTCAGCAAATCAAAGTGGTGTGTTGCTTTGTGAATCCATAAGGAACCACCCTTATTCATCAATCCGTGCCAGCGACGGAAATAAGAAGCGCCATGATGAGTATTCAAGTACCAGTTGAAATCCACAGAAGTGACCTCGCCAATCGTGCCTTGCGAAATAAGCTGTTTAATTTTGGTCATGTAAGGGCTCCAACGGTAATTGAAACCAACAATCACATTCTTCCCATATTTTTTCTCCGCATCAATGATTGCTTGTGCCTTTACTTCATCGATAGTTAATGGTTTTTCCGTTAAAACATCACGTTAAGACAAACCTTTGATAATAAGTTCGTGATGAGAGGCATCCGTCGTACAGACCATGATTAAATCTGGCTTTGTCTTACGTAGCATCTCGTCATAATTTACGAAGGTAGGACAAGATACCCCCATATACTCCTTCGCATACTTTAGGCGCCCTGGATTGATGTCGCTTAAACCGACAAATTCGAGCGTTTCAGGAAACTGCTCAACCAATCAACGTCCCCAGAATGTAATTCCTCGAATCCCGGTACCAACGAGTACGACGCGAAGTTTTTGATTTAATCCAAAAGCATCAGTAGGAAGGTTGACCATCGTCCCTATACTCAATAGCGATAAGGTCTTTAAAAATGTTTTTCTTGAAATACTATCCATGATAAATTGTTTTTCATTAGTAAATGCTGTAAAAACACAGTAGCGATTTTACTTTGGTTTAGTTGGTTTTTCGAAGGCAAAGCAATCGACGGAATCTCTCGAAATTAAAATTTCTTCGCAGCTACAGATACAAATCATAGCCCATGTTTGACCAAGAAAAAAAGTGAAAAGTTTATAATTTTATACGAGCAAGAATAAGCCTCGCTCTTTTATAACAATCTACGAAAATCAAGGGTTACTAAGATTAAAAATCTACGCAAACGATGCCGATATCCTTTTTAAGGAATGTTGGAGTAAATCCATGTAATTCGGTTTTAAATCGCGAGTTTTTGCAATCAGGATATTCTAATCTATGAAAGCCTGTGCTGGTAAAAAACTAATCTGATTAAGCCAAATTCCAACCTGCTAGCGAAGGATTCCGCTTCATTACTTTTACAATGCTGTTTGTATTAAAATCTTATCTTGCAAAGTCACTGCGAAAAAAATGCCGTTTAAAACCACTAACTTCCCTAGAGAAGGAACGCACTGCTCAATATAGAGATGAGATGGTTTTTAAATCTTATTTCCTTAGGACTTCAAAGTTTTTGAGCGGTATGCCTCCTTCGGTTTCTAAAAGACTACGCACTCGCTCAGGACGTCTTTTAGGCAGTGAGGTGGAGGATGTGGGATTTAGGAACCGACCTCATGCATGTCTCTTCTATGGAAGGCTAACGAAAAAATGCTTGTCTTCAGAAATACCGTTGATCGAAATATTTAGATCGAACTCGCAAAAATCTGACAAGCCCTAACAAATAGATAATTTTTTATCACTTATTATCAGCTTTTTACCGCTCTTTTTTTAGAATTTCCAATAATCGATTGGTGTTTTTTTTCGCTGAAGTGTCTATGCGAATGAAGTCCAAATGTATGTACTACACCGACGAAGAATCTTAGCTTATCGCCTATAGCACTTGCGAAAGAACCGTAAGGTGGTCAGCAGATCAGGTTGCAAGAGTTGCTATTGCAAGATCCCCACCGTGTGATACTGTACGAGCACCTACTATCGTAACAAGAGACAGAGCAGGACAAATTGGAGTTAGAAGTACTTTATGAGAAGTCCAGACCTAATGATATTTCCGATAGTCTATCAAGATTTTTACTTACGGTAATATTTCAGCTTTTAATGGTATTATTTATCTTGCTGAAATGAAATTTACCTTCCTTTTTTTAGCACTTGCTATCACATGCATAGGCTTTTGTTATGCACAACAGTTAGAATCGGCCCTCTTATATTACGGTCAAACAAAGTTTGACAATAGCCGATTTGGACTTTATCATGAGGCGCAACTTCGAGATTTTCAATTCGGTGGAGATCATAATCAGACTTTAATCCGAGTAGGAGGGCAATACCAAATTAAACCCTTTCTAACCGCAGTATTGGGTTATGGTTTTATTTACTCAGAACTAAAAGGTGCTCCGAACGCCCCTTTCAACGAACATCGCATCTTTCAGGATTTCGTGTTCACTCATGCCGTAAAATCCACCCGAATCCGCCATCGCCTGCGCCTGGAAGAACGCTTTATAGAAGATCGTGATTTTTATGGACGAGCTCGCTACTGTCTATTTGCAGACATTCCGCTCAGCGAAAAGAAGTTCAACGCAGGCGGTACCTACTTAGCATTATATCAAGAGCTATTTATCAACGCCTTCCAGCCCGAACCTTTAAAAACGTTCGACAGGAATCGTATTTACGCCGCAGTAGGCTATAAGGTGAAATATAATTTAGGAATTCAGCTGGGAAGTATGTTGCAGCATGTGGGCTCAAATAGAGGGACCTTTCAGATGCAACTTTCCCTTCACCATGTGATTAACGTGAAGTAAACCATTGCATCCGGATAACAAAGACTAACCAAAGATGTATTATCTCCGATATAATGCCAATACAAACCCCAAACAT
>DELI01000029.1:0-99898 GCA_002354335.1 Sphingobacterium sp. UBA2700 | reverse complement strand
ATGTTTGGGGTTTGTATTGGGTTTGAAAGGGCTTTACAAGGGATTTGAGTCAAAGGAGTTACGACCATAGTAGGTCTCCATCCTGAATGATAATCCAATATTAGTGCTTAATCTTCAACCACTTCGTTGGTTTGTGCTAGGCGTTGCGATCCTGCGTTCGCAGGGCAGGCAATATCGTCTGTGGCATCATAGATCAATTCTTTTCCCGCATTTCTTTCAATGGTCTCCGCCGGCACATAAATTTGTGTTTTCGTACGGCTGTATCCGCTTGGGAAATAACGGATGTAATAACCATCTGGGTGGTAGGTCCAAATGCCGCTCGGCGTATCTTCTCTTACGGGAGCCATGCCTGCTAGAATTGCATATTGCTCAAACTCTGCATAAGAATAGTTTCCAGATGAAACTAGGTTTCTAATCTGATTCTCCGCTTCAAATACCGCCTGCATCTCTTTTGGCAGTTTATTCTTTGCTTCTTGAACAACGTCAAACGGAAGGATACCTAGGGCTCCGCCTTCCAATTGCAATAGCTGCTTCGGGCTCAATAACTTTAAAGCCGTCACCTTTACCGGGCCGGAATAATCACTGAACTTTGTGCGAGCGATGATGGTCCATAATAGCATCTGTATATCGCTTTGTTTCACCTCAGGGTGCTTTTCTGCGCTCTTTAAGATAGCGATTACGAGCTCCTCTTTCTTGCCCAAAGTTGGTGCATACATATAGCCATCACCCGAAGATGGGGCATAGGTGCCGGCCTTTAGACAATAACTCTTGTTGGTGATCTCATAATGTCCCGCAGCTAACACATAGCCAGCGTCAGGTTTCTTCGGAAGGGAGGTTAATGCTTTATAAGTCGCATCATTTTGAAAGTCAGGCATCTCTTGGCCTTGACGGTTGACATCCTCGAAATTCGTGCTGATTGCTTCCGGTGCTTTAAACATTTTATCGAGTCCAAGCACCTTTGCTCCCTTGGCACCCGTTGCTTTCGCAGCTTTGTCCAATAGACCTCCAAATTGCGCATGACTGGCAATCGGTAGAAAGATCAGAACAACAAATAATGAGGATAGCGCAAATAATTGTTTTGTTTTCATTTTGTGTGCGGTTTTCCGTTTGGTCGTAGTTAATATCAAATATACTCATTTTTTTTAAATGAAACTGCTTCGCGCGTTTGCGAATCCTTGATATAATATATGGTTTAACAGTTTTTCTAACTTGTAGGTAGAGAAACCTTGCTGACGCTATGGTGACAGGGGTAGGGTTGAAAGAGTTGTATGTTGCTTAAAAAGAGGTGTATATAAATAAAAAAGGGAGCACAGCTCCCTTTTACGATAATATTTTAATGCAGGTTAAAACTTCTCGAATTGGTTGAAGAAGAAGTTTCCTTCGATTTCTGCGTTTTCGTCAGAGTCTGACCCGTGAACCGCATTCGCATCGATAGATTTCGCGTATTTATTACGAATAGTACCTTCAGCAGCTTTTGCTGGATCGGTAGCGCCGATTAATTTACGGAAATCTTCAACAGCGTTTTCTTTTTCTAAGATAGCAGCTACGATAGGACCTGAAGTCATGAAGCTTACTAAATCGCCGTAAAAAGGACGCTCTTTGTGAACTGCGTAGAAGTTACCCGCAGAAGTTTCTGTCAAGTGAATGTATTTCATTGCTACGATTTTGAAACCGCCAACAATAATGTCATTTAAGATAGCACCAATGTGACCATTTGCAACCGCATCTGGTTTAATCATTGTGAATGTTCTGTTTGTAGCCATTTTACTCTAAAAATTTTTTGCAAAGTTACGCTTTCCGTACAATAAATAAACAGGAATGCTGTTAAATGTCCCGCTTTTTTTTCTAAACGTGCTTGTTTTCAAAGGTCATCAAGAAATTCATCCTTGTTGATGGTTCCAATGGAAAGATGAAAGTTTTTCTGAAAGTGTCTGTTTTTAAAGCGGATTGCGATGGATGAAGATAGAAGCATATCCTCAACCTAGGTAGGAAGCTAAATATTCAAAGACTGATTTGCTGCTTTTTACCGGTTTAAAACTCGGTTTTAACGTATTTTGGCAAGTTATTTGTTTAAACAGCGGAAACTTTGATACACAAAGTTTATAAATCACAAACACCATAAATGGATATGAAGAAAATCATTTTACCTGTTTTAATGTCATTCGGATTTCTTTTTGCTGTTACGGGGGTACAAGCACAAACGCCTTATCGTACTGCATTGGGCTTAGGTATTGACGCTGGAGATGGACAAACATTATTTGGTCCGCAAATCAAACACAGTTTTGGAGGTTATAACGCTGGTAATGCGCAAGTATTGTTCGGTGATCATATCACTGTTGTAGGCGTTGATTACTCTTACAATCAGCGTATATCGGGTGCTAGGGGCCTATCATGGTATATTGGCGTTGGTCCACAATTATCGTTCATCGATCATGGAAAATGGGATGATGATTGGTTTGACGAGGATGATCATTGGGATGACGATAATCATGTTGATGTGGCGATTCGCCCGGCAGTGGGTTTGGAATTCAGAATTCCTTCAACACCATTAGCCATGCATTTTGACTGGAAACCTTGGTGGAATCTATCGCATAGTTCACATTTTGAACCAGGAAGATTTTCATTAGGATTCAAGTTTGTGCTGAAGTAGACAACAGAATTATAGTTCCGGATATTGTTTAGTAGACGCTAAACCGTAACTTTGTAGTATGTCGAAGAACCTGCAAGTGACCATAGATAAAGATTCCGGCTTTTGTTTCGGAGTTGTGTATGCCATTGATATGGCTGAAGAGATTCTTGATGAAGAGGGCTATCTTTATTGTTTGGGAGATATTGTGCACAATGATGAGGAAGTCGCTAGGCTAAAAGCTAAGGGACTTCGCATTATTTCGCATGATGACTTGCAGACCCTTCAAGATGAAAAGGTGCTGATCCGTGCTCACGGAGAGGCGCCTGAAACCTATCGAATCGCGCTGGAAAACAATATTACGCTGATTGATGCGTCATGCCCGGTGGTGTTGAAACTTCAAAACCGTATCAAAACCTCGCATGATGACGAGGAGAAAATCCTGATTTTCGGAAAGCACGGACACGCGGAGGTAATCGGCTTGCAAGGGCAGACGAACAATGAAGCCATAGTATTTCAGGATATCGATGAGCTCGATAATGTGGAATTGCCTGCAAAATTTACGCTTTATAGCCAGACAACGAAGTCGGTAGATCGCTTCTACCAGATTAAAGATGAACTCTTGCGTCGCGGTTATGAGGTGAAAGCAAATGATACAATCTGTCGGCAGGTTTCCAATCGTTATGAGGATCTTGGAAATTTTGCACAACAATACGACAAGATCATCTTTGTATCGGGCAAAAAATCATCTAACGGTAAAGTCTTGTTTGAGGTTTGTAAACAAATTAATCCGGAAACCCACTTTATTTCCGATCCGGCTGAGTTGGAAAGCAGTTTATTTGCTGAGAATGAAACCGTAGGTATTTGTGGAGCTACATCGACTCCGATGTGGTTGATGAAGAAAGTGAAAGAGACCATTGAGTCTTATTAATCGTCATCTTATTTTAAAATTCTATAGCAGGGCCTCTTTTGCTATAATTAATAATTATTTTTACTCTCCATATGAGGAATAAAGCTAAAAAGGGGGTACTGTTAGTGCAATTGGGGACGCCTGACTCGCCTGCCAAAAGTGATGTTAAACGTTATTTAACACAGTTTTTAATGGATCCGCGTGTTATGGATATTCCCTATATCTCCAGAACACTATTGGTGAAAGGTATTATTGTTCCAAAACGTTCGGGCAACTCTGCAGCGACGTATTCAAGCATTTGGGATAATGAAGCCGGCTCACCCTTAATGACCTACAGCCTCTACCAACAACAGAAATTACAGGAAGTATTAGGCGATGAATACCATGTCGAATTGGCAATGCGGTATCAGAATCCTTCGATAGACAATGCGCTAGCGAAAATGGAGGCCATGCTGCTTGAGTCAATAACCGTTATTCCTTTATTTCCACAGTATGCCTCAGCAACAACCGGCTCTGTTATTGATAAAGTAATGGAGATTATGCGCAGTTGGCAATTTATTCCGAAGATAAACTTCGTCAGCAGCTATTACGATGATCCTTTAATGATTGAGGTAATTGCAGAGCATGCTTTAAAGCACGATTTGGAATCGTTTGATCATTTCTTATTTAGTTATCATGGTCTTCCGGTTCGTCAATTGGGCAAGGTACATGCAAGTGGCGATGTGAAATGTCCAGACTTTGGTTGTGATCATTGTAAGAAAGAGGCAAATCCATATTGCTACTTGTCGCACTGTTATGCAACAACGAGGGCGATTACAGAAAAATTAAACCTACCAAAAGATAAGTTTACCGTTTGCTTCCAATCTCGCTTGGGTAAGACGCCTTGGATTCAACCATACACGTCTGATACCCTTCACAAATTAGCGGAGAGCGGAGCAAAACGTATTTTAGTATTCAGTCCTGCATTCGTGGCTGATTGTATTGAGACGATCGACGAGATTCAGGTTGAATATGCTAACGAGTTTAAAGCATTGGGTGGAGAAGAAGTGCATATGGTGGAAAGCTTGAACAGAAATCCGAAATGGATTGAAACGCTGCGCAGGTTGGTGTTAGCAAATAATAATTAAAGATGTTACAATTAAATACAGTTCTATTATTCATACTGGACTTTTACATATTTTTCGCCCTACGTGCGACAAATATCAAGTTCGTAAAAACAAAATGGTTTACCTATTTATGGTGGGGATATTCGATAACCTTGCTGATAGGACTGTATATTTCTTTCCAATACAGCATCCCGCTGATGTATCGCTCTATCATTCTCGTTGCCTTCTTTATGACGGCAGTTAGCAAGTTTATCTTTGCTGCGGTATTGATTATTGATGATATCAGGCGTGGTGGGATATGGCTGTCGCGTGTATTCAAGCCTAAACAAATAACACACTTGGAGGATAATATAGAAGAGCTAGAAAAGCCGCTTCCTGAAGTTCCCAAAAACGGAATCTCTCGATCGGAGTTTCTTATGAAGTCCGGGATATTAGTCGCTGCACTTCCGATGCTTCCCTTGGCATGGGGCGTAATTTCAACGGCTTATGACTATAGAATCCGTCGTCAGAAATTAGTATTGCCTAACCTCCCGAAAGCCTTCCATGGACTTAAGATTGCACAGATATCCGACGTGCATTCGGGTTCATTTTATAATAAGAAAGCCGTGCTAGGTGGTGTTGAGATGCTATTGGGCGAAAAGCCAGATATGATTTTTTTTACTGGAGACTTAGTGAACAATGTGGCTTCCGAAATGAGAGACTACCAGGATATCTTCTCGAAGTTACACGCCGATCTGGGAGTGTTCTCCACTTTAGGAAATCACGATTATGGCGATTATTACTATGGCAAGGAGGATTCTCCGGCAAAGCGCAAGAACCTTCAAGACGTTATTGATACGCATAAAGTGATGGGCTGGGATTTATTGATGGACGAAAATAGGACCATCAAGATGGGGTCCGACGAGTTATCAATCGTAGGCGTACAAAACTGGGGTACCGGTAGATTCCCTAAAAAGGGCGATCTGAAGAAAGCTTTGATGGGAACGGACGAAAAACCCGTTAAACTATTGCTATCGCACGACCCTTCTCATTGGCGTGCGGAAGTGTTGAACACCGATGTTGATGCTATGTTTGCCGGCCATACGCATGGTATGCAGTTTGGTGTACGTGGCGAGAACTTCCAATGGTCGCCGGCAAAGTATATCTACAAAGAATGGGCAGGTCTTTACAAAGAAGGAAACAGCCAGTTGTACGTCAATACGGGCTATGGGTTCTTAGGATACCCAGGCCGCGTAGGTATTGCACCAGAGATTACCGTCTTTGAGTTGGCGGCTTTTTAGTGTATCGGTGATATTTTATCTGCTTTAATCTGATATACAATATCCATGTACGTTTTGATGATGATAAAAACTTAAATATAAAGATTCATGTAATATTTCTTCTTTAGTGTATCGATCAGATCTGTTAATTGATAAACTACTATATCAACAACGATATGAATGAGACAGCATTGAATTTCGCAAAGTAACCATTTGATGTATCCCTTATATTTTCTAAACTATTGTCCCTACAGTAGTTTTTTTCGTGTTAAGTGGTCTGATTCTTAATTGATTGGTAGTCTGTGCGCTTTTATACACCGGCGCACTTAAAAATGATGCGAACTCATCGTATTCTCAGCCATTATCCGTTATAGGATATGACGTTATCACGATTATAGGAAGGCACGCGACCAACGGTAACTTACGTTTTCTAAATTCTGTAGGCGGCTTGCTTAAACTGTAAATGACGATGGTAGCGATTTATAAATTACTCACTCACATAAAATGGGAAACAAATAAACGATACTTTCAAAGTTCCAACAGGAGCGGTATCCTTGGAAAAGAATATCAGATTCAATCACACAGGTGACGGAAATGGCGTAATGGCGCTGCTGGGTAAAGCTCCGTTAAATTCAATATATCAATCTTATAATAAAAGCGGGTAGGTAAGACCTGAATATCTCCCAAAGGTAGCTACTAGCGAAAAGAAGTATAAAATTCGTTCTATCGGGGACTACCTCTATATAGGAACTGTAATTTCATGTCAATACGACATCGTTACAGGATTAAGATTTCGATCATCAGCAAATAACGTTGTCAATATTGCATCTAACAAATAGATCAACAAAGAGGATAATGTAGAAGCTACGGCAGTATTTGGGCTGAATGGAGGAAGCTCTGACGAGGCATCACCTATTAACTTCAGTGGAAGGTATTTAAGGAGCAATCACGGTTATTTTGGCGTAGTTAACGCTACAGTGCCAGGGCACGGCAAGACTGTTTCCGATGTTGGTAGTGTTTGACGAGATGGTAGCGGTTTGAAATTCTATCTTTTACAGGTACCGGATGCAAATACACTAACTCTTATCTCGCAAAATACCGCTACTGATAATGGATGGCTTTTCGTTTCTTCTTCGCGCAAGTCTTTAATATATGTATCGGCGCATCGAATACGACAAACTCTGCTGTTGGATCGGCTAGTGCAGTTCAGCTATTCCCTTGTATAAAAAATCTTATACAGGAAATTAAGGCTGACGACTTGAATGTTGTCAAAAAGTTAGCGACGGCATTTACTATGCTTCGGATAAGATTACTATCAATGAAAGCTACGATATTATTGACGTAACTACGATGGTAGCGTTCATCGTTGAAAATAGGCCTGTAGGTGGATATACAGCAGGACCTTCTTTCGGTCAGGGTGACGCTATTTTAACCGTAAAAAATAGATATGAAAGAGGGGATAAGAATAAAATACTTCTTTCGTGGTGTCACATTGTTAGAAAAACTCTTGAACTCTCCCATCATTACGGTACTCAAAACACCTATGTTAGGCCAGCGTGGTCACCAACATACAACAGAATGATTCCGTAATCATTGCGTATTAGCGAGGGAAATATGGTGTACGATTTCAGAATACCTGTAAATATCGCAGCATCCAACTATGCGACTAATATGGACTTGAGATCTGCACACTGGGAGAACGGTGTTGCGCCTGTTAGAAATGTAGATGGACTTTCTAATGGAACTACACTCGACCTGCGATTTAATATAGCTATAGTTCCGACGATTGGCACATCTAAAGATCGAAATGAAGATGTTGACAGGGCTTTTTATCTAGCTTCAACACGCAAAACATACCCTATCGTTATGGACGATAAGGTTAAGCGAACTTATCCTGTAGGGGATGGAATTTAAGGGGTGAATTACCGAGGATTTACACAACCATCAGGGATTCGGTCCATTTATTTTCAATACGAAGTTGGAGAGAAACTATATGTATTTATCGACTACGCATCCGCAGGGGTAGATACACTTAAGGTGGATAGCAAATGGAATGATAGGCCTATTGCGGTATATAACAAATCGAACAACGTTAAGGTAGCCGGGGAAGTAACTACATCAGAGATCGGTATAATTGTTTCCCCCTTCGTCACAATCGAATGGGTTTGTAGAGTTAATTATTGGCTAAATCAATCAGCCCCTATCTCGGTAGGGGTTTAATAAAAATGCCCGACGTCTTCCCCACGTCAGGCTTACACTTAACATTAACGTTGCCTTATGTTAAGCAATGTCAATATATAAATATAAGAAAATATTTATATAATAAAGCCTGACGATCTGCGAGACGTCAGGGCTGTAAAACATACCAATTAACATCGTTTATGTAAATCGGTAAAACAAAGGTATAAAATTTTAAAACAAAAAACCTAGCGCAAACGACAGCGCTAGGCTAATAAAACCAAAACATTTGCCCTATTAACAAAATTTTAATATATAAATGTAGTGAAATAAATTAAGGAAAAAAGCTAAACCGATGGAAATTTAGAAGGAATCTTTAATACGGCTTTACTGAAGGTTAAAAAAAGGGAGCTTGTTTGTAGCCAAGCACAAGCCCCACGCTTTGCAATATTTACACTAACCCTATGAAACTAGTGTGAGCGTAAATGTAGGGAAATATTTCTAATCAAAAAAGCCTAGCATGAATGAAACGCTAGGCTAATAAATAAACATATGAATATAAATCCTATCTCAAATATACTGAAAAAAATGGTTCGCCAAAAAAGAAAGCCTAACAGCTGCTTATTGTTAGGCTCTCTAATATAAAATATACTTCCAATATTGGAAACGGATATTTAAAGTTAGTGAAAATTCTAAGGCTTTAAAATAAATATTTAGAACGTGCAGCGATTAGTATTTGACAAACACCGGGCCAATTTTAAAAAGATTCGCTTTTGAAGAGAAGGTCAAAAAGGTAGAGCCCGACGAATTGCGAAACGTCAGGCTCAATGGAAACATTGCTCTTCGAAAACAATGCCTATATAAATGTACTGGAAAATCTTTTAAAAAACAAGCCCAGCGGTTTCTGGCTCCGCTAGGCTCACTAATTAACTTATCATTGAAATGTTATTTCAAAGATAATGAAAAAAGCCTAGCTGCTACTATTCCGCTAAGTTAAAATAAGCCCAATGAGCTGGGAGGCTCTTGGACTCTTCACACTAAACTAATGATAAAGGTACAATATAAGTAAAAGTTGAAATATCATAAAGGAGAAAGAGAAATGAAAACGGGGGAAAAGGGATTAGCGCTCATTAAGAGCTTTGAGGGATTCTACGGTAAACCATACAAAGATCCGATTGATATCTCGACGATCCGATACGGGTTTACGTATTGCCTGCCTAACAGGCGAAGGTAACGATGCAGGACCGACCGTAGACAGAACATCAGGCTGCTTGCATGCTGAAGGAGATTTTGAAAGGTTATGAGGGGGATTTATTGCGGTTGGTTAAGTTCAAGCTGACACAAAACCAATTTGATGCTCTAGTAAGTTTCACATTTAATTTGGGCGGGGCACATCTCAGCAAATCGAGGCTATTGAAGAAGTTCAACATCAACCCAAGCGATCCGAACACACGTGAAGAATTTGCGAAGTAGAACAAGGCAAGGGGAAAAGGTTTCGCTGGATTGCGAAGAAGAACAAAAGCGGAAGCAGATTTATATTTCAGTAAGTAAGAGAATGAGCGAGGTTAAGCAAGATATGATCGACAGAAAGGTCGACGGGGTTGTAAAGATATTTGGACTAACGTATAAGGATGTCGTAGCTCTGGTTGGAACATTATCCATATTGCTCAATATCTACTTGGTGTATAAGATCCATAACCATGAATGAGGACCTAGTTGCGAAGATCGTAGAAGAAGTACGCAGGCAAGTTCCTAGGGCAGTTGAGGAAAGCGCTCCTGCGGTCGTAGAAAATAAGCAGGAAGGAGTCCGCAAAGGAGTGGACAAAGCATTAAACAAGGTCGATACCATCGTTCAAAAGATTGGAGGTAAGTAATGAGAAAGACATTAATATTACTGATGTTGATATGGTGGGGTATCATTACCTCATCTAGGCAAAGCAAGCCGATAGAGCAACGTAAGCAACCAACACTTATTAAAGTCATTAGACAGTTTAAATAATTCATTAGACAGGCTAAAAATAGCGATAGATGAAAGGGGTTAAATTATTAGCAATCGCTGTCAGGGTGATGGCCGCTGCATCATGTGGTACGCTTCGCAACAAACAGAAGAAATCGTCCTCTTTGAAGATTGTTGAGGGGGCAGAGGTTGAGCAGACTTTAACCGAATCCACCGGCGCGAAAACCGAGATTACGGAAAAGGGAGTCGACAAAGGAACTGTCGTAACGGAAAGGGAAACGACAACCACGACAATTCGTGAGGGTAGCAGGATCCGGGTTACCGCACAAAAGGAGGATTTTAAACCTGGGGAAAACTTCCTTAGAGGTTCCGCCGGTCAACAGGTCAAAGCTATTCTCGATACACTTAATAAAACGCTGACAATCGAAATAGAAACTAAACCGGATTGAGTGGAAAAGGTAGAAAAGGAAAAGATCACCGAACGAAAGGATGCTACAAAGGAACGACAGGAGGAAAACCAGGATTCGACCAATAAGCAAGTTGCCCGTGTTGAGGAACAGCACCGAAGTCAGGCCCCGTCATCTAACAGCAGCGAAAGCAAACCCAATGTGTAGGCAGTATTCTTCAGCAAGATTGGCTGGGGCATTGCTTTCGTTGGTGTATTAGTTGGCATCGCCCTATGGTTGGGATTTAGACCTAACAAACTGAATGCGTAAGGTAAGACTATATTTAAATAAGAATTCTTAAAATCCAAAGTCGAATAGCTAAATATGTTGTATTTGAATAAAAGAATTTGACTGATAGAAATTAAATCTGATTTAGAAATACACCCAAAGACTTATCGATATATGGTAAGTTCGAATGGCGTTACATTGGGGGGTGCAGTGGCGCAAGTATTACCAGACCTGTCAAAGTGGATGCTAATCAGCAGGGATTTTGTTACAGATAACCCCGACAAGTTAGATAGCTTAATTTAAAGTGATTTGATAAGAAGAGGCTCTTTATTAAACCTCTTTCAAATGAATAGGAAACAGCGCGATTTCAGTAACAATTATGACAATATTTGTGACAAGCCCCAGTTAAGGGGCTTTTTTATTTTATATCAACAATTTTTGCTCAGTGAAATGAATAAAAAAGCCCCACGATCGCTGAGCTATAAGCATTGTATGTACCGAACAACAATGTTTTGAGATGGTTGTAATCATTTATACTACAAACGGTTTATGTAAAAGTTTGCAAATACATGACATATAAAAATTCACATTTTTTCAAACACATTATTGTCCAGCTTGTTGTAAAAGACAATTACAATTAAATTATAAACTTATGGCACTAGACACAGCAAACGAGGACCAAGTAAGCAAGGCTATTGAAAGTCAGACAGCGAAAATACCTTCGGTGGTATTTTTAGGAGCTGCGCTTTTATCTATGGGCGTATCAGCAGCTCTGAAATGTAGCAGATGGAAAGACGATAAAGATGCGCTTTTTATTGGGCAATGGGCAGCACCGTTTTTACTTCTGGGAATTTACAACAAGATTGTAAAGACAGAAGGACATGATTAAGAAAGAAAGCCCCAACTAAGGGGCTTTTCTACTACCTATCCCCCTTATACCAGGAGATCTCGCCTGTTCCAATCTTCCCGATATACTTTCTGATGTGATCGTCAGTAAGCACTCCACTTTCATCTTCTAAGTTGTATTTGAATCTCTTAGTAAATTTATCGTAGGAGAGCGTCGCTACATGAGAAAGGTTAACATAAATATGCCATAAATTGCCCTGCTTCTCGCGAACTTCTACCAATTTACGTTCTCTCTTGTAATAGAATATATCGCAAATTGTTTTGTCGAACCGAATAATAAGCGCGTTGATAACAGCTTCTTTAATATCCTCATCGAGATAACCTAATGTACATTTCCAATGGCCTTTTTCTTTGGTGTAAACGTATAGCGAAACTCCATCCTTTCCGGTCAATACGTAGTCACGGCGGCCTGACCCGCGGCCACGCACTGATATCTTTGCATACATCACTCTATTTCGACAATGGATCTCCAATGGTTTCATCCTTGCGAATTTACTAAAAATATTAGTAAATTCCGGCGCGTCATCGCGGATAAGGATAAACAAGAATAATCAAACACCAGATGCTTGTCCCTCATTATATTATAATGTTTTACCGCACAGAGTAACAGTAATTGAAAAACGATTCCCCTGCAAAGTGGATACAGCTCAGTTGCCATATTATTTTTAAAAAGAGAATTTCTTTAAAAGCGAAGCGAGATTATAGGCAAAAAGAAAATCTAATTATTGTAAACCTTTTTGTTTCTAAAGGTTTCATCATATGGAAGCACAATTCTAGATACTGTTTCCATGTTAAGTGCCCTGTAATAATCAGGGGAAA
Organism: Sphingobacterium sp. UBA2700; assembly: GCA_002354335.1. GTDB lineage: Bacteria > Bacteroidota > Bacteroidia > Sphingobacteriales > Sphingobacteriaceae > Sphingobacterium. Next base: position 87,463 of record DELI01000029.1, on the reverse strand, counting down.
TATTATAAATTTCAATAATTATGAACAGGAAAAATTCAAGCAGAAGCAATTCAAGAAGTTCTTCAACAGGAAACCAAGAACATTCAATGGAAGATATCTATCAGTTGGGATATAGCCATGGGTTCCGAGATGCATCCAACGATGAAGAATATGATGACGATTTCGATGAAGACGATTTCGACGATTATGATGATGAGGATTATGATGATTATGATCGCGACTATGATGAAGAGGATGAAGATGATGATGAAGACTCAGACGACAGACGTTCTAATAGAAGAAGGGATAGTGACGGACGATTCACATCTGGAAGCTCAAGATCTTCATCCGGTAGAGGGAAAAATAGCTCTGGAAGTAGTGGACGAAGTAATTCGGGTCGGAGTTCCTCGTCTAGAGGTCGCTCAAGCTCGTCCAGCTCATCATCAGGTTCGGGCTCATCAAGAAATTCTAGTTCAGGAACAAGTAAGCGAGGCTTTGCTTCAATGAGTAAGGCTGAAAGAACCAGGATTGCCCGGATGGGCGGTGAAGCTTCCCATAGTGGAGGCCGACGCTCCGGACGTTCCGGAATTGGCGGTAGAAGAAACTCTTAATAAATCCATTTTTTAACATGTGCCCCTAATTAGTAGGGGCACTTTTTACCTTGACAAATAACAACAGTTATGGCAAAGAAAGAATTGCAAGAAAAAATAAAAAAAGGATCAGATGACTCCGAACAAGATGCTGATGGTACGAAATTATCCGCATCTAAAAATAACGATAAGAGAACCCCGTTATATGACTTCTTTTTGTCTGGATTGAAAGATTTATTATATGCAGAGAACAAACTGGTAGATGCTCTTCAGGAAATGGAGCGAGCGGCCACCACCGAGGAGCTCAAAGACGCTTTTGAAGATCACCACCTCCTGACCAAAAAGCACGTCAGCAGATTGAAAAAAGTTTTCGAAAAACTTGGAGAGCAAGAGGAAAGCAAGGAGTGTAAAGCAATAGATGGACTTATTGAAGAAGCCAAAGAAATTATAAAATCTACAGAAGAAGGTTCCGTAACAAGGGATGTGGGATTGATTATTGCTGCTCAAAAAGTTGAACATTACGAAATCGCTTCATATGGGGGGCTCGCTCAAATTGCAATTACATTGGGGCTTGAAAAAGTTGCAGATATTTTGGAAAAGACATTGCAAGAAGAGGAAGAAACAGACGAATCCTTAACGGATATTGCGGAATCCCATATTAATCCAGAGGCGGAGAAAGAATAACGGATTCATTTTCTACTTTATACGTCGACCAATGCCCATTCCTTAGGATGGGCGTTAATTTTAGTGTGTCCTTTGGAAAATGTTGTTTCAAATATCGATCTGGATGAAAGTAAACTAAACTTGATTGTCGAACAGCATTTTGCAAGAAAGGTACTTAACTAATTCGACTGTAAACATTAGTAATTCGTCAAGAAGTTGGTGCAAACTATTTTTATCTATCGCGGTTTACTTGATATGAAAAGAGAAGAAATACAGCGACTTATTCACGACGGATATCATATCATTCTTAGTGGAGTCCCTGCAGTGATAGAAGGCGATCTTTGGGAATACCTTGATAGTTTAGATGACGACTCGGGAGTGCTAGTGCTGTCGGATTTGCTGACATGGAGCGATGAGGGGCTTGCAATTATTAACAAAGCCTAACCCGCATCCTTATGAGACAATATTGCAACACCCCAACTTACGACGAAAGGAACGCCAAAGAGAATCGCATAATATTGAGCTTTCCACGTTTTGAAGTCCAATCCAAAAGCGCCTAAGCAGAAAAAAAGATTACATAAGAAGGTCAAAGTGAGGATGGAAAACATCATCTTTCGCTCTGATGGGGTAAGGTTAAAGGCTCGTTTAATCCCGCCTTTGCCATTTAATACTTTTGTAATTTCAATTCCTTTGATGGCAACTATGATTCCTAGAATGCCAAACATTACAATATCGACAATCTCAAACATAACTTAATGATCAGTTTTTGATTATGTTAAATTTAGTCAATATATATGAAAAAGTCTAACGATGGGTTTGTCTAGTGAATTTTGGTTTAAAATCTTGCCATAGTGCTATGGCAGTTTCTTGTATTTGAGGTAACCAATCTTCATTGTTTACTCTTATTCCTTTCCTTTTACCCCTTTCTAAGTAAGTTACAAAAGCATAGTATGACATGTTTTCCTTTGATTTATTATATTCATATCTAAAACTATCAAAGTGGAATGAAATTTCAACTTTTAAACGATTGCCATTAGCTAATTTGAATATCTTCTCTTTATGTGCCATTATTTATAAAATTAATGATTTTCATTGAAGATTTTTAGCGCCCTTTCAATAGCTTTCTCGATGGCTTGTTGGCGGTTGTATAGTAAAGCTTAATCGGTGTGCTTAGGCTTAAATTTCGACCAAATGTTATATCCGATCTCTGGATTATTCGATTGGTGTTTCCTAATCAATACAACCTCTACCTTATTTACCTCTATTATATCCGCTATAAAGGATTCCCAAAAAATCTGTTTGCGTATAGTGAAGTCCACCATTTGCTCTTCGGTGAAATCAGCAGCAATCAATCGGCTGTTGGCACTTCCGAGGTAATTCAATGTATTGGTGAGGTCTTTACCTATATAAATTTTCCCATTGGGGTAAGTGATTTTATGGACTACTTTCTTTTGCATTGTATTTTTCTAGTTCCGTATGTAGGTCCTCAAAATTATCAATTGGCGTTTTAAAAAACTTGGAATAGCACTTTAACTTATCACTATAATGCCAATAATCTAAATCATACAGATCATTGCCAAACTCTTCGATTGCCCATGTATGAAAATCTTCTTTTGCTTTCCCAGAAAGTTTTAAAGTGGCTTTGTTTGTTCGATTCATAACTTGTTGAGTATAAATACCAAAATAATTAGTATAATTGAAATATGAACACGTTTTTCATAATTTGTACTGCATTTGGGTTGCTAGGCGATTTGATTACAGTCACGAACTACTTAAATAAGCTAAGGCAGAAAAAAGTAGTTTGGTGCAAACTATGAAAACAAAACGACGGCGACAGGTTGGGAAAACTGTCGTCTAATTATTATTCTTGATATCCCTTTTTTTCGTTCAACCATACATGGGTGTACTGAACAGTGTAATTGCGCATTATTGAGCGAATTGAAGTTTTTTTCTACTTATTATCGCACACTGCATTGAACGGATCTATTCCGCCGTAGGTGGCGGGTTCTTTGTCGAATTAGTACAATGTTTTTAAATCATATTTGATGGTCGATGTAAATTGAAATATTACATTTCAAACTTCCCAAGGGAAATAATGGTTTTTGCAATTGTTTTGGAATATAGGGTTAATTGAACAAATTAAGCTAAAGATAGGGAATATGCATGGCGGCTAAACCGCGATTCATGAACGTTAGGTTCTAAGTTAAACTTAATAAGAATGTACAAATGGAGAAGTTTATTTTCGCTTTTAGTCGATAGACAAAAGACAATTTGCACATTTCAGCATTAGAGGTGTTGAGAAGGTCCATTAATCTTATTCAGTACTTTAACGGTAGGATACCTTAAGCATATTTTCCATCGAGTTCTACTTGAACGCTTGAGATTAATTCGGGCCTGAACGTATAACTACTAGATTTTCAAAGAAAATGCACGATTAACGTTTTGAATTGTTTTTCTTTAAAATTCACATGCACCAATCAAAGAAATTAAACTTAAACGCGTTTATTCTGAAACATGCGCAATACCTAAAAGAGAACTACTCTCAAGAAAAAGCAGAAGACTTCATTCTAGAGACGCTAAAGGAATATCCTACAGATTTAAAAAAACTCATTAAGTTAATTAGGTGATCCTTATGAGTGAATCTGGAGTGAACTGTCGAGAAATCATTGGTTGTATGAGATCAGAAAGGAAGCCAAAAGTTGGCTAGCTTTCTGATTTCTCTTAGCGACAAATCTGCTACCGGAAGGCTAAACACGGACCTCTTTGCGCATAAATAAGAAGTAGCATCCTGCAAATAAGATGACTGTGCTCGCCATGAGCCCGCTGAGCTGTGGAAAGATGACCGCTAGCGAATTGCCGATCGTGAGATCCGTAGGCAAGGCACCGAAACTTTGCTGTAGGCTCATTGGTCCTAGACTTCTGATGGATGGAGTTAACAGTGCTGCTGTAGCATCATTATAGAGCTGACTCGGAGAGATCCTCGATATGTTTAATGCGACATCTGCATAATGGAGATACTGCTGCTCGGAAAAATTAGCCGGATTGCCAACTAGAAAGCTCATCAGCAAACTGACCAGCATCGGGTAGAATACCGAAAAAAACAACCAACATCCAATCCCTGCCATTGCTGAGGTAGATGGTTGGGAAAAAATAATGGAGCATAAGATGGACAGGCTTAACCAAAACCCAACATACACTATACTTACCAACACGAAGAGTAGGATACGAATGAATTCCGCAGGGCTGACCGCAACACCGGTCAGTAGCATCACGGTCCCTAACATCAATAAGGTAATCGAAAGGAATAGCACAGCAGTTACGCTTAACGGTCCAAAAAATTTGCTCAGTAGCACATTGTCACGATAGATCGGTTGAGAGAGTAAAGGTATCAAGGTTCCGTTGTTGCGCTCTGCATTGATTGCATCGAAACCTAAAGCAATGCCAAGCAGTGGTGCTAAGAAATTAAGAAATACATAAAAAGGGGGGATCGACTGTTCGCTGGCGGTGAATAGCTTAAGATATAGGTGGAAGTTTTCGTTGCTTGTCGCCTCCCTAAATTTTGCGATCGCTAACAGCGATACATAGGTTGAACCTATAAAAATCAGTGTGATCAGTGCGACTAATATAATAAACTTCCAGCTCCGGATGGCCGTGCGGATTTCTTTGCTCACTAGAGTGACGATAGGCGCTTTTGTACGTGGATCTGAATCTGAACCGCGCCAGATGTTACGCGTCATAAATAACGTGCCGACATCAAACAGCGGTGCTTTTTGTTCTGCTTTTTTCATTTTCAAAATACTTGCCGTAGATTTCTTGTAATGTCAATTCATTACTTTGTACTTGCATGATAGGTAAGCCTTGACTTGAACACCAGGCTACCAACTGTGGAGTCAAATATTCGGTTGTGGTAATGCTTAGGCTGTTCTGTTCCCAACTTATCTGCGAACATGTAAAACGCGACCTGAGCAAACCATCGAGCGCTTTGGTGTCCACTGTCGCTTCTTTATGCCACTTGATAATGCAGTTATGCCCCAGTTGTAGTGAGAGCTGTTCAGAAAGCTCTTTGATACTTCCAATGGCCTGGAGTTTTCCATGCACAAAAATCCCAACTCGATGACAGATTTTTTGCACTTGATCAAGTTGGTGCGAGGAAATGATTACTGTCATACCATACTGTTGGTTCAATTGCTGCACTAGATTTAGCAACTCTTCAACTCCCCGCGGATCCAAGCCCAATGTCGGTTCGTCCAGAATCAAAATTTGGGGACGCTTGATTAGTGCTTGCGCAATTCCTAAACGTTGTTTCATTCCCCTGGAATATGTGCCAGTTTTATTATTTGCAGCATTTGATAGCCCCACTAAATCCAACAGATCCTCCACACGTCTGTCCAAATGTTGGCTAGGAACCTGATTGAGCCTAGCGATGAAAGAAAGGTTGTCCTTTGCGCTCATTTGCTCATAAAATCCTATAGTATCGGCCAGATAACCAATCTTGCGCTTGACATGGATGGCAGAGCGATAAGGAGAACGGCCCATCACATTGATTTGGCCTTGGGTAGGTTCTATCAGTCCTAGAATCATGAACATGGTCGTGGTTTTACCTGCTCCGTTGGGCCCAAGTAGACCAAAAATTTCACCTTTGGTAATCTGCAGATCCAAGTCTTGCACTGCATGGTGATTGCCGTAACGTTTGCTCACGGATTGGAATTCAATGATCGTCTCTTGCATTTCTGATGTTTAAGGTTTTACAGACTCCCAGATCGACCACCGTTAGCGGCGACCATACTTTTTAATCAGCAGATAGACTAAGCTCACGGCAATCAGAATGGCCAATATCCCCAACCATCCCGATAAAAGGGAAGCCTTAACAGTTATTCGAATATCCTTGTGGTCATTGACGTGCGTGTTCTTTGCCTCGACAGTCGCCATGTAGTCGCCGACAATCGTTCTCTCCGGCGTTTTGAAACTCACCGTGACTTCCTGCGTGGCTCCAGACACAAGCGCTTCGACTTTGGCCGGATTAATCTGTGCTTCCCAGTTGGAAGGAACTTTAGAACTCAGATCGATGTCTTTAAGATCTAACGATCCTTCATTTTTTAACAGGAGTTTGAGGGTTTTCGTGCCTCCGGCGACCACAGTCTCATTAAGGCGCGAATCTGGCGTGCTGAGGGAGACCTTATAATTGCCCTTGATCACTGCTTGGAGTTCCACCGAGAGTGTGTCTGCACCTGCCCTTGCAATGATCCGAATAGGATAGGTGCCTGCTTTGACGGAATGCGAGGGGTAGATCTCCACGCTAATTGGATAAGGATTCTTATTATTAACTTGGATAGCGCGGACCGCACTTCCTTGCGCCGTAAAATTTGCCTGCCAGCCATCCGGCAGAACTGCGCTCAGTTCATAAGTCGTCGGGTTTTGGTACCCCTGTCGGAGCTCCAACTGATAGCGGAACACTTCCGCAGCACTTGCTTCTAAGTTGATTAGATTCGCTGATAAGATGCCTTTTTGTGCGACGGTAGGCATTAAGCCGGCGCAAAAAGCTAAAAAGAGGAAAAAAGCAACAATAAATTGATTTTTTTGGTTTTTGGTTTTGTAAATAATAGTTTTCATAACAGAATTCAGAACTAAAATATATGGCGATCACAATGATAGTTTCAAATTTTGCGACAAAGGCTGTTAAATACAGAGTCCGCAGGTCCGAATTTAGAAAACTGAGGCTGATTTTGCAAAAATATTTTTTTTCAAATTTATGCACTCTCCAAGCCACCGTTCTCTAGAAGCTCATCAGTTATAAGAAAAGATTCTGTGTTATGATCAAAATTTATTTGTAAGTTTTTTTTAAAATTGAGGTTGAGGAGTTATTATTGAAACTCATTAATAAATGAAACTTTTTATTTCTGAATTTAATATTGCAATCTAAATAACAGTTACAAAAACACAAATACATAAAGACACATTAAACAAATCGTCAACGCTTTTGAAAGTTTGACGATATCCCGGAATAGCTTATCAATAAGATGAAAAGTTAGAAATCGGTTCCTTTGTTTGCATCAATAATCAACGTACTATGCCAGTTGCTTAAATTATTTAAATCTTGTTCTTTAATTTCCAATTAGCATTCTTTATTTCATACACAAAATTTAATTTCGATACTTCGCCAAAATAGGTTACTTCTTGCTCGTCAATTTTCTCTGCACCAATTCTTCCAATTGCAATCTGCGAGCGGATATTGTCCGCCCCGATATGGAAATTTACTTTGGAAACAAACTGAAAAATATAATCCAAAATCAGAGTTTTTTACCGAATTGTTAATGCCTTTGCCCCAATATTCAACAGCGTAAAATGTATAGCCAATAAAAATGCTGTTTTCCTGTTCATTAAAATCATAGTAGCGTGTGCTTCCCATTATTTTCCCTGTGACTTTATCTACAATTTTAAAAGCACCTTCGCTCTGTATGGCTCCCTCAAAGAAGGTTTTGAATATCTCTCTTTTCCAAAGGTCTTTATTGGGATGCTGCTCCCATATTTTCGGGTTGGATGCTGCTGCATATAAATCTTCAAAATCCTTTTCCTGCAAAGGGCAAAGGATTGCAATTTCATTTTCTAACGTAGGTTGAATATTAAACTTCATATATCTATAATTTTTTAATGTAATCTGCAATGACCCTTTCCTCCATATTTATGCTTTTGGATAAATTTTGTGCAATACGATGTTTTTCTGTTTCCGTTTTGTTTTGGCTCAATTTTTTTTGTCCTTGCAAATCGGTTATTTCTATTTCAAAGCCTACAATGCCTTTCATCATTCCTTTTTTGAATTTATCATTAAGGTTTTCCCATTGTTGCATATAGTCCTCTTCATAAAAATGTATCATCTGCTCTAATACAGCAGCTTTGGCAGTTTCGTCTTCTAATATTTTTGCTTTACCGTAGGCATGAACCGCAATATAATCCCAGGTTGGCACACTTTCCCGCTTGTCATAATTTGCGGGTGAGATATAGGCATGTGGCTCTGAAAAAATTACCAATGATATATTTTCCTCAATGTATTTATGCTGTTCATTAGCTTTGGCAAAATGGGAACTCAATAGTAGTTTGTCCGAAAGGTCGTCTATAAAAAACGGTAGGTGGGTTGCAATGGGAAGATTGTCTTTAACGGTAACAATAGTAGCAAAGCTATATCGTTTCATAAAAGCAATCTTCTCGGCATTATCCTGAAACTGAAAATGGCTGGGTATATACATATACAGAATATATTTTACAAAAACTTTTTCATCATTATATCGGTCTGTTCATCGTCGCCCAACTTGAAAATGTGCTTGTCAAATTCCACAAATCCGTTTTTCTCGTAAAAACGGATAGCCCTCGGGTTTTCCTCCCACACACCCAACCATACATAGATGGCTTCTTTTTCATAGGCTACCTGAATTGCTTTTTCGTACAATACCTGTCCGACCTTTTTGCCGTGGTATTCCTGCAATACATAAATTCTTTCTATTTCAAGGCTATTGGTGTCTTTCAGTTCGGTTTGTGAAGCTCCAAAGTTTAGTTTTAGATAACCGAGAACTTTTTCATCCATAACGGCAAAGTAAAACTCCGAATGTTTGTTGTTCAATTCTTCAGTCAGCTTTTCGATAGAAAAACCATCCTCCAAATATTTTCTCATATTTTCTTCAGAATTACTTTCAGAAAATGTTTCAAAAAATGTTTTTCTGCCTATGTCCTGTAACAGCTTGATGTCGTTCAGCGTTGTTTTTCTTATTTCCATATATTCTTAATTTAGTAGTTTACAGATGTTATATGTTTTTAATGAGGAAGAGCTTACAGTCCGATGATTAAGGTTATCCAGTTCATATGATGTTATTTGCTTTTAGACACTCCATTCATAATTTATCCACTCTGTATTTTGCTTTGCTCCCAAACGTTCATAAAATTTTTTTCCGCCCTCGTTCCAAGGGGCAACAGTCCATTTAATTATTCCACAGTTATTTATTTGTGCTTCTTCCTTTAAAGCATTCATTAAATGTTCGCCAATTTGTTGTCCTCTATACTTATCATTCACATAAAGCTCTTTCATATAAATTGCAGGTCTATTCTGAGCAGTGTACGGAAGAAAATAATACACTAATATTCCAGCTATATCATTATTGTCATCTGCAACAATGCAATGAAAATCTGGAGGGGTTTTGCGGAAACCACTTTCCTTTACAATCTGTGGTGTAATGGCAAAAGCATCAATATAATTTTCAAATACTGCTAAATCTCTCATCAGCACCCAAACTTTTTCACTATCTGCTTCATTGGCTCTGCGGATAGCTATCTCTTTATTTTTCATACTCCGATTATTTTACTTTATGATGCAAATCTAAATTTAAATTGGATTACATTTGTAGTCCAATTTAAATAAAATGGATAGTCCAATTATCAATAACATCTTTAGCTGTATAAAATTAAATCAGGAAAACGAAAGAGCAATTTATCTGCAATTGTCTGACGAGATACTGATTTTGATTAAACGCGGACAACTCACGACAGGTCAGAAACTCCCCTCAACAAGAGATGTTGCAAGTTTACTGAAGATTAACCGTATTACTGTGGCAAAAGCATTTGAAGAATTACAGATGCAAGGCTGGCTTCAAAGTTTTGTTGGGCGTGGCACTTTTGTTTCATCGCATATTCCGGAGTTTGAACCTAAAAAACTTCAAAATGAAGCTATCAATAAAGCTCAAAAAATTGCGGGCTTTTTGCTTAATGAAAAACAGTATTTATTTAACTCCTACTTTGTTCCCACAGCAGAATTTCATTTGGATGATGGCTATCCAGACCCTAAATTAGCCCCGCTTAAAGAGTTATACTGGGCATACCGTAACCAACTTACTCGAAGCGGACTATATTATAAATTTGGAAGTTACGGTTCGCCTGATGGTTCAGGAGTTTATAAGGAAGCAATATCCCATTACTTGAATGAAACAAGAGGACTAAAAACTACCTCCAAAAATGTCTTATCAGTTCGTGGTACTTTGATGGGGATTAACCTTGTTTGTACTGCACTAATCAATCCTGGAGATGTTGTTGTCTCAGGTATTCCAGGATGGCAACGTGCCGAACATAATTTCGTACACGCCAAGGCAGAACATATTGGCATCCCGATAGATGAGTATGGGTTGATTGTTGATGAACTAAGGAAAATATGTAAGCGAAAAAAGGTTAGAATGGTATATGTCACACCTCATCATCATTACCCTACAACAGTGTCACTTCGAATCGACCGAAGATTAGAATTATTACGGTTGGCTAACGAATATGGTTTTATCATTTTTGAAGATGACTATGATTTCGATTTCCATTACAACCATCGTCCTTTACTTCCTCTTGCAAGTGCTGACGAAAACGGAATGGTCATTTATTGTGGCTCTTTTAGTAAAAGTTTTTCGCCTGCATTTCGTATGGGGTATTTAGCTGCTTCAGAAAATGTAATTAAACATTTGACCAATGTAAGAATATTGCTTGACAGGCAAGGCGACCACGTTTTGGATAATGCTATGGCAGACCTCTTAAATGATGGAACGGTACAGCGTTACCTTAGAAAAACTTTAACCATATATGAAGAAAGACGAAACCATTTTTGTAATCTGTTATACAGTGAATTAGGGAATGCTGTAAATTTCTCTATCCCTTATGGAGGTATGACTGTATGGACTGAATTTGAGAAGTCTATAAATCTTGAAAGTTTAGCCCAAAAAGCGTATAATAAAGGACTATACTTTTCAGATGGTAAACTACATACATATCCCACCTATAACGCAAATGGCATTAGGTTAGGTTTTGCTTCTTCTACTAAAGAAGATTTGACTAAAAGTGTAGAAATTCTTACAGCGCTGATCTAACAATTTCATTAATTTTCTATGTGGTGTTGCAAATAGCGAGCAAATAAAACTTGAAGATTACAAAGAAAACAAACTTTCAATTTAAGGCCTTTTTATTCAGCAATCTGGGACGCAAAATATGATCCTCATAATCTGAATTATAATACGAATCAGTTTTCCATAAGATAAATGTCAGCTCCAGTAACTTTCGCTGTATGGCAACTATAGCCTTCATTTTAACACCATGATTTGAAACTAATCTTAAGAAAACATCTCTAAATCTTTCATCTGTTCTTATTGCAGCGAGTGCCGGAAAGTGCATTACTTTCCTTAAATTTCGATTACCCCGCTTGGATATTCGGGGTTTGGATTTTACTGAGGTCCCAGATGTCTTTTCTCTTACATCTAATCCTGCATAACTGACCAACTGTCTTTTATTTTTTATTAACTCGAATCCGTTGGTTTCCGCGATAATGGTTACAGCGGTCAGATTTCCAATTCCAGGAATAGAAGATACTATTTTCATCTTTTCTATTAGAGTTTGATCTTCTTTGATAAGGAGATTAATTTCTTCTTTTATTTGCTTTTCCTGCAAATCAATAAGGGCTATTCTTTTTTTAGTTCGTTTAACTGAGCTTTCGCTCGAAGTTGCAGAAGCACTTTCTGCATGCAGTTGGTTTTTTAACATTGTACGCTCATGTACAAGTTGCTCACGTTCCCGACAAAGCTGTCTCAAATCATTGAATATTTTTAATGGAGGTTGCCACACTTCTAATTGCCTTTCCAAACCAAATCTCGCAATGGCTTGTGAAGCGCTCTTGTCAGTAATAGTTTTTATGTCAAGTGTTTTTGCATAATTACTGATCTTGTTTGGCAAAACGATACTGACTTGTATTTTAATACTGCAAAGATAGTAGGCTAAGGATTCATGGTAAACTCCTGTTGCTTCCATTGCATAACGTACTACTGTTCCAGTTGATGTCTGTTTATTGACCCATGATACAAGACTTGAAAAACCTTTTTTAGTATTTGGAAATACTTTGTAGGCATAGACTTCTATGTTGATCTGCTCATCCATTCTACCAAGAGATACAACTAATTCATTTTGTGCAACATCAATTCCTACTGTCTGCTTTAATAATACCTTCATCATGTCTATTTTAAGTAAGTGATAACCTTTCTTCATCTTTTCTCCTAACTGGATATACTGGCTATAAAACTCATAATATTGAGCGAATTCCTTACATTCTGTTCAGATTCTAAAAGGTTAAAGAAGAGGAGGCAGTCTCTTTTCTTGAATATACCACAAGGTTATTTATAGCAAAATCTGCTCTCACCCATCTTCACTTAGATTATACAATACAAACATAGGAGGAGCAAAATTTAATTTGAATAATCTCCCCAGATAATAAATCGAGCAGAAGGAATCAAATAGTTAACATGAAAAATAGAACGAACAGCTATCCCTGTTCGTTCTTGCAAACTGTAAGACTAGCCCAGAAATTTTGAAGGGTCGAAACCATGAGCGAGCATGATGTCGTCCGGTACACCGTTCCACAGGTTGGGCTTATTCCCGACATAACCCAAGTCCTTAATTCCCATTTCGCTGGTGAAGAAGCCTGAGGATGTGAAATTGCGCATCAAAGTGAAAAACGCGACGCCCTGCATCATCTCCGGTTTTGCTTTTTCCGGATAGGCGATATCATCGACTAAGGCCAGTTGTTCATCTTTTTTGCATTTGATAAACGGGTTGGAAAAACGCTTCTGCGACTGTATATCCAACCAGCGTAATCCGCCACGCATCGGTACCTGATTGCTTGGAATATCTTTGACCATAAATTCGATGAAAGCCGGTACGCCCGCCTCAGAGGCAGATCCGGAGATTTCATCCTTTGGAATGATAATATCGGCAAGCACCGTGATGGTCGCCATTTCATGTTGAGTAAAGAAGGTTTCGTCCAAGAGTTCCTGCGTGCGCTCATGTTCGAAGTCTTGCACACCCGGAAGTTTATCGCCGGCATTTACCGTAGCATTCTTCGCATTTGTTTTATCGTCTTTACATGCTCCTGCCATTAAGCTAGAGCCTGCAGCAATAAGCCCTAAGGCTTTTAATGAATCTCTTCTGTTCATCGCTCGATTAGCTGTTTAATTTGTTTTTTTGTTCTAAGATGTATTCTGCCGTACGCATGGATAAGGCTAGGATCGTCCAGGTCAGGTTCTTATCGCCTTGTTGCACGAAAGGACCCGCATCAACTACGTAGAGATTATTGCAATCATGTGCCTGTCCCCATTTATTCAAGACCGATGATTTCGGGTCGTTGCCCATCCGGGTCGTTCCGCCTTCATGGATAATCTTTCCGGGAGCTTCTAAGCCATATAGGGTATCTGCACCATGGATAGAGGAGGTGATGATAGCGCCCATTTCATGCATGATCGCCTGAAAAGTCTCCTGCATATGTTTCGCCTGCGCTATTTCTTCGTTTGCCCATTTATAGTGGAAGCGCAGTACCGGGATTCCAAACTTATCGACGCGGCTGGGATCAATCTCGCAATAGTTATCCTTGCGGGCTAGAGCCGTACCACGCCCGGCCATCCCCACGTTTGCACCATAGAACCGGCGATAGTCTTGCTTCAATGAAGCACCATAACCTCCGCCATCTTTTGGTTCTCCATTTTTGTCAGGCACTTTTCCGTTGATGCTCGGTACACCGTTGAAAGAGCCATACGATGGCATGCGCATCCCGCCACCATATTCGATATGATAGCCTCGCGGAAAGTTGAGTTTGCTATGGTCACCCCACCATGGCGAGTAAATATGTACACTGCCCGTGCCATCTTCGTTATAGCGCTTTCTATCCAATAACTGTGGTAAAAAGCCGGATAAGCTGGCTCCGGTGGAATCGTGCAAGTACTTGCCGACCAGTCCGCTACTATTTCCAACACCGGCCGGATGTGTCGCGGACTTCGAGTTGAGCATCAGCCTCGCACTTTCGCAGGCACTGGCGCCTAAAATAACTGTTTTGCCCTTTGCTGTATATTCTTGTAAGTCCTTGGTATTCATATAGGAAACTCCGGTTGCTAGTCCTTCATCATTGGTCAACACCTCACGAACCATCGCATTGTCGATGACTTTTAGATTGCCGGTTTTCATAGCCGGTATAACAAGACAGGAGGATGAGGAGAAGTCGCCATAGACTTTACAGGCCCTTCCGCATTGTCCGCAGTAGAAACAGGTTCCTCTGCCTTTGATCTCGGAGGAGGCTTCGGTAAGGACAGCGCCCCGGCCAGGAATAACAGGAACTCCTGCTTTGCGAGCTCCGCGCGCAATGTAAAGTTCATTTAAACGCGGTTTTGGCGGTTTCATAAAGATTCCGTCCGGTTCGTTATGTATCCCTTCAACAGTTCCATAGATGCCGATCATACGGTCTACTCGGTCGTAAAATGGTTTCACTTCCTCATAGCTGATGGGCCAGGGATCGGTGATGCCGTCCGTGGGTTGGAAATCGTCAGGACCCATACGTAAGGAAATACGGCCCCAATGGTTTGTTCTTCCGCCGAGCATCCGCGCTCTGAACCATTCGAATTCGGTTCCAGCGACGGTGCTATAGGGTTCACCATCGAGTTGCCATCCGCCATAGGCAGCATCAAAGTCGCCAAAGGGACGAGTAGTCGCTGCGCCGCGACGTGGAGACTCCCAAGGCCAGCGCATCTGTAAGGCATCTTTGGCTGGGTCAAAGAAAGGACCGGCTTCCAGCATCAATACCTTTAAACCAGCATTCGCTAGAATATAGCCCGCCATGCCACCACCAGCACCCGAGCCGACAACAATAGCATCATAAACTTCTGGGTTTTCTTTTATTTGAAAAGCACTCATTAGATAAAGAATGATATGATAATTAAGGTTTAGCAGCGTTAGCTGTTATTTTGCTAACACTTTTTAGTTGAGTTGAATATAGGAAAATATTCTCTAAAGTCAATAAGGTAGTAGGGGGGTAGTCGGGTTTAATTCATGATTATGATAGCGGAATAAAGCACAGATTTCTTCTAGGCAAGGTTCTAAAGAATGTGCACGAACTTGCAAATGCCAATTGAAAAGAGCGTATCGGATTGTTTATCTCGGGAACATCGCTTCAACAATTAAAGCGTTGAATCATTCAACAGAAACGATTGAAAACCATGACTGTAGTTGCTTTTTAGTTGTTCCCCACAAGTTATTTAGTTGCTAACTACTTTCCATTGTGACAAATATTTGCTGAAGTCTTCTTTAGCCAAATCGCTTTTGTGGATTACAAAAACAAATCTCCAGCATCTCCCCCTTGAAAATCGCCTCGAGATTTTACCAATAACAAACTCACCCAATCTTGGGGATTGCCTTTCCAAGTTAGTGATGCTTGTAATTCAGGTGACACATGTTGCGTAAATTCATAACAATTCATCGCGTAGTCAAATTATTTGAGATCCAAAATAGGGGTTTCAAGTTTATCGTATAATTTGTCAAGAAATTCCTCTTGCTGAAGCAAAGATTTGGCTCTCCCTTCGAAGAAGTATTTGTTTTGATGGTACGCCTAAAAACAGCGTGCAGCCTTCCATACAAAAGCATCTGCGTTATATGCTGTGTACATTCTAACTACTACTAAAGTGTAAAATAAACACTTAGTTCTTCGACTTATCATTGTATTTTGTATTTTAGATAAAAGAAGAGCACAAACCGATGCCTGAACCGACAATAAACGAAAATCCACACAAACGATTAAACTTACTTACGGGTGAATTTATTCTCGTATCGCCGCATCGAAGTAAACGGCCTTGGCAAGGGCAAGTGGAGAAAACCTCTGCAGATCAGCGCCCTGAATATGACCCTAATTGTTACTTGTGTCCCGGGAATCAACGCGCTGATGGCACCTTAAATCCGGATTATAAGGATAGTTTTGTTTTTGTAAATGATTTCTCTGCCTTGCTTCCCAATACCCAAAGCACATTCATCGATGAGGATGGTCTATTGATTGCAGAGACCGAACGGGGAATCTGTAAAGTCATTGCTTTTAGTCCTCGACATGATCTTACCTTGCCAGAAATGGAAGTTCAGGATATTAAGAAGGTCGTGAATTTATGGCAGCAGGAATTTGTGGAATTGCGCCGCAATGATTGGATCAAATACATACAGATTTTCGAAAATAAAGGGGCGATCATGGGCTGCAGCAACCCGCATCCGCATGGTCAGATATGGGCACAGAGTAGCCTTCCTGTAGAAATTATAAAAGAAGATATACAACTGCGTGCATACTTCGAAGAACATCAAAGGAGTTTACTTGCCGATTATATAGATCTAGAAGAGCGAAAAGATGAACGCGTGATCATCGCTAATGAGCACTTTGTGGCACTGGTTCCCTATTGGGCCTCCTGGCCATTCGAGACGATGATTGTCTCGAGAAGACATGTACAAGATATTAGTCAGTTTACTGACCAAGAAAAGGAAGATCTTGCCAAGATCGTAAAGGAACTCACTGTCCGTTACGACAATATTTTCAAAACATCATTTCCATACTCTGCCGGGATGCATCAGGCTCCTGTCAATAGTGAAGATCAACAGCATTGGCATTGGCATATGCACTTTTATCCGCCACTATTGCGGTCTGCTTCGGTTAAAAAGTTTATGGTTGGTTATGAGATGTTGGCCAATCCGCAGCGAGATATAACCGCAGAACGTGCTGCAGAAATCATTAAAGAACAAAGTACTACTCATTATAAGGCTCAATAGATGATCGCTGGGAATATACTCGAAACGCGTTTTAAGGAAGTTTTTGGAAAGAATCCTGACCTTATTGTGAAATCGCCCGGGCGAATCAATATTATTGGTGAGCATACGGATTATAATGAGGGATTTGTATTGCCAGCTGCCATCGATAAAGCCATATATGTAGCGGTGGGGAAACGCAATGATGATCTCATCAACCTCTATGCGGAAGATTTTAAATCACATTATGCGATAGCATTGAAAGACATTGCGCCGACGGAGCAAAGCTGGCCGAACTATATTTTGGGTGTAGTGCAACAAATAAAGGATAAGGGGCTTAGGCTATCTGGATTTGACTTATATATCGACGGAGATATCCCTGTAGGGGCAGGTCTATCGTCCTCGGCGGCAGTAGAGTGTGCAACGGGTTATGCGTTGAACGAATTGTATGGGTGGAATCTTGATCGCGTAACAATTGCTAAAATGGGGCAATTGGCAGAGCATACCTATGCAGGGGTGAAATGTGGGATTATGGATCAATTCGCCTCGGTATTGAGCAAGGCAGCTCATGTAATCCGTTTAGACTGTCGCGACCTTAGCTATACTTATGTGCCCCTGGACTTGGGGAATCATGAGATTGTGCTCCTTAATACCAATGTAAAGCATGCTTTAGCATCTTCTGCATACAATGACCGTCGTCATGCTTGCGAGCATGCGGTAGGTCTGCTGCAGGCTAAATACCCGCAGGTGAAGAGCTTGCGCGATGTCAGCATAGCGCAGTTGGACGAACTGGTAAAGCCTGTTGATCCGGAAGCCTATGCGAAGGCTAGATTTGTATTAGAAGAAAATGAACGTCTAAATAATGCATGCGAAGCCTTACAGGCAGGCGATATTACTGCACTTGGCGAGCAGTTATTTCTAGCGCATGAGGGATTGAGCAGGGAATATGAAGTGAGCTGTGCAGAGCTAGACTACCTGGTTGAGCAGGCGAAGCTGTTTGAACAAGTGAAAGGGGCAAGAATGATGGGTGGCGGTTTTGGTGGTTGCACCATCAATATCGTAGAAAAAGGATTTGGTATTCAACTAGTTGATGCCCTTTCCGAAGGATACCGCTCGAGATTTGATTTGGAATTAACGGCTATTTTCGTTGCCATCGATAATGGAACGGAAGTCGTATATTAAATACACGATTATAAACAAGCTTATGAATGAGAAACTAATCAACCTATTCCTGGGTTGTGCTTTGTTGGCACTATTATCTTGCCAGCAGGGTGCAAAACAAGATAAAAGCAGCCCATCACCCACGGCAAGTAAAGAGCTAGTCGACTCCGCGCAGTTTAACGAAGAAATAGACGGCAAAGCGGCAAAATTATTTATTTTAAAGAATGCTAAGGGAGCCACGGCCTATTTGACGAATTTTGGCGCCCGCCTTGTTGGACTTGTAGTTCCGAATAAAGATGGCGCTATGACTGATGTTGTTTTGGGGTTTAGCAAGGCTTCGCTGTATAACAATCCCGAAGAGCCCTACTTTGGGCCAATCGTTGGCCCTTTCGGCAACCGAATTGCAAATGGGAAGTTCAGCATTGATGGGGAGCAATACACGACGCCTACGAACAATGGTAAGAATACTTTGCATGGTGGATCTAAGGGCTTGCATTTTGCGAATTGGGAGGCTAAACAAATCGACGAGAAAAGCGTTGTTTTCTCGCACACCCTGCCCGATAGATATGAGGGTTTTCCTGGTAATATCAAAATCGAAGTGACTTACAGTCTGTCTGATCATGATGAACTGACGATTGCTTACCATGCTACGACTGATAAAAAGACGGTTATCAACCTGACCAACCACGCTTATTTCAATTTAAATGGAGAGGGTAGTGGTTCCATCTTGAATCATCAACTGACGCTATTTGCTGATCAGATAACACCGGTGGACAGCACACTGATTCCAACTGGAGCGATTAGCTCAGTTAAAGGAACGCCATTTGATTTTACGAGCGCGAAAAGCATTGGCAAAGACATTGAAGTTGCTAATGAGCAACTGACTTTTGGCAAAGGCTATGATCATAATTTTGTGTTGAATGGCACGAAAGTCAACGGTCTGAATCATGCTGCCAAGGTTGTTGGAGATCAGTCTGGCATTGTGATGGATATCTATACAGAAGAGCCGGGCATTCAGTTTTACTCCGGAAACTTTATGGCAGAAAAAGTAACCCTGAAGAATGGCAATAAAGACAGTTTCAGAACGGGCTTCTGTCTTGAGCCGCAGCATTTCCCGGACTCGCCAAACCAACCTAACTTCCCCTCGACCATCCTTAATCCCGGCGAGACTTATTCGACCAAATCTGTTTATAAATTCTCAGTTCAATAATCCATGGAAACTAAAGATTATATCGTATTCCTATGCTATTTCGCCATTGTTGCGGGCTATGGACTTTACATTTATTATAAGAAGAAATCAGCTTCAGGCGATTCTAAGGATTATTTTCTTGCCGAAGGCTCATTAACCTGGTGGGCAATTGGAGCCTCGCTTATTGCGTCCAATATTTCGGCGGAGCAATTTATCGGAATGAGCGGCTCGGGTTTTAAGATCGGGTTGGCGATAGCGACTTATGAATGGATGGCTGCAGCGACTTTAATTGTCGTTGCGGTGTTTTTCTTGCCTGTCTACCTTAAGAACAAGATATTCACCATGCCGCAGTTCCTGAATGTGCGATATAATGGAACGGTATCGATGATTATGGCTGTCTTTTGGTTATTGCTTTATATCGTTGTTAACCTTACTTCCATCTTGTTTTTAGGGGCATTAGCGGTGTCGAGTATATCGGGTTTAGATTTTCAACTTTGTATGATCGGATTGGCGGTTTTTGCCATCGTTATCACCTTAGGGGGGATGAAAGTAATTGGGTATACCGATGTCATCCAAGTATTTTTCCTTATCCTGGGTGGGCTTGCTACCACGTATCTTGCCTTAAATTTGGTTTCTGACCACTTTGGTGGCGAAGGGATCCTACAGGGCTTCGATATCGTGCATGAAAAAGCTGCCGATCATTTCCATATGATCTTAAAACCTGATAATCCGAATTACATCGATCTTCCGGGCTTAAGTGTCTTGATCGGTGGTATGTGGGTGATCAATCTTAGTTATTGGGGCTGTAATCAATACATCACGCAGCGCGCATTAGGAGCTGATCTAGGAACAGCAAGAAACGGACTTTTATTTGCTGCGGTATTAAAATTATTGATGCCGATCATTGTGGTATTACCTGGAGTTGCAGCATTCGTGCTGTACAATGATGGCTTGTTCCAACAGGAAATGATGGCAAGCGGGGAGCTAAATCCGGATAGAGCTTATCCGGTGTTGTTAAGTTTGTTGCCTACGGGTCTAAAAGGCTTGTCGTTTGCGGCATTAACGGCTGCTGTTGTAGCATCGCTTGCCGGCAAAGCAAACTCGGTTGCGACGATTTTCTCGCTAGATATTTACCAAAAGTTATTTGATAAGAACGCTTCGGAGCGGAGATTGGTGAACGTGGGAAAGATCACTATCATCGTTTCCATGATCTTAGCGATTATTATCGCACCGCATTTGGGAATTGATAAGAAGGGTGGTTTCCAATATATTCAGGAGTATACCGGTTTTGTTTCGCCAGGTATTTTTGCGATGTTCTTGCTGGGTTTCTTTTGGAAGAAAACAACGTCAAATGCTGCCCTTTTCGCGACTATCGGCGGATTCTTGATGTCGATCGTTCTGAAGTTCTTGCCTCAGTTTGTGGATCTTTCTTTCCTGGCATCTACGGGTTTCGCCGTTCCGGTGAATGGTATTTATGAAATACCATTTATCGACCGCGTTGGTTTTGTATTCTTGTTCTGCGTGATCGGAATGTATTTTATCAGTATTTATGAGAATAAACGTGGCGTCGTTCCCAATGGATTGGAAGTGGATACAATGATGTTCAAGACAAAGACTGGTTTTGCGGTAGGCGCATTGCTGGTGTTGGGAATTACAGCGGCCTTGTACACGATATTTTGGTAAGGAAGTAATTTAGCGTAGCATTTGCGCATATCGGGCGAGGGAGGGCATGGTGTTTGTGAATGATGTTAATGGTGTCTTCAATTTAAATCAACTTGCTAAGTGCCGTTTTTATCTTTCGGCCTGTCGTGCAAATGAACATATAAAAAACAAAAAAAAATAAAACCGTCTATGGATTTAACTAGAATATTTGAGAAGCAGCTTTCAGATCGGACGATCACTTTCCATGCAACATATGATCTTAAGAGCCACGGTTTTAATATTACCGAGGATGATCGAATTTCTTACCAACTTAGGTTCGATCCTTCGAATAGGTCTTGGTTTGTGACCGGGGAACATCAGCCTTCAATTCCGGTAGAGGAATTGGCGAGGTTGGTGCAAGAAAGCTATGGTCATTTTGTATAGCCATTGGCTGTAATAATGGCTTAATAAGGATTCGATGGTTTTCCGAAAGGAACTGTTAAATAAGCTCCCTTAGCGATGTTTTCTTCTAAGGGAGCTTGTTGATATTTTTTAGCGTAGCTCTAGCTCAACGTATACTGGGTAATGGTCGGAAATGATGTGTGTTTTCTCATTTTTGAGCACAATACTCTTGGTAAGCATCTTCTTTGCTTTTTCGTTTGCCCAAAGAAAGTCTATTCGCTTTCCGATTCCTGCATTAGACTGCTTAATCTTAGCTTCCCCACTTTTGAAGGTTGGAACGGAGCTTTCAAAATTCTTGTTCAATACCTTGTAGGAGTCATAAAATCCTGCGTCTTCCAATTTTTTTAACACGGAATAATCAATCGCCCCATTGTTCAGGTTGCGAACCTGTTCGCGCTTCATTTCCTGTTCCTTCATGGATGCTAGCACCGCCTGGTCATAGTTTTTGCTGTCCGATTCAGATAAGGAGTTGAAATCGCCCATGATTAGGATCGGTTCTTTAGGATTGAGCTCTTTGGTTTGTGCAATAATGTTCTCCACCTCTTCCAAGCGCTTCTTATAGCTAAACGGCGAGAAGTGAATGACGAAGATATGTATACCTTCTATCTTTGCGTAGATATAGCTGTGCCACATATTCTCGGTCACTTTTTTGAAGTTTACCATCGGCTTTTTTGATGTCAGCGCAGTCGGAAAGCCCTCTTCTTTTGATTGTAAAGCATAGGGATGGTTGTAGCGTTTTGCTAAGTCTTCCAATGTTTTTTGTTTCCAACCATTCATCTCTTGCGTAGCAACGATATCCGGGTCTAGCTCTTTCACCAGTTCGACGTAGCGATCGATGTTGGCTGTTGAGTCTTTTTGTAATCCGTATAGCACATTATAAGATAAGATCTTGATCTTTTTTTGTGCTATTGCTTGTGTGGAGACACAAGCAATAGCCATAATCGCTAAATATTTTACGATGTTTTTCATAGTGTTAGATTTAAGTTCCTGATGACGCCCATCCTGGGTTTTGTTTTAATTGTGGGTTTAATTCGAGTTCTTGCGTTGGAATAGGATATAGATAATCTTTTCCTTCATCCCATTTCTTAACAATATCTGGGAGATTGACGATACGTCCACCTTTATTGCCGTTCTCAAGCACTAATTCACCCAGTTTTTGGTATTGAACGCCTGGTTTTCTCGTTGGTGCAGTACCTTCGTAAATCACTAAATCTATTGTTCCATTCTTATCTAAATCATACTCACCTGCCCCTGGAAAATATTGTCCATAAAAACGCTTCGATAAACGAGCGCCTTCTTTCCAGCGCATTAAGTCATTATATCGTTGACCTTCTTTTACGAGTTCGATACGTCTTTCGCGGCGAACCTCAAGGATAGCGCCAGTGAAACTGCTTTTCGTAACATTGGGATACTCCGATAATAGATAAGGGTCAGGATTAGCGTTGGCAGCTTGAAGGTTTAAATTCGGCATGCCCACGCGATCGCGCAATAACTTGATACTCTTATCGATATCTGCTTGCGTCAAAGTCCCTAATTCCGCCTTTGCTTCTGCAAAATTTAAGAGCACTTCCGCATAGCGAAAGATTGGCATATCGTTGGTTGATTGTCCAGCATCGAAAGCAGGCGCCAATATATACTTACTGTACTGATATCCTGTAACCGAGGTCGCAAAGTCGGGAACAGTGCTGCTATTGCTTCCAATTCTTTTGTAGCCAGGTGTGCGAATGGTCTGTGCTAAACGAGGATCTCTGTTCTGCATTTCATCATAGAACTGCATCGTTTGATAGTTCGCTTGATCGGTGAAGCGCGAGCCGTCTTTCATTAAGTAGCTGTTGACAAGTGACTTTTGCATGCCTGGTCTTCCGTAAGAGGCTGAGAGAATATAGAAGTTCGCAGAATGTACAAATGGTACGGATGCATCATACTGTCTTGCAAGAATCATCTCACTAGGAATAGCATTCTCAGCTATAAACAGTTCATGATATGCTTTGTCTGTTGTGCTTTTGTAGATGGTATAAGGTCCTGTGTTCATGAGTTCCTCTGCTGCTGCAGCTGCTGCTGCCAATATCGCGTCTGAATCGCCTAATCCATGATATTTACGGAATGTTCCTTCAAAAAGACAAATTCTCGATTTAAAAGCCAAGGCTGTCCATTTGGTGATTAATGTGGTGCTTTTTTCAGTTTGACAGTGAGCGATCGCAAAGTCGATGTCTTCTAACATTTTTTCGAAGATCACTTTTCTAGAATCTCTCGCCTTAAAAAGTCCTTCATCGTCTAATTCAAGTACACTATCATACCAAGGCACATCGCCAAAGCGAACGACTTTTTCATAGTAAAAATAGGCACGGAAGAAACGTGCTACACCTTCGTATTTCAGACGCGCAGCTTCGTCGGTACATTTATGCGAATTTTCGAGGAAGAAGTTGATCTGACGTAGTTCCGCCCAATCCCAGCCCGCACCGCTCGAGGGGGTTTCTCGTGTTCCTTGTATCTCAGCGGCTAACGTATTGCGCGCTTCATCATCCGCTTGCGTCGGATTGTTATAGTGAATGGCTAACGCATCTGGAAGTTCCGAGTAGAAGGCATTGGTATAGTTCTGCAGCTCCGCAGCGGTTAAGAAATAGTTCTCAGGTGCTAATTCGGATAACGGATAACGCTCTAAGTAATCATCATTACATGCCGTCAGCAATCCGAATAATGTTATAATAGGTAATATTTTTCTGGTTTTCATACTGGTCAAAATCTATTAATAGTTAAAAGGATAATTGGGCACCGAAAGACACAACTTTACCCATCGGATAGCTTCTACCTGTATTATCTGTCATCACTTGCTCAGGATCGATATAGTCCGTTTTTAACTTCGTCCAGGTAACCAAGTTTTCACCGCTCATGAACAGTCTGAATTTATTGACGTGAATCCTATTTGTTAGACTTGTTGGGAAAGTGTATCCGACGGTTAAGTTTCTAATCTTTAAGTAGGATAGATCTTGTAGATACATGTCGTTATTAACCGATAGTTCGGAGTTTTGTGCCGTGTATCCACGGAGGAATGGGAAGTACGCATTCGGGTTTTCTGGCGACCAGATTTTGTCCGGGAAGTCGCTAGGAATAAACGAATCATATGGTCTTGCATATACCGACCAGAACGCTTGTGCTTCCAAGTTTGGATACCAGTGTCTTTTACCGATTCCTTGGAAAAATATAGAAGCATCGATCCCATTCCAGTTTGCACTAAGCGTTAATCCATAAGAATAGCGCGGTTGGCTATTACCGATTATTTCTCTATCTCCCGGATCAGCAAGCGTACTTTTCCCGGCATTGATAATTCCATCGCCATTTAGATCTTTGATCTTGATATCACCAGCTTGTAACCTCCGTAAATCCTCGGTAGGTGCCTGTACTCTTCGTCTGTTGATCTGGTCTTGGTTAACAATTTTCGCATATTCTTGTGCCTCTTCGGTTGTTTTGAAGAATCCATCGTAGCGATAACCCCATATTTCACCTAATTGCTGACCCTCGTAGTACGTATTCAATAAGCCGGCTGGATTACTAAACTTGGTGATTTCGGATGTATAATCTGATAGAATTGCTCTAACCGAGTAATTGAAGGGCTTGCTGCCTAAGTTCAACTGATCGCGCCACATTAGCGAGAGGTCAAAGCCTTTTGTTTTTAAATCGGCCGCATTAACCTTTGGTTCGCCAGCCCCAAATACTTCAGGAAGTGTTTCTCCGATACTTAACATGCCTATCGTATTACGAACATAATAGTCCGATTCCACGCTTAAGCGGTTGTTTAGTAGTGAGAAATCTAATCCTATATTGCTCGTGCTGATTTTTTCCCAAGTTAAGGTTGGTGCAACTGGCGCAGGATTGTAAGTCACGTTTAATTTTTGACCATCCACTAAATAGTTGATCTGCCCTGTTCCCATAGAAGCGATATATGCGTAGGTGTCGACTTCCTGGTTTCCTAGCGAACCGTATGAATAGCGAACTTTCAAGTTGTTGATGGAATTCTTGATCGGCTGGAAGAATGCTTCTTCACTAACTCTCCACCCAGCAGAGAAGGATGGGAAAAATCCAAAGCGACTTGATTTAGGGAAACGAGAGGTGCCATCATAACGACCACTGGTTTCGAATAAATATTTGCCTTTATAATCGTAGTTCAAACGATAGAATCCACCGCGAACTGCCCATTCATCAGCTCCCGCATTGAATTGTTTTTCACCGATAACAAGATCCAAATCATTTAAAGTCTCGGATAACAGGTCTTGTCCCACTCCACCAATTCGTTTATACTTGCGGTCTTCTTGGTTGAAACCTGCCATTGCAACGACGTTATGATCGCCGAAGCTCTTTTGATAATTTGCAAAGACGTTGATAAAATGCCATGAATATTTCGTCATAGCTTCGGTCAATCTATCCTGATTTAAAGCTCCTAACGAAGACAATTCCATTACACCAGGGTATTTCGAGTAATATTGCTTGGTCTGGCGATAACTGTTTTCACCTCTGAATTCGCGGTATGAATAGTTACCTGTTAGGGTCAGGCCTTTTCCAAAATTAATAATGGCTTCGGTCTTGTTCGTAAATTCGGTGCCATTATCATAACCCTTCATCGTTCCGCTTTCTAAAGCGTTGTGTAATCCATAACCGATTGGATAACTATTGATTCCTGAATAACCAGTCAATGTCCCGTCAGGGTTTCTAGGTACATACATCGCGTGATAATGGTACGTCGCACTGTTACTCACGTTGTTTGCAACCTTATTGAAGTTTGTTGAAAGCCCGGCCCAATCGTACGATGATTTAAAGAAATGGGTGCCATTGCTTACAGTTAACCAAGGTTTAATTTCTGTTGAAAGGTTCGCTCTTAAGTTAT
This sequence comes from Sphingobacterium sp. UBA2700, assembly GCA_002354335.1. GTDB lineage: Bacteria > Bacteroidota > Bacteroidia > Sphingobacteriales > Sphingobacteriaceae > Sphingobacterium. Next base: position 61,302 of record DELI01000029.1, on the reverse strand, counting down.
AGCGCTTAAATTTATCCGGTTGAATATTAAAAATACCTTGCTCGTTGGAGATGGCGCCAGATAGTGCATAATTGGTCTTTCCTGACTTCCCGCTTAACGATAGGTTGTGATCAGATTTCGGACGGTTATTATCGTAAAGGTAATTGAACCAATCAAAATTTGCATAATAACGATAGATGTCATTTCCACTGGCATCTTTCTTCACGACTACCCAAGGTCTTGAAGGATCTTCCGTCTTATCATTCACGCGGGCCAAAAGCTCTTCGTAGTCTTCATCGGTATAACGGGTCGTTCTATAACCTAAGGCATTGTACATTGCATCATCATTGATCTTTGCGTTCCAATATCCCGATGTGATAAAATCTGTATTTGTTGCATGAGTCGTAAATCCGAAGTTGGCAGAATAATCAATCGATGCTTTGCCGTCGACTTTTCCTTTTTTCGTAGTCACGAGGATTACACCAAAAGCACCTCTAGCACCATATACTGCTGCTGCCGATGCATCTTTAAGAACAGTCACCGATTCTACGTCATTGACATTGACACGGTCCAGTGTGCCTAGGATACCATCGATAAGGATTAGGGGCTCACCACCATTAATCGACGTATTTCCTCGGATATTAACAGAGCCACTGGTTCCTGGCTGTCCGGAACCGAAAACAATATTTAAGTTCGGAACATTTCCCTGAAGAGCTTGCGTAAGCTGCGTAACTGGTCTATCTTCAAATTCTTCTCCGGAAATTTGGCTTACAGCTCCCGTTAAGTTGACTTTTTTCTGTTCACCATAGCCTACCACGACAACCTCATCAACTTCGGTCATAGCAGGTTGAAGCGTCACTTGTACCGAACTGCGATTTGCCAGAGCAATCTCTTGTTTTTCAAAGCCTATATTGCTGATTAGAAGGATGGCATCTGCTTTCGAAACAGTAATTTCAAAGTTTCCTTGTTGATCACTCATCGTACTGGCAGTACCGCCTTTCTCCGTTACGGACACATTGGAAAGGGGTTCGCCTTCGGCGCTCTTCACTGTTCCGCGAATCAGAGATTGCTGTATCGAAGAAGTCGCTTTTGAAATAGTATTGAGCGTTCTTGCAGCTGTAGGCTTCCTGCGTAAGATCACATTCTTATCAATAATGTTGTAATCAATTGCATAATCCTTTAATAGGCTTTCTAGCGCTTTGTCAAAGGGCTTTTTGTCAAAATCCACGCTGAGTAACAAGTTGCTCGGAAAAAATGAACTGTCGTAGAAGATGTTGTAGCCACTTTGCTTTTGAATGTCTTTAAGAACATTAGTTATCCTAACGTTCTTCTTCTTTAGGGTGACCGTTTGGCCGAATGTGAAAGCGCTAGCTTGAAACACAGAGGCAAACATGAGGGCAATAGCTAGTTTCATCGATAGATATTTAGGTTTTCGATGCACAATATCTCCCATGGAGGAGATAATTTTGTTTTTTTTATACATTTGTAAATCGGTTGATTAGTTAATAATTAGCGTACTATCAGTCGAACTATTTATCAATTTTTCAGGGGCGGTCCTAACGCTCCTGTTTTTTCGATAAATGTGAAAAAGTAAGTTTAACTCATTACGATTATCCTCCTTTCTTCAATCTTAAACTTCACACTTCCTGTCAGCTCTATGGCTTTTAAAACTTTATCTATTTTCTCGTATTTTGAAATTGTTCCTGAAAACTTAATCTTCGAAAAGTTACCGCGATACTCAACTTCCACATCATACCAGCGCTCCAGATCTTTCATAACCGTGCTTAACGAAGTATTTTCGAATGCGAAATTCCCATCTTTCCAGGCGATGGTATAAAACGGATCAACATCTTTAATGTCAAAAGACTGATGCTTGGAATGATAGCTGCTTTGTTGGTTAGGAGCTAGCAAGCCACCTTTTTTGTTTGGATAGCTTAACTGAACCTTTCCTTCTACCAAGGTCGTTTCGATTCGGTCGCTGTAAGAGTTGATGTTGAACGAAGTTCCGAGGACCTTCAATGTCTGTTCCCGGGTTTTTACGATGAAGGGAATCTTATTATTGTTTTGAACCATTTGCCTTACTTCAAAATAAGCTTCTCCATCAAGCTCGACTTCTCTTTTGGCTTTATCGAATTGAAGTGGGTAACGAATGGTCGAGGAGGCATTCACGAATATCTTGCTGCCGTCGGGAAGCTGCAGGTTATATTCGCCACCCTTTGGCGTGACTATCGTATTGTAAAGACCCGCAGAACTGATATTTTCATCCGTCAAAGTATAAGTGAGCTCACCTTTAGCATTCTTGTATATCTTGTAGCCCGCAAGTTGTAAAGTCGTGTCGGAGCGTAAATTCGCAAGATCAACTATCTTCCCATCTTCCAGTACCAGCTTTGCTTTTGCTCCTCCAGGAAGGATGTCAATCTGTTCTCTTTTCGCTGAGACAACATCATCAGTTGAGTTTGGAAGAATCGATGGAGTCAAGTAAAAGAATAGTAGCAAGGCAGCGGCGACAGATACTGTAGTGATGTAAAGCCAGTTCCTTGATTTAATGCTGCGCTTTTCTTGAGGAAGGATTTCCTCCGCTATACGACGATAAATCTTCTCAGATTCCATGTCCACACCAGAATTGCTATTTTCAAGAAATAGTTCCTCGCTGGCCCGATCAAAAACAGCATCAAACTCTTCCGAATGGAAAAATTCCTTAAGCCGCTGCAACTCAGTTGCAGTTAATTGATGGTTCTTGTGTTTTTGGATTAAGTCTTTTAGTTCCTCTTTTTTCAATTGGTCTTGCTTTTACACTATAAAGGCAATCGAAAAGAAAGAGGACTAGTCTACATGAAAAAAAAGTAAAAAATAAGCAGATATAGCTTTTCGAGATTGCTTTTTATTTTTTTCGATGCTGTGATGAGCTGATTCTTCACGGTGTTCCGAGAACTCCCGGTGATCAAAGAAATCTCCTCATAAGAATAGCCTTGGAGTTTACTCAAGCGGTAGATTTCGCTTTGCTTCTGCGGTAATTGATCGATCAATTTATTTAGTATGCCCTTAAGATCTCTTGACTTCAATTCTTGTTCCGTCTCTTCACAAGCGACTTCCAATGCATTGTTTTGTTCCAATTGATCAGTAAGGTTGAGAATTTGTGCTTTGAAGGCTTTGGCTACTAATCGTTTGGTGATAACAAAAATATAGGGATATAGGGCATCAGGACTACTGATCCGTGATTTGTTCTTAAACAATTGAATAAAGGCTGTTTGGACAATCTCCTCGCTTTTGTAAACGTCGTTTAGCGTAGCATAGGTGTAACGGAATAGAATTTTGTGATATCGATCGAAGACCAACTTGAATACGATTTCATCTCCATCTTGAAAAAGTTGAAACTGATAGTCATTAAGATCTAAATCATGTGCTTTCATTCTTGGCTAGGCAATTCTTGGTCAAAGAAACATTTTAAAGATAAATGAATTGTTAATTCAAGTTTAATAAAATGCAAAGAATATTATTCCTTTCAGAAAACACAAAAGGAGTTGGCTGTAGAAACCAACTCCCTTAAATATCTTTTTTCAACTTATTTTATCCCTTCCAGCGCTGCTTCAAAATCGCCAATTAGGTCATCGATATGTTCAATCCCTACCGATATCCGCAACATTCCTGGCGTAATTCCCGATGTCTTCTTTTGCGATTTATCATGGTGGCTGCCCCACATGCTTGCAGGATGGACTACTAAAGATTCCACACCGCCCAAGCTTGCCGCATTGGCAAAGATTTGTAACTTATTAAGTACCTGTTGAGCATGTTGATAGGCCTGATCCTCATCGCCGACAATTTCGATACACAGCATGCCTGTTCCTCCACGCATCTGCTTTGCCGCCAATTCATATTGAGGATGCGATTGCAAGCCAATATAAGCCACATGCTTAATCGCAGGATGTTTTTCAAACCATTCCGCGATTGCAAGCGCATTGCTATTGATCTGTTTTACGCGCATAGCAAGGGTCTTCATGCCACGAAGCAGAAGCCAGGAGTCAAATGGACTAAGCGATGCTCCTAAAACCAGCGACCTGCGCCATGCCTTATGAATAAATTCCTTGCTTCCGCATATTGCGCCTGCCGTTAAATCACTATGGCCGCCAAGGTATTTCGTTGCGCTGTGCACAACGATGTCGATGCCATACTCCGCAGGCGTTTGGTTGATGGGCGAAGCGAAAGTATTGTCTACCATCGTGGTGATTCCATGTTTCTTACCCAACTGTCCGATGTATTCCAAGTCGGTCACATCCAGATTCGGATTGGAAGGTGTTTCCACATAAATCAACTTGGTGTTCTGCTGAATCGCTCGCTCAAACGCAGTGTTATCCTTTTGATCAACATGCGTGACGGATATGCCGTAGTCGTTCAGAAATTCTTTAAAGAATAACATCGCGCCCGAATAAAGCGAGTTTTGTGTAACGATATGATCTCCTTCTTTTACTACGGCAAGGATCGCGGTGCTGATCGCAGCCATTCCCGTTGCCAATAATAAAGCATCTTCTGTTTTCTCCAGACTTGCCAAGATCGCAGCAGCCTGCGAATTTGTGGGGTTGCCATGACGATGGTAGAACGTCGGGTGTTTAGTTTCTGTCGCCGCGACGATATACTGCTGCAAGTCTTCGTCAGCATAGTAGGTGGAAGTTTGATATATGGGCGTGACAACAGCCTTACTGTCGTTGAAGCCACATCCTTGATGTATAAGGTCAGTTTCTAAATGTGCCATGAACGGTAGATTGAAATAAATGAGATGGAAATTAGCAAAAATTGCACGCAAATCGTTAATTTAAAGTCCTAAATATTCACTGAATATTGCTTATTAACCTATTTGAATGAAAAATCTCTTACTTTGCTTGCTATGTGCTTGCAGTTTTTTGAGCTATGCGCAAATAAAATCACCGGCGGATTTTCTTGGCTATCAAGTCGGGACCCGGGTGACTCCCCATTGGAAAATATTGGCTTATTACGATCATATTGCTGAGCAGGTTCCTAACCAGGTAAAATCAGAAGCATATGGCACTTCCGTAGAAGGGCGTCCGATGCGTGTATATTACGTATCATCCCCGAGCAACATCAGTAAGCTCGAAGACATCCGAAACAATAATCTTCGATTGGCACATGCGATCGAAGGGACAGGGCAAACTAATATTCCCGCTATTATCTGGATGAGCAACAATGTGCATGGCAATGAAACATCGTCGGCTGAAGCATCTATGATGACGCTGTACGAATTAGTGAACCCAGCAAATACGAAAGCTAAAGCCTGGTTGGATAAGTCCTTAATCATTATCGACCCCTGTTTAAATCCGGATGGAACCGAGCGATATGCGAACTTCCATAATGGCGTGGTCGGCAAGAACTACAATCCTGATTTATATGCTCGTGAGCACCGCGAACCCTGGCCAGGTGGTCGATACAACCATTATTACTTTGATTTGAATAGAGATTGGGCATGGCAAACACAGGCGGAAAGCACGCAGCGCGCCGTTATTTACAATAAATGGCTTCCCCATATCCACGTGGATTTCCATGAACAAGGAATCAATGCGCCTTATTATTTTCCACCGGCTGCAGAGCCTTTCCATGAAGTAATTACGCCGTGGCAACGGGAGTTTCAAACGACCATTGGGAAGCATAATGCAAATTACTTCGATTCAAAAGGATGGCTTTATTTCACTAAAGAGCGCTTCGATTTGTTCTATCCATCCTATGGAGATACCTATCCCCTGTATTCCGGTTCTATTGGTATGACCTATGAGAAGGCGGGAAATGGTTCCGCAGGTTTAGGAGTTTATATGGACGATCGCGATACTTTAACTTTAGTAGATCGTGCCATTCAACATCATGCCTCTGGACTCAATGTTGTGGACGTCGTGTCGACACATGCGGAAAAGGTAGTTCAGGAATTCAAGAAGTTTGGTGATGATGCTGTTGCTGGAAAACTGTCTTCGTATCATACCTATGTGCTCAAATATGATCAGGCTAGGGATGGAAGAATCAGAGCCTTATTGAACCTGCTGGATAAGAATAAAATCAACTACTACAGTTCAACAGGATCTGTTAAGGGCTTGGATTACTTCAGTAAGAAAGAGCAGTCGCATAGTTTAACAGCCAATGACGTCGTAATCCCGGGCAATCAAGCGAAGGCTGCCTTGATACGGGTTCTATTTGAACCGGAAGCTAAATTAACAGACTCTGTTACTTATGATATTACCGCTTGGTCCTTGCCTTACGTCTATGGCATCCCGGCGATTGCATCTCATACGAAAGCTAGCAATTTAAAACCCTATCAGCTTGCCAAGATCAGCAATGAGAGCAGCACTGGATTTGGATACGCCATAAAATGGGATGGTTTCTCGGCAGCACAGCTAACCGCGGCCTTGTTGAAGAACAAAGTCAGTTTAAAATCCTCCGAACAATCTTTCAAGATTGGCAATGAAGAGTTTCCGAGAGGCTCTATCCTGATTATGAAGAATGCCAATCAGACGGTGAAGCTGGATCAGCTATTGAAAGAAAATGCTGACCGCTTGCAAGTGAAAGTCCATAACCTAAGTTCAGGAATCGTAGAAGGAGGCAAGGATTTAGGAAGCTCGGATGTGAAAACTTTGAAAGCACCGAAGATCATGATGTTTGCTGGCGAGGGGCTTCGTGCGACCAATGTTGGCGAGGTATGGCATTATTTTGATGAGCAATTAGATTATCCGATTGCCCTTGTCAATCCCTTGGATTTTTCACGTGTTAAATGGGACGAAATCGACGTCGTCGTGTTAGCGAACGGTACACATCCCTTTCTCAAGGATAAAGAGCAAGCCGCAAGGTTCGCTTCCTGGTTAAGTGCGGGAGGAAAAGTAATCGCGCTAGAATCTGCAGTAGGACAGTTAGCATCGCAGGAGTGGAGTGCGTTGAAGCCATTGAAGCAGGACTCTGTGGCTAAAAGCAAAGCGAGTCCATTGCTGAAATATAGCGATCGCGAGCGCGAGTCGCTAAAAGAATACACGGCCGGAGCCATCTACAAAGTAACTTTTGATAGCTCACATCCTTTAATGTTCGGCGTCAAAGATTACTTCACGTTGAAACAGGATGCAAACCTATATCAATACTTCGAAGCAGGCAAAGGCTGGAATGTGGGCTATATCAACGAAGGAGCAAAGATGAGCGGTTTCGTAGGAAACAATCTTGCAAAGAAACTAAAGAATGGGCTAGTATTTGGCGAGCAGAAAGTAGGGCAGGGTTCGGTTATCTACTTAACCGATAATGTGTTGTTCCGTAATTTCTGGGAAAACGGAAAAGTGATAATGGCGAATGCGGTATTTCTTACTGCAGACTAAAGGGGGCTTTTTAATGCATGATACGATGTTCTATTGATCGCAAAACTAGCCAATCAATAGAACATCGTATTTGAAAATAACTCTTATTACTTCATTTCAGACAACAAGCTGATCGCATATTCTATGCTGTTCACATTGCTGATCGCAATGCGGAGCTGCCCTTTAACCTCTTTGAGGTTGCTGATGCTAGCATGTCGTTGAACAAAGGCCAATACCTTTCCAAACTGCTCAGATTGATAATAGCTGGACTTGGTATTGCTCACAAAGAATCCTTTCAATGTTTCTTTCTTGTAGGAAATCTTTTCTAAGCCGATCTCTTTACCTAGCCACTGCAAGCGCAACGTATTGAAAAGCTCAAAAACAGGGGCCGGGATAGGTCCGAAACGATCAACCAGTTCCTGTTCAAATGCCTGCAATTCAGTCTCATTCTTTAACTTGGCGATATCATTATATAGATTATAGCGTTCGGAGATATTCGTCACATACTCATCCGGGATCAGTACTTCCAAATCGGTATCTATCTGTGTAAAAGTCACATACTTTCTATCCTTATCGTCTGCAAAGAGGTCGCCGAACTCATCGTCTTTCAGCTCCTGTACGGCTTCGTCCAATATCTTATTATACATCTCGAACCCGATCTCTGCAATAAATCCAGACTGCTCCGCACCCAATAGGTTACCGGAACCACGGATATCCAAGTCGCGCATCGCCACATTAAAGCCCGATCCCAGTTCCGAAAACTCTTCAATTGCCGAAAGGCGTTTGTAGGCCTCGTTCGTTAATGTCGATAATGGTGGGCTCAATAAATAACAGAATGCCTTTTTGTTGGAGCGTCCCACTCGTCCGCGCATCTGGTGCAGATCGCTCAAGCCGAACATATGCGCCTGGTTGATGATAATCGTATTCGCATTCGGGATGTCCAGGCCTGCTTCGATAATGGTTGTTGCAATCAGCACATCGTAGTCATGGTTGATGAATTTTAACATCACATCCTCCAGTTCATCGCCTTCAAGCTGTCCATGTGCTATACCGACTCTTGCTCCGGGTACCAGCTTACGAATAAGCAGGCCTAGTTGCGGAAGGTCAGCAACACGGTTGTGGATAAAGAAGACCTGTCCGCCACGATCTAGCTCATAACTTACAGCCTCCTTGATCAAAGCATCGTTAAAAACATGCAGTTCCGTTTGCACGGGCTGCCTGTTTGGTGGTGGCGTGGAGATAATGCTCAAATCGCGAGCACCCATCAGTGAGAAGTGCAGGGTTCGAGGAATGGGAGTAGCCGTCAATGTCAATGAATCCACATTGGCGCGCATCACCTTCAGCTTCTCTTTCACCGAAACGCCGAATTTCTGCTCCTCATCAATAATCATCAGTCCCAAGTCCTTAAACTTCACATCTTTGCTTACCAATCGATGCGTACCGATGATGATATCGATCTTGCCTTCTTCCAAGCGTTTTAAGCTGTCTTTAATCTGTTTTGAAGACTTAAAACGGTTGATGTAGTCAATGTTAGCCGGCAATCCTTTCAAGCGCTCAGAGAACGTCCTGTAATGTTGCAGGGCAAGGATGGTCGTCGGAACCAATACAGCAACCTGCTTACTATCGGCAACCGCTTTAAACGCGGCGCGTATTGCCACCTCCGTCTTGCCGAAACCAACATCCCCACAGACCAATCTATCCATCGGATGTGGAGACTCCATATCCTTCTTGACATCGTTGGTAGCCTTTTCCTGGTCAGGAGTGTCTTCATAAATAAAGGAAGCCTCCAGCTCGCGCTGCAAGTAGGTGTCGGGGCTAAACGCATTCCCGGTTTGGGCCTTACGCTTGGCGTATAATTGAATCAGGTCGCGGGCAATATCCTTAACCTTCCTCTTCGTTGTTTTCTTCAGTTTTTCCCAAGCATCTGTCCCTAGTTTATTCATCTTCGGAACAGTGCCTTCTTTCCCGGAGTACTTGGAGATACGGTTTAGGGAGTTGATATTGACATAAAGCAAGTCATTGTCTGCATAGATCAAGCGAATCATCTCTTGGGTCTTGCCGTTCACATCAATCTTTTCCAAACCTGCATATTTACCGACTCCATGGTCAATATGGGTAATGTAATCGCCTGGTTTCAGTTCGCTCAGCTCTTTTAAGGTAATCGCTTGCGAACGCTCATAGCCTTTGCGGCGTTTATATTTATAATAGCGATCAAAGATTTGATGATCAGTATAACATGCCAACTTTTGCTCATCATCACGGAATCCTTCGCGCAAAGCTTTGTAAACCGGCGTAAAGCTAATGGTCTTGTCCAAATCGTCCAAGATGGCATAGATACGTTCGATTTGCTTGGTCGAATCAGAGAAGATCAGGTTCTTGATCGCATTCTTCTCATTTTCATGGAAATTATGAATCAATAAATTGAAATCCTTATTGAAAGATGGCTGCGGATGTATGTCGAAGCTAATCGTATGATCGGCTTTATAGTAAAACTGCTTCCCAAATTCGATGATCGGAAATTCGAACAGCATGGCTGCAAAATTCTTCTCATCGGTAAAGGTAAAACGGGGATCTATCCAGTCGGGATTGCGTTGTATATCCTGTTCCGAAAGCGCCTTCCAGAATTTGGAAGCACCATGATAGCCTTCTTTAATGATGTCTAAGCTATACTGCACATCCTTTACCCATATGATGGCGTTCTTGTCTATGTATTCCAATAACGAAATATGATTGGCCGATAGAAACTTAGCCTGAACATTCGGCACGATAGTAACCGTATGTATTTTGCTGACCGAAAGTTGAGATTCGATATCGAAGGTCCGGATACTTTCAATCTCATCACCAAAGAACTCAATACGATAGGGAAGGTCATTGGAGAAGGAGAAAATATCCACGATTCCACCGCGAATGGCAAACTGCCCAGGTTCATAAACGAAATCTACTCGTTCGAAATCGTATTCATAGAGGAACTCATTGATGAAATCAATGCTGAGTTTAATATTCTGCGTAATCTCCAGCGTGTTCTTTTCCAAGTCCTGCCTGTTGATCACTTTCTCTGAAATCGCTTCCGGATAAGTAACCACAATTCGCGGTAATTCCGAGTTATGGTTCAAGGAGCTTAGCGTCTCGGCACGTTGCAAAACATGCGCACTATCGATAATGCTGATATCGAAAGCTTTCTTGTAGGAAGCGGGGAAAAATAGGATCTGCTTATCAAACAGACTTTCCAGGTCGCTCAAAAAGAAGGAAGCATCCTCATGATTGGGGAGAACAAAGACGTTCATCCTTTTTTCTTCCGCATATAAGGCTGCGGCAAGCATGGCATCGGAAGAACCGATAAGCCCTTTTAGCTGAATCTTAGGATTTCGAGCTTGTAAATTTTCCTTGATGGAATGAACTTGTTCGGATTGACTGTATTTTTCTAAGAGGTCTTGGATGTTCACGTGTGAGAATATTTTTGCAAAGTTACAAAAATTTATGTTTTGCTACCGACGCTATAGGCGGTGCTCCTGGGCAAAGTCTATTACGCGGGTCATTTGATCTTGTAGGTCAAATTGCAGATCCTCATGCAGTTTGTCAAAGGAAGTCATCGCATTTTTGATACGTCCCTGTATGTATTTATGTAACTTCAATGCGGGCGCTAATGCCGAGGGTTCGAAGAGGCGGGGGAAAAGGTCGAACGCATCTTCCAGGATAATCAGCCTGCACTCGACCACACTAAATTTATCCTTTGTAATTTTCTCATGCTCATTCACCAGACCCGAGGCTTGACGTAAATAAGCGTGCAGTTGTTTGTAATTACTATACATCGGCAGGTTCTTGATAGACGCTTGCGCTAGCTCAAAATGTCGATCTAGCCGATTTTTCAGATCATTGATGCGGTCTTCCAGATCCATCTCATCCTCCAAAAGTTCATAATGAAGCTGTTTGACCAGCATCTTGTCCTTGTTGATCAGTCGGATCAACAATTTGTCCTTCTCTTTCTGCGGAAGATTAAGGACAGCTTCCTTCAGGGTTTGATCTTTGTATAATGACATTTTTAAAAATACAGAATATTTTTAACGCCTTCTAATCTGAAGTTTTAATCCGAGTGCTAAACCCAGGTAGTCCTGCCCTTTTAAATATCGATTTTGTATCCTGCTGATCAGCATCAGATCATTGGTATGCAGGTCGTAATAGAATTTGATGCCTTCAAAGTAGAAGTTGTCCGACGGGATCTTATAGGTAATTTCCTGCCCTATAAATGCGTTGAAGCGCAATTTTGTCGAGAAGGTGTAATAGTCGCCGGGGTATCGATCGGGTGCATTGAACCAGAATTGGTTCCCGATCATGGTGTTGATGTACAGGCCGGTACGTAAAGGCTGGTAGTTGAAATGCTTGTTAATCGGGATGCTCCAAGGCGTATAGGTTTGTCGAAGGGTAAGAGTAACTTTTGCGCGATCAGTATCATAACGAGGAACAATACCTGCCATAAACTCGGTAGCCCATTGATCTCTACGTCCGTAATCCCAACCGGCACCGACAGATATCAAACCAATCGACCCAGCAAACTGCGTGATATAAGTCGAAGGAACCAAAGTAAAGGCTGTTTTTTTTAATTGACGTGTTTTCTTAATGGCTCGACCTGTTGAGTCGTGGATAACGGTATCTTTTACTGAGGCTGATGCGAAACTTGACCAGAACAGTAAAATGAAAATTGGAGCGAAGAATTTACCGTTAAAAAGAGATGATTTCATGGCTGTAGCTGTTCTTGGTAATCGTGAAAAGTAGAAATTGGCGTTTTCCTATATTCGGCGTTCCGTAATAAGTGATGCCGTCATGAAAGATGTCCTCATTCTGATAACGGTGGTCATGCCCATGATTTGCATAAAGCAGGTTTGGGTATAGCTTGATGCTGTATTGGAAAACATCCTTTACATTGTTGTTAAACTGCTCGGAAGTAGGCTTCGCATGCATGACAAAAACGGTTTTGTCAAATTTGTCCCGATCAGCATCGCGTTCGGCTTGGATAAATGAAAAATCAGGGATCGGATTGGAGTAATCAGACTCTAGGGCGTTTGTATTTAAACATACGAACTTCGTTCGCCCAGCGATAAAGCTGAAGTTCAAGGGGCCGAAAACAATACGAAAGATATCATCACCATTGGCAAGAACATCGTGATTACCAATCAGCGCCACATAGGGTCTATGCAAACCCTCAAGAATGTCCCGCTGCAATAAAAACTCCTTAGTAACGCCAAAGTCAGTTAGATCGCCCGCATGGATTATAAAATCTAAATCATTCCGCTTGTTCGCAAAATCTACAAAATCATCAAGCTCATCATACCAGCGTTGAGAATCGCTGATTAACGCATAGCGAATGGTATCTTTATCCTGCGTCTCTTCTTCAATGCGTTGTATATTGCGGGGGTTGATGTCGCGTTTGCCTTTGATATCGCCGTCATAAGGGTGCACATCGAACATCTCACAACCGCTGATTAGTATGGCTCCTAACAGGAGAAACCAAAAGGAATGTCTTACTCTCATTTTACTGACTATTTGAACGCAAAAGTAAAATAATATAACTCAAAGCCGTAATTGACGGTTTATTATTACGCGAATATGATAGACATATCTTAGCTAATGAGTGGTCGGTATTAATTAGCTATCGGGATTTTTATGGTATTATTTGCTAGACAATTTTATCGAATAAGTAAAAAACACCATTAAGAAATGTTTTATTACCACACTTGATGGTAGTAATTGCCTAACTTTGTGTTGTATGGCAAAGATACCTGTTATAGAGCAATGTACGGTTTCCTACAAGGAGGATAAACACCTTCTTGCGGATCGCTTAGACGTATATTTGCTGAACAATAGGAACCTCGTATTTCCACATAGGCATAATTTTTACCATTTGGTACTTTTCCTGGAAGGATCGGGTTCGCATGAAATCGACTTTAAAACGTATCCCGTTTCTATAGGCCAGGTCTATTGCATGGGACCGGGGCAGGTACATTCCTGGATGTTCGACGGCAATATGCAGGGCTATATCATCAATTTCGATATAGACTATTTTAAATCGCTGTTGCTTCGTCCCGACTATATTGAAAACTTGTCGATATTCTCGACGCTGAACGACTCGGTTTTTTCATTAACGGAGGAAACTTTAAAGCAGGTTGTACCTTTATTTGAACAGCTGGTCGGTTTGAAGAATGGACCTGCAGAAGACGATCTAAAGAAGTCTTTATTGCTCTATATTTTATTGAAATTGGAGCAGGATTACATGCCGAGTTTTCCGACGAAAACGATGGACTATCAAATGGTGCTGATCAAGAACTTTATTGCGCTGGTCGATATGCGCTATAAGGACTTGCACCTGCCGAAGGAATACGCTGAGTTATTATTTGTCACACCCAATCACCTCAACGGTGTCTGCAAGGAATATTTAGGCTTGCAAGCTGGCGAGGTCATTCGCAATAGAATACATTTAGAGGCAAAACGCTTACTAATTTTGCCTGACTGGACGATATCACAGGTGGCTTATGAGTTACAGTTTAGCGACAACTCCTATTTCACCAAATTTTTTAAAAAGGTAGCTGGGATGACCCCCGAAGAATTTAGGAAATCACAATGGAAGTAAATGCAAAAATGGAGACTAACTATCAAATCCCCTCAGAAATAAAAAGTGCAATCGACGGCAAATGCCCACGATGCAGAACCGGTAATATGTTTAAGGGTTCTTTATTGAGCTTTAAATCGGCGAAAATGAATGTGAAATGCCCTGCCTGCGACTTGAAATTTGAAAAGGAGCCGGGCTATTTCTATGTAGCGATGTACATTAGCTATGCCATGAGCGTAGCCGAGCTGGTCGCATCCTGCGTAGCAACATACCTCATTACAGGAAATATGGAGAGTCCTTGGTTATATGTTATTGTGGCATTGGCGGCAACCCTGATTTTTGCGCCGTTCAACAACCGCTATTCAAGGATTATTTTGTTGTATTGGATGACTCCACAATTCAAATTCAACCCCAAAATATATCAAGAAGTTAAAAATTTCGATCAGAAGTAATAAGCTTAATTTTTAGATTTTTTAAAGGGGCTTTCCGTATAGGAAGCCCCTTTGTATGGAGAACATCCTAGCTCCAAGCAGTCAATCAATTTTCTTACCCAAATCAAACCCAATACATAGCCCTTTCCAGACGGGTTTAAAAGGGTTATGCATTGGGTTTGAAAGGGCTTTACAAGGGGTTTATGCCGAAGCAGTCCCGATGAAAGATCGAGCTTGCCATTGCCCAGAAAAGAGTAAACAAAAAGGCTAGAACGAATGTCCTAGCCTTTTTTATATCCTTATGTAACCCGCTATAGGTCTAACTACTAAGTACTAATTACTAACTACTAAGCACTAACTACTACAACGTGTTTTCCGATAAATATTTCTCCCATGCCCATGCTGAAGCCATCATTTCTTCGATTCCCAGCTCCGCTTTCCAGCCTAATTCATTGGTTGATTTGGTTACATCGCCCCATACTTTGATGATATCACCTTCGCGACGCGGACCGATTACGTAGTTTAGTTTTTGGCCTGAGGCTTTTTCGAAAGCTGCGATAGCTTCTAATACTGAATAGCCATTTCCTGTACCCACATTAAATACATCGTAGTTGCCGTTTGGATTTCCTTTTTCCAATAATTTGATGGCTGCTACGTGTGCTTTTGCTAGGTCGACCACGTGGATATAATCGCGTACTGCAGAACCGTCCGGCGTTTCATAGTCATCGCCAAATACCGTTAATTTTTCGCGTTTTCCGATGGCTGTCTGCGTAATGAATGGTAATAAGTTCTGTGGTACTCCGATTGGCAATTCGCCGATCAGTGCTGATTCATGTGCTCCCACCGGGTTGAAGTAGCGAAGAGCGATTACTTGGTAGTTGTCATATGCGCTTGCAGACTCTTGTAGAATCTCTTCGGCGATTTGTTTGGTGTTTCCGTACGGAGAGGTTGCGCGTTTTACCGGTGCAGCTTCGTTCACCGGTAATACATCCGGCTCGCCATAGACGGTACAGCTGGATGAAAATACGAAGTTGATCGGTTTTTGGCGATAAGCTTCTAACAAGTTGATTAACGAGTAGAAGTTGTTATGATAATACTTCAACGGATCTTGTACCGACTCGCCTACCGCTTTAGATGCGGCAAAATGAATGATACCTTTGATATCCGGATTTGAAGCGACAAATTCGTTTACTTTAGCCGTATCGCATAGGTCAAATTGGTGAAACTCGGGTTTCACGCCAATAATTTTCTCGATCTGATCTAAGATCCTGATATTCGAATTGGACAGATTGTCGATTAAAACAGGGGTATAGCCTGCGTTGTGCAATTCTACTACGGTGTGCGATCCAATGAATCCCGTTCCTCCGGTTACTAATATTTTACTCATATGCTTTATTATGTGCTAAGTTTATACTGTTGATCGTTAAATAATGTCTTGTAATAGGCTATTGTTTTCTCCAGCCCTTCTCGTCTGCCCACTTTGGGTTCCCAGTTGAGCAATTCTTTGGCTTTTCGAATGTCGGGTCTCCGCTGCTTAGGATCGTCGATCGGTAGTTCTTCAAAAACAATCTTTGAAGAGCTATTTGTGAGGTCGATGATCTCCTTGGCCATGTCCAAGAGTGTCATCTCATCTGGATTTCCAATGTTTACCGGTAGCGGGTAATCGCTAAGGAGGAGCTTGCAGATGCCCTCAATTTGATCTGTGACGTAGCAAAAAGAACGCGTTTGCATGCCGTTTCCAAAGACGGTCAAATCTTTGCCTTGCAAAGCCTGCGAAATGAAGGTTGGCAATGCTCTACCGTCGTTGAGACGCATGCGTGGTCCGAAGGTGTTGAATATCCTTGCTATTCTTGTTTCTAAGGAATGCGCATTGTGATAAGCCATGGTCATGGCTTCCTGAAAGCGTTTTGCTTCATCGTAGACCCCGCGGGGTCCGACGGGGTTTACATTTCCCCAGTATTCTTCCGATTGCGGAGATACCAAAGGGTCGCCATATACCTCCGATGTGGAGGCGACTAATATGCGTGCTTTCTTGCTCTTTGCCAGTCCCAGCAGGTTGTGCGTACCTAGGGATCCTACTTTGAGGGTTTGAATGGGTATCTTCAGGTAATCGATGGGACTTGCTGGTGATGCAAAGTGTAAGATGTAGTGCAGCTCGCCCGGTACGTGCACGAATTTGCTTACATCGTGATGATAGAATTCAAAGTCGGGGAGGTGGAATAGATGTTCGATGTTTTTGATATCCCCGGTTATCAAATTATCCATACCAATTACGTGGAATTCCTCTTTGATAAAGTGGTCACAGAGGTGAGAGCCTAGGAATCCCGCCGCTCCAGTAATCAATATTCGTTTGGGCTTATCCTTTTGCACAATAGTGAATTTGAAAAGGTTTAATATCTTTGACGAAGATAAACATTACTTTTAATATTATGCGTTTACTTTACGATCTGGGCATATTCCTCTACGGCACATTACTTCGTCTGATTGCGCCTTTTCATGCAAAAGCGAAGCTATGGGTTGCGGGTCGTAAGGGCTTGTTGAAGCAGATCAGTCAAACGGTTGATTCCAGTCAGGAACACATCTGGTTTCACTTTGCTTCCCTGGGCGAATTTGAGCAGGGGCGATCTGTTATGGAGCAGATTAAGCAACGTTATCCTACTGAAAAAATAATTGTAACATTTTTTTCGCCATCGGGCTACGAAATCCGGAAGAACACGGCCTTGGCCGATTATGTGTTCTATTTGCCGGAGGATACAGCGGGTAATGCGCGCAAGTTTCTGGACGCGATCCGACCGAAATTAGCGATCTTCACGAAGTACGAATACTGGTATCACTACTTCGATGCGCTGGAAAAGCGTGGAGTTCGTTTACTGATGATTTCGGCGATCTTTCGGGAGGAACAATTGTTTTTTAAGCGACATGGAGGGTTTTATCGTAAGATTTTGAAAAAGGTGTCCTTTTTCTTTACTCAGAATATGGAAAGTGTGCATATGTTGAAGTGGATTGGGATCACCAAAGCGGGTCTAGCCGGAGATACGCGGTTTGATCGTGTGGTGGAGCTTCCGAGGACGCATAAGGCAATCGAGCCGGTTAAAGAATTTGTAGCGAATAAGCGGGTATTGGTCGGGGGAAGCACCTGGCCAGCTGATGAAGCGCTGATCCAAGACTTGTTGTCCGAATATCAGGATTGGAAAGCGATTATCGCGCCTCATGAAATTCATGATGAACATATTGCACAGCTTTTAAAGCTCTTTCCTTCGGCCTTACGTTTCTCGCAATTCGGGCGTTATTCTGCTGAAGAAATTGCTCGAGAGCAGGTATTGATTATTGACAATATTGGTATGTTGTCATCGCTTTATTATTATGGCGATATCGCCTACATTGGTGGCGGTTTTGGTGCGGGAATACATAATACCTTGGAGGCCGCTACTTACGGTATTCCGGTGATATTCGGTCCGAAGTATGAGAAGTTTAAGGAAGCGATGGATCTGCTGGAACTGGGTGCTGGTTTTCCGGTCAGCAGCAAGGAGGAGCTTTCCAACATATTTGCGGCTTTGCAGGATCCTGCAAAGTTGAACATGGCGGGAGAATCAGCTAAGAATTATGTGCATACGCGTGCTGGGGCTACGCAGATCATTATGAAATATTTGGAAACGGAGAAACTGATAGGTGAAAACGGATCTTAAAAGCATGGATAAAGTTAAAGCTGCGCTAGCTGCCGCACCAAATTTTATCCATGCTATTTTGTATAGCTGTCCGTGGTTAATTAAATTTCGATATCAAATTTCTCGCCGTTTTCTTGAGTCAGATGACTTGCTCTATTCCTAGACAATGCACTTTTGCGACCGTACAAGAGAATCTTAATAATAAGTATATCTTCTTACTCCAGCGATATGTCTTGCTAGGCGCATTACTTGATGTGTATAGCCGTATTCATTATCATACCATACGTAAATTACGACGTTTTTGCCATCTGCTGATACGATTGTTGCAGGTGCATCCACCACAGAAGCGGCCGTAGTGCCCACGATATCAGATGATACAAGTTCTGCGTTATTTGCGTATTGAATTTGTTCGACTAGATCGCCTTCTAATGCTGCTTTCTTTAAAAGACCGTTCACCTCTTCAACCGTAGTGATGGACTTCAGTTCTAGATTCAAGATCGCTAGGGAACCATTAGGAACAGGCACGCGAATCGCATTGGAGGTTAGCTTTCCTGCCAATACAGGTAATACTTTCGCGACTGCGCTTCCTGCTCCAGTCTCCGTGATTACCATGTTTAATGCCGCTGCACGTCCTCTTCTAGACTTCTTATGGAAGTTATCAACTAAGTTTTGGTCGTTGGTGTAGGAGTGGATGGTTTCGATATGGCCTTTCACAATTCCGATACGTTTCTCTAATACCGCTAAAACTGGTGAAATAGCATTGGTGGTACAAGAAGCAGCGGAGAATATATTATCCTTTTTATTGTCGGCATCATATTCATTTACGCCATAAACGATATTTGGAACGCCTTTGCCCGGCGCAGTCAATAAAACTTGTGTTGCACCCTTAGAAGTTAGATGGCGACTAAGCTCTTGTTGATCTCTAAAAGCCCCTGTATTATCGATTACTAAGGCGTTATTGATGTCGTATTGTATATAATCGATGTCTTCAGGATTCTTGGCAGAGATGATGTAAACAGGTACGCCATTGATGATCAATGCACCTTTTTCTACATCGATATCTACTTCGCCTTCGAAGTCTCCGTGGATAGAATCTTGACGTAATAAGCTCGCTCTTTTTTCGAGCGTTTTTTCGTCTAACTGATCTCTGGTCACAATGGCTCGTAAACGTAATTGACGACCAGCAGCTGCTTTGCTGATTAATTCTCTTGCTAATAAGCGACCAATTCGACCAAATCCATAGAGAACAACGTCTCTTGGTTCGAAGGTTTGATGCTGATGTGCAGGCGCGAGTTCCTTGGAAAGGAAAGCTTCTAAATCTTCGAGTTGAACGTTCTGCTTGCGTACTTCCAACGCTAATTTACCAATGTCAATTCGTGAAGGAGTTAATTCTAGCGTTTGGATAATCTCAGCAATTTGAAGAGTTTCCTCAATACTAATTTCTTTCTCTGCTAACTCTTTCGTCTTTTGATGTAAATTAAGGATGAAACTTACGCGACGATCAATCAGTTGATTGCGGAATAGAACCAGTTCAATGGATTGATTGAACCATAGGTCGCTTACTACTTGAATAAGCTTTACGCAAGCGTTCTGCTTGACTTTGTAACTTTTGATTTGGTTCTCAAAAGTAGAAGATTGTACCATATCGATTATAATAGATTATTTTGGCGCAAAAATATGAATTATAATGCTGGTAATCAGGCGGGTTTTTAAAAATTAGGGATTTGCTAACAAATGCTAGTTAATGGATTTTATTTGCTAATGAATTCATGTTATTGTTGACATAAAGCAAAATATTAAACTGCAACGTTAAGAAACGATGAACAAATCAGAGGCGATTTGATCTGCAATCAGCTTTCCTGATGGCGTTAATACTAAATATCGCTCCTCTTTTATTTGCAGCATTTCCTGTTGTAGATAGTCCTGCACTTCTTTTTTCAGGTAGGATAGGTAGTCGCTATCAAAGTTGGTTTTGAGGTATTCGTAGTCTACTCCCCATTTTGTTCGGAGGGATGTCATGACATACTCGTTGAATCGATCGTCTAGGCTTAGCTCTTCGGTTTCTAATGCCAATTCGTTTTGGAATAGCTGTTTCGTGTACAGTGCATTATTGGCGATATTCCACGAGCGCGATACGCCGTTAAAGGAGTGCGCGGAGGGGCCGATGCCTAAATAGTGTTTTCCCTTCCAATAATTGCTGTTGTGGATAGCATGTTTTCCGGGCTTTGCAAAATTAGATATTTCATACTGCTCATAGCCGTTGTCGGTGAAGTGGGAAATCAGCATAAGCATCTGCTCTGCACTTTGGCCTTCGTTGATCGGGGCAGTTTTTCCTTTCTTTATCAAATGATCCAGCGCTGTTTTCTTTTCTACAGTCATCGCATAAGAGGAGATGTGCGGTATCTGAAAATCAATGAGCTGCTGCATGTTAGCTTTCCACTTCAGATCGGTCAATAGGGGGTATCCATAGATCAGGTCACAAGTGATATTTTCAAAGCCCGCATCTTGCACGCGCATAATTGCAGATTTCGCCTCTTCAGCATTATGCGCCCTATTCATCCATCGCAAATCTTCCTCATAAAAGGATTGGATGCCTATCGAGAAGCGGTTGACAGCAGTTTGTCTTAATGCATTGACTTTGTTTTTGTCGAGGTCGTCAGGATTGGCTTCCAAGGTGATTTCCGCATCGGGGGCTATTTCATAGTGATCAGCAACTTTTCCAATAAGGCGGTCGATTTCCTCGGCCGTAAGTGTGGAAGGGGTGCCTCCGCCGAAGTAAATGGAATGGATGGTTTTGTTTTCGAGATAGTTGGTACGCATGCTCAATTCCTTGTGCATAGCCTGCAGCATTTCGTCTTTGTATTGCATGGAAGTGCTAAAGTGGAAATCGCAGTAGTAACACGCTTGCTTGCAAAAAGGAATATGGAAGTAGATCATGGGTGCTGATTAAAACGGTAAAGTTATGTAAAATTCATTTCACAAATCCAATTGGACTTGTGAAAGTAGCATGGTATTAGAAGTTACCGCTATTTCAACGCTCCACTTGTTTAATTATATAATTCCACTTGGTAAAATATTTAGCCACAAATTGTTTATTCGTTAATTTGAAGCCAAAGATAAAAGTATGTTCAAAAGTACTTTTACGTTATACGACTTCAAGTTATTAGTCGTTATTAACATAAACCGATAAAACAAAAAATATGGCTGCTTATCAACTAACTGAAGTAGAGTTAAGGGAACTGATTCACAAACTGGGGCTTCCTAAGATTGTGACAGATATCTATGACGAGAATGTTTCTGATGATGTATTCGAGGAGGCATTAGGTTACGAATATTCGAAGCCATTAAGCATTTTAGACTTATCTGCGGAAGAGCAGAAGACGTATCGTGTTGATCGCTTTAAGCCGATCCTCGAGCTAAGAAGTTCTGATATTATCGCGTATGATACCGAGCGGAAGGGTTTTATTGGCTATGGATTGGAAGAGGAAATTGAAGATCCAATTGTTTTAAATTGGGATGGCGTATTTCTGGAAGAGGTAGTTTTCTGGTATGAATCAGAATTCGATGAGGACAGCATCATGCATCTCGCTGAGTTGTTGAACCTTAAATATGCGGAAGAAATTATCGAAAGTCTCGATGAAGCAGGAGATAATGATGAGCTGTCAACTTTCGAGGATCAAGACGTGTGGATGGCAAATATGATTAATAAGTTAAATATGCGAGTACAATAAGATAATCCTATGCTGCTCGAGCTGCTAAAATACCAACTTTCATCGCAACTCGATCAGCATTTTCTTCATCTTTAAACCAATCTCTAATCCAACAAAATAGGAAAGCGTCTCCAGTTTTCCGGCTCATGTTATTCCCCACCTTTCATTTTCTATCATCTGATTGCTAGACTTTTATTGTCTTGTTCGCTTCTTGTTTATAAGAATAGTTTTGCTATATTTGATTGTCTTGTGTAGACAAGATATAGACAGAACCTAAACTTTTCATAATGACCTTATTAAGTGAATGTACTGATGCACAGCTGTTTGCTTCTTTCACATCCAGAGTGCGGCTGCTTTTACTCGCCCTCTTCGCTCTCTGCCTATTATCCATATCAAGCTGCGATCGGAAAGCTGAAAGCGAAGATACTAGCCCAATGTCCTACCTGCAGGTGCCGGATGGTTTCGTGATCGAAGAAGCGGTCTCTGCAGATCTGATATCCTTTCCGATGTTCGCTAGCTTTGACGATCAGGGACGCTTGTTCGTATTTGAGTCAACTGGTGTAAATACCATGGGAACGGAAAAGATGTTGGCAGAACCCAGCTATCATATCCGGTTATTGGAAGATACCGACGCTGATGGCAAGTTTGATAAGAGCAGCATCTATGTAGATAAGGTGCCATTGCCCATGGGCGGAGCCTTTTATCAGGGGAGCTTATACGCTGCAGCACCTCCCAACTTGATGCGCTATACAGACACGGATAATGATGGAAAAGCGGATAAGGAAGAAGTGATTTTAAATGGTTGGGTGCTGAATGCGAATGCAGCGACCTTGCACGGCCCGTTCATGGGGCCGGATGGTTGGCTTTATCTGTGTGATGCCCGTCGAGGCTTCGATATAAAGTCGAAAGAAGGTGCACAATTGAAAGGAAAGAGTGCGCGAATTTGGAGGTGTCGCCCCGACGGTACGGGACTAGAGGCGATGTCGGGCGGAGGTTTTGATAATACGATCGAAATGGTGTTCATGCCGGGCGGCGAAACAATAGGTACGATGACCTATTTCACCGACCCTCAAAATGGCCAACGCGATGCACTTATGCACTGGGTCGAAGGCGGCGTATATCCTAAATATAACAGCGTGATTGATGAGGATCAGTTAAAACTAACCGGCGATTTAATGCCCGTGATGACAAAGCTGCCGAGAATTGCGCACTCAGGACTCTTGCGCTATCGCGGAGATGGTCTTGGGGAAGGTTATGATGGCAATTTGTTTAGCGCGGTATTCAATACAGGGAAAATTACCCGACATAAAATCACCCCATCCGGTGCGACTTTCAAAACCGTAGAAGAAGATTTTATGACTTCTAAAAATCCAGATACCCATCCGACAGACGTACTCCAAGATGCCGATGGTAGCCTCTTGGTCATCATCACAGGAGGATGGTTTATTGAGGGGTGCCCGCTATCGCGTGTGGCGAAGCCCGAAGTAGCTGGCGGGATCTACAGAATACGAAGAAAGGATGCGAAGAAAGTTGATGACCCTTGGGGAAAACAGATCGCACTCAATAAAAGAAGTCCCGAAGAACTGGTAAAATATATCAACGATCCGCGTATCATGGTGAAGGATGCTGCGGTTGAGCAATTGGTAAGCAAAGGTCAGCAAGCAGTACCTTCGTTAGTAGGATTGCTTCAAGATAAAGCAGAGGATGCCCGCATTGCTACCGTATTTGCTTTGGCACGCATCGGAAAGGAAGAAGCATTGGTGGGGGTAAGGTCTGCGCTCGCGGATAACAGCCCCATTGTTCGAACAGCGGCAGCTCGCAGTGTGGGACTAGCTGCAGACCGGAAATCTGTACAAACGCTAATGCAGATGGTACAGCGTGATTCTGCATCCGTACGCCGACAAGCCGCAACAGCCCTCGGACAAATCGCTGACCCAAGCTGTATATCGGCCTTGTTGAACGCGGCGGCGAATCCAAATGACCGTTTTGTCGAACATGCAATTATCCATAGTTTAACGACACTTCAAAAACCAGAGCTTTTAATTCCTGCATTGCAGAGCCCTCAACAAGGTACAAAGCGAGCGGCTTTAATCGCGCTAGATCAAATGGATAACTCACCTCTGCGTCAGGAACAAGTATTGGCATTTCTGCAAAGTAAAGATCCGGTTCTTCGTAATACAGGTGTTTGGATTGCATCGCATAGACCCCAATGGGCAGACATGGTGATTACCTTCCTGAAGAATGGTCTGAATATCGACGATCTCGAAAAGGAGGAATCAAATGCCATCCAGAAAATGTTGATTACCTTCAGTAAAGACAACAAGTTACAAACTTATATCGCAAATGAACTTGCAAGCAAACAAGCCTCCATAGCTTGGAAACAAATGCTCCTCAATGTGATCTCCGAAAGCCCAATAACGGACTTCCCGAATATATGGACAACCCAACTTGGTAATATGCTTCGTTCCGACAACGACGTCTTGAAACGCAGTGTTTTGAACCTTGTTGAATCGCGAAGACTATCTTCACTGAACAACGAGTTACAAAAGATCATTTTGGATGGGTCTATCGACGCTGACTTCAGAATAGGAGCATTGGGTGCTCGTGCGATGACCGTTCCGGAACTATCCGATAAGGAATTCGATATACTGACAGGTTTCTTGAAACCACCAGCCGAATCGCCCATCCGACAAGCCGCGGCGCGCTTGATAGGCCGATCCAAATTAAATGAAGCGCAGCTGACAGTACTTGCCGAACAGCACGTCGCTAAAGCCGATTTATTTCTACTGCCAAGCCTCATGAGTGCTTTTGAAGTTAGTAAAAGCGAAAAGGTGGGCAGAGCCCTAATCAAAGCCCTTGGTCAGAGTACCGACCGATTGGACAATCTCTCTGAACAGGATATGCAGAAATTGTTGGCAAACTATCCTGCGGATGTACAAAAAGAGGGGCAGCCGTTGATGGAAGAATTGAAAAAACGACATGCCGAACGATTAGCTAAGCTGGAAGAACTCGAAGCGAGCTTAAGTCGTGGAGACCTCGATCGAGGAAAGAAAATCTTCTTCGGGAAATCAGCATGCTTTACCTGCCATGCGGTCGGGCAGGAAGGGGCACACTTTGGACCCGATCTAAGCAATATCGGTGAAATTAGATCGAAGCACGATATCTTAGAGGCAATCGTCTATCCGAGTGTGAGCTTTGCAAGAGAATATGATACTTATCAAATTAAAACGAAATCCAAAACCTACATGGGTGTGATAAAAGAACAATTCCCTGATCAGATAATTCTCGCTGTAGGTCCTGGAGCGGAGGTGCGCATTCCAAAGAATGAAATCATATCTTCTGAACAGCACAGTGTCTCGATGATGCCGCCAGGTTTAGAAAAAGGCTTAAGCAATGAAGAGCTCTCCGATCTGATGGCCTACTTGAAGTCGCTGCCAGATTCCTATAAAACCATGAAGTAATCCAAGCTTTATAAATTACATATCAACAATACGAAAAGCGGCGTTCCTTAATAAATGAACGCCGCTTTTTTAGGGGGTTAGCTCTCCTTATTTCTTCTTCAACAGAATTGTAAAGTGTCGCAGAATCTCCGACTCCCAAACGATCTCTAGTCCGCTACGAATCTCATCCCGACGGTCGAAGATATTCTTCAATGCTGCCGCAACATAGTCCAAATGCTTATACGAATACGTTCGGCGAGGAATAGCCAAGCGCAATAGCTCGAGCTTCGGAAAACGGTCTTGTCGGGTCTGCGGATCCCGATCGGCCAATAGTGTTCCGATCTCCACACCGCGAACTCCAGACTCCTTATAAAGCTCAATTGCCAAAGTCTGAGCAGGGTATTCTGCACGCGGAACATGCGTCAGGAAGTTCAGTGCATCCACAAATACAGCATGCCCACCAATTGGTTTTTGTATCGGAATGCCATATTCAATTAGCTTATTTCCTAAGTACTCTACTTGATCGATACGAGCCTTTAGATAGGGCAACTCCGTCGACTCCAGGAGTCCTTGAGCCAATGCAGCGAGATCTCTGCCCGCCAATCCACCGTAAGTGATAAACCCTTCATAAATGATTCCCATATTCCCACAGGCTCTATAAAGCTGCTCATTTCGCATCCCTAGCAAGCCTCCTATGTTTACTAATCCATCTTTCTTTGCCGACATCGTAAAACCGTCCCCATAGGAAAACATTTCCTTAACGATTTCTTTTATGGTTTTATCCCGATAGGCATCCTCTCGCTCCTTAATGAAATACGCATTCTCAGCAAAGCGCGCAGCATCAAAAAATACAGGAATACCATACTGATCCGACAAAGCCTTCACCGCTTTGATATTTTCCATAGAAACCGGTTGTCCGCCAGACGAATTACAAGTCACTGTAATCATGCAGAATGGAATATTCTCTTTGCCATGGTTCTTGTAAACATCTTCAAGCTTTGCCAAGTCAATATTCCCCTTGAACGGATGTAAATTGTTGATATCGAATGCCTCGTCTATAGTACAATCGATCGCGTGCGCCTTTCTAAATTCAATATGCCCCTTTGTCGTATCAAAATGAGAATTTCCCGGAACGACATTGTTCTCTTTGACCAAGATGCTGAATAACACATTTTCGGCAGCCCGCCCCTGATGCGTGGGTAAGAAATAGGGAAAGCCCAAGGTATGACGAACAACCTCACGAAGCTTTAAATAAGACTGTGATCCTGCATAACTCTCGTCACTCATCATTATCTCTGCCCATTGCCGATCAGACATCGCTCCGGTGCCACTATCGGTCAGTAAGTCAATGAAAACCCGATGGCTTGCCAGATTAAATAAATTGTTGCCTTCTTCTTCAATCCATTGTTCTCGCTCTTCGCGGGTAGACATGAAAATCTCTTCTACCATCTTTACTTTGTAGGGCTCGGCCCAAGGTAAATCCATAATATTCGTTCTTTGGTTATTTAATGCTAAAGTTAAAAAATATACAAACGAAGTTTCGATCTTTTTCGACTAATTGTAGTTGTTTTTCACCTTTCTAGCGCGACCTTAAACTGTAAAGAATTTCATTTGGTATAATAATTGGTATTGTTCCTCTGTAAAATCTACCTATTAGTATTTACTTAAATTAATCACTATGAACTATAAATTAATAATCGCTCTAGGAGCTACGGCGCTATTTTTCACCGCATGTACGAATTCAACAAAAAACGATGATGGATCAACAGGGCACTCCGACACCGTCGTTATCAAAGAAGAACCTGCAGAACAACAAGTCATCGTTAAAGAAGTGCCAAAGGCTGATGAAACGGCGAATATCCCTGTTATTGCCTCCAAGCAAATTGCAAAAGGTGTACTGAACGTTACGAAAGTTCGCGTGGTAGGAAGTATTCTTAACGTCGAAATGGCAATTCCAAATACAGATAAAAATGTTTTTAATTTAAATATTCCTTCTGCCAATATCTATTATATCGATGATGCTACAGCAAAGAAGAACACCTTGTTGAAAGACGATGAAGGCAAATTCATGGTCACTCCAACGAATGATGAAGGACAGAAACTGTGGTACCTCGGTTCAGATGACTTGATCCTGATATCCCTTAAATTTGCTGCGCCTCCTGCAGAAAGTAAAACTATCAGTTTAACGCTTGGCGAATACGGAAGTTTCGATGAGCTACCTGTAAGTAGATAAGTATGAAAGCATTAAAGAACATTGGGCTAGCCTCTGCTACAGTCTTGATGCTTGCGTGTAATTCTTCCGGAACCAAGGAGGAGAGTCATGCTGAGCAGACGACGAGCAGTACCGACAATTCAACGGATGCATTAACTCCCGAAGTCGATACATTGACTGCGACCAGACAAGAGGTAGCTACTGCAAATGCACCGCTCGAAAGTACCGGCAGCAGTTTGACCGCTAATCAAAGTAACTTAAACATCGATATACAGCTGTCTGCAGATCAGCTCTTCGAATTTGATAAGGCTACGCTTAAACCAGAAGCAGATGCAGAACTATCGAAATTGGCAGACGAAATTAGAAAAAGTGGAAATGAGAAAGTGCAGATTACAGGTCATACCGATTCGAAAGGTAACGACGCATACAATGAAAAACTTTCATTGAACAGAGCAAATGCTGTTAAAGATTGGCTTAAAAATAATGGTGTCGAAAATGAGATTATAGCGCTCGGAAGAGGGGAGAAGGATCCTATCGCTGAGAACACCCTAGCGAATGGACAGGATAATCCAGAAGGCAGAGCCAAAAATCGTCGGGTAGACGTAAAGTATCTCGGCACGCAAAGTATCAGTAAATAAATATATAAATTCCGGGAATAGGAGATGAAACTCCTGTTTCTGGAATTTAATTTATCGCTTTTCTTCCTTCAGTCGGCTATCGACATCCAGATTAATGAATTCGACGATCTCAACCTTGCCAAATTCTTTATAAAGCGGATTTAGAATATAATTATATTCCATCGGAACAGCAGTCGAGGGGACCTTCAGCGCAAAGAAATCCCTATTATTTGCCAACTTCGTGAACACCCCGGTAGTCTTGGACGAATACGGATATTGATTCCACCGAGCCGGTAGCTCTGCTAATTCTGTGACGACAAAATCATCAGGAAATTCAATCTTAGCCACTAAGATTTGCTTCGGCAGTAATGCGATGTTCTCCGAATGCACATAGTACTCCAATAAGGCTAACGAGATATTCTCTGAACAATAAACTGCGCGTGTGCCGACCTGATTCCACCGACCCCCAACTTTTTCCGCACCAATACCGCTTAACGTGGTTTCTTTGAATTTCTTATTGGCAACCCGAAACAAAACCATTAGCTATAGACGTTGTGTTGTATCCTGATGATCTCGTTCTCGACCAACTCAAAACCAAAACTGCTATCCAAGAGCTCAAAGGGCTTTTTACCGCCTAAGGCTTTCGATGGAGTCCAGAGCCACTCGCGGAACAAATCTGGGCTGTCAAAGACTTGATAACCTAAGCCAAAAAGCCTGGAAATTTCGTAAATGCGCTCCGAAGTCTCTTTATCATACCGAGGCTTCTTCTGCATGCTGCTTATCGAGCTAGGTAATACATGCTCAAATTCTTTCTCGTTCTCGCCGATGCTGTTGATCAATTCTTTCCACTCCAATTTAGTGACGCCGATACGAATGCGATCGATGAGTTCGAGCTTGTAGCCTGGTGCATCATTGACGTGCCGCACGACCCAAGATGGCGAAAATTGAGTGTTTTCTATGCTTGAGCGACTAACAACTTTCGCTCCTCTACTGACTGGAAATGTTGTTTTTGCTTTCATGATTGTAAATTTACTCCTTTCCACACGTAAATATACAATTTATTACTCGGCTTTCAAACTTTCTCAATTTTTTCCTTTTCTTGGTTTTTACAATTTATACTTTTAGCTTAGTATTCAATTAACCATCCGCAAACCTGAAGACTTACCATTTTTATTTAAATAAGCTTCTTCAAGTACAAACTGTTACCGTGAACGTAAACGGAACACGAAAGGCGAATACTTTATGAACAGAAGACAGTTTATTGGGAATTGTGGCTTGCTGTTAGCAGCAACCCAAGCAAACAGCCTAAAGGCATCAAATAATCTGAAGAAAACCATGATGAATCAATTAAAGGTTATCCATACTCGCGCCGCCGTCGAAAAAGAAAAGCTTCGATTCCCATTCGGATTTAAAGGGGCATTCCTAACCGAGTTATGGCAAGCCATAACCTACGTCAAGGACCCTTCGGGCAACTATGGTATTGGCTTGGGTACTCAGAGCGTATTATATGGCGATGCGGATACTTTTGCGGCAACTGATGAATCCACCGGCAATTCATGGATGCTCGACGTCAGTAAGGCTGCATTGCAATGGCTCGAGAATAAAGCGTTTCCCAGTCCAATGGAGGCGACTGAACAGCTCGTGCCCTACGTGCTAGAGGAAGGCAAAAAAATAACAAAGCGTGACAACCTGCATGTCAACTTCATTTACAACGCACTGGTAGCCGTGGATAATGCCTTATGGATGCTATACGGTAAGACGAATAAGGTAGAAAGCTTGCAGCAGATGATCCCTGAAGCCTATCGACCGGCGTTTCAAAACAAGAACAAACAGGTTGCCGTCATGTTCCAAATATCGTATAGTATGCCGCTAGAAGATATTGCTGCAGCGGTAAATCAAGGATATTTTGTCTTTAAGATTAAAACGGGCAGCCCGGGCGATCAACAAACCATGTTGCAACAGGACAAGGATCGGTTGAAAGAAATTCATGACTGTATAAACGAGCGACTAACTACACGAGGCATCGATCAATCCATTTACTATACCATGGATGCAAATGGTCGGTACGAGCGAAAAGCAGATTTGCAAAACTACTTAGATTACGCGAAAAAAATAGGGGCCTTCGAACGCATCCTACTCTACGAGGAACCATTTGTAGAAGCAAATCAAGAGAGAGTAGACGATCTACCCGTGTTGGTCGGCGCAGATGAAAGCATTCACAGCGAGGCAGACGCCTATAAGAAAATAGATCTCGGGTATAAGGCTTTTATTTTGAAAGGAATCGCCAAAACCCTTAGTCTAACCATAAAGATTGCGAAAATAGCCCATGAAAACAACATTCCTTGCCTGTGTTCGGATTTGACCGTAAATCCGGTGTTGATGGAATGGAACAAGATTATTGCCGCGAGCCTTTCACCTTTCCCGGTGGTTAAGATGGGCTTAATGGAAACAAACGGCGATATGAACTACGTAAAATGGCAAGAAATGAAGCAACGACATCCATTTCCAAATGCCAGCTGGACAAAAGTGCAGAACGGAACCTTCCATTTAAACGATGATTTCTTTGAAAAAATGGGAGGAATCCTAACGACTTCGCCGCACTATCAAAAGCTGTTGCAAATCATTTAGCAATTAAGATCTACTAGCGCCACCCTAATCATGTATAAAAAACCTGTTTTATTAAGTATACTAAGCATTCTGCTTCTCTTTTTAACGAGCAATATTGCGCTCGTAGACCTGGATCCACCAGTCAAAAAGCTGAAAATGTCCGTGCTGCCGGGACTACGCTTTGATGTCCCAAGGTTCCATGTGCAACCCGGACAGAAAGTAATCATTGAATTCGAAAATACCGACGATATGGACCATAACCTGCTGATAATAAAGCCGGGTGCAAGAGAAAAAATCGTCGAGCTAGCGAGCAAACTAGGGGCGCAGGGAATGGCAAAATCTTATATCCCCGAAAGCAAAGACATTCTTTGGCATACCAAGATTCTTCATGCTGGACAAAAAGAGAACCTCAGTTTTACCGCTCCAACCGTCGAAGGCATTTACCCCTATGTCTGCACCTTCCCGGGACACGGACATGTGATGTATGGAGCAATATATGTCAACAAATCTGGAAAGATGCCCGAGCTAGCGCAGGATCCTCATTTGCCAGCATTAAGCAAGCAGTCCGAACATCAACATCATCATCAAAAGAATCATCCCTACGGACCTCAACCTCCATATTACTACAGGATTTATATGGAAGGAGCTAGCCCTGCTGCCTTCGCAGTACATCTGCCGGGCCAAATCTCCTATTGCTGGGATGCGGCCGTATGCGATCTCCGCTATATCTGGCAAGGTGAATTCCTCGACAATACCGCTATTTGGAAAGGACATAAAGATGCGAAAGCTAAAGTATTGGGCGATATCTTCTACAAACAGGCAATTCTCCCATCCATCGCAATAGCATCGACAAATAGCCCAAACAAAAAGCAGTTCAAAGGATATAAAATATTGAAAGACAAATATCTGGAGTTTCACTATCAAATCGACAAGATGGATGTCTACGAAACGATTAAAGAGACTAGCGATAGAAAGGGGATCCTGCGCACGTTTAAGATACCAAAACTGAATGCCGACCTTAGGTTCCAACATACGCATACACCTCGAATGAAAACATGGTATAAAGGCGCTGAGCTCACAAACCCAACCATAAAACTGAGCCCTGCGCAGGCCAAAGAATTTACCTTGGAATACAAATTAGATAAGTAGATGAAATCATTGTTCTATATACTTTTAGCCTGCACAGCGACTTTGCTTGCATGTTCCGATCATCAATCCGACGAGAAAAATGCTTTCTACATCGATTCAATCGCGACTCCAGAGGGATTGACGGCAGAAGTTGCCGCATTAGACGCCTTGCCCGACGGTCGAATAGTCGCAACCTTTATGCGAGGTGAGGTCATGATCTACAATCCGGAAACCAAGGAATGGAAGCTTTTTGCCAGCGGACTGCACGAACCGCTCGGAATAAAAGCAATCTCCGATAAAGAAATGCTTGTTATGCAATTGCCCGAGCTAACGCGAATTACAGATACCGATAGCGACGGAGAAGCCGACCTATTTGAAACCATTTACGATGGTTTCGGCATGACGGGGAATTATCATGAATTCACCTACGGGCCGGTACAAGATAAAAATGGGAACCTATATATCGCGCTCAATTCCTCCTCATCAGGTGGAGGAATGTCTGAGGAACTAAGGGGCGATACGCTTATGATCGGTAAAATGAGAGACGGAAATGCCATGTTCTCGGTAGTGCCTTATCGCGGCTGGGTCATGAAAATTGACAAAAACTTTAAAGTAATACCTTTCGCATCCGGTTTTCGCTCGCCCAATGGCATCGTCCTTGATGCCAAGGATCGTCTTTTTGTAACCGAAAATCAGGGCGATTGGGTCGGAACCAGCCCCCTATACCATGTTGAAGAAGGAAAACACTACGGACATCCCGCCAGTATCGTATGGACGAAAGGTTGGAATAAAGGAAATCCGTTCGACTTGCCAGTTGATACCTTAGATAAGATGCGCGAAAAGCCAACTGTGATCTTCCCACACGATTTGCTAGCCAATTCGCCAACCCAGCCGATTCTGATCAAAGACAACAAAAAACTGAAAGCATTCGATGGGCAGTTTATCATCGGCGAAATGAGTAGCGAGCGGCTTGTGCGCGTGATGCTCGAAGAGGTAAATGGCGTCATGCAGGGCGCTGCAACAGTTTTCATTCAAGGGCAAGGCCTCCGCAAAGGAAACAACAGGCTAGTATTTTCACCTAATGGCGACCTATGGGTCGGACAAGCCGACCATGGATGGCTCGGCGATCGCGGAATACAACGAATCCGTTTCACTGGAAAGACTATTTTTGATGTCAAGGATATGAAAATCACGAAAAACGGATTCGAACTGAACTTTACCGACGAGGTGGCCAACACAGAAAATGAACCCATCGATAGCCTCGTTCATGTTCGCCGATATCGATACCATTACCATAAAAAGTACGGCTCCGAACAAATCGATATCAAAAACATTAAAATAAACAAAGCAGACTGGTCAAAAGGCCGAAAGCAACTACAGCTGCAACTGGAACCTCTGGAAAAAGGATTCGTATATGAAGTAGCCCTTAACAAATTGAAGAATGAAAAGCTAACCGATAGCCTACAGAATAAATTTATTATGTATACTGTTAAGTCTCTTCGAGATTAGTATTTAGTATTTAGTAGTTAGTAGTTAGACCTATGGCGGAATTAGACTTTAGATATTAAATGTGAGATATTAGAGTATTGTCTGTACCAGGAAAGGAAGGATATAAGGATTGTCAGGATCGGGTCTAATGTCTGTTGTCTTGTTTCTAAAGTCCATACCCGCCCTAGGTCTAAATACTAACTACTAGATACTAACTACTAGTATCTCCCCTTTTAAACCCAATACAAACCCAATGATAACCCAATGCAAACCCCTTTCCAAAAGGGTATGATATGGGTTAATAAGGGTTTTAGTTTGTGATTGACTAAACGCAACCTCCTATCAATTTCCTTTTATTCTAATTTGAGAATCATCCATGTTTTTATTAATTTTATTGTTTATCGGGGGATGGCAAACTTTCTTGAATATTTTAATGCGTAGTTCCGACCAATACTTAATCTATACGACTCAAAATAGCATTCGCTTTCTGTTACTTAATCTCTATTTTTTTTATGGTTTTCTGCTGAATGCTCAACAAAAAACTGATAATAGTCGAGTTGATACTGCTAAAGTCTTTATATCGAATTTCTCGCATCATATCGCTGCAGAAATTAGACCATCCTATGTATTTCCCACTTCGCCATTCTACAAAACCGAAGTCGCCAATGAGCAGCTTAGCAAAAGAGCAGTTTCCGGACATATTAAATATTCATTTTCCTTGCCAAAGGGAAGTCTTGGCAAGCAGGTCTTTTCGAAAACACAACAAGGAATAGGTATAGCTGTCTTCGATTTTGGTAATCATAAAGAATTAGGAACGCCCATTGCAAGTTATCTCTTCCAAACGGCGCAGCTCTCGAAACTCAGCGAAGTCGCTTCCCTCAACTACGAGTGGAACTTTGGCTTATCAACCGGATGGCGACCCTATGATCCTGTAAACAACCCTGGTAACATGATCATTGGATCGAAACTCAATGCCTATATCAATCTGGGGCTTTTCTTAAAGTGGGAAATCGCTGATCGCTACTGGTTAACCACCGGAGCAGAACTTACTCATTTTTCTAATGGTAATACTGAATATCCAAATGCAGGGTTGAACATGGTAGGCGCGAAACTCGGACTGTTGTACAACCTCGCCAATGATAAACAAGAAAAATCCGAAGCAGAGCAAGTGGTGAATATTCCCGCCTTAAAAAGGCACCTTAGCTATGATCTTGTGGTTTTCGGGTTTTGGCGAAGAAAAGGAATCGAATTTGGAAATACACAGGTCGCCTCTCCCGATAAATATCCGGTGCTGGGCGCCTATTTCGCACCTATGTATAACCTGAACTACAGATTCCGAACGGGCATATCGCTGGATGGGCTTTACGATGGCAGCGGTAATGTCTACACAAAAGACCATATCATAGGGACAGACCAACCTTTTATCAAACCGAACTGGGGTCAACAGTTGGCCTTAGGACTTTCTGCTCGTGCTGATTTTACGATGCCCATCTTTACGATCAGCATGGGAATTGGAACCCATTTCTTGCACAAAGGCGGGGATTTTTCGGGTACCTATCAAAGCCTAGCCTTAAAAACAAAGATGAGCAGGAGTGCCTTCCTACATATTGGCTATAATGTAAAAGATTTCAGAGACCCTAACTATCTCATGTTAGGAATTGGCTATAGATTTAATAATAAAACACCGTCATTAATCAGTTTTTAATGATGATGTTAACGAAAGCATAGCGAATAGATGTCTTTCCCTACCCAATTATTTTGTTATTTTATATTAAGTTTTTGTTAGATGTGTAAAACTTGTATTTAAATTCAATAATAAGTCTTAATTTTATCCTACAGACTAAATGCGCAACATAATGACCAATATCAAAGAACGTGTACTGCACATTGCAGAGGTAAAAGGTATTTCTAAAATCGATTTCTTTAAAGACCTGGGTTTATCTTATGCAAATTTTAAAGGCGTGCAGAAAACTTCAGCCTTAGGGTCAGATGCTGTGGCTACTATTTTAGCTTCCCATTCGGATATCGATCCAGAATGGTTGCTGAATGGTGCTGGTGGAATGTTTAGAGGAAATATCAACGGATCTGATCATCAGGCGCTGACATTACCTTCCAAAATAGACGATGTCGATCAGACAAATGCGGTCATCGAAGCCTTAGAAAAGGTTATTTCTGCTCAACAAACAACTATACAGTCGCAGGAAATAACAATCAACGCGCTTACTAACAGGATAGAATCCCTCGAGAAGAAAAAGTCTAAAAAGAAAAAATAATGATAAATCCGTCTCGGAAAGATTAGAAAAGCCAAATCAAACCATTTGATTTGGCTTTTTTCTGTAATTGACCATTTTAAACGGATGTATCGCGTTTTGTCTACTGCTACACGTTGAATCGAAATCTGCGCGTTTTATTATCGATTAAATTGTTTTCCTTATATTCGGAGGAGCATGTTATGAAAAAGTTTTATTTCCTTCTTTTTGCGCTGTTTATTCTTGCACAAGCTGCTTATGCACAGGGCAGCTCTGAGACTTGGCTGCGTTGTTATAATGCGGATAGCACGCTCGTCGGGTTCAAATCGAAGAGTGGAAAACTGATGGTTGATACCAATTATCTACCTGCAATGACTATTGCAGACGAATTCGATAAAATTATCGCTGCGGTAGAAGAGAAAGACGATCGATGGATAACTTATTACCTGACAAAGCAAGGCCGTGTGGTGGGAAGGGATAGTCTCTATTTTTTCGATAATACACCGGATTGCGAAAATGAAGGTTTCATTCGTTTTAAAGATAATAGCACAGAAAAGATAGGCGTATTCAATGCCAATGGTGATATTTCAGTTCCCGCTGAATATAATGGGCTCAGCAAAGTACGCAACGGTCTAATCGTCGGACTCAAGGGAGCGAACAAAGTCTACTTTAAAGACGCGGAACGGAATACGATAGATGAACATTATCGTTGGGAGAACGGAAAGGAGGTTTTGATCGATACCCTCAATAATCTGATTATTGAAAACTTTCCATATAATGATAAACTGAACTATTATAGCGTTGAAATCGCCGACAAGCCTAGCGCAGATAGTATTCGAGAGTCCTTTAAAGGAGTCAATGGAAAATTCTATAGCTTCATTAATTATGAAAAGGAAGCGGAGCAGGTAATCCGCAGGTATTTTAAAGATGCTGTGACACCTGAAGGGCTTGAGGAGCTTTGTTTTAAGGAAGTAACCTATTGGGATAAGGATGCCGGTTGGCTTCCGCTCCCCAGGAAAGAATTCGTAAAGCAGTTTTACGTTCCGATAAAAGAAAATTTAGAAAAGCTAAATAGGAAATCGAGTAGTTTCTTTTTTAGCCTCGATGGATTGAATCCTTTTATCTTCGAAACGGCACTATATCCAAAATACTTTGATAACTGTGGCTTCTCCAACGACTGGAAATATCCGACAGTTAACCTCGTGTTGGACAATTCAGAAGGGAGTGTGCGACCTCAAACGCACATGCATTTCCTTCGGACGGACGAAGGATTTAAATTGATAATGGTTAGCTTTTAAATAGCGCAAAGCAAGATAATAGATAATAAATTTTTATGATACAGATACGAAAAGGAGAGAAGAAAGACGCGGCCGCTATCGCCGAACATTTGTTGTTGGCAATGGAAGATATCGTTTATCTATTCATTGGAGAAAGAAATTATGATGAAGCTTTCCGTTTTATTTCCACGCTCGCCGAACACGAAGGCAATCAGTATTCCTACCATCATAATTGGGTAGTAGAACAGGACGGTCAGATCGTTGCAACGGCATTGGTTTACGATGGTGCCCATCTGGAACAGCTCCGGACACCTGTTGCTAATTTGCTGCACGAAGCTTACGACCTGGATTTTAACCCCGAAGCAGAGACTCAGGCGGGCGAATATTACATAGATTGTATAGGTGTGAACCCAAGCCAACAAGGAAAGGGGATCGGTACGAAAATATTG
The DNA here is from genome assembly GCA_002354335.1 of Sphingobacterium sp. UBA2700. GTDB lineage: Bacteria > Bacteroidota > Bacteroidia > Sphingobacteriales > Sphingobacteriaceae > Sphingobacterium. Next base: position 24,121 of record DELI01000029.1, on the reverse strand, counting down.
AATTTCCTGATCGAGGAATATATAGAGAAACAAGGAATTACACTGGGGCTCTTAGTCGACGAAATCAATCCCAACGCGAAGAAGCTTTATGAACGTTTAGGCTTTGAAGTGGTAGGGGAGAAGACATTGCTTGGAAAGCGTTTAGAGCACATGCAAAAGATACCAACCAATCTTAAATAACAAAGGGCCTGTCCAACTTGGACGGCCCTTCATATTTACATGAATTGATATTACTTTTTCTTACTTTAACCACCAAGTTTTCACCGTGGTAACATCGGATCCGGAGAACTGACTAGCAATTGCTGCTGATACATTTGCTGAGTTGTTATTGTACTCGCCCGAAGGGTACATCCAACGGTAAGCAACATGGTTCTTATTTGATTTTGCAAATTCAGGATATCCAGTTCTTAAGTGATCAAAATATGCTGACCAGCCTCCCTGATGGAACGAACGTAGATACTTTTGCATCATGATGCGCTCAAGCTTGGCTTCTTTTGTTGCTGCCAAACTTAATTTAACGGTAGGCTGCTCAATATAGGCTTTGGCTACAGACTCATTGACATAGCTGGCCATATTCTTAGCGTAGTTTTCGTAGAACTTAAAGCCCGACTTGATCCCCGCTTCATAATAAGCATTGGCATCGCCGCTGATCCATCCTCTAACTACAGCTTCCGCTAATAGGAACTGCTGTTCTGCATATCCTATCAAAATTGAAGGCTCGTTCGTCGCATCTTTCGTGAAACGGTCTGCAACTTTAGATACTAAACCGTTAGTCGCTTTCTCATTCACCTTCCCATAAGGTTGTACCGGGTCGCCACCTTCATAAGCCGTGAAATCATTTACCGGTTTACCTGCTTTCGCTGCTTGCGGAGTTCTCGTAAATAGCACAAATAAACGAGCATCCTTTAAGTCCTGAAGTCTTTTGATGTATGTAGAATCTACATACATCCCCGAACCATAACTACTAGAGTTGAACTCTGGATAACGGTTACCCGCCTGATCTAAGTACATTAACTTTCCATCGTCGGCAGATCCGGTAAACAGGGGTTGCGAGCTTACGATATTTGCGAAGGCTTGCTTAGGCGCGATACTCGCATCGGCTTCCTTCAATGATAGTGTCATCAACACTTTCAAACGGTATGCATTTACCATCTTTCTCCATTGTGATGCCGACCCATTATAGATAATATCTCCATTGATCTTCGCCTCCACTTTCGATAATAAGGTGTTCGCTTCTTCCAATTCTTTTAAAATGCCTAAGAAAACGTCTTTTTGGCTATCATACTTAGGCGTTAGCAGTCCAGCGCTTTCACCTTTTAAGGCTTCGCTGTAAGGGATGTCTCCAAAAGTTAAGGTCAGATTGTAAAAGTAATAGGCACGAATGAATTTACCGATTGCAACATATTCAGGAAGAGCCATACGCTCGCCCTCCTCGATCATCTTCGTTACATTTCTTAAATTGGTATATGCGCCAAAGTCGCTACGTTGCCATGCATAGATCTGATTCGAGTTTTCGCCGTCAGTTTGTACAATCATTTTTAAGGCATATAAAGGACCAGTACCTTTAAATGTGTTGAAGGCATCCCATTCAATTTTTGTTAATAAAAACTGTGGGTGGGTTGTTTTGGATTCGTTGGGATTATCATTGATCTCCGACAGTTTACGACATGAGCTATTCGTAAAGGCTAAAATCAAAGCAAGCGCCAATAGAATATATGAATTGATTTTCATTGTTTAGAATTTAAAGTTTAAGGATACACCGATGTAACGGGATGAAGGATCTTGTAAGTTGTTGTCATCACCAAAGTCAGGATCTAGGAAAGGGATGTTCTGCCACATCAATAAATTATAACCAAATACCGACGCATTGATTGCTTTCACCTTGTCTGTTTTGATAAATTTGTTGATATCATATCCTACGGACAGACGTCTTAATTTTACAAAAGAGCGGTCAAATACATTCGCAAAGAATTTATTCTCATCCTCCGTTACGCGCGCCCGATATGGATATATCTGACTCCAAGTCTGCCAGCTAACTGCCTGTGTATTCTTCTCATATTGACGTGTATCTGAGATTACATTACCATCAACATCTCTCTTCAATTCACCACCAGTCACAATAACACCTTCCGGTACATATACATATTTGCCTGCGCTATATTCTGCTTCACGATATTGTGTCGATGATGAATGCTTTCCTCCCCACCACATCTTCTCATGAGTTATAGAATTAATCACCCCACCAATAGAGCCATCGATATCTAGATTTACTGTAACATCATGAATGTTGAATCTGTTCTGGAAACCAAATCTCCAGTTAGGCTCCAAATGACCGATGTTTTTTGCATAACTATCAGGGATAGGCATACGCGTATTTGGATTTAAGATCACCTGGCCATCCGCAGATTTCTGCCACACCGTCGCGTAGAATGAATCTGCACGGTCGCCAACCTTAAGTTCTCCAAATTTCTTGGCTCCTTCAATATTCTCAACCTTCTTGATCTGGCGGCTCCAGTTTACTCCGAAGTCCCAGCTGAAGTTCTCTCTCTTGATAGGGTTGATGTTTAGCATAACCTCCACGCCATGTGTTCTATAGTCGATAACATTCGACTTTTTGTAGTTGAAAGCAGATGCTGCTGAGGTAGGTAAGTTTTGTATTTGGAATTCATCCCCTACATTGTAATAGGTCGCTTCTGCACTTACTTTATTATTTAAGAATGATAGGGCAAAACCAGCCTCAAAAGAAGTGGAACGCTCAGGGTTAATATTCGGGTTTGCAAGTGTCTCCGGATAGCTTACCGATGGTGTTGCGCCGTAAGTCAAGCTCTTCGCATAAGTTAAATAGGTGCTGTATGGATCCAAATCACTTGAAACCTGAGCTAAAGAAGAGTACACTTTTAGGTAATCGATTCCTGCCGGTAATTTGAAGTAATCAGATAAAACAGAACTCAACGAAACCGCCGGATAGAAGTAAGAATTCTGACCCTGTGGCAATGTAGAGGACCAGTCATTTCTAGCAGAGAAGTTTAAGTATGTAGATCGCAAGATATCAAAGCTAACCGATCCATATACCGAGCGAATAACTTTCTCTGAAAGGAACGAAGTTGAAGTCGAAGGCCCTTGCGTATTTCCCAACGCATAAAGCTGCGGCACGATCAAGCCATCGGTAGCTGAGTAGAAGTTGTTGAACTTTCTTTGGTAAGTCGAAGAACCAGCATTGATGTTGATGCCGAAGTTCTCGCCGAAGTTCTCTTGATATGTTGCTAACACGTCCGCATCAAAATCAAGGCGTTTGTTGTTCCAAACTTTATAATCTCCGTTTCTGGAGTCGCCATAGTTCATGTAAGACTTCGGACTTTGCATGTCTTCAAAAGTCATGTTTTGTCTTGCGGAAGCACGACCTTGCAAGGAGAACTTTGATGATATCTGCCAGTTCAGTGTAGACTGACCATGCAATACATCGCGGTTATGTTGTTGGTTCAACTCCTCCGCAGCGAAGTATGGATTGTTGTACCATGCGTAGTTGTAATTCGCTTGGCGGAAGCCGTCTTGTCCAGGGATATATAGATGCTCGCTTAGCTCTTTGCCATTCACATCATTACCCATCCACAATAAGATGGTGTACATGTGGTTCTTCGGGCCATAGCCATAACGAGGGTAGTTTGGCGAATAAACTTTGTTATAGGATAGATTTACATCTAATTTCAAGGAGGGGTTGAACATATACGATGTGTTCAATGTTGCACCTCCTGATTGTAACTGCGAGTTAGGAACCTGACCTTGTTGGATCGCATACTTTCCTGTGAAGAATACAGCGGCTTTTTCACCTTTATAGGCCAAACTCACGTTGTTGTCATTTACAAAACCCATGCGCAAGAAATCCTTTAAATTGTTATGCGAAACGAAGTCTGTCGGTACGCGCTCATATAAAGCACGGTCATCATAAATTGTCCCTCTAACATCTCCCCACCAAGGAATGATTTCCCCAGTTTTCTTATTTCTAATAGGACTATTCCATTGAGGTACTTTGATACCGGCATCAAGTTTCGGTCCCCAGGTCATGTCGCCATCAGATATACCGCCATCGGCACCATCCCAGAACTCATACATACCATTAGATCCTGAGCCATACTCATTCTGTGTCTCCGGGAAAACGGTAAATCCTGCGGTAACCATATTGGTTGTTGTAAAGTTGACTTCCAGGTTCTCAGATTTAGCGGATTTTGTTGTAATCAAGATAGCACCATCTTTACCGCGTGAACCATATAGCGTAGAAGCTGCTGTTCCTTTCAATACGTTGATGTTCGCAATGTTTTCACTCGGGACATCAAAGAAGTCAGTTTCAACTACAATACCGTCAATCACGATAATAGGCTTCTTTCCACGAAGGGAGAAGTTAGGCTTTTGGAAAATACCCGTCGGATTCGTAACGTTTAATCCGGCCACTTGACCAGACAGAGCATTACCGATATTCATTGTTTTAGATTGATCTAAAACTTCAGTCTTTACTTCTTGAGTAGCATATCCAATCTTTCTCTTTTGTTGTTTAATACCCATCGCGGTCACAACCACCTCTTCGATTGCAGACTCTTCCTTTAAGAGAATGATGTCAATTGGAGAGTTGTTGAATGTGACACGTTGTGTCACATAGCCCAGAGAGCTTATCTCCAGCACATCGCCGGGATTCGCTTCAATTTGAAAACTACCATCTAGCTTACTTCCAGTAACGGCTTTATTCGTTAAGTTTCGAATGGTAGCACCTACAACGGCTTCGTTGTTCTCATTTTTAATGGAGCCATTGGAGTAGGTTACATCGATGGAGTAAATCGGGATGGTTGAATGGCTATCAACGGGCGTCGATGCATTCGAGCTACCCAGAAAAGAACTTAAGACCAGGGTAAGACCTAGCTTAGTGCAGTTCCGGTAATTACGGAGTAGAAATAAATTCATAAAAAATAATCAGATTAATAATGTGTGTTCCTGTTCTAGGAATTTGATGCAAAACAAGGGAAGTGCTTTTAACAAGGGTTTAACCAATTGTTAAATATTCAAGGAGTTTTTGTTAAATCTAGATAAACAGTTAATATAGAGGAAATCTATAGCGCCTAGAAAAAATGCCGATTTTTATCGATATTCGTGAAGTATACAAACTTTTAGAAACAGATCGGTGTTATATTATCATACGCTATGAAAGAAGAGATCGTCAAGCTGGAAGCTGTTAATAAAATCTATAAAACCGGGGATACCAGCATCACTGCTTTAGATACGACGGATATAGGTTTTAATAGCGGCGAACTTACGCTGATCATGGGACCTTCAGGAAGCGGGAAAACCACGCTGTTATCTATCCTAGGTTTTGTAATTTATCCTACTTCCGGACGCGTTTTCTACAAAGGTCAAGAGGTAACCAAGCTGAAGGAGAATGCGCTCGCCGATTTGCGGCTTAAAGAAATCGGATTCGTCTTTCAACATTTTAACCTTATTGAACCGTTAAATGCCTTAGAAAATGTGATGCAACCGCTTATTCTTCAGGGAATGGATTCCGGAAAGGCTTCGGAGAAGGCAATGAGGGCACTCGAGGAAGTCGGGCTGGCAGATCGCATTAAAAACCTGCCCAAGAAGCTAAGCGGCGGGCAGAAGCAACGGGTTTCTATTGCGCGAGCATTAGTAACTGAGCCATCGATGATTCTATGTGACGAACCAACAGCGTCTTTAGATGCTAAAAGCGCCGAGATGATTATGAATGAGCTCAAGTCGCTCGCAGAATCCGGTAAAGCTGTAATTATCGTGACGCACGATCTACGCCTTCGCAAATTTGCTGATCGCGTAATCTATGTGGAAGAAGGTGTCGTGTCAAATACCATAAAAAATGAAGATGACTACAAATAGAATATTTCACGTACTGTTCACCTCGATACTTTTCGTTGCCCTTTCTTCCTGTGGCAACAAAAAGGAGGAAAAACAACAATCCAATAAAGAGATACTCCAGGAGATCAAGGAGATTAAGGCTATTGGAAAGGTTGTCAGTGCAAAAGACTGGACCATCATTTCTTCCAATACTTCCGCGCGCATCAAACAATTGCTGGTAAAGGATGGAGACTCCGTAAGCAAAGGACAATTGCTGATGCAGTTAGAGGCGGGTAATACTGACCTGGATGTGCAGCAAGCTAAAGCTCAGCTCAATAGCCTTAACAAAGAAAACAAAACCATTACAGAAGATATCCGCAAGGCGAAAGTTTATGCGGATGAACTGAAAGCCAAGTACGAGACTTCCAAACGTCTGTTCGAACAGGATGCGGAGACGAAAGAAAAGATGAGTACAGACTACTCGAATTGGCAACAACAGGAGCTTACGCTAAGGGGATTGCAACAAAAGCAACAAGCGCAGCAAGCCTCAGCCTACGAACAGCAGCTTGAAATTCAGAAAGCCGAAAACACGAGATCGGATTTTCAAATCACCGCAGCCTCCTCCGGAGTTATTACAGATCTTGTAGCGAAGGTAGGGCAGAGCGTGCAAGTAGCTATGGAATTAGGGAAGATTATCGATGTTGAGCATCCTATGGTTGAAGCTGAGGTCGATGAGCTTTTTGTGAATGATGTCAAAATCGGGCAGTCGGTTCTGATCTTTCCGGTCGGCCGCAAAGATCAAGCTGCCAATGGGCGGATAACCTACCTGAGTCCGATTCTATCCGAGAAGTCTATTTTATACGAAACGGCAAATGAGGGGCAGGATCGTCGCGTCAGAAAAATAAAGATAGAAATTGAGGGAAATAATGTATTAACCATTAACTCCAAAGTTGATTGTACGATAAGGATTAGATAGATGTTGAAATTAGCGTTTAAGTTTATTCGGTATGATCGCGCCAAAAGCGTCGGTATTATCATCGCTATTGTGATCAGCATCTTCTTGATCGGTCAACAGCTGGGGCTATTGTTCTTTCTGATGGGATTGATGGGCAACTTGGTTGGCAATGCGCCGGTGCAGGAAAATGAGATATGGATCATCGAAGCGCAAAGCAATAACATCAACTCGGTGAATAGCATCGATCAGCGTTTGGTGCAACAAATCGGTAGCCTCCCTGCGGTGGATATCGCTTATCCGGTGGTCTTGGCACCTGCGCAAGCTACCTTCCTCGATGGAAAAACAGCCGCTGTAACTCTCGTCGGCTCTCCCGTTCCGGAGTTTATCATGGGGCCAATTCCTAATCGGATTGCAGAAGGAGAAGTCAGCTCGCTCATAGACCCCAATGCCGTATCCGCGGAAACCTTTAGTGCAAAGACCTGGAATACCGAGCTACATCTCGACAAACCCATTGAAATTAATGGGAAGCGAGCGATGATTACGGTGTTAACAAAGAACGCACAGGCCTTTGGCGCTAGCCTGATGTACACCTCGCTTGAAAATGCGCGATTGCTAGGCAATGCCGACCCGAGCAAAGTAAGCCTTATTGTAGCCAAGCTCAATGAAGGGGCAGATAAAGAACAGATTGCTCAAGACATTGGACAACTCTTTCCACAATTGCAGGCTTGGGACCCAAAAAAATTGGAAAGTTCTACCGTTCGCGAAATCCTGATCACCTCCAATATGGGGATGAGCTTCGGCACCCTCGTGCTGTTTGCCATGATCAGTGGATTCTTCATCATTGGGCTGACCCTATACTCTTCGGCGTTAGACCGTATCAAAGACTATGGAACACTAAAAGCCATTGGCGCGAAAAAAGGATATGTCAATAAATTAATCGTAGCACAGGCATTTCTATACGCGGTTATCGGTTATTGCATTGCCATGTTTTTATTGTTCGGTTTTAAGTTCGGCGTCGCCAATTCCGGATTGGTCATCCAAATCAGTCCCGGCTTTGCCTTATTTTTATTATTTATAACCCTGATTATTTCCATTGGAGGTTCACTGTTCGCTGTGCGGAAGATTTCCAAACTCGAACCGGCCTCTGTATTCTAACATGAAAAAGATTGTATCTATCATATTGCTGATTTTACCTGTTTGGGTCGCTGCACAATCCTTGAGCATCGAACAGTTGTGGGGCGAGATGAGCAAGAACAAGAGCTTGCAGCAACGACAAGTTGAAACAGCCATTAAACAAGAAGAATTAAGCGAACAGAAAAGAACGCGCATACCTGTATTCTATATTGATGCCAATCTGCAGCATAATCTCATTATCCCGACAACGCCTGTCCCGGCAATAGCATTCGATCCAACAGCGCCTGACGGCGCCATTATCCCGCTCAAGTTTGCAACAAAATGGTCTTCGAAGGTCGGTGTACAGATGGAATGGGATATTTTCGATCCTAAGCGTAGCGTCACGGAGCAACAAAAACAAATAGAAATCAACAAATCGACGATAGAACAGGCACGACAGACTGAACAATGGAAAAAGGATGCAACCTTAGCTTATGCTGCAGTCGTACTGGCCAGCGAGCAATATGCATTAGCCGTAGAAGATTCCATCGCTTATCAGAAGATACTCGCCGTAGTTAAATCCAGATACGAGGAGGGGAGAGAAGGGGCATCTGAATACGTACAGGCACAACAAGAACTCGAGCGCAAGCGAATAGCACTTTATGAAGCATGGTCAGTCCTGCTGGACTCTGATTTAGAGCTCGGGCGATATCAAGATCTGGACACGACGAAGGTGCTGAGTTCAAATATGCAGGACATCCGACAGTTTATCCAAGCTTTACAACTTTACAATTACGATCTTGAAACGTTGAAGCTCGACCAGCAGATGAATGAGTTGCAGCAGCGATCGCTCAAAAAAGAGCTTTTGCCGACGGTTAAGCTCAATGCCTATTTAGGCGAGCAGTTCTATAGCAACGAATTCCGTCTCGACCGCGGCTCCGACTGGTTCGGAAATAGTTTTGTTAACCTCGCTTTGCGCATTCCACTGAGCAGCTACTTTACGATGCAGCCGAGCCTAAAGAAGAATAGCCTGCAGCAGCAATTGACCAACCTTCAATTAGAAGAAGAACAAATGAACGATAACATTCAAAGCCAGCAAAAGGCCGTAAAAGTGCAGGCGGCGGAAAAGAAATTAGCCGCTTATCAGCGTATCGACCAATTAGCATTGGAAAACAAAGAGACCAAAGATAAGGCGTTTCACGCGGGTCGCCTCTTATTAACAGAGCTTATGCAAGCCCATGCAAGTTATAATCAGGCAAGAAAAGATATTTGGCAAGCAGAATATGACCTCTTGAAAATAACTTTAGAAAATTAATACCTCCCCATTTAGCAACTGATCGGATAAAAAACAGTACGTCCAAAAACAAAAGTTTTTTCTTATTTTCCACATTAGAAAGCATCAGTATGATTTACCGATACTGACTATTCCGTGTAATTAAGCATTAATCAATTATATGTTCACAAGACTACTAGCACTAGAGTGGAAGTCATTTTTCCGGTCTGCGGGGTTTGGAAAGGGCCTTGCCATTAAACTATTCCTCGGATTTCTCGCCCTCTACTTTCTTTCCTCCTTCTTTGTTTTTGGTGCTGCACTTCACCCACTATTGAAGGAAGCATTCCCAGAAGACGAACCGATCCACATGGTCAATAAGTTTATTTTAGTATGGTACTGCTTAAGTTTTATTATGCGTATCATATTTCAAAATCTACCACTATTGAATGTGAAGCCGCTTTTATTGCTCGATATTAATCGAGGAACGGTGGTGCATTATTCTTTGATGAAAACCCTCTATTCCTTTTGGAATCTACTTTTTCTTGTGGCAATCATACCCTATACTTTGTTCACGCTGAAGTTAGCTGTGTTTGCTCCACTGCAAATGATTGGTTGGTTCATTGCTGTAGTCGCCTTGGAATATCTGATTAATTTTTTGAGCCTCTATATTGCTAAAAACTTCAACGCCAATTTTAAAAAAGTACTGCCGTTCATCCTGATTATTTTAATCTTGGTGGCGTTAGATTACTTTAAGATTTTTTCCATTAGCGATTTATTTGGGTACTTCTTAAACCAAGTGTTGAGCCTGCCAATCCTTGCCATCATCCCGATTGTTCTTGTCGCAATTGTTTACCGCCTGCTCTTTAACAATATTAAGCAGAATATGTATTTGGATGCCTACTTACAGCAGACAAAAACCGAATTCAAATCATCCGATTTATCTTGGACTAGCCGTTTCGGAGAACTCGCGCCCTACCTACAATTAGATCTAAAACTGCTGTGGCGAGCAAAACGCGCCAGAAATGTACTGCTCGTCTGTGTCTTATTCCTAGCCTACGGACTATTCTTTTATACCAACCCAAAGCTTATCGATTCCAGTATGATCTCATTTGTCGGAATATTTCTCTCTGGTATTTTCATCATCAACTTTGGACAATTTATTCCCGCCTGGGATAGCTCTTACTATCCCTTATTGATGAGCCAGAACATTACGATGAAACAATACCTGGAGTCCAAAGCCATCCTCATGTACCTGTCGGTGGGTATCCTGACCATGTTAAGCACGCCCTATCTATATTTCGGATGGAATATCCTTTGGACCAATATAGCCTGTGCGGTTTACAACCTCGGCATCAACGTACCGCTTATATTGTATTTCGGTTCCATGAACAGAAAACGCATCGATTTGGATAACGCGAGTTTCTTGAATTATCAGGGGATTGGCGCGGCACAGTGGTTAGTCGGAATACCCCTGTTGGCTATCCCAATTCTGATATGGGGCGTCGCTAAAATGACGTTAGGTATTCAGATGGCGAATGTCGTCCTTGCGATGGTCGGCATCATTGGCTTTGCATTGAAAAATCAATTGCTGAACAGCATTTCGCAGCGCTATGAAACCAAGAAGTACGACATGTTAAAGGGATTTAGAGAAGTAAATAATTAACAATAAAATTGATAACAACATCAGGTTATGATCGAAATACAAAATTTAAGCAAGCATTACAACGGAGTACAGGTTTTAAATATTCCGCAATTATATATCAAGGAAGGGGAAAGTATAGGATTAGTAGGGAATAACGGGGCTGGGAAAACTACGTTATTCAGTTTGATATTGGATCTGATACAACCCGATTCGGGTTCTGTGAAGCTGAAGGGAGAGCAAGTACAGGGAAATGGGGCATGGAAGAAGTTTAGTACCGCATTTATCGATGAGAGCTTCCTGATTGGGTACCTGAGCCCCAACGAGTATTTCTATTTTCTGGGGGAGCTTCGGGGCATGAACAAGGTTGATGTCGATGCCTTCGTATCGCAGTTTGAGGAATTCTTTAATGGCGAAGTCTTAAACAAAAAGGTTTTCATTCGAGACCTTTCCAAAGGAAATCAAAAGAAAGTAGGAATTATCGGCGCCTTGATCGGTGAACCTGAATTAGTAATTTTAGATGAGCCCTTCGCCAACTTAGACCCAACAACGCAGTTCCGTTTGAAGAGCCTCCTGAATAAATTGAAACAAGAACATAAAGTGACGCTATTAATCTCTAGCCACGACTTGTCCCATACGGTGGATACTGCCGATCGCATTATCGCATTAAACAAGGGTGTGCTGGTCAAAGACTCCCCAAAAACACCCGAAACACTGAACGAATTGAATGCCTTCTTCGCCGTCGAATAGGGGCTAACAGCAAGGATCGCTTCCCTTCGCATCTGAAGGATAAGGCTAATAAAAAGCCATCAGCATTTTACAACAAAGGCTGCCGGATTTTAAATCTAGCAGCCTTTTATATTGGAATATTTATATCGTAGGCTTATTAGGGCTTATACACGTTATCCTCTTGTTTTACATCAGCCAGGCGCTGCGTAGGATCGATTACTACCTCTTTTGCTTTTTTCGGAAGTGAGATTGTGTAGCTTGGTTTTGTCCAGAACCAGTCGGTCAATACGGTGCGTTTAACGCCTTGGTAAATATCGTATGATTGTTCCGCGGGTTTCTCACCGCGCATTTCGCGTAGCGGAATGTAGAAAAGCTCTTTGCTACCGTCGGTATAAGTCACCAACACATCAATAGGCATCGCAAAATCAGAGTTATTACGGATGGTTACCGCATTATCTGAAACATTCGAAATACCGTAGTCTATCTTGCGCGTTGTATTTAAGAATAAGTTGAAATACCATTTTAGATTAATGCCTGAAATCTCTTCTGCCGTGCGCTTGAAATCATTTGGCGTCGGATGCTTGAACTTCCACTTGTCGTAGAAGGCAAGAAAAGTCTTGTGCAAGTTTTCTTTCCCGATGATATAGCCTAATTGCTCTGCCAAAACCGCCCCTTTACTGTAAGCTTGGGTACTGTATGCAAAGTTCGTATTGTAATAATCTGCCAGTAGGCTCATGGGTTCTTCTTTGCCCGAAAGTGCAAGTCTATAATACGAGTTATATGCCGCACCAATTGGATTAAGCGCTTTTGCTGTTGGTCTCAAGAATAATTCCTGATAGGCCAGGTCTTCTATATAGCTGGTGAAACCTTCATCAAACCACTCATCTACGGTTTCGTTGATGCCGAACAAATGCTGATACCAGGAGTGTGCCGCCTCATGGAAAATAACGCCCACTAAGCCTTTCAAATCTCTGCCACCTGTTACTAGGGTCGCGGTTCCATATTCCATTCCGCCATCGCCACCTTGAACTATGGTATAAGTAGGCCATGGATAGGCGCCGAATTTTGTGCCTGTGAAATCAAAGAAATCTGTTGCCATACCTAATGCTGTTTTCCAATTCGAAACGATGGTCGCATCCGTAGGTAAGAATACGGTGTAAACCGTGATACCAGCTTTGGACTTCGCCGAGTCTACCACAAACTTAGGATCTGCAGCCCAGGCGAAATCGTGAATGTTCTCCGCTTTATAATGCCATGAAGCTTTATTGTTCTTTGTTTTTACTTTGGCATTCTTTACATAGCCCTTCACTTCCGATGGGTTCTGCAATTTGCCGGATGAACCGATTACATAGTCTTTATTGATGTGGATGGTTACATCGAAGTTCCCGAAAGGAGCAACGAATTCGCGACCTATATACTCGTCCAAATGCCATCCGAACTCGTCAAAATGTGCCATCTTAGGATACCATTGGGTCATGGAGAAAGCAACGCCCTCAGCCGAGTTACGTCCGCTACGGCGGATTTGCTCAGGCACCTGCGCCTCCCATGTCAGCTCGAATGTTGCAGTGCTGTTGCCGGCAATTGCGGATGGAAGCGTCACTTCCAGAATCGTACCGTCTTCTTTGAAGGTCGCGTCCTGACCGTTGAACTTTACAGTTTTGATTTTCTGGTAACCGATCTGGTTAGGTTTCAAAGTCGATATTCTGCTTTGTAGCTGCGGTTTCTCTTTGCTGCCGATATTCTGCATCATCCGACGATCCGGATCAGGAATCACCTTTAAGCGCTCGTCCATCATGCTACCCGGTTGGAAGGCATTAAAATAAAGATGGAAATACACTTTGTTTAGCGACTGACCGGAGTTATTGCTGTATTTCAAGGTCATCTTTCCATCATACTGAAAAGTCTTTTCATTGACATCAATATCCATTGTATAGTCAACGCCTTGTTGCCAGTAGCCTTTACGCTGTGCAAATCCAACAAGCGATACTACCGTTAAGAATAGAAGGGTTATCGAAAATTTAAGTTTCATAACCCCAAAAATACAAAAATGTTTGATTGATTAATTAGCTATCCATGTAGCAATACCGATACCTTTAGGTTTAGGCAATGACAAACTCGATGCCCAGCTCGCGGAGGCGAGCCGTAAGTTCGTCGAACTGATCGGTATTGACGAATAATTTGTTTCTCCAAACCCGCATCGGAGTGGATTTGCCCTTGCGGTAAATCGCTAATAGATTGCCGCCGGAGCGCATATGGTTCTTGATGTATTCGATTTGATCTATTGCCACTTCCGAAGTCTTACCAGCTTTCTCAATGATCAGGCGGTTGCCATCGATCGTCCATGTAGAATTTTGATAGCTGAGCTTAGCACCCAGAAACATAATGGCAGGGATACAGAATAGCAATGCAATAATCTTGATCAGTTCGCGCAGTTCGAAGAAAGACAGGATGTAGCCTGCGGCGAATAGTCCGCCAAGGAGTATCCAGATAAACTTACCTCGGTGTAGGGTGTGAATCTTATATTCCATCCGACTTAGTAGTTCACATCAGGCTTCACTTCCTCACCTTTTTGGTTGATGTAGATCATCTCGTCTTCTCCCGTTTTAACCACATTAGCATAACCGTCAACAAATTGCCCCGCAAAGCTGTAGTTAAATGGAATGACTGTCTCTCCTTTACCATTGATATACCCGTAGCTCACACCATCTCGGCTAGCAACAAATAGATCGTCTACATCGGCTAGGAATAAGTATTGGAAGCCGCCCACAAGAAGCTTCTGATCTTTGATCGTATAGACCTGCATGTCTGAGCCAGCTAATACCACATAGTATTTGGGGTCAAACTGCATAATACTTTCATAAGCTGCAGGAACGACGACTTTACCAGACTGATCCACCAAGCCAAATTTGTCGCCCTCTGAATACACGGCATATGCATCAATGAAAGGTGAAAGCGACGTATAGCTGACCTTCCATAGTTTCTTGCCCTGCTTATCCATCAAGCCCGATTGACCATCCTTAGCATATATGTAAGCATTGACAGCGGGGTCGAATTGTAATTCATCATATTCCAAGGGAACCGTGAAATTTGCTGTCGTATCGATGATGCCATATTTGTAGTCTTCGGTAACAACGATGAATGTTCCATCGATGTACTCTCCAACAGACGAGTAAATAGGCTGAGTCAACACACGGCCGTCCTCTGTTTTTAGACCATAACTGAAGTTCGTGGAGTCATGATAAGCAATATAGCCAGCACCGAGCTCGATGTCGTTCGTTACTTCTAATTCGTCAATGGAAATGGTTTCTTCTTCCTGAGCGAAAGCTAAATGTCCGATTAGACATAGCAAGGTGAAAACTGTAGCTAATTTCATGTTGTTGTGAATTATTTTTCAAAAATCCCTGTTTTTTTTGATTCTTCAAAAGGGATAATTCATTATTTATTAACAATGCGAGGCTAAGCCGATTAAAGCCCTCATGATTTTCTTTTTTAAAGCAAACCCTGTGTAAAGATTTATTTTATTCAGTATAAACCTTGTTCTGATGTTGGTTTAATCAAACTCGTATCAAACCCATATCAAAGCCCTTTCGAATGGGGTTTGATATGGGTTTGTATTGGGTTATCATTGGGTTTAAAAGGGGACTGTATTGAAGGAGGGGTGTAGAAGTTTCCTCTTTCTGTTGAATCAAATAATACTGAGTTCTTGAAAACTCTTGGATGGAAGAAGATGTCTTTTCGTTTGGATTAAGGTTATTTCCCAAAATAGAGAAAAAATATTTTGCTAACTGAAGCTATTTAGTTAGTTTTGATATGCGTAATAATTAATTAGTTTAATTAACGTTTAGATAACAGTGTGATTATGGAAAATAGCCGCTCATTAGTTTTATTCTTATCAGCAATTGGTCTACTGTTCTGCAACTTAGCATCAGCCCAAAATAAACCTAAATGGTATGTAACTGCCGGTGCAGGAGCAACCACAGTTCGGGGTTTTAATACGTCATTTGCTGATCTCCAATATAGTGTCAGGGAAGCTGATGCTTCAATCGACTATCAGCTGAACAGTAAGCCCGGTTTTCTGATCAACGGGGGAGTCGGACTTTCGGGGACATTTGAGCAAGATGGTATCATAGGATGGGATGTGGGCTTAAACGTGCAAAGTGCAGGTTTCGGGTTGACTGCGGAATTGCTTGACCGTAAGGGGGAGCTTTCTAGTTTTTATCGGGATATGTTGCCCGAATTCGGAAAAACAAAGAATTTTCGGTATTGGGCACTTCATATGCCAGTATCTATTACTTACCTCCCATTCGAATACATAGGGTTTAAAGTTGGGGCTGACCTGTATTATCAGTTCTCCTCGAATATCACCGATAGCGAGTTTCCTTATGGAAGTTTGGGTAGGGCAATGGGTCTATCTTATTATACAGCAAAATATCAACATCCGTTTCAGCTCGGCGCCCATATCGGTGTATTTGCACCTATCAATGAGCAGTTGAGGATAGACCTGGACGCCTTTACGGACATAACCCCGAGATTGAATATTAATCCTGCCACCTCAAAGGATGATTTTAAATTCAGGGAAATGGGTGTCAGGCTGAATACACGTTATTATCTAAAATGATAAGATCTGGGCACTTCTTTTTTATAGCATCCTTCCTTGCTATATTATTTTTTATTAATCCGCCTAAGCTTAGAGCCCAAGTTAAGATTGTTATTAATGTGAGCGACACCCGTAGCGGAGTTCCGATCGAAAACGCAAATGTGACTAACCTGGAAACAGGTATAACCCGGACAACGGATGTCGGTGGAAATTGCTTGACTACGGTTTTCGATAAAACACGGCTTTTCATCTCGCATGTTTCATATCGGGATACGATTATTGAAGTGTCTGCGGATCACAAGCAGATATATGTGAGACTGTCCTCATTGGAGCTAAATATAGTTGAGGTCTATGCTGACCAACCGTTTAATAAAAAAGCTGCTCTTGGTGTAAACCGCGTTTCACTCCCTTTTTTAACGGCTACCCCATCTTTTCTGGGGGAACCTGACATATTAAAAGGCTTAACGTTCCTGCCGGGCGTTACAGATGGAAAGGAGGGATATTCGCATCTCTTTGTGCGCGGAGGCGAGCAGGACCAGAACCAGATCCTGCTTGATGGAGCTACGATGTTGAACGTGAACCATATCGGCGGATATATTTCCATGTTTCAGCCTGAGCTCGTCGGAGGGGTAGATTTTTATAAGAACTACTGGCCTTCCAAATTTGGAGGCCGCTTATCTTCCGTGCTGGACATACGGACGAAGGAAGGAAATTACAAAGAGCACCATCAATCCTTTCAGTTTAGCCTGATTTCGCCCAAGTTCAGTGCTAGCGGACCCCTTATTAAGGATCGATTGAGCTATCACGTAGGGATGCGCAGAACAATTGTTGATCTGGCCACCGGCGCTATAGCAAGGAAAATACGAAGAGGCGACCGTACTGGTGATATTGGAAATCTTGTCTCGCAGGACTTGACCATGCGACTGGATGGCCGTTTGTCTGATAAACAGCATATTTCCCTCACCGCACTGCTTGGACGCGATAGACATTCTTTTTTAGAAAGCTATCCATCGTACAATCAGCTATCAGAAGATAAATATGGTATCAAAAATGAGCTTATCGCACTAAATTACAGGATTAATCTCGTACCGACCACTTCGCTGAATGCACATGCCAGTTATTCCAATTATAGACACTTCTACGATATCTATTCGAAAACCAATGATGGGTCGGACTTCGGCGGAATTGACAAAAATAGCCTCGAGGTTTCCAGTATATCCGGTAACAGTGTCCGTTCCATCAAATTTAATATCCATGGGAAGACACAGGTTAGTGACGCGCTAGACTTAAATTACGGTATAGAGCGGGAAGAGTTTCAATACGGGATCTACCTGAGGCGGAGGGAAGCAGTTGACGGAGGGATAATCAGTGATTATTACCGGGAAATGGATACGCGTGATGTTGACAATACAGCGCTGTCGGCAGATTTTTCGTACAGAATGACTGAGCGGTTCCGAGTCAATTCAGGCATCAGGATTTCCAGATATGGGCATGAACGGGCTGGCACATGGCTGTCGGAGCCGAAGATCCTTCTGACCTATGAGCTCGATGATAGGTCTACAATTAACGCCGCTTTTAATATGCAGCGTCAGAGCGCTATGCTTTTAGGCTTTACAGATGATATGGGGCGTTTTAGGGAGTTTTATATAGCAAATGACGGTATCTCAGCTCCGTCATTATCCAAACAATGGTCAATAGGATATTTTCGTAATCCAAAAGGCTTATTGGACAATATGTCCATCGAACTCTTCCTTAAGGACCAGTCCGATGTTGTCAAATTTGCACCCTCTACTGATTTTGAGAAAGATGTGGTAGAATATAATGACTTTCTTCATCGGGGTGGAAGGATGAGGACATATGGGGTAGAAGTTCTTTTGCAGAAGACTACAGGAAAGCTGCACGGTTCATTATCCTATACCTATGCCAAGTCCCAGTCTATGTTCGGGTCACTGAATCAAGGAAATTGGTTCAATTCGGATTTTGATTTTAGGAATTCTGTTAACTTTCTGATGATGTACAATTTTGGAAAGGGTTACAGGCTCTCAGGAAGCTGGACCTATAAGACGGGAAGACCATTCACAATGCCTACAAGTATGACCGAAATAGAAGAATGGAGATCGGGCTTTCCTATTATGGGGAATCTTAACAATATGCGCCTGCCGGCCTTCCATCGGCTGGATGTTAATGTTGAACGGAAATGGAAGACTAAAAGGGGGAATACAAGATGGTTTGGGATAGGTGTTTATAATGTCTATAATCGGGTAAATCCATTCTTTGCACAGCCTTCGGATATTCCCGGAAAGTTGGAAGTCACAGGGATGTTCCCTATCATGCCTTCCTTCAATATCGGATTCGAACTTTAATACTATAACTGAACTATGATGCTACGAAAGTTTTGTAGAAATATATGGATCGCCATAAGTGTAGCGGTTTCATTCGTTGGATGTACAGACCATCAAACGACTATTCCGTTTGAGTTCCCCGCATATACTCCCCGTCTGATCGTATTGTCGTCTGTAGGAACTATTTCGGGAGGAGAGGCTGTTGTATCGTGGAGTAGGCCATTGCGAGGTCAGCCAGGTGTTGTACCGGCACTGCCCAAGCTTTCCGTTTTCTTATTGGAAGAAGGTGAGCGCATCATCAAATTCAGTGAAGTCCCCGATTCTGTCGGATATTTTGTCATTAATCCTGAAGATATCAGTCTCAAGCTTGGAGCTGCTTACGCCATAGAGATATTGATGGAAGAAAAGGCAGAAAGGATCACTTCTGAAAAATGTTATTTGCCAGAGAAGCCGGTTTTGACGGATGTAAATATAGAATTAAACCCGAATCTACCATCTATGTATACATTGAATTGGTCGCAAGGCGCAGCCAAGGAAGGAGTCGGTGCGACTGCACTATACCCGTTCTTGATCGGTGAAAAAGCAGTTAAGACTACAAAACAAGGGCTTGCAGCCTACTTTCTTTCTCCAGAATTCAGATTTACGGACGGAAAGCCGTTGCATGGGAGAACTGGGAGTAAACGCTTTGATCGACAGATAAAAAAGGGTGACGGATCCACCGAACTTGCAAAAGAAGTAGATGTAACACTTGCTTATCTGTCTCCTGATTTGGCCAGATTTAAAAAGGAAATAGATCAACTGGGCTCCCTCGGAGAGGCCATATTTCAGACGGTGCGCCCGCTCTATTCTAATATTGTTGGAGCAGAAGGCATTTTTGGGCTCTATAATGAAACCTCAGTGAGAGCGAATTTCTAGATAGCGGATAAGGTGAGTAAAGACGTTGTAAATTCACAAAAAAAGCATTGAACGTACTGTCCAATGCTTTTTACTTTTGATAAATTATGATAGGTGGTTAGTATTCTTCGACTAACTTAAAATCTTAATGTTTTCTCGGGGTTCAGTTTTGTGCCGTGGCTTAGCAATTCATAATGCAGATGCGGACCTGTTGAGCGGCCGGTATTGCCTAAGCCACCGATTGTTTGTCCGGCTTCAACACGTTGTCCTACGCGAACATTTGTTCTGGAAAGGTGTGCATATCTTGTTTCCCAACCGTTGCTGTGTTCTATAATCACTACACGTCCGTACTGTCCTTTGTAGCCTGCATGCACTACCTTGCCTGCAGCAGTCGCTTTGATAGGCTCGCCCGATCTTCCTTTGATATCGATGCCCGAGTGCATCTCTCTACCTTTATTGGTAAAAGGGTTGCGACGGTAGCCAAAGCGCGATGTAATCTTGCCGTGGTGAGGAATTCCTAGGGGAATACCCTCTAATTTCTTGTCTAAATTCTTTAACTCTTTCTTGTAAAACTTGGTTAATTCTTCCAAGTTTATTTCCTCCTCTACAGGTCCTCCGACGTTTTTTATCTTAGGGGCAATATCTTTTAATCCCCTTTTACGCATTTTGGCATTAATTTGGTTAAGAGTACTATCGATAGCGTCAAATGATTTTTGGACTTGCTCCATACTCATTTGATTTGAGGCTTCCTCCGTTGCTAGCGATTGTTTTGCAGCCTCAAGGGCTTTCACTTTCTGAGTTAACTCTTTTTCGTAACGCTCGCTTGTGTTTTTCGTAGCGAGGTAAACGATAGTACCGCAGGCTAGGCAAATCAATAGAACGCCCAAGCCAAGAACTCTTTTCCAGTTTTTTACTATAAAAGTAGGAACCTGGATCTTGCGATCAGAATCTCCGTTGGCATCTAGAAAAACAACGGAAGTCTTTTGTTTAATCATACTTTTTACTTCTCTAAATACTGCTAGTCGAATTGCTAATTTATAGCAACTCCTATATATTTAAGGATTTTTTAACATTTAATAACTTTAGACTTAACGTTTCTTAGAATAATTTTCATCTTTGCATTATGTCATTTTCAGCACGTATACTCGATTGGTATCAAGACCATAAAAGAGCACTACCATGGCGAGAAACAAAGAATCCTTACATTATTTGGCTTTCAGAAATCATCCTCCAGCAGACGAGAGTCGAGCAGGGGACACCATATTTTTTTAAATTTGTAGAGGAATATCCAAATGTAACAAAATTCGCTGCCGCCGAGGAGGAGAACATCCTTCGACTATGGCAGGGTTTGGGGTACTACTCGCGGGCTCGAAATATGCATAAGGCTGCTAAACAGGTTGTTGACTTGTATGCCGGGGTTTTTCCGACCCATTATAGCGAGCTTTTGTCGCTGCCCGGAGTGGGCCAATATACTGCCGCAGCGATCGCTTCATTCGCTGAAAATCACCCACATGCCGTGTTAGATGGCAATGTTTTCCGGGTTTTATCACGTTATTTCGGAATTGAAGAGCCTATCAATTCGACCGCAGGGAAGAAGTTATTTTCCAAGCTTGCCGATGAGATGCTGGATCGGGAGCATCCCGGTGAATATAATCAGGCGATGATGGATTTTGGCGCAATGCAATGCAAGCCAAAGAACCCAGACTGCAGTATTTGTCCATTGCGGGTCGATTGTGTTGCGTTCGCTAAGGGCTTACAAGGGGAACTTCCTAAGAAACTGAAAGGAAAAAAAAGTCGCGATCGTTATTTCCATTATTTCTTAGCGGAGCGTGATGGAGCCATCCTCATGTCGCAGCGTCCGGAGGGCGATGTTTGGACAAACCTTTTCGAGTTTCCGATGTTAGAAACGAGTGCGATGCTCTCGCTTGACGAATTGCAAGCATCCACTGCTTTTCGTGATATTTTTGGTGATGCACAGCTCATTCCCATAGAAGGGACACAGAAGCATGTCCTTAGTCATCAGAATATTTATGCCCACTTTTATAAGTTGGGAAATATCGATACAGATATAGCGAAAAAAAGCAATTGGAATTATTATTTGTTGGAAAATTTAGATAAATTAGCTAAACATAAACTGATTAGCTCCTTCGTTGAGCGATATTTTTAGTGCTAACTAATCCTAAATTATTGATTATTGTATGTCTGGTGTAAACAAAGTAATTTTAGTAGGGCATCTAGGTAAAGACCCTGAGATCCGTTATTTAGAAGGTAATGTAAGCGTGGCGAGTTTTCCCTTGGCAACTTCCGAGACCTTTAGTAAAGACGGGAAGCGTATTGAGCAAACGGAGTGGCATAATATCGTTCTATGGCGTGGCCTTGCAGACGTTGCGGTAAAGTACCTAAGCAAGGGTAAATTGGTTTATATCGAGGGGAAATTAAGAACCCGTTCCTATGAAGATAAAGAAGGTATCCGTCGGTATACGACCGAAATTGTTGCCGAGAGCTTTAACCTATTAGGACGTCGATCAGACTTCGAGCCGCAAAATCCACAAGGATCGTCTACCGCTACATCTACCACTGAAGCTGAAAAAGAACAATCTGTTGATTTTACGGAGAATAATGATGATAATGATGGCTTGCCATTTTAACATTTGCCTAATTAATTACCTGAGCATATCATAAACTTTTTAAAAATTGCTGTATCTTTGGCGCATGTTGCAAGATAAAATAACGCAGTATACCCAAGAGATTGAAGCGTTTGCTCCAAATTCGGCGCAAGATGTGGAGGCATTCCGTCTTAAGTTTTTAGTGTCGAAAGGCATCGTAAAGAGTTTATTCGAAGAGTTCAAAACCGTTTCATCAGAAGAGAAGCGTGTTTTGGGTAAAGTATTGAATGAATTCAAACAATTAGCTGAAAACAAGTTCAAGGAAGCTTCAGAGCAATTTGAGAATGCAGCGGATAGCGGTCAGAGTAAAAAGGAAGGTGATCTTACCTTACCGGGCGAGGGTTTCCAACTTGGTTCAAGACATCCATTATCCTTAGTGCGCAAAGAAATCGTTGAGATCTTTAAGAAATTAGGTTTCGTTGTTGCTGAAGGTAATGATATTGAAGATGATTGGCATAACTTCTCGGCATTGAATTTTGCTCCGGAGCACCCGGCGCGTGATATGCAGGATACTTTCTTTGTGAAGAAACAAGATGGTAATGATGTGGTATTGCGTACGCATACTTCTTCGGTACAGGTTCGATTGATGGAAAATGGACAACCTCCATTCCGCGCGATTATGCCTGGGCGTGTTTATCGTAATGAGGCTATTTCTGCTCGTGCACACTGTTTCTTCCATCAGGTGGAAGGTTTGTATGTAGACGAGGAAGTTTCATTTGCAGATTTAAAGCAGACCCTATATCACTTTGTGAAAGAGTTGTACGGCGATGATACGAAAGTGCGTTTCCGTCCTTCTTATTTCCCTTTTACCGAGCCTTCGGCAGAGATGGATATCTCTTGTACGATCTGTAAAGGTGCCGGCTGCCAGATGTGTAAGCAATCGGGCTGGGTAGAAATCTTAGGCTGTGGTATGGTGGATCCAAATGTATTGGAGAACTGTGGTATCGACAGCAAGAAATATTCGGGTTATGCATTCGGTATGGGTATCGAACGTATCACCAACTTGAAATACGAGATTCGCGACTTAAGGCTATTCTCGGAAAATGATGTTCGTTTCTTGTCTCAATTTGAAACAGAGATCATTTAATCAAAAGAAAATTAAACCTTCTGCTGCCCATACCCTGGGCGGCAGAACTTTATAAACGTTAAACTAGTTGATGGAAGATAAAATAGTCATAGCAATTAAGAAGTCTGCTCGCGAACTTTTTAGAAAGTATGGCTATAACAAAACTAGTGTCAACGAACTCGCCAAAAACGCTTCAATCGCCAAAGCGACCTTTTACAAACATTTTGCTAGCAAGGAACTCATTCTGCACGCCGTCCTGATGGATTACATCGAGGAGAATGTGTCGGATATCCTGAACAAGCATGTAAACGAAAAGGACTTGGCAACCTTTCTGGCGAATACCATCCTCAAGGTCAGCCGTGTTACCTATACGGTCTGTAATGAGTTTGTGGGCTGGGAATTCCTCCGGGAGTCTGCCAATGCGCAGGAATACCTCAAAATACTCTCGGACGATTTGGAGTTTCTGCTGCTGCGTTCCTTTATGCAAAATGAAACCATCAGCGCCACCATCCCCGAAGAACGCCTCACCTTCCTAATTAAATGCAGCAAGAATATCGTATTCTCCTTCGCCTTTACGGCAGTTTCTGTTGCAGACGTCCGCAAAAACTTTATTTCCTTCCAAAAAGATATGCTTCCTTATTTGGTGGAGGCAACGCTTTTGTAGTAGTTAGTATTTAGACCTAGGGCGGATATAGATATCAGATATCAGTTATTAGATATTAGATTTTTGACCCTTTGGTTTGAAACAAAACGGTCAACATTTCTACCCGATCCTGACAATCCTAAAATCCTTCCTTTCCTGGTTCAAGACAAAACGGTCAACATTTCTACCCGATCCTGACAATCCTAAAATCCTTCCTCTCTTGGTTCAAGACAAATTCTCCTTCCTAATTAAAAAAAGGATCAAAACAAACTTTCCTTTCAAACCAAAAGGTCTAATATCTAAAATCACACATTTAATCTCTCTACCCGCCCTAGTCCTTTATACTAAACTGATATA
>DELI01000008.1:1450-72947 GCA_002354335.1 Sphingobacterium sp. UBA2700 | reverse complement strand
CGGGCTACGCTACACCCCGATTAGGTATCACCTTTATTGTGGCACAAATATACAACCTTTACAATTACATGCAAAGCGTATTTTTCACGTATTTCAATAACATCCTGATTATTTGAGAAATAATTTAACATTTCCTTTATAGCAAGACTAAAATTCCATAATAAAGGGAAAAATCTAAGGTTTATCTGCTATATTGCTTTGCTAATTTATTAATTGCTGCAAATAGAGCATAGATGTTTTAACCTATGAAAAACATCAAGCGCTTTTATTCGTTAATACTAAAAAGTACATATGAAATTCAGGTATCTATATTTGGGCCTTATCACATTCCTCGCTGCTTGCAACTCTGGTAATAATGAAGGGGGTTCCGGCGCAAATTATTCCGACTCTAGTTCTACTTCAGAATATGCCCTTTCGAAAGCTGAAATATTTCAAGACTATTTAGATGCATTAGATACGACAGATGTCAATAGTATCGCCAAAGCAAATAAAAAATTTAAGGAAATCTTTAATGCCGGCGACAGTATCAATAATGACCAGGGTGTAGTCGACATGGTCGATTTTATGCATAAGGTATCGCTATATGGACATCAGTCGGCGATTGACGATGAAGTAGATTATAGTGCCTTAGTTGATATCGAAGTTAATGGCGGCAAAGCTCCTGCTGAATTAGAAGATGCGTATAAAACAATCAACAGCAATGGCTATCGCGTAAGGCAGTCTGAAGGTATGTATAGCTTGCAGATTAATCCTTTCTATATTCAGAAAGAGTTCTATCCATATATATCCTCTAATATGGAGATTATGCTGCAACAGATTGCCAAGGAGAATTTGGAAGGCTATGCCGAAGATGCGGCTATCATCATTCCGTTCCAAAGTCTTGTTCAGCGCGTGATATGGTGGGAGGATTTCTTAAAGAATAATAGCAACAAAGCCTATACCCCGCTTGCACAGGAACAATATGGCAAGTACTTCAATGCACTGACCATAGGGATGGATAATACTCCTGCTATTGAAAGCCAACAAATAGCGCCCTATTTTCAAGAAGCATATAGCTATATGAAAGACTTTGCACCTTCATCTGACAGCTACCAGCAACTTAAGCCTTATATCGATCTGTTGGAACAAGGAAAGATTGATGAGGCGAAAGAATTAGTCGAAGGCCTCTTAAAACATTAATCCTATTTTGACGAGGATGCTACAAAGCGTACTTTTGTAGCATGGCACGATCATTAGGGAAACCTCCAAAAACTGTCGACCTCCATTCGGATGCATTTATGGAAGACTTGGATCGCTATGAGCGCGACGAGCTCTTGGGCGAAGCCATAGAATACCTCCGTGAACAGTTAGATGCCGCTATTTATTGGGGCTATCCCGAGATTAGATTTATTCATGGTAAGGGAAAGGGCATTCTCAAACAGGCTGTCTACGATGAACTGAGATATTACAAACAGTCTGGAGCGATCGCTAACTTCCACCCAGCCTACCATAATGAAGATATCGTGGTTGTCTTAATCGGTTTATAACACCTTAATCCGGTAAACTTCGAATGGATATTTGACCTTATCTTCTCCCCCGTTCCATTGTGGCAATAAGTGCATCTGTGCACAAGAAAAATAAAGATAGTCATCAGCACCAACACCTAAGGAGTCCGGCCATAATAAACGTGGATCTTGAACGACCAATTCAATTTTCCCATCGGGTGTGACTCGTCGGATGGAGTAATCCAAAGAGTTTGTGAGATAGATGTTTCCTTCCTTATCTGCAACCAGACCATGTGTTACGCCTACCTCAGCGACATTCTCGACCTTTTCGACCAAATCGATATCGCGGAGGCTTTCATCGGCTAAGTATTTCGTTTCTATGCGATAAAGAGTGACTCCATTGATTGGCTTGAAATAAAACCATTTATTATCCTTGGTTAAAGCAATTCCATTGACATTGGAGGAAAATGGATTGCCATCCTTATCACGCATCGCTCTCCCCTCATAACTCAATACAATATTTCGATCAGAAAGGGTGAATTTTGAATTGCCGAGAACTGTTCTTGTCTTTCCAGTTTTGAGGTTAAGCACGACTATACCGGCTTGTCCGGGATCAGAAAGATAAGCTAAACCTTTTTCCGTATCTACACGAACATCGTTCAACGCTGCGCTGCCTTTATTAAGATCTTCGAAATTATAAATGCGCACAAGTTTATTGTTGCTCAGATCAAACTGTATTAATTTGAATTTTCCTTCCTGCTCTATCTCCGCGCTGCTTCCGCCAAAGATGGAACTTTTAGGAGCTGGCTTACTGTCCAAAACCCACAATTGATCCGCTGTATCGACATAGATATCTTGCACATTGACAAAATGCTCCTGCTCATTCCCCATGGTCAACTGCCATCTATGATTGGGATATGGTTTCATCTTGCCTTCCACAATTTCGGTCAACCCAAACAAATAAGGTTCTCTATTCGGAAAAGAGACGAACACACGATTTGTTGAAGACACGGATACACCGATGGGCTGAGACTTACCGAATGAAGCCACGACCTCTAAATTCCCTTGCCCAGTACTGTTTTGTGCAATTCCCGAATTCATACTGAATAAACAAAAGATAAAACCTGATAACACTTTTTTCATGATACATTATTAACAAACAAAACAGATAATTCGTTTTTTATAATTCAGTTTTCAGACCCCTACTTTCTTGAAAGTTTATAACTATTCCGACAAGATATTTCAAAATATCAATTATTTTTTATATATTCGCTAACAACGGTGATTAAAACATAGGAAAACTGTGCGAAATTATTCGTTTTCTACATCAAGAAACACCAAATTTTCCTTTCGCAAATAAGCTGAATCAGCAATATGATGGTATTGCGTCTCAGCAGTGCGTCCATTTTTCTTCTATGGAGGAAAAATCAATTCTTCTTGATACATCAGACATGAAAAACAAGGTTCTTGATGCTAAGATCGAGAGCCGCTTAAACACAAATAAAGAATATATGACAAATTTTAAAGTTGGAATTATTGGAGCTGGCCCAAGTGGTTTGGCTATGTTAAGAGCATTTGAATCGGAACAGAAAAAAGGTAATCCCATCCCAGAAATTAAATGTTATGAAAAACAGGACAATTGGGGAGGTATGTGGAACTATACATGGCGTACGGGCGTCGGCAAATACGGCGAGCCCCTGCATGGAAGTATGTACAAATACCTCTGGTCTAACGGTCCAAAAGAATGTCTAGAGTTTGCTGATTATACGTTTAGCGAGCATTTTGGGCAAGCCATTTCATCTTACCCTCCCCGCGAAGTGCTATTCGACTATATACAAGGTAGAATTAAGAAAAGTAATGCCCGAGATTATATCAAATTCAATACCGTAGCACGCTGGGTAGATTATTTAGAAGATAAGAAGCAATTCCGTGTGGTCTTTGATGATCTGCAGAAGAATGAAACCTTTGAGGAATTTTTCGACTATCTCGTTGTTGGAACGGGACACTTCTCGACACCAAACATGCCTTATTTTAAGGGTATTGATAATTTTCCGGGTGCCGTGATGCATGCGCATGATTTCCGTGGTGCTGATCAATTTGTTGATCAAAAACTGCTCTTGATCGGCAGTAGTTACTCTGCAGAGGATATTGGCGTGCAATGTTATAAGCATGGTAGCCAAGGCGTGACGATTTCCTATCGTAGCAACCCGATAGGATCCAAATGGCCTGAAGGCATTAAAGAAAAACCTTTAGTGACGCATTTTGATGGAAGCACCGCATTTTTCAAAGACGGCACGTCGGAAGATTTTGATGCTGTGATCTTATGTACGGGTTATCAGCATAAATTCCCTTTCCTTCCGGATGAACTGCGTTTGAAAACAAAGAACTGCCTATACCCGGATAATCTTTACAAAGGGGTTGTGTTCAATGATAATGAACGCCTGCTATTCTTAGGTATGCAGGATCAATATTATACGTTCAACATGTTCGATACGCAAGCCTGGTTTGCACGTGACTACATGCTGGGAAGAATTGAACTGCCGAGCAAAGCGGAGCGCGACGCCGACATCAAGAAATGGATGGACTACGAAGCGACGACCGTTACGGGTCCGGACCATGTAGATTTTCAAACAGATTATATCAAAGACCTGATTAGCATGACTGACTATCCGACCTTTGATCTAGATAAAGTCGCCGACATGTTTAAAAGTTGGCTCAACGATAAGGAGGCCAACATCCTCAATTACCGCGATCAGGTTTATCATTCGGTTATGGATGGGACACAAGCTGAACCGCATCATACCCCATGGATGAAGGAAATGGATGATAGTTTAGAACGCTATTTACAGGAGGTTCCTGCCGATGAGCAGGAATTGGATAAGGTAAACTATTATTAAGATCCGAACAGGTTTAAAAAAAGGGGCTGCATATTAACAGTCCCTTTTCTTTTCTATGCTCTACGCCCTATTTTGCTGGCGTCACAGTGATTTTTCTGAACTCGATAGGTCCATGATCGCCTTGAATATAAAGTGGTCCTGGTTCGCCTTCTTTGCTATCTAGCGCACCGCCAGTAATTCCTGGTATCTCTTGGTTGCTGATGATAGTCTTTCCATTCGCTACGATAGTAACCAAACGGCCAACTAGCGTGATATCAAATTTTTGCCATTCATTAGCGCCTAGGGTCGCCATTTCATTTGGTGCTAAGAAGCCATATACGCCGCCAAAATAAAGCGCTCCGGGGTGTTTGTCCTTCGGAGAGTCCTCAATTTGCACTTCATAGCGTCCTCTCAAATAAACGCCGGAGTTACTACCCTCGGGATAACGGAACTCCAAGCTCAACTTAAAGTCTTCGAAACTTTGTTCAGAGATTAAGTTGGCACCGGCCTCTTGATTCGTTAATACGCCGTCCTTCACGACCCATTTATTCTTGTCTGAAGAAGGCTTCCATCCTGTAAGATCTTTTCCGTTGAATAGCTCGACTGGAGTTCCCCATTCTGCTGCTTTCTCACGAACTAAATATGGAGCTTTAACACCGGTAAAAGTATATTTTTCGCCCGTGTTGGAGGTAATTGTTCCTTTAAGTGCTCCTCCTGCCAATTCACCTTCGATCACAAAATCGCCTTCGCCGCCTTCCCATTGGGGTGGAATTGCGAAAGAGAATTTGCCATTTGCTAATTTAATATGCGAAATCGGGCGGCTACTACCGCTATCTCCTACCCATGAACCAACCAATGTCGTGAATCCCGACAACTTGATTTCAATCCACGAAGGTACTGATGTTCCTTTTTTATCAACTGTCAAATCCCAACGCCCCAATAAATCCTTTGATTCTTCAGGAATAGTTTGCGAAGCAGGATTATGTACTTCCTCTTCCTTTTTTTCCTGAGTCGAACTGTTATTACAAGAGCTCAAGCTCAGACTTAAGATCGTGGTGAAGGCCAGACCAGTTGCAAATTGTTTAATCATTTTATTTCTCTTTTTTTGGTTCTATTTATACAACATAATATTGCTCCCATCCCTTTTTAGGTGGAGGCCCTACCAATAGGGCATTCGCAAATTTATCATTTACGATTTCTTTTTTCACAGGGTCGAAGTCAAACTTTGTATTCAATCGTTGCGCAATCACGCCAAGACAGAAGATTTGACTTAACGGACCTGCCACATCAAAGGATGAGCGTGTTTTCTCTTGGCCCTTACATGCTTTTAAGAAATTCGCAAAGTGATTTGAAGGAGATTGCGGAACCTCCGGCAATTTGTTGGCTAAGTCTTTCGCTTTTTCCTCAGGAATAATGCTCAGCGTGCTGCCATGAGATCCGCCCTTAAAGGTTAAATCTTTACTGTAAATAATTTTACCTGGATTGAGTTTGGCTGGTTCCAATTTACCTGTACTTGGTGGCGGAATATTCGGATCTAAGCCCGAAATACCATAACCCGCCGGTATTGGAGGTAAATTATCCAAACCATCATACCACGTGATATCGACAGCAGGCATACGCTTGCGCTTTGGAAAGCTAAATTTCAGGGTTGATGACATCGGGAAGAAGAAGGAATTATGTCCATCCAGACGCACAGCTTCCATACGAGTTGGAAGACCTAATTCTAGAAACTCATGCGCTGTATCTAGGATATGAGCACCCCAGTCGCCTAGAGCTCCCATTCCGAAGTCATACCAACAACGCCATTGACCATTGACAAAGTCTTTATTATAGTTATGACCCAGCGTCTGCATCTGCCATAAGTCCCAATCTAGCGTTTCAGGAATCTTCTCCGCCGGAGGGAAGTTCTTTATGTTCACATCCCAACCATGCCACCTGCGCGGCATATTCATATGCCCGACAATCTGCGTTACATCTTTGATGATACCAGCATCTTTCCATGCTTTAAATTGGAAATAGTTCGCATCGGAGTGTCCTTGGTTACCCATTTGGGTCGCCAGCTTCGGATTTTTCTTCGCTTTCGCCATCATCAGCTCCACCTCTAAGAAAGTACGAGCCATCGGTTTTTCCACATAGACGTGCTTGCCCAAGTCCAATGCCATCA
Source organism: Sphingobacterium sp. UBA2700 (assembly GCA_002354335.1). GTDB lineage: Bacteria > Bacteroidota > Bacteroidia > Sphingobacteriales > Sphingobacteriaceae > Sphingobacterium. The sequence continues at coordinate 66,423 of DELI01000008.1, read as the reverse complement.
TGGTAATCGGGAAATGGGAGAAGTCGGGAACACCGACAGACACCGCATCTATTTGATTGCCCATCTTATCGAACATTTGGCGGAAATCATGGAAGCGAGGAACATCTGGAAATTTCTTTAGTATAGCTTCGGTATGTTTCGCGCCCATGTCTACATCGCATAGCGCAACAATATTACAAAGTCCAGTTTTATGAAACTCTAACAGAATCTCCGCAGCGCGGTTTCCTATTCCTACAGCCGCAAGATTTACACGCTCGTTGGGTTTTGCCATCACAACATTCGCTAGGCTACTGTTTGCCAATGCCACTGCTCCTCCTGCCATGACAGACTTCTTGATGAAGCTTCTACGAGAAAAAAAATGATCCATGAAATCGTGTTTAGGTTTAAATTTATTAATGATCGTATGTTAAAATTAAAAAAAAATATTAATTTCAACATGATAATCGCTGATTATCATTAAACCTGTTACAAAATCAACAAAAACTTAAGATGAGAAGATTCATAAACAAATCCATTTATTCCCTATCCTCTTGTGCCCTCTCCCTCCTTTTACTATCAGCATCCTGCCAAAGCGTCAATAAAATCAGCAGTGATGGCGATTGGGAGAATCTCTTTAATGGAAAAGATCTGTCCGGATGGAAAACGCTTGCCGGCAAAGCGCCTTACAGCATTGAAGACGACGCAATCGTCGGGACCATGGTTAAAGGCACTCCGAATAGTTTCTTGGTAACAGAAAAAGAATATGGCGATTTTATTTTAGAACTCGATATAAAACTCGAAGGTTCAACGACAAATTCCGGTATACAGACCCGCAGCCATTTTGATGCGAATGCAAATAATGGAAAAGGTAGAGTTTACGGCCGACAGGTGGATGTAGACCCTACTCCGAGAGCTTGGACTGGGGGCATCTATGACGAGGGAAGAAGGCAGTGGCTTTACCCTTTAGATTTAAATCCTACAGCGAAAACGGCTTATAAGCCCAATGAATACAATAAGATCCGCATCGAAGCTATAGGAAATGAAATGAAAACCTGGGTAAATGGTGTGCCATCCGCACATTTAGTGGATAGCATCGATGCTTCTGGATTTATTGCTTTGCAGGTGCATGCCATCCCAGATTCGCTTGATGGCAAAAAAGTGTACTTCAAAAACATCAGGATCCAAACAAAGGATTTAAAACCAGCAGATTTCCCAAGTGATGTCTACATCGTCAACACGAATGCGAACGGTTTGACAGAAGAAGAAAAGAAAGCTGGATACAGCTTATTGTTCAACGGGAAAGATGCCACAGGATGGAGAAGCGCCCGAGGTGGTGGTTTTCCACAGCAAGGCTGGAAGATTGAGAACGGAATCATTTCTGTACAAAAATCTGATGGTGGAGAGTCCACCAATGGCGGTGACATTGTCACTGAAAAACAGTACAAAGCATTTGACCTTTCTTTCGATTTTAAGCTAACCCCTGGTGCAAATTCAGGTGTTAAATATTTTGTTACGTTGAATGAGGAAACAAAAGGCTCTGCCATTGGACCGGAGTATCAGATTTTAGATGATGAATTGCATCCCGATGCTAAACTTGGAAAAGATGGAAACAGAACTTTAGCGTCTTTATACGATCTGATTACATCGGACAAAAATAAGCGTGCGAGAAAACCAATTGGCGAATGGAACCGAGGACGCCTTGTTGTTGAACCCAATAACAAAGTAACCTACTGGTTAAACGGCTTTAAGATGTTAGAATTTGTGAGAGGTTCGGATGAATTTAGAAAATTAGTCGCAGGCAGTAAATACAAAGATTGGAAGAACTTTGGCGAAGCCGAACAAGGACATATTCTATTGCAAGACCACGGCGATGCTGTTTCTTTCAGAAGTATAAAAATCAAAGAATTGAAATAGTAAATCTTGTTTATCAAGATTTAGAAACAAGAAAAAGGGCGATGTCATTGAATACATCGCCCTTTTATATTGCTATATTATTTTAGGACCGTTGAAAACCTTAAGAGCTTTTCCTTAAAAATTCGCAGTTCTTCATCCTGAAGATTGATAAAGGAATTATTGCTCAATTTCCCCACAACTTCGTCCATTTCCTCCGGTGAATTGTACACCATCATGCGGAACGGATTGCTGTAGTCTTTCTCGCGAGTTTTCCGGATCTCATCACATATCCACTTCTTTGTCTCTAAAGCCTCGTCAAAGAGTTCATGCCAAAAATCCAAGTCCCAGGTGTTTGACTGTCTTTCTGTTACTTCGGCTAGAGAAATCAAAGCATGAGCAAGCTTATCCTCCAAGTATTCACCACTTAATGCCTTGTACTGTGCATGCACGTCTTTCCAACTTGCGACTTCTTCGGAGCGAATAGCATCTAATAGGCGCTCCATTTTATGTGAAGGCATCAATTGTCCGCCCACATTAACAAAGGATGCTCTTTCGGAAATCGACAAATTGCTATGCAATAATTTCTTATCAAAATCATCAGGGCTTACAAGTTCTAATACCTGGCAAACCGCATAATAGCGAATCAATTTCTTGAAAAGCGCGTACGACTCTTTCGGTTTCAACAATACAACTTTTCGCTTCGAAAATTCTGTATTTTGCAAAAGAACCTCAAATACTGGTCCCGAAGGACTGTTTAGCCAAGATCTAGCGTCAATTCCATTCCCCTCCACTCCTTTTGACAAGGCTAATGCAACAGCCGATTCTATTTCTTTCAAGGAATCAAACAATTCGTTGATTGTATCAGGCGCAAGGATATCGTACTCAAAATATTGATTCTTAAATTGACGTTTGTCGCGACTTAAAAACTTATTGGTATTGCGCATAAGCGCATACATATTATACATAAACCAATAGCCAGGCACAATTACCAACTGATCGTTCTTCACATCATTACTGATCAAAGAAAACGGAATACGAACATCCATCTCATGTTGGAAATCGCCTTTAACGATTAGGCTATAAGATGCAAAACGTGAATTATGTTTTAAGCTGACACATAGGCCTGGCCAAAAACCACGCCCTGCAATTATCTCTCCGTCGGCTCCTCTGGAATTATGATTGGACCCTACGGTTGCACCAGCAGCCATATTCGACTGTCCCATAATTAAGCTTGCACAAAGGAAAGAGTTATTGTGATGTTGTTCATGCGCAGGAAAGATTAGTGAATTCAACACTTCACAACAGGAAATTGTGGAGTTATCTCCTAAAAAAGAGTTGATCAGACGTGCTCCGTATTTTAATTGGGAATAGGATGATAATATAAAGCGTACCGCCTTCACACCGTAGAATACACGACAACCATAACCAATGATTCCATTAACTAATTCACAGCCTTCACCAATCTGTGTATAAGCTTCTGAAGTCGAATTGACGGTGATATTCTTAAGCTTATTCACGCCTTTGATGTAGGCATCCGAACCAATCTTGACATTCTTGATGGTATGTGAGTTTTTGATAACCGTTCGGTCACCGATCTCACTATAAAAACCGCGTTCCGATGTAAAGCATTTGTTGGTCATTTCAAAGAAGCGTTCCTGAAGGACTTTATCCTGTCGATTTCTAGTCCACAGATAAACATCCGCCGCTTGCATCCCATCGAAAGGAAGAACTTTGCGATTCCCATTCTCGTTGCAGACTTCCAGGTAGATACGGCTCTCTTCTTGATCGCCTTCTTTTAGAATGCCGTTTCCAAACTTCGCGCTGGAGCTCGTCTCCATCTCATTCACGTTTAGTAGGATGACCTCATTACCAACGATAAAATGAGCAATATAACGGACCTGATGCAAGGCTATACAATCTCCCAAATCGCAGCTGATGATGTGCGAGTTATAGATACCGCAAGCCAATCGAATATCACGATACTCTAAATAAACCTCTTCCATATCACCAATACGCACCAAGCCATAAAACTTGGAGCGTTTGATCTGATTGGGAAGAAATTTATCCGTCACAAGAACATCATTCCAATTGGTAGACTCGTTGGCATTAGCCTCTAATATTTGGATTTCTTCTTCGGTAAGATTTCTGTAGGTCTTATCGGACTTCTGTTGTTGAAAACGAAAGTAATATTCGTCTCTACCCTCCTTCAAGTACTCGGCAGGAATAAAATCATAACCGATGCGACTCAAAGGAATCTTATTGACATAACCCATAAGTTTAACTATTCTACTGTGACAGACTTCGCTAAATTACGTGGTTTGTCTACATCTAAGCCACGATAAACACCAATGTAATAAGATAGTAGCTGCAAAGGCACAACCGTCAAGATGGGTGCCAATACCTCGTCCAAAATTGGCGCAGTCATGATATCATCGGCAATGCTATGAGTAACCTCATCGCCTTCAGACACGACTGCAATCACTTTTCCCTTGCGCGCCTTAATTTCTTGCATATTGCTGATTACCTTCTCATGGTATACATCTTTTGTCGCTACAAATACAACCGGAAGTGTCTCATCCACAAGGGCTATCGGACCATGCTTCATCTCTGCAGCTGGATAGCCTTCTGCATGGATATAGGAAATCTCTTTAAGCTTCAACGCGCCTTCGAGTGCGGTCGGGAAATTGTACCCGCGACCTAAATAGAGTACATCATGTGCATCTTTATATTTATAGGCGATGGCCTTAATATTGTCGACTTCGTTTTTCAAAACCCATTCTACTTTCTCGGGCACACTATTTAATTCCTGTGATAGTTCGACGAAACGTTCTTCAGAAATGGTGCCTTTCATTTTCGCAACCTTTAATGCCAATAGCATCAATACGGCTAGTTGCGCAGTATATGCTTTGGTACTTGCTACACCAATTTCAGGACCGGCATGGGTATAACATCCGGCATGTGAAATACGTGCGATCGATGACCCAACAACATTGACAATACCAAAGATGGTTGCTCCATGCTCCTTCGCTCGCTCTAGAGCAACTAGAGTATCAGCAGTTTCACCACTTTGTGAAATGGCGATAATCACATCCTCATCCGTAATAATCGGGTTTCTATAACGGAATTCCGATGCGTACTCCACTTCGACATTGATGCGGCACAACTCTTCAATTACATACTCAGCAACTAACCCCGCATGCCAGCTTGTTCCACAAGCAACGATAATAATCCGTCGCGCATTCAATAGCTTGTCCTGGATGAGATCAATACCGCTTAGGATAATGTTAGATTCGTTTAAGACCAAACGCCCGCGAAGAGAGTCCGCGATAGTCGTTGGCTGTTCAAAAATCTCTTTCAACATAAAATGATCATAGCCACCCTTTTCAATAGCAGCCAATTCCATATCAAGTTTCTGAACAAAAGGTGTGATCGTTTCGTTGCCTAAATTCTTTAGAATCAATTCGTCCTGACGAACGATAGCCAGTTCATAATCATTGATATAAACCACTTCCTTGGTGTATGCAAGCATCGGTGATGCATCAGAACCCAGGAAATGCTCATTATTACCAATTCCGATTACTAAGGGACTACCCTTTCTTGCGGCAATAATGGTGTCGGGCTGATCTGCCGAAACAATCAGAATTACGTAAGCCCCCGTAACGCGCTTTAATGCAATACGAATGGCCTCTTCTAGACTACAGTTATTATTAAGTTGGATATCTTCGATAAAATTCAGCAATACTTCAGAGTCTGTATCACTGTGGAACTCATATCCATCTTTTATCAGCTCATTTTTAAGGGAGGCATAGTTCTCAATAATTCCATTGTGGATCATCGCCAAATTGCCAGATTTGGAGACATGTGGATGCGCATTTCTATCGGAAGGCTCACCATGAGTGGCCCAACGGGTGTGGCCGATGCCAGTCGTACCTGCCGTTGATTGCTCTCCAACAAATTCCTCCAGCGCTGCAACCTTCCCCTCCTTTTTGTAAACTTTAACAGCATCGCCCGTTTGCAAAGCGACTCCAGCGCTATCATAGCCACGGTACTCAAGTTTTTTCAAGCCATCAATAACTATTGGATAAGCTTGACGTTTTCCGGTGTATCCGACGATTCCACACATAATTCTTCTCGTTTAATTTAAGTTTTCGTTATAATTTTTTTTCAAATATAGAGATAATAACAATCAACGCAATCGATTGACTGCCATAAAAAACAAAAACCGGACCAAGTCCGGCTTTATAATAATTAAGTTTGTGTTAATTTAATTCGAATTTATAACCTACGCCTTTGACGGTTGTGACGTAGCTATCGCCAATCTTTTCACGTAGCTTACGAATATGAACGTCGATAGTACGGTTGGTCACCACTACCGAGTCTTCCCATATTGCCTTCAGGATTTGCTCTCGCGTAAAAACTTTATTCGGTTTGGAAGCCAAGAGATATAAAAGCTCAAATTCCTTTTTCGCTAAAACGAACTTTTCTTCTCCGCGATAAACTAAGAATGAGTCGCGATCGATTACTAAATCCGATATCTCTAGCTTATCGCTCGTTTGATCATCAATAACTTCCGAAGTATTTCTACGCAAGATGGCATTGATACGGCTCATTAACGCACGTGGCTTGATAGGTTTTGCAATATAATCATCCGCACCAACATGGAATCCAGCAATCTCCGAATATTCCTCACTTCTTGCTGTTAAGAAAACCATGAACGTTTGTTTGAATTCAGGCATAGAACGCATTAAACGACAAGCTTCGATACCATCCATTTCTGGCATCATCACATCCAAGATGATTAAATCTGGATAAACTTCCTTTGCAACTTTTATTCCTTCTTTACCGTTAGCAGCGGTGTAAACTTGGTATCCCTCTTTGGTTAAATTATAAGAAATCAATTCAACAATGTCTGCCTCATCGTCAACCACTAGAATTTTCTGCTTACTAGCCATATAATGTATTTTTTTTGCTAAGTTATGTACTTAATCATAAGATAAAGTTAATCAAATATTATATAATTGTTAACACTTAAATATAACTTAACAATGCATTATTCTTAATTTAAGGTTTTCGTTAAAAAATCTTCTAATTCCTGACCTCTTAAGTTCTTCGCAATTATCTTTCCTGTACCATCAACGATATAAGACGTTGGAATCCCTTTGATTTGATAGTCGATTACCAAAGGCGAGCTCCAGGCTTGCAAGTCGGAAATATTTGTCCACTCTAGCTTATCGTCTGCGATGGCGCGCATCCAGGGACCCGGATTATTATCTAGTGAAACACCAAGAACCGTAAAGTTCTTGTCTTTGAATTTATGGTATTGCTTAACAATGTTAGGGTTTTCTTCACGGCATGGCATGCACCAAGAAGCCCAGAAATCAACTAATACCGTCTTACCCTTAAAATCCGAAAGTTTCACCAACTTATTATCTTTGGTGTATGCTTGCAATGCAGGCGCAGGCTGTCCAATGGCTAATTTACGAAGCTTATTCACCTCTGTTTTGAAATCATTGACATAACGATTATCGGTGAATTTGTCCTTTATCGCATCAGCATAACTGATCAATTCTTGCTCGGCCATCTCCGGATCTAAGGTACTCATCACATAAAAACCTGCTAAATCCTGATTTTTATTAGCAAACGCAACGGATTCTTTCACATATTCCTTAAAGAAAGGTTCAAACTTCTGAAGCATTTCCGAACGGAGGTTCTGTATCTCGTTGACACCTAAATCACTTGTCGCTTTCGTAAATACCTGCTGCAGGGAGTCACGAACAAAATCGATACGTCCCTTTAAAGCTGCAAAGTCTTTCAGTTTTGTCGATAACTCTGATCCTTCCACCGTATAGTTTTCAGGTTGCTGCATATCCACGGAAAAGGTCAATGCTTTTCCAGGTTCGACAATAACCGGATAACGGTTCTTGCCAACAGCCACTGTCAGTAGTCGCTCTTGTGTAGCCGGCCTTTCAAACTTAAATCTGTTACCGTCTGCAATAAACGTAGAATCCAATTTACGATCACCCTCGTAAAAACTAACCACCTTCACATTTCCCGGGTTATCAATAACGCCTTTTATCTGGATATTTGCATCATTAGCGCAGGATGCAAACATTCCTCCCGCTAAAAACAAACTACAAATATGTAATACGGACTTCCTCATTATATTTTACTTTACAAATTCTCTCGCACGATCAATTGCTGTTTGCAAACCAGCACTATTTTTTCCACCCGCCGTTGCGAAGAATGGCTGACCACCTCCACCACCTTGGATTTCCTTCGCTAGCTCGCGCACAATGTTGCCTGCGTTTAAATTATTTGACTTCGCTAACTCGTCAGAAATCATAACCGTTAAACTTGGTTTGCCATCAAAATTAGCACCTAATACCAAGAAAAGATTATTAACAGCACCTTTCAATGCGAATGCTAAGGTTTTAACCGCATCAGCGTTAGGCAAGTCTACAATCGCAGACAGGTAATTGATATCTCCAATACGCTCGAACTTCGATTCTAATTCGGCACGCATCTTTAATGATTTTTCTGTGATGCTCTTCTCGATTTCCTTACGCAAAGCACTATTCTCATCAATGATTTTGCTCATTGCAGAAACAAAGTCCTTAGGATTGTTTAAGATTCCTCTCATGTGATCTACTAACTCAAAGTATTCACGAATTACCTGCTGTGCTTTAGTTCCTGTGATCGCTTCAATACGACGAACACCAGCAGCTACAGCCGATTCAGAAACTATCTTAAAAAAACCAATTTGTCCAGTAGCCCGAACGTGGGTTCCTCCGCAAAGTTCTTTGGAGTATTTATCATCAAAGGTAATTACACGTACATGATCACCATATTTCTCTCCAAATAATGCCGTTACACCAGACTCTATGGCTTGTTGATAAGGAAGATTACGCTCTTCCTTCAGCGAAATATCCTCGCGGATCTTCGCATTAACGATATCCTCTACTGCCTTGATTTCCTCATAGGTCATCTTTGCGAAATGAGAGATATCAAAACGCAGCACATCCGGCGATACTAATGAACCTTTTTGATTCACATGCTCACCTAAAACCTGCTTTAAAGCAGCATGCAATAAGTGGGTTGCGGAGTGATTCGCTTCGGTATCTTTACGCTTCGCGGCATTTACGACCGCTTCGAACTCCCCTGTTAATACAGTTGGCAATTGATTAACGAAATGAATAATAAGTCCATTCTCTTTCTTGGTATCAACAATGGAAATCTTCTCGTTTGTATCTAAAGAACGTAGATAGCCGGTATCTCCAACCTGACCACCTCCCTCTGCATAGAACGGAGTTTCGGATAACACCAATTGAAACTGATCTTTACCTTTCGCAGAAACCTTGCGATATTTCACGATCTCAGTCTGAGCGGTGAGCACATCATAACCTACGAATTCGGTATCTTGATTATCAGATACAATAACCCAGTCACCTGTATCAATGGCAGTAGCTGCACGCGAGCGCTCTTTTTGAGCTAACAATGCCTGCTCAAATCCAGTCATATCCACTGTCAAGCCTTGCTCACGAGCCAGCAATTCCGTTAAGTCGATTGGGAAACCATAAGTATCAAACAATTCGAATGCGAAGTTGCCATCGATTGAAGGTTGATTAACAACATAGTTTTCAAATCGCTGAATACCCGTCGTCAAAGTACGTAGGAAGGAAACTTCCTCTTCCAACACCACCTTCTCTACGAAATCTTGTTGGCTATATAGTTCATCAAATACGCCTTTAAATTGCTCCGCTAATACCGGAACTAACTCATGGATAAATGGTGATTTAAAGTTCAAGAATGTATAAGCATAACGCACCGCTCTTCTTAGAATACGGCGGATTACATAGCCCGCTTTATTATTCGATGGCAATTGTCCGTCGGCAATAGCGAAGCTTACCGCACGAATATGATCCGACAGCACACGCATGGCAATATCAGTTTTCTCATCAGCGCCATAAGCAATCCCTGATTTTTCCGCGATGTATTGGATTAATGGTTGGAACACATCCGTGTCGTAGTTAGAAGTCTTCCCTTGAATACAACGAACCAAACGCTCAAAGCCCATTCCTGTATCCACATGCTTCGCAGGAAGTGACTTCAAAGATTTATCTTTAAGACGGTTGAATTGCATAAATACCAGGTTCCAGATTTCGATTACCTGCGGATCGTCCGCATTCACCAGGTCCTGACCTTTAACTTTCGCGCGCTCTTCGTCGGAACGCATATCGTAGTGAATTTCCGAACATGGCCCACATGGTCCTGTGTCGCCCATCTCCCAGAAATTATCCTTTTTATTTCCTAGCAATATTCTATCCTCAGCAATCAATGCCTTCCATAGATCAAAAGCCTCCATGTCGCGCTGCAAACCTTCGGTCGCATCGCCCTCAAAAATCGTCACATAAAGACGGGATTTATCGAGTTTAAAGACTTCCGTCAAAAGCTCCCACGCCCATTCAATTGCTTCCTTTTTAAAATAGTCACCAAATGACCAGTTTCCAAGCATCTCAAACAAGGTGTGGTGGTAAGTATCAATCCCCACCTCTTCTAAGTCATTATGCTTACCAGAAACACGCAGACATCGTTGTGTGTCTGCCACACGCGGATATTTGATCGCGGCCTCTCCTAAAAACAAATCCTTAAACTGGTTCATCCCAGCGTTAGTAAACATTAATGTAGGGTCGTTTTTAACTACCACTGGAGCGGATGGAACGATCTGATGTCCCTTACTCTTGAAAAAATCTAAAAAAGCCTGGCGTATTTCTCTGCTAGTCATCTATTTCGTAAATATTTTACTTGCAAACTTAGTCAAAATTGACGTTAAAAGAGTCTTAAAAACCAACTTTTGTCATAATCACCGATATTTTTAGTAAATTTATATTCTTAATAAAGAACAACTCAATAAATCAAAAAGATGACGATTATTGTCCCTACCGATTTTTCCAAAAACTCGGAATTTGCGGCTCTTTATGCCTGTGAACTTGCTACAAAAAGAAATGCCGATATCTTGTTGCTACACTGCTATACCACCTCATCTGTAGGTGATGCTAGTGAGGACGATTTGACTGACCCTATCTTGAAAGCAGACCTTTTGATAGCTGAGCTAAAAGATAAGTTAGTAGATCAATTTCCGGCAGTTGATTTCTACAGCGAATGTTCCAGAGCACTCATCGTAGATAAGCTTGCGGAGATGTCCAATTCCGGCAAATTCGACCTCATCATTATGGGGGCTTCCGGTGCAAGCAAAACAAAATCTGTTTATTGGGGTAGTACGACCATGGCTGTTGCCGCGAAATCTAGCATCCCCGTTGTGGTTGTTCCGAATGAAGCGTATCACTTCCAAAGCAATCATATCGCATTGTTGACAAACTTCAAGCATGAAGAGTTAGATACTTTGAAAGAATATCTGCGTTTGGTAGACGAAACGAACTCCCTTTCGCTCATCCATGTATATAAGCCAAGTCAAAAGCGTGAAAATGTATTAGACACGTTAAATAACTGGGCATACAACATTAAAGAGATGACGCAAGTAGATGAGGTCATGAGCTATGCTGAACCGGTACAGAAAGATGATGAAGAGTTGGACAGCGTATCGGAGGTCGTGGAGAAGCTGATTCAAGATATTAATCCAGATGTCATCTTGGTAACCCCAAGCCGCAAAACATTCTTTGAGCGCTTATTTACAAGCTCCGTATCCAAGGCTATTGCGCTAGAAATAAACAAACCTGCATTTTTCGACAAAATATAACATTCAACATATTGAAATCATGAGCAAATTATTAATACCTATAGATTTTTCGGAATATTCAGCCGCTGCTGTAAAATATGCATGCCAGATTGCCAAACAATCAGGGCAGTCCTTAGACCTACTCCATGTATTTGCAGACCATACAAATATTTACGCGAATGCTCAAAATGACCCTGCATTGAAAGACCCTCGCGTTCCGATGGCTGAACGCGATATGAAAAACATCATTGCAGAGATTGACAATAATTATCCGGGAGTACAGGCCACAGCGCTGTTCCGGGATGGTAATTTATACGATGAAATCAAGAAGATTACCAATGCAGAGTCTTACGATGCTGTGGTTATGGGTACAAAAGGGGCATCAGGCATGGAAGCTATCTTCATTGGCAGCAACACCTATGATACGATCCTAAACACGAGAACACCACTCCTGGCGGTTCCTTTAGAGGCAACGAAATTTAAAAAAGATCGCGTAGCCTTATTATGTAATTTTAAGGACGCTGAATTAACATGTTTGAGCCAGTCATTCCCGCTATTCCAAAAGGACTTCGAACTGGTATTGATCCACGTGAATGTGAAGGATAGAGAGATCAAAGATATAGACGCGGATTTCAAAAACTTTATAAACCGTATAGAAAACGAACTAGGCATATCCGATATTACCTACATCATCAAGCCGCAATCCCTATTTATGCGCCAAAAAGAAAGCGTCGCACAAGCGGTGACTTCCGTTTTAATTGATGAACAAGTAGACATCCTTTTATTGACAAAAAGCCGCAAGAGCGTTTTCCGCCAACTTACTGAGGCAAATGTAGTTAAGAAACTTGCGTTTGACATTAAATTACCTACTTTCTTCGCACGAGTACTTCCTGAAAAAGCCTAATACAGCTACATTGACGCTACAAATTTTACAGCATATGTAATCAAGTGTTGCCAAGACGTAAGTTTTGGCAACAAATTTGCCTACTTTGTGGCAAGTGTAAAATTTAGTCACATGAAAACAAATTACTTAAAAAAAGCTAGCCTATTTGCTGTAGCAGGACTTATTACCTCAACAGCTTTTGCTCAACAAAACACCACAACAGTAGAGGGAACTACACCTCTTGGATCATCATCAGAATACAGAACTTGGTCTATTGGAGTGAACGCAGGATTGTTAAACCAATCTAACATCTTCGGTTTCAACAGAGCAGGATTTGACAAGTTAGACCACAATGTAGGATACAGTGCTTACATCAAAAAACAAATCTCACCTTCTTTCGGTTTAAAAGCACAATACCTAGGCGGTAAAGTTTCAGGTACAAACGAAGATGCTGCCGCAGGTACAGTATCTGCATTCGAAACGAAAATGCCTTGGTCTGCTGCTTTATCAGGAGAGTTCACATTAGCGAACACAAACTGGAGATTCTTCAACAGCATTATCAAGCCTTACGCTTCAATTGGTCTTGGTGCATTAAACTTCGAAACAACTACTACGGTTGACGGAACTGCATCAACTGCTGATTCACAAACCAAATTATACGTTCCTATCGACGCAGGTTTCAAATTTGCGGTAGCAAAAGGAATTAACATCGACTTAGGATACCAGTTGAATTGGGCTAACCAAGACTTCGATGGAGTACGCGGAGGTCAATACAAAAACGACTTGTTCTCGTATGCACACGCTGGTTTAGAAATCGCGCTTGGCGATGGTAGCAAACCTTACTTAGGTAACAGTAACCCAGTAGCTACTATGGTTAAGAAATATGATGAGTTAAAAGCAGAGCGTGATGCATTAGTAGCATCTAACGAAGCTTTAAAATCAGAATTATCAGGTATCAGCAACGATTTGAAAGATGATGATGGCGACGGTGTTGCTAACAAATTCGACAAATGTCCAAATACACCTGCAGGTGTAAAAGTTGATGGAGCTGGATGTCCACTTCCTGAGATGAAACACGAAACTAAAGTAGTAGAGAAAATCGTAGTGACTGAAGAAGATAGAAAAGTAGTTGATGAAGCCATCAAAAACTTAGAATTTGACTTAGGTAAAGCGACAATCCGTTCTACTTCTTACGAATCATTAAACAGAGTTGCTGCTTTATTGATCGAGAAAAACTTCAGCTTGAAATTAGCTGGTCACACAGACAATACTGGTTCAATGCAAACTAACTTGCGTTTATCGAAAGAGCGTGCTGAATCCGTAAAATCATACTTAGTATCTAAAGGTGCAAACGCTTCTCGTATTGAGGCTACAGGTTATGGTCCAAACCAACCAATCGCTACAAACAAGACTGCAGAAGGCCGTCAGCAAAACAGACGTGTTGAGTTTACCCTTTACTAGGAATAACTAAAACTACAAATTAAATAGAGAGGGGCTGTTCAAAAGACAGCCCCTTCTTTTTTGCTCAAGCAAAGTATTAGAATTGGTGAAATTTGTTTTAAAGCTTATTCGCAGCCTCTTCGATTGCTTTGATTGTTGGAGCATAATCGACGCCTAAACCCTCCTGTTGATAGATCAACTCTCCATCTTCGTTGAATAAGCTTATAATATTGGAATGCGAAAAATCAACTGGTGAAATCTTTTTATAATTGACCGCCAATGTTGCCGCAAATTCTCTCGTATCCTCCTCATTTGATCGGAGAAAAAGCCATTGTTCGCCATCCATTTCATTATCAATGGAAAACTTCTTTAACCTTTCCGGCGTATCCACTTGAGGGTCTATACTGACCAGGAGATATTTAATTTTCGATTTGGCTTTAGAATTTACCGTTTTTTCAATGTGTCGCATATCTGCAACCAATCGAGGGCATGCCGCTTGACAAGACGTGTAAATCATGGCCACGACCACAATGTTTCCCCTCAGATCCTGCAATTGCATTTGATTAGCATGTTGATCCGTCCAATTTGAAGGTAAATTATAAACCGACAGATCGGAAAGATTTTCCGTAAGAATAGCTTGTTTTTTTTCTACAGTTTCATCTTTTGTGCTACTCTTACATCCTAGCATCAGTATTCCACAACAGCCATATATTATTAACTTATTAATCTTCATAATTAATCATTTTATATCCCTTGCACATCGAAACCCTAAATTTCTGCTGGTGTAAGCTGCCTTCATACTTCCTCTAAAAGCATAACGCATAAAAGCAGCATAATTCATTAAATCGCTTGCATTTACAGATGCTCCACCACAGAACAAATTCCCATCTTCACCTTTATCCTTCCTTGACTCACCAGTCAAAAAGATACTGTTAAAATCAGATGTCCATTCCCAAACCAAACCATGTAGGTCGTAGACTCCCCAGTAATTTTTGAAGGTGCTGCCCACTACATTGTTATAAGTTTTCGGAGTTTCATACCAATTTAGAATGAATTGATTATATGATTTTTTATTTCTAGCATCAAAAGATCTTGCATCTGCCATCGCAGCATACTCCCACTCATCCATTGTTGCTAATCTTTTTCCTCGACTTTCGCAATATTTCTTGGCAGCATACCAAGACACATTTGTTATGGGGGACTTAGGATTTGCATTCCCAAAATCCAGATCCGATTTCCAATAGTTCAGATAGCTTTTATCTGCGAATATTCTTTTGATTTGAGATTTAGTGTAGGCTTTATTTTTAATCAGGAAATCTAAGTATTGCTGATTGGTTATCGGATAAACATCCAAATAAAATGAAGCAACTTGTACAGGTTTTTTATCAGCGGAACCATAAAGAGGAGTATAACTCCCTTTCTTAATTAGCACCATTTCTTGGGAATGTCCTGTATATGAAACAGCAATTCCAAAGGAAATATACAACATCTGTTTTAGCTTCTTCAACATATTAACATTGTATTGAATTGGGAAGCACAGATGTGTGCTTCCCAATTATTTAATTAATTACCACGTCTTTTTTTGATTTCTGCTGGAGTAATAATGGTTTTATCATTGCCCCAATTATTATACACGTAGTTCATAACGTCAGCTACCTCTTGATCTGATAGTGATTGACTAGGCATAACAGAGTTGTATTTTTCGCCATTCACCGTAATTTCGCCTTTTAGACCGAATAAAACCGCGTCTATCGCTGTATCTTTATTTTTGTTTAAGAAATCCGATTTTGCCAATGGAGGGAAAACCGCTTTAATTCCCTGACCTTCACTTTGGTGACACGCAACACAAGTTCTGGAAAAAATTGCCTTACCATCTGCGATTGATTGCGCTGGAGTTTTATTTACGACAACATCTTCTTTTTTCTTTTTAGGCATTTGTTGAATGGTACCACCTTCAGGAAGGTAAACACCGTCCATAATCTTTCCAGAATAGATCTGATGATTTTCTTCCCCTTCTACCTTAAGCATACCCAATGCACCTTTATTAAAGGCTCTAAAGATAGAATGGTCAACTAGAACCAGCGTTCCTGGTACATCCACCTTAAATTCAACAATGGCAGATCCACCGGCAGGAATCAATGTTGTTTGGATATTCTTGTTAATCAAATCACCACCTTCAACATGTACTTTGTCAAAAATTTCCCCAATAACGTGGAAAGAAGACACCAGATTTGGGCCACCATTTCCCACGAACAGGCGGATAGTTTCTCCAACTTTCGCTTGCAGTGCATTTTCATTGACCAATGCATTTACATTCCCATTAAAAACCACATAGTCAGCCTCTTCCCTGATCGCTTTATTCATATCAAATGCTTGCAATCCTTTTTCTCCATAGCCACCTTCGGTGTAGAAGTCACCTTGCATTACATAATATTCCCTATCCACAGGTGGCAATCCACCTTCCGGCTCAACTAATATTAATCCGTACATTCCGTTAGCAACGTGCATCCCCACCGGAGCAGTTGCACAGTGATATACATACAGTCCGGGGTTAAGACATTTAAAGGAGAACGACACTTCATGCCCTGGAGCAACCAAGGAGGACTCTGCGCCACCACCGGGCCCCGTTACAGCATGTAAGTCGATGTTGTGAGGCAATTTATTATCTGGGTGATTCTTTAATAAGAATTCCACCTCATCCCCCACTCTGGTTCTGATAAACTGACCTGGTACCGACCCACCAAACGTCCAATAGGTGTATTTTACCCCATCAACCATTTCGCCTTCCAACTCCAAAATTTCCAAACTCACCTTTAATTTTGTGGCATCACGTTTACCCACTGGTTTTGGAACTAAAGGTGGAGAAGTTAATTCAGCAACCATTTCACCTTTTACAGGGATTTTGCTGGTATCACCTGATTTCGTTTCCGATGAATCATTACAACTCGTCATGAACATTGCAAACCCGATCAGCATACTAAATAATGTAATAGAATCTCTCATATTTTCAAGATTTTTCTCTTTATATTTTCGTTAACTAATGGGATAAAAATAGTGGAAAAACCTACTAAAAAATATGACCTCAACTATCCTAAAAGATAGCATTCATTACATTATTATGACAAACCGATATGCAGTAATTTTGATTTTAAAACACAATTTTTAATCCAAAAAGATATTTTTGTAAACCTAAGTGCAAAAACAACAATCTGGTTATTAAAAAATAGCGATATTGTTCTATGTTTTGCCCCGGAGATTTTGTATCAAAATGGTTCCAAAAGTTATGGAAAACATACAATTTAGAACGTTCCATCACATAGAAGGACTGTATAAAGTTGCTGTGGAGTTTGGCTTGATGGCCATTTTCCATAACGTCAAAAGATGGGGAAAAATTGGGAAAGGATGTATGATTTGAGAAAGGTTATACCGACGATTTTCCGTATTTACTAAACAGAGCAGGCAGAGTCGTTAAAATCATCATATAGGCTTACTGCTCAAAACTTAAAAAATAAAACAGTAAAGAACTCGCAAAAGCTATAAAACAAAACTTTCACGTTTCCATTGCAACACCAACAGGCATGAAAGTTCTTGATGGCCTTTGAAAACAAACACTTTCAGAAAAAAGAAGGTGCCTTTTTGGGCACCTTCTTTCTTTATTAATATCTACTTTTAGATTCTCTACGTTTTCCAGAGAAGTCGCGGAAACCACCTCCGCCATTCGATCTACCACGATCTCTTCTATCTCCACGTCCGCCTCCAGAGTTTCTGTCTGAAGATCTACCGCCACGGCTACGACCGTTTGATGATCCTCTGTCAGATCTTCCTTCACCTGAAACTTCAATACGTACGCCTCGTCCGTTGTAATTAACACCTTGGAATCCTTGGAATACTTTATTAACCTCGCCATCTTCTACTTCGAAGAAAGTGAACACGCCTTTAAGGTCAATCTTACCAATTGATTTTCCGGAAATCTTACTGTTATTACAAATGAAACCTAACATTTCACCACGGCTGAACTCGTCTACTGAACCTAAGTTAATAAACAAACGAGTGAAACCTTTAGAAGTACGACGACTACCGCCATCTCTATCTCTATCACGATCACCTCTAGAAGACTCACGCGCTTCGATATTCAAATCTGGAGCATCTTTGTAATAGTTTAAGAATCTATTGAATTCTAATGAAGCAAATCTTTTCACTACTTCTTCTTTTGTCAAGTCTTGTAGACTTTCTAAGATTTGAGGAAGGAATGCATTAATTTGATCTTCTTGAACTTCTACGTTATGTACTTTGTCAACAAGAGCGAACAATTGTTTCTCACACACTTCCGTTCCTTGTGGAACTTGCTTGCGCTCGAAAGATTTACCAATGATCTTCTCGATGTGACGAATTTTGCTCATCTCTTTCACATTGATCAATGAGATCGAGATACCTGTTTTACCAGCACGAGCAGTACGACCTGAACGGTGCGTATAGTTCTCTACCTCATCAGGAAGAGAATAGTTAATAACGTGCGTAACATCATTTACGTCGATACCACGTGCTGCAACGTCAGTAGCAATCAATAATTGCAAGTTGCGCTCGCGATAGCGTTTCATCACCTTATCACGTTGTTGTTGTGAAAGGTCACCGTGCAATGAGTCGGCGTTGTAACCGTCTTTAATCAAAGCCTCAGCAATCTCTTGTGTTTCAATCTTCGTACGACAGAAAACAATACCAAAAATCTCTGGGTAGTAATCTACAATACGTTTGAAAGCAGCATACTTATCTTTTGCTTTGATTAAGAAATACTGGTGTTCGATATTTTCATTACCTGTATTCTTTGTACCCACTGTCAACTCAACCGGATCGGTCATGTAGTTTTGGGCAATGCGACGTACCTCACGAGGCATTGTTGCAGAGAATAACCAGGTTTTTTTATCAGCTGGAGTTTCTGATAGAATATTATTGATGTCTTCTTGGAATCCCATGTTCAACATCTCATCAGCTTCGTCAAGCACAACGTACTTCACTTGCGAGAAGTCGATGGCGTTACGTCCGATGATATCAAGCATACGACCAGGTGTTGCTACTACGATCTGTACTCCACGACGGATCTGACGTAGTTGGTCGCCAATGTTCGCACCTCCATAAACGGCAACTACGTGAACATTGTCTAAATTTTTGGCATACTTCTCTAGGTCTTTTGCGATTTGCAAACATAGCTCACGCGTAGGACACAATACCAATGCTTGAGGTTGATTGAATGAAAAGTCTAGTTGTTCTAATAGAGGAAGACCAAATGCCGCAGTCTTTCCAGTACCTGTTTGGGCTAATCCGACAAAATCGTCGTTACCAGTCAGTAACACAGGAATGGCTTTTTCCTGGATGGGAGAAGGTTTTTCAAAACCTAACTCAGTGATGGCATTAACAATCTCATGACGGATCCCCAGTTCTAAAAATGGGTTCATGAAATAAAATATACAATAGGCACAATTGCCTAAGGCGGTGCAAAGATAGGAAAAATAATTAGTTATTCCTAAAAGTCAATGTTTTATGAAAATAAATATTTGAAATGTAGCCGATTATCCTTTAATTGCATAGTCGTTTTAGCAAAACATTCAAGGGAAACTAACCAATTCAATTGCTTTCCATCGCTCTATAAACGCTATTGACGACCGTTTAAAAGCGGTTTTCAAAAAAAACTGAGATCACTTTTAAGTGAATAGGGTCTGTCATTGCTAAACACAATTAAAATAAAGTTTGGCAGAAATAAATATCTAAAGAATATGATTCTAAGATTTTCATCCAAAACAAATAAATAGCAATAGAAGAAGCGATTAATAGTTGATTATTCAACAAACTAAAGCTATTGATGATAATTTGTTAAGGATTTGTATAAATCTTTAATTTTTTTGTACGTTTGAACCGTTAATTATCTTATCTAAATTTATGTGGTATAAAAAATCAATTTCGAAATTAATTTCCGAAGCAGAACAGAGCGGTGAAGGAACATTAAAGAGAACCTTGTCCAGCACGGGATTGATCGCCTTAGGCATTGGCGCAATCATCGGAGCGGGACTTTTTTCTTTAACGGGTATTGCTGCTGCCGATCATGCGGGCCCTGCCGTTATGCTTTCTTTCATTATCGCAGCCGTTGGCTGTGCTTTCGCCGGTTTATGCTACGCTGAGTTTGCATCCATGATTCCTGTAGCGGGGAGTGCCTATACCTATTCCTATGCAACTATGGGCGAGTTTATGGCTTGGATTATCGGATGGGATCTGGTGCTGGAGTATGCATTAGCTGCCGCAACCGTCGCAGTTAGCTGGTCACAATATTTTAATGAGCTCTTACTCATGGTAGGCATACATATCCCCCCTGACTTGCTTGCAGGTCCTTTCGAGGGCGGAATGATCAACCTTCCAGCTATTGTTATTGTCTGTTTACTATCACTCCTATTGATGCGAGGAACGCAAGAATCATCTGCGGTTAACAATATTCTGGTTATTTTAAAAGTAGGCGTTGTTATTTTATTTATTGTATTAGGCTGGCAATTTATTGACCCTTCTAATCATACACCATTTATCCCTGCAAATGAAGGGGAAGATATGGTAAAACAAGGCACTATGAGTTTTTGGGATTTCTGGGGATCCGACTATAGAGGACATTACGGCTGGACAGGCGTTTTACAGGCTGCAGGTGTAGTTTTCTTTGCATTCATCGGTTTTGACGCGGTTAGTACAGCAGCACAAGAAGCTAAAAATCCAAAGAAAGATATGCCAATCGGAATCATTGGTTCATTGGTGATTTGCACCATTTTATACGTGCTTTTCTCCTACGTGATGACCGGCTTAGCACCTTATACGGCTTTCAGTGGTGATGCTAAACCCGTTGCGACTGCATTCGCTAAAACAGGATACCACTTCTTGAATACTGCGATGATCGTGACGATTATTGCCGGATACACATCGGTTATCCTTGTGATGCTATTAGGTCAAAGCCGCGTATTCTATTCGATGAGTAAAGATGGTCTATTACCGAAGTTCTTTTCTGATCTTTCAAAACGCCAAACACCTTGGAAAACAAATGCAGTCTTTATGGTTTTCGTAAGTATATTCGCTGGTTTTGTTCCGGTATCCGATTTAGGCCATATGGTAAGTATCGGGACGTTATTTGCATTTACACTGGTATGTATTGGTATTTTGGTGTTAAGAAAAACGAATCCGGAAATTGAACGTCCATTCAAAACACCATTGGTACCGCTGGTTCCGATCTTAGGAATTTTAGTATGTGTATTGATGATGGCTGGACTTCCTATTGAAAGCTGGGAGCGTCTAGGAATCTGGATGGCAATTGGTGTAGCATTTTACTTTGCTTATGGATACAGAAATTCTGTACTGAGAAAAGAAAAAGAAGCCAACGGCAACAAAAATATAGAATAATAAATCTCAAGTATAATAATAAAGGGCTGTATTTAGGAAACTAGGTACAGCTTTTTTGTCTAGCAATAAAATCTCCTGATACTGTCTTTTCGGAATTAAGGATTCCCTTTAAATCTCTTGCTTAATTGAATGCGTCGGGATTTACGTAATCTAGAGGCTTTAACTGGATAGTGTCGCTTCTTGGTGACGTTGTTAAACAGAAGGGCCACTAAGAATAAGATCATGGCGCCGCTGAACACGGGCGACAACACATACATATAGCCCATGCTAGCGATCTTTGTTCCTGAGCTAACGGCAATCAATGCGGTAGCTCCTCCCGGAGGGTGCAGCGTTTTGGTTATCTGCATAAAAACAATGGAGAAAGCAACAGCTAATGGTGCGGTTAGCCAAATCACATCGGGAAGCAACTTCCCGACCGTCACGCCTACCAATGCGGAGACTACATGTCCTCCAATTAAGTTTCTTGGCTGTGCTAAAGGACTTTGAATAGCACCGTAGACCAGAACCGCCGAAGCACCAAAAGAACCTATCAGAAAAATATTTTCTAGCGCAGGAAGTTGCAAGGACTGCAGATAGGCAATGATGCCAATGCCAATAAACGCCCCAACAAAAGACCAGAAATGCTCTCGCACATCCACCAGAGTCTCCTTATACATAACATAACGGTAGACCCGATAATGACGATTGAACGATCTTTTGATTTTTTTAACCAAGGTTAATCAATATTACGTTGGCGAATTGCCTCGTAGATAACCACCGCAGCCGATACGGATACATTCAACGAACCAATCTCACCGAACATCGGTATCTTAGCCAATTTATCGGAGATACGGATAAGATCATCCGACACACCAACATCTTCAGCCCCCATGATAACACAGGAAGGACCTGTATAATCTACATCATAGATCGATTCTTTCGTCTTCTCTGTACTGACAACAAGTTGAACGCCAGAATCAATCAAAAATTTAGCCGTCTTGCTTAATGAATCTTGACGACAAACAGGGATCTTAAACAACGCTCCTGCCGAGGTTTTGATAGCATCGGGATTGATTTCCGCTGAACCTTTTTTCGGGACAATGATCGCGTGTACACCGGCACATTCTGCTGTACGAGCGATAGCCCCCATATTCCGAACATCGGTAACACCATCTAACATCAACAACAATGGCGTCTCCCCTTTTTCATAAATGACTGGAAGTAAATCCTCAATATTCTGATAAATGATTGGAGAGATCACAGCGATGATCCCCTGGTGGTTCTTTTTTGTAATACGGTTCAATTTTTCAATAGGAACCTGTTGATAAGCAATTTGATGCTCTTTGATCAGCGCCTTAAATTCTGCAAACAAAGTACCGGATAAACCACGTTGAACAAACAAGGATTCGATTTCTCGTCCACTATCGATAGCTTCCATAACGGCACGAATACCGAATACCATTTGGTTAGTCTCTCTCTTTTCGGGTCTTTCCCTGCGTTGAAATTGTTGCATGTGCTGAATTATTTAAAATATAGAAACCTAGCTTATACGTTGATAAGTTAGGAAAGTACAAAAGTAGAAAAGATATCGATTAACTTAGTCCTAAATCAAAGGTTTTTCGCAATTCTTCCAGCAGTGGGTTCTTGGCAACCATCGCCTGATATTTCTCCTGCGCAGTGTAGGGCTTTCGATCTTTCGTTTTCTCGACCATCGAGACATTCAAGTCTAAGGCAAAGTTACGAAGCTCCACCCGAAGAAAGTTTAATATATCGATCTTACCTAATTTCAGTTGATCTGATTGCACAGCATTTTCAACTTCCACCTCGATCGTTACGCCATTCAAAGTAGGCGTACTGGCCGTCATGATCGTAAATAGGGTAATCTTGTTATCAGCCTTTAATTTCTCGGCGAAGATATTCCACTTGGAAAGAAAAGCATTCTGGGTAACTTCTAAGTATTCAGAACCTTCAACCAATTCCGGACCTTCCGAATCACTCGTTTTCTTTTCGTCAAAAATGGTATTCAGGTTCGGTAGAGAATTCGCAGGTTTGAAGTTCCCCCAGCCCTTGAACGCTGGCTTGGCAGCCGTCTCGTTTGCTTTTGTTTTTGCTGCATCTACTACCGGACTAGTAACTGCTGCCTTAGCAGGAACTGTATTCGGTGTCGCTGTTGTTGTAGTAGAGTTTTCGATTTGTTTGGCAACAGGACTGGTAAACTGACTGGAGTTATTGGCAGGCGACGCTGTTTTCGGCGCCGCAGCTATCCCAGACTCAGGGAGTTTTTTTTTTACTTCAGCTTGCGCTGGTATACCGTTTTGGGCTAGTGCGATAGCACTCGCAATATGGCACATCTTCAGCAAGGCCAGTTCTACCTGCAAGCGTTGATTCTTGCTGGTACGGTAGTTTACCTCGCATTGGTTCGCAATATTTAATGCGGATAAGAGTAGTCCGCTAGACAATTGCTGCGCCTGCTCCAAGTAGCGTTTTTTCACATTCTCGCTAACCTCTAACAACTTTAATGTTGAGGGATCCTTGGTCACAAGTAAATTTCTGATATGGCTCGATAGACCGGATATAAAATGTCCGCCATCGAAACCCTTATTCAAAATGGAATCAAATACTAATAGAGCATTTGCTGCATCCTGCTTATAAATTGCATCCAGCAATTGGAAGTAATAATCGTAGTCAAGGATATTGAGGTTATCGATAACCGCTTTATAAGTCAATTGCTTGTTCGAGAAACTTACAATTTGGTCGAACATAGATAAGGCATCACGCAATCCACCATCGGCTTTTTGGGCAATCACATGCAGACCGTCTGGCTCGAAACTTATCCCCTCTTTCGCAGCGATGGAAGCTAAATGGTTCGCCATATCCTCCACCTTAATTCTATTGAAGTCGAAGATTTGACAACGCGATAGAATGGTAGGAAGAATCTTGTGTTTCTCGGTCGTTGCTAAAATAAATATAGCATAGGATGGTGGTTCTTCTAGCGTCTTTAAGAATGCATTGAAAGCTTGTTGCGATAGCATGTGCACCTCATCGATGATATAGATTTTATACTTACCAGTCTGAGGTGGGATACGAACTTGATCAATTAACGATCGTATATCATCTACCGAGTTGTTCGAGGCCGCATCCAGTTCGTGAATACTAAAGGAATTGCCATTCTGAAAGGATTTGCAACTATCACATTCGCCACAGGCTTCGTTCTCTGCTGTAATCTGTTCACAATTTATTGTTTTTGCCAAAATACGCGCGCAAGTCGTTTTACCCACACCACGCGGTCCACAAAACAAAAATGCCTGCGCTAATTGATTGTTGCGAATAGCATTTTTAAGAGTTCCGGTAATGTGTTGCTGACCTACTACCGAGTCGAAAGTAACCGGCCTGTATTTTCGTGCAGAAACAATAAAATTATCCATGTGCGAAGATAATCATTTTTGAGGTGATGAACAACAAGATCCAAACTAGAATAAGCACAAAAAACAGGTGCAAGACCTTGAAGGACTTAGGAACCTGAAGCTTGCCTACAGCATAGACCTTGCAAGCGAGAAATAACAGAAGAAGCCCCCATCTGGAGGCTTCGCATTATTGTTAATTTTTTAAGAATTCGAAATTATGCTTCTTTAGGTTCCGCGTAAGTAACTTTCCAAAGCATAGCACCAATAATTGCTCCTAAGATTGGAGCGGCAAAAAACAACCAGAGTTGCGATAGCGCTTGCCCCCCAGCCAACATGCTGGACCAAAGCTACGCGCAGGATTTACCGATGTTCCGGTGATTGGAATTGCGAAAAGGTGGATTAAAACTAATGTGAAACCAATCGCTAGACCAGCCATTGTTCCATTACCCACTTTTGAGGTGGTCGCCAAAATAACAAATAGGAATACAGCGGTCAATACAGTCTCTGTGATAAATGCAGCGGTCATATTGTATTCATTCTGATATCCTTTACCCCATCCGTTTGATCCAAAGGCCCATTCGCCAGCAGTAAAACCTGCAAGTTGTCCGGAAAGAACAGTCTTTAATACAAAGGCTCCAATTAACGCTCCTATTAATTGTGCGATAATGTAAACAATTGCGTCTTTGAATGACATGCGGCCGGATACCAGCACCCCGATTGTTACGGCTGGATTAATATGGCAGCCAGAAATACCACCAATCGCATACGCAAAAACAACAACCGAGAACCCGAAAGCTAACGAGATCCCCAATAAGCCTAACCCAGATGTTTGTGCCAGCGTGTCGCCACCAGCAATCGCTGCGGCACCACATCCAAATAATACTAAACCGAAAGTCCCAATCAGCTCAGCAATGAATTTCGAAGAGATTTTTGTTTCCATAATTTAATTTTTAAAGGAAAGTTATGGAAATATTCTAAACATACAACGCTAAAATTATTGAAACACGGCAATTCTTTTTCCTAATGGGTTTTAGTAAGAAAAATTATTGAGAAATGTAATAAGTAAATTTAGAGAGAGGAAAATCTAAAAACAGTGGAAGAGAAAAAATAAAAGAGGCCGATGGGGGGTCGACCTCTTTCTTGTTTACCTAATAACCTTTAAATCACCAAACAATTTATTGAAACAAATTACTTGACTCAAAGGTATCGCTATGTTGTAAAGTTATAGTTAAGCGAAAATTAAATAATAAAGTTTCGCTTATTATCTAGCCTTTGCTGTCGCAATCATGTTTAAAACCTCATCAATGGTAGTCTTGGCAGCGTCTTTCATCTTCTGCACGCCTTCATAATCCGCATCTAGCGTCACTGACTTAGATTTCTCTTTGTAATTGAAGGTCAATTTATAACGTGGAACGCGCGCTCCGGTCGTTCTTTTGTCTTGCGGCGTAGTCATATCATCTGCAACATTCCAATACCCCAGCTCCATTGCCTTCCGGTGCAAGTATAAAAAATCATCATCGCGCAGCTTCAGCGTATCCTTAACAACCTCGCCTTGTTTCGTCAAATATTGATATTGATGTGTTTTAGAGTTGTACTGATTTAACATGGAATCAGGATAACCATAAACCAATTCTATCGATTCAAAATCAGAAAAACGGTAGGGCGCATTCTTAATCATCCCTGCATAATAATAAACACAGTAAATCAGGAATGGGATAATGATACAAAGGGCAATAAAAATTCGTTTTGTTCTATCTTGCATGACAAGTCTTTAAAAATTTGGACAAAAGTAAAGATTTGCAGGCATTAAAGCGACCTTTATTTCTAATATGAGAATTCCATTACTTGCAATCGAATAGATCGACTTACCATTAAATCGTTGGTGTGCCGCAACGCGTGAAATATTTCGAATACCATGCGTCCTTCAAACTGGAGATGATAACGCCTTTTCTGGTCGATACATGCACAAACTTATCGTTATGCAAATAGATTCCCACATGGTCTATATTGCGACCGCCAAAAGAGAAAAACACCAAATCGCCCTCCTTTAGCTGCCTGTCATATTTACGCTTGATAACCTCTGCCATATCGCGTGAGCTGCGTGGCAAATCCTTCCCATATGCTTTGCGATACAACATCCCTACAAACCCAGAGCAATCCACACCGCGCTTGTCCAAGCCTCCCATTCGATGTGGTGTACCCATCCACTCGTCAATTACGTAATACAGACTTTTATTATCGAGTTCTTTTTGTTTGACCCCTAAAAGTGCAGCATAATTCTCCAACTTATCCTTGGAGTATTCCATCCCACGAGCATCACTCGCATCACTGATCGGCGCATTCTTACTCGGGCGCCCCCCTCCGACCAATGGCCCGCTGGCGGACTTCTTCTTAGCACCACATGAACTGAACAGCAAAGCACCTAATAATAAAAACAGTACGGCAAAATTAACTTTCATATCGAATCGCATATTCAAAAGTATCTGAAAATCAACTCATATTCAAATCATTTTTTTTCAACATCTGTTGGGAATAGATATTAAATTTGAGAAGTGAGATATTAGCGTAAAGCTAACGAAAGCTTCGACAACTCTCTTTTTATGCAGATCCCTTCCAGTCCCAATGATGAACCCTTTCGGAGCGGGTTTGACATGGTTATGAAAGGGTTTTACATTGGTTATGAAAGGGCTTTAAGCCGAAGAAGGGTTGTAGCTTTTGTGTTGAAGTTTTGGGGTTGAGCACCTGTGTCTTGCCCCAGGAAAGAAAGGATGCAAGGATTGACAGGATCTGGTCTAACACTAAGTACTAACTACTAAATACTATTTCTAAACCAAATATTCCCTTACTTTGCAGGATATGAACAAAACTCAGGGAGCAATTGCAGTTTTTCTAGGTGCTGCGAGCTTTGGAATTCTCTCCACATTTGTAAAGAAAGCTTACGAGCAGGGTTACTCTTTAGGCGAAGTCACAGGCATACAAGCCTTTTTAGGGGCCTTAATTCTTTGGCTATTGTGGGGAGCGGTAGGGAGAAATAAATCACAGAAAAAATATCCTTCTAAATCTTCGAAGTGGAAAATCATCTTGGCAGGGGTCAGTACAGGCACGGTTAGTATCTTATATTATAAATGTGTACAGTTAGTTCCTGCATCCTTGGCGATTGTGTTGCTGATGCAATATATATGGATAGGACAACTCATTGAATTCATCTTTTTCAAGGTGAAGCCGAGCGGGACGCAGGTTATCGGAATCGTCTGCATATTGATCGGTACCGTCTTCGCAACAGGGTTAATCGAGGAGCCCCTATCTTCCTTTTCCATTCCTGGTTTAATCTACGGCGTATTAGCCGCAACCGCCTATTCGGTCTTTATGATTGTTAATGGCAGAGTTGGAAATGACTACCCTCCGATCCATAAATCGGCGCTGATGATTAGCGGAGCTTTTCTACTGATCGCAATTACGCTGCAGCCGGTCAGTTTATTACAGAGCGAAACCTTTTTAGGAATTTTACCCTACGGACTTCTGCTCGCGCTATTCGGTACAGTGATACCACCTTTGCTTTTTGCTTATGGTATGCCTAGCGTCGGTTATTCATTGGGGGCTGTATTAAGCGCCGTAGAACTACCCGTCGCGGTATGTATGTCTTATCTGGTATTGCACGAATCTGTTTCCTGGATGAAGTGGTTGGGGGTTGTTTTTATCCTGATGATAATCGTATGGAAGAATATTCCAAAACAAAAATCCTCAAATCCGACTTTAAATTAATAATTTCGTGAATTTATTTATTTCAATTCACACAAATCCGAACAACAGTATCAACAGATAATGTCTTATGGAAAACTATCTTTACCTAGTTCTTATTACCCTTGCCGTCCTAGCAATTATTGATTTAATGGTTGGTGTCAGTAATGACGCTGTAAACTTCCTTAACTCGGCGATTGGTTCGAAAGCAATCCCTTTCAAGACCATTATGATTATTGCCAGTTTAGGTATTCTCATTGGATCGGTATTTTCTAGCGGGATGATGGAGATTGCGCGAAGCGGTATCTATGTCCCCAGTAAATTTACTTTCGACGATGTCATCGCTATATTTCTAGCGGTCATGATAACCGACATTATTCTGTTGGATATTTTTAATTATTTCGGCCTCCCAACATCGACCACGGTTTCTATTGTATTCGAATTATTGGGTGCCGCGATCAGTTTAGCCGTTTTTAAAATCTTGATGACCGACGGTAGCTGGTCTACCCTTTCATCCTATATCAATACCGAGAAAGCCTCCGAAATTGTCTACAGTATCCTTCTTTCGGTGGTCATTTCCTTCAGCATCGGTATGCTGGTGCAATACATTTCCAGAGTGCTTTTCACCTTCCAATTTGAGAAGAAACTAAAGACTGTGGGTGTGGTATTTGGCGGGATCGCTATGGCTGCGATCAGTTATTTCATTCTGATTAAAGGATTGAAAGAGGTGTCTTTCTTAGGCTCGGACGTCAAAAACTGGATCAAAACGCATGAGTTGTTGCTTTTAGGCGGTAGCTTTGTGGTTTGTACCATCATCAGCTTTATTATCACCCAATTAGGCATCAACATCCTGAAAGTCATTATTGGTATCGGAACATTCGCATTAGCGCTTTCATTTGCGGGAAACGACCTGGTTAACTTTATCGGTGTTCCAGTTGCTGCTATACAGTCTATTGAAATATTCCAAAGTGTACCGGGAGCCAATCCTGATACTTTTACGATGGACGCATTAGCATCCTCAGAAATCGTTGCTCCGTTATGGATACTTCTTGCGGCAGGGATTGTGATGGTGATTACGCTATGGACTTCAAAGAAAGCAAAGACGGTGATCGAAACAGAGATGAGCTTGTCGAGCCAAGGCGATGGAAATGAAAAGTTCGAATCTAACTTTCTTTCCAGAACGATTGTACGCGGCTTTATCCGCATGGGTTCGGTGCTAACTTACGTTATGCCAAAGACGTTGCAATCGAACATTGACAAGAAATTTGAAACACCAATGATTGCTGTTGGCCAGAAAAAGCCAAAAAGTAAAGACGAGCCGATGTTTGATATGATTCGTGCTTCGGTCAACCTGATGGTTGCGAGTAGTCTTATCGCATTAGGAACTTCCATGAAGTTACCTTTATCCACTACCTACGTAACGTTTATGGTGGCCATGGGTACGGCATTTGCGGATCGCGCTTGGGGTCGTGAGAGCGCTGTATATCGCGTTTCGGGCGTGTTCCATGTTATTGGCGGTTGGTTTGTAACGGCAGGTTGCGCCTTTGCCGGTGCCTTCGTTATTGCCTACTTCTTAAAAGTTGGCGGCATCGTGACGTTGGTAATCGCTTTAGTGGTGTTAGCATTGCTATTGTACCGCAACGCAAAAAGTCACGATAAGAAAATCAAGGCTAAAGCACTGCAAGAGCTTAACTTGGACAAATCAGATATCCTATCACTTCAACAAGTGATGGAAACCAGTGCGAATCAGATTTCAGAGACGTTCTCGAAAGCGAACATCTTCTATAAAGATGCGATCGACTCGCTGATCAAAGAAGATCTCGAGGCCCTCAGCATGAACAAGAAGTTGGTCAAGAAGTTGATGAATGATCTGAATTCGACGAATAATTCCATGTATAATTTTATCCGTAATCTAGACGATAGTTCGGTTAAAGGAAGTCGCTATTACATTATTTCGCTTGGTTATCTTCAAGATATGATTGAGAATGTAGCGGTCATCAACTCGAACGCGCTAAACCATGTGGATAACAATCATAAAACGCTAAGAATCAGTCAGGCTAAAGATTTGAAATATGTGGTTGAACGTTTAGGAGATTGGTTCTCGAAGATCAACATGGCCTATAAGCGTCAAGATTTCAGCAAGATAGACTCCTTGATTGATGCGAGAGAAGATATTCAAGAGTACATCAACAACTTGCTGGACAAGCAAATCGACCGAATCAGAACATCGGAGAGCAGCCCTAAAAACAGTAGATTATACTTCTCCATACTTTTAGAAACAAACGAGCTTCTCAGTTCGACTTATAAATTATTGAGACTTCATAAGGAATTTGCTTCCTTCCGTAGACGGAATCAGCAATAAAGCGTTGAAATGAAAAAGGCGATCAGAATTTGATCGCCTTTTTTTATATGTCTTAATTTCTTAATGCAGCAATAGTTCTGGGATTTCTTCGATATCTACATCCCCGTTTTCTGCGATGCTGATAAACTTGACAGGCACAACTTCATTGACCAATAAGGGGTCATAAGGCGTACGCACTTTCACATAGTTTCTCGAGAAAGCATGCATATAACCGTCTTTCTCATCACCTTCAAATAGCACCATATCGGTCTTACCAAGCTGAGACTCGTAGAATGCACGACGTTTTTTCTCAGATAAGATATGTAACATCTTACTTCGGTCGCTACGCTGTGCGCCAGGTACAGCACCTTTCATCTGCGCAGCAATGGTGTTCTCTCGTTCTGAATACGTGAAAACATGGAGATAAGAGATATCCATTTCATTCAGAAAGTTATACGTATCGATGAAATCCTCGCGCGTTTCGCCTGGGAAACCGACAATTACGTCTACCCCTATGCAGCAATCAGGCATCAAAGACTTAATCTTTGCTACGCGCTCATTGTAGAGCTCACGCTTATAGCGACGTCGCATCTTCGCTAACACCGCGTTGTTTCCAGATTGCAATGGCATATGGAAATGTGGAACGAAGCGCTTCGATTGAGCGACAAATTCGATGATCTCATTCGTCAATAAGTTAGGTTCGATAGAGGATATACGAATTCTGTCGATGCCTTCCACCTCGTCTAATGCTTTTACTAGATCGACGAAACGATCCTGACGCTTGCCATCGCGGACACCAAAGTCGCCAATATTGACGCCTGTTAGCACGATTTCTTTAACCCCGGACGCAGCTATTTCTTCCGCCTGCTTGACGATATCTTCGATCTTGCCTGAGCGACTAGCGCCACGAGCCAATGGAATAGTACAGAAGGTACAAGAATAGTCGCAACCGTCTTGAACTTTCAGGAAGGTACGCGTTCTGTCACCTATCGAGAATGCCGAAACAAATTGGTTGGTTTCATCAATTGGGGCATTGTGCACAACTGCCTTTTCGTTCTTCGTCAGGTCATTAATATGCTCTAGAATATTGAATTTCTCTGCCGCACCTAATACCATATCCACACCGGGAATATCGGAGATTTCCTTCGGTTTCAATTGCGCATAGCAGCCTACAATTGTGATATAGGCGTTTGGCGAGTATTTTAATGCTTCTTTAACAACCTTTCTACACTTACGGTCTGCATGATCCGTTACCGAACATGTATTGATGACATACACGTCCGCTTGACTATTAAATGGCGTAGTCTCGTAGCCTGCATCCTTGAAGATTCGACCGATGGACGATGTTTCTGAAAAATTCAGCTTACAGCCCAGTGTATAGAAAGCAACTTTTTTTCCCATGATATTTTGCAAAAATACACAAAAAGACGCAAAATGTGAGTTGATGATAAAATCTGATACTCTGATGATTTAAAAACTTTCATGTTTCTATTGAAACAGCAGCAGGAATGAAAGTTCTTGATGGCCAATGAAAGCTTACACTTTCAGAAAAAACTTTCATCTTTTCTTTTAAATTTCAATAGAAATGAAAGTTCTTGATGGCCAATGAAAGCTCGCACTTTCAGAAAAAAACGGTATCTTCGTAGCTAATATAAAAGGAAACCGAGCTATGAGACAGTATTTGGAGTTATTGGAGCATGTTTATCAAAATGGTGTTGTTAAGACCGATAGAACAGGCACCGGAACGAAAAGTGTTTTTGGATATCAGATGCGTTTCAACCTGAAGGAAGGGTTTCCGTTGGTAACAACCAAGAAGCTACACCTACGCTCCATCATTCATGAATTAATCTGGTTCCTGAAAGGGGAAACCAATATTCAATATTTGAAAGAGAACGGTGTGAGTATTTGGGACGAATGGGCTGACGAAAATGGCAATCTGGGTCCTGTTTATGGGTCGCAATGGCGTTCCTGGCCTAAACCTGATGGGGGCCACATCGATCAAATCACACAAGTGATCAATCAATTAAAAAATACTCCTGATTCCAGACGCATTATTGTTTCAGCATGGAATGTTGCTGAGGTCGAAAACATGGCTTTACCTCCATGTCATGCCTTTTTTCAATTTTATGTTGCTCCGGCAGAACCTGAAAAAGGGATTCATAAGCCGCAGCTATCTTGCCAACTATACCAACGCAGTGCTGATATCTTCTTAGGAGTACCTTTCAATATCGCATCCTATGCGCTATTGACCATGATGGTTGCTCAGGTTTGCGACATGGAAGCCGCTGAGTTTGTACATACGCTAGGCGATGCCCATATTTATAGCAATCACTTCGAGCAGACGGAATTACAGCTATCCAGAGATCCGAAACCACTTCCGAAAATGATTATCAACCCGGATGTAAAAGATATCTTTGATTTCAAATTTTCGGATTTTGAATTGGTAGACTACGAATTCCATCCGCATATTAAAGCACCTGTTGCCGTATAATCTTATTAAATCATTACATGAGTTATCCAACATTCACATTAATCGTTGCAGCGTCGGAAAACAATGCCATAGGAAAGAACAACCGAATGTTATGGCACCTTCCGAACGACTTTAAATATTTTAAAAACAACACAATGGATCACTCCATTGTTATGGGTAGAAAAACCTTTGAATCTATTGGCAAAGCTCTTCCGGGGCGTAGAAACATCGTTATTACACGACAGCCAACTTTTCAGGCTGAGGATGTAGATGTTGCAAACAGCTTGCAGGAGGTCATGACTTATTGCCGAGACGAGCGAGAAGTCTTCATCATTGGTGGTGCCCAAATCTATCAACAGGCGCTTCCCTTCGCATCTAAAGTTCTTCTAACGCGTGTGCATACTGAATTTGATGATGCGGATGCCTACTTCCCTGTATTGCCAGCAGAAGATTGGGAGCTTGTATCGTCTGAAGCTCATTCAAAAGATGAAAAACATCAGTTTGACTACACTTTCGAAGTTTATAACAGAATTAAAAAATAAAGGGAATGCTTAACTAGCTTCCCTTTTCTCATAAATAAAAAAAGCATGAACAGTAGTATCGATTTTCAAATCTCTTTCATTGAGCCACAAGCCCATTACGTGGAAATGGAGATGCATATTCAAGGTTTCGCCAATACATTCCTAGATATTAAAATGCCAGTATGGACTCCCGGCTCTTATCTTGTACGCGAATTCTCGAAGAACATCGAGCAAGTTTCCGCGATTAAAGAGAATGGTGAGGATTTGAAAATCTATAAAGTATCCAAAAATACCTGGCGTATCGATAATCCAAGCGATAGTGTGCTGATCAAATACCGCATCTATAGCTTTGAAAAGTCTGTTCGTACTAATTTTGTGGATGCTGAACATGCATTCCTTAGCCCAGCAGGCACTTTCTTTTATGTCGCAGGGCAACTTCATCACGACGCCACTGTCCATGTAAATCTACCAAGCTATTGGTCGAAGATATCAACAGGTTTACCAAAGGTTGATAAGGCCGAAAATACATTCTACGCAGAGAACTTTGATATCCTTTTTGATTCGCCATTAGAAATTGGCAACCAGGATGTGTGGAGTTTTGAAGCGGCGGGTATACCACACGAATTTGCGATGGTTGGAGTCGGAAGCTATGATAAGGACATCCTGTCTTACGACATTAAGAAAATCGTGGAAGAGGAAACGAAGCTATGGGGTTCCAATCCAAATGACCGATACGTATTTATTACACATAACTACCAAAGTGCTCACGGCGGCTTGGAACATTTGAATTCGACAGTTTTAGCGTCGGGACGCAATGCTTACTCCAATGCAATTGGATACACGAACTTTTTGAGCCTTGTGGCACATGAATATTTCCACTTGTGGCACGTGAAACGTTTGCGTCCGAAAGCATTAGGACCATTTAATTATGACGAAGAGAACTACACGCATCTTCTATGGATATTCGAAGGTTTTACAGCGTACTATGACAATCTTATTACCCGTAGATGTGGCTTCAGAGATGAGGTGGATTACCTGCAGGCTTTAGTAAGCGAGTTCAATATGGTATTGAATAAGCCTGGCCATCTCGTGCAATCGGTAGGATTATCAAGCTTCGACACCTGGATAAAGCAGTACCGACCGGATGAGAATTCGCAAAACTCAAGCATTTCCTATTATAATAAAGGTGCTATGCTAGCATGTATGCTCGATATCAGCATCCTCGCGCAAACTAATGGGGAGAAGCGGTTAGATCAGGTATTGCAGGCGGCCTACAAACAGTTTTACCTAATTGAAGGCAGAGGGATTGAGGAAGCGGAATTCAGAAAGCTCGCAGAGGAAGTAACGGGCACAAGCCTTGGTCAAATTTTCGATGCAGCGCATACTTGTGAAGAGCTTGACTATAATGCTTACTTTAACTTAGTAGGCTATCAGTTCATCGATCAAAATAAAGCGAATATTGTTCCTAGTCTGGGAATTAAGGTATCTCATCACGACGGTAGAACGGTAATCAAGAATATTGATCGCTACTCTTCGGCCTGGGACGATGGGCTTAATGTAGACGATGAAATCGTAGCAGTAAATGGCACGAGAATCGACCCACAGGGTCGTGAGTTAGACCTTGCAATCAGCAGCTCAGCCATTGGAAATACGTTGAATATTATGATCGCGCGTGAAGGATTAATTCGCGAAATCCCTGTTAGTTTGAAGGCTAGTGATCGAGTATCCTATTATATCGAGAGAAATCCGAATGCCACAGCGGAACAACGCGCGTTGGGAGATATATGGTTGTCTTTGGCGTAACGTAAGAGTTACGCTAATTACATCTATTTGTTAGTTAAATTTTTATTTATTATTTAATATTTTAATACATTTGGTAAGCATTATGTAAGTAAACTGCCTTTGGCTTTAAACAATGACTCTACCGAATGAACTAAATCTGCTTTTCCGGGAATTTCAAAATGGAAATGAAGCAGCTTTTTCAAGAATATACGATCAGTATTATATTCCTTTATCCATCTACGCCCTAAAATATGTAAGTGAGGTCGACGCTCAAGATGTCCTTGCCGATCTATTCATCAGCTTATGGCAAAGACGTTGCGACTTTGGCAATCTGGATGACGTGAAGAGTTACCTA
Organism: Sphingobacterium sp. UBA2700; assembly: GCA_002354335.1. Classification (GTDB taxonomy): domain Bacteria; phylum Bacteroidota; class Bacteroidia; order Sphingobacteriales; family Sphingobacteriaceae; genus Sphingobacterium. The sequence continues at coordinate 30,483 of DELI01000008.1, read as the reverse complement.
TATGTTTCAGTTAAGAATCGTTGTATAAACGTATTAAAGCGCACAAGTGTTCGAACGGAACATCAATCTAAACTGTTAATTGAGTTAGAAACACTGCAAAGTTCCCAAAATGAAATGGAACTGATGCATGCTGAATTGATTAATCAAATTTGGTTAGAAATAGAGAGCCTACCTCCTAAAATGAGAGAAGTTTTTCTTCTGACTTATAGAGACGGAATAAAACCAGCTAGCATTGCGCAAAGACTACAGTTGAGCGTTCAAACCGTGCGAAACCAAAAGCACAGTGCCTTACAACGTTTAAGAGCGATATTTGGAGATAGCATACTCTCCTACATTCTACTGCTTCTCAACAGCCCATCCTTTTTCGTTTCCTCCATCACTAAAAACTAACATCGCCCATTGAAGCATAATTTAAAAAATAATGCTGAATCCATGGTATGTTTTAGATCTCGCTTGTCTTAACTGAGAAACTCAGATTATAACCAAGATGATGTATCAACATAAAGACATCGCAAAACTTATCATAAAATCTCTACAATCGGATCTCAGTGAGACCGAACAAGAATTATTACTGCAATGGTTGGAAGAGTCTCCGGAAAGGAAGGATTGGTTTAACCACTTAAATGCTAACGAATCTTTCGCTGAAGAAACCATATACATGTTCCAATCTGATTGTATGCAAATAAAGCAAGATCTATATTTGCGGATTTGTAATGAGATTGGATTATCTCCAAAAGTACGCCCACTAAAAAAGAAGGGTTCGGCATCCAAATATGCACATTGGTTAAAAATCGCAGCTGTTCTTTTACTTTTCATCAGCCTTTCATATTATGCTTGGAATCACTTTATTGTTATTGTTGAAGAGCCTAGAGCATCGAAAGCACTGAATGAAAGAATTGAACCCGGAACCAACGGTGCAATATTAACACTAGCGGATGGACGGCAAATCGTATTGGATTCTTTGGAGAACAAACGTATAGCACTAGAGGATGGAAGTTTTGCAACACTTCAAAAAAATCAGATAGTATTCCCTAGAGCAAATGAAAACTATACAGAAAACAACATTCATCGTATCAGCACGCCAAGAGGCAGGCAATATAAAGTGATACTCCCCGATGGATCCGTCGCTTGGCTGAATGCCTCGAGCAGTCTAGCGTTTCAAAGCAACTACGCTGAACATAATAGAGATATATCGATTACCGGAGAGGTATTTTTCGATGTCGCAAAAAATAAAAAACATCCATTTCGTGTATTTCTTCCAAACGACAATCAAATTGAAGTTTTAGGGACTTCGTTTAATGTGAGGTCTTATTTAGAGGATGACCTTGTAACTACCACACTATTAACTGGATCTCTCCGTTTTTCATCCCCTAATGGCTATAAAATGAATCAACATATCTTAAAGCCGGGCGAACGAGCTACATTACGAACGAAAGAAAACAATGAGTTCAAAATTGAGAAGCTAGAAGATCCATCGGTAGAAAAAGCTTGGGTCGATGGACTTTTTAGTTTCGACGGCGCCAGCATAGCTCAGTTAATGAAACAGATTGAACGCTGGTACAACATAGAAGTGATATTCCAAGAAGAAACGCTTCCCCATGTAGATCTTAAAGGTGAGATTACCAGCGATGTTTCTATTGAAGAACTCATCGTCGCACTTAACAAGTTAGGAATTCCATGCCACCTAAGAAACAGGACGCTATACATCAACAAAAACTAAAATTACCAGCCTACAATTATGAAATCCAAACCACCTTAAACAAAAAAACGGAAGTGCTTGCAACACTTCCGTAAATCAGCATTAGAAGAAACCCTTTATTAATTTCTGTACCTAAAACTTATTACAAGTTATGAAAAAAACCACTAGAAGTGGAAAGTATTTCTGGTATCCCAAACTTTTAAAGTATACCGGAATAATTGATTCGAATTGCCATGTAATTCGACACTTCAGTTTCTCACTTAAAGTCATGAAACTAACCATCTTAATTCTTACTACCTGCTTCTCAGTTGCGTTTTCGAATGGGAAAGCACAATCGCTACTATTCGAAAAGGACAATCTTAGTTTAAAAGAATATTTCAAAGAAATTAAAAAGCAAACGGGCTATGTTGTATTCGGGAATAAAACTATTGTAACGAGCGAGGATAAGGTATTGCTTCGGCTCAAAAAGATTGAGTTATCCGACTTATTAACACGATTATCGGAAGAGAATTCTTTGGACTACAAAATTATCGATCGTACTATTTTTGTAGCGAAAAAAACGGTCAAGAGCGATACTAAGAATCAACAGAATAACAGCATCTTTCAAAATGATATTAGACTCATCATTGTCGATAGTTTAAATCACCCGATATCAGGCGCCAATGTTAATCTCGTATCCAATGGGCAATCGAAACCATCCTTCATTGGGAAATCAGACGATAAAGGAATGGTATTATTAAGAGCAAACGCTGGCAATAAAATCAATATTTCTTCTGTGGGATACACTTCCCGGACCCTGACCATAACAGAACAACAGGTAAGCGCAGGAACCTTTAGAGTCCGGTTGACAGCAGTGCAGCACGAGATCGATGAAGTGTCTATTGTTAATACCGGATACCAACAAATTAACAAGGATAGAATGACCGGGTCTTTTTCTTCGGTTACTGCCAAGGACATTGAAAATAGCATGTTCTCTTCGATCGACCAAGCATTAGAAGGTAAGATTGCCGGGCTTTATTCAGCTTCGCCGAGTGGTGAACCAGGGGCGCAGGCGGAAATTCGCATCCGAGGCAACAACTCCATCAATGGAAACAACGAGCCCCTGTGGGTTGTTGATGGCTTACCTCTTCAGGAAGGGGTATCGTCCATACACGATTTAACCTATGGCGACATCCAACAGTCCATCCTCAATCATGGGGTAGGCAATATCGCTCCCTCAGACATAGAATCGATTACGGTGTTAAAAGACGCCGCTGCAACAGCGATTTATGGAGCAATGGCGGCCAATGGTGTTATCGTCGTCACTACGAAAAGAGGCTCGGAGGGCCCACTGTCTATTAACTACCAAACCAATCAGGCTTATACCCTTGCTCCTAGCATGAACACCTTCGAATTCATGAATGCCGCTGAAAAAATCAACTTCGAGACGGAGTTGATGCGAGAATTTCAGCAACGCGATCAAATTGGTGGTCGTGGCGCTCGGCTTTACGACGATTGGACCAAAGGATTAATGGATGATGCAACCTATTATAAGACCATCGAAGACTTGAGTAAAGTTAATGTCAATTGGTTTGATGAACTTTATCGCCCCTCGCTTTCCCAAAATCATACGGTTTCCATAAGAGCAGGATCACCCAAGTTCTGGTATTATACCTCGCTACGTGCATCGGATGAAAAAGGATCTTTGAAAACTAACAATTTTAATTCAGTATCCTCGAAATCAAATAGGATTTAAGCCAAAAGAAAATCTGACCATCGATTTAGATATCAACGGATCATACCGGCAGTCGAAAAACCATGGCTCAGCTGTTGATCCATTCAAATATGCGGTTTTTGCGAACCCTTATGAGAAACCATATAACGATGACGGCAGCTATGCAGCTGATCAATCCTGGCTGAGTGATAAGAGCGTATTGAGCATCGGCTATAAATATCCTGAGTTCAATATTTTAAGAGAAATGGACGAAACCTTCTCTACGCAAAAGGCTGCGGATATTACTTCCACCCTAAGTGTTCGCTGGAATATCTTAAAATCACTGCGATTGGAAACACTAGGACGCGTAGGATATGCCACCAATAATTCTGAAAATGGCGCCTACCCCGGAACCTATACGTCATTGGTTAACTATTGGGCACCAAAAATATTTGACGCAGGAACGAACCCAGTTGAAGTACCTGCAAAATACAACGACGGTTTTCTGAATGTCAGTAACGGTCAATCCTTATCCTTTTCCGGACGTGCTTCCTTAGCCTACAATACGACAATCAAAGAAGACCATTACGTAGCGGCTTATTTGGGAACGGAAATCCGCAGTTCAGAAGCCAGGAGTAATCGATCCAGATTAGTGAACTACGATCCTGAATATGCTTTTGGAACTTTCCCAGAATTTACCTGGAATCCCCCTATAACCAGCGACATACAAGCGGCATTAGCGGGCATCGCGAATTATACCTACGGCAATAAAAACAGAGCGGCCAGCTTTTTCGGGACGCTTTCTTACAGCTACAAAGATCGATATGTTGTCAATGGGAATGCGCGATTCGATGGCGCCGGAACCATTGATCCGAAAAACAGATTTACGCCATTGGGTTCTATTAGTGCAAAATGGAATTTGCATAACGAACCATTGATACAAGAGCATTTGCCTTTTATTTCAGAGCTAGGCATTCGCGGAGGGTTTGGATATACCGGAAATATTGATCGTAGCGCACTCCCCTATTCCTGGATCATACTTTCTCCGACAAAATATGATGAAAACTATGCAGCAAGGTATATAAACTATCCAAATCCAAGCATCAAATGGGAAAGAAAGCAAGATCGAAACATCGGTGTTGACTTCGGTTTCTTCAATAACAAATTTGGAGGGAGCTTCAACTACTATGACAATATGGTGTTCGATTTGCTGGGGCCGCAAGAATCTCCGCCCTCTTTCGGAAACCCGCGTTTAGTCATGAATGGCTATAATCTGTCAAACAAAGGTTGGGAACTAAACTTCAACCTGCGTCTGATGACTAAAAACAATTTCCGCTGGATGTCATCATTCAATATTGGCCATAATACCAACCGTGTTGAAAACTCTAAAGTAAAAGACCCGTTAGGCTTCAATGATCCAGATTATCTAAACAAATGGATTGGATTTACAGCGAACGATATCGAACAATATGCGACTGGCACAACCTTCGGATATCGCTTTGCTGGAGTTAATCCTGATAATGGCGAAGCGATGTTTTACCTATCCGAGCGAGCACGCCGAACCTATGCAAATGCCTTTGGTATCAACCTTGAAGATGCCCCCCTGACCTGGGAAGCAAATAACACAGCTCCAGGCGGCGGAATTAGTTATGTAAATTGGTACATGCAATCGCTTGTTGAAATTGGAAATGAACAACCTCAATATCATGGCGGATTCTCTACTACCTTTGGATGGAAATTTGTAGAACTAAGAGCCTCTTTCAGCTATATCACAGGGCAAACAATTCGCACATTCGATTCGCGTAACTTCGTATACAGCACTACCGGAAGCAATTCAGAGATTTACGGACCCCAGTTTAATGTGCTGAAAACAGCAATTGAGCGATGGCAAGTACCTGGCGATCAAACGGATGTTCCTGCAATCACTAAAAATGCATCTCGATACGTCATGATGTTTACCGACGACCGCTTTCAGCGCTCTGATTATTTAAGTTTAAATGATATATCCCTGTCCTATTCCTTCCCAGCAGAAATAACCAAAAAGTTGGGCGTGAAATTTCTCAAAGCAGGATTCATCGCAAACAATATTCATGTATTTACCAAATTCCGAAGTACGGATATCCGTAGTGGGAATGCTTTTGGATATCCGAGAGCACGTAAGTACGCCTTCAATCTACAATTCTCATTCTAAGTAAAAACCAATGAAAAAATACGCAATACTAATTTTAATATCCTGCTTTTTCATCATCGGTTGTAAAAAGTTCCTGGATATCAAACCCATCGGGGCACAGTTCCTCACCGATCTTGACGCTGTAAAAAACACCCTGGGCGCATGGATGTATAATCTGACTAGAAATGGTAAGGCAAGTTCCGTCGCCCACGCGCCAACTCCATGGACGGGATATCAATTTAGCGAAAACAATTCATTCACATCAGCTGTCGACGTTTGGTCATTCGCGAAATGGGATCAGAGTTTAGAAAATCTGTCCGCCTCTCAAAAAATGACGATCGATAGAGGTACGTTCAGGGGCGACTGGTCATGTTACTATGAGCTTATTGGACTGATGAATTTAGTAATCGTCGAAGGTAGCACCGCCAAAGGCGATGAGATTACGAGAGACTACGTTTTGGGAGAAGCATACATTCAACGTGCTTATTACTTTTTAAAACTTTTACAGCACTATGCACCGATTGATGATCCAACGATTGGAATACCAGTTCATCTTCAAATAAATCAATCCATCGAAGAGGCCGACCTGTCGAGGAAGCCACAATCTGTCGTATTTGATCAAATCATAGCGGATATCGATGCCGCGGAACTAAGGATTAACAGAACGGAGCCGAAAAAAGGATATAGTGTTATGCATAATCGGGATTGGATTTATCGGATTGCTTCACAAGCCTATTTATGGAAAGCAAGTTCCGCATTAGGAGAAGTAAAAGACTGGGATTTGGCCGCACGATATGCAAAAAAAGCCATTGACAACCCTTCTCTTCATACAACGACCAAAACCATGCCCTTTGATATGGAAACGCTTGATCAAAAGGTGATGGCCTATCAAGACGACAATGGTAGCTCTGGCTTACATCAAAACGGATATCCAGAAAGTCTGGCTCAGGGAAGCAATACTTATGCTTTTTTGACAAATAAGTTCACCTATAGTATCGCCGTGTGGAACACATTGTATCAAGATGGCGACCTCCGAAAGACTGAATGGTTTTTAGACCCCAGCAACTATGAGAAAAGCGCTGCGGACATCGTTGAAGATGAAATCGACCCTAGTAGAAAAATCAAAGGAAACCAAGTCTACATCATCTTTCGCTTAGCGGAGCAATGGTTAATCTATGTCGAAGCCCTCGCCATGACAGGTCAAATTCAGGAGGCACAAGAGGCCTTAATCCAATGGCGAACCCTACGGTATAAACAAGAGGTAATACCAACCCTTGATATGCCGCAAACAGGCGAAGCGATACAAAAGGAGGTGTATTTAGAACGAAAAAGAGAGTTTCTCGGCGAATCCGACATCCTTTGGCTTGATATGAAGCGATTTCACGTAACAGAAACAAGAACCGTTCAAGATTTCACCGCAACGTTACAAGCGGACGACTTCCGATTCCAGTTTTATATCCCATCCAATGAAATTAAATACAACCCTGACATGATTTCAAATCCTGGCTGGTCATCACTGTTTTACTAATCAATAAGAAAAGAAATGAACAACAGAATTATATATTACCTGATCGGCCTTATATTCTTCAGTCAGGGCTGTAAGCCTGATAAAGAAGATATACGCGAATTAACCTACCACATTGACAAAGTTGTTTGTCAAGCAAACAGCAATTTTTTCGTTGCTGACGGAGTTTCGAAATTAGGGTTAGAAGTTAAGCTCTATACGAAAGCTGGAACTTATACCGATATCTATGGAAATACACAAGCGAAATACAAAGAGATTCCTGTAAATCGTTGGAAGTCGCATACAATCAAGTTTTTCGACCGAAGTGGAAAGGAATATCCTGCCGACTTCTCCACTAAGGATATCAGCGAACCGTTTATTGACTTTTACGCCGAAGTTGATGGGATAAGATCAACCAAACCCGTATTGCAACTATTAGCTGAATTTCCCCAAACCGGCCAGGGAATAGAGGTCGTCGATGACCCGACATATTTTCGCATGCACGTGAGGCAGGCAGATCCGATACCTTCAAAAAAAAGGATCCCTGTCGTATTTCATATTGTCGACGTCGATAAGGCGAAGGAACAGATGCAGGAATTAAACGCTGATGCTGTGTATTTCGTGATCGACTTATACAACAAAGTATTTGGTCGAAAGAACAGCGTGGCATCGAATGGAGCAAATCCGAATATAGAATTTGTTCCAGCCGTTCGAGATCCAAACGGAAGGATATTGCAAGAGGCTGGGATTAATCGAATCTATCTCACAGAATCGCAAAACAAACAAGACTTTAGTATCAACTATGTATTGGAAAATCCTAGCCTTTACTGGAACTGTGAACAATATCTGAACATTTGGATTGTAACGGCAAGTGGATGGGCAAACACCACTGAAGCAAACAGATATATTCGATCGATCCCCTTCGCCTTCGCAAAAGGCAGTTATGATGCCCAAAAGTTTCCTTTGCCCGCATCTGTCAGCTTATTGGAACTTGAAGGGCAGGCAGCTATCGATTCATGGAAGAAAAAACCGACCTATCTCGAAAATGTAGGCTTGGTGTTCCACAAGAAAAGCGATGGTTTCGCGCAATTATATCCTGATTATGTTTCACAAATGTCTGCCTTCCTCGGTGTCATTCCAAACGGTTCTGTTAGTGAAACAAAATTCTATTTCGGTAGCCCTAAAACATGGGTTGACGATTATTGCGAAGATACTTTCATATACAATCCTTATTACGCCTCGGCAAGCAAAGGTGGGCTGGCAGGTACTGAAATTGGTAGCTCTAGAATAAAGTATACGGTTAGAATCAACACAAACAAAACCGGAGGAGTGCCCGGATTTCCTTGGATTGAGTATTTCTCTTCCAATACCGGCGAGCAAGGGTCTTTTCAAAGCGTCATCACTCAGGACCAGGCAAGACGTATAGAATGATCCTTAAATAATGCGATAGGCAGGCAGATGTGGAAAAATGACTACGCCATCCGACCGATTGATAAATAATAAACAAATACATCATTTAAATAAAAACTCAAATGAAACTTAATCTATCTATATTTTTAATTATCCTTTTCTTTTTTCAATCTGTTCATCATAAAGTTTTTGCACAGGGAATAAATTTTGAAGAATCAGCAAATTTTCAAAGCGCTCTGGATAAAGCCAAAACGGAGAAAAAAATAATCTTTATCGATTTTCTCACCGACTGGTGCGGCCCATGCAAGCGCATGGCAGCGAATGTATTTACCAGGCCGGAAGTAGGTGAAGTTTTTAATGCGAATTTTATAAATCTAAAAATCGACGCTGAAAAAGGTGAAGGGCCTGAACTAGCAAAAAAATATGGCGTAAGAGCCTACCCAACTATGGCTTTTATTACTTATGATGGCGTATTAATGCATAATCTTGTTGGATCGAAAACGGCAGAACAGCTAATTCAAGAGGCAGAAAAAACAAGATTTACATTTAAACATGGCGGTCTCAAAAACATGGAATCTGATTTTAGAGGTGGCAAGAAAGATCTAGAATTTCTAACAGATTTCTATGCCACGGTTAACGATCCATACCTCAAGTCTGATATTGCTGCACGATATCTTCTCAATCTGCCTGAGACGGATTTCCTAGCAGAAGAAGGTGATCAAATCTATACGAATGAAGAAATGATTCGACAAATTTCGACCTATAACCATAGTGTCTTCAACAGGATGCTGGACTTGATCGTAAAAAAGAAACAGAAGGAGGAAAACTTTTCAAGAAAATTCAGAACAAATATTGTCTTTTCTATTGAATTGACTATGGGCAAAATCATGGATAATCTGATTTACAATGGAGATGACAAAACCTTCCAGCAGGCTCTAGAATATCATAAACGTTTTAAGGAATCAAAAGTAAGTACCTCAAGTAATGATCAAGATCTTTCCATTTCCAGCGGTCGAGGAATCTTTTTCGCATCTGAAGATTTTCTTCAACTGCAGTATTTATCTGTAAATGACAACAATCGTTCAAAATTCAAACCCTTACTGGAGCGCTACATGACTCAACTCATTTTAACGCATCCATTGGAAGAGGTTGAGGCCCAAGCTAACAAAAAACTCAAGCTGAACCCTTCTATAGCAAATAACGAGACCAATGCCAATCGGCATTTGGAGCAGGCGCTAGGCCGAGGAAATTTGAGCAGTAGAAACATGCTGGCATGGATTGATTATTATTGGCGTATTTCTGATAATAAACTAAGCACAAAGAAAAGAGTCGGCAATTGGTTAGATTACACTTGCATGCTAAATCCTTTCCAAAGTGACATTACGATAAGCGCTAGCCCTATATTAGTCAAGGTAGGCGCCAAGGACAATGCAATTAAACATTTGAATCGATCCATCAATGCTTATTCGCTTTCGAAATACTTCTCGAGAAACCCGACAAAAGCACTGAAAATATTGATAGAGAAAATTGATAACAATAAGATATAACAAAAAAGGCTCGCAATCGCGAGCCTTTTATTTTTCTTAGAAAGTATACCTAACAGAAAATCCGAAGGTATCAAATATTTTAAAGCCTGAGCTTTGCAAGAAGTCAAAGTGCGGCTTGATATCCAAGGAAAGAGCGATCGGTGCGGAAGGGATTTTGTATTCTACCCCTGCAATACCATCCACGCTTAACGCAAGTTCCGAATATTTGTCAAAGCGATTCCCTTTGTCATCAGTATATGCTTTACCGGAATACGAACCAACACTACCACCAAATCCCCAAAACCAAGAGAAGTCGTTCGCGATAGGCATGTGATACTCATACAATCCTACCAAGCGAAATCTACTGTATTTCGAATTACTTTGCACGCTTAAGATTCCTTCGATAGCATTTGTTTGGTTTAAGCTATAACGGTATGTAACACCTGTTGCAGATCCGAAGCGAGCCCCAATAGCATGTGTCGATGGCAATTGTGCCTGCGCGATGTTAATACCCGCAAATACGGTCAAAACCAGAATGAAAGTTAATTGTAATGTTTTCCTCATAAATTATTTATCTATCTAAACGTCCAAATGTAACATTAATTTTTAAACGGTAAAAATGCGACTAAAGTATATCGTGAAGTGTTTATAGTAGTTAGTACTTAGTACTTAGTAGTTAGACCTATGGTAATTGTTCTGAACCAAGAAAGGAAAGATGAAAGGATCGCCAGGATCAGGTCTAAATACTAACTACTCAATACTAAGTACTAGATAAAACACTTACTCTCCCAATTCAAACCCAATGAATAGCCCAATCAAACCCGCTTCCGAAGGGGTTTGATTGGCTTATATAAGGGGAATGGAATGTGAATGAGCAGTCGAAGTTAGCAACTAGTACAATTCTACCTACACCCGGAAAGATAAGGTGATTATCCATAATTTTTATTATCTTATAAATGTGACGATTAATGTTGTGTTCAAAGGAATTAAAAGGATATTCAAGATTTTCAATAAACTGAAATTAGGTATCAGTTAATTTTTAACAATCGTTTCACCACATTGGTTAATACCACGGAACAATTTATCCATATCATTGATTTTAACCAAGATGCATACATAGATAGCATAATTATTACTCTGCCAGCATAGTTTTTAGTCAAAAAAACAATATATTAGTCAGACCTAAATTTTGAGAATTATAAACTGTTATTTAATAAAAGGGAACAACATATGAACAAGTTCAGTAGATTATTCGATATCATTATAAATTACAAGACGGAGTATGCCAAGGACATCATGGTTGCTGGTCGTGCGGGAGATCAATGGCGTACCTTTTCTACGGCGGAATTCGTCGATATAGTTAATAATTTAAGTAAAGGGTTGATTGCACGGGGGATCAAGAAAGGCGATCGCGTCGCGATCATGTCGGGAAATCGTCCGGAATGGAACTTTATTGATTTCGCCTGTAACCAGTTGGGTGTTGCCACGGTGCCTTTATACCCTACCCTTTCCAATCAGGATTTGATATACATCATCAATGACGCAGATGTAAAAATGGTATTTGTTAGCAACGAAGACCTAGCAACAAAGGCTGATTTGGCGATGAAAGAGAACGACATCAATATAGAAACCTATACCTTCGACAAGCTCGAAGGTAGAAAATATTATATGGAGGTTGCCGACTTAGGCAAAGCGAATGATGTAGATTTAACGCCTTATAACGATGCTGTTGTGGCGGATGATCTGTTGACATTGATCTATACTTCCGGAACTACCGGAAAGCCAAAAGGAGTTTACCTTTCACACGAAAATTTACTGAGCAATGTCCAAGCTTGTAATCACTTGATTACCACTGAATATAAGAAGGCGCTAAGCTTTTTACCACTCTGCCATATATTTGAGCGCATGGTTGTTTACATGTATTTCTCTCGGGGGGTACAGATTTACTATGCTGAAAATCTGGATAATATCGTAGTTGATATCAACGATGTAAAACCGGATTTATTTACCACAGTGCCTCGTGTACTGGAAAAGGTGTATGATAAGGTTGTTGCGAAGGGCAAGGATCTGACCGGGATTAAGAAATCGCTATTCTTCTGGGCGTTGGATTTGGGGCTAAAATATCAGGAGCCAAAGACGAACTCAGCATTCTATAACTTTAAGCTGGGTATTGCGCGCAAATTAATCTTCTCGAAATGGAAAGAGGCCTTGGGTGGCAACATCAAGATTATTATTTCTGGAGGAGCGGCGCTGCAGGAGCGGTTAGCACGTGTATTTTGGGCTGCTGGTATCAAGGTCCTGGAAGGCTATGGTCTTACTGAGACATCTCCTGTTATCGCTGTTAATTCCTGGGATGAAGATGACGTAAAATTCGGTACGGTTGGTCGCGTCTTAAATAACCTGGATGTAAAAATTGCCGAGGACGGCGAGATTATGGTTAAGGGTCCTAGCATCACTAAGGGTTACTACAAAAATGATGAAGCGACGAAAGAGGCCTTTGATAGTAATGGTTACTTTCATACGGGCGATATTGGCGAGCTGACCCCAGACGGTTTCCTGCGGATTACGGATCGGAAGAAAGAAATGTTCAAAACAGCAGGTGGTAAATACGTTGCACCGCAGGTGTTGGAGAATAAGTTGATGGAGTCTACACTGATTGCGCAAGTGATGGTAATCGGCGAAAACCAGCGATTCCCTGCAGCATTGATAGTGCCTGCGTTTGAAGAGTTAGAAAAATATTGCAAACACAAAGGTATCCCCTATAGCTCTAAAGAAGAAGCAATTAAGCAAGGTGAAGTTTTAACAAAATATGAGCAAATAATTTCACAAGCAATGGCTAACTTTGGACATTGGGAACAAGTGAAGAAATTTAAATTGCTTTCCAAGGAATGGACAATCGACAACGGAGAGCTAACGCCGAAGTTGAGCCTGAAGCGCAAGGTCATTCTACAGAAAAACGAAGAACTAATCAAAAATATTTATAAGGAATAAGAGCTGCCTATGATAATTACTGTTTGGACCAAACTAAAGGAATTTTGGGGACTATTAGTCAATGCTGTAAATGGTTTTATCGAGGACAATTGCATGAAGCTCAGTGCTTCATTAGCTTATTATACTGTATTTTCTATAGGTCCACTGTTATTGATATTAACGTGGACCTTAGGTTTTTTCTATGGGGAGCATTTGGACGGCACAGTGGGTGCGCGCGAACAGGTGATGGACGAACTGAGCGAGCTTTTCGGACGAGAAATAGCCTCTACCTTGGAATCGACGGTATCAAAGATTTCATTGGACAGTAAATCGAACATCGGAATCATCATCGGTTCGGCTACTTTAATGTTCACTTCGACGACCATCTTTGTGGATATTCAAAACTCCATCAATACAATTTGGAAAGTAAAACCGAAGCCCAAGAAAGGTTGGCTGAAACTGATCATCAACCGCCTGATTTCGTTCTCTATGATTTTAGGACTTGTTTTCCTCTTAATGGCATCGCTGATCGTGAGTAGTTTGATCGGGATTATGACTGATTACTTCAACCAATTTATCCAACATTGGGATATCAGCCTGATCGACATGGTGAATACGAGCATTACATTCTTAGTTATCACTACCCTATTTGGTACCATCTATGCCTTCCTGCCGGATGCGAAAGTTCGATTTAAAGATATTTTGGGAGGAGCTTTGTTTACTTCTTTTCTATTCATGCTCGGCAAATATGGCATTTCGGTATACTTAAGTCAGAACATGACTGCTTCGTCATACGGAGCTGCAGGGTCTATTATTATCTTGTTGGCTTGGGTTTATTACTCTTCGGCAATTCTGTACTTTGGAGCAGAGTTTACGAAGGAATACGCCATCAAATATGGAAAGGGTATCCAACCTTCATCATTTGCGGTGCTGGTGAAGCAGACAGAACTGGAAATAGACCCGGAAACGGGTATCCGCGAGGTGGTTAAGAAACATAATGACCCTGTGCAATAGTGGAAGAAAAAGATAGTATCAAGTACATGCTTTTAGCAGGGCTGTTCTTCGCCCTAATGAACGTATGTGTGAAATATGTCTCTCACATCCCAACGGTCGAAGTGGTTTTCTTTCGATCGGTCTTCAGCTTAGTCGCTTCCTATGTTATTCTCAAGCGGGACAATATCCCGGTCTTTGGAAATAACAAGCCTTTGTTAATCTTGCGTGGCGTAGCGGGCTGTATTGGATTAGTCGGCTCTTTTTACACCTTGCAGCATATTCCGCTGGCCTCTGCAGTCACTATAAATTACCTCTCTCCTTTCTTTACAGCGATATTGGGAATCTTTATTGTAAAGCAGCCTGTTAAGCCTATTCGTTATCTATATTTCGGATTGGCAATTGCCGGTGTCATCATGTTGAAAGGCTTCGATCCTCGGATTTCGACCTTAGACTTGGTTATTGGATTAACGGCAGCACTATTCGCTGGATTGGCGTATAATATCATCTCCAAATTGAAGACCTCCGAGCATCCCTTAGTTATTATCTTCTATTTTCCGCTTATCACCCTTCCTTTTGTCGGCGTATATACGTTAATGCATTGGGAAAATCCACAAGGTTGGGATTGGCCTATTTTATTGCTAATCGGAATCTTCACGCAGATCGCCCAATACTATATGACGCTTTCCTACCAGCGAGCTAATCTTGCCAAAGTCGCCAGCTTGAACTATTTGGGTGTAATCTATGCGTTAGTTTTTGGATATTTCCTGTTTCAGGAAACATTTAGCGAGTATGCCCTATTGGGGATTGCGGTGATTCTAACAGCAGTTATCTTGAATATTCGAAAGTAGCGGATCTTGCTACTAACACAACAGTAATAACCCTTGATAACGTGTTAATGAGAAATGTAAAAAGGTCCGAAGTAGCCTTCGAACCTTTCTTACAATGTCTAATATCTAATGTCTGATATCTTATATCTAACCCTACTTAACATTGTAATAGTAAACCTTCCGGCCTACATTACCCTGTACATCATTACCTTCAACGACCACTTTATATTTACCGGTTCCATCAGCATTGTAGAATTCTAGGTCTATTTCACCATTCTTTTCTACTCTGATTTCTGGATTCCAATATACGGTTGTTCTGTAGTCGTTCGTATTCTTGCTCTCAGGGGTAGCATATTTCGGCGTATAAAATGCACGTTGTTTCACGTATCCTAATGGATGTAACTCAACGACATTGGACTTCGGTAGCATGGCTTCAATCTGCGCCGCCGTCATACGCGGTTGCTTTTTCTCTTTCTTTGTGATGATAGACACAACACCATCATTCTGATAGATATTGCGAACAGTTCCTAAATCATCTCTCAAGAAGATTTCAATGCCTTCGATTTCAGCTATCGTGATGGAATTCAAAGAAGGCTCATCAATCGGCATACCGTTTAAGAAGAACTGCACCGGAACGCGGCTTCCCTGGTTGTAGTTACGTGTTACATAGTATTTCAAGGTATTAACATCATATGTAATGCCCGTTAGCAAGGTATTTAAACACATGCTCAATACATTACATCCTTGTAGACGACTACCTTCAATTCGGTGATCCGGCATAGATAATCCAGATAGCGCAGAGAAGTCTTTGCTCGACTGTTTTTTCTCTTGAGTCGCTGTCACAACGACCTCATCAATCAAAATTGAGGTACGGAATTCCTTTTTACTGTTATCTAAATATGCAGACATATTTTGGTCAATATTCTGAATACCGGCACTGAAATAAGGACTATTTTGATCGATTTCCGGATAGAATGTCTGATCCATATTGATGACAAGATTGCGGAAATTGTCGTTTCCTCTAGCGTTGATAGTCGCTTTCAAGGAATCTTGAAACACTAGATTCTCGAACTTGAAAACACCATTGTTATCTGTGTAAGTATCTTTCTTAATAGCCGCACCTGGAATAGTCAAAAGTAAGCCGCCATTAGGTTGCGGACGACCTGTATTTAAACGTAATATCCCACTCAAGGTAATACCTTGCTCTGGCATAAAACGCACCTGAGGAAGCTTTCCTTGCACTAATTCTTTATAAGCAAAGCGTCTGAATCCTTGTGTCATCATCAAAGCGTCTAACGCTTCTAAACGGTTGGTATTCTTCTCATTGAAGTAATAGTTCGGCTTCTCCACATAACCTTTCAAATCTGACGTAAGCAACATACTACTAACGATGGTTCTGTCGTTGTCATCATTAAATGGCACTTTCGATTCGTCAATAACCGAGACTGAGTAGTTCCCGATTAAGCTATCTACCGGACTATTCACATTCAATTTCAATTTCACCAAGTCTTTACGAGCGTAACTATCCTTATCAGTTTTTACTTGAATATCGATCAACTTCTGCGGCTGAATGAATACAAGGCGCTCTGAAAGCGGCTCGCCATCCGGAGAAAGAAGCGTTATCTGTACTATCCCGTTCGGAAGTTCCTTAATTGGGATACGGATAGATACCGCCGCGCTTTTCATCGAAGCCTGCGCCGCATATACTAGATGACCATTCAGCTGTCCGAAGACATAGAAAGGTTTATTCTGTACAGTTTGGAAATGACTGTCATTCGTAACGATGCCTAGGTTTATAAACTCACCTTCTTGTTTCGCAAAAACGACATTAACTTTGTTATCAACAACGGCCGGTAAATCATATGTTTTCTGTTCTCCATTGTCGAAGGTGACAACAGCTTTATATGCTTCTCCGCTAATAGGTACTAGATTGAAAGAACCCATACCTAATCCTAAGTCCTCAAAACTCGCTACCTCCTGCTTTTTGCTATCAATTATCTTTCCTTTTACTTTCAAGCCAAGGCCTGTAGAATTGACTGCTTTAAAGGCTACTTTCTTAGAGATACCCGATATTAAATCACCTCCTTCTGGGAAGAATTGTACATCAGCCTCCCATATCGCATTGCGTAGTGGATATTGTCCTACTAAAGTCTCCCCGTCTTCAAGTTTAATAACTAAGCGTCCGTTCTTGAACTTCTCTTTTTCTTTATTAGATAAACTAACAATAACACGACCTAAAGCATCGGTTTCGCCTTTGCCTTTATCGAAAGGATCCCAGCCATCGTTAGCTTCCCACGTTAGCTTTTTACGGCTCAATAACTCACCCTGTCGATTGCGGAATTGGAGTATGGCTTTGGTCTTATTGCCATCCGGTTCAAAGCTTACATCTGATCCTAGCTTCTTATTAATTGCATCTCCGATTGGAATTACCTTATTAAAGAAGTATCCCATATCGAAGTTCATCATCCATTTTGTATAGGCGCGGACTCTATAGTTATCCTGCGACCAGAATTGAGGATCTAATACTAACTGTCCTTTTCCGGCACCATCCTTTAACGGTACACGAAGCGTTTGCATTAAGGAATCACGACTATTCAATATCTCCACATAGGCGACCTTACTTGGGTCATAATTGAAAAGATTGGTGTTCAAATATGTTTTGAACCATAGCGTATCCCCTACTGCATAATAAGGTTTATCGAAATGTAGGTGTATTTTTTCTACTGGATAGACTGTAAAGAACTTTTGCACATTCTCCACCGCAGTATTAATTGGGATGGCGGGTTTTTCTTGGGCATTCGAGAAATTAGAGACAGCTAAAAGTGTTAGAATTATGAAAAGTATGCGATTTATTTTCCTCATCGATTCTTCAGTTTTTCAAAAAGCTAAATATATCTAATTTTTGGAGAAGAATGCCATGAAACCGGAAATTTAACAATGCTTAAACTATAATAAAGGCGCTAGCAAACGGCATAAGGAGTCAATACCACGCTTCCATGCCTTTCTTTGTTTCCAATCCTTTAAGGTCACCACAGAACATTCTTTCTTATCAATTTCGAACTGATCATCCATTTGAGCACAAAATGACTTATTAGAAATTACTGTCGCTACCTCGTAGTTAATATAGAAACTTCGAAAATCTAGGTTAACAGTCCCAACATAAGCTATCTTGCCATCGATTACTGCAGTCTTAGCATGTAAGAAGCCTTTTTCATACAAGTAAACCTTGACTCCGCGTTCTAACAGAGGCTTTAAGAACGAAAAAGTAGCATGTTGTACTATCCAGGAGTCGCCACTTGCCGGAATCATCAATTCTACATCAACTCCAGCGCCAGCGGCGGTCTTTAATGCTGTCGCTAACTCCTCCGACGGGATAAAATAGGGTGTACATAGTTTGATGCTTTCATTTGCTTCGCCAATGCTCAGCAATAAAGCCTCCATATTAAAAGGACCCAAAGATCCCGGGTCGCTCGATACTAATGCTACGGCACTCAGCTGCTCAGCAACGACTGGCATATCCCGCAAATATCCATCTTCCAAATCGAAGGGTTCCCCATCGGTTTGGTTCCAGGAATTCCAAAAGCTGATCTGGAACATGGTACCCGCATTTCCTACAACTTTCACGGAAGTATCGCGCCAGTATAGCCCAAATTCATTTGGATTGATGTACCGGTCGGAAATGTTTATCCCGCCGATATAGGCTGTATAACCATCGATTACTGCAATCTTCCGATGATTACGATAATTGCTGTTGGCCAACGAAGTAAAAGTCACAGGTAGAAATGCCTGAAATTCAATATTCGTTTTACCACGCATCTTACGCATATGCCGAACCAACCGGGGCGAGCCAAAGCTGTCCACAATGAGGCGCACCTTCAAACCTTCGGTTGCCTTGCGTTCAAGGATATTCAGCACTTTGGTTCCGATATCATCCAGGTCGAAGATGTAGTATTCCATGTGAATCGAATGCGTTGCACCCTCTAATGACTCCAAGAAATACTTAAATTTTTCTTCCCCATTAACCAAAAGCGTTACTTCGTTATTCAGCGTAGGCGACGAAAGGCGCTCGTTTTTTAAATACGAATAAACGCGTGCGAAATCGCCAATCTTATTGTGGATATTCTGTATGGACCAGGCCATCAACGGCTCCAATCGCTTAAACTCTTTCTTCAATCGAAGCGATTGTTCTTGATTAATACGCTTGAGCTTCTTGACTTTAGAAAACTTTTGACCGAAAAGATAATATAGAATAACACCTACAAGTGGAAGAAAGACGATTACCATGACCCAAGAAATGGTCTTCGTCGGGTTTCTATTTTCGATAAGAATCGTTATAATAACACCTAGGTAAATAATCGTCGTAGGTATCCATCCCCATTGTTCAAAAAACTGTATTATAGGCTGCAAATATTCAGTCATATCGATAGAAAAAGTACTTTAAAAGTTGTCCTCTTAATACAACCATACTTCTAACCAAAAGTTTGAGGAACAAGAGCAAGATAGAAAAGAATTAGCAATAGCGGAAATAAACGCCCGATATACACTATTTTGAAGAGTAAAGATGTAGGAAAGCAGTATGGGTTAAGCGCAATTCATTGCGCCATCGACATGCAATAAGGGCGAAAGATAGGGAATATCCAGATTGGCACCGCGTAAGATAAACCACACCCCCATTAGGATAAAAAGTATTGGCAAGACCGTCGTAAATCCCTTCTTAAAGATTTTTCTCGGGAAATTCCCCACAAAGGAGAATAGTAATAATAGTGGTAAAGTTCCTAATCCGAACAGAACCATAAACAGAAAACTATTTTCTAGCGAACTCGCATTAACAGCAGATGCTAAAGCCATATACACCATTCCGCAGGGCAAAACACCGTTTAGCACACCAGCAACAAAACTGCCTCCCGGACGGTACAACCATTTCCCCATAAACTTAGCAAAAGGCTGAATTGCCTTGGTCTGGAAGCTTGCTAATTGCTTTGAACTCTTTCCAAAAATATAGAACAAGCCCAATGCTGTTAAAATCACACCTGTAACCAAACTGAAAATTTGCTGCCAGCCCTGTATTGCAGCAGCATTTCCCAATAAGCCTAAAATCAGACCGAGCATGCCGTAGGTCAGGATGCGCCCTAATTGGTAAATCAGCTTGTTAAAAGTAGTTTTCCAAGAAATTTGATGACCTCCTTGAATTGCAATCAATAAGGGACCGCACATTACTGCACAGTGGATACTGCCCAAAAGGCCCATAAAGAATGCAAGATAATGGTAAGTCATTTCCTAATAGTAAACGTGTTGATCGACTAAATAGCTATCAGCACCACTTTTCCAATCGATTTCCAAATTCCAATTACCTTTCTTAAAGGTACTAAGCGGTAGTTTGAACTGGTCAGTAGGCGTCGCGAAAGGAAGCGAAACATCCAGCTTATTATCATCAGGACGCTTAAAATGAAGCTGTCCTTTATTATCCGCCGATATGAATTTGATCAACATGGTATCTTGACTAATTCGTATCGTCGGTTTTGCATGATTATGATTTAAGTTCTCTTTCTTACGATAAGTTTCATCGTAATTCAAGCTACGTTCGTAATAATCATCATCTTCCAGCGTATCTGTATCGTTAGAAACCATGTAAATGGCTAAACCTACGATGAAGAGCACAAAGGCGCCCAATCCAAATACTATTTTATATCCCCAGTTCATTCCTTTTTTGTAAGTGTGTGGTTTGTCTTCAATGGTCAACAAGGATTCTCATTCTTGTGATTTGACCATCAGAAACATGCATATTTATTTTCCTGGCGGCGCAATAAAGGTTGTCTTCATGGTTTCAATCACTTTACCGTCTGCCACAACATTCAATTTTATATTCGTTTTGTATTCCTTGATATTGGCTTTCTTCGCAATCAAGAACAAGCTTAACTTGGCATTGCCCTCGCGCGGCAAATGCGAAATAGGATTTACAATTTGAATCTCTATATCCTTATCCTCGCTCACAAGCTCATAATCAATATCTTTCGTTGTTTTATTGATCAATTCTAAAGAATATAGATTCGTTACTGTTCCATCATCACGGAACTGATAGGTACTTCCCTTTGCTCTCAATAACCGCCCGTCGACATCGGTGCGACTAAAGATCATCGCCGTAAAGATACCCATTAATACGAGCAATATACATGAATATACAATGGCTCTCGTATTCCTCTTTTTGCCATCCTGCAGCGTTGCTTTCCCGTCTGCTTCGGCCTGTGTGTAGAAACCAATCAGGCGTTTAGGCTTATGGATTTTATCCATAACAGCGTCACAAGCATCGATACAAGCCGTACATGAAACACATTCCAACTGTGTCCCCTTACGTATGTCTATACCCGTAGGACAAACATGTACACATAGGTTACAATCGATACAATCTCCGGTAACCACATCACTATTCTTACGTATCTTCCCTCTAGGCTCCCCTCTTGCTACATTATACGCTACAGTAACGGAGTTTTCATCCAAAAGAACCCCTTGCAAACGTCCGTAAGGACAAATACGTGTACACACGATCTCGCGAACATAAGCGAACACAAAGTAGAAAACAAAGGTAAATGCCCAAATGGAGATAAAACCAGCGATATGTTGATCAATAGGATCAGTGATGATCTTAAACAGCGCGTCTACTCCGATGATGTAAGCCAGGAATAGGTTCGCGATAAGAAAGGAGATGGCTATAAAGACAGCATGTTTCAGAATTTTACGCCATGCTTTTGCATCCGTGTCCGGACCTTGATCTCTTTTCTTCTGCTGATTCCAATCGCCTTCGATAAAGTATTCGATCTTCCGGAAGATGAGTTCCATAAAGATCGTCTGCGGACATGTCCAACCACACCAAACACGACCGTAAACAGCAGTGAATAGCACAATGCAGACCATAATGATCAGCATCCCGAATAGGAAAATGTGCATATCCTGCGGCAAGAAAATGTTACCAAAGATGGAGAATTTACGTTCAATAATGTTAAACATCAAGAACGGGTTGCCATCTATCTTGATAAATGGTGCCGCAAAAAGAAAGAGCAGCAAAGAGTAACCAACAACCTGTCGATAATTATAAAGCTTTCCGGCAGGCTTTTTCGCATAAACCCACTTTCTTTTAGATTTTTCTGGTTGGTTAGTATTCTCATTTCCCTTTGCTGCTACTTCCATGGTATTGTTTTATTTAATTTAATTTGTTGCTGTTGCAGTGCTATCTGTAGCTGCTGCAGGTTCAGCTGCTCCACCTTCTGCTTGGTAACTTGCTACCTCAACACCTTCCGCTGCTTTTGGATTTGCAGGCTTGGTATCACGCAATGTGACGATGTAGTTACTTACCTCAGCAATCTGAGCTGGAGTTAATGTTTGTTCCCAAGGAACCATCCCTTTATCTGGCACACCGTATTTCACAGTTTTAAAGATATCCTTAATCTCACCGCCGTGCAGCCAGAATCTATCGGTTAAGTTCGGACCAATGGTTCCTTCACCTGCCTGTCCGTGACAAGCCTGACAGTTTGCTGCAAAAATCGCCTTACCGTTCGCTGCTAACGTACCGGTCGCATCAATCTCCACAGTATTCTCGTCAAATGCATTCGCCGATTTGGATAAAAACTCAGCTTTCTCGATTTCTGCTTGTGCCATCTCACGTTCGTACTCCTGATCCTGGTTCAATCCTCCAAATACGTGGTATATCAAAATGTAGACTACCGCAAATACTACGGTGGAGTAGAATAAAGCATTAAACCATAGTGGAATAGGGTTATTTAGTTCGGCAATACCATCATATTCATGGTCTTCAATTTTCAATGACTCCTCTTGCTCAATAGGTTTTAAACCTATAAAGGTATTCCATCTTCTAGCCCAAGCGGATTGACTTGAAGCTTTTCGCTCGGCTTTTAAACGAGCTTCTTCTTGTACAACATCTGGCATCGTCACTTTCAACATCGTGCGCAGGGCCTTGTTGATCGTAATGGCTGCGAATAGAACCGCAATCAGTACGAGGAACACGACGATATAGAAAATATCATTATATAAATTTCCCGTTCCAAATGTTTGTGGTGCTGCTGCTGCAACTTCTGTAGCAACAGTATCTTGTAATATCATAGAAATCATAGGTCTTGTCTATTCGGGTAATTTATCTAATTCGCGCTCAGTATCCTCCAACGGCAATCCCTTCATGTAGTCGACAAAGTTTTTCTTCATGGCGAACAACATGATAGTTACGAGGATAAAAAAGCCAAGGAAGATACATAGGGAGACGATCAAGTAAATCTCGTCTCCATGTAAATTTGTTATCTGCTTAAACATAATCTTTCTTTTTCTATGTTAGCTATTAGTTATTGTTATCTATCGCTGCAGCTTCGTTTTCAGCTTTTGGTGCAGATTTAATATCAGTACCTAGGCGCTGTAAGTAAGCAATCATCGCAACGATCTCTTTATTCGGTGCTACTTCCACTTGGTTGGCAGCTAGATCTTTCACAATCTCTAGTGCTTGTTTATCAGCATCTGCAACTGCGTTATTGATCTCTGCATCCGTGTATGGAACGCCTAGATTACGCATCACCTTCATCTTTCCAGTTAAGTATTTCGTTTCGATATCTTGGCTGATTAACCATGGATATTGAGGCATGATACTACCTGGTGAAGTGATTGTTGGATCTAACATGTGGTCATAGTGCCATTTGTGAGGATATTTACCACCGATACGGTGCAAATCTGGTCCTGTACGTTTTGATCCCCATAAGAATGGACGGTCATAAACGAACTCACCCGCTTTACTGTACTCACCGTAACGAGCAGTTTCTGAACGGAATGGACGAATAGTTTGCGAGTGACAGTTCACACAACCCTCGCGGATATATAAGTCGCGACCTTGCAATTCTAATGCGGTATATGGTTTTACCGAGCTTATTTTAGGCACGTTGCTACTTACTGTAAACGTTGGAATCATCTCGACGATACCACCGATTAAGATCGCGATCAACGCCATCACTAAGAAAAGGATAGGCTTACGTTCTAAACGACGGTGTGCTGAGCGTTCTGATTTATGCACCGGCTCTAATGCTGGAGCTTCAGCAGCTACGTTAGCCACAAGTTTACCTTGTTTTACAGTTTTGATTAAGTTGTAGGTCATCAATACCACACCTGCCAAATACAAGGCTCCACCTGCTGCACGCATCATGTGCATAGGTAAGATCTCTAATGTAGTCGCTAAGAAGTTAGGGTATTTCAATACACCTTCTGGAGTAAAGTCTTTCCACATTAAACCTTGCACCACAGCAGCCCAATACATAGGGATTGCGTAGAATAAGATACCTAATGTACCGATCCAGAAGTGCGTATTTGCTAATTTCTTAGAGTATAGATTTGTTCTATAAATTCTAGGGAACAACCAATAAAGGATTGCGAAAGTCATGAAACCGTTCCATCCTAATGCTCCAATATGTACGTGTGCTGGAATCCAGTCCGTAAAGTGGGCAATGGCGTTTACTTGTTTTAATGATAATAATGGTCCTTCCAATGTAGCCATACCGTAACATGTTAATGCTACGACCATGAATTTCAACATCGGTTCTGTACGTACTTTATCCCAAGCACCGCGCAAAGTCAATAGACCGTTGATCATACCTCCCCAACTTGGTGCGATCAACATGATAGAGAATACAACTCCTAATGACTGAACCCAGCTTGGTAATGAAGTATATAATAAATGGTGCGGTCCGGCCCAAATGTAGATGAAAATTAAGGACCAGAAGTGTAGAATACTTAATTTATAGGAATAAACAGGACGATTAGCCATCTTAGGTAAGAAGTAATACATCATTCCTAAGAAAGGAGTAGTTAGGAAGAACGCTACAGCGTTGTGTCCATACCACCATTGTACTAAAGCATCTTGAACTCCTGAATACACATAGTAACTTTTCCAGAAACTTACAGGAATCTGAATTGCGTTAACAATGTGCAACACAGCAACAGTTACGAAGGTTGCGATATAAAACCAAATAGCCACATACATGTGACGCTCTCTACGTTTGATAATAGTACCAAACATATTGATTCCGAAAACGACCCAAATTACGGCGATCGCGATATCGATCGGTAACTCCAATTCCGCATACTCGTGCGAAGAAGTGATACCTAATGGAAGCGTAATCGCTGCGGCTACAATGATTAATTGCCAACCCCAAAAGTGGATCTTACTGAGTACATCGCTGAACATCCTTGCTTTCAATACCCGCTGCATTGAGTAGTAAGCCCCCATAAAGATGGCATTACCAACAAAGGCAAAAATTACGGCATTGGTGTGCAAAGGTCGGATACGACCGAATGTAGTAAATTGGGTACCGAAATTCAGTTCGGGCCATATTAGCTGTAAGGCTATTAATAGACCCACCGTCATTCCGATGATTCCCCATGTTACAGTTGCGATTCCAAAATCTCTGACAATCTTGTTGTCATAATTAAATTGCTCTACCTGCATTATTCTATTAAATTAAGTTAACCTGATTCAAAGGTACCGGTAACTACATGACATTCTAATGATAAACCGAAGCACTAAAATGTGATATACATCACATTTTGTCTTGCAGCCATAAAATCATGAAAGAAATGGAACATTAGTTCGCCATTTATGTCGTTACTCTATATTTTTCAACTGGGTAGCACATGAGACAAGTGTCTCATTTTTAACGAATGTAACAAAGAAATTTAAGATATGTTTTTGTGAAAGGTTATTAAAATGTTAAGCAATAGAAGCTATATAAGGCCCAATGGTTTATCTTGCTGTAAACCGGAGCGAACGAAGCAAAACTGACCAAAAAACAAGAGTATATAAGCAGGTTGAGGCAGTGAGCAATCTAAGATAAATGACAACCTATTCAAACCCTAATCAAACCCATATCAAAGCCCTTCTTGAACGGGTATGATCGGGTTATGCATTGGTTCTGAAAGGGCTTTGAAAGGGTTAAGTACTGTTCGAGTCTAGTTGCGTTGTTGAAGAAGAAATCAAACAGATATTTGTAAACCAAAAGAAGCTGTCCGAACTGGACAGCTTCTTGGCATAATATGATCTTGTATTATATATCCCTCACTAACTATTTTCTAGAATAGTCTTCATCGAGATGATTTTATAAATATACGCTGCTGTTTCAGCATTCAGCTTCAGTTCGTAGTAATTATCTTTCTTTTGTCTTCTAAGTGAAGCGCGAAGACTACCTCCTCCAACGTTATAAGCAGCAGCAGCCAAGGTCCAATCGCCGAATTCCGCATGTAGCGATTTCAGATATTTGGCAGCAGCGTGCGTTGATTTAACGAGGTCAAGACGCTCATCGACGTTAGCATCTACACGCAATCCGTAAAGTCTTGCCGTCGCAGGCATAAACTGCCAGTAACCACCAGCACCTTTATGCGAGGTTGTAGATGGACTTAAGCTGCTCTCAACAACAGCAATATACTTGAAGTCTTCGGGTATGCCGTAGCTTTTAAGGATTTTTGCGATGCGTGGGAGCAATTTATCCGCCTTTTTGTGAATTTGATTTGAGGGCTTTTTGAGGTAGGCAAATTTACTGAGATATTTGTCTATTCTTTTTCTAAAAAAGCTTTCCTCATGAGGGATAGTTTCGTTTGCAAAGGAGATTTGGCTATAAAAATCATCCTTAGAATTCTTTTCTGATAAGTCCTTTGCCGCAGCGGCCTGGGACATCAAAGACTGATCTAGTGCCTTTCTGAAAGGATCAGTCATGGATTCTGGTTGGGGGTTTGAGTATAATTTCGACAGCAACATCACCGTCAAAAGAACACTACTACATAATACTCTTTTTTTTATCATTTATTCCCTTACTGCTACCCTATCCACGATATTAAATCGATCAAAAAATAGCTTGGTTAAAAAAACAGCCTCAAAGATAAGGCAAAAGAGCACTATGCACCAAATAGTTACAATCTCATAACAAGTTAAGAAAAGTTAAAACGCTCAAAAATCATTGTTTAGACAACTTAAAGCATATTTATTGTATATTAATAAATTGTAACATTTTTCAAAAAATTTGGATTATAAATTATTTTTATTAGAGATAATTCCGTATCTTATAAGGTTGTCAATGCCTGAAATGTCGTTTCAATCTAACATTCACAGGGCAATGAATATAATACTTCGACGGTATTAAAAAAAATAGCTATCTTTGTGGCTCAATTTTTTTAAAATTATGCCATTCAGTAGCAACAGGAACAGTCGAGAGGACAACTCCAAAAAACCAAGAAGCAACTCAGATAGCTTCCGCGGGGATAAAAGATCATCTTTTAACTCCTCAAGAGATTCTAAATCTGGTAGACCAGACCAAGACCGCAAATTCAACAAATTCGACAAATCAGGATCACGCGACAATAAATTCGAAAGAGGAAATCGCGATGATAAATTCGACCGCTCGAATAGAGATAATAAATTCGACCGTCCGAGCAGAGATGGCAATTTCGACCGTTCTTCTCGCGACAACAGATATGACCGTCCAAGCAGAGAGGGAAACTTCGACAGACCTGCTCGCGATAACAAATACGACCGTCCAAGTAGAGAAGGAAACTTCGATAGACCGTCGAGAGATAATAAGTTCGACAGATCGTCTAGAGATAATAAATTTGACAGACCATCTCGCGATGGCAAGTTCAGCAAACCGTCGGGCGACCGTAAATTCGGGAAACCTCGTTTTGGCAACGACGATAAAGGCTACGGCGACAGACGCCCTTCGAGACGATTCGAAGATGGCGATCAGAATAGAGACTCTCGCGATCGTAGAGACGACCGCAGAGATGATCGTAACGATGGAAGAGCAAGAAGATCTGCTTCACCTGACAGAAAGTTCCAGGCAGATGCGAACGACGACGGACTAATCCGTTTGAACCGTTACATCGCGAACTCAGGAATCTGTTCTCGTCGTAAAGCTGACGAGTTGATCGAAGCGGGAGTAATCAGCGTGAATGGTGAAGTCGTTACTGAATTAGGCTCAAAAGTTGACCCGGCAAAAGACGAAATCAGATATAATGATGAGCGTTTGAAGCGTGAGAAAATGGTTTATGTGCTTTTAAACAAGCCAAAAGACTACATCACCACGACTGACGACCCTCAAGAACGTAAAACGGTCATGCACTTAGTGTCCAAAGCGACCAAAGAGCGTATCTATCCGGTTGGACGTTTAGATAGAAATACGACAGGCCTATTGTTACTGACTAACGACGGCAACCTGGCGGAAAAACTTTCACACCCTAGAAATAACATCAGTAAAATCTACCAAGTGGAGTTAAGCAAAAACTTAACACAAGGAGATTTCAATAAGATCCAGTTCGGTATCGAATTGGAGGATGGATTTATCAAACCAGACGATCTTAGCTTCGTTGTAGGCGCTTCGAAACGTGAGATCGGTATTCAGATCCATAGCGGTAAGAACAGAATCGTACGTCGTATCTTTGAATCATTAGGATACGAGGTCGTAAAATTGGACCGTGTCGTTTATGCGAACTTAACGAAAAAGGACCTTCCGCGTGGTCGCTGGAGATATCTGGAAGAAAAAGAAGTTGTTCAATTGAAACATTTGATGAAATAAAAAGAAGACGCCAAATGGCGTCTTTTTTATTCCCCACTTTTCGTATTTTTAACAAAATAAAAAACATTATGACAGATCCTAAGTGTTTAACATCGGTTGCAGAATTTCATAAAACATTTCAACATCCGATTTTAGATTCTCCAACTATTCCCTCAGAAACAAGATGTAAGCTGCGCGTATCCTTGATAGCAGAGGAATTGAAAGAACTTCAAGAGGCTATCGATGATAAAGATATCGTAGAAATTGCAGATGCCCTGGCTGATATTCAATATGTATTATCGGGTGCCATCCTAGAGTTTGGACTTGCCGAGAAATTTAACGATCTGTTTAATGAAGTGCAACGCTCGAATATGAGCAAAGCTTGTAAGACAGTCGAGGAAGCCCTTGCGACACAAGAGCACTACCGCGCGAAAGGCGTTGAGTCTTATTATAAGGAAATAGATGGTAAGTTCCTTGTATTTCGCGAAGGCGATGACAAGACCTTAAAATCTGTTGCTTACTCGCCAGCTGATTTAAAATCGATCATTGAGCGATAAATAAAAAATAAAGTGTGATATCCTGATGATTTCGATGGGTTATTAGGTATAGCATATTAAATGACCAGCTTATAGCGGGCTATAGTATAAAAAAGAAGAGGATG
>DELI01000008.1:0-1351 GCA_002354335.1 Sphingobacterium sp. UBA2700 | reverse complement strand
CATCCTCTTCTTTTTTATACAATTATCTTCTTTCTAAGATCTCCAAGATCTTTTACTCAAGTGCTATTCCCATGGAAACCTAAATGCTTTTACGCAAAGGAATAAGCCGAGCCCTGCTTAACGCCTCTTTCTTCTAAGCCTTTATCAATTTTCGTTTGAATACCTGATTTGGGGAATCCCCAGTTCGGAGCAATCAACAGTTCCTTATCTGCAATTCCGAAAATACGTTGAATAATGATATCCGGGCGTAGCAATGGGATAAACTTACTCAGGAATTCGGTATATTCTTCGATGCTGAATAAGTGGAATGGCTCTCGCTTATATTTAACACCCATAATAGATCCTTCGACGATATGTAAATGATGCAGCTTTACAAACTTAATCTTCGAATGCTTATTGATTTCTTCTGCATATTTAAGCATCATCTCTTCCGTCTCCCAAGGGAATCCGAAGATTGTATGCACGCAGAGCTCAAGCGACGTGTTCTCGAGCATCTTCATAGTCGATAGAAATTCATCGTGAGAGCATCCGCGATTAATACGCTCCAACGTATCGTTATAGATAGACTCCATGCCCATCTCTAAGTCTACATCGTAGCGATCGGTATAACTCTCCAATAAAGCAATCTTTTCAAAGTCAAGACAATCCGGACGGGTACCAACGGATAGCCCAAGCGTATGTTCCGGACATATGCTCAATGCCTCATCATACATCATCTTGAGTAGATGCGTAGGAGCATACGTATTGGTGTTCGGCTGAAAGTAAATGATGAACTTTTCCGCACCATAACTATTACGAGCGCGTTCAATCCCATTCT
Organism: Sphingobacterium sp. UBA2700; assembly: GCA_002354335.1. Lineage (GTDB taxonomy): Bacteria > Bacteroidota > Bacteroidia > Sphingobacteriales > Sphingobacteriaceae > Sphingobacterium. The sequence continues at coordinate 534 of DELI01000008.1, read as the reverse complement.
CCACTTGCTCTCGAATCGATGGAATCTTACGAGCCGTATCCGGTGTAAAAGAGTCTACATTGCAGTATGTACATCCACCATATCCTTTAGAACCATCCCGATTTGGACAGGTGAAATTACCATCCACAATAACCTTGAACACTCGCTGCCCATTATACTTCTCCTTCAAATAAGCACCATAGTGATTATAAGGTTTAACTCCATTGTCTAGTTGCGTCGCCATAAGGGTACAAAGGTAAGCATTAGATGTTAAAAATTAGATATAAGATATTAGATACCAGACTTCAGACATTAGAGTATGGCGTCTACTAGATATAAGATATTAGACGTAAGACATTAGAGTTTGACGTCGCTAGACGTTAGATATTAGATGTAAGACATTAGAGTGTTTCTAGACATTAGATATCAGATATAAGACATTAGAGCGTCTCTAGACATTAGATATTAGACGTAAGGCATTAGAGTATTGTCTGAACCAGGAAAGAAAGGGTGTAAAGATTACCATGATCCTGCCAATCCTCAAATCCTTCCTTT
>DELI01000015.1 GCA_002354335.1 Sphingobacterium sp. UBA2700 | reverse complement strand
ACACTATTCAGGGACAGACACGGCTCTAAAGTCTAAAATCTACTGTCTAATATCTAAACTAGTATCTAACCACCGGTTCTAAATTCTTCAATTCTTCCTCCGAGAACAGTTTATAGTGGATTTTAAAGGTTTTTCCGAGAGGAGTTTCCAGGGAGAAGCCTCCCGGTCCGAAGCCATCGAGTACATCGAGGGTGAAATGGGAGTATTGCCAATATTCAAAGAGATCTCTATCGATCCAGAATTCATAGCCTTCGACCAGCCCGATCATCGCATCGTTCATGCGGGGGTAGAATCCACCCTTTTCGAAGCATTGCGGTTGTGTCCCTTCGCAGCAACCTCCTGCTTGGTAGAACATTAATGGGCCATGTTTTTCGGATAATTCCTTGATCAGCTCCTTGGCTTTGTCTGTTGCGTCTATTCTTGAAATCATGTCGTATAGTATAAGAAAGGGGTTACCTAAATAACCCCTTACCCGATTGTATGTTTGATCTTTTAAAAGAATCCTAATTTTTCTTTGCTGTATGAAATCAGCATATTCTTCGCCTGGCGATAGTGTGCTAACATCATTTTGTGGTTTTCGCGACCAATACCCGACTGCTTGTAGCCGCCAAATGGTGCGCCTGCAGGGTAGGAGTGATATTGATTGACCCATACACGTCCAGCTTGGATTGCGCGAGGTACCTGATAAAGCTCATGGGCGTCGCGTGTCCAAACGCCGGCTCCTAATCCGTAGATGGTGTCGTTTGCAATAGCAATTGCTTCATCCACGTCTTTAAAAGTCGTTACAGCAAGCACTGGCCCAAAGATCTCTTCCTGGAAGATACGCATCTTGTTGTGCCCTTTGAAAAGCGTCGGCTTGATGTAGTAACCTTCCTCCAGACCTTCGCCTAGGTTATTCTCATCACCTCCGGTCAATACCTCAGCGCCTTCTTCCTTACCCAATTTGATGTAAGACATAATCTTATCCTTTTGGATTTTTGAAGCTTGAGCTCCCATCATCACGGTAGGGTCTAATGGATCACCAACTTTAATCTGATTGACACGCTCTACAACGCGTTCGATGAATTTATCATAGATATCTTCCTGAATTAATAACCTTGACGGACAGGTACAGATTTCACCCTGGTTCAAAGCAAAAAGAACGGCGCCTTCGATCGCTTTATCCAAGTAAGAATCATCTTCATCCATAACTGAAGAGAAGAAGATATTTGGCGATTTACCACCCAACTCTAAGGTTACAGGGATAATATTCTCCGTCGCATATTGCATCACAAGACGTCCCGTTGCGGTAGATCCTGTAAATGCTGCTTTGTTGACGTCTGGATGTGTCACTAAATGGCGACCTAGCTCTGAGCCAAATCCATTCACAATGTTAATCACACCGGCCGGGATGAGGTCGCCAATTAGTTCCATCAAAACAAGGATAGACGTAGGGGTGCTTTCTGCTGGTTTAAGAACTACCGTACAGCCAGCTGCTAGTGCGGGGGCCAGTTTCCAGACGGCCATCAATATCGGGAAGTTCCACGGGATAATCTGTGCAACAACCCCTATCGGCTCGTTCACTATCAGCGATACAGTGTTTGCGTCTAATTCGGATAATGATCCCTCTTCCGCACGGATAACACCCGCAAAATAGCGGAAGTGATCAATTGCTAATGGGATATCCGCATTCAGCGTCTCACGAACTGCTTTCCCGTTGTCGATCGTCTCAACGATCGCTATCTTTTCCAAATTTTCTTCAATACGATCAGCAATCTTATTCAAGATGATGCTGCGCTCTGTCGCTGAGGTTTTACCCCAGGTTTCAAATGCTTTTTTGGCCGCAGCAACTGCTTTATCGATGTCTTCTTTTGTTGAATGGGCAACCTGTGTAAACGGCTTGCCGTCTAATGGAGAGATGTTATCAAAATACTTTCCCTGCGAAGGTGCTTCAAATTTTCCGTTAATGTAATTGTCATATCGTTCTTTGAACGATGGTCTTGCTAGTGCGCTCATATTATCGTTTTATCAAGTTTACGTTTTGAATTATTCCAAATTTAAGGGGATCGAAATTTTGACAATAGCATTATCCTCGCAGACAATAGCATTATTCTATCAAGCCGTATTATTATTCATATCCGTCTATTATTATACATAATCAGCAAGTTATGGTTTTAGAATATGAATAGATTTTATATATTTGGTAAGCAACCAATTATAAAATGTGTGTGATATGAGCGGAAAAAATCTAATTCGTGCTCTCCCCTTTTCCAAAGAAAAGGAGTTGAGTACATTGGTTGAAAACAGACGAGCTTTTACTCTTGATAATTTCGAATTGAACATCTACGAAACTTATCAAGCGAGCAGTCTTGTGCCATTGCAATTCAGTGATATGGTCATTATCAATATGCTGAAAGGCAAGAAAGTCATGCATGTAAACGACATGCCTGCATTCGATTATTTTCCGGGCGAAACGATTGTACTGCCAGCAGCAAAGCCGATGGAGATCGACTTTCCAGAAGCTGCCCTTCAAGACCCTACACAATGCACTGCTTTAGTCGTCTCAGCTGATAAGATAGAGCAAACACTGAATTATCTAAACGAAAGCTATCCGAAAGAGAATAAGAATATACCATGGAATCTTTCATGGGAGAATGTGCATTTCGCCAATACAAGCGAGATTGCCTCGCTAACGGATCGCTTGTTTAGCACGATGATAAGCACAGACCCTTTAAAAGATGTGTTATCCGATATGCTGTTTAAGGAACTTTTAGTGCGTATCATTCAACAACAGAAGCTATCGACCGTTGCGACTTCCACAAAAACACAGGGGAGTGGCTTGCTTGCGCATATACGAAACTTTATTACCTCTAATATCAACGATAAGCTAACTGTTGATCAGCTGAGCCAGCATGTGAATATGAGCAAGGCGAGTTTATTTCGCGTGTTCAAGGAAGAGGTGGGAATTACGCCTATGGAGATGGTGATTCAGGAGCGCTTGAACAAAGCAAAGGAGCTTCTACGAACAAAACTCTCCGTAAAAGAGGTGTGCTATGCCTGCGGATTTTCCGACGTCAACTACTTTGTACGCATATTCCGCAAGCGAGAAAAAATGACTCCAGGAAACTATCAGCGGCGTGCAGAAACTATCGTTTCATAGCGCGATCAAGCTCTCTTTTAGACTCGCGTTCTTTAATGCTATCGCGTTTGTCGAAGTCTTTCTTACCCTGTGCTAGTGCGATTTCAATCTTAGCATAACCGCGTTCATTGACGAAAATGCGAAGAGGAACAATTGTAAATCCTTTTTCCTCGCCCTTTTCGCGGAGCTTTTTTAGCTCTTTCTTCGTTAATAGAAGTTTCCTGTCGCGTTTCGCTTCGTGATTGTAAAAAGATCCGAACGAGTACTCTGCAATGTGCATGTTACGAATGTAAAGCCCGTCTTCGAAAAATGCGCAAAAACTGTCGTTAATATTGGCTTTACCTTGACGGATGGACTTAATCTCAGTTCCCAATAAAGCAATGCCTGCGACATAGCGATCCAACAAGTGGAATTCGAAGGATGCGCGTTTGTTTTTTATATTAACTGTTGATGAAATTGCCATTTTGTCCGTTTCGTTTGAAGCACAAAGGTAATAATTTAGGAAAATTAGCAAAACAATCGTTGTTTTAATACTAAACAATCTGTTAATATTAATTTAATTTTATGATATTTATATGTCAAATTAAAACTAAATTGAGGTTTAAGTTTTGTATGTTTGCGACGATTTTTTGTATCAAAAGGTAAAAGTTACACTTATATTATTTGTAGTTAGGCGTAGTTTTGTACCTTTGTGGGATTTTTGACGTTTTTTGTTAAAAGTTCAAAAAGTAAATATTATTGAGAATATAGATACCTGACGAATGAGCAAGGGAAAATTAAACGAAAGAACCGCACGGTTTTTAAATGGCGAACTAGGGGATATTAAATCCAAAAACTTATACGCTTATTTTAGACCTATACAATCTAAGCAGGACACTGAGGTTATTATTGATGGCCAAAGAGTGTTAATGTTTGGATCAAATTCCTACCTAGGTTTAACGACTGATCCACGTATCATTCAAGCTTCGCAGGAGGCTCTTGCGAAATACGGTACGGGATGTGCTGGCTCTAGATTTCTTAATGGTACCCTAGATATCCACGTGGAACTGGAGGAAAAATTAGCAGATTACGTAGGTAAAGATGCTGCAATTCTTTTCAGTACCGGATTTCAATCGAACTTAGGCCCATTATCATGCCTGACTGGCCGTAATGACTATATTCTTTTGGACGAACGCGACCATGCATCGATTATTGATGGTAGCCGTTTGTCTTTCTCTAAAGTAATTAAATACGCACATAATAACATCGACGATCTTCGTGATAAGATGTCACGTCTTCCGGAAGAGAGCTTTAAGTTGATCGCAACTGACGGTATCTTCAGTATGGAAGGTGACATCGTTAAATTACCTGAACTTGTTCAAGTAGCTAACGAATTCGACGCAGCGATATTGTGTGATGATGCACATAGTTTGGGAGTAATTGGCGAAAAGGGCGCAGGTACTGCCTCTCATTTCGGCCTTACTGAAGATGTTGATCTCATCATGGGAACATTCAGTAAATCCTTAGCTTCGTTAGGTGGATTTGTTGCCGCAGATAAGGATACCATCGAGTACTTGAAACATAGAGCTCGCTCTTTGATGTTCAGTGCAAGTATGACTCCTGCTTCAGTAGCGTCTACTTTGAAAGCTTTGGAAATTATTCAAACTGAACCTGAACATATCGAGAAACTGTGGGCTAACACCAACTACGCTAAAAAACTTTTATTAGACAGCGGTTTTGACCTAGGTGCAACTGAAAGTCCGATCTTACCAGTTTTTGTTAGAAACAACGAAAAAACTTATATTGTTACCAAGATGTTGCAAGACGACGGCGTATTTGTTAACCCAGTCGTTGCTCCTGCAGTTCCAGCGGAAGAATCGTTAATTCGCTTCTCCTTGATGGCCACTCATACTTTCGATCAGATCGATGAAGCCGTAGAGAAATTAGCGAAGGTATTCAAGGCGCTGGAAGTTGAAACTTTTATTGGATAATAAAGCATTAAACCTGTGATTACGATTGTTCCTGTAGAAACGAAGCGTCAGCGTGCGAGTTTCATCGATTTCCCGCACGACCTCTATGAGGGAGACCCAAACTACGTTCCTGAGTTGTTCTTAGGGCAGGATGATATGCTTAATCCAAAGAAACATCCTTTCTACAAGCATTCACAGGCACAACCCTTTTTAGCATATCAAGATGGCAAAATTGTAGGGCGTGTGCTGGCGATCTACAATGTCAATCACAATAAATTTAACCATGTTAATGAAGGGCAATTCGGTTTTTTTGATGCCATCAACGATCAAGAAGTTGCCAATAAATTGCTCGAAACGGCAACTGCATGGGTAAAAGCAAAGGGCGCCACCAACATTGTGGGGCCTATTAATTTGTCGACAAACGATACTTGTGGTCTGTTGGTTGAAGGTTTCGACCGACCTCCGATGGCCATGATGCCATATAATTTCCCTTATTACATCGATCTGATAACGAATGCGGGCTTTGAAAAGAAAGAAGACCTTCGGGCCTATCTTGTCAATAAAGCTGGCGCTAGCCACCGCTCGGTGTTACTTTTGGATAAGCTCGAAGCTCGTTTGGAGCGCTCAGGCATTATCCTTCGCCAAATTAATCTGAAAGATTTTAAGAACGAAGCGGAACGTATCAAGGTGGTTTACAATAAAGCTTGGGATAAGAACCTGGGTTTTGTACCCATGACTGATGATGAGTTTTTCTACGTCGCGAAGGACCTAAAAATGATCGTCGATCCGAAATATTGTATCCTTGCTCAAAAGGGCGATGAGATCGTCGGCTTTGCACTAGGAGTGCCTAATATCAACGAAATATTGATCAATATTAAGCGCGGTAGGTTGCTTCCTACCGGTATATTCAAATTGCTGTTCGGTAAAAAGAATATCAAATCGCTTAGAGTACTCATGCTGGGAGTTCTGGATAATTACCGTAAGCTAGGTATTGAAGCCTGTCTATACGGTCGTATCATCAAAAATGCGATGCCCTCGGGGATTGTAGAAGCAGAATGTTCTTGGATGTTGGATCACAATTACATGATGAATCACGCTATTGAGCAAATCAATGCAGATTTCTACAAACGGTATCGTCTGTACGAAAAAGCAATATGAAAAAGAAAATCTTCATTACTGGTGCGAGCGGATTTGTAGGTTCTCACTTGGTAGAGGCTGCCCAAAACTTGGGACTGGAGGTGCATGCTGCAGTAAGATCGAGTAGTGTAACAGACCAAATAGCGCCTTTTGTCGATAAATTCGTCTACCCAAATCTGGGGGATGTCGAAAATCTTAAACATTTATTTGAAGAGGAACAATACCACTATATCATCCATGCCGCGGCAATGACCAAGGCGAAAGATGAGAAACAAATGAACAAGGTGAACGTCGATTACACCGAAGCTATACTCCATGCGGCTACAACGGCACACATCCCATTGGAACGTGTCGTGTATGTGAGCAGCTTGGCGGCGGTCGGACCAATCGCTTTCAATAGTGAGAAACTAATCGATGAATCTTTCCCTTATCGTCCTGTTACGGTTTATGGGCGCAGCAAGCGCGCATCGGAATTGATGATTCGCGAGAAGTTTGCGGATAAACCGGTTTCTGTATTTAGACCAACAGCAGTATACGGTCCTCGTGAAAAGGATATTTTCATATTGTTTGATACCATGAATAAGGGGCTCGACCCATATATCGGGCGAAACCCGCAGAAATTGAGTTTTATTTATGTGAAAGACCTTTGCGACGTTCTGTTGCAAGGATGTATGGTGAAGCAAGATGCTTTACAATTTTACAATATCTCCGATGGTCTCATTTATTCACGCTATGCCATGGCCGATATCTTTAAGTCTACATTAAAAAAGCGCCTTTTTCGTGTACACGTGCCGTTGTCCCTTATTAGGTTCGTCGCACAGGTATCGCAAAGGCTATACAAGAATTCTAGTAAAACACCGGTTCTTTATCCGGAGAGGTTAGGGGAGTTGACGGCCGAAAACTGGGGCTGTAATATCAGTCATGCAGTAAAAAACCTAGGTTTTAATCCTCAATATGATTTGGAAAGAGGACTGACGGAGAGTTTAAATTGGTACAAAAGCCATAAATGGCTATAAAAAATAGAAGTGATGAGTGAAGAGAAAATCAACAAAAAGTTGTTTCAGGATAGAAAACGCACAAATATCTTGGCCAATCCGGAACAAAGACTGATAACCTATTTAGTGCCGCGGATTCCAAGCTGGATTTCTTCGGACGGGTTAACGGCAATAGGCTTGTTTGGATCTTTGATGATAATGGGCAGCTTCTTATTGGCAGAATATGTTCACATTAACTACCTGCTCTTGGGTATTGTCGGTTTCTTCGTGCAATGGTTCGGCGATTCCTTAGATGGTCGAATTGCGTTCTACCGAAATAAATCCAGAAAGTGGTACGGATTCGCGCTAGATATTGTGATGGATTGGGTAAGTACCGTATTCATTGGATTGGGCTATGTTTTCTATGCGCCGGGCGATTTTAAATATCTTGGCTTTACGTTGGTGGCATTGTATGGTTGGGCAATGATCATTTCACAGTTGAGATATCGCATCACTGATAAATACACGATCGATGCCGGACTTTTGGGACCTACAGAGATTCGTGTGATCATTTCAGCAGTGCTTATGCTAGAGGTATTTGTTCCTGGCTCCATCAATTATAGCGTTTTAGGAATCTGTATTATCTTGTTCTTCATCAATCTGGGCGATACCAAAAAGCTCTTGGATCTGGGAGATATCAAAGATGCTGAGGAAAAGGCAGCAAAATTAAAGGAAGGTCAAGAGGCTTAAGATTATAAGGGATGACAGCAAAAGTTAGAGAATTTCTGAAGGTTCAGCTGTCTGCTTTTATCGGCGGTCTGTCTGACTTTGGTATCTACACATTCTGTTATACCGTCCTGAAGTACACTGCACCGTTCTCCAATGTCATTAGTGGCAGCTTAGGCGCCATTGTCAACTTTACGATAAACCGGTACTGGTCATTCAACAGCCGAGCAGAATCGATAGGGAGCCAACTCTGGAAATTTATCATTGTGGTTCTTGGAAGCATCGGCCTGAAATCATTAGGAATACACATATTCGTCGATTTAATGCATTGGCATTTCTTGCTCTCCAAACTGATTGTAGAGATCGTCGTGTCCCTAGGCTTTAATTTCACTTTACAGAAGTATTGGGTGTTTCGTAAATAAAAGACGATTATTAAAAGATAATTGAAAAAGCTAGCAAAATCATTTGCTAGCTTTTTGTTTTGTCTTGAACTAGGAGATGAAGGGTGAAAGGATTGACAGGAGTCAGCTCATTGCGCATGGTTTTTATTATTACAACGTTAGTCTTGAACCAGGAAAGGAAGGATTTAAAGATGAGCAGGATCATGTATTGTCGCGGATATTACGCCATAGGTCTTAATACTAAGTACTAAATACTAACTACTACACGAAAGGAAGGATGAAAGGATTGACAGGATCATATATTGTAGCGGATATTACGCCATAGGTATTAATACTAACTACTAATTACTAACTACTACACGAAAGGAAGGATTTAAGGTGTGAGCAGTATCTAGCGCCATAGGTCTTAATACTAAATACTAACTACTAAATACTAACAGCTATTCGATAGCTTAAAGCC
>DELI01000006.1 GCA_002354335.1 Sphingobacterium sp. UBA2700 | reverse complement strand
TATATCAGTTTAGACCTATGACGCTTGTCTTGAACCAAGAAAGAAAGGAAAGTTTGTCTTGAATCCTTCCTTTCCTGGTTCGGACAATACTCTGATGTCTAAAGTCTAATGTTTAACGTCTATTCCCGCCCTAGGTCTAAATACTAAGTACTAAGTACTAAATACTATTTTATTGTTTAATTTTATAATTCACCAATCCATATCAATTTGGAAGCATATGATGCTATCGTTGTAGGTTCTGGGCCGAATGGCTTTGCTGCTGCTATTTTATTACAGCAACAGGGGCTTCAAACTTTATTGATTGAGGGCGCTGATACGCTTGGTGGTGGGATGCGGACGAAGGAAATCACACTTCCTGGATTTAAACATGATATCTGTTCTGCCATTCATCCCATGGCCTTGGCATCTCCCTTTCTTTCCACCTTGCCCTTAGCTGAGCATGGTCTTCAGTTTGTCTTTGCTCAAAATGAAGTGGCCCATCCTTTGGATACAGAGCATGCTGCCATTTTACATCGCGATCTTGAGCAAACGGCTCTGGGATTAGGGAAAGACAGCAGCGCTTATAAAGCGCTATTCGAGCCTTTTGTGAAGCAATGGGATGATCTATCGCAGTCAGTACTTGGACCCCTAAGATTCCCTCGCAATCCAATTTTGATGGCAAAGTTCGGGCTAAAAGCTTTGCCTTCGGCGGCAATGATGGCGAAGACCTTCGAAACTACCGAAGCGAAGGCTTTGTGGGCGGGGCTTTGCGCCCATGGCATACAACCCTTAGAGAATCTGACGACAGCCGCCATTGGAATGATGTTAGGGACGGTAGGACATCGCTTCGGCTGGCCCATGGCCCTTGGTGGCTCCCAAGCTATTGCCGACGCGCTAGCGTCTTATTTTCAGGCAATAGGAGGAAACATTCAAACCGACTATTGGGTAGATGATGTGAATCACTTGCCCAACCACAAAGTTCTACTGTTGGATATGACCCCGAAGCAAGTCTTAAATATCAAAGGCTTGGCGTTAAGAACGGGCTATAGAAACCAGTTGAAAGCTTATCGGCAGGGTTTGGGTGTGTTTAAGATGGATTGGGCATTGTCCGATCCTATTCCTTTCCGCAATCCGGCAGTAATGCAATCTTCGACCGTGCATCTGGGTGGCACTTATGAAGAAATTGCGCGTGCGGAATATCATACGGCGCAGGGACGTATTCCCGATGCACCCTATGTGCTATTATCTCAACAAAGCCTGTTCGATTCAACACGTGCACCCGCCGGGAAACATACGTCATGGGCATACTGCCATGTTCCACATGGATCAACGGCGGATTGTACAAAAATCATAGAAAACCAGATCGAGCGTTTCGCGCCGGGATTCAAAGATACCATCTTGGCGAAGCATACTTTCAATACGCAGCAAATGGAAAGCTATAATCCCAACTATGTCGGCGGAGATATCAACGGAGGGGTTATGGATTTGGCTCAACTCTACACCCGACCAAGCTTTTCCTTAACCCCCTATAGAACTTCAAATAAGAACGTATATATAGCATCCTCTTCAACGCCTCCAGGCGGAGGTGTGCATGGCATGTGTGGATTCCGCGCCGCAAGAATGGCCTTGGAGGATCATTTTAATGTTAAAATCAACCTATAATGGCAAGAATTGTGTTAGCCGGAGGAACCGGTAATTTAGGTAATCTGTTAATCCCCTATTTTAGAGAACGCGAAGATGAGATCGTTGTCCTGTCGCGAAGAAAGATGGTCAAGCATCATCCGGGGATAGATTTCGTCATGTGGGATGGCGAAACGCAGGGCGAATGGAAGGAAGCCTTGGAAGGTGCTGATGTGCTGATCAACCTAAGTGGCGCCTCTATCAATAAGCGCTTTACTGCCAAGAACAAGAAGCTTCTTTATAATTCTCGATTACTGCCTACTAAAGCATTAGCTACAGCACTCCAATCACTGGACAATCCTGCAAAACTGTGGATCAATTTCTCGGGAGTGGCGATTTTTAATGGGGCGGAAGAACTTCAAGATGAACATGGCAAGGACTTTGGAGATGATTTCCTGGCTAAGCTTTCTTTAGATTGGGAAGCTGCCTGTACCCAAGCCAGTACAGCTCAAACGGAGAAGGTTATTCTGCGCATGAGCCCCGTATTATCAAAACAGTCGGGTATTATTTCCGAACTAACGCCTTTGGCAAAATTGGGGTTAGCAGGCACTATTGGCTCCGGAAAACAGGTGATGCCCTGGATACATGAGGAAGATTTCTGCCGATTAGTCTGCTGGATTATCGATCAAGAGCGGCGGGAGCCGATATACCATGCTTGTAGCCCACATCCTGAGCCGAATAAGATCTTTATGAAGACGCTCCGTCAGGTCGTTGGTCGTTCGATAGGTTTGCCCTTGCCGACGCCACTTGCCAAGGTCGGAGCACTGCTAAAAGGAACCGACCCTACACTGCTTCTTGAAACTGTGCCTGTAACGACAAATGTTACGCTAAAAAACGGCTTTAAATTTAATTTTCCCTATCTTCACGACGCAATAAAACAGTTGATCAAATAATCAATTTAAACTTTCATGTCTACTAAACCATTTGCAATATCGGAAGATTGGGTAGTCGTTATTTTAGGACTTGCGATCATTATCCTAGCGCTTTCGGGTGTTATTATTCCAAAACCTTCTTTTAGCTGGGCCGATTCGGCAACATTGACCAACAAAGTGTTAAGCCTCGATAACTTAAAGATTATAGGCGCTCAATTCGGATTAGTCTATGTCACGGCAATCCTCGGGGCGGTACTGCTTCGCAAAGACCTCAAAGCATTGCTTATTGTATTCCCTATCGTGATGTTGTTGACAGTAATCGCATTGATTATTGCAGGAAATGAGACGGTGAAGAATTATAACCTGGAAGCTGTTATCTTTTCCTTAGCCATCGGCTTAATCATCAGCAATTGCTTTAAATTACCACAGTGGTTCAAGGATGCACTGAGCACAGAACTATATGTTAAGATCGGTCTAGTGTTATTGGGTACTACGGTAATCTTTGGAGATATCTTAAAGGCAGGCTCCTTAGGCCTTATACAGGCGCTATTAGTGGTGGTGTCGGTATGGTATTTTGCCTATTGGGTATGCCGTAAATTGAAAATCGATAAAGAGATGTCGTTGATGTTGTCCAGTGCGGTATCCATCTGTGGGGTGTCGGCAGCAATTGCAACTTCAGGAGCTATTAAAGGCGATACAAAGAAGCTTTCTTATGTCATTTCCTTAGTGCTTATTACGGCTATACCGATGATGATCTTCATGCCCTATCTTGCAGAATGGATGAATCTTTCGCAGGAAGTAACGGGTGCTTGGCTGGGCGGTAGTATTGATACGACGGGTGCCGTTGTAGCATCAGGCTCATTAGTAGGTGAAGAAGCCTTGAAGATTAGTACCATCGTTAAGTTTTCTCAGAATGTATTATTAGGGATAGCAGCATTTTTCATCAGTATTTATTGGACGTATTCCAAGTCGGTAGATGATGAAACGAAGAAAGATAAACCTACATTAAAGCTTATTTGGGATCGGTTTCCAAAATTTGTCGTGGGCTTTGTGTTTGTGTCTTTGATGTTCTCATTCGTAGTTTCGCCGGAGGCCAACGATATGGTGAAAGATAGCCTTAAAAGTATTCAAGGCTTGTGGTTTGCACTCGCATTTACGTCTATCGGTCTGGAAACTAACTTCAAAGATCTTTTCAAACAAGATAATAAAAAGCCATTGTACGCATTTATCATTGCGCAGACATTTAACATCCTCGTGACGCTGATTATTGCGATGGCACTCTTTAACTAAACAATAACGATAATAGAAGAAATTTCTTGATAAAAAGAAGGGGAAGGGCGCACTGCCATTCCCTTTTTTAATACATATAGACATGATCTTCGAAAAAATACCGAATGCTCGGTATTGTCAGCATTTTACCGGATAAATAGCTTTGCTTCATCAATTAATACTAAATATTAAGAATATGAAAGCAATGAAATTCCTTTACATCTTATTCGCGCTATGTATTTTCACCTCCTGTGAAAAAGATGAAGACAAAACCGAAGACTCGCCAATTGTGGGGACTTGGCAAGTGGTGAATTATGAGCGTAAGACCGGTGTAAATGGTGCTTGGGCTCCAGTAAGTGATTTGTCCTGCAGATTGCAAGAAAAGCAGACCTACAGTGCCGATGGACAGTTTAGCCAGACCTCAGGAGCTTGTGCCGGCGCAAACACGGGAATATCGGGAACTTGGAAACTCTCTTCCAATCAATCTACCGTGACTTATACCTATACCAAATATACCGGAGAGTTCCCACGTACAATCGAAAAATTGAATGCTAGCGACCTCGTCATCTCATGGGACTCCGGCAGCACTACGGGAACATATTTCCGCGTGACTTATCGCAAATCGAATTAACTTAAAGCAAGAAGTCATGAAAGGTAAAATTTACAGCATTGTCTTGCTGTTTATTCTCGTCGGTAATTATTTGTACGGGCAGGAATATAAAACGAAAACCTCAGGCTATTATAACGGCACAGGGAGCAATGGTATACAGTATGTGCAATTCGGCCTCAACGTCCGAATGTTCAAGTACGGGGATATGTTGCTCATCGGATGGAATCCGGTGGATGTACAAATCGGTGATGAGTATGTGTATAAGGGGAAAAAATACTCCGCTAGTCAGTTCCCGGAAATCAAACAGATCCGAGTTAAGAGTATGACAGGGCAATTGACCGCCAGTGATAATGTCGGTAGAATAATTGACTCCAAAGGCGCTCAAATTAATGTGGGAGGTTATCTGGATAACTCTGGTGCATTAGGCGATAATAACAAGATATTTAAAGAGGGAGTGACGACGGAATGGTTCGAGAAGAATATATTGCAGAAATCCGTTCAAAGTCCACAACTCGAAGTCGTCATCAACTCGGTCTACATCGATAACTTTGATGCCGCGAATGCCGCAATTGAAAGGTTTTTAAAAGGAGGATCCGACAAGAAGAAAGCAGCGGAAGTTGCATTGGAAGCTGATCGGGCGCTCAGTGCAGAAGACGTAGCGCTGGCGAGTGCCAAGATTGGTTTGATGGAACAGCTTGACCCCTCAAACAGCAGCCTTGCTAATTTAAAGAACCGATTGGCATCCTTGGTGGAAAACAAAAAACGCAAGGAAGCAGAAGATAAAAAGAAGGCGGAGGACGAGAAGGATAAAGAGGAAGATAAACCGGAAGACGCTAAAAAAGAAGAAGTCAAAAAAGAAGAAAAGAAGAAAGAGGAAGAGAAGCCGATGAGTGTGAGTGAATACGACGCGCGCTTGCGATATAATATTGTAACTAATTACAATCAAATTGTTGGAGGTGCTTATAATGTGGGAGGCTCTCAATTTGGTGCTAGTAAGGAGAAAATGGTACAAGGCTTAATCTCCAGCAGCGCCGAGTATCTGCAGCGCAATCCTTATGATCAAGAAATAAGGAATATTAAGCAGTATTTAGAGAATAATGAGACTACGGCGGCGGTTGTTACCCAAGCGGTAAGTGTCGCTCAGGACTTTATTGCTGATTTTGCATTCCAGTTGGAATATAACTTTTCACCAAAGAAAGAAGGCGAAACTAGCGCGTTTAGGCAGTATTATGTGACGATACCGATGAGCAAGGATGCGATAGATGATCTTTTCCAATTTACCACTGCCCTCACGTGGAGCTTCCTACCGAGCCGAAGTTATGAAATGGAATACGTGAAATCAGGCAACGAAGCAGGGGAGTTTAAGTACAAGGATGACGTCAAAGTAGCCACCGTCGGATTTCGCTTTGCGCTTTACCCTAGACTGTATAAAGGACTGCATGCGAATATCGAGACCGATATACATGGTGGTGTGATTATGAGCAGTTTTGACGAAGAGATCAATCCTAGTGGCTTTACCTATTATTTAGCAGGCAAACTTGGTTTGAGCTACCGTCTGGGAAAAGGTTTCCAATTGGGTATTGGATACGGTATGGGTTATATGCCGTTATATGCGACTTCCGATACGCAGGTCATCAACGATGTCGAATACCAAATAACCAAATTTAGAAATGGCAAAGATGCAACCTTGAAATACATCAGTCCTAGTATTAAGTTTTACTTTTAATGCTAGCGATTTTTTATTTAATAGTTTAAGTGTAAAACCGGGGACTGTATGCATATACAGTCCCTTATTTTTTGAACATTTCTGTTTTCAGCAATCATCAAGAACATTCATTCCTTTCTATTTCAATGGAAATATGAAAATCTTTTATCTATAATGCTGCTGTTCCCCCATCTAGACTAGCATATTTTGCAAATAATTTATGGAATTATGTATCTTGAATCATCTTATTGAAGAAGGTAAACAAGTATGAACGAGAAAGAGCTGCTACAACACTACAGGCAAACAGGCAACTTGGATAGCTTGGGGAAATTGTATTCCCCCTATATGTCGCTGCTCTATGGTGTTTGTTTTAAATACCTTCAGGATGCAGAGCAGAGTCAAGATGCGGTGATGCAGATATTCGACGAGTTGATTGTGAAATTACGCACGCACGAGGTCGATAATTTTAAGAGTTGGTTATATGTTTATGCGCGCAACTACTGTTTGATGCAGTTGCGTAAAGATAAACAGATTACCAAGGTAGATATAGAAGATAACCTGTATGAAAGCGAGCAGAAACTGAGCAGCAAGGATGAGCAGCGTTGGGAAGAACAGGATTTTGATAAGCTGGAGGTCTGTATTGCGGGCTTGGCCAGCGAGCAGGAACAGTGTATTCGCCTATTCTATTTGGAACAAAAGTGTTATAAGGATATCGTCGATCTGACGGGTTTTGAGCTCTCGAAAGTGAAGAGCTACATCCAAAACGGAAGGCGGAATCTCAAAATATGTATGGAGAAGAAGTAATGGAAAATAATTACCAGTTATCGAGAATTCATAATTACGTCATGGGGCTCATGAGTAAGGAGGAGATGTATGAGATGGAGCGTGAGGCATTGAATGATCCTTTTCTGCAAGATGCCATTGACGGTTATAGAGCGCAAAACGGAGTCGATGTTCATCAGCTAAGTATTTTGCAGCAACGCTTGGCACAACGCTTAGCAACGAAGGGTGCCGAGCGTGATAAGCGTTTTTACAGCTGGCAACGGCTGACTATAGGCGCAGCGGGTGCCGTGTTGTTTTTAGTAGCCTGTTCTTTAATTTTCTTTAAATTTATCAGCCATCCGGCCAAAGAGACAACGAACGAGGTGCTGCTGATGGAAGAGCATCTACGCCTAACGACTAGTACACTTTCAGATTCAGATGCTGTACCTGTAGGCGGATGGGAAATGTTTAACGAGGAATTGAATGCGGAATTGAGAGACATCGTGGGAGATGCAGAATTGCAATTGGAGTTTAATTTAATTGACGGTGAAGCGCAAGATATTAAATTTATTAAGAATACAAATAACACCATGGCTATAACGGTTGCCAGCTTCCTGCAGGAAAAGGTGAGGTGGACAGGAAAAGTAGGGAAGTTGGATATACGTATAGATTCAAAAAAATAGGTGCTCGCAAGAGCACCTATTTTTCTTTAGGGATTATTCTTCCCATCTGATTTTATCTTCGATCGGCGTGCGAACAGGTTCGCGTTCTTCCGACTCGTGGTGTCCTAGGTAGAAGAATCCGATACATTTCTGATTAGGCTCTAGATTTAAGAAAGGACCGATATGGTTAATCAATCCTGGAGATGCCCAGTATCCTCCCAAACCAAGGGAATGAGCAGCTAACCACATGTTTTCTACCGATGCTGCTGTAGCACATAGTTCTTCCCATTCAGGCACATCGCCTGTATAGTTCACCACAATAGCAATTGCTGCGTTGGATTGCGTCGCTTTCTTCGCCATGTTTTGTTCTGTCAATTCTGTATACTTCTCCGCCGGTGTTACGCTTTTGTAAATACGTGCTAGCTCATCGCCTAGGCGTAGTAACCCTTCTTTACGGAAGATGACGAAGCGCCATGGCTGCGTACGCTTATGCGTAGGAGCCGCGTTTGCCGCTTCTAAAATCGTTAATATATCTTCTCTGCTAACCTCTTCATTGGTGAATGAAGTCTGGAATACAGATCTTCTCGTTTGAATTGCTTTTAATACTTCGTTGTTTTGCATGTCCTTTCGTGTACTGTTTAATTGCTAAAGATAGACTTTTACAAGTTAATTATGTGCCTTTACTCTTCATTTCGGCTTACGCCACTTCTTCCCACAGGGCAGCAATATGTAGAATCGTTAATACCGCTTTCTGCATATCCTGTACCGAAACCCACTCTTGTTTCCCGTGAAATGCATGACCACCAGCAAAGATATTCGGACATGGAAGACCCATAAAAGATAATCTTGAACCATCGGTTCCTCCGCGGATGCTGCGCTTTTCAGCTTTCATGCCGGCGCGCTCAATTCCCATCATCGCGATATCAACAACGCGAGGATGCTGATCCAATACTTCCTTCATGTTGCGGTACTGCTCGTTCACCGTAAAAGTGAAGCTAGCGCCAGCATACTTAGCAACTACCTCTTTAGCGATAGCCTCTAATTCTGCTTCGTGCTCTGCCAATTTCTTAGTGTCATGATCGCGGATTATGAAGTCGATCGTTGCCTCTTCTACCGAACCTGTTATGTGAACCGGGTGTACAAAACCTTCTTTTCCGGATGTTGTTTCCGGTGATAATCTATCTTTTGGAAGACTGTCGATCAAATCTGCTGCAATTTTCAACGCATTGACCATTTTGTTCTTCGCGTATCCCGGGTGAATAGAGATGCCGTCAATCTTGATGCGAACGCCATCAGCCGAGAATGTTTCATCCTCTAGGGTGCCAGCGCGTTCTCCGTCCATCGTGTAGCCGTAATCTGCACCTAATTTCTTAAGATCAGCATGGTCAACGCCACGACCGATTTCCTCGTCAGGAGTGAAAAGTATCTTGATATCACCGTGTTTAATCTCTGGGTTCTGCATCAGTATGCGCGCAGCATCCATGATTTCTGCTACACCAGCTTTATCATCAGCGCCAAGTAATGTTTTTCCACTAGCGGTAATCACATCATTTCCGATTTGATCCTTTAAGTCAGGATGCTCCGACAGGCGAATAACGATTTTGTTATCATCGGGAAGCACAAGGTCTTGACCTTGATAATTGCGGTGGATAATGGGTTTAACATTTGTTCCTGAAGAGTCCGGAGAGGTATCAACATGCGAACAGAAGCAAATAACCGGTACTTTTTTATCGGTATTCGAAGGGATCGTTGCATATACATAGCCTAGCTCATCAAGATGTGCATCTTGGATGCCGATGGCTAAAAGCTCTTCCACGAGCACACGACTCAGGTTTTTCTGCTTCTCGGTGGAAGGAACCGTTGTAGAATTTACATCGGATTGCGTATCGATCTGTACGTATCTGCTGAAGTTTTCAGCGACCTGAAAATCTTTTATATCGTTAATTTCCATAATGGCAAATCTACAAAATTCTACGCTATCTTACTTTTGTTGGTCTGCCCAACCGAATACTTTATTCAAGATGCTGGAGTTTCTCGATCCGCCCAAGTTCTGACGAATTTTAAGCTCTTGATCAGCAACTTTCACGAAAAGGCCCGCGATAGCACGTTGCGTTACATAAGCTGTTAAGTCTGTTTCGATTTTATTGCCTAGAGGCAATTTGTTATATGCGCTCGTTAATTGATTCCAGTAGGTGGAGACATTGTTTTTGCCCATTGCCGACTGTATGATAGGACTGAAACGAGTCGTCAACTCGGCCGTAGTGCTTCTTTTGAAAAATTGCGTTGCAGCATCTTGCTGTCCGCTCAAAAGAATGTTGAATGCATCAGTAACAGTCATTCTCGAAAGAGAACCCACAAAGACCGATGAGGCTTCTTTTACGGCTGTTTCCGCGGCACGATTCATACTCATGATGAATTGATCGCATAGATTGCCCATTCCTACCGCACGAAGCGCCGATTCTACTTTTCTCGCTTCCTCTGGCATTAATATCTTAACCGCAGCATCACCTAAGAAACCATCTTTTAGAGATAATACGCGGATACTCTCGTTCAGTCCATTGCTTAGCGCTTGTTTAACGCCTTGATTGGCCTCGGATTGTGTAATGCCGCCAGTAGTGCCAGCAGGAGTTGTCGTTGAGCCTGTGCCTGTTGTACCTGTTCCCTGTGGAGGAAGGGTGAAACCACCCGTGTTTAAACTTTCGCAGCTTGAAAGAAATAGAACAGCGGCACCCAAGGATATTTTGAGATAGTTATTCATAGTTAATTTTTTTGTAAAAATAGGGATTAGATATTAGAAGTGAGATATTAGATATAAGACATTAGATTTTAGACCTTGGATAGAGCTCAAGGTCTAAAATCTTATATCTAATGTCTCACTTCTAATCCCGCCCTAGGTCTAACTACTAACTACTCACTACTAACTACTATTTCCAGCTAAGCGTTGCAGCGACTGGGAAATGGTCGGACGGGTAGCGACCTAGATAAGTGTCGGTCAATACGCCGTACTTCAATACTTTGAAAGGTTTGCTGATGAAGATATGATCAATACGGCCTTTCTCTTTGATATCTTTTCCCCAAGCGTTAAAAGTCGAATTGGGTTCATAGATAATAGGGGACAGGTCGTAGACATCTTGTACTATATTGCTTTTTGCTAGGGTGAAGTATGCCGGGTTGTTTTCATCCACATTGAAGTCGCCAGTAATGATCAAAGGAAGATCTTTTGCTAATTCTTTCGCTTTTGCCATCATCAGCTTTGCACTTTCCACACGCGCTTCTTTGCCGATATGGTCAAAGTGAGTATTCATCAGGATGAATTTCTTGCCATTGTTTTTGTCTTGGAAAACTCCCCAGGTACAAATACGTGGTAATGCTGCATCCCAACCTTTGTTCGGTTTTTCGGTGTCGGTTGCCGACAGCCAGAAAGTGCCGTTCCTTAATATCTTGAAGCGATTTGTATTGTAGAGGATCGCGGAATGTTCTCCTTTGTTGGAGCCATCATCGCGTCCTACGCCGACATACTGAAAGTTAGGAAGTGCAGAAAGCATATCATCTAACTGTTCCTTAAAGGCTTCTTGAACGCCGAAAATATCAAATTCGTGGTATTTGATGAGGTTGTTTACCGCATGTTTTCTCACATCCCAAAGGTTGCCGGTATCCGCTTTTGTTTTCATTCGGATATTAAATGTCGCTACATTGAAGGTCGCAACATTGAACTTTTGAGCATAAGAAAAACTGACAAGTAATAATAGGGTTAGGTTGATTAGGATTTTCTTCATTTTATTTATTGATTATTTTTGATAGTAGTTCTGGTTCATCCGTGGTAATATAATCAACTTCTTCATTTAAAAAGTATTTCATATCTGCTTCGTTGTTTACCGTCCAAACGTTTACCTTCAATTTCAAGTCCTTACTTTCCTTAATCCATGTTGGATTCTTTTTAAAGACGTTCAGGTTGTAATCTATACCGCTTAATTTGGCTTCTTTCACTTGCGCTGGCGTTTTATCTCCATTTAGGTAATGCACTTTGGCATTTTTGTCTAGCTGGCGGAATTTTAAACAAGCATCCCAGTCGAAAGCAATATACTCGACCATTTTCGTTGCTTTCATCTTTTTGACGATTGCTAAGGAAAGTTCTACCGCTTTCAACGTTCGCTCTTTGCTGATTCTGCTTGTTTTTAGTTCGTAAATTAATTTCGTGTTCTTTTGCTTTAAACCAGCCGTTAAATACTCTTCTACGGTCGGAATTGACTCCCCATTGGGATGTTTCTTTGCAAGTAACTCTTTATAGGTTAATTGTTCGATTTCCAATCCGTAAAAATCATGGTCGTGGCATACGACTAACACATCGTCTTTCGTCAAATGCACATCGAATTCAGAGCCCCATAGTTTTTGTTCGATTGCCGCATTCAAGGATGCGATGGAATTCTGCGGAAGCTGTGTGTTTTTCCACACGCCGCGATGTGCGATAATAGAAGTTTGCGCGAATAATCCGACATGGAAAATTATAGTCATAGCAACTAATAAAAAGGATTTTTTCATTTTATAATGGTGTTAGTTTTTAAGATAGATAATATTCGCCACGTTTCTTTGTCCTTCGTGGTCGAATTTCTTATTGTCTGATGGGTAATTGACGATGTTGTTAGAGCTTCCACCTTTTACAAAAAGGGTAGAACTTCCACCGCCGTCAAGATTCATAGCGTCTTGTGCGCCAATCCATTTCATCAGCGAGGCAAGCTCATGTAGGCTCATGCCCTGTGCCTGCGCATTTCTACCATCGACAACCAATAGGATCAATTTGTTCTTTTTGGCAATGCCGACAGCTGTTCTAGGGTGTCGATTATCGTTAAATGCGTTCTTACCAAGGTTATAGCGGTTTGCGCTTTGAAGTAGTAGTGGACCCGATAGCATCAGGTTGCGAGATTGTAAATCTTCCACATTTTCTCGGGTTGCAGGTTGGATAGTTACACGCTTCCTGTCAATGCTCAAGACCGCGTTTGCCCGGTCAGATTCTTTCGCAGTCTGGTTGATAACGTGTCCATCAACTCTAATATAATCAACCGCTCCGCCATCTTTCATGTTGAAGAAGCCACCATTGATAGCGACCAATGCATTGTTCTCTAAAGCGAATTCTGAGGTTGGTTTAAGTATCTTAGAATCTGCAGCAAGATGCAGATTTTTCCCTTGTTTCTTCAAATCTATTTCAATCCAGTTGACTTCTTGCACACTGTTGAAAAGATTATCGAAATGACCTTGCTTCCATTCGACGCCCTTTGCAACTTTCTTCACCGTCCATTCCTTATTAACCACGGTGAGTGAATCAGAAGATTGTGCACGGCTATGCAGAATCGAACAGGATAAAAATAGGAAAAGAAGGTAGTTTAGCTTGAAAAAGTAACTTCGATGCATGGTTTAAATCATTTTATCGAAGTTACCCAAATTATGTTAAGTTATTATTAAAAATGCTTTGGTGCGTTTTAATCTTAATAAAATTGTTGCAATTGAACGGTAATTGATAAATAATTGTTTTTATCCCGCTTCATTGAAGAGAATAGAGAGGAAGTATTCTAATTCTGCCCCTCTTTACATTTCACCGTTCCATTCCGCATAAAATTGATCCAAGAAACCTTCCATATACTCATGGCGTTTCTCGGCAATTGCTTTTGCGGTCGGCGTATTCATCTTATCTTTTAGCAGCAACAATTTTTCGTAGAAGTGATTGATTGTCGGAGCTGTCGTATTCTTGTATGCCTCCTTATCTTGATTTACTTGCACTGGAATATTCGGATTATAGATTTCACGGTTCTTAAATCCACCATAGGTGAAAGCCCGAACAATCCCGATAGCACCAATCGCATCTAAGCGGTCTGCATCCTGCACAACCTCCAATTCTTTCGAATGGAAAGTCACTTCGCCCAAAGAAGCTTTGAACGACATGTTCAGGATAATCTGTTGCACATGTTCGATGACATCCTGATCCACATCGATAGATTTAAGAAATTCTCCAGCCACGCGCGGACCAATAGTTTCATCGCCATTATGGAATTTACTGTCGGCAATATCATGCAATAGGGCCGTCAACTCGCAAACTAAGGGATCTGCATTTTCGTGTTGCAGAATATGCTTGGTATTATTCCATACTCGTTGAATATGCCACCAGTCATGACCCGACTCGGCATCTTTCAATGTTTCCTGAACAAAAGCAACCGTCAGGTCGAGGATCTCTTCCTTACTTTTCTTTTGTTCCTTCATACAGTTCGTATTGTAACAGGCGACAATCTAATTTACCGTTGAAGAATTCAAATCTTCTAGATGCACGTAGGCCGATTTTCTTCGCTAAATCCGGGTTTCCCGTAAAAACATAGCCACGGTAGCCTTTGCAATCTTGCTTTAAGAAATCGCCCATACGTTTATAGGTAAGCTCCAATTTGCTGTGAACTCCCAAACGTTCGCCATATTCCGGGTTGAACATGATCACACCGTCACCTACTGGAATCGTTGTATCTGCAAAATCACAAACTTCAAATTCAATCAAATGCTCTACGCCAGCGGTACGGGCATTAGATTTGGATATTTCAATCGCATCGGCTGAAATATCCGAGGCGATGATATGCGGTAGGTTCTGTTTGTCCGTAATTTCTTTCAATATGCGACGTTCCTCAAAGAAAACCTCTTCATTATAACCAATAAAGTGCATGAAAGAGTAATTCATACGCTGCAAGCCGGGTTTACGATTCTGCGCAATCAATGCCGCCTCTATCGCCAGAGTACCGGAACCACACATCGGATTCACAAAAGGCGATTTACCGTCCCACTGTGTCGCAAATATTGTAGCAGATGCTAATGCTTCCAGCATCGGGGCTTTCCCCGGATGCTTACGGTAGCCATGCTTCGCTAAGGTTTCGCCCGAAGTATCTAAAAAGATCTCCGCACGGTCTTCCATCCAATGCAAATGGATCACAGCCTTGGATAGATCTGGTCCCGTGTTCGGACGCAATCCTTTTTTATCTTTTATACGATCTACAATTGCATCTTTCACCTTGACATTGGCAAATAACGGCGTCGTGATCGTTTCATTATGTACGTTGGATGTTACGGAGAAGTAGCCGTCAAACGGGATGATATCCTCCCAGCTAATCCCCAATAATTGCTTGTATAGTTCGTTGGCATCACTCGCCTTGAACGATTTGATTTCATACAATACTTGGCTGGCCGTGCGTAAGTTTAAATTTAACTTGATGCACTCATTTACAGAGGCTTTTACCTCGACGCCGGTATTGAATGCACGCTTAATTTCGAATCCTAAATCTTTCACTTCTTGCTCCAGATAAGGAGATAAGCGACGGTTGCAAGTGATGATAACCTTGCTTTGGGTGTTGAAAACTTCTGCCATATTTCTGCAAAGTTACTTATTCTCTTAGCAAAATTTGATTAATTTTACGGTTTAAAAGTTTAGTTATGGAAATAAGAGGAAAAGTACATGAAGTAGGCGCAACACAACAAGTTACAGAATCTTTCAAAAAGAGAGATATGATTGTTGCATATGCTGAAAACCCACAATTTGTAGAATACATCCGCTTTGAGGCAACTCAAGATCGCGTTAATATATTTGATAACCTAGCGGTAGGTGAAGATGTAGAAGTATCTTTCAACCTTCGTGGTCGTCCTTGGACGAACAAAGAAGGGGTTACAACTTACTTCAACTCTTTAGTAGCATGGCGTGTTACCAAATTAGCGAACAATGCTGCAGCGGCACCAGCACCTGGTTATGCCGATATGCCTCCCGTAGATATCTCGTCTAGCGGCGCTGATGATGACGATTTACCTTTCTAATTAGAAAAAAAAGATAAAAGCAAAGGGGACTCCGGACGGGGTCCCCTTTTTTGGGTAAAAAAACTCCGGTTTCAGCAGAGAGCAAGCTTAGACCGGAGCGCTTTTGATAATATGCTACTAGAATTTATATCCGATACCAACTCCCACTAAGAATGGATTGATGTCAACTGTTGCCGGAATGGCTAAACCCGCAGCTAAGTTGGAAGCATCTACGTCAACATCTGTTTTCAAGAAGATGTATTTCGCATCCACGTTAAGGAAGAATTTATCTGTAATGTTGATGTCAGTACCGATTTGTGTAGCAAAACCAAATTTGTTTTTGTACTCTACACCTTTTACTGTGTTACCTTCATCTACATTATAGAATATTGTATAGTTCACACCGGCACCAACATAAGGTTTAACCAATTTTCCTGGATAGAAATGGTACTGTGCTGTCAATGTCGGAGGAAGTAACCAAACAGAACCTAGATCTACATCTTCAGATGCACCTAATCCGATTGCAGTTAGGTCTGATCCTGTTGTATTAACATTGTGTTTTGTTGTTCCTAAGATCAATTCTGCCGCGATGTTCTTTGTAAAGAAATACGTGAAATCTAGCTCTGGAATAAATTTAGTGTTGATGTCAACATCACCACCGATTGTTGCGATGTCAGCAGATGGCGTAGGAATAACGGCAACCCCACGTAAGCGTACCTGCCACTTGTTGAAATCTGTTGTTTGGGCTTGTGTAAAGCTCATGCCTACTGCAAATAGGCCGGCAATAGTTAATAATAGTTTTTTCATTGCAATAACGATTTGTTATACCACAAATATATCGTCACTTAAACTCAAAATAAATGATGAATATCAGGATAGTAAGTAAATAATGTAATAGTTAAACAATTTTGAACTAATTAACTTTATGCTATTTGTTTTTAGAAGTATTTAGTAGTTAGTAGTTAGTATAAAGACCTAGGGGGGAATAGATACGAGATTTTAGTCATTAGAGTTGCTGTTTTGAATCTTGGGGTTAAGAAGGAAAGTTTGTCTTGGTTCAAAACAAATTTCCCTTTCAACTTCGAAAGCCAATACTCTAAAATCTTATATCAAATATCTATTCCCGCCCTAGGTCTAAATACTAACTACTATATACTAACTACTAGACAAAGCCCTTGTTCTTCCCTTTCAAACCCAATGTAAAGCCCAATCAAACCCGCTCACGAGCGGGTTTGATTGGGCTCTACATTGGGTTATCTTAAGCTGTGACTTTACTTAGATTTGATCTCTCTTTTATTTTCGTCGTACAAGCCTATTAATAAGCTATTTCCATTATTATCGACTTTTAGGGCGCCGTATTTTGCTTTCTCATATCGTTCGCCGGTTCCTTCCTGAAAGAAGAACGATTCCGCTCCGATTTTTATGCGCCATTGCGTTGGATTAGTATAGGCAATCAACAGTTCTCCGGTTGCTAATGGGGTTTTTTGGGCCTGGAATCTTTGTAATGTGCCTACATGCTGCTCGTCTAATTTAAGCACTGCATATCCTCGTCGAGGGATGCTGTCTGGTTGAACATTGTTGCTCAGTTGATAGTTGAGCATCATGTAGTCGCCTTGCATCAACGATCGTGGGTCGACGGGGGCTAATTCCAACAGCACTAAATGGCCTTCTTTGAGGGTATCTTCTTTCTGCGCAATGCTATAGTTGAAATAAATCAACAACAATAGCGTGTTGACAACGATGAGTATGATGCTAATTTTCTTCATGACGACTTAATTTAAGGCTCACAAAATATAGAATGATAAAAAATGCTCCGGAAATCATCATAGCGATGGATTTGTCGAGCAATGATATATCCAAATCGTAATAGAATCTGGAAACTGCATAGAGCAGGAGTAAGATGCCTAATACAAATCCTGTCTTATAATTTGCGAGGAAGCTGATTAAGATCAAAAATATGGCTCCGGATATGGCAGGAGCGAATATGGTTGGCAGCAGACAGCATAAACAAAGCAAATACAATAAAATCATTGTTCGTTTGTTTTCGATCGCCAATTTCTCGAATACAAAATGCAGGGCAACAAAACTGAGTACGATAAACGATAGGGAGCTACACAGCGCATAGTAATTTGTAAGGATAAAATCGCTGTCCAGCGTTAAGTAGATCAGTCCGGCAATTAAGCAAAAGGTTAAAGCCGTGCGGATCGGGTTGTATCGGATGGAAAAGAAGTTTCTTTTACTGATGATGCGTGCTTCCTTGATGTACAGATGCGCCAAAACTAAGCCAAGCGCAGGGACGTAGAAATAAGAAAGATTATCCAAGTCTGCTGCGTTGAGCGAGGCGAGCAAGGTTCCACAGGCAATCAGGACCAGTATGAACGTCATGATGTAGTTGCGTACAAAGTTCAAGCTGACAGTCGCTACGATACAGATGATGAGCAAGGCGGCTTCGTCTGACAAGTGATAATCTTCTAGCCCAAGACCTAATAGGATGAAGCCGAGGATAAGGCCGGAGACAGCCATGGTATCCATTAGCAGCATTTTGGTTTTTCGGCTAAAGAAGATGGCTCCTACGAGGAAGATCAATCCGAAGATCAATTGGGCGAGCTTATTCTCTAAGATTCCAAAGCTGAACAAAAAGCCCGAGAGCGTGCTGCTGGCCATGATTCCCCCGAAAATAGAGAGAATCTTTATCGGGAGACTTTGCGTTTCATCGCGTTTCTGAAATTCAGTCTCTATCGCTTGTCGATCAAAGCTGTTCTCCAGATCCGACCATCCCAGCCCTTGAGTTAGTTCGTCGAAATTCAATCTACTTTTCATGACGATTCTTTTTTAACATGTGAATTAAATTATAGATCACCAAGCTGATGCTTCCGAGAATAAAAAAACTGATGAGCAGATAGGAATCTTTCCAACGGGTGATTTCTAGAATCCAGCCCGTAAGGATGATGATAATGCTGAGCGGTATGGCAGACAGGTAGAAGACACTACGCTGCTTCATTCCATAAGCAATTCCTAGTGCATAAAATGCAATCGTTAACAGAACGATATAAGGAAAGCCTGTCTTCGAATCGAAGATGTAGACGAGGTTGCCGATCGTTGCGAAGCTAAGCGCAGCTAAAGCGATGATATTGGTAAAATAGGTTGGTATCCTCACATCTTTCCAGGAACGGTTAATCAGATGTGATGAAACGAGCGGAATCAAGTTGAGTACAAATAAGATCGTAAAGTTCAGCCCTTCGTCCCAATGTCTTGTCACCTGTGTGGTATAAAGGATAAATGTCGTGTTGACTAATCCTAAAAACAGTATCCAGAGTGGTGGGAAATTACTGACCAACACCCAAATTCCAATAAATAATGTCCATGCTAGGAAAAAGTCGTAGGCATCTGCTCCGGTCTGATAGATTTGCCCGAATACGGAAAACATAACACCGACCAATAAGGAGGCTCCGGTGAGTAAAATTTTGCGCGTGTTGGGCGTTAGTTTTGGCAGCAGGGAGATGACGCAGACGATGATGACCAGCATTTGCACAAGTCCGAGTTTGGCGAATTTGTCTAGATCATCCCAGTTGTAGGCAAAGAAAAAGATGACGCCCGCGGCAAAAAAGCCTATGCCTAATGCTAATAATGCATATTTTAGAAAGTTGGACCAATCGTTTCGTTGGTGGAATACTTCAGTTTTTAATGCTTTCTCAATTTGCGATTCGGATAGATCGCTATTTTGTGCAAGAATATGTATATCCTCGCGTTTAATGCTCTTCATGAGAGGGAGATTTATGAGGTTAAGTTACCAAAATTATTTAAACAACCCGCAGCCTCGACAAGCAAGGTCTGCGGGGAAACCGCTAAGTTATAAGGTCTTTTCGTTTGCCAACTTAGCGTCTCTTGTGTTTTTCTGAACGGCAATGGCTGCAAAAACACTGAGCACGAAGGATATTCCGTAGAACCCCTTTTCACTTAAAGTCAGGTCGGCATTCCACAAGCCGACGATCAGTAATACGATCGAGGCGATGGTCGCAAACCAGCTTAAGCTATAGTAAATCTCAGTTACAGCCAGCCCTTCAGCTTTATCTCGTACGCTTTTCTGTACCGAGATAACGGCAAATAATCCAAATAGTAAAATGGTAAAATAATAGCCTTTTTCATTGAGTGCCATATCGGCATTCCACAATCCTATACAAAATGCCGCCGCACCGGTGATTAATGCTAACCAGGAAGCCCCTACGAAGGCGGCAGTTGGTTTGTACGGATTCTTTGTTCCTTCCGACCCCTTTGGAGTCATGTTGTTTTCTTCTGATTGGATATTTAGCGGTTCCATATTTTTAATTTTTGTTGATTAATACGATGTAAAGATCGCGGGAATGGAGCGCTCTGCCAATGAAGTTTCGTGTAAATACTGACGATATAAAATAGATATTTTTAATATATTTAAGGAGATATTTGAGGTTATGGATGATTTGGCTCAGCTGATTGATTTACTTAATAATCAGGACAAAGTAGATTTTAAGAATTTTCTGAATAGAAAAAATAAACGTAAGGATGTTAAAAATATTCGTTTGTTCAATATTTTAGAAACTGACGATATAAAATCCATAAATAAATTATATTCAGATAAAAAAAATAAGGACGCTTATCATGCACTTCGCAAAAGATTGCAGGATAATGTGCTTCAATTCCTTTCGCAACGCGCCTTTGAAAGCAAAGACAGCGCAGTCTATGAAATATTGAGGAACCTCGTTGTTGCACGATTCTTATTGGAGAATAATTTGGAGAAGATTGGATTAAAATCTTTGGATCGTGCGGAACGTTTGGCAGTGCAAGAAGAGCAGTTTGGTTTGGTCAACGAAGTGTTTTTATTGCGTATGCAGTATGCGCATTTGGATCAGGATTTAGCCTTCGACCGTTTATTAGATCGCTTCACCTTGAATCAGACTCACATGCAAAGGGAAGCAAAGATGCATATGGCTTATGCCTACCTGCGGAGAGAACTGCAGGAAATACATCTGAAAGGGAAGATTGTTAACCTGACGGAATTAATCGAAGCGACGCTAAAGAAATATCAGATTGCGGTGCTGGATCTGATGAATTACAAGTCGCTGTACCAAATCCTCTATATTGCGAATGAATATGCCGCCATTAATCAGAACTATGGATTGATTGAAAGATACGTCCGTAAGACCTATCAATATATTCAGGGTTTGGAAAAACCGAAGGAGCGACATCTGTATTATCACCTCTATATCCTTTATTACCTGGCAAATTTCAACTTGCGCAATAAAAGGTTCTCCGAAAGCATTAGTTATCTCCGGCAGATGCGCATGTTGATGGAGAACAGCAAATCCTACAAGGAGCAGTTTATCCTTCGGTATCAACTGTTGCTGGGTTTGAACTATCACTTTTCGGGCAAGGCTGAAGAGGGAATTGAAGCGATAGAGGAAGGACTATCCTATGTGACTAAGAAGTCCAACCAAGAGGATATTGACGACCTGTATCTGAGCCTGACGATGTTCTATGCGCAGCATGGGGATTCACGCAGCTTAAGCCACCTGGCGAAATTGGGGCATACCGACCATTGGTATGAAAAGAAAATGGGGATGTTGTGGACAATACGGAAGAATTTGATGGAATTTTTGGTACATCTGCAATTTGAGAATACGGAACTGGCGGTTTCGCGCCTGCATAGTTTCAAGCGCCGCTACAAGAAGTATTTGTTGAGCATTCAGGAAGAAAGGGTAATGGCCTTCCTGAGTATGGTGGAACG
Source organism: Sphingobacterium sp. UBA2700 (assembly GCA_002354335.1). Classification (GTDB taxonomy): domain Bacteria; phylum Bacteroidota; class Bacteroidia; order Sphingobacteriales; family Sphingobacteriaceae; genus Sphingobacterium. The sequence goes on along the minus strand of DELI01000006.1, from coordinate 18,463 downwards.
CTCTATACAAAAGCCTGACATCGTCAGCGAGCAAACTTATCAGGATTCCGTTCGTTCTATGATTGATATCGACGCGAACAAAGATATCTTTAACCTAAGCTTTATTGCCTGGCTAATGGCGAAATGGGAGAAAAAGACAGCGTATCAACTAGCGCTGTCGCTAATTCAAACCGTATAGATTTGGAGGAATTGGGCTTAGGAATTTTCACCGATAAAAATGACGTAATGACAGGTGTTTTTATGCCAATTACCTAGTTTTTAGGGTGGAAGTATGCATTGGAATAAGAATTGGTGTATTTTTATAAAAATAATTAAATTGCAAAATGGGTTGGGCAACTAAGAAAAGTAGACCATGGGAGGTCAGACAATTAATGTGGACGATATTGTCTGTATTAATGATTATTCCATTGCCTATACATATACATCCCTTCGTTATGTTGGGACAAGCGAAGAAAACGAAGGTACGTTCCTGGTATGTTGCAGGGGTGGCATTATTGGCAGTGGAAATTGCCCTGTTAGTATCCTTCATTTACTTCTTCGGAACGTTGAGTACAGCAATGCTGCTTACCATGGGCGGCTCTGTAGTCTCTTATATCGTTGGTAATGGCATGCTATTGAATCAGGCGAAGCCTTATTTACAGCGTTTGGAGCTGGGCGAGGTGCGTCCATTGACTTGGATTTCGACGCCTTCGGCACAGAAATATTTGGAACTGAAATCAGCATCTATCGATACTCCGCAGTTTTTTGTGGAAAGACTGTTACATTGGAGGAAGCAAATTGATAATCGAAGTATTCAAACAGATATCGATAAGATTATCCGCTTATTTCAATTGCTGGAGAAAAAAGATATTCGTGAGGCAGAGAAGTTCCTTGTGCGACATTCGACAGTTGTGAATGTGTTGATGCAATATGATGAGTTGGAGAATACGCATCTGAGCAATAGCATTACGATGGAGTCGAAACGCAAGCTAGAGAATGTGATACGCCAGGCTTCGGTGGCTATTGAGCAGGAAGTAACGAATCAGTTTAAGATGGGGATGTTGGATGTATCGGCGGAGACCGATGTTTATCTGCAGACCTTAAAAAGTAGAAACCTTTTAAAAGATTAAGATATTATGGCAAACTTAGATTTGACTAATTTGGATGATGACCAGAATAAGAATAAGCCTGGAGAAATCGCTGTAAACTTTACAGAGGAAGAGAAGGGCTTAATTCAACAATATAAGGATAAGATTAACTTAAGATCGACCACTGATATTATCCAATTTGGTGTCGGTAGCCAGTCCAATGTAAGCAACTTCTCGAATGAGATATTGAAACAGGTGCGGACTAAGGATCTTGGTGGTGCGGAGGATATCTTGTTGAATCTTCGTGGCGAGATCAAGAATTTCGATGAGAAGTTGAACAAGAAACCGCTGATTCCTTTCTTCGATAATATCAAGAAAAAGATTGGTCGTCTTCGTACGGAGTATGCTTCTGTCGAGAAGAACATTCACAGCATTGAATTGAAGCTAGAGGGGCACTATAAGAACTTAGCGAAGGATGTGAATATCTTCGATAAGCTGTTTGTTCAAAATCAGCAATACTTTAAAGACCTTTCCTTGCATATTCAAGCAGGGGAGGAGAAGTTGCAGGAGGTGCTGACCGTGACTTTACCTGCGATGAAAGCGGAGGCTGAGTCGACAGGAGATCAGCATAAGATCCAGGAGTATAAAGACATGGAACAACATGTTGTTCGTTTTGAACGTAAGGTGCACGACCTGAAGCTTACCCGGATGGTGGTATTGCAGACGGCTCCGCAGATCCGTATGATCCAAAGCAACAGCAGCTCCTTGATGGAGAAAATACAGTCGAGTATTGTGAATACCCTGCCTTTATGGAAGAACCAAATGGTATTGACCTTAGGTATTGCCCATGCGCAGAGCGCTTTGGAAGCGCAACGTGCGGTTACTGATGCAACGAATGAACTGTTGAAGCGTAATTCGGAGATGCTGAAAGATGCGACGATCAATGTAGCAAAGGAAACAGAACGCGGTATTATCGACGTAGAAACCATTAAGAAAGCGAATACCGATATTATCACGACGATCGAAGAGGTATTGCGTATTCAGAAAGAGGGTAGAGAGAAACGTAAGGTTGCCGAAGCTGATCTGTTGCAGGCAGAGACTGAGTTGAAGAACCATATCTTGAAGTCTTCGGATGAGACGAGACTGATCAACTAGATAAAAAGAAAAAGCCGCGTTTAGCGGCTTCTTCTTTTATAGTTCCCAACGTTTTTTAGGGACGCAGGTTATGTCTTTGATCTTTTTAAGGATGACAGGTCTTGCATCAAATTTGTTTTCTAATACAACGCTGTCCTTGCTTTTGTAAGCAACTTTATAGCGGGGCAAGTATTCTCCTTGCTTATAACATCCCGAGATCTTTTGTTTCCAATTGGGTTTTGTATAGACGCCTTCGACAATCATACTGTCGCCGCGCAATACATAGACGGCCTTTGCATACTCTGTCCATTCGCCATTTTTAAAGCAACTGTCGGGCATTGTTTTCACCTTATTGTGTACTTTCATGGTCGTATAGATCGAGTCGCAGGTGACGCGGAATTCATGTAACGTGTAATTCAGCATGTTTGCTGAGTTCGGGATACTGTCTTGCACCCATACACCCTGAAACCAATCTGCTCCTTCATCTTGCATATCAGAATGTCGCTGACAGCTGCTACCAATAAAAAGCATACCTAACACAAGGGCAAGGTATGCTTTCATTGAAATATGTAATTTTAAGCGTTTATCCACTCTATTATTTTAAGCTACCAACCATATCTTCCGGTTTTACCCACTCGTCGAATTGCTCGGCAGTAACATAACCTAATGCGATAGCTGTTTCTTTTAATGTAGAATTGTTTTTGTGTGCTGTTTGTGCAATCTCTGCAGCTTTGTAGTAACCGATCTTCGTGTTCAATGCTGTTACTAACATCAAGGAGTTGTCTACCAATTCTTTGATGCGTGCATAGTTAGGCTCGATACCTACTGCACAGTGTTCTTCGAAAGATACACATGCATCACCGATAAGTCTTGCAGACTGTAAGAAGTTAGCAGCCATCAATGGTTTGAATACGTTAAGCTCGTAATGTCCTTGTGTACCACCGATCGTGATTGCTACATCATTACCCATTACCTGTGCTGCAACCATAGTTAAAGCCTCACATTGTGTAGGGTTTACTTTGCCCGGCATAATAGATGATCCTGGTTCGTTTTCCGGAATAAGGATTTCACCGATACCTGAACGTGGACCTGATGCTAACATGCGGATATCGTTAGCAATCTTGTTCAATGCTACTGCTAATTGTTTCAAAGCGCCGTGTGTTTCAACGATAGCATCGTGTGCTGCTAATGCTTCGAATTTGTTCTCTGCAGTAACAAATGGATGGCCAGTGAATTCAGCGATATATTTAGCAACAACAACATCGTATCCGTTAGGTGTATTTAAACCTGTACCAACTGCTGTACCGCCTAATGCTACTTCTGCAAGGTGTGATAACGTATTTCTTAATGCTTTAAGACCGTGATTTAACTGCGCTACATAGCCTGAAAGTTCTTGACCTAGTGTCAATGGAGTAGCATCCATTAAGTGCGTACGACCTATCTTAACTACGTTCATGAACTCTTCTGATTTTCTCTTCAAAGTATCGCGTAGTTTCTCAACGCCAGGGATAGTTACTTCCACGACGGCTTTGTAAGCCGCAATGTGCATACCCGTAGGGAATGTATCGTTAGAAGACTGTGATTTGTTTACATCGTCATTAGCTTTTAATACAGGCTCTCCTTCGCCGATCTTTCCACCAGCAAGTACTTGCGCGCGGTTAGCGACTACTTCGTTCACATTCATGTTAGATTGTGTTCCTGATCCTGTTTGCCAGATTACCAATGGGAATTGGTCATCTAATTTACCTGCTAAGATTTCGTCGCAAACTGCAGCGATAGCATCACGCTTCTCTACAGGTAACACGCCTAATTCATGGTTAGCATAGGCAGCAGCTTTCTTAAGGTAAGCGAAGCCTGCTACGATCTCATGTGGCATAGATGCCGCAGGACCAATTTTAAAGTTGTTTCTTGAACGTTCAGTTTGTGCACCCCAGTATTTGTCGGCAGGTACTTGAACCTCGCCCATGGTGTCTTTTTCTATTCTGAATGACATAATTACAAATTTTTGTTAGGCAAATTTAGGACTGTCATAACGGATATCCAAATCTTATTCTTTCGCCGTTAACGAAAGATGTGGACTCTGTTTGCTTTCATCGTGGACTCAACCTAACCTAGATGATTGGAATATTGTTTTTACGAATTTTATTATAGGCTAAAGATACTTAAAAAAAGCCGGTTTTATTGCTTTTTGCCAATTGTTGAGGCTGCACAGGAGTGTTTTGAGGATTTTACGACTATGCATTTAGTCCTTAAGCAAGAATGTTGAGAGGCTTATATTTCTTCGACAATACTTTCGCCTTTGCTGAGGTCACCAGAAGTCCATTGCCAGGTTTCATGAAGCCGAATTTTCCCACTTGCTAAGATTTCAGGTCGCGATTGGCACACACCGGTCATGAGCTCTCCGGCATGATTAACCTGATGATAGCGCATATCGATTGTGCCATACTCGGAGACTATCCCCAAAAGGTGGCCATATTGAATGGCTCCGCCACTATAGTCTGCAAAGACAATATTGCCGATATGCTTATAGTGGAACTCTGTTTCTGCGGAGGTTTCGCCGTTGTTGCTATTGCTTAGGGTTCGGAATGTACGGTTGTGGTAGTTGATAGATCTTACGTTCATGGCGCTGGTATTTATTTGTATGAATCGGAAAGGCTATCAGTAACAACGTTAATTCAGCCTTTTTTGCATGTGTTCTTCTATATGATGATACAGTTGTTTTGGCTTTAACGTTCGCCAAGGGAAGTTGTTGAAATACTGGCCGAAGTTAATATAGTAGTCGATCTGGTTACTTTCGAATTCCTGAAGAACATGTTCGCGGAAATTGATTCCTACAATCCAGCCGTCTTCGACATCTTGAAACCATTCTTCGTAATAGGAGTCATCCGAGGCGTGGAAGTTCAGGACATTCTCTCCAATCAGGATAAACTTATTGATTCCTTCGCCGATCACCAGGTCGATGATTTCTCTCTTTAGGATCATAATATCGTTGTAAATTGCATCATTCCATTCGCCGATGAGTTCAATAATGCAGAATCCTCGGTCGTAATCTGCATACAATACTTTCAGGTAAAGTGTCGATGATCCAAACTCATCCCACTGTGGATGCAGCAGGAAATTGTAGATCTTTTTATCGAACTCAAATTCTGAATGTACAGTGCCATAAAATGGGCTTCGCTCGTCTTCTGAGGCAATATAATCGTCTCTCCAGTTGTAATATGGTTCTATTTCGTGCATGACTATGTAAAAATATTGAAAATTGCTGAATTATTACCGTCACCAATCTTGTTTGGACTGTTAATTGTTAATAAATTATTTATTATATTATTCTTTTAAACAAATCGTTAAGTGTTAATTTTGCGCACCAGACCATAAATGCAAAAAGGAAGAAAGAGGAACATTTTCGTTGCAGCCACTTATGCGGCTACACTTCTATTAGGATTGATTCTCGGGCAGAATTACGCTGACCAAGAGCGAATCAGTTCTGGTGGTTCCTTGGTGCCTATTGGTATCTCCGATAATGCTTATAAGATACAACAGGTCGTAGACCTTATTTCCACACGATATGTAGATAGCATCAATATGGATTCTGTACAGAACGGTGCCATCAATCACATCATCTCCCATCTGGATCCTTACTCCCTCTTTCTGATGCCCAATGAGTCGCAGACGCAAACCGAGATTCTTGAAGGTACTTTTGAAGGAATAGGAATGGAATACTTTAATCTGAACGACACATTGTTAGTGGTCGGAGTCATCACCAATGGTCCGGCGGATAAAGCGGGCTTCAAAGTTGGAGATCGGATTCTAAAGATCAGTAATAAGCCTGTTGCCGGTAATTTGGTGTCTAAGGAAGAGATTGAGAAACTTATTCGCGGAAAGCGCGGTACGGAGGTGGAGATGTTCATCCAGCGCGATTCCATCGCTTTGCCATTCCCGTTGAAAGCAAAGCGAGATCAGATCAGCGTAAGCTCTCTGGATGTGGCCTACATGATCGAACCTACGGTCGCTTTCATTCGTATTCGTCGATTCGGTTTGAAAACCGCGGAGGAGTTTCGCAATGCAATCATTGAGCTTAAGAAGCAAGGCGCCAAGAACCTGATCCTCGACCTGAGAGATAACGGAGGTGGATATTTTCATATCGCGATCAAGTTGGCTAGTGAGTTCTTTGCCGATCAGCGATTAGTCGTTTATACTGAAGGTGCGCATGAAGCACGCAGAGATTATCTATCAGAAAGCAAAGGCAACTACGCCAATGGTAAACTGGTGGTACTGGTCAATGAACGTACGGCTTCTGCAAGTGAAGTTGTGGCAGGTGCTGTGCAAGATTGGGATAGGGGTATTCTAATTGGCCGTCGTACCTATGGGAAAGGGATTGTTCAGGAACTCTTCGATTTCTCAGATGGATCGACCATCAACTTAAGCATCGCGCGATACTATACGCCGCTCGGACGTAGCATCCAACGCAAATACAGTCCTAACTGGTCGATTATGCAAGATTACGCATCCATGTATAGTGGGCTGTGGTCATTAGATACGACCTATGCGCATGGAAAATCATACCAGACAGGATTGGGTAAAAAGCTTTTCTCTGGTGGAGGTATTGTACCTGACTTTTTAGTCCCTGTCGATTCTAACGAGGTGAGTATTATTTATCAAGATTTAGCACAGTCAAGCCTTGTTGAGCAGTTTGTTTACAGTCGCTTTACGAAGAAGCTTCCTGCGTACTCTATCGAGAACTTCTTGCAAGGATATACTCTTCCAAATTCAGAGTACAGCAGTTTCATTAATTTCCTTAATCAAAGGGGAGTACGACTAAGTCAAAGAAAGCAGATAGACTTGCATGATCTGATACAGAGTGATATCGAAGCGCTCCTAGGCAGATATTACTTCGGTAGGGAAGCTTATTTCAAAGTGAAGAACCGTTATGATTTCTTTATTGAGAAGGCCTTGCAGCAGCTGAACACACAATCTTAATTTCCTTTGTGCATACTTAAATCTGCCCAGATGGGGTAGTGATCTGATAGCTTCTTCTTAATGATATGGTAATTGTTGACAGCGAATTGCTTGTCAGCAAAGATATAATCGATCTGCAGGATCGGAAGCATCTCAAAATGTGTGATACCCCAACCATTTCCTTTCTCCTGAAAGGCATTCTTCATATCCTTTCCGATCAGATTAACGCTGTAAGACATTGGTGTATCGTTAAAATCTCCCATAATAATCTTCGGCAGGTGAGTTTCTGCCATATGTTCAGATAATGACTCCGCTTGATTACTGCGCTGCTCGAAAGCCCATTTCAGTTTTCTCCCCACGCGGCGTGTCGCTGTCTCTTCCGCACCTCCCGCTCCGCCGGGGTTCTGAATGAATTCCTTATCCTCATTTTGCAACCCAAAAGAGCGAAGGTGTACATTGTAGACACGGATTGTATCTTCGTTTTTCACAATATCAGCATAGATGATGCGGTTAATACCGTATTCATTCTTTTTGATCAGTCCAGAGTTGATAATAGGATATTTAGAGAAAATAGCCTGTCCATAGGCCATATAATCGTTCTGTGTAGATGGGGCGAAGTAATAAGTGTCAAAGTCGGCTTTGTTCTTCACGGTCTCGCTAAAGCGCTTGTTTCCTTTGATAGTGCTGTAGAACTCTTGCACACATAAGACGTCTGGCTTCGTTTCATTTACGATTTCGATGAATTCATCCTTGGGAGGTTTTTCAGAACCGTCAATAGGAGAGAACATATGAGCATTGAAGGACATGACGCGAAGCGACGTATCCGACGGCGCTAAGTCAACTTGCTTACTGAACGTGATATGCTGCGTCATCAGGTTCCAACCTAATAATATGGCAGCAAGAGAAAGAAGTGCAAATCGGGGCTTTCGCAGTATCCAATAAAGAATAAAACCAACATTGATAAGCAGAATAGGCAAATACCCTAATCCCAAAAACGCAATAACCCAGAAAGACTTTGGATCGATAAACGAAGCGCTGTAGCTTAAAAGTAGAACGACAATTGCAAGCAAATTGCCAAGCATAACGGTTTTACTGAAAAAACCTAAGTTCTTTTTGTTAATTAACATTACTCTTGCTCTTCTCTACTTACTTTAAAAAGGATTTCTTTTTCCCGTGAAGATAGACTTTCATAGCCGTATTGGGAAATTTTATCCAAGATTTCATCAATTACCTCTTGGTTCGGTAGATCGCCTTTATAGCTTCTATAAACCGGAGGTTTATTTTCTGTATGCACAACACGCAACTTGCTGTCTGGTTTTCGCTCAAATAGCTTGCTCCAATCGTTTCCTTTACGCAACTGACTAATGAATAACATGCCCCATGAGGTACTGATCAGTAAGGCGATGGCGCCTGGTTTGTTGATCAAGAATAGGAAGAGAAACTGCAGCCCCAGAAAGACGAACGCAATAGTCTGAAACTTCACATTGCCAAACAAAAAGAGTCTGAATTCCATCTTCGGAACTAGGATCAGCAAGCTTCCCATCAACGCGCCAATGCTCATAGCATTCGTGTTCAGAAAAGTCTGCGGGCCCTTCGCTAAGACTGGAATCTGCGATAAGGCTAAGAAGGAAAGACCCCCAATAAAAATAGCACTTACGAATACCGTCAGGAACTGTCGATTGTTTAGAAAGCCTAGAAAAACATTCCCTAGCCAATAAATCCACAAACAATCGAATAGAATATTAAACAATCCGGTGTACAGGAATGGATAGCTTACTAACGACCAAGGCTGCGTGATAAACTTGTTCAACTCGCCCGGTAGACTCAGGTAGCTCAACACTTTATCGTAAAGAGGGTAGTTGGTAATTCCAACTTCCACAAAAAGATCGAAAAGATGAATAATAACGAATAGAAAAATCTGCGCAGACAAAATATAAGGTATCGGCGAGCGGCTACTGTAAGTAGTTTTAAAAAAATCTTTCAGTGCGTTATCTTTCTTCATCACGATCTACTAATAATAATTGCCTCGGCGTACTCCCCACATTTTTAAGAGGATAAAACCAAAGAGCGCTCCTCCGACGTGAGCTAGGTGCGCAATTGAGGAACCTCCTCTAGAGAATCCTAAGTATACTTCTATAACTATTAAAATTGGAATAAAGTATTTTGCTTTTATAGGAACAGGAATAAAAATTAACATCAATTCCATGTTTGGAAACAAAACTGCAAAAGCCAATAATAAGCCATAAATAGCTCCCGAAGCACCTACCAAAGGCGTGCCATAAATCGATGCTAGCGTATTGAAATTCTCTTGAGAAATCTGCTTTGTACTATAGATCCGATCATTTAGCATATCAAAATTGACGTAATCCGATGCCTGCACAGTTCCAGTAATCTGATACACCTCGATGGCTTGTACACCATACTGCAAAACCAAAGCGCCCAATCCACAGATTAGGTAGTAATTCAGGAATTTCTTGGAGCCTAAGACACGTTCTACGATAGGACCGAACATCACCAAGGAAAACATATTAAAGAAAATATGCGCAAAGCCCTGATTGTCGTGCATGAACATGTAGGTAATTGGCTGCCAGATATGGAAAAATGGCGAGTCAGGATAAAACACACCGAATAATCTTGGTGCCTGAGTAAATATTAACGAACCTATAAAGCAGACCACATTGATGATCAGTAAGTTCTTAACAACTGGAGGTAAATTTCCTAATAGATTATTCATATTTTAATTAAATATCGGTCTAAATGTTTCTAGCAAATCGCTCTGCCAATTCTTGTAATGTATAGGTGATGATAACGGGTTTCCCATGAATCGAAATATTCGGTAATTCACAGGCAAATAATCGGTCGATTAAATCCTCCATCCCTTGGTTATCCAATTTTGTACCTGCTTTAATAGCAGCATTCTTCGCCAAACTCTTCGCAAGTTTCTCGCGTTTATTCAAGCGCAGGTCGCTCTGGTTCTTGAAATCCTCCAGCAACTGCTCAATAATCTGCCCTTCATTGACGTTCTCTAGGTCCGCAGGAATACCATCAACAACAAAAGTTGTTTTCCCAAAAGGACGCAGCTGAAAACCCAACGAATGAATCTCTGGCAACATGTCCTGAATCAATGCAAAATCTGCAGCATTTAACTCTACCGTCTGGGGAAACAAACTTTGCTGACTCGAACCCTGATTATTGATCAAATGTTGTTGAAATTGCTCAAACAAGATACGCTCATGCGCCGCCTGCTGGTCGATCAACATAAATCCAGAATGAATCTGCGATACAATATAACGATTATGCAACTGAAAAAACTGCTTTTTAGGCTGATCTGATGCCTGAATAAAACTACTGTCGCTCACTTGCTCTTCCGGAATGAGTGGCAGCTGTGTAGACTCCTCTTGCTCGGTAATCTGATATAGCGAATCCCAGTTCTGCGGAATGCTGGTCTTACGCTCTAAGGCTTCCGGATAACTATAAGAGCGACTTACCGCCGATCGTGCACTCGGATTACCATCATCAAAGGGATTGAAGTTCGGATTAAAATTAATCGTCGGCGCCTGTATCTCATCCAATGGTTTGGGCGTAATCAAGGTGTCAAATCCCGTCTCCTGTTCAAAGTCCAAAGATGGCGTGATATTATAACGGCCCAATGAACGCTTTACCGCTGAACGAAGAATAGCATAAATTGCCTTCTCATCTTCATACTTGATCTCCGTCTTTGTAGGATGCACGTTGATATCAATCTTCGCAGGATCAATATCGATGAACAACACATACAAAGGGAACATATCGGCGGGAAGAATGTCTTCATAGGCATTCAAAACCGCATGGTTTAAATAAGGGTCCTTGATAAAACGGTTGTTCACAAAGAAAAACTGCTCGCCGCGGGTCTTCTTCGCAAACTCAGGCTTACCAATATATCCTTTGATATTCAATATGGTCGTCGTCTCCTCAACCGGCACTAAGCGCTGGTTATAACTGTTTCCAAATAGATGGACAATACGCTGCTTCAACGTTTCCTTCGGAAGGTGAAACATCTCGTTGCCATCGCTGTGCAGCGAAAAGAAAATCTCAGGATGCGCTAGGGCAATACGCTGGAATTCATCCAAAATATGTCGCAACTCCACGGAATTGCTTTTCAGGAAGTTCCGTCTTGCCGGAATATTGTAGAATAAGTTTTTAACAGAAATACTGCTGCCTGCTGGCGTCTGATCCGGATATTGCTGAACAACCTCCGAGCCCTCAATCTCAACAACAGTCCCTAACTCATCCTCATGTCGGCGCGTACGAAGTTCCACGTGCGCAATAGCCGCAATGGAAGCCATCGCCTCACCACGGAAACCCATCGTACGGATAGCAAATAAATCCTCTGCCTTACGGATTTTCGACGTCGCATGCCTCTCAAAACATACTCGAGCATCCGTAACGCTCATACCACAGCCATTGTCAATAACCTGAATCAATGACTTCCCCGCATCCTTTACAATAAGTTTTATTTGATCTGCCCCCGCATCGATAGCATTCTCCATCATCTCCTTCACTGCTGATGCTGGTCGCTGAACAACCTCACCCGCCGCGATCTGATTGGCTACTGAATCGGGAAGCAATTGAATAATATCCGACATAGTCTACAAAGTTAACAAAAATGATGCTAATCATCCCCGATAAACGTCCCGCAGCCCTTTCCCACTGAAAAACAATTTATTGCCTTTTTTAGTATAACATCAAGCAGCGTATTTCTGTTCGCAATCCATGACGGATTGACAGTGCTAAAAAAAAAGAGCCGTAAATAAATACGGCTCTTAAAAGGGTTCTTTTATTTTAGGCTAGCGCAGGGTGCTGCCCTAAATGATCTTAGTCTACCAATTTATCAACAATCGCAATTGCCTTGTCAATATCTTCTTTCGTAGCAGTCAGATGCGGTCTGAAGCGGATACTACGATCGCCACATCCTAAGATTAACATCTTCTCGTCCATCGCTTTGGCAACCAAATCATCGCGCTCTTTGTCGGTAGGCAAATCGAAAGCACAAAGCAATCCTTTGCCACGAACAGCGGTAATGCTAGGATGCTTTTCTGCAAGAATGTTTAATTGCTCAATCAAATATTCACCCAACAGCGCTGCTTTTTCTACAAGGTTCTCCTGTTCGATAATTTCTAAAATCAAACGGAAGCGAACCATGTCAACCAAATTACCACCGAAAGTCGAGTTAATGCGGCTAGACTCTTTGAATACATGGTTTTCCACGCGGTCAAATTTCTCTTTATTTGCCAAAATCCCACATACTTGCGTCTTCTTTCCGAAAGAAATCACGTCAGGAATAATGCCTAAGTGCTCATAGCACCACATCTTACCCGTCATCGCGATACCCGTTTGCACCTCATCCAAGATTAATATGATATCATTCTTATCGCATATCTCACGCAGCTTCTGGAAAAACGCATTGCGGAAATGGTTATCTCCACCTTCCGCCTGTATAGGCTCGATGATTAAACAAGCGATATCAGCTGGGTTTTTCGCAATAGCAGCCTCAATTTCCTGTATTGCTCGCTCTTCCGCTTGAATGGTGTCATTCACAGATTCCTCCGTCAGTGGGAACTGCAATTTCGGGTTGCTGATTCTTGGCCAATCGAATTTCGGAAAGTACATGTACTTGCGCGGATCCTTCGTATTCGTTAAGGACAAAGTATAGCCGGAACGGCCATGAAACGCCTGCTTAAAGTGGATGACCTGGCTCGCCTCCTGCTCAATCCCCTTGCTTAAATTCAATCTTGTTTTCCAATCGAATGCTGCCTTCAACGCATTTTCAACCGCCAATGCGCCGCCATCGATGAAAAAACAATAACTTAACTCCTGTGGGATACCAACGCGTTCGAAAGTGTCCAGGAAATCAGCATATTCTCTAGGATATACGTCCGACAGAGCTAACTTATTGATCGCAACGTGCTTCAGCGCATCAGCGTTTTTTACAATATGAGGATGGTTGTAGCCAACAGGGGAGGAAGCAAACATGCTGAACATATCCAAATACTCGTTCCCATCAACATCCACAATATAGGAGCCGTGCGACTTCTCCAGATCGATAACGACTGGCAGGCCATCGGCAAGAATATGTTTCGCTAATCTTTGATGTGTCTCTCTCATAATGCTTATAAATCAAATTTAATCCCTTGTGCCAAAGGAAGGTTAGTCGTATAGTTAATGGTATTCGTCTGACGGCGCATATAAACTTTCCATGCGTCCGATCCGGATTCACGGCCACCGCCAGTCTCCTTCTCTCCACCGAAAGCCCCACCGATTTCAGCACCCGAAGTACCGATGTTGACATTCGCGATACCACAGTCTGAGCCATTCTGACTTAAGAAAAGCTCCGACTCGCGAAGGCTATTCGTCATAATCGCCGAAGATAACCCCTGTCTTACCCCATTTTGTAAGGCAATGGCCTCCTCCAATTCGCCTTTGTATTTAATTAAATAAAGGATAGGAGCGAAAGTTTCATGCTGAACGATCTCATAATGGTTCTCCACCTCCGCAATAACCGGCGTTACGTAGCAACCGCTTTCATAACCTTTGCCTGTCAATACCTCTCCCTCCGTTAATAGCTTGCCACCCTCTTCCTTTATTTTGTCTAATGCATTCAAATACATCTGAACAGCATCCGTATCAATTAATGGCCCCATGTGATGCTTAACATCTAATGGATCGCCAATCTTGATTTGATTATAGGCATCCACTAAAGATTTTTTCACCTTATCATAAATGCTCTCATGGATAATCAAACGTCTTGTGCTGGTACAGCGTTGTCCTGCAGTTCCTACAGCACCGAATACCGCACCAATAATCGTCATCTTCAAATCAGCGCTTGGTGTCACAATGATGGCGTTATTTCCGCCTAGTTCTAACAGCGATTTGCCAAGGCGTTGCGCAACGGTAGTCGCAACGATCTTACCCATGCGGGTAGAACCCGTAGCGGATACCAAAGGAATGCGCTCGTCAGAAGAAATCCATTCCCCAACTTCCTTGTCGCCCGTAACGATTGAAGAAATGCCCTCCGGCAGTTTATTCGCTTTTAAGATATCGGCTATGATTTTCTGACATGCAACCGCACATAAAGGCGTTTTCTCACTTGCTTTCCAAACCACAACATCACCACATACCAATGCTAATGCCGCATTCCATGCCCAAACAGCAACAGGGAAATTGAAAGCCGTAATGATACCGACGATCCCTAGCGGATGATATTGGTCATACATACGATGTCCCGGACGCTCCGAGTGAATCGTGTTTCCATACAATTGTCTGGATAATCCAACCGCAAAGTCACAGATGTCGATCATTTCCTGAACCTCACCCATACCTTCCTGATACGATTTACCCATCTCGTACGACACGAGCTTGCCCAGTAACGGTTTTACTTCACGCAACTTTTCGCCCAATTGCCTAACAATCTCGCCGCGCTTCGGCGCTGGAATATCCCGCCATTGCAGTTTAGCCTTCTCTGCTTCCTGCATTACTTTTTCATATTCCTTCTTGCTCGTGCTTTGAACCTTTGCAATCAGCTTTCCGTTGGTTGGCGAGTATGACGCGATCAATCCTCCCTTGGAAAACCACTTGCTACCGGTACTTGTGCCCAAGTTTTCTACTTCTATTCCTAGTGCTTTTAATTCTTTGGATGTCATATGTTGGTTTATATTATTCGATATTTGACTAAATATAGAGAATATAATTTATTTTTTACATTAAATTATCGAATTATATGAATTTTGTTACCCTCAATTCCGAAGAAAACTCAATCTTATCAGAAACTCCTAAGTGACTGAAATAAAGATTAAAACAAAATTTCCTTCCATGAAATTATCAGCAAGCCAAGCTGAAACACATAGAACCGTCAAAAAATTAGTGATTGCAGTCATTTTCGAAACGTTCAGCACATCTTATATTTAACTTTACTGTGTGCCTAATAAAAAGGAGGCGCATATAAGCAAAACCTCCATTATAAACAGCGCTAAAAAAATAATGAAAACACAAGGAATAACCCTTTTATAAAAACGAATACACGTGCGCGCATATTTAACAAATCAAAGGCGCCATACTCTAAAATCTAACGTCTTATATCTAATATCTCATCATGGTTGACTACTTTAAAATCGAAGACCTTCTTACGGCAGAACATATCTTAATTCGCGATGCGATCCGCGACTTTGTAAACTTAGAAATACGTCCTAAAATCGATCATTTCGCACAGGAGCATAAGGAAATCCCCAATCTGATGAAGAAGCTTGGCGAAGTCGGCGCGCTCGGCCCGCTTATTCCACAGGAATATGGTGGTGCGGGGCTTGACTACATGGCTTATGGCCTAATCATGCAAGAACTGGAAGCCGGCGACTCCGCGATACGCTCGGCAGCGTCCGTGCAATCATCGCTCGTGATGTATCCGATCTACTCCTTCGGATCCGAGGAACAACGGAAGAAATATCTTCCGGCATTAGGCGCTGGTGAATTTATTGGCGCGTTTGGCTTGACCGAACCTAACCACGGATCGGACCCTGGAAGTATGGAAACAAGATTGACGCCCGACGGCGATGGTTTCCGCCTACACGGTTCCAAGATGTGGATCACGAATGCGCCAATTTGCGATATAGCCGTTGTATGGGCGCGCGATCAGGAAGATAAGGTGCGTGGGGTCATCGTCGAGCGGAAGATGGAAGGTTTTTCTACGCCCGAAACATTGAATAAATGGTCTTTACGTGCTTCCAAGACGGGCGAACTTGTTTTCGATCAGGTCTATATACCGAAAGAAAATGTGTTGCCACACGTTCAAAGTATGCGCGGCCCACTTTCATGCTTAAACTCCGCTCGCTACGGTATTTCCTGGGGCGTGATAGGTGCAGCAATAGATTGCTACGAGGTGGCCTTGAAGTACGCTAAAGAACGGGAACAGTTCGGTAAGCCGATCGCTTCCTTCCAATTGCAGCAAAAGAAATTGGCAGAAATGCTGACAGAGATTACAAAGGCGCAGCTCCTTTCTTGGCGCCTAGCAACCTTGAGGAACAACGATCAAGCTAGTCCGCAGCAAATTTCAATGGCGAAACGCAATAATGTGCATATGGCATTGCAGGTGGCACGCGAAGCGCGCCAAGTCCTCGGTGCAATGGGAATCGTAGGTGATTATCCAATTATGCGACACATGATGAACCTGGAGTCGGTGATAACTTATGAGGGTACCCATGATGTACACTTATTGATTACCGGACAAGATATTACCGACATCAGCGCCTTCCAATAACCTATCTATTATAAGGCAGATCACTGACCCATCGAAAACCTCGGGTTTTTAAGTCGATATTTTCCATATCTATCTTATTTACAAAGATGGATATGGAATCTGTAGACTCGATATCCCTTAACATGATTCCTGTTTCACGTTTTTCATAGCGAAAATGCTGAGTTGGCTCTCCAGCCTGTCCAATAATCTTGATTTCTTTCTTAAGGCTGTCGCTCGTCACCTGATAGGTGCGACTTTTCATCTCCGCATCGCGGACGATCAGCGATTGCTCATTGATAAAAATTAGAAAATGCCAGTCATCGGGAATCCGAAGTTTCTTCCGGTTCTCATATTCGCGCAACGGTAAATAGTAAACGCCATATAGATCGCTCTCCGTTTGTACGAATTGCTTGAGGAACTTATCTGCTCTTATAATACTATGCACGGCAGGTGCGACGGTTGCAAGGAGCAAAATTACTTTTATGGCATTCAAGCTAATCCGCTTCCAGCGTGCATTAACTTGCAGGCTCGGCGGAGGGCTGAGCGAAATAGCTTTTCCTTGAATGAGCAGCTCGTAGAATTTACGGATGTTAGGTCCTAATAGATATAGAGAAAATAAGACCAGAGCTGTCGATAGCATCTTGACGGGCACATCATAGAAATAATTAGTCGCCATCACGTTGATACTAACGCCTAAGGTTATGATTGCTCCAATTGTCATCGTCTTCCTAAACAATAACAATACGCCCAACATCTCAGCGATACCTATCATTATATTATAAGGATGCGATGCGCCGTAGAATGCCCATGCCAAACCCATAGGCGAATACTGATATAGTGGCTCGGTCAACTTGTATAAGGTAGGGAAGGGGAACTGTCCCTGAAAGAGCTTGATTACGCCATAGTTGAACATGGTGATGCCAACATAATAACGCACAAGCACTGTTAACCAATAATAAAGTTTCGGATATGATTTGTTTTTTCGATCAACGAGCGACCAAACGATACAAGCTACAATAGATAGCAGCAATATTAATAGTAGGATCAGCCAATGCACCGTGCTGTCGCCGCTACCATTCCTATAATAAGGAACGGTTTGATTGAGGTCTAGCCACCCTGCGGTCATGCTCTTCATGAACCCAATCATCGCGTCGCCCATCAAGGGAACGAACGGAGTAAGAAAGAGGAAAGTATGATTATTGAACAGCAGGATAAATAATAGAAAGAAAACAAAGCAGAACCTAAATAATATAGGTTGTTTCGGAAACATACGCGTGGCAGTAGTGTCGTGGTCGGTATTCATGTTTGGCTAGTAAGTACTTTAAATATAATAGATGTTGGTGGGAATAGCTGCGGTCGCTTTTGGATTTAACTTTTTTTAAGAGCTGGAATGGGGTTTGTTGAAATAGAAATAGCACATAGCTTTCTTGTTATCCGGTTGGATGTTTTGTCTTGAACCAGGGAAGGATGGTATTGTCTTGAACCAGGAAAGGAAGGATGAAAGGATTGACAGGAGTCAGCTCATTGCACATGGTTTTTATTATCACAACGTTAGTCTTGAACCAGGAAAGGAAGGATTTAAAGATGAGCAGGATCATGTATTGTCGCGGATATTACGCCATAGGTCTTAATACTAAGTACTAAATACTAACTACTATTCGAAAGGAAGGATGCAAGGATTATCAGGATCATGTATTGTAGCGGAAATTACGCCATAGGTCTTAATACTAACTACTAAGTACTAACTACTATTCGATAGCTTAAACCCCTTGTTCACCCAATGTAAACCCAATACATAACCCAATCAAACCCGCTTGTGGAGGGCTATGAAAGGGGAGTGCATGAGGTCTGCATTAGGTTTTCCCTGACGCGTACCCCGTCTTCTCTCGAAGAAAGCCTCATTTCTTTCTGCCTAAGCCCGTCATTTTCCCCTTGCAACCCCCAAATCAACTTGTAACGCCACTTTTTCCATCGTGTTTCGATAAATTATTGTTCACATTGTTAGCGAGTTACACTATCCTGCTAAAAATATTCGTTTGCA
>DELI01000009.1 GCA_002354335.1 Sphingobacterium sp. UBA2700 | reverse complement strand
TTTAGACAGCCCCTTTTTTTTTAATTGTTTTTCCCTTTTTCTAACTGTTCCAATGCTTTTTTCTCTGCACGGATATTTAAGAATTCAACGAGTACGGAGAATGCCATAGCGAAATAGATATAGCCTTTCGGAATATGCTGATCGAACGCTTCTGCAGTAAGCGAGACACCAATCAATAATAAGAAGGCTAATGCGAGCATCTTAACCGATGGATAATCATTCACAAACTTGGAAATACTCTCCGCTGATAGCAACATGATTCCCACTGCAACAATAACAGCCGCTATCATTACCCCAATCTGATCTACCATTCCAACAGCGGTAATAACGGAGTCTAAGGAGAAAACTAAATCGAGTATGATAATCTGAATAATTACGCTGGAGAAAGTAACGGTCTTGCTTCTTCCAGAACTCGCTTCGATATGACCTTCCACTTTATGATGAATCTCCGTAGTGGCTTTATATATCAAGAATAATCCACCTATGAACAAGATGAGATCTCGTCCGGATAATGTCAAATAGCGATGCCATTGTGGATCCTCAATGCCTAAAGTATCTGCAAGATTTAAGAAAGGCTCGGTTAAGCCCATAATCCACTTGATGGAGAATAATAGACCAACCCGCATAACGAGTGCTAATAACAAACCAATCTGACGAGCTTTTTTCTGTTGCTCTACAGGTAATTTTGCACTTTGAATCGAGATAAAGACAATATTATCAATACCCAATACGATTTCAAGAATTGTTAGTGTTAAAAAAGATATCCAGATGTTTGGATCCAGCAGCCATTCCATAGATAATGTTTAGAAGTTGTAATGTTAGTGTTATTGATAACCGATTAAAGAAATAATATTTTCATTAAAACGTGTTAATCGACCTGCACTTTGTAGAAAATCTAAACTGATGACAAATGTATAACCTGCAACCACCCCTCCTACTTTTTCAATCAACTTACTAGCGGCTACTACCGTTCCGCCCGTTGCCAAAAGGTCATCATGTAAGAGAACTCTAGTTCCTTCGGGAAATGCATCCTCATGCATCTCGATGGTTGCTTGTCCATACTCTAACTTGTAAGACTCAGAGACTGTATGGTATGGAAGCTTGCCCTGCTTGCGAATAGGTATAAAAGGTTTGCTCAAATGTTGGGCTAATAAGAATCCGAAAAGAAAGCCTCGGCTTTCAATACCTGCAATAACATCAAAATCGATGTTGTCCAAACGACGTGCAAACTCTTGAACTGCCAATTCAACAAGCTCCGCATGTTGAAGTAATGGTGTGATGTCTTTAAATACAATACCTGGTTTAGGGAAATCCGGAATATCGCGTATTACCGCTTTAAGTTGATCTTCTATCATCTGAAATCTATATAGATTTCAATTTTACGAAAAAAAGCCTCATCGAGAGAAAGAATCTTTTTTAAATCTTCCATCGACTTAAAAGGGCCATGATGTTCTCTATAGTTTACAATTGTTCTCGCCTGCTTGTAAGAGATATAAGGGTGTTTTGCCAAGGCATTGACATCCAATTCGTTTATTCTCAGCTTTACAATCGATGCTTCATCTACCTGTACATGTTTTTTGATGTGGAGATAGGTTTCCTCGGGTAGACCATAAACTTCGCTTAACTGCTCGGTCGAATGGAAACCACCAAGTGAGTTTCTAAAATTGACAATCCGCCTGGAAAAGGCCGGGCCAATCCCACGAAGCTGAGTCAACTCCGCACTATCAGCCGAGTTGAGATTAATAAGCAGCGATTCATAAGAATTGGAGTAGGGTTTGGTTGCCATTGGTCTTTCAAAAATCGTTTCTTTGAATGGTCTTTCGGCAATTCTAACGTAGGGTAAAAGACGAGCCACATCCTCATCAGATAAACTGTAAAGTTTTGCAATATCCTCCGGTTTTCGAAAATGTCCTCCTTTAGCCTCATAGTTGTGAATCACTCTAATCTGTCGCTCCGATAAACCCAATCGCATCCAATCTTCTACTGATAAGTCGTTAGGATCAAAATAGAAATAGGAAACTGTGGGTCTAATTTTATTCGCTTCTCGCTGTTTCCTTCTTTCAGGACGTCCGGGTCGGACTTCCGGATTCGCAACAAGGTCTTCAGCCAGCATTCGGACTTCAGGAGACACTTTCTTTTCTCTGGGAAGTACGTCATATATAAAAGTGCTGAATAAAACGAGAGCAATGAATACCGCCATTATGGAAAAACCAATCTGTTCTCCTCTACGCATTCGGAAGTAAGCGAATAATCTGTTCATCTTCTTATTGAATAATTGGATGGATAATTAAATCTTGATAAATTTGCCAATATTAAAGTAGTCTATCAACATGCATTTTGTCCGTCCGCTTTTCATTCTTCCTTATCTTTACTCAAATGCAGTTTGGAGGCAAAAAGAGGAAAAAGATAATATATTCTTAACCTTTGACGACGGCCCAATTCCCGAGATCACCCCATGGATTCTTGATTGCCTAAAAGAGAAAAATGTAAAAGCTTGTTTTTTCTGTGTGGCCGATAATGTTCGCAAGCATCCGGAAATTTTCCAACGTATTCTTGATGAAGGACATCAAGTGGGCAATCATACCTACAACCACTTAAAAGGTTGGCGTACGGATGACGCCATTTATTTGGAAAATATAGAAAAAGCTGATCAACTGATTAGTAGCCACTTATTCCGTCCACCCTACGGTAGAATTAAAAAGTCACAACTTAGGGCGGTTTCCAAGAAGTATAAGGTTATTATGTGGGATGTACTTACAGGAGATTACGACAATCGAATTAGTCCGGAGCAATGCCTTAAAAATGCAGTCAACTACACAAGACGCGGAAGTATCATCGTCTTTCACGACAATATTAAAGCCATTGAGAATGTTCAGTATGCTCTTCCTAGAACAATTGATCAACTACAAAGTAAAGGATTTAATTTCGCTAGCTTTTAATCCTCCAATCTAGCGGAGTCGTCAATCTCAACAACAAATTCTTTTACTCCAGCTACCGAGAAATAGCCTAGGGCACCATTACTGATGTTGGAGGTAGGATTAGCTGGTGATGCGCTTCCTGGATTGGTTGACTGATACTCCGACCAGTATTTATAGACATCCTTTGCAATACAGTAACGACGGACGCGGACTTTATCGCCGTTTTCTATCTCCGCATTTCTGCCACCTATTTGATGCGTAACATGTAAACCATCATTAAACTTGTCCGAATAGGCGGAGTTGAATTGCATGGGAGTGGAATTATCTCCCGCACTTTGAATTTCAACATTATACTTATAGTAGTTTTCTACGCCTTCTGGATCATCAAAACTCAGATTAACGAAATAGTAATCTTCATTGAATATATTCTCCTTCGTAACTTTAACAGAGTCTACTTCGACATAGTTCGGCATGCGCGTCTTCGAGCTATAAGTTTGTCCATCCACCGAAACATTTAGTGTGTATTCTTGTTGCGCAATGACGCCCATGTTGCTATGCGAATAACGTCCTCCACCAATAGACTCAAAATTATAGGTTCTACCTGAAGATGTTACGACACTGACTACAGCGTTATCAACAGGTTCAAAAGCTCGGTTCTCATCAAAAGGGACTGTCCTAGAGACCACAATCTCCTGATTCCTATCGAAGTTATTCAAATCCGCTTCTATCACAACTTTCGCATTTGCGGTATTCAAATCTACATCAATCTTCTCTTCGCAAGAAGCGAAACTAAGTACAATTAGAATTGACAATAAGTATATCTGTATGCTTCGCATCTTTTAAAATTTAAAGTTCCAGGTAACTGAAGGGATGATTCCGAACAATGCAATCTTATAGGCTTCCGTCACATTAGGATTTTGTTCATTCTCTCTAAAATCAATGATATAAGCATTCTTTCGGTTATACACATTGTAAATTCCGAAAGACCAGCTTGAATTAAAACGCTTGTTTTCCTTGTTCGGTTCATAATTGGCCGACAAATCCAAACGATGGTAATTCGGCATCCTGTAGCCGTTTCTTTCGGTATAATAGAACATTGTCGTCCCATCGATCTGATACTTTCCACTTGGGAAAGTGATCGCATTTCCGGTATTGAATACAAAGGTTGCTCCTAAGTTCCAACTTTTAGATAATTGATACATTCCTACGACCGACACATCGTGTGTTCTATCCTGTCGCGCTGCAAACCAGTTGCCATCATTAATACCATCAAACTGTCGTTCGCTTCGACCCAAAGTGTAAGATATCCAACCATTCAGCTTTCCTTTATTCTTGCGCACAAGAAATTCAACCCCATACGATCTTCCAATTCCAAACAACAGCTCCCCTTCCAGGTATTTGTTCGCTTGCAAATCGGCTCCATTTCTAAAATCTATCTGATTATCCATGAACTTATAGTAGGTCTCTACGGAAAGCTCATATGCATCATTGTTCAAGTTACGGAAATAACCCAAAGCTACTTGATCAGCAATTTGGGGTTTGATATTCAAGCTACTCAACACATATTGATCGGTCGGAAGACTCGAAGTTGTGTTTGTCAGCTGATGTAGATTCTGTGCAATGCGGTTATAGCTGGCTTTGATACTATTTTGGGGATTTAGGATGTAGGCCATCGACGCTCGTGGCTCCAAATTGAAATGATGCTTAATAATCGAGCTGCCATAGACCGCTTCATCCGTCGGCTCGCCATCTTGATCAAAGGAATAGAAAGTACCAGGCCCCAACACCATGAAATCGTTCAAACGAAGTCCATAAATAAGTGACAATTGTTCAAACGGCTTCCACTCATGGGAAACATAGGCAGCAGCTTCAATGCCTTGACGCTTCTCGATATTAATAGAATTCACCGCCGACTCACTGCTAGCGTTCAAACTAGCCGGTAGGACTTGCTGACGCAACACATTCAATCCAAACTTTAAAGTATTGTTGTTGGAGGAATAATAAGAGAAATCCTGCTTCAGGTTCCAATTTCTAATCTTCGAGGCTATCTTAAAATCCGAATCATCGTTATTGACTTTCACATTATAGGTAAAGTCACTATAGATCATAGTGGTATTGCTGAATAGCTTTTCATTAAAAATATGATTCCAGCGAACGGTAGCCGTTGCATTCCCCCAGTCGAAACCAAACAGATCACCATATCCTAATTCATCCTTCCCGAAATAACCAGAAAGGTAAACTGTATTCCGCTCATTGAGCTTGTAGTTCATCTTTGCGTTCAGATCGTAGAAATACAAGCGACTTTTTTTCACAGTCTCATCCTTGGAAGCTTTCAGGAACATATCAGCATAGGTTCTGCGCCCGCTTAACATGAATGAACTCTTATCTTTAACGATTGGCCCTTCAAGTTTTAATCTCGATGCGATCAAACCTATTCCACCTTCGGCTGCAAACATTTTATTGTTTCCATCCAACATGGAGATATCCATGACGGAAGAAATTCTCCCGCCGTATTGCGCAGGAATTCCACCTTTGTAAAGATTAACATCCTTTATCGCATCGGAGTTGAATGTAGAAAAAAAGCCAAGCAAATGAGATGCATTATATACGGTCGCTTCATCCAGTAAGATCAGGTTCTGATCGCCTGCGCCACCACGAACGTAAAAGTTAGAACTTCCTTCACCACCGGAGGCAACACCTGGCATCAACTGAATAGTCTTCAAGATATCTTTCTCTCCAAATAGAATCGGAACATTCTTCAGTTCCTCCATAGTAAACTTCAAGTTACCCATTTGCGGACTCGCTACATTTTCATTCTGACGCTTCCCGGAAACAACAACTTCCTCGATTGTCGTGGAGTTGTCGTTCAGTTCAAAGTCTAGCTTCCTATTCTCCGTAAGCGTAATGGATTGTGAAATACGGTTATAGCCTATATAGGATACCTCGATTAGATGCTCGCCAGCGGGCAGGGTAATGGAATAGAACCCATAATTATTGGAGTAGCCACTAACATTTGCGTCTTGAATGCGAATTAAAGCGCCTATTAATGTTTCGCCCGAATTAACATCTTTTATAATTCCACTTAAGGTAATTTTCTCTTGTCCAAAGGTCGATAAAACACTCAACAGGCATACTAAGAGGAATGTGCACTTTTTATAGTCGATCAGCATATATAGCGGCAGCTTTAAAATCCTCGACTAAAATAGAAAAGCCAAGCTGTTATTCAAAATCGCTAATGCAAGTTTAACTTCCTTATTAATATTCTGTTTTCCTGAAAAAATAAGATGCTTTATCCGACTATTACTTTTTAATTGGTTCGCTGGGTTTATGAAACACCTCATTGAAGAAAGCCATCTGATAATGAATTGATTTGCTCCAGTAGTCCCAATTATGGGCACCAGGCATGGTCAGATAGCGGTGTGGAATATTCATATACTGCAGCTTCTCGTGCAACTTTTCATTTACCCCGAAAAAGAAGTCATCTACGCCGCAATCGATGAAAATTTCCAGCGATTTAGGCTTTATCAAATGTGTCATCTCCATGACGGTATGTTGATTCCATTTCTCTGGATTTTCTGCGTAACCGCCTAAGCGTGCAGCCATCTCCCAATTATTTGGGAAGGGGCGGATATCGACACCTCCCGCCGTACTGCCCACCACAGAAAAGACATCCTGATGACGTATCGCTAAATACAAAGCTCCATGTCCACCCATACTCAATCCTGAAATACCGCGCTTCGCACGGTCTTTGGCAGTGTTATATTTTCCATCAATATGGTTCACCAATTCTTTGCTGACGAAGGTTTCATACTGATAATCTTTTTTTCCTGCAATATCCCAATACCAAGATCCATAGCCTCCATCCGGACAAACAACCATGAAACCAAATTGATCAACTAATTCTTTCAAGGCCGGCACCTTGTTCACCCAATTGCTGTAGTCGCCAGAATAGCCATGCAAGAGATACAGCACAGGCATGTCCTTCCCCCCTTTTTCCGGGCTAATAACAACTGTCTTAATGCTTTTGCCCATCGCAGCGCTATGCACCGACAAAGTATCGACTTTCGCAGCAAAGCTGAACGAGAATCCAAGAAGAAAGAATAGAATAGTAAACTTTATTTTCATGGTTTAGTGTATTTGTATTGATAAAGATAAGCATCTAATCCAAAAGGACGTTCACTGATCGTGACAAATGTAAATGGGCTATGGTCGAATGCGATTGCTTCCCCTTGTGGCTCAACAGTATAACTTACTTTTTGGAAGGGACTTCTTAAGCTATTAATTATCGAACCTTTAGTTTTCCTGTCCCAATAGAACACCTGCGTTAAATTCTTCACGATAATCGCATCGCCATGCTCAGAAATATCTGCGGCAGTCACAAAGGTAAAAGGGAACTCCATCTCCTTGCGCAATATATATCGATCCTTTTTTGATTTGAAAATATCAGCGCTGTACAGCGTTGAATAGAAATCGCGTTTACTGATCAGATAGAAACGTTGATCCAATGGGTCTACAAAAATGGCTTCCGCATCCCGCGCTTTATCCGGATAATTTAGTACAATCGTTCGAATCGCTTTGGAAGCAATCGTGTCCTTAGTCGCTCCAGCCTTCATCAGGGGCTCCTCGAAATAGTAGAGCTTTATCTCTTCACGCTTCGCTAAATTGTCTCCAATATCCGCAAGAAGGATATAACTTTTCCCATTGTCTCTAACCCAAGCAATATCTTCTACATCCCTCGCATCAATGCCTTCCAAATGAAATTCACAAGACATCTTCGCAACGCTATCGATCAAGAATATCCTGCCAGTGTCACCGCTGTCATTATGCACCCAATACTTCCCCGGATATGTTCGCGAAGCAACAATACCTGAAATCTCACCCAATGCTGGATGATCTGCCTTGCCCAATGCTGTTCGAACAACCCCTATCTCCTGTGCCGATAAATTCAAGACGGAACTGGTGAACAGTAAAAATAGCATGATGGAAGTGAAGGAATTTCTCATTCTCGTAAAATTAGTAAAACCAAGCGCAGATAAGCAAGCAAAATTTCTCGCACAATTATCTATCGTCATGGACCAACCTCCCGATTTTATCATGATGTCAAAGAACTTCATAAGCCTGTTCCTCCCGGAGTGGTCTAAAGCAAATGGAATTACATTACTGATAACTTTCAATTGAAATAAATTTTATAATTCAAAACTACATTATTTTCCTTGTAGGGGATATTAAATAAACATAAAGAATTTGAGAGGCCTATTTTATATGACGGTATGATACTCCTTTCAAACTAGAGAACAAGCACTCGAAGTTTCTGAAATGAAACAAAAAAAAAGCACCCATCGGGTGCTTTCAATTCTTTATTTGACTCTCCTTTACTTTCCAGTCAACGCATTAAAAAACGCGGAACGGAACGTAGAATCTTTTTCAGTCAGTTCAAATGACTTTTTATAGTTATCGACTACTGCAAAAAACTCCGCCGGCTCCCCATTCGCCTGTTCAAAGAATAATTTGAAATTATAGGATTTCGATTTACTTAGATCCACAGGTTCATTATTTGAGGAGAATACCATGGGCGATATCGCCCTGTCCGTCATCGGACCGCCAGCCTGCATACCGTAAAGATCACCTACCGCTTTCATGAAATTATCAGAAACAGGTCCTAAACTCGAAATACGTAGCGACCCCACTCTAAACCCTTTGTCATTATCAGGCGTATTTTGCGCTGTAATTCCTGCTTCGATATTTTTTAATACTTCCAGTTTAAAACCAACGGTATCATTGTTATAAAGCGATTTTGCATCATAAACAACAGAGGAATCCGTCTGTCCGACCTCATTCATATTGAAATAAAAATGTAGAGGAGTTCCCTTGGGATCATTTGTTAGCTGATTTAAGGAACTAGCAGAGGAGCTGGCCGAGGTACCTGTAGAATCTGCCGATGAGCCTTCTGATTTATTCGCATTTCTACAAGCAGCAAAGCCGACAACAGTAGATGCTAATAAACAATAGCTTAATATCTTTTTCATAATCTCTCTTTTTCTATTATAACAGCTTAATATACAAAAAGTTTCTTACTTGTTAACTAACGCATTGTACATAATCTCAACCGGGTGGTAGGATTTACGATGCACACCATCTTTAATTTGATGCCTACATGAAGTCCCTGCTGCTGCTATTATATACTCCGCCCCCGTTTTACGTAAAGTCGGAAATAAGACCAATTCAGCTACTTTCTGAGAAACCTCAAAATGTTCTTTCTCATAACCAAAAGATCCAGCCATACCGCAACAACCCGATGGAATCACTTCCACTTCAAAGTTCGTTGGCAAGGACAATAATTGTTTGGTGTAGTCTACTAATTTAAATGCCTTTTGATAACAATGCCCATGCAGCTTGATCTTTTGTTTATCCGCAGTGAACTGCTCCGCATGAATTCTTCCTGCCCTTATTTCCTTCACAAGAAATTCGTCTATCATCAACGCATGCGTCGCCAAGTTGACTGCTTTGATTTTATTTTTCGAATCGACAAGATCCACATATTCATCGCGGAACGTAATAATCGCAGAGGGCTCAATACCCAATAAAGGAGTTTCTTCGCTAATCAAATCGGCCAACATATCGACGTTCTTGTTTGCAAGTTCCTTCGCTTTCTTCACGAAACCTTTCGACAGAAATGTTCGCCCGCTCTCTAGATGTTTTGGAACAACAACCTCGTAACCTAGCGCGGTCAATAATTTATAAGCCGTTATACCAATCTCGGTATCATTATATTCCGTAAACTCGTCGCTAAATAAGTAAACTTTCCTTTTTTGTTTTGCAGGCTCCTGTTTCTTCACCCACGCACTTAACGTTGTACCGTGCACTTTTGGTAGGGAACGATTAGGCGCAAAGCCGACAACGGATTTGATGATTCCCGACGTAATCTGATTTGTTGCGAAGAAATTATAAATCGGAGCAACATAGGAACCTAGCTTCTGCGACTGCGTAAAATTTGCAATTAACTTAGAACGGAAGCTCGCTCCATTCGCGTCATAATAATGCTGTAAGAACTCCGCTTTCATCTTCGCGATATCCACACTCGATGGACACTCCGTTTTACAGCCTTTACAACTCAAACACAGGTCCATCACCTCTTTCAATTCTTCGTGATCAAAGCGATTTTCCTTATTCGAGTTCGTCAAAAACTGACGTAGCATATTGGCTCTCGCACGCGTGGTATCTTTTTCATCGCGCGTAGCCATAAACGATGGACACATCGTGCCACCGGTAATTTCTGTTTTTCTGCAATCCCCCGATCCCGAGCATTTCTCTGCTAAACGTAAAATGCTTTCGTTTTGTGTAAAGTCGAAATAAGTGTTGATGTCTTTCCCATCGCGAACTTGATCATAGCGCAGATGCGTATCCATCGGAGGCGTGTCCACAATCTTCTTGGCATTGAAGATACGATGTGGATCAAATGCTTGCTTTACCTGCAACAAAAGCTGGTAGACCTGCTCACCCAATACCTTGCCAATAAATTCGCCGCGCAAACGACCATCCCCATGCTCGCCGCTTAAGGATCCATTATATTTCAACACCAAGTCGGTGGTTTTTTCTAAGATGGAACGAAATTGTCGTCTTCCCTCTACCGATTTTAAGTTGATGAAAGGCTCGATATGCAGCTCACCAGCACCAGCATGCGCGTAGTACGAGGCATGCACCTGCTCTTCAGCCAACAGCTTTTGGATATCCGCAACATAATCCGGTAAATCCTCCGGCGAAACTGCGCAATCCTCAATCAAATTGACCGGTTGATTATCACCCGGAAGGTTCCTGATCAAGCCTAAACCAGCTTTACGCACATCCCACACTAAGTTACACTGTGCTGAACCTGTAATCAACGGATAGGCATATCCTAATTGAGCTGTTTGCAATGCTATTTTTAATGCTTCGGCCTTTCGCTCAATTTCTTCAATATTATCGGCACGGAACTCCACAATCAATAGCGCCTGTGGGTCGCCTTCAATAAAAAATCGGTTATACTGGTAAGTTGGA
Organism: Sphingobacterium sp. UBA2700; assembly: GCA_002354335.1. Taxonomy (GTDB): domain Bacteria; phylum Bacteroidota; class Bacteroidia; order Sphingobacteriales; family Sphingobacteriaceae; genus Sphingobacterium. Next base: position 89,093 of record DELI01000009.1, on the reverse strand, counting down.
TGGCCAACAGTAAAATCTAAAATGTATTTATCGACAAGCTCAGATGCTTCAGGATGGTACTTTAATGCCAGCGCATTCCCACGCACACATTCAACCATGTCGTTAAAATGAACACATAGCAAACCAATCTCTTTGGGAGGTAAAGGCATCAATTTAATCTTCGCCTCTGTAATGATTCCGATTGTTCCTTCAGAACCCGCCAACAAGCGACAAAAATTAAATGGTTGGCTATTGTCCAGTAAACTATCTAAAGCATAGCCGGTATTTCTACGCGTAATTTCACTCTTCGGGTATCCTGCAACAATCGCGTCACGATTCGCTTTATCCGTTAATATCCCGTTGATTTCTCTATAAATCTCTCCCTCCCTAGTCTTCAGGGCTAGCTTGCCAAAGAATTCAGCATCCGTTAGCTCCTTAAACTCCACCAGATTTGCGTCGTCCAGTAGCACTTGCGCCGCTAAGAGATTCTCGCGCGTGTCGCCCCATACGATCGAGTGCAATCCGGAAGAATTATTTCCAATCATCCCACCAATCATCGCTCGGCTCGCGGTCGATGTCTCCGGCCCAAACATTAAACCATAAGAATGCAGATATGCATTCAGATCATCACGAATAACACCTGGTTGCACGCGCGCCCACTGTTCCTCCACGTTCACCTCTAAAATCTGATTGAAATATCTGGAAACATCGACAACAATCCCCGACCCAACAACCTGTCCTGCAAGGGAAGTTCCCGCGGTACGCGGAATTAACGTAGTATGATGCTGCTTCGCATACTGAATCAGTTTTTGTAAATCGTTAACATCATGTGGAATGCAAACCGCAAGCGGCAATTCCTGATAAACTGATGCATCAGTGGAATAGGCAAGGCGCATCGTCTGATGTTCTACATTGCTGGCGTCAAAGAATAAATCTCCTGAAAGAGATTCAGATAAGGATAATAAACTTGAAATTTCCGACACGACTGTATAGATTGAAAACACTAAATTACGCAATATTCGATAAAGTAAACTGCATTTTTTGCGTTTTACATCTATTTAAATCTTTTATTAAGCATTATTTGACGAAAAACACGCAAACAACCGCAAAAACGCAGAAATACATCGTGTTCAGTATCAGTAAATAAAAATGATATACGATTTAAATTCTGTATATTAGCGTATAGCCCCTGCGGATTTCGTTACGCTCCTCATAAACAATATCCTGCACCAACATCTTTAAACTGAATTTTATTCATTTTATTCTCTATTTATTTGAATTTTATTCGGAAATAACGATATTTGCGCGATATGGCAAAATTAGAATATTCATTAGACCAAATTGATCTTCAAATCCTTAGGATTATGCAAGACAATGCGCGCACAAACAACGCAGACATTGCGCGCGAATTGGGAATGGCACCCTCTGCCATCCTCGAACGCGTAAAGAAGCTTGAACAAAAGGACGTTATCCTTCAATATAATGCTCGAATCAATCCCGCAGCATTGGACCAGAAAATGCTTTCCTTCATCTTTATCAAGACCCAAGATATCATTGGTGTGCAAAAAGTAGGGCTCCTATTAGCAGAGATTCCCGATGTGCTTGAGGTGCATGATATCGCTGGCGAGGACGGCTATTTAATAAAAGTTAGAACGAACGACTCGGCGGGTTTAGTCGACTTGATGCGCAATTCACTAAGTAAGATTGAAGGTATCATCTCAACACGTACAACCATCGTTCTAGAAACAGTTAAAGAAGACAATAAATTAGTGATTCCTACAAAGGAATAAGATCAGCATGGTAAAAGATACAACTACCCCATCAGCAAGCATCATTATTTTTGCCTATGCTGTCGTTTATGTGGTCTGGGGTTCCACTTTTTTCTTTATTGAGAAGGCGCTGCATGCCTTCCCTCCCTTTGTACTAGGCTCTATCCGATTCATAATTGCGGGTACACTATTAATGGGCTATTGCTACTTTAAGGGTTACAAGATTTATATTAAAAAAGCAGTAAAGGATGCTGCCTTTGTCGGCTTCCTCCTACTATTTGTTGACATGGCAGCCATTATTTGGTCTGAGCAGTACATCTCCAGTGCAATCGTTTCCATACTCTCGGCTGCAACAGCCATCTGGTTCATTATTTTAGATAAACCAAAATGGAAAGAGAACTTCTCTAGTGTGACAACCATCCTTGGCCTCGTGCTAGGTTTCATCGGAGTGATTATGTTGTTTGCAGAACAGATATTCGGACCAGCCTCCGAATCAGCAGAAAGCGAGAATAAATTAACAGCCATGATTGTCTTAACCTTAGGTACAATTGGTTGGACGGTTGGTTCATTGTGGTCAAAATATAGCAAAGAGAGAACAAAGGAAAAATCAAGTGATGCGGATACCCTAGCACCAGCAAAAGAGGAAGACCTCAATGTGATGGTAAAAACCGCTTGGCAAATGGTGGTAGCAGGAACAGCCTTTACGACGGTCGCATTAATAAACGGCGAATATAGCCGCTTCGATCCGGCAGCCGTATCGGTAGAATATTGGGGAGCTATGGTTTACTTAGCCCTGATGGGATCCATATTAGCATTTAGCTGTTACATTTTCCTATTGCAGGTTCGTCCAGCAACAGAGGTAAGTACCTATGCTTATGTTAATCCGATCGTTGCGCTTATCCTCGTGCACTTCTTCACCGATCATGAGGTGACCAAACTGCAAATTATTGGTTTAGCAGTAGTATTGTTCTCTGTTCTTTTAATGAACTGGAATTTATACCAGGGCAGCAGCTTAGTCAGAAACTACAAACGAAGAAGAAAAATCAAGAAGCTACGCCATATGGCTCCGAAATCAAGTATTCCGCGTATTGTTGAAGTTGTTGAGTTCGGCAAGAAGAAACCGAAAAAAGAAAGCGAAATCAAAGATCCAACAGCGAAAGAAACGCCAAAAACAGAAGAATAAGAAAAGCGCCTTGTCAAAAAACAAGGCGCTTATTCGTTAAGATTTTTCGTCCCCTCGATAGGAAGGGTCAAAAATATTACAAGCCAATACTTGTATTATGATCTATCACGGCATTTTTCTTTACGACAATAATTCCATCCACAACGGAATATTGCTCAAAGTCTCCATCGGGCAAATGTTTACCACCCTTAATGCGAACATCATTACCAATCCGGCAGTTTTTATCTAGAATTGCATTTTCGATATAGCAGCGCTCGCCTACACCAATAGGTGGCGGCTCCTGGCTATTGGTCATTTCCACAACCTCCGTAAGTTCCTCATAATAGTCGGATCCCATCATGTAAGTCATCTTAATAACGGTTCCTGCTCCAACGCGTGATCGAATTCCCATCACCGAACGATGAATCTTATCGGCCAGAATAATACAACCATCCGAAACAATCACATGATTCAAGGTTGTTCCGGAGACCTTTGACGGAGGAAGCATGCGCGCACGCGTATAAACGGTCTCGCCAAATAGATTAAATGCTGGAATATCATCCGTCAGACCAATATTAGCTTCAAAAAACGAAGAAATCGTACCGATATCAGTCCAGTAATTATCATATTGATAGCTCAATATCTTAACATTGCCTATGGCATCCGGGATAATTTCCTTCCCAAAATCCATCCCCTTATTCTCTGCCAACAGTGTCTTCATGACGCCTTTCGAGAACACGTAGATCCCCATAGAGGCTAAATAATTTCTGCCCTGCTTTTCCAGTTCTTCAGGAACTTCCGAAGTCCAATCTTGAAGCAAATCCTTGCTGGGTTTTTCGATAAAAGAGGATACCTCTCCATTTTCGTCAGATTTCAAAATTCCAAAACCCGTTGCTTCTTTCCCTGTAACAGGGATTGTTGCGATCGTAATATCGCCTCCGCCCTTGACGTGGAAATCAACCATAGCAGAATAATCCATCTGGTATAATTGGTCTCCAGAAAGAATAAGAACATAGTCATAATCTACATTCACTAAGTTTTTCTGCGTACGGCGTACCGCATCTGCCGTTCCCTCAAACCAACTATCCCCCTCACTGGTCTGTTCAGCCGCAAGAATATCCACAAAACCTTTACTGAAAATACTGAAGTTGTAGGAGTTCTTGATATGCTTATTTAAGGACGCCGAGTTAAATTGTGTCAGTACAAATATCTTGTTGTAACCTGAGTTCAAACAGTTAGAGATGGGAATATCCACCAATCTGTATTTTCCAGCAATAGGAACCGCAGGTTTAGACCGCTGGTCGGTCAATGGATAAAGGCGTGTTCCGCGGCCTCCTCCTAATACAATTGAAACAACTTTGTGCGCCATATCATCTAAGTAATTGGTTATATAAATCAATATATTTTTGAGCAGACTTATGCCAGGAAAAATCCAGTTCCATGGCATTTGCTCGAATTTCATCAAATTGCTTCTCGTCAGAAATATAGGTTAAAGCTCTTCGAACCGTCGCCGCAGCCTCGGCAGCATCGACATCCCCAAATACAAAACCATAGCCCGAATCTTCTACATCAATAACGGTATCTTTTAATCCTCCGATTTTACGTACAATAGGAATGGTTCCATATTTTAATGCATAAAGCTGATTCAAACCACATGGTTCCACACGCGATGGCATAATCAGGAGATCCGACGCGGCATAGACCTGATGGGCCAAACCTTCGTTATAGCCAAAGAATACGGCTAACTTACCTTTGAATTGCTGCGTCAATGACGCAATGCTATTTTGTATATTCGCATCGCCAGATCCCAATATAAAGATGCTGACCGAAGCCTCCGCCCCACCCAACAGATCTTTAATAATGTCTGCCAAAATATCAGCCCCTTTCTCAGTTGCGAATCGCCCGATAAAGCTTAACAGAGGCAAGGCAGGATCCAATCCGTACTGAGTACATAGGATTTTCTTATTCGCCAATTTGCCCTCATCAACCTGAGCAATACCATAATTTTCAATAATAAGCTGATCGCTGAGCGGATCCCAATAAGCAGGGTCGATGCCATTGACAATACCATGGGATTTCCCCCGTTCGTCATAAAACAAGGCTTGTAAGCCGTTCGCATCTACAAAGAGTTCCTCTAAATAGCCTTCAGAAACAGTAGTATAGGCATCACAGCACTTAATAGCTGTTGCCAATGGGTTGATCAATCCATCCCAGTCCAAAAGCCCCCATTTCCAGGTGTCAAATCCTGGAAGCAAAATGCCCTTGTTCCAATTCATCCAACCCTGATACTGTCCGTTGTGAACCGTAAAAACAGTGCGAATATCTGCCAAAGATCGATAGTCATTTGTGTAGCGGATCAAAAACGGAATCAGCCCTACATGATGGTCATGACAATGCAAAACATCCGGTTTAAGCCCGCTCGTTTTCAAATAATGTAGTAGCGCGTGCTGAAAAGCGATCCATTGCTCCGCTTCATCCGGGTAACAATAAACCTCCTCCCGATCCAATACACCGGGAATACGAATCAGATAAAGTGGAAATCCCAATGTATCCTTGCTTTCGCGAAGCACCTCATAGTTCAGTAAAGCCGAACCCTGATAAAACTCTCCTTTGCTGACCGATTCGAAATCATGATCTTGCGTAAATTTCCGGTCGAAATAAGGCATTATAACAGCGGCATCCACACCCAACTGACGTTGATATTTGGGCAAAGAGCCCACCACATCCGCTAGGCCACCGACTTTGGCAACAGGAAAACATTCTACACTTAAATGAATAACTTGCATAACCTATAAAACGCGTTTAAAAATTAATCCCGCTAAAGGCGGAATGTCTAACACAATAGACTGTTTTTGGTTCATCCAAAAAACAGCATCCGTGGCGACTTTCTTCTTGACAGAAACGCCACTGCCATTATACTTTGTCTCGTCAGAATTCAATACTAACTCCCAACTGCCCCCATGTGTTGCTCCTACTCGAAAATTACGTCGCACAACCGGCGTTAGATTCAAGACGATTAACAGATCATTTTCTTCATCATGCCCCTTTCGGGTATATACAAAAAGACTGTTCGTATGATCGGCCATCTCAATCCATGAAAAGCCCTCCGGACTGAAAGCTTTCTCATACAAAGCAGGGTAATTCCTATACACCGCATTGAGGTCGGACACAAATTTCTTCATGCCCGCATGTGGTTTGAATTGTAATAAATGCCAATCTAAAGATTGGTTTACATTCCATTCCGAGGTCTGCCCAAATTCGCCACCCATAAACAGCAATTTGCTGCCACTATAAGTAAACATATAGAGATAAAGTGATCTTAAGTTAGCAAACTTTTGCCACTCATCACCAGGCATTTTATAGATTAAAGATTGCTTACCATACACAACTTCATCGTGTGAGAGTGGCAGCATAAAATTTTCTGTAAAAGTGTACATCCCGGCAAAAGTCATCTTATCATGATGGTAAGATCTGTTGATCGGATCTTCCTGAAAATAAGCCAAGGTATCGTGCATCCAACCCATCATCCATTTCATACCAAAACCTAAACCGTTTTGGAAGGTTGCCCGACTGACGCCCGGCCAGGAAGTCGATTCCTCCGCTATGGTCTGCGTATTGGGAAAGTATTTGTAAACGGCCTCATTCAATTCTTTCAGAAAAGTGACAGCCTCTAAATTTTCGTTGCCTCCAAACTCGTTTGGAATCCACTCCCCTTCTTTTCTAGAATAATCCAGATATAGCATAGATGCGACGGCATCGACGCGAAGCCCATCAACATGATAGCGATCTAGCCAAAAGAAAGCATTGCTAATCAAAAACGATTTCACTTCGTTGCGCCCATAATTGAAGATGTAAGACTGCCAATCCGGATGAAATCCCTTCTTTGGATCCTCATGCTCAAAAAGATGCGTCCCATCAAATCGATACAGACCATGTGCATCCCCGGGAAAGTGAGATGGCACCCAATCGAGCAACACCCCAATATTCGCCTGATGCAGCGCATCAATAAGCCCCATCAATTCCTGCGGACTGCCATAGCGCGAGCTGGCAGCAAAATAACCCGTAATCTGGTATCCCCAAGATGGGTAATAAGGGTGCTCCATCACAGGCATAAATTCTACATGCGTAAAGCCTGTTTCTAAAAGATAAGGAATTAAACGCTCCGCTATTTCTTTATAACTTAGGAAACGATCCGGATGTTTCGGATCTCGCATCCAAGAACCTAAGTGCATTTCATAAACGGAATAAGGACGGTCTAACGCATTCGTTTCGCGACGGTTAAACATCCATTCCGAGTCTGTCCAAGCGTACCAGGTGGTCGATACAATGGATGCTGTACCCGGCGGAATCTCCGTATGCAAAGCAAAGGGATCTGCCTTCTCCAAACGTTCGCCCTGATTCGTTAAGATATGGTATTTATAAACCTCTCCATTCTGCAGCTTGGGAATAAAGCCTTCCCAAATACCACTGCTGTCCCAACGTACGTGCAGTCGGTGTGAATGCGGATTCCAGCCATTAAAGTTCCCTATTACGGAAACCTCTTTTGCATTCGGTGCCCAAACGGCAAAGTAAACCCCATCGACAGCATTTATCCTTAGCTCATGGGACCCGAATTTTTCATAAAGCTTATAATGCCTTCCTGACCGAAATAATGATACATCAAAATCCGACAGTAAGCTATGTACTTGAACCGCTTCAGTCATGCTTAACTTGTTTTTCTATTAGTAGAGTTATTATTGAATGATTATCTTCTTAAAATCACGGTCTAATTGTACATACGATTGTCCTTCCGCATCTGTTTTAAATTCTATTTTTAAGCCGTCAACAATCATTTGCTTCGGTGTAAACGGTAAGCCTACAAGGTATAAATCGAAGGTGCTGTAGTTCGGTGTATATAGGCCTTGTTCGCCTTGACGTATACTGACAGAAGTAGCTTGCCCTTCAGCGATAAAATGCTTATCCATGTAAACATCTTGCTCATAAGCAAAGGTGTCTCCATGATCAGAATACACATAAGAATCACAGGCTTGCTGTGCGAAGTAATAAGTCAATTTTAAGGATTCAATCTTTTGCTCGCCCGTATATTGCATCACTGGGAACTCCGGGATGATAGCACCTCCACGAACAAAGAATGGCATCTCATCCAAAGGTGTCTCAATTTGATGCTCCTGACTTCCCGCATATGCTTGATTGTTGAAATAATAATACCAGGTTCCCTCCGGCAGGTAGACTACTTTATTCAACTGTCCCGGGTGCAAAACTGGCGATACCAACAGATGATCGCCGAACGTAAATTCTTCTTCCCGTTGCAGGTTCTTTGCAATATGTTGTTCCAATAGCGCAATGGGCCTCAATATGGGGTCGCCGTACTTATGTTGTTGCCAAAATACACTGTAGATGTAAGGCAGTAGTTTATAACGTAATTCTATGAATTTCTTACAGATTACCTCCCACTCAGGACCGAAGCTCCAGGGCTCGCGATCCCGGGTATCGCCTGCCGAATGCACGCGCATAAAGGGTGAGAAAACACCAAATTGCATCCAACGGGTGTAGAGCTCGCCATCCGGTTCGCCTGTAAATCCGCCAATATCTGTACCGCAGAACGACATACCCGAAACGGATAAGCGTTGCAACTGCAGCGTACCGATTCGCAGATGTTCCCAAGTAGCGATATTGTCGCCTGTCCATACCGAGGAATACCGCTGTATACCCGAATAAGCGGCGCGGGTAATCGTGAATGGGCGCTTGTTGCGGTAAAGCTTTTTCAATCCTTCGTAAGTCGCTCGCACCATCTGCATCCCGTAAATATTATGGGCTTTACGATGCGAGCCGCGGTGCCCCTCAAACTGATGACGCACATCATCCGGGAAAGTTCCGCGTCCAAAGACTGCAGGTTCGTTCATATCATTCCAAAAGCCCGCCACCCCATCATCGACTAGTCCTTTGTACAAGGTTCCCCACCAGGTACGGACTTCGGGGTTGGTGAAGTCCGGAAATTGACAGCGACCCGGCCATACAAATCCTTCCATAAAATAATCATCCCCCCGTCGGCAGAAATAATTGTTTTCCTTGCCCTGCTTAAATACCCAATACTGATCGTCGACCTTGATTCCAGGATCAATCATCACGACAGTCTTGAAGCCATCAGCCGCCAAATCAGCGATCATCTTCTTCGGATCAGGAAAGTAACGCTTATTCCAAGTAAAACAACGGTAGCCGTCCATATAATCAATATCCAGATAGATGGCATCACAAGGGATTTCCCTTTTCCTAAATTCAGATGCTACATCCCGAACTTTTGCTTCCGGATAGTAGCTCCAACGGCATTGATGGTAGCCTATACCCCATAGCGGCGGCATGTAATGTGTTCCGGTAATGCTATGGTATCGTTTGACCACATCAATCATCTTCGGGCCATGGATATAATAATATTGCAGTTCGCCACCCTCAGACCAAAAACTTGTCTGATCATGATGCTCCGCAGCGAAATCGAAAAACGTCTTAAAAGTATTATCGAAAAAAATACCATAGGCATCTCCTTGTGTTACGCCAATATAAAACGGAACCGTTTTATAGAGTGGATCCTGGTTGAACGCATAGGAATAGGTATCCGAGTTCCAATTTCGAACACGCTTTCCACGCAGATTCAAATTCGTCGCCTTATCACCCAAGCCAAAGAAAACCTCATCGGCATGCGCTTCTTTTGTACAGTACACATAATAACCGCCGAAGTCTACATTCTCTTCCCAGTGCATTGGCGCAAAGTCAGCATTCAACACCTTCTCCTCTGCACTCCCGAAGGAGATAAAAAAGTTATCTTTTTTAATAAAACAGGTGACCGCGTTGGTCTTCACTTTATAATGGGTTTCTGACTCCTCTAATTGGTAATTCACATATTCATCCGGTTTATGGTTGATTGCATAGGAAAAATCCGCTAGAAAAACACCCTCAGGAGCTAATCGAACGCGAATAATCTCTTCCGAAACCACCTTGACCTCAACCTTTGCGCGACCATCGGTAAAGTAAAATACATTCCGTTCTTGCGAAAAACCTTTGACAGTGGTTAAATATTGCTTTTCTATCCGGGGTAAATCAAGCACAGGGTTATTGACGTGTTGCATGCCGTCTTCTAGACTCTCAGGGATAGGTATGATATCGTTTGCAAACTCTTCTTTTTTGGTAGTATCAGCCATCTTTTCCTATTTCATTGGAGATATTAACAGTTATTTTTGTTCGATTTAAATTACGATATATTTTAGAAAAACCACTATCGCGGATAGAAATCTTTTGAATATCCCAAAAAAAAGTACAACTATCGCTACTCATTTTAAGAAGATTTCGTTAAGAATTTGTAAAGGGAACATATGACATATTAAATACATAAAAATGCTTACCTTTGTAAGCCTTATTAAATTCTAGCCCCAGTAAGGCTAGAGGGTCTAATATTGTCATTATTTAAAATGAAATTATCACAATTCAACTTTAATTTACCTGAATCTTTACTTGCCTCTGAACCATCTGAACAAAGAGACGAATCGCGTCTTATGGTTTTACACCGTGATAGTGGAAAAATTGAGCACAAAATCTTCAAGGATGTTTTAGATTATTTTGATGATAAAGATGTAATGATCTTAAATAACACCAAGGTATTCCCTGCCCGTATGTACGGAAACAAAGAGAAAACCGGTGCTACAATTGAAGTATTCTTATTGCGCGAGCTGAACAAAGAACTTCGCTTATGGGATGTATTGGTTGATCCTGCTCGTAAAATCCGTGTAGGGAACAAACTGTACTTCGGCGATGACGATTTGCTGGTTGCTGAAGTAGTTGATAACACAACATCTAGAGGACGTACGATCCGTTTCTTATTTGACGGTACGGACGAAGAATTCCGCAAAAACATTGAAATCTTAGGAGAAACACCACTTCCAAAATATATCAAACGTAAAGCAACACCAGAGGATAAATTCCGCTATCAGACTATTTATGCGAAAAACGAAGGTGCCGTTGCAGCTCCGACTGCAGGTTTGCACTTCTCGCGCGAGTTGATGAAGCGCCTAGAGCTAAAAGGTGTTGAGTTTGCAGAGGTAACATTACACGTTGGTCTAGGTACATTCCGTACGGTAGAGGTAGAAGATTTAACGAAGCATAAAATGGACTCCGAGCAATTCATCATCACGGATGAAGCGGCTAAATTGGTGAATAAGGGCATTGACAACAAACGCAAAATCTGTGCGGTTGGTACAACATCAATGCGCGCAATTGAGTCTTCGGTATCTGCGGACAAACACTTGAAAGCAGCGAACGATTGGACAAGCAAGTTCATCTACCCTCCTTACGATTTCAGTATCGCAAACTCAATGATCACCAACTTCCATACGCCACAGTCTACCCTATTGGTTATGATTGCTGCATTCGCAGGATATGAAAATACTATGAATGCCTATGAAGTGGCGGTAAAAGAGAAATACCGTTTCTATTCATACGGTGATGCGATGTTAATTATCTAACAAAACAGCATAAAGAAATAAAAGGAGGCCTAGGCCTCCTTTTCTGTTATTTGCTATCTTTGTTTTCATGAGCCAACACTTTGTTATCATTGTTGCCGCGGGTAGCGGTTCGCGCATGTCTAGCGATCTACCAAAACAATATATGCTGTTGGATGCTAAACCCATCCTGATGCACACCATAGATCAGTTCGCAAAGGCAAACGTACAGGCAAACATAATACTCGTAATTTCAGAAAGTATGCAGGCATTCTGGGATGAGCAATGCAAGGAATATGCCTTCCATACGTCTCATCAAATATGCTATGGCGGTGCCAGCAGATTTCAAAGTGTGAAAAATGGATTGCGCTACATACAAAAGAACTATGAACTTTCTCCTGGTGATGTGATTGGCGTACATGATGCTGCGAGACCTCTCGTTTCTCAGACTTTAATAGAAAACCTATACCAATCCTGCAAGCCGGAAAATCCAGCAATCATCCCTGCCGTTCAAAGCAGCAATTCCGTTCGACTAGGTAGTTTGAAAGAAAGTAAAGCAGTAGATAGAGATCAAGTATGGTTGGTACAGACTCCGCAGGTGTTCGAAGCGAGCCTTTTCCAAGAGGCCTATAAACAGGAAGAGGAAAGCACGTTTACAGACGATGCTTCTGTTATAGAAAAAATGAGCAACGGCTTAACCATCTATCCAGGTGATCATAAGAATATTAAAATCACCTTTAAGGAAGATATCGCCATTGCTCAATATTACTTAAGTAATACTATTTAAGTTCATTTAAGCGTTTCCTCGAATAACTCTTAATAAAACGACAATTACAGCAATTACCAATAAAATGTGGATGATACCACCTGTAGCATAACCTCCCAAGAAGCTAATTGCCCAGATAATTACTAAGATTACAGCGATTAAATACAAAATATTTCCCATAGTAGTAAAGTTTTGATTTGTTTTAAATTATTTAAACATATTATCAACTTTCTAACAACTCGTATGACAAAAGGTTTGCAACTAGTAGATAATTTTTTAAAAAAATTTGTCTCGACTCAATAAATTGGTGTAAGCATTACGCTCATATCTAATTTCTAACCTCTCATACCCGCCATAGGTCTTAATACTAACTACTAAATACCAAATACTAAACTAACCCAATACAAAGCCCAATCAAACCCGCTCCAGAAGGGTTATGAAAGGGCTATGAAAGGGTTATGAAAGGGAACTACAATGGGTATGATAAGATGAAGTTCTGAATAAGGCACAGCCAACCCTTGAAGTACTCAGGGTTTAAGAACAAAGAAGATCAGGATTACTATTCTGCGATATCGATCGCTAACCCATCATAGGCAACGGAAACGCCTTTGGGCAGTTCCTTTTGTATATCTTGATGTTTGCCGAAGCGGTGGCTGATATGCGTCAAATAGGTTTGTTCGGGAGCCAGGCGTTTAACGACCTCGAGGGCCTCATCCAACGTAAGATGAGAAATATGTGGATCTTTCTGCAGGGCATTGAGTACTAAAACTTTTACCCCCGCCAACAGTGCATACGATTCATCGGAAATGGTCTTCGCATCGGTAATGTAGGCAAAGTCGCCAAGTCGGAAACCGAGTACGGGCATTTTGAAGTGCATTACTTCGATGGGCAGTATGGATGCGCCGTAAAGTTCAAAGGCTTGACCGGCTTGAATCTCCTCCAGTTCCAATTGGGGTACTCCTGGATATTTATATTCGCTAAAAGCATAATAGAATTCCTTTCTCAGCGCGTCGTGCGTAGCTTTATTGGAATAGATGGGGATAGACTGTTGCTGTTGATAGTTGTAGGCGCGCACGTCGTCTAGACCGGCGATATGATCTTTGTGCGAATGCGTCATCAAGACTGCATCCAAGCGATCGACACGCTGACGCAACATTTGATAGCGGAAGTCGGGACCTGTATCAATGATTACAGCATGCTCATTATATTCCATGAGAATAGACGACCGCAAGCGATTGTCCTTTTTATCTGTAGACTGACATACAGGGCAGTGGCACGCAATAACGGGCACACCCTGCGAAGTACCGGTACCTAAAAATGTTACTCTCAAATCGTCTCTATCGTCTTTTTAATATTTGTATAAAAGGGCTGTAGTTTTTCACTGATCAGCGATTCGTCGACTTCTATACCTTGTAATATCTGTAATAGTGATTGTACTTTCATATCCACGCTGGAAAATTTGTTAACAACCACCACTTTAGAGGTCTGCAAGATACATGCGCCCGTACGGAAAGATCCCTTCTCATAACGCAACTTGAAGCCTAAGTCGCCATAAAGAACCTCTAACTTATCTAAACTAGTTTGTGTAAGTGGAATCATATTTTAATCTAGACAATATAACAAAGCTGTGTTAAACGGTCAATTTTTTCTTGCTTTTGTTGAAAAGCTTTACGTTTGAAAATTCAGTCATAAAACCTAAGCCATAAGCAATCAATTGGGTATAGGCCGCGATTACAGCAAGGAACGCTACTTTGAGGCTCTTGCATACAAATAGCGCGTGAAAGAACAGCATGAGCGTGTATAAAAACATAAAGGTATTGCCAATCCAACCCAACCAGTTGAAGAAGCCAATTTCATTCATGGTCAACAGATTGATTGCATTGATCATAATCAAGCCGAAAACGCCAATAGTAAAGACCGCGGGCAGCGCATGCACGGGTTTTAGTTCGGATGGATAACGTTGCCATATATCGATCCTCCCCTTTCCGAAATTATAAGTCTGCCGGTAAAATTGATGGAAATTAGCACGGCGTTTATGATAAACAAAGGCTTCCGGAATTAAGCCGACTTTAAAACCTTCGTTGATCATTCGGATACTGAACTCAATATCTTCTGATCGTCTGGAGAGTTTGAAACCCTGCGTCTTTTCCCAAACAGCGCGCGAAATACCGAGGTTAAAGCTTCGTGGATGGAATTGCCCAACATGCTTTTTATTGCCACGGATACCGCCCGTTGTAAATGGGCTCGTCATGGAATAGGAAATTGCTTTCTGGATGGCTGTAAAGGATTTATGAGCCGCATCAGGACCACCAAAAGCATCCCAATGATCGCGTTCTAAGCCGATCATTACGTTCTTAAAGTAATCTGTCGGTACGATAATATCTGAGTCGAACACAATGAAAAAATCACCTTTGGCGCGCTCGAATCCATAGTTTCTAGCGAAGCCCTGCCCTTCATTTTCTTTATAGAAATAATGTACGTCGAGCGAATCCTTAAATTTTGCTACAATATCCTCCGAGGGTCTTGAGGAGCCATCTTCGACGATGATTACTTCAAAACTTTTATATTCCTGCTCGGTCAAAGACGTTAATAATTCTTTGATCTCAACAGGTCGATTGTAAAGAGGAATTATAATCGAAAAGAACATGTTAGATGACTTGGTCGATATGGTATTTATTTCTGTCTGAACCGTTTCTTGCGACTAATTCTGCAACAAATCCGGTCAAGAAGAGCTGCGTTCCTAAAATAATCGCGACTAAGGACAGGAAGAACATCGGTTGGTCGGTTACATTTCTGTATGGCGTACCATTGGCGATGCTGATCAATTTATCCGCGATCAGATAAATAGTGATAAAAAATCCAAGTAAGAAGCTGATCACACCTAATGGTCCGAAGAAGTGCATTGGGCGTTTGGCAAACTTACCGACAAAGAAAATAGACATCAAGTCGAGGAAGCCTTTGACAAAGCGTCCGGGACCGAACTTGGTCGTTCCGTATTTTCTCGGGAAGTGCTGTACAACTTGCTCCTGAATTTTGCTAAATCCCGCCCATTTTGCGAGAACAGGAATATATCTGTGCATTTCGCCATACACTTCGATACTCTTTACCACGTCTTTCTTATAGGCTTTTAAGCCACAGTTGAAGTCGTGCAGGTTATCAATGCCTGACATGCTACGTGTTACCGAGTTGAATAACTTAGTAGGAATTGTTTTGGTTAATGGGTCGTAACGTTTTTTCTTCCATCCCGACACTAAATCAGCATCTTGATTCATGATGCGATCGTAAAGTTCAGGAATTTCATCAGGACTATCTTGCAGATCGGCATCCATCGTAATGACCACATTGCCTTCGGCTGCCGTAAAGCCTACATTCAATGCTGCCGACTTCCCATAGTTTCTACGGAAGCGGATACCTGTAACATGTTCATTTTCTGCCTTCAGCGATTTAATCACTTGCCAAGAACGGTCCTTACTCCCATCATCAACCATGATGATCTCATAAGAGAAGTTGTTCTCGTCCATCACCCGCTTAATCCAGGCAACCAATTCAGGAAGCGATTCTTCCTCGTTATATAGTGGTATAACTACTGATATATCCATAATAATAAAAAGCAAAGGTATCATTTTCCAATGATACCTTTAGCATATAAACGGTTACGTTTAATTAAGAATTTTGATTTTGCCAAGGATGCGCATCGTCCGATGGCGCAGGGCTTTGGAAAATTGGTTTTTCACGTTTGAAAATTGCCGCGAAGATTAGCGATAGTACGAAGTACATCAAAATAGAAACTGCTAAACCTTTCAGGATTTGGCCAATTGACATCTCCGCTAAAGCATTTCTTTGTTGCTCCAACATTTCAATCGTAGTGTCGATATTCTCATCGTTGGCACCGGTAGCTTCCATCGTTTCGATGGTCATGTTAATCGTGTTATCGATTGCTTCTTGCTGTAAGGTCGGGTTAACCATATTCCAAACACTTACCCCCAATGTACCGATTACCGCAGTAATGGCCATCATGATAAAGATGTTTTTTAAGGCCGTGGAGAAGTCCCAGTATCCTCCTGCAGCTTTTCTTAACGCGATGACAAAGAAGACCGCAACGATCAGGAAAACCACATAATTCACAAAACCTGCTGCCGCAGAAGAGGTAAATAAAGAGGTTGCCGATACGGTGATGTATAAAGAAATGATGGATAGGATAAATGAAATTACGCCAAGGACAACGCCCTGAATAATTGCTTTTTTCCTTACATCTGTCGTGTTTTCAATGGTTTGATTCATCGTTATTTATTAAAGTTTATAATTAGTTGGTATAGTGCCGTATTTAAAGACTTGTTAGCTGCATGAGCCTCAAACTCTTTCAATTGCTCCGCTGAAGGATTTTGGTCTATAAAGAAACCAATAATTGGATAGAACAGTTCAAATAATTCTTCATCTTCCGAAATGGTCTTAGTTACTTCCGCTGCTGCTTCAAAGTCACTATCGATTAAGATCTGATTTGCAATAAGATCCTCATAGATGCGATACTCATCTTGAAACTCATCTTCTTCTACTAACAAAAATTCTTTAAGGAAGTCTTCCAATGAAGGTTCGATATCCTCATCGTCACACTCGCGAAGATATAACAAGATATTTAACATCTCTGATCCTCTATCGATTGTCTCCTCTTCAATAGCTTCCCATTCTTCCGAATCTAAGTAATCTTCTTCTAATTTCTCCACATCGACAGCAAAGAAATTAATCATCAACAAATCGAATGCATATTCGCGAAGCTCTTCAAAACGTTGCTCATCATCGAAAACCGCATCCATCTTAACTACTTTGTCCATGAAGGGTGCATCGGACTCGAATACGTCAAATAATGCTGTTAGCACATGGTTTGCTTCTAATCCTTCGCTCTTAGCGTATGAATTGATACTGGCTTCTAATGCCTTTTTTACTTTCTTGTCCATATTAATCATTGATTAAGGTTTGATTATTATTGAGTACTGCAAGTACTTTTCCTGTTAGCTCCTGTCCGAATAGGGGGCTGTTTGCAGATTTCGACTTATTCGTTTTGGCGTCAAACGTCCATTTTTTGCTTGTGCTGAATAACACTAAGTTGGCATCTGCCCCCTCTTCAATCTTCGGTTGCTCTAGATTTAAAATAACACGCGGGCCGACAGAAAGTTTCTCTACAATGGCTTCGGCATTCAATCCGGCTTTAACCAACATCGGTAAAACGGTTTGCGACGCAATAATGCCATCGTATGCGATCTGGAATTCGACGTTCTTGAATTCGATTTCGTGTGGGGTATGTTGAGAAACAATCGCATCGATTGTTCCGTCTTTTAAACCTTTTAATAAAGCCTTTACGTCTTTTTTAGTACGTAGTGGCGGGCTAACTTTATAGTTGCTATCGAAGCCTTTCACTTCTTCATCTGTAAACACTAAGCTATGCGCTGCAACATCACAGGTTACTTTCAAGCCTTTTGCTTTCGCTTTCTTAATCAAATCAACGGATTCTTCCGTAGAGATGGTGCTGAAGTGGATTGGTGCTTCATTATATTCGGCTAAGAACAAATCGCGAGAGACCATAATAGACTCTGCTAAATTCGGGATACCTTTCATGCCGAGATAAGTACTCACATCGCCCTCATTCATTTGGTTTCCACCAGCGATTGAATCATCTTCCGGATGCGACATGATCAATGCATTAATCCCTTTAGCATACAATAACGCGCGCCCCATTAGGCCTGCCTGTTGTACGCTGTGGTTTCCGTCCGAGAATGCTACGGCTCCCGTTTGCTGCATATCGTAAAGCTCCGCTAGATCCTTCCCTTCTCTCTTCTTACTGATTGCTCCTACAGGATAGACATCAACGATATTGCCTTTCGCAGCATTGACGATCAGCGCTACTTCCGAGCGACTATGAACTGGCGGATTGGTATTCGGATGTACTGCAACAGCGGTAAAACCGCCCGCAGCAGCGGCTGCAGTTCCCGTTTGTATATCCTCTTTGGTTTCATAACCGGGTTCTCCGAAATTAACGTTCAAGTCAAAGAATCCTACCGCTAAGAAGCTATCCTTAGCATCGATCACCTGCAGCTTCTTATCATCTGTTTTGATGTTTTTAGCAATCTTTTCAATCTTTCCATTCTTTACAAGAACATCGACAGATGTGAGGTGCAAAGGATGAGATGCCGAAACTAATGTTGCAGAAGTAATTAATATTGTAGCCATGAAGTATGTTGATAATCTAAAGTTTGCGAAGTACGTTTGGTGTTATTAGGAATGAAAGCAATAACCCTACAGATCGATCTTTTCCAATGAGCATTTTCAAAAACCTTCTGCATACAGGAAACTGTGTTTAGCGAAGACGGGTACAGCTGTTTCATTAAAAAACAAAAGTACAAAATCATTCCAATAGATTGGTAATAGTTTTTAGGATTGCATGAAGAAATTAGCCTATATCTTACAAAAGTTAAGCTTCCCTTCAAAGATCATATCGACTCTACTCACCCCAACGAAAGGTATCAAGGTCCAATCCGATCATATCGAGCACGCGGTCTATCACAGTTGCGGCAAGTTCTTCGAAAGTCGCAGGACGGCTATAAAAAGACGGCGAGGCTGGACAAATAACGGCACCAGCTTGGGTTGCCAATTGCATATTTTGGATATGGATGAAATTTAATGGCGTTTCACGCGTCACTAAGATTAATTTGCGACGCTCTTTCAGGATCACGTCGGCCGCACGCGTTGTCAGATCCGAAGAAGTGCCTTGTGCAATTCTTGCCATTGTGCCCATGGAACAAGGTACAACGACCATGCTATCGAATTTGGCAGAACCCGATGCAAAGGGTGCCATGAAATCATTCTTCTGATAGAATTTAAAGGGATAGTTATTGAAGGATTGGTCATCGAGCTCAAACTTCCACACATCTTTCGCATTATCGGACATCACAATGCCCACTTCGGCGATTTGATCTTGAAGCTTTACAAGTTTATCCAACAATACTTTTGCATAAATGGAACCACTTGCTCCTGTAATAGCTACGACAATTTTCTTCTTTTTGACCATATCACAAAGCTAGGAAAAACTTTGATGATTTTTTTGCCAAGGACTTCGAGATGGAGAGAGGTAAATGTGAGCTCAACAGTATCGATAATCACCTAGAGACAGCTAGAAATGCAATCGAGCGCAGCTCCATATAAACAGACAAGGCGGGAAAAGCTACACTTAGTTTTCGTAGAACAAATAATTCTCTTTCGTGAGAATATCGATTGGCATAGGCTTATAGCCCTCAAAATTTTCTTTCTTCAAGAAATAGCGGTAGAGATAATTCAGCGCAAAGTAACCTTGTTTATCCGGACGTTGACAGATCAGGAAATCAACGATGCCCTCTGCGAGATATTGAACATTGGATGATAAAAAGTCGAATCCGATAATCGGCGGCTTTTTGAGTTCAGGGTGATCAGCATAGAAACGGCCGAGAAATGCTACGCGTGAATTGGTGAAGAAAATCAAGTCTGGCTCGTGCTTTTTAATACTAATCTTCAGTTCCAACTCGACTTCTTCATACTCGTTGTATGGAATATCTACAATATCGATATTGACTGAGGGATCATAAGAAAGCAAATACTCTTTGAAACCATCTATCTTCGTATCCAGATATCGGTAATTCTCAATACCTTTAGCCACATTTAGTACCAAGATATTCGACTTCGGCTTGACTAGATAAGAGGTTAAATTACCTGCTAATCTTCCTGTACTGTAAAGATCCGGACCTATATATCCTAACGTTGACTTTGTCGGTATGTCAGAATTGATGTAAATGGTTTGCATCTTTCTTTGATGGCAGGCTTGTACAAACTCTTCCGTCTCCTTAACAAAGATTGGGGCTATAACAACGGCCGTGAAATTCTCCGCGAGAAGCTTTTCACTTTCTTTTTTAAAGGTACTTACATCCTCTTGATCGTATAAAAATATCGTTGTTATAATTCCAAAAGGCACTAATTCCTCCTTGCCTTTATTGATTCCTTCCAAACAGAGCGCCCAATATCCCGTCTGGAATGAGGTCTTAGGGATAATGACCGCTACATGAATATTATTTTTAACAGACAAGCTTCGAGCAAAAAGGTTCGGCTGGTAGTTGTGCTCTTTGATAATTCCCAGCACACGTTGGCGAGTTGTTTCGGAAACATCCTTCCGATTATTAAGCACCCGATCAACGGTAGCAATAGAAACATTTGCCAACTTAGCTATATCTTTAATACCGAAATGCTTCTTATTTTGCTCGCCCGCCATAAATAGTTTTGTTTAAAAATTACGATAATTCGCTAACTCGTTCTCCGAGTCTCCTCAATGTATCGGTAAATGAATCCCTTTTAAAACGAATATCCAAATATATCATCTTGTCGATTAACTCCAAAATTCCCCTTTATAATCCACGCACATTACAAAAAACCATTGTTACAGTCGTAATAATTAAAAATAAAGCCCCGATGTTTCTGATTCTTTCACTTAGATTATAACTCCAATAGCATTCGCAATTAATAAATTTATATGCAGAGGGATTGGTAGTAATGAAAATGACAACACTCGATTGTAATTATTACCATAATCTAAACTTTACTAAAATATTGCTTAATCTAATGATAGAGTGGTATTTCGTCAAATTCGTTCATAAAAAAAGGGTCGAATAAAGAATATATTCGACCCTACATCTACCTATGAAAAACATGCCCTTGGGGAGGGCATTACAAAAGTAGTTATTTCGTGAAAATATATATAGGGTTGCTTAATAAAAAAGACTACTTGTAGTTGTTTATCTACAAAAATTAAATAGTGTTCGTAAACGTTAAAAAAGATTTGTATGCAAAAATAGGAATTAACATTAAGAAAAACACCAAAGTAATAGAAGAATGCCTTTAATAACGCTTATTTAACTTTTTTTTCTTTATTTCGTAATATAAAATGCCTGATATGAGTTTGACAGTTTTAGAGGAATATATTGAAACAGGGAATCATCAAGATTTAGATCTTTTGTTGAGTAAAAACCCAGATTTATTGAAAGAAAGTACAAGCCATGAAATATCTCCTTTGCTCCTGGCGTGCTATTATCATAAAACACAGATTGTTCAAGTCATGCTCAAATATCTATCCAGCATAACTATTCATGAAGCTTGTGCAGCGGGACTCAGCGAACAAGTACGATTTATGTTGGAACAGAAGCCAGATGTTATTAATGAGCTTTCCTCACACGGCTTCTATCCCATTGGGATAGCAGCTCATTTTGGACAAGAAGAAATTGTCCGGATGCTATTACGCAGCCACGCGAATCCGAACGCGGCTTCAAAAAACGGGTATCAGGTCTATCCGATTCATGCTGCATTGAGCGCACAACACGATAATGTCGTAAAAATGTTAATTGAGGCAGGTGCAGAAGTAAATGTGGTGCAATCTTCTCGTATTACCCCAATGCACCTAGCTGCTCAACAGGGCAATATTGATTTAATCATTATACTTTTGGAACATGGAGCTGACATCAGTATTAGAAATGAGTTTGGCCAAACGGCATCTGATCTAGCAGCAGACAAAGGCTTCCATGACATAGCAGAAATATTAAAGAGCTAGCTACGATTAATGATCGAAGCGCCAATACCGCAATGTAAACAGCGCTTTTTTTCGCAATAAGAGCTTCGCAATTGCAAGACAGCCTGACTATCCAATGCGGATTCTAGAGGTAACCCTAAACTCTTAAAAGGGCGTACTAGCTTATTCTTCTCAACCGGCATGTGCTCTAACCATTCCAAAGAACGATTGACTAGATGACTATCGCAGATATACTTTCCATACGAAAATAAAATTAACGCAAAACTATTGATCACCAGCAGCTGAAAAAACTCCTTTGATATTGATGTGCTATGACCAACCGACTCCTTTTCAAAATGATAATGATTTGACCAGAATTCAGGAATCTCTAAATTATCTACAAAATATTTTATTTCGCCCAACGATTCTGTCGTTGTTATCCACGAGAACCAAGAAGATTGATGTGTATAAAGAGAAGCGAGTTGAGCTAGTTTAAAAGTGGGAAAATTTGCCGGCCGCATCCGCATGAATTTCCATTGATATGGAGATAGACTTTCTAATCCATGTAGCTTTTCGATATAAGCATACTCTTTCTTTAAGTCCTGTACGTAGCTTTCTCTTTCTGAGGTATTTTGTAGTAAGCCTGCTTGACCGAAGAACAATGCATGAACCAACCGAGGCTGGTGAGCGAATTTCTTCAGTAGTTTTAGATTCAGTAGGCTACTCAGCGCTATAAACTGCTCTTTGTTTACCTTCATTCCAAATGCAGAAGCTATGAGAATCAGCGTCACCCTTTCCCAATCACCTTGCGTCTCTTTGAGAAGTACTTTCACGTGCTCATAGCGAACCTCTAAACGCTCGACAACAGCCCGTTGCAGTACCTGCAGTTTGATGTGCTTAGGCACATTCTTAATATCATAAGCGCAAGGGATAGGATTTATATTCTGCAATAAGGTGTTTGCTTTCCATACAATTTCGGGCTCGATTAATTCCTTGAGATTCAAGCTAGGCAACAAGGAACCATCTGCTAAATAACAAGGGTCGTCCCCTTCCCAAATCACATGTAATATGACTGAATTGTATGCGGGATTTTCTTGATGGCCATGAATATACCAGTCTTTTGCTGACACATGCACTTCTACATTTCCTGAGATGTAGATATCCTCGATGTATAACAACGCGCTTTGAAAATCAGGTCCAGCATCATGGTTCCAGTCTCCAGGGTGCAAAATACGTATGGGCAGCCCTGCGCTTGTAAATAGGGGAATCTGACGAAACAATCTGAACCGCCAAATGAATTGAAGGATATCTTCGGACATGCGCACAACCGAACATAGCCAATGTATATTAACTTAAATGCTAAAAAATATTAGGAATGAATTAAGGTTTGAAGACTATCGGAGCCTACTTTCTCCATAGACCTTTGCTCGCCTTCAATCTGTGGTGCGGGGATGCCAGAAGACCAAGTCTCGGCTGACCGGAAAATCCGCGCTTCGTCCCACAAATCTGCAGCAATAAACATATCCAGGGTTTTCTTGCCCCCTTCTATAATGATCGATTGCACATCCATTAAATATAATTGGTAAAGAATCTGTTGCGGAAGGTAAAGATCGAAGTTCTCAAGTTCGACGAACTTAAGATGCCCCTGCCATTCAGTCTTTACAGAATTGAACACGATGGTTTCTGCCTGATCATTTAGAATTGCAAAATCCTGAGGAACGGCTAAGTTTTTATCTATCAATACGCGCTTTGGATTCGTTCCTTTCCAATCTCGAACTGTAAGGCTCGGATTATCTAGGATCGCGGTATTTTTGCCGACCAAAATCGCATCTTCCTCAGCTCGCCATTTGTGAACCAACTGCTTGCTTGCTACATTCGATATCCACTTCTGAGCAGCTTCCAGTGGAGCAAAATAGCCATCGGCTGTTTGTGCCCATTTTAAAATGACGTAAGGACGGAACTTCTCTAACTTCGTGAAAAATCGACGATTTATCCATCGGGCCTCTTTCTCCAGGAGACCAACGTCAGTCGCTATTCCGGCATCTTGCAGTTTTTTTAAACCGGCGCCATTCACTTTTGCAAAAGGATCTAAACATGCAATAACAGCTTTCTGAAATCCCATATTGACTAAAAGATCTGCACAGGGAGGCGTTTTTCCATGATGAGCACAAGGCTCTAAACTAACATAGATTGTAGATTCGCTAAACATGGCTCTAGCCTCTTCCTCACCGTATCTGGCAATAGTTTGATTTACGGCATTTACTTCCGCATGGGCCCCACCATAGGGAGAAGTGAAACCCTCGCCGATGATTTGATCCTGAAATACAATGACCGCCCCAACCATAGGGTTCGGGCTTGTTGTCCCTGCCCCTAAAACTGCCAACTCCAAACAGCGCTGCATGTAATCTTGATCACTCATCATAGCGCAAAACTATTAATTATATGGTTAAAAATACAGTTCTCTATTGATTTTTGTAGGTTTGTAAGATGGTAACCTTATTGAAAATTCGCCAAGAATTCGTTGAAAAGCTAGGCAATATTTACGACGCTGATGAGGCTAAAACCTTGTCTCAGATTGCTGTTGAAGCAGTAACGGGCTGGAATCGAATGCAACAAAATATGCAATTACAAACGACGCTCGACAAAGAAGTAGTGAATGCATTAAATGACATGTTACAAACATTACGAGCCGGGAAACCCATACAACATATTCTTGGTCGCGCACCTTTTTACCATATGGATTTTACCGTCAATCAACATACACTCATCCCTCGTCCAGAAACGGAGGAACTTGTTGAACTTATCCTTAGCGACCATAAAGGGAAAGAAAACTTAAAAGTTGTCGATATAGGTACAGGTACAGGCTGCATCGCCATCAGCCTCCAAAAGCACTTATCCAATGCCATGACGACGGCAGTCGATATTTCCAGCGATGCCCTGGAAGTTGCTCGTGAGAACGCAAAGAGATTAGGTGTGGCAATCGATTTCCGCTGTTTGGACATTCTCGAATGGGAATTGACTTTCGGCGAGGGGCAGTTTGATATTATCGTTAGCAATCCACCTTATATTACGCAGAAAGAGATGCGTGATATGCATCAAAATGTTTTGCAATATGAGCCACATACGGCCCTATTCGTCCCGGAAGAAGCTCCCCTCCTCTTTTATGACTATATCGCCGATTTTGCTTTATCTCACCTTGCACCGCAAGGAACTCTTTATTTCGAGATCAATCAATACCTCGCTGAGGAAACAAAAGCACTAATGCTTAAAAAAGGCTTTTCTACTGCAGATATCTTTAACGACATAAACAATGTTCCTAGAATGTTGAAAGCCGCTTTATAGAATTTCAAAAAACACGCGGATAATTTGAGACCGGAGTATCCAATTAATCGCGATAGTGTTACCAACATCCAATCAAAAAAAAGGTCTAAATCAGCGAAGGAGAAATGTTAGGGCTATTTTTTCAAACTGAAAAACAACGAGTTAAAAATTAGACCTTCTTTTTTTATCAAAAGATTTGGACTGTATGGATGATTTTTCTACCTTTGCATCACTTCAAACAACGAAGGTACTACAAAATATCAAGTACAAGATTCCGTAGCTCAGCTGGTAGAGCAATACACTTTTAATGTATGGGTCCTGGGTTCGAATCCCAGCGGGATCACAAAAAAAGCAACTCCAAAAGAGTTGCTTTTTTTTGTGCCCGATGGATTCGAACAGAAGCGTCGGGATGGGTTCGATTCTGGAAGGCTCAGGGTTAGTGTTTGGGGATGGCGGGGCTGAGCCACTCCAATTGATCTTCTTTTGTAGCATTAATCCATTTTTCTTTCCTTCTTTCATCATCCAGGGAAATACCTAAAATATCAAAATATTTAGTTTTGAATTTTTGATGAGCTTTCACAACATATTAATTTTCATCGCTACACGGTCCGCACCAGCTTGCCCAGAAATCCACTAATAAATATTTCCCTTTCAAACTATTCAGCGATACCAAATTTCCAGATGTATCCCTAGCACTAAAATCAGGTGCTACTTTTCCAATTTGAACGGCGTTCATACGATCAATACTCTTGCGAAATTCTTTACCGGTGGATGTTTGCTGAATTTTAACATCCAAGCTATCAAACAATTCTTTTATTTGTTTTACTTTTAATCGATTTGAGAAAGGACCTAGCACCATTAAACTGAAACTTCCAGAGTTCTTACGAATGTAATCAATTCCCAAATCCATTTCATGCAGCCTTATTTTTTGATATTCATCGCTATACTTTTTCAATTCGTTACTATCGGGATTAGCTGTCATTTTGAATTGACCATATCTTTCATACCAATTTTTCGTTGTTAACTGGGCTGGTTCTAATATGCGTTTGACATTTTGAAAATCTTTGTCAATCGGAGACCATTCAACACGTGACTCCTTCAGTTTCCCATTTACAAGCATCTTAAAATTTACTGGCTCAATAGAAAAATCAAACTGATTTCCGTCATCGGGATCTGCTACACCGTTTGCTTTTAACTACCATATCAAGGAATTAGCTCAATTACTCCATCAACTAATTGCTATATAATTCATTGAAAATTAGATGAGTCTATTAATTCGAGGAATTAATTACGCATGAAAAATGGAATCAAAAAAATTAACAGCAGTTTGTAGATATTTGAATTTCAAGAATAAATATAAGATTCTTACTTTAAGGTTTCCCGTATTAATTTCCTGAGTCTATGCCGTATCTTTGTCTCATTATAAAGGTATGATAAACTATCTAATTAAAACTCCCCTTATTACTTGTTCTCTAATATTGGTATTGTTTTCATGTACATCTCGAAGTGCGGAGAACCTCAAAAATCGTGACAAAAAAAATCACCATCAAACATTTGTCTCCGATGAATTAGAATACACCCAACAGAATCGGTATTATCAAGTAACAAAAGTCGTAGACGGGGATACATTCTGGATCGACAATTTACGGCCAAATGGGTTGAAGATTCGGTTTATAGGTATTGATGCTCCGGAGAGCCGCAATGCTTTTAAAAAGAAGAAGCAGTATTATGGTAAAGAATCCAAAGCTTACTTGACGGACTTACTACAAAATCGAAAAGTACGATTAGAGTTTGATGTTGATTCTCTCGATCAATTTAAACGTACTCTAGCATATGTGTTCTTAGAGAACGGAGATATGGTCAACGAGTTAATCATTAAATCAGGAAACGGCATTCTAATGACCATCCCTCCGAATGTAAAGTATGAAGAGTTACTTATTAAAGCTCAAACACATGCAAGAGTCAATAATTTAGGATTATGGAAAATAGTATCGACGGAAAAGTAATGAATATTAGAAACTTCAAAATCGTTCTGACTATAGGTTTAATAATAGCGATATTACCAATGCCGTATGGTTATTTCAGCCTCTTAAGAATCTTTGCCATTATCGTTTTTAGTATGTTAATATTCCAAATTCCTCCTAGGAAGCGAAATCTTAAGAACTCCACATTCATTATTTATATTCTATTAATAATTCTATTTCAACCAATTATAAAAATCCCTTTCGGTCGAACATTATGGAATATTATCGATATAATAGTTGCAATATGGCTCATCGCCAGCTTAAAAAAAAGATAATAAGGAAGGCTTTCTAGAATATTTCCATTTCAAGAAATCGATAAATCTTTCATGTTTCCATTGGAACACCAAAACGTTTGAAATTCTTGATGAACATTCAAAAAAGTCACCGTCAGAAAAAAAACAGTTAGTATAACAGACTTTCAACTATTGATACAGTCGCATTTTTTTAATTAGATAGTTGTTGGTTAGAAATTTTAGGAACTACTTGAACGATAAACCGCTGATTGGCTTCTTCAACATTAGTCCTACCTACTCCCCCCCAACCATTCCCTGACAGCTGAAGATCGATTAAGCCTTGATATTTTGGATCTTCTAAGTCTATACCATTTTTCTTCCAAAATCTCCAAAGGGAATATGCTCTGGCATAGGAGAGTTGATACTCGGAGAAAGTGCCATTTAAAGAAGTATCTGCATCATTAAGTTTTGATGCATATCCTGAAATTATCACTAAATAAGTCACTTTATTTCTTTGACCTGCATTTTGTTGTATTGCTTCTTCAACGACTTCGTCAATAACAGATTTTAGCTTTTGTCCAGCTTGAAGGATATTTTTTTCAGTGATCACGAAGTTCTCTAGATCATTTGAATTTACACCAGCCCTTCCGCGAACAAATTTAACATCAAAAGATAATAAAAACCTTTTATAGCTTTCATCATAATTAAACAAAGTACTATCTTGTTTCAAAGGCTTTAAGGATTCTTCAACTTCCCTGTAAACACGCAATTGTTCCTCTTTTGCCTTAATTTCATTCAGATTATTCACATAAGTGACTACGAAGAGTACTAAGACGATAAAGAAAAGACTTGTCATGAGATCTGAGAAACTTACCCAGAAAACTGAGTTACCTGAATTTTTACTCATGAATTAGTCCCTTCCAAAAATCTTTTTGAATACACTTCGTTTATTACCTTTTTCAATTTCATCTTGAACATCTTTTAAGGCTGATAAGATCTCTTTTGAATTATGAGCCGCAAGCTCAGAATTGGAGTTTTTCGCCTCACGTTTTTCAATAGCCCGTTTCAACTCTTCCATTAATTTCTGTAAACTAGCCACCTTATCATTACCTTCTTTCTCTTGAAGAACATGAGCATTTAGGTAATCCTTCATTTCAAAAAGCACATCTAATTTATCAAGACCTTTTAAGAGCTCCAGATTGTCTAACTTATCCATATGCTCCAACAAATCGAGTTTATCAAACTTTGTTTTTTTCTCTCGATAAGCTTGAGCCAATGTCAGATTTTCTTCATCGATGGTACTCAGAACTTTCTTAAATGAAGATTTCAATCCCGTTTCAAATTCTTTATGCGTGTCTTGCAAGTTATCTGTGATTTTTAAAAACATTTGTCCGTTGCGTTTTTCAAAACGCTCTAACTCTTCGAAATGCTGATTTACGGAATCAATGATTTTATTAGACTGCTCGACTCGACTGTCAATTTTCTCTGCTAATTGCTCAAAATTGTTAACCCTATTCATCAATTGGTTCAAGCTCCGGCTTAGATCCGTCGTTTCATTCAAACGAATATTTAGTGATTCAATGAATAGATTAAAACGGTCGAACTGTGCTGTCGCGCGTTCCAATCTTGTTAACACAGTTGCATTCAACTCCATAAAATCTTTGGCATTAATTTTCTCTAAACGATCCAAAATATTATCCTGTACTTTTAGCGTTTCATAGTTCCTTTGGAATAATCCAGAAAGTGAACTTACATTGGTCGTAAAATCGTTGTTGAAGTTCTGCATGGATTGAGTTAATCGACTAATCGATGAACCAAAATCCTGACTAACTGAGGGCAACAATTCGGTTTGGATAAAATTGTAAAAATCATTTTTAT
Organism: Sphingobacterium sp. UBA2700; assembly: GCA_002354335.1. GTDB lineage: Bacteria > Bacteroidota > Bacteroidia > Sphingobacteriales > Sphingobacteriaceae > Sphingobacterium. Next base: position 59,901 of record DELI01000009.1, on the reverse strand, counting down.
GTAACTCCATTTCTCCTTTGGCATTCTTAAAGGAGTTTAGGCCGACAAAAGTTGTAATTCCTAAACCCAAACAACTTGATATCATTGCAATGCATACCGCTATTAAGAAGTCTCCTAATTCTAACGTTGTCCCTGGATCAGTGACGGTTATTTTAAAAAACAAACTTCCAAGCCCGATAATAATCCCAATCAACGTTGCCATCAAGCCCAAATAAAGAGGTTTGTTAATGCTTTCCTTAATCTGTTCTTCCTCTACAGAAACATTGCGCTCTACAAGATCCTTTACTATGTTAAAATCTGCTATTCCACCATTATTCTTGAATAGGTATATATTTAATGACTCGACAATTTTATCAAAGTACGTTCCTGAATTTGTTCGAGGATTAATTAAAAGTATGCTTACCTCTTTCGGAAGACGTTTTCTCGCTGTGTTCTCTTCGTCATAGCTCTTATTTATATAATTTTCAATATCTTCGATGTTACCAGATTTAAGGGTGGTCTTTTCAACAAAAACCTCTTCAATTGCAAAATAATCCTTGTCGGGAATAAATTTCGAAAAGTTACTAATATCGTTTTTGAGAATGATTGCCACTTTAAGTTGATAGATGACTATTATGCATATTACTATCAGTTCTATTATTAAAATAGGAGTTAGTTCCATATTATCTTTCTAAAAATTTAATTTCTATTTTTTCCACTACGCGGAATTTATCACCCTCTTTTTCCAAGACCCCTTTTGAATCATCCCAAGAAATAAAGGTGGTGTGGTTATCTTGAAAAGTATTTGAAGGAATGCAAAATGGGGTAATGTAAATATTATAAAAGTTTAGTGCATTCCGCAGAGCATCTTGATTATATGAATCTACATCGTAGCTATATTTCCCATTTAACTCGAGAATCTTATAGGGGCTCTTATGTGTCCTTTTATCTTCAATAATTAAATACCCAGTTCCGTCTACTTGTACGCAAGAAGCATAATATTCAGTCGGCGCAAGTTCTACTTGAGTTGTTTCAAATCCTGAAGATCTAATACATGAAGGTTCAGAATCCGTATTTTCTACTGACAGTTCTACCACATTACAACAATCTTCTTCAAACCTCTTTTCAGCAGTATCATTTTTTGTATTTTCGAGCCTAAGATTTGATAATTCTGTTTTCAGTTGAGATATTATTCTCTGGTTTTTAGTTCGCTCATCATTTCTTCTAGAACTTTCCTTGGCATAAGATATAATTACTTCTTTGTGCTCATTTTCAATATTTTCTATCTTAGATCTCGACTTATATTCTCGATATATTATAATTAAAATAAAAGCTATATTCAAGATAACTGAACCCCAAAAAAAATAATTAGAAACACCATTATCTTCCGTGCCTTGACTTACCAAATCCGTTCTTTGTTCACTTTGAACTAGAAGCATTACATGGATCAAACTAATTAATGCCATTTTCATTTATTTTCTGAAGAATATCGCCTAACATTCCACGTATTATATAAAAGAATAAAGGGTCTGAAATACGTTCATTATCTGTTACTTGCTTTTTTCTTAATTTAATACCGGTTTCAATAAATTCTAACGCTCGCTCTCTATTTGTTAAAATTGATGTGTATGCGCCACTTAAGTTGGTTTCAATATTGAAAAGGTTTCTTAGGTTAATAGAAGATTGATCCATGAACATTTTTGAAAAATCAATATATTCCTCGATTACAGAGTCTATTAATGTTTGATCTAATTTTTCATATGGAATCAAATTTTCAAATGAGACAACTGTATTGTTTTTATCACCTATGTAGGTTTTAAAATAATGATCAATCCGGCGAACCCTGAGGCTATCGACTAGTGAATCATCTTCCTTTAACAAACTGATTGCTCCTTTTGAGGTTAATTCCTTTGGGTGCGGATTAGTAAAGATGGTTAATTGAACATTTTGTCCCGTTGGCTTTTTAAAAACACATTTTATCAAATACTCAGTGTAATCAGCCAAACTTAATTTTCCTTTTGAACCATCTAGAAATTCAATAAATTTCGACCCGTTTCCTGAGAAAATAAGTTTGCTTGGACTTTCCTGGCCATTCGCCTTCATCGCTCTTAAATTATAGTGCAAAATGGACGAGTAATAGAAAAGGAAAACAGTTCTTATTTCGTTACTTTCTTTTAGGAAATTAGAAAAGCTGATATTCTTCTTATCTTTAAAATCTTGCCGATTCTCTAAAGAATAATAAAAAGAAATAATATCCTCCATATTCTCCTTCAAAACTATTTCTTCTCTAATAAGTTTAGTTTTTTCTTTTATTTCTGGAATAGCATTTATAAACTCTTCTCCGAGTCTAAAGAATACGTTAGAGTGTATGGATTTTTCATAACCGTTTCCATAAAGGTAATTTGCTCCAAAGAGCATCGATGAAATTGATTTTACTTCATTGTTTTGATATACTACACTATCAATAGTACCGCCTCCAACATCTAATGCTAAAATATTGCTAGAACTTCCAAGCAACTTACCTTCATTAGAAATGTAGTAAAAAGGAGCTATAGACTCGCAAACTTCCTGTACGACAATATTATCACCAAAATGCTTTCCTATGATTTCATCAAGTTGATTTGATATATCAGTAACCTGTTTAGAGCTATAGCTCAGCGGATAGGTCCAAACAAATTTAGATCCTGAAATATTTCCACCTTCCAAAAGAATTTTTGCTTTACATTGTACAACAAGTTGTTCCAAAAAGCTATAAACCCATGCTTTCTGTTCATGATTAGAAACTTTATCATTGATCCACTTCAAATTAGTTTCAGCACTTGACTTATTGGATTTCATCAATGGCGTCTTTTCGTAATAAAAGCCAATATTATAGTCAAGGATAGGTTTATAATCCGTTGCTTTGAAATCACCGTACTTAAATAATACTGTGCGAATAGGGAAATTTATGGCAAAGTTTTTATTGATCTCTCTAGGGAAAAATTCAAAATCTAGAAGCTCGCCTTGTTCCTTTCCTAATATTGTTTGAATGGGGAAAGAATAACCATAGCCATTCTTATCTGAATTGAAATGTAAAGATTTTGGGCTTTCTTGGTTTTTACTATATTCTACATGGGTATTCGAAGTACCAAAATCTATCGCAAATGTAAACACATCAGAAGACTGCGGTGCATCTTGCCAGCGAGGAATCAGGTAATTCCCCTCTATTGAATCAACCTGTTTCAATAAAACTTTATTAAAGTTATGGGTCACTTGTTGAAAAACAGTATTATAAAAAGAACCATTCTTGCCATATTTACTTTTTAGGGACGAGTACATAGGCAAATTTGAGTCGTATCTTAACTGTAATTGCAGATAGTCTGACGAATCGTTGCGATCTTCGTCAATAATTTGAACATAATAGTTAGGGTATTCGATGGATTTGACAAATGGATAAATACTAACATATTTCTGACATGTTTTAATAATGCCCTGTGTTAGATTTGCGTCATCCGTAACATATCTTTTTATTAGTTCCAGATGGTTTCTGCCTCGATTGATGGGGATGCGAAGTACAACTTGAACAAAACTATTTCTCTTAACTATTTCTATCATAGGTAACCCCGAGTATCGCTTGGTCCAAAGATCTTCCTCATAAAACAAGTCAAAAAACGTTTGAGTAAGTGGTAAAAGATATCCCACGGATTCCTTAGCAGTTTCGTTCACAAAGTTTCCGTCAAAAAACTGATTGCTATTGATTTTATATGGTAATTCATATATTTCTGAGGCTAAAAAATCATCTACGGTGTAATACGGATACTTTATTGCTTTGCCCGGTAATTCTCTATTTTCTAATGGTAATTTTGTCGGCTGTACTTTCTGATTAACGTCCCAATTTGTTTTGTTGTTCAAATATTTTAAATGACCGAGATGTCCATTTTCCACTAGTACCATAGGGATAGCTCCTTGGATTGATTTGCTGCTATGGATCAGGAATTCCGATTCATTTGAAATTTTTTCAACAAGGTCAGCTTTCTTAATCTTTCGGAATGGAATATTAAAAACTTCAAGATAAATCGATTCATGAGAAATTTCAGCGAAATCATTTATGGAATTCAAATCCAATGAATCCAATTCATTGAAAAAGGAGTGATCAGTTCTTTGAATTTGTTCCAAGTTTTTCTCGATATAAGCATAGAATTCATTCATGTTTCTTTTCAATATCTCATTAGAAAAAAACAGGCTTACCAGATACTTAATAAAATCTTTATTTCTTTTATACAAAGGCTTACTTGTCCCAGAAAACAAAACATCTTCTTCGACGCTTATCGCAGAAAATTCCCTTGAATTCGCCGATGTAAATACAAGCGACTTAGGTGAGGTTCCACCCAAGACAAAGCCATCCCAGTAAAAAATGTAGAAACGACTAAATTGATCGAAATGGAAAGCAGCATTATCTTGGTTCAGAAATAGTCTCAATGTTTTTGCCAGTAATTGATGCCCCAAAGAATTAGAGTTTTCTAGTTTCGGTAAATCCTCCGACTTATCCCAAACCACTATTTTCAAATGATCTTTAACATTGTCGTAATTGTATAATAGTTCTAGCAGGTCTAAGCATTCGCCAATGATCCTATGGTTATTAGAATCACCATCCAACTCCATTTCTGGGTTTTCAAATGACGCAAAAGCCGCTCGAAACAAATCTAACCTCGCAAATGGAGAGGGTATTGAAGTTGGGAAGTTCTTTGCTTTATCGATATCTCCTCCTCTAATCGATTTAATAATATTTGCATTATAGTCGCCAGCTCGGTCCTGCCAATGTGTTAAATCTTCTCCTTCGAATAATCTAAATTTCTTTGCCATACAATCTCTTAAAATAATTCTTTGTTAATAATCGCCTTTGTTGCTTTACTAAATAGATATAACAATTTCGATTCAGGGTTTGAAAAATTAGCGTCCCTTTCCAATTCGTTCAATTTATGCGTTAAGATCTCATAGCTAGCGCCCGCTCCTCTTAGTCTTTCAATGAAGGATTTCCTTTTTTTATCAATACCGTTCAGCAGGGTGAAAATATCTTGACTGACCACCTGTATATCCACGACATTCCCCTCAGAATCCAAGCGTTCTTGAATTTTAAATGGTACAAAACTCAGTTTATTGCGCTTCAATTCGCCAAGCCAAATCCTGAATTCTTTTAGAAATTCAGATAGGGAAAGATAAAACTGATTATTCGTGAAGTTTTCGTCTATTTTAGGATTTCGAACTGCGAACGGCGCTTGGAAATTTCTCCTTAACTGGTCCGTTAGATAGAGATTTAAGAAGAATAATTGTGTCAACTTTTCCTTAATTATCCCCTGTGTTGCATCAGCGAGATTTGGGAATGTAATTACTGGATTATTATCATCAATACTATGAATTCCAAATTCCTTATATTTAGGATCAATTGCCTTTCCCTTATTAGTATATTGCGTTTGATCATCGGCAAAATCAAGAACCGCTAAAGCCGCCGCTAATTCGACAAAATGGGCGTCATTCTTTTGTGCACTTCCACCGACAGCGTTTTTATAATTATTATTTGCAGAGTCTCCAATGTAGTATAAAGTATTAATTGACTTATTGCTGGTTATATTAGTATGGTAATAACTCAAAGCTGCTTTAGTCTTAGACATAAAAGTGGAACTCTGAATATTGTTCGTTTCATCACCATCTAACTTAAAATAAGGCAGAACAGTAATTGCTCCAACAACAGCATTCTTTAAACTCTCGAAGTACAGTCCTTGTACTATTCCTTCTCGGATATTTTTCAAAATCAAAGGAAATCCCGCAGCCCCTGTCCCTCCAAAAATGGAAGAGATAATAAAAATCTTATCTTCAGCCGTATAATTTTGCGCAAACTGCTTATACTCTTGAGAATCAGTGAATTTATTCAATACTACAGAGCCAATATTGGGATTGCCTTGGAATCCAACTTCGAGATTTAAATCAAGATTATGATTGGAAAACAAAAGGGAAATCAATGCTTTGTTATTTCCAGTAGTATCCAATAAATTATAGTCTATAAATTTCTTAAAAGTTCCACCATTAAGATCTGCTATATTTAGACGGAACTCATTGCTAATGGCATCGCCTGTTGCAGCACCGACCACATCACCCAATGATTCTATCTTATTCGTAAAAAAACAATCCTTTGAGTTGGGGTCTACAAATTTATTAATCTGACGATAATTGTTCAACAAGCGAGTAGTTCTAGAAACGTCGGCGGCCGCTGCATCTGGATCAAGAATGATTGGCACAATTTCATAGTTGGATTTGATCCCGGCTGCTAAAAGCATGGTTAGAGACTTTACAACCCGAGAACCTGTGCCTCCGATTGCAAAAACATATAATTTAGGCATAATTTAAAAAGGAACTTTAGAATTACTAATGCTGAGAGGCTTTACTATTAGAGAAAAGATAACAAATAGAAGGGCACAATAAATTCCGTTAACAATGGCAAGCGACAAATATTCACCTTCAAATTGAAATCCTGCGGTTTCCAAAATTATTCTCGAATCAACCAAAAGATATCCAAAATTGATTAAAACTGTTGCAAAAAGAGCGATGAACCATACACTTTTTTTTGCAAAAAAAGGCTTGTCAAATAGTTTATAATAAGTGAATACAGCAATCACAGTACTTATCAATAAAACCAATCCATATTTCTGATATAGGTATGCATTGAACACTTCTTGAGAGAAAGTAGGATCATAAAAACCGATAGGTTTTGTTTCATAGAGTAAAGCAAATAATTCATTCATAATTTCATTATTTATTTAAGGTAAATTCAATTTTTGGAGAATTAATCCCCTTGTATTCGTAAGCACTGTGTATTCCTTGAATTAGAAATTTGAGCCCGAAAGTTTTCTCCAAGTTGTTTTTGATATCTGCGTCGTCATCCAAACTTGAAGACTCTATCCATTTAGGAAGACTATTTATAAAACTTAAACTAAATTCAGATGAGAAATTCGGATCTGTCGTTCTGACAGTGACCACGTGTGTAAAATTGGATTTAGCAATTTTATTCCAGTCATTATGGTGAATTACAGTCGGTTGGTTATTCGGTGGGATTGGTTCAATTTTTATTAATTCAAATCCCGGTGTAATTTTATAGGAGCTTTTATCTAAAACAGATTTCTGGTCTGGATAGCCTGAAAAATCAACCGCAAAAGCAAATTGAAATACTCCATTCTTAGGAAGAATTTCATCGATAACAGTATTATTTCTCCTATTAAAAGAAACCCTTCCTTCTAAGCCTGTACTTTTTAACAATTCGAACTTTATTTTAGAATCTAAATCATTTGTGAAACAATAACTGTTTTTATAGCCTCGATATTTGGACGGATTATGTTTACTTAAAAAGTCCTTAACAATGTTCTCTTCACCTAAAATCCAGATATAATAAGGTCTTTGTTCATTATTCAATAAAGTGACTTTGTTATCTTTGTCGAAATATTTGCCCGTGAAACTAGAAGTCATTTGCATAACAAAGGCTGAAAGCGGGAACTCTCTCGATTTTTCTAGGAATACTGCTTTCGTCAGGCTCTGTTGAAAAACCAAACCTTGAAGCGTTGATCGACTTTTATCTAAAGAGTATATACAATCAGAAATAAAAATGCTTATATCTTCTTTTTCTGTTTTTGATAGCACATTTTTAAAAAGTTCATTTAATTCCGAAATGGATTTATTACCGACATTGTAGGGAGTATCTCCAGGATTTAATGATCTAAAAAAGCTGTCGATATCGGTTATTTGCGCTGGAATAATTTCACTATTTATAAAATTTACGAATAAATTATCTTTACCGTAATAAAATTGGCTTTCGACTACTAAATCAGCTAGGGCAGCTTCGTAATCTGTTATGCCATTTACGTAACCATCCATACTACCTGAATTCTCTAAATACAGGTAAACGCGGTTTGCTTTCGTTTTTTTAGTAACATCGAAATCGCACGAAAGCTTTTGGAATTCAATTAATCCTATTTCCTTTCTTAATAGCTTGTTCAAACTTAGAGAATCAACGGTATTATTCTTAACATATCCCTTAAAACTCCGATCCTCTTTATTTTCTAGAATAAATTCTTGAACCTCCAATAAATCTTCACAAGAAAATGCCTCGTCTTTACTTAAAGCTTTTATTTTAGAAACAATTGGATTGTCAGCGCAACTTGAAATAGTGCATATCATAATAACCCCCATTAATGCAAATGCAAAAAATGGTAAGATAAATTTGTTTAATTTCATTATTTTAGATGTTAACGATAAGTGTTATTGATAGTACTTATTCGGCATCCAAATGTATTACGGAATTATGAAAATATTTTACGGTTTCCCGTATCGTGAAGTTTTAGAGTGATATTTAAGACATTTTTTACGTACAATCCTAAGTAAGTACTAGTCTCAACGTCCGGCGAGTTAAGAAATATGTCGTACTGTGGTATACGAAATACATAACTTTTATCATGTTCCCTTTTCAAATTATAATTGGTTTCTTGAAATAAGTTCATTTTTCTAAAGATAACCCAGCAGGCGAGACTTTGAGATAAACTCAATTAGAGCATTGCCAAAACACCCCAAAAACCAAAATCTACTTACACTACTTTCATACTCAGTACAAACCCCAATCACTCAACTTTCCAAAAGACTTTGATTGGGGTTTCCATTAGCTTTAAGTGAATTTAGTTTCGGCCAATCATTCACGGAGAATCAGTCTCGATTACTGCATAATAATTTATTCTACTGATACCGAAATATCTATCTCTTATTTAATGCTTCTATCATTCTCAATATTTCAACAGTTCCTTTTCCGTCGTTATTTTCAATACGATCAATTCGACCACGTAGATCATATTCTATCCGAGTATCTCCAATTTGAATTACCCTGCCATGAAGATCATATTCAACACGCTGATCACCTATTCTATCCACACGACCAAGTAAATCATAATCAACATCCTGATTCCCAATTCTATCCACGCGACCACGTAGATCATAATCAAGATCTTGATTCCCGATTCTATCGACACGACCACGGAGATCATATTCGACATCCTGCTTACCAATTCTAACAACACGGCCACGAAGATCATACTCAACGTCCTGATTCCCTATTCTAACAACACGGCCACGAAGATCATACTCAACATCCTGATTACCAACCTTCACGATTCTATTTCTGAGATCATATTCAATTCTTTGATCACCAATCTGCGATAAACGCCCGCGTAAATCGTACTCTAAGTGGTCGCCTCCAATTCGACCAGCACTTCCCGCATAGAATGGAAGTGTATTGACCAAGTTCCCTTTTCCGTCGATTAGAACTTTAGAATCACCATTCTGAATGGAAATAACGTTATTATTGATAAGATCTATAAGTCCTAAGGAGATATTTTGCGCATGCACGTAGGTCGTGAAAGAGAAAAGTAGAAATGTAAAAAAGAGAGATTTCATATGCCAAATTGAGGTTAACAACTATCGATTTGACAAGTAAAAACAGCCGACGTTTAATGCTGTCTATTCGAATCTTCAAATTTATTATTAGTAGAGATTGAAAGATGTTATTGAGGAAATCAAAATTAGATAAATTGGAAGATAAACAACTTACAGAAGTCAAGAAAATGAAAAACGCATCCTAATAGATGCGCTGAAAGGAATGAAATCATTGCTTCTCAAATCTTAGATTAGATCTAATCGATCGCCACTAATTTCCATAATCATATAATAGTGAATATGAAACCTTCATAAACTGACTTGAAAACAGTCGTTCATGAACTATTCTCAAATCAAGCGAAAAAAAGGCACTAAAGCAAACCATAAGATGTACATCAAGGCAATAGCCATTATCCCATCAATACGGTCAGGCTTATTTCTCTTTTGAATAAAATTGAAAAACATCAGCAAGAGAATTCCGCCATGAATTGCTGCCAAATAAATTATATTGCCATAGGCGTCTTTAACGAGATCAATTTGGTTCAACAACGCCACTGATATCAGCGACATTAACACGAAGAAACCTGCAAGATAAGCCCCTCCGGTCTTGCCTAATCGTACCACCAATGTTCCTTTGTTAGCAGCCTTATCCGCCTGATAATCTGGAACACCAGCCATAATAATCGCAGGGATAATGGAGAAAAACAAGGGAATTCCTAATAGCCATGGGTAGGAATGATTGAAATCGCCACCCTGAAAAATAAAACCGCATAGAATAACCGCGAAGCTATGCGTAAATCCTACAATTATTTCTCCCATTCCATGATAGGAAAACTTCAAAGGTGGAGCGGTGTAGGAAATAGCGATACCAAACAGTAAAACTACACTCAATACTATCGTTGGAAAACTGCTTATGGAGACAATTCCTAAAAGTATAGTGGACAAACTGAGGGCAATCAACAGTCCCTTCATCGCTCTGATCAACTCATCATCCGATATCACACCGCTAACCAAAACCCTTGAGCCTCCTGAAAAAGGACCAAATGATTGGTTTAGCTTATCGGTTTCCTTGTCGTAATAATCATTACTAAATACGGTAATTACTTCAATCAAAAACAGCACGAGGTAACCCAGTAAAAATACCATCCAGCTAAAGGAATCGAATAACTTTGCATAGGCAAATGCGCCGATACCGTAGGCGAAGAAGGTCATGGGGTAAAACTGTAATCGGATAGCCTGTATCCATGGCATCAGTTTTCTTATAAAGCGCTCTCTTGCATTTAAGACACCGTTGCGGAGCGCATAACCTTGTTGATAGACTTTTTTCAACCAAAGATCTTTCTGTTCCTGGCTGGAATGCTTTATAGGACTCAGAAGCATCTTACGTACGGGGCTGACTCCACAGAACTTCAACGTCGCATTTTCCATAGAACGACGCGAGGGTGCTCCATTCACAATTCGATCGATCAGCACAGGCGTATCCATCGTAATAATCAGCTGTGCAGTTTTGGGTTTCAGCAATTTCTCAAAAGCGTCGGGTTGTATTTCGTAAAATGCAAAGCCCGGCACAAATACCCGATCGACAAATCCCTTCATCAGTGCCGGCATATTGCCCCACCAAGTCGGATAAATAAAGACCAGATGGTCCGCCCATTTAATTAGTTCCTTTGCCCTCACTATATCGGGTTCTGAAAATTGATCTTGAGGCGATGGAACGAGTACATTCAATTCAAAGTCTAAATCTGATAGTCGCAGAAACTCAACCTCCGCGCCTGCCGCCAGCGCACCAGCGCTGTATGCGTCTGCCAATGCCGAACAATAGCTGTCGGGGCGTGGATGTCCCAAAATGACAAGTACTTTCATATAAAACTCTTTCTTATACAACAGGTTGCGAAAGAAAGTGTTTAAAATCAATGAAAAACCCCGTCAGATAGACTTGTTCTTTTGCTTTTGCTGTAGGTATTGAAGAATGGCTTCCTGCGATGACAAACCAGATCCGAATTCGACCCTACCATTATGGCCATCGGGTAAAATCCAGGTTCCACTAACATCATCTTGGTTCTGAAGCTCTAAATAACGCAGTAGCTCTTCTTTATGATCGATATGATAAATAGGGAAACAAACTTCGACACGGTGAAAAATATTGCGATGCATCCAGTCGGAGGAACCTAGAAACAGTAGCTCTTCGCCAGCATGGTGAAAATTGAACATCCGAGAATGTTCTAAATAACGTCCCACGATTCGCTTCACCGTTATATTTTCGCTCAAGCCCTCCCTTCCAGCTACTAATCGGCAGATTCCACGAACGATTAACTCTACCTTAACACCACTCTGTGAGGCCTCATAAAGCTTACTTATAAGCGTTTCTTCCTCTAGATTATTGAGTTTGATTCGGATGCGTCCTTTACGCCCTTGTTTTGCTTCATTGATCTCGAAATCAATAAGATCGAGGAAGTCATCGTATAAATTAAAATGAGCAACCAGCAATTGCTGAAAATCAATCTGCTCGTCTGCGTTTTTCCTCCTGTTTTGTGATAGGAAAGAGAATAGAAGATGTAATTCCTGCAATATTCTTTGTTCGGCAGTTAGAAGCGAGTGGTCGGTATATTGCTTCGCGGTATTCTCATTCAAATTTCCGGTCGACAGTAATCCATAGTATCGACTATCGCGAATAACTAACGCTATTTTAGCATGCACTTTAATCTTCGGAATGCCGTAGGAAATCTGCACGCCCTCTTTCGCTAAGCGTTTTGCCCACTGTATATTATTATCCTCATCGAACCTCGCTTTCAATTCGACAAACACAAAGACCTTTTTCCCATTTCTTGCCGCATTGAGCAAAGCATGGCCAATTTTAGAATCCTTCGCCAAACGATAAACTGTGGTATAGATATGGGTCACAGCAGGATCTAACGCAGCTTCATTAAAAAAACGGAGAACCGTGTCATAAGAATGATAAGGTGTATGAAGCAGGATATCTTCCTGATCCATCAAATTAAAAATACGCGATTCATCTAATCTCGGTAAGAGAATGGGAACATGTGGAGAATATGTTAGATGCTGCTCAGCAATCGGAAAATCAAAGAAATCCTTCAGATTATGATACTGCCCCCCTGCCATGGCGTTTGACTTCTTGAGTTGTAGAAAGTCCAAGGCTTTGCTCAATTCTTCCTTTGGCAAATCAGCTGCATAAAGAAGTCGCGTTGCTAACCCGAAATCTCGCTTCTGTAATTCTTTCAGTAGCTCCTCACTTAAATCTGTTCCTGCCTCCTCTTTGATATTCAGTTCCGCATTTCGTGTCACCTTAAAGCTCGATAGATGAACGATATTTTTGAAAACTCCCAACTGACTGATAAAATGCTTAATAATATCATCTATAAAGAAAACATAACGTCGACCTTCATGCATAATCAGCTTGAAGCGTGAAATATAATTACTTGGAATATTGATGATAAAACGTCGATCGTCAGACGTGAGGATAAAAAAGTATATATGATTGTTCTCCGGAAAGAATGAAGCTGACTCCTTCAGATCAATAATATGTAGGTAGGAAGCAACATCTACAAGGAAATAAGTTCGAAGCTCCGAGATTGCAAATTCAGGAATCGCTTTTCCATAATTTAAGATAATGTCCTGCTTTTCTAGCGAAGGGATAATACCCTGTACCAAGATACTTCCAAAGCGCTTCTGTTGCTTTCGGATGATGCGTTTGACTATCTTAAAATGATTGTATGTAGGTGGATTGTCAGCACTTAACTTATTCTTTTTATCTAACTTTCGCTGCCCAATCAAAAGCGGCATGCGGACGCGATAAAACTCATCAAGATTAGGAGAGTAAATCGCCAAAAATTTCAAACGCTCTAGTAATGGCGTACTTTCCTTTGCAGCCTCTTCCAGCACACGCTCATTAAAATATAGCCAGCTAATGTCCCGATCAATAAATATCGATTCCTTGCCTACTCGTGTTTCCATAGTTGATTATTACCCTTTTATCTTAGTGAGGCCAAGATAATTGATATTTTTAGGAAAAGGAGTAGGGAATGCTATCAATATAGGAAAATCTGCTATCTATCTTTGATTTGCTTTCCGTGCAAGTTCAAATAACTCAGGACCAATATGGCAGTATCCGCCGGGGTTCTTATCCAAGTATTTCTGATGATATTTCTCTGCGACATAAAAATTCTTCAAGGGCAGCGCCTCCACGACGACCGGTGCAATAAAACCTTTCGCAAGCGACTCTAACTTCGACAGAACTAAAGCCTTCTCTCCCTCATCGACAAAATAAATACCTGAGCGATATTGCGTTCCTATATCATTGCCCTGTTTATTTAAAGTGGTAGGATCGATCGTTTTTAAAAATAAATCGATCAACAAGCCCAATTCCACAACCCTCGGATCATAGATTACCCGAACGGTCTCGACAAAACCGGTCTTTCCGGTGGTTACTTGTTTATAGGATGGATTAACAATATTCCCATTCGCATAGCCAACTTCCGTTTTTGTGACGCCACGGACTTGCTGAAAGAAATGCTCCGTACCCCAGAAGCAGCCTCCCGCAAAATAGATTTCCTTGAGATCTTTACTAATCGGTTTAACGGTATCTGTAGGCTGCGCCTCCACGTTTTGGGGTATTTGCTTATTAGACATCAACAGAAATCCGCCCACGAATGCCAAAAGTAGTACAATAACAATAGTCGTTTTCATATTTCTTTGTTTAAAGAAAGTATGTTCTACCCTAGCAAAATCGCTAACATTCAGAACTTTACTTTCTATTCAAATTTAGGAAAATCCTATTAGTAAAAAATATTTTTTATGGAATAGATAGTGTTTTTCTCCCTGCTGCCATAAGGCTGTCAATGGGACGCTTAATTTTGCTTATATCATAAAATTTATCAAAATGAGGATAGAGACAATCGAACAATTCTATGTTATCGGCATCAGCACAAGAACTTGCAATGCAAACGGACAAGCTGCCCGGGATATCGAAGCGTTATGGGGTAAATTTTGGAACGAAAAGATCCAAAATCAAATTCCTAACAAAACCAATGAAGACATCTATGCAGTTTATACAGATTATGAATCTGATTTTAATTATCCCTACACGACAATTATCGGTTGCCCGGTAAATTCCCTTGAGCACGTCCCAGAGGGTTTCGTCGGCGTCAATATCGAAAAAGCAACCTATACAAAGTTCCTGTCTAAAGGAAAAATGCCGGAGGCAGTCGGCAAGACATGGTTTGAAATATGGGCAAATACAGATCTAAAGCGAGCATACAAAGCCGATTTCACCGTGCATGGTAAGAAATATTACGACGGCGACGAAGCAGAGGTGGAAACTTTTATTTCACTAATAGATTAAAAGAGATAGAAATCTGACAAATGGCGTATAACCTTGTCTTTATAAAAGCTTAATATTGCGAGGGTATCGAGATGTTCGAATACCCTCGCAATTTTAGTAAGCATGAGCGAAACATTCAATTCAAAAGGCCATTGGGATGGCATTTATGAAGCAAAACAAATAGGAGATTTTAGTTGGTATCAAGCTGTTCCCAGCTCATCGCTAGAATCGATCAAGGAATTAAAACTTAGCCATGACGCCAAAATCATCGACGCTGGTGGAGGCGACACCTATCTGGTGGATTATCTTCTTGAACAGGGATATAACAGCTTGACGGTGCTAGATATTTCTTCCAAAGCTATTGCGCGCGCAAAAGAAAGACTTGGAAAAAATGCCGACAAGGTCGAATGGGTCGTATCTAATGTCATCGATTTCCACGCGGATGTGCAATATGATTTATGGCATGATCGCGCTGCATTTCATTTCTTGACACAACCCGCCGATATAAAGAAATATGTGGAAATTGTTCGTAATCACATCAAGAAAGACGGATATCTTTTAATCGCTACATTTTCGGAAAATGGTCCTAAAAAATGTAGTGGGATTGAGATTAAGCAATATAGCTTAACAGCACTTCAGCAAACTTTTCAAGCTCACTTTGATTGCATTCGTTCCGAAAACATGGATCATACTACACCTTCAGGCGCCGTACAGAATTTTAGTTTTTGCGTATTCCAGCCTAACTAAGCGATGGAGTAGCATGCAGCGATAGCGCTAGCTAAATCTGCCTAATTCAAAAAGAGCTCAAGAATAACCTTCGAACTCATATAGCTTAATACCGCAATGATCAATACGCCGACAATCGTCAGGATTGCAGGTTGCTTATAGTCGCCAACAATATCGGTGCGATATGCTGCAATTAGCATAACAGCAAGAGACAAAGGCAGGATAATTCCGTTGACAGCCCCCGCAATGATTAAAAGCTCAACAGGCTTTCCAACGAGCATAAACACGAGCGTCGAAAACAGAATAAAAGCGATAATAATCCAGTTCTCGTACTGCGCAATCTTGGTGTGGAAGGATTTCAGGAAGGAAACCGATGTATATGCTGACCCGATTATGGAAGTGACTGCTGCAGCAAACATCACCAATCCAAATAGTTTATATCCAAAGTTTCCTGCCGCCAGTTGAAATACCGAAGCAGTAGGATTGCTCGGGTCGATAATCAATCCCTGACTGATGATACCTAGCGATGCTAAAAACAGAAATATGCGGATGAGTGAGGCTACTGAAATCCCCATCACCGCACTCCTATTCACACTGCTGAGGTTTTCTTTCCCCTTAATGCCGGCATCAATCAAACGATGCCCTCCCGCGAAAGTAATATATCCTCCAACCGTTCCGCCAACAAGCGTAATGATCGCCATGAAATCTATTGTTGTGGGTGCGACCGTTCTTAATGCTGCTTCTTTTACTGGTGGAGCAGATATTACAGCAATAACGATGATGACAATTATCATGATAAAGCCCATGATTTGAGCAAAAAGATCCATTGCTTTACCCGCTTGCCGGTTTGCAAAAACCGCGATTGCTAAAATTGCAGAAATAATAGCCCCCGTCGCAACATCCAGCCCTACTAAGGCTTCCAAGCCCAAGCCAGCACCAGCCACATTACCGATATTGAATGCCAGACCTCCCAATACGATGAGCAGCGCTAGGAATGCCCCAAGCCCGGGAAGTAGTTTATTGGCAATATCTTGTGCCCTCATCTCCGACAGGCTGATAACCCGCCAAATATTCAATTGCACACCGATGTCGATTAGGATCGAAATAAGGATAACAAAACCAAAACTTGCGCCTAATGATTGCGTGAAAACCGTAGTCTGGGTTAGGAATCCAGGTCCAACGGCAGATGTTGCCATCAATAATGCGGCTCCTACTAAGGCCGATTTATTTTTATTTTTCATCGAATGCTGATATCAAAATCCGTTAATTGTTGCTGAATTTGCTTTGCGAATTCAGCGGCACCTTCATGATCTCCGTGTAAACAAATAGTGTCAGCTTCGATGGGTAAAGCATTGCCGCTCACTGTTATGACTTCACCTGTCTGCAATATGCGAACAATCTGTGCTATAGCCGCGTCCACAGTTTTTAATATGGCATTAGGCTCAGAGCGTGGCGTTAAACTCGCGTCAGCTTGGTAAGTGCGATCAGCGAAAACCTCATGAAATACGGATAATCCCCTATCCTTTCCTGCGCGCGTTAGTTCACTTCCCGATAGTCCATATAGGATAAGCGATGAATCAAAAGCAATCATAGCATCTGCAATAGCATCCGCATAAAACTTATCTTTCGCAGCGAGGTTATACAGCGCCCCATGCGGCTTCACATGATGTAACTTAGCACCTCGCGCTTGGGCGATTGCTGCTAGTGCGCCAATCTGATACAATACGGCCGCATAGACTTCCTTCGGAGTCATCGATATAGCCCGACGTCCGAAACCCGCTAAATCTGGGTATCCAGGGTGCGCGCCTATATGTACGCCATGTTGAACGGCCAAATCAATTGTTTTCATCATGATGTTTGGATCGCCGGCATGAAATCCACAGGCGATGTTCACCGAAGAAATATAAGGCATTATCGCTGCATCGTTTCCCATAGTCCAGGAGCCGTAACTCTCCCCCATATCGCAATTTAAATCTATAAACTTCTTAGCTTTCATATTTTAGTCTTACACCTTGTCTTAATCTATTTATTTGTTGCTCTTGCTCCAACAAAAGCTGCTGAGCAGCACGCAAGTCAATTTCTTCAAATTGGATATGCTCACCCGGCTTTAGTTGTGCCAATAAAGGAATATCGATACGAGCGACCTGACCTATAATCGGATATCCGCCGGTGGTCCCATGATCCGCCATCAAAATAATCGGCTGCCCGTCGGCAGGAAGCTGAATCGTTCCAAAGCAGACTCCGGATGAAAGAAGCTCCCGCTTATCTTTCAAATGAAGCATCTTGGATTTCAATCGATACCCCATCCGATCGGATGAATTGCTTATTTCAAAGGACTGTTTAAACAAATCCGATAAGCTATCCTTTTCCAAACGAGCGGTATGAGGACCTGCTATGATACGGATTTTACGGCTTGCAAGATTCGAATACAAGGAACTGTCCATCGACCAGTTGAAAGTAGATGAAACTGATTCAAATGCTTTTAAAAAGGAAATTTGATCTCCTTTGACCAGCGCCTGTCCGTTCAACCCGCCCATCTTTCCACTTAAATAAGTCGCACAACTTCCTAAAACATGCGGAACATCCAATCCTCCGTAAAAGCAAATATACGCTCTACAGCCTTCCGAATCCGCCTTACCGAAGGAAAGTACCGCATCCTTAGGGACGTAAATCGGTTTCCACAAGGCTATTTCTTTTCCATTAAGCTTAGGTAACAGATTCGCGCCTGTAATGCTAATAAGTTGATCCTGATCGAAGCGAATACTCGGTCCTGTCCAGGTGCATTCAATCGCTGCAGCCGATTCATCATTTCCAAGAAGCACATTACCTAATCGCAGCGCCAATCTGTCCATCGCACCACTCACTGGTACCCCTTGGCGTTGAAAACCCCACCTGCCCAAATCTTGAACAGTACTCAATAAGCCGGCCTTAATGATGCTAATCCCCATCCCTATGCGATTTAAAATACTTAAATTCCTCTTCCGTAATAGCAGCAAACTTCACCCGATCACCAGCCATCAGCAACGAAGGTTGCTCTCGCTGTATATCAAATAAAGCAATCGGAGTTTGCCCTATAAGTTGCCAACCTCCCGGTGTTTCCATCGGATAGACTCCCGTCTGCTCCCCAGCGATACCCACAGACCCTGCCGGAATTTTTAATCGCGGGGTCGAACGACGTGGCGTGGATAATATCTTATCCATCCCTCCCAAATAAGGGAAGCCCGGAGCAAAACCGATCATATAAACCAAATATTCCGCATCCGTATGGCGTTCAATGATTTCTTCAACGCGAAGGCCTGTATGCTCGCTCACAACAGGGAGATCAGGACCATTATACCAAACTGGAATAACCTTGGGTTTCAAGTATGCTATTTTTCGGTTATAGCCCTCTTCCAGAATCGCATTCGTCAGATCAACCAATCGATCATAAGAAATTGCCAGTGGATTATAATGTAATGTCAAAGTGGTATATCCAGGCACAGCCTCCAGTATCCCGGGAATCTCTCGCTCGATAAATCCTATTGTCAGTTGTCGAATTTGCATATTGATTTCCGGAGCGATAGTCTCGCCAAAATCAATCAGCAGCGCGGCATCTCCTAGGGGATAATAATTCACATTTTTTGACATGCTATGACGATTACAAATTGATTGAAAATTAACGCCAAATATTGACGTGTTGCACGCTGGTATCCTCACTGAAATGGTTTGCTAATGCGGCGACCTTCGAACGAATCAGCAACTTCCTACCCGCCATATTCTTTGTGAAGACTAACTCGCAGGAACCGACCTCCTCGCGCCAGAAGCTTGCAAAATCATTTGCCAGTGCAGCACGCTTACTCAGCATTTCGGGCACAGCGTGATAATCATATTGCCTCAGTACTTTCAGCGCTAAACTCTTTCGAATAATAATATAGCGCGGCGAATTAATAGGTTCCACGACCTCTTGAATCATCTGCACAAACAAAGACTTTTCGTAGGTCGTTCCGCCATCCAAATGACAGAAGACCGCCCCTTCTCGATCCGCAAAGGTAAGAACACGAAGATCCTTCAAACTCGTTGTGAATATGCCGTTTTTGCATAAGGTTTTAATCAAGGCGTTTCCGATTTTGTATATATCCTTGGTTATATCCCTGTATTTGGCATAATATCGAAATGTTCTCATCGTCCTAGCAGAGAAAAATACGGTCCCTACAGCAAACATACCCATCATCAACGTACCTCCCGGCGCCCCCAACCACTTCATCATTTTCATGGAAATTTGCGTACTCCATTCTAAGTAAAACACTACAGCTGAGCCCAAGGAAGCTACCATATTTCCGATGGTCTTTTTCATTTCTGCAGCCTTCATTCCTTGGTAAGCATCAGGCTCAAGAAAGGGCAGCTTTATCTCCTCCAACAGCTGTGTGCCCTCAGCTATCGCCTCATTCCATTTTTGTGGAAGTCGGCTACGTTGGCCTGCCAAAACAAAACTATGCTTATTAAACTGCGTAATGTTCTCCTCATTTACCTCGGTCGGAAAAGCAATACGCGAAAGTCCATTCTCGATGCCGCCACGTTCATCTTCTACCAAGCCGACGAAGTTGCGGAAACGACGTCGCAATAATGCGATCTCTTGCCCGCCATCAGCAACAGTTGAATCGACACAGGCAATATGCCAAATGTTGCTCGTCTTATCCGGCACATTTAGGTTGGTGCGGATAGCCCGACCACGCATCTGATTGGATGAAACAAAAGAACCCACAACAGAGGCCAAAATAAGGCTATTGATTGCTGGAGCATCCCATCCTTCCCCAAGTAATGCTTTGGTACCTATCAAAACCTCAATTTCGCCGGCCTCAAAAAGACGCGTAACAATGGCAACCATCCAATCGCGACTTTGATCAGTAACCGGTATCATATAGTAGGCTGTATCGAAGACCAGCGGCTTGATATACAGCGATTCACTAGGATTCAACAATTGATATGCAGTCCGTAGCGGATCAACAGCTGCTTGAGGAAGGATAACAATCGTACCTGATAATACGCCTATTTTTTTGTTGTTTCGGTTATTCCTTCGCAATTGTTCAAAAATAGGCAGCACGCCAATCTTACGCAAGGGCGTCGAGTTTTCCGGGCTGTTGACTAGATATTCCTTACGCACGAAATCAGTAAGAATAACCTGTCGAAGGCTTCTTCCAATAATACCAAATTCAAAATTACTGATGTGTTCAATTGCGGTTAATTTACTTACACTAGCATGGAGCTGCTGAAGTATCTTAGTCCCTTGTTCGAACTTAATGCTGCGACGCTCAATGATACCTAAACGTCTTAATCGATTCAGTAATACCTTCCGTTCATCTTCGAAATGATCTTTAAAAAAACCTTTTTCTTCGAAAAGATAATTACGTAGAAGTTCCTCCATCCAGGAAAAGTCCAGATCGGGAAGTTGTAAATCCTCCTGCCGATGCGGAATCCCTAGTAATTCAAAATGTAAGGGACTGATTTCAATCGAATGCGATCGAAGAAAAATCAAACTAGCGGAATAAAACGCCAAGTTCTCATGTATCTTGAATTCATTTGCCAAAGGGTCGACAACAGAAGGCTGTGTTGAAATCGCTCGGATAAGGTTTTCATCATTCTTAATCTCTTCAAAAAGCTCGACCGCTCTGGTTCTATAGCTCCGAATAAGCTGAAGCTCATCCGCCGTTGGCTGACAACAATAAACATAATCTTGATGCGGACATAAATCCCCCTGTTGTATCAACTCAGGCACCGTAATCTCAGCATCAATCGGACCATTTAAATCCAAATACCGGCTCCACTCCAACCCAGACACATCGTTGATAGGATGTCCTCGATGTCCAGTGATCGGATATCTTATACGCTAATTCGGTATTCACGTTCATATTCGCACGAGACGTCATAATATCATCGCTCAGTAAGGCTCGATCATACGCTAAAGGCACCTTATCCATTGTTCCGTAGGTCAATTTCTGCGTGTTGCGCATATAGGCTAACAATGTTTTTTCCGGAACATAGATATCAGCATCAAAGCTAACGGTCGTTCTGTCGTTTGGTTTGAAGAGCAAGCTTGTTGCAAAGGCGAAAGCCTGTTGTTTTCCAGCATCTTGGAATCCATTCTGTGTCGTTCCCATCACGTTAAAGCGCGCTAAAGCTGTTCGGTCGCTATTCAATGGTGTATTGACATCTGCTGTAATACGATTCATTCCCCAGCTTCCGGTGGTATAAGCTACTTCACCACGAAAAGACTCAAATGGCTTTTTCGTTACCGAATTGACAACCCCACCATAGGAAGTAACCTGCGCACCGAATAAGGTGGCCGATGGCCCTTTCAATACTTCAATACGCTCCAGGTTATAAATTTCATTGGCGGTTCTTGGGCTACTTGGAAGTCCATTGCGCATGGTAACTCCTGCATTAAATCCACGCAAAAAAACCTCATTACCACTATCATTAACGCCATTGCTCGCTACTGCGCCGGCGACCTGAGACATCGCCGAATTGAAGTCTGTCGCGCCCATTTCCTGTACTAATTCCTTGGTCACGACCGAATAGACCTGCGCATTCTGCAAATTTGCTAATGGCATCCTTGCAATATCTGATGTTTCTTTCCTTGAAAACTTGTTGCGTTGTATATCGGAAACAATAACCTCCCTTAATTGGTTGGCTTGCGACTGTACGGTTATTTTATCAACGTTTTTCGTTTCGTTGGCTATGATACGTACCGGGATTTCTCGAACCGAATAGTTCGCATAGCTTATCACGAGCGTGTAATTGCCGGCAGGCGCCGATAATGTATAGCTACCGTTCGTTGTTACAGAAGTGCCGTAGCTGGTATTTTTAAGTTTGACAGATGCATAAGCAAGTGGTTTGCCGTCCATCGTGAAGACCACCCCTGTCAGATAGCCGCTTTGCTGCGACATCCCAAAAAATGGAAGCAGGAGTAGCAAGAGAAACAGCAAATTTGTGATTGAATGTTTTAAAGTAGAATTGTGTTGCATACACTATTTTTATTTAGAATAATTACAAATAATGGAGCAAATGTATTAGTTTTGACGGCTATGGAATATCAAATAGAGGATTAATAATATCAAAAAAAGGATATTTTGAAAACAATCTCCATTGAGAAATTTTACGGAAACGACTTATTATCAAAGCTTTTTGAACCCAAACCATCTGAATGTTGTAAATACGGTTTCCAACATCGTATCATAAAAAATGAGTTCGTAGAAGCTGCGCTACAGTGCCTTTGTTTAGACGATATCATTATTTCGTATCAGGAATGGGATCTTAAGCAAGCCTTTCAGCTGCTTATCAATCATCCCGAAGAACTCTTCAAATTGCAGTTTGAAATAGAGGGCGACTCGAAGTTTAGAAGTGATGATCTGAAGAAAATTGATATCCCGGAAGGGCATTATCAATTTATCTATATTCCCAATGCTAAGGGACATCTCGAATACTCCCGTTCCAGAAAGGTGCTGGATTTACATATCTCGCTGGAGCATTTATTGCAGTTCCTGACCTCCCAGGGCCTAAGCGATAAGGAAATTCGCGAACATCTCTTGATTAAACATTATAGTTTCTTCCGCTCGGCGATGAAGATTACCCCACAACAACATGCGCTAATTAAAGAATTGCTAAATCACCAATATCAGGAAGGTTTTGCGAAAGAGTTTATACGCATAAAAGCATTGGAACTGATCTATTCAGCATTTAAGGATAATGCGAAGACAGCTTCTGAAACGAAATGGCGAGTGGAGGATCGAACGATATTGTTAGAAATAAAAAACTATTTAGACTGCCACTTCCAACAAGAGCTGCACCTGAAGACTATAGCGCGGCAATTTGGTATCAATGAATACAAATTGAAGAATGCTTTCAAGGATCTTTTTCAGGATACGGTTATTAATTACGTTAGGAAACAGCGCCTGAAAAATGCGCACCACCTTTTGATGCATAGCAATATGGAGATTAAGGAGATTGCCTTTATCAGCGGGTTCAAATATGCGCATCATTTCTCGCAGGTATATCTGCAGCATTATGAGCGACTGCCAAGCGAAACAAGGCAAGCAATTAACAGGTAATTAGTTAGCTAATTTCAGCTCATTGCCAATTTTACTTGCCACGCTCTTGATAACGGGAGGGATTCCAAAGCGGTCTAAATCCTTCCAGAATTCTTCGGTATACTTGCTTTTTTCTTCCAGGAATTGCCAGCGCTTATCGTTTGGCTTTAAAGCCTTGTATTCTGCCTTCGTTAGGAAGCTGCGCTCCATGACGTAAAATTCGGTAGAATAATCTCTTGGCATATAGCCATGCTCCTTTTGCCTTTTTATAGATGCAGATACCGTAGACACTCGACTGATTAGATCCATAATGGAGGGATTCGTGTAGTTATTTCCCTGATAAGACTCTGAACGGGTGCTTTTGTACACATCGAATTTAATTCTGAAAAAACTGACATGTACTTTTTTTCCCGGCGGGAAGACATTATAAAACACCTGCGTATTGCCATCCGCTCCGACTTGGGAATAGCCCATTGCCAGGCCTTCATTTTCGATTACTGTGCGATTGCCACTATTCTTCAACTTCGCTCCCTTCACTCCCTCTATTGCTTCCAACAAGCTTTTCGATTGAATATTACCAATTGATGGTTTGAAATACATTAGAGATCCCTGCGTGTCTTTGAGCTCTTGATTCGCTTCTGCATTACTAAAAAGACGATATTGATGCAGTTCCATCTTCGACTTTCCCTTATTCTTATTGATCGGAATATAATAAGACACAATTCCATCATACAGATACCGAGGACGATTGTTGAAGGTCTCGTAATTTCTGAAATACCCCTTTAGTACTACATAATCATATTTCTCGCGATCCATTACAGTCACCTCTTCCAAAGCGACACTCCGGGCTTGCATACGGATAACCTTTGCTTTCAGAAATTCAGCATAGGGTATATCCAAGTTTTGGTAAGAGATATGATTTAGCGTGATGGTCGATGCCTTCACTGCCTGTAAGGAATCCAAATGGATCTCGCCATTCAAATCCGATGAACCTATCAAGAGCCCGGAATCGGTGTAGACATTCGCACCAGCAATGCGGGTATTACTGAGGCTGTCAACGACTTGGATCTGTGCCTGAAGGCTACTTATGCTAAACAGTAGGGTAAATAGAAATATGGCAATTCTCATATGGAGCGGGTTTGATAACGCTAAAGTATACATTTACTCGAATTCCCAGTATACAGATTAACATACTTTAACTGACGAATTAGTTCATTGGAAACCTTACTAAGGATTAAATATCAGCATGATAAAGACGATAAATAAAGTCAAGTGCATCAGTCCGATGATGGGCGAAGTTCTTCTCCCCATAAAACTCATTAAGCTAAGTAGTAGCGTCAAAACAAAAAGTATGGTTTCCGTTCCTGTTAGCCCAAAGAGTACCCTCTTGCCGGCTATCAATCCGACGATCAATACCGCAGGAACCGTGAGTCCGACGGTGGATACGAAAGCGCCATGACAAAGATTGATCGCTCGTTGGAACTCATTATTTAATGCAGCCTTGACGGCAGTCATCGATTCGGGTGTAAATACGATAATCGCAATCAGCACACCTCCCAATAGGGTTGGCAACTGCGCTGCTTGTATCCCATAGTCTACAACGACCGCCATATGATGCGACAGAAGAACGATCGGTAGGATCATCCCCAAAAGCACAATCG
Source organism: Sphingobacterium sp. UBA2700 (assembly GCA_002354335.1). Taxonomy (GTDB): domain Bacteria; phylum Bacteroidota; class Bacteroidia; order Sphingobacteriales; family Sphingobacteriaceae; genus Sphingobacterium. The sequence continues at coordinate 34,690 of DELI01000009.1, read as the reverse complement.
AGCGGATAAGAATTTCTGACTTCGCAGAGCTTACAGTATGCGGAGTATCGCTCGCTTCCCATTCAGTATTGATGAGGTTATCAGTAAACCTAATCTCCATCTGGCCGGCTGGTGGCTGTATGTAATGATGGCGGTATTTCGTCATCTGGAAATATAGAAATGCCGCATACAACAATGCCACAAGACCTGAAAGAATAATCGCCTGCGTTGTGCTAAATGAACCATCGCCGGCTCCGCTGATAAAGTTGGGAAGCATCATCGAGATACCGCCGAGCATGATAATCATGCTGTGATAGGCCATGGCGCCCTGCGCATTGTACTCCTGCTCGCCGTATTTCATTCCGCCCAGTAACAGACATAATCCCATTACCAAATTCATAATAATCATCATGACCGAGAAAATGGAGTCTTTACCGATGCTAGGGTTTTCAATTGGGCCTAACATAACGGCCGCTATTAATATGACTTCAATGGATACGATGGATAGCGTGAGTATCAAAGTACCGTAGGGTTCCCCCAGCTTATGTGCCAATTCATCGGCTTCTCTTACGACGCCGAAAGCGGCTCCCACTATGGTAGCCAACAATAGCACGAAGACTGCAACAGCAGTCCATCCGCCCATTTGCGCGCCCATCAAGTCATGTCCGAAAACGCTGAAAATAGCAACGACTAGCCATACCAGTCCTAATCGAAGCCAAGTCGACACAGGAATGATCTCTCTGATGGATAATTTTTTTACCGTATTCATGATTCTATCTTTGCAATAATTTTGAAAACCTTGCAAAAATAGCACCTCTAACTTCCTCGAAAATTATCCTGGGATAATAAAAGGCTGGTTAAGATTACTTCTCTTTCCGAATCCGACTTAAACTGACAGGTGTCATTCGCAGGAAAGAAGCAATGTACTTAAGTGGAACACGCTGAAGCAGCGCCGGCGACTCTTCGACCAACTCATCGTAGCGCTCCTTCGCAGATTTTATCTGCGAAGAGATCCATCGCTTCTCCATCTTCAGCAGCTCCCCTTCCACGATTACTCTACCCAAATTGGCAATATGTATGTCGCGAAGGTATAAGGATTTTAACTTCTCAATGCCGATTCCATAGAGGGTGCTGTCCTCCATCAATTCGACATCTTCATAAGACTTCACCTGTTCTACATAGCTGCGCATCGACAATACGATATCACCTTCCAGTCCAAACCAGAACGTAATGTCCTGCTCAGGTTGTGGAGAATATGCCCGAACCAGGCCTTTTGTAAGAAAGTATACTTTGCGTTCCAAGCGGTCGGACTCGAGAAGGATATGCCCCTTTGAAAAACGGACTTCCTGCATCTCGTTTACCAAGAGTTCCAAAGAGGGCGCAGGAAGCTTATAAAAATTGTTTAATAGTTGTTCAATTGTCATGGGTGAAGACGCAAACCTCTTATCTATCGGATCTACACTCCTAAAATAGTAAGAATTAACGCAAATAGCGATAGAAATAGTAGTTAGTAGATCGTAGTTAGTATAAAGACCTATGGTTGCCTTCATACTCCAGTCTTTGTATAGCAAACCAGATATCCTGCTCATCATTTCATCCTTCCTTTCCTGGTTCAAGACAAATCCCCCTATCAAACAAAAGATAAACCTTACTACAAATCAAATAAGTTACAGTATTTGCGATCGAGTGCCATCTTTTCACCTCATTCTTAACTCATTCTTCCCTAAAATAATTGTTAATTAAAATAATATGCCTTATTTTAGCCTTGACTTTAGGGGTGTCTGCATAAATGCAGGCTGAGATTTTACCCTTATAACCTGATCCAGATCATACTGGCGTAGGGAAAAGTAAGATGTCAACATGGGTGCCATATGCATCGATGTAGCCATTCCTAAAGTTTTTACCCATAAAAAACAATATAGGAATGGAACTAACAATCAATCAACAGTCCAAACATTTCGATAAAGCTCCAGAGAGTCTTGCTGCCTTGCTCGAATCAGAGTTTGCTGTGTTACGCAAAGGCACGGCTGTCGCTGTCAATAACAGAGTTATCCCTATGATAGAATGGGCAGAAACTAGGTTATTCGACAAGGATCACATTCTAATCATCACCGCAACCCAAGGCGGCTAACGACTAAATCAAATCTAAAACACGATATGAAAGAACAAGGAATTTCACAGCAACCTTTCCCTAACTCAAAGAAGATTTATGTGCCGGGAAATATACATCCCATTCGCGTGGCCATGCGGGAAATTAGCTTAAGCAACACGAAACTCAGCAATGGCGGTGAGGAAAAGAATCCTCCGATTACGCTATATGACACTTCAGGGCCGTATACAGATGAAGAATTGACGATAGATGTGCGCCAGGGTATATCACGCATTCGGGAGCAATGGATTCTTGATCGGCAGGATGTAGAAATCTTGGACGGTATCAGTTCAGAATATGGGCAAGCACGATTAGCAGATGATCGCCTGGATGAACTGCGATTCAGCTACAGCCATCGACCGATGCGAGCTAAGCCGGATGCGAATGTGACACAGCTACATTATGCTAAGCAGGGAATCATCACTGCGGAGATGGAATATGTAGCTATTCGTGAGAATCAGCGTATTGAGCAATTGGAGCAGGCTACTCCAGGTATGGAGCAGCAGCATGAGGGCAATAGCTTCGGCGCCAATACCCCAAAGAATCGGATTACACCGGAGTTCGTCCGTGCGGAGATTGCTGCCGGTCGAGCGATTATCCCTAACAATATCAACCATCCCGAGAGCGAGCCGATGATTATCGGGCGTAACTTCCTCGTGAAAATCAACGCGAATATCGGCAATAGTGCTGTTACCTCCAGCATTGAAGAGGAAGTCGAGAAAGCTGTATGGGCATGCCGATGGGGTGCAGATACTATTATGGACTTATCGACCGGGAAGAATATTCATGAAACCAGAGAGTGGATCATCCGCAACTCGCCGGTTCCTATTGGTACTGTTCCAATCTATCAGGCGCTAGAAAAAGTAAAAGGCGTGCCGGAAGACCTGACCTGGGAGATATTCCGTGATACATTAATCGAACAAGCAGAACAAGGGGTCTCCTACTTCACGATACATGCAGGCGTTTTGCTCCGCTATATCCACTTAACGGCAAAACGCGTGACAGGGATTGTTTCCCGCGGTGGTTCCATCATGGCGAAATGGTGCTTATTCCACCATAAAGAGAACTTTCTATACACGCATTTCGATGAGATTTGCCAAATCATGAAGCAATATGATGTGGCATTCTCATTAGGTGATGGTCTACGTCCGGGTTCTATTGCAGATGCAAATGATGCAGCGCAGTTTGCAGAATTGGAGACGCTTGGTGAACTGACGAAGATCGCATGGAAGCACGACGTCCAAGTTATGATCGAAGGACCGGGGCACGTTCCTATGCATATGATCAAGGAGAATATGGAAAAGCAGTTGGAGGAATGTGACGAAGCGCCATTCTACACCTTAGGACCACTGACAACAGATATCGCACCGGGTTATGACCATATTACTTCAGCAATTGGTGCTGCCATGATCGGATGGTATGGCTGTGCGATGCTATGTTATGTGACACCGAAGGAACATTTGGGTTTACCCAATAAAAAAGATGTGAAGGATGGGGTGATTACCTATAAGTTAGCCGCACATGCTGCCGACTTAGCAAAGGGTCATCCGGGCGCCCAATATAGAGACAATGCCCTAAGCAAAGCGCGCTTTGAATTCCGATGGGAAGATCAGTTCAACCTTTCCTTGGATCCGGATACGGCGAGAGAGTATCATGACGAAACCCTTCCTGCTGATGGCGCCAAGATTGCACATTTCTGCTCTATGTGTGGACCTAAGTTCTGCTCAATGAAGATTACGCAAGAAATTAGAGAAGCAACCGAACAAGGCATGCTTGAGAAATCACAAGAATTTATCGAATCTGGCAAAGAGATTTACTTGTAATGATTGTCATCAGTAACGAACAGGCGGTGAAAAATGAGACAGCGATCATGCGACATTTGTTGCAGTATGATATTCTATTGCATATTCGCCGCCCCATGATAAGTTCGTCGGCTTTCGAAAGCTTAATCCAAGCGATAGGAATTGAACAGCTTAATAAGTTAGTGAGCCATCAGCAGCATGATTTGGCTGCAGAAATGGGGTTTACACGTTTGCATTTCAATAGTCAAAATCGCGAGAAAGGTCTGCATGTAAAATATCAAGGAACTTTGATCTGCTCAACTTCCACGCATAACATAGCAGAGTTCAATTCCTTAGATGTCAGTTGGAATTATGCTTTCTTGAGTCCTTTTTACCCCAGCATTTCCAAGCAGGGTTATGGCGAAGGAAGTACAATCTTGAAGGAACTCCCGCGTAGAACAAATCAAACCTGCAAGCTGATCGCATTAGGCGGTATTCATAAAGACAACTTACAGCAAGCATTAGACGCGGGTGCAGATGATGTCGCCATGCTGGGGTCCATTTGGCAAGCTGAGAATCCGGTAAGCTATTTAGCATCTTGCTTATCGAAGATTGAATTATAAATAATGATGCATAGAAATAGAAGATTACCTCGATTAATGTTTATCTCGAACGGGACAGCGATGGATGAACAGTTGGCGGGTATCCGATTGGTATTAGAAGCGGGTGTAGAGTTTATTCAGGTGCGCTGGAAAGAGGCTACTGCGACGCAATTGGAAGACCTTGCCGAGGCGGCCATACAGCTCTGTCAGCAGTACAATGCCATATGTATAGTCAACGATTTCCCGGGGCTAGCGAAATCGCTAGATACCGACGGCGTACATTTAGGCTTGGAAGATGATGCTATCATATCTGCGAGAAAACAACTCGGCAATGATAAAATAATAGGTGGGACAGCGAATACGCTGGAACATGTACAGCAAAGAATCGCTGAAGGCTGTGATTATATCGGCCTTGGTCCTTTTCGTTTTACAGCAACGAAGAAAAAGCTGAGCCCTGTTTTAGGGTTTCAAGGCTACAAGAACCTACTCCGTGATCTTGATATTCATTCTACCCCACCGATCTACGCGATCGGTGGAATCACTATTGACGACGTATCAGCATTACGTAAAATCGGGATTTACGGTGTTGCCTTATCGGGTTTCTTGCTCAAGAACCCACAGGCTATACCACAACTTAACAAATACTTATATGAAGAATTTGATTATAGCAAATAAAGAATTTACCTCGCGCTTATTTTTAGGAACGGGTAAATTCGGAAGTTATACCCTGATGCAAGAAGCAATTAAAGCGTCAGGAAGCGAGTTAGTTACTATGGCATTAAAACGCCTTGACCCGAACAGTAAAGAAGAAAACCTATGGTCGGCATTGCAGTTGCCGGGGGTCAATCTATTGCCCAATACCTCAGGCGCTCGAAATGCGAAAGAGGCTGTTTTGGCTGCGCAATTAGCAAGAGAAGCTATGGAGACCGATTGGTTAAAACTGGAAATACATCCAGATCCACGCTATCTGCTTCCAGACCCCATCGAAACACTAAAAGCGACCGAAGAATTAGCGAAGCTAGGCTTTATCATCCTACCGTATATCCATGCTGACCCGGTACTTTGCAAGCGTCTGGAAGATGCTGGAACGGCAGCAGTAATGCCATTAGGAGCGCCTATTGGTAGCAACAAAGGTTTAAAAACTTTGGACTTCCTAGAGATTATTATTGATCAGAGCAATGTTCCTGTTGTAATCGATGCAGGCATAGGTGCCCCTTCCGACGCTGCCAAAGCAATGGAAATGGGTGCAGATGCCGTATTAGTGAATACCGCCATTGCTGCCGCCAAAGATCCCGTTGCTATGGCAGAAGCCTTTCGTTTGGCAGTACACGCCGGACGACAAGCGTATCTTTCCGGATTAGACGCAAAGCGCGAGCATGCAGAAGCCTCTAGTCCCCTTACCGCATTCTTGATGGAGGATTAAAATGGTATCAGCAAATTTCCAAACAGTATTCGATGCGTATTCCTGGGAAGACGTTAGAAACCGCATCTATAGCTCTACTGCGATGGATGTTGAACGCAGTCTGAACAAGACTAAAAAAGACATCAACGATTTTTTAGTCTTGCTATCCCCTGCTGCAGCGGCCTATCTGGAGCCTATGGCTCAGGCAGCCCAGCGCTTGACACAGCAACGCTTTGGCAAAACGATACAGCTCTACGCACCACTATACGTAAGCAATGAATGCCAAAACATCTGTACCTATTGCGGGTTCAGTATGGACAATAAGATTCGGAGAAAAACCCTAAGCAATACCGAACTGCTGATCGAAGGCATGGCTCTTAAATCGATGGGCATAGACCATGTACTTTTAGTTAGCGGTGAAGCCAATAAAATTGTCGACACGCCCTACTATGAGCATGCTATTAAGCTATTAAAGCCTCACTTTGCGCAGATATCCATAGAGGTTCAACCGCTAGACCTAGAAGATTATCAGATCCTAAGAGCTGCCGGTTGCCATACGGTGCTAGTCTATCAGGAGACCTACCACCAAGAGGTTTACAAGCAATATCACCCCAAAGGCAAGAAGTCGAATTTTAAGTATCGTTTAGATACGCCAGACCGCATCGGGCAATCCGGCATTCATAAAATGGGACTCGGAGTTTTGCTAGGCTTGGAAGACTGGCGAGTAGACAGCTTTTTCAATGCGCTACATATCGATTATCTACAACGGAAGTACTGGCAAACCAAGTATTCCGTATCCTTTCCGCGCCTTCGCCCGGCGCAAGGGATCATCGAGCCCAACTTCATCATGGAAGATCGCGATCTTTTGCAATTAATATGTGCTTACAGGCTTTGGAATCCAGACCTGGAAATCTCTGTTTCGACCAGAGAACGTGAGGTTTTCCGAAATCATATTATCGCTATTGCGGCTACCACGATGAGCGCCGCGTCCAAAACCAATCCTGGCGGCTATGTCGTAGATCCGCAGTCGTTGGAACAGTTTGAAATATCCGATGAGCGCAGCATGGAGGAAATCCGAAACATTATTCAACAAGCCGGCTATGAGGCCGTCATGAAAGACTGGGACCAAGCGTATACAGGTGTTTAATTTATGAAAGAAAAGGACCATTTATTTGCCAGATACAGCCGACAGATCTTCATCGAGGAAGTCGGCATCGAAGGACAGCGTAAAATTATGGCTGCGAAGGTATTGGTCGTTGGCGCCGGAGGATTAGGTTCTCCGGTAATAAGCTATTTGGCCGCCGCAGGCGTCGGCCATTTAGGCATTGCCGACTTTGATCAAGTCGAATTACATAACCTAAACCGACAAACCATCCACAAAGAAAGTAGTGTCGGCAAATTAAAAGTAGACTCCGCTGAACAGTTCGTCGAGGACTTGAATTCCACGATCCAACTGGAAAAGATTGCTAAGAAAATCACGAAGGAAAACATCGTAGAGATACTGAAGCCTTATGATGTTATTATCGATGGCTCCGATAATTTCAGCACCCGCTATCTAGTCAATGATACCTGCGTAGATCAACAGAAAACATTGATCTACGGAAGTATCTTTGCCTTTGAGGGACAAGTTGCTGTATTCAATTACAAGGGATCGAAAGACCTCCGCGCTATTTTTCCGGATGCTCCAGCACCCGACGAAGTCCCCAACTGTGATAAAAACGGCGTCCTCGGTCCACTCCCCGGCATAGTCGGCAGCATGATGGCCATGCTCGCCCTCAAAGTAATATGCGACCTGCCGGTCGAAACAAACCAATTAACCATTATCGACACCTGGGGCTGGAGATTCACGAACATTAGTTTCTAATAAAAACCGACAGATGAATGATCCAATAAAGAAAGGATAACCGAATCGGCTGTTCTGATGTCTAAAATCTGATGTCTAAAATCTAGCCCGCTAGTCTTCCCTCGACCCATCATCCGCCATTCTCACAATCTTTGGCGAAAAGGTCGCGACGATATCCACTAAGTCCTCTTGAGCTTCCATCACGGCATGGATATTTTTATAAGCCATAGGCGCTTCGTCCATTGATGCTCCGATCAATGTAATCCCTTGGTCGGATAACATCTTATCGAGTTCGGACTGCGACAAGGTCTTAATGGCTTGCGTACGGCTCATTAATCGTCCAGCACCGTGCGATGCAGAATTGATGGATTTCTCCTCTCCTTTTCCACGCACTAAGAAACCGGAGGTTGCCATGGAGCCTGGAATAATACCCATAACATCTTTGCCCGCTGGCGTAGCACCTTTACGGTGCACAATGACCTCTTCGCCATTTAACTGTTCCTTCCAGGCGAAGTTGTGGTGGTTCTCCACTTTTGCCAATCGCTGTGCAGCCAAGCTGTTCTTAACCTTCTCGTGGATAACTTCATGGCAAGCCGAAGCGTAATCTCCCGCAAGGTTCATCGCCAACCAGTACTCCAAACCTTCCTCAGAATTTAAATCCAAGTAAGCCAGATTCTGCGCTTCGTATGGAAGCTTGCAAATGTCTTTCGCAAGTTTCGTATAATGATTGGCAATCATGGCCCCGAGACCGCGAGATCCAGAGTGCGTCAATAACGCAACATATGTTCCCTTCGCGATCCCTAATGCTTTATCATCTTCCGCAAACTCGAGCGTTCCGAATTCTACAAAGTGGTTACCACCACCCGATGAACCTAGTTGCGTCCAAGCCTTGTCCTTCAAATCCTTAATAAAAGGAATCTCTTCGAACAATTTATTATCTAAGACTGCATGATCCTGACGCTCATGTTTCAAGAAACCATTGCCCGCACCAAAGCGCGAATTCTTCATGATTACATCCTGAAAGAAGTCTTTCTGTGTTTCCAATGCGCTTGCAGGTAAATCGAAAATAGATAAAGCCATTCGGCATCCGATATCGACACCCACCCCATACGGAATAACTGCGTTATTGGTCGCTAATACCCCACCGATAGGCAGCCCGTAGCCTTGATGCGCGTCTGGCATTAGTGCGCCAGCCACCGTAACTGGCAACTTCATTGCCGTGTTCATCTGCTGCTTCGCTCCCAATTCAATGTTTTCAACACCGTAAACCGCATACTCATCTCGCTCTTCTTTCAGGCGAACTAAACCCGATTCAATCTTTTCGGTGTTGATTAACGATTCGGCCAAGGGTCTGAACACCTTGTCTTCTAAAAAGGATTCAGGATTCTCCAAAACCTCTTTAAACTTCTGCAACATTTCACCCTTCTTCAGCCCATGGCGTTTGCTATTGATTTTCAAAGCCGCCCCTAAAGCAAAGTTCTCTTTATATCCTAAAGCAATTAAATCATTGCCATTAATTCTTTTATTTTCCATTTCTCTCATTTCAATGGGTAAAGCCAGTTAGCTTTACCCAGCATCTTAAAAATACAACTTCTATTTTACGAACAATTGTTTTAACTGATCTACGATCTGTCCATTTCCAGATACCGATATCGCATTCACTTTCTCGGCAATCTTCTCTACGTATTCCATTTCTTTCAATTTGAACAACATCGCATTTTCTTCCAACAACTTCGCAGTATTCAACAAGCTACGTGTGGATGCAGTTTCCTCACGACGGGTGATGATATTGGCTTGCGCCTTTTTCTCTGCCATCAAAACCTCATTCATGATCTTACGGATTTCTCCAGGTAAGATGATGTCCTTCACACCGGCGCTCATCAAGGTTACCCCCAATTGTGCGACCTGCGCTTTCGTCGCCTCGATCACATATTCACTAATCGATCCTTTGTTTTCCATTAAGGCGTCGAGCGTCATGTTGCCGATATACTCGCGTAATGCAAATTGCATCTCGGCATACAATAACTGATCGTAATTTTTGTTCTCCAATAGCGCCTTCATCACATCCATCACTTTGTATTGGATCGCAAAGTTGATTCTCACCTGCGCCTTATCTTTCGTTAAGATTTCCTGGCCGACTACATCCATGCTCGTTAATCGTAAATCTACTTTCGATACCTGAATGGTCGTCGTATTTTTCCAGAAAAAATAAGTGCCCGCTTTAAGCTCCTTGACGAATGTCCCGTCCACAAATAATAAGCCTATTTCGGTAGGTTCCACCTTAAATTGTCGCACATAGTATGAAAATGGAACACGTTCATACAACTCACGGTTGATAGATTTTGGAATTTCTAAAGTCGAAGTATCATAGATATCGAATCGTAACGAATTCAAACCCTTCCAAAAAACATGACGACCGGCGGCTAAGACTCCTTTGAAGTTGTTGTTCACATACTGCAAAGCAATCTCATTATCTCCAACTTCCACGACTTCGACCAATTCGGTGAATGTAGGCATCTGCAATAAAACATCCAGATCCTGAGTAACCTGAAACGGATTTGACATGTTGTAGATATCAGCGCGTTCGCCGAAGCCTACCCAATGTTTTCCTTCATTAAGTACTCGTACTACTGCTTTGTTCTTAACAACCAATCCTACTTCATTTTTGTTAATTGTTACTCTTTTCATCGTTTTATCATTTTATATTATACCATACATTTTATAAAGCTCTCCAGCCTTGTTCATTGCGATCTATCGGGAGAAAAGGGTCTTTTAGATGTCGCTGATTTCAAGAATTCCGATATTGCCTAAAACCCTTAGGTCAATTCAAAATGCTTTGCTTCAGTCCGATCGAAAAGATGCTTTGCTCGCAGGACAGCTCTCAATTGCTCACTTACGCTCTGAAGAGGATAAGTTTGCCGAACAAGAAAGGAAAGCTTCAAGGATCTTTTTTTACAAGAAGATCATAACTGTTAAGAGAATCTTTTTGAAAAGTAGATTCAAACTTTGTAGGCTTTCGCCCAACTACCGTAGACACTTTCTTCAAGTGCGAGGGATTCGAACCCTCATTTTGCTGTTATTGCTCTAACCACCTGAGCTACTTCGACAAGCGAAGGCAAGCTTCGAACTTGCGACTCATAACGAGAGACATTGCTTTGACTTTTAACCAGTATATTATGTTCGACCGAACCAACACTTCCCTGCTATACAGAAACAGAAGATCAGATTAAAGAAATCTCCGCAGATGCCATATATCCGTTGGGATATATATCTTGAAAAGCTTTCTGCTTTTATTATTCAATGAACTATTTGTCGCTCCCGACATGACAAAGATGCACACAGCATTGCGCAGCCATTTTGCGCAATAAAAAAAGAAGCGAATATTTATTTAGAAAACATGATATACAACTGATAATCAGCCATAAAAAATAAAAACAAAACGGAACATTCTTCCTCAAAACTTATAAGTACGCAAATACATTGCGTAGAACTTCAAAATCCTTTATCTTTATTGAAAGCGTATTTTACTTCAAAACAGCATGTCAACAAACAAACTCGCCTTAATACGTTATAAAACGATCGATAATTGTCTACGCCAAAAGCATCGCAAATGGACGCTGGATGAACTTATAGAAAAGGTTTCCGAACAGCTTTATGAGTTGGAAGGAATTCATAATGGAGTCAGTAAACGTACGATTCAAGCCGACATACAATTGATGCGATCGAATAAGCTCGGTTACAACGCACCTATCATTGTGACCGACAGAAAGTATTACTCCTACGAAGATCCGAGCTACAGCATCAGCAACTCGCCTATTTCTGTTACCGATATGGAAAAGATGAAGGAAGTTGTGGAAGTCCTAAAACACCTGAACGGCTTCGCCTATTTTGAGGAGATGAGCGATATCATTGCACGTTTGGAAGATAATATGCTGGTCAGCTCCGGCGAACATAAGCAAGCCATACAGATGGAAAGCAACACATTATTGAAAGGGCTCAATTGGATAAACATACTGCACAGGGCTATCCGCGAAGAGATACCTTTGCTGATTACCTATAAATCCTTCAAAACCGACACGGCATCTGATGCTGTTTATTTCCCTTATTTATTGAAGGAGTATAGAAATCGCTGGTTCCTAATCTGTAGGCATAAGAAAAACAATGGCATACAGACCTTGGCTCTAGACCGTATCCATGACATCGCAGAGATGGCAAAGTCGCATTTTGAACCCTATGAAGGCGTAGATTTTGAGCGCTATTATGCCGATACGATTGGTGTTACTAAATCGCTCAAAGACCGCGGGAACAAGGTGTTATTGCGCGTTGAATCAAAGAATGCGCCCTATGTGGAGACTAAGCCTCTACATAATTCGCAACAGATATTGAATCGCTTCGATGATGGCAGCATCATTATCCGAATCGATGTTGTATTGAATTTTGAACTCGAAAGAGAGATATTGGGCTTCGGAGAATGTATGAAAGTGCTCGCTCCTCGTTACTTAGTAAATCGAATAAAAAGAAGAATAACGCAGAGTATGAATCAGTACAGCGATTCGCCATCCAAGGAGCAAAAAACAAAAGAAGAAAAACAATAGTATTATTAATAATGAGTAAATTAAGATTAAAATAATCGTGATTGGGAACCACAGGGCTTCGAAAATATTCGAAGCAGATTATTTTAGCATCACACATACCTATGCAAAAAAGTAAAATGGAGGAAAAACCAAAGAAAAAACCGAGAAAAGTGACGGCCGGACCGATCCGAGAGAAAGCCAGAACGATGGAGAAACTAATTGCGGCAGTAGGCAAAGTAATTAAGAAACACGGATATCCAGGGCTTACCGTAGCTAATATCGCTAGTGAGAGTGGGCTGGACAGAAAACTGGTCTACACCTATTTTGGTAGCTTAGACAATTTGATCGAGCTGTATATTACCCGACAAGACTACTGGAAATCTAAAGCAAACAAACAAATTGAGACACTGTTGCAAGCGGAAAACTTAAGTAAACTGGCGATGGTAAACTTATTACAAGGACAATTTGAACAGGTCCTGAATGACAAGATACTTCAACGGATCATTCATTGGGAACTGGGTGTGAAGAGCAAACCGCTCCGTAAGCTTGCGGATAGCCGCGAAGAAGTTGGCGAACTGTTATTGAACAAGTTTGAAGAAAGCTATCCCAATAAGGATATAGACCTGCGTGCGCTCCTGGCAATTCAGACCGCGGGACTATATTATCTTGCGCTCCACGCCAGCTCAAACGGCAGCACTTTTTGCGGTATCGACATCAATACCCCTGAAGGAAAAGAAAGAATCAATAGAACCATAGAAAACACATTAGATCTTTTAATAAGCACCTCCGGCAAACCGAAGGAAGACTAAAACAACAGCAGATGAAAAGAAGCATTCGCATAGACAACCATATTTCCTTGAAATTCCTAGTTAATAGCGACGCTAGAACGATTTTTAACTACATCAATACGCAACGCGATTATTTAGGAGAATGGTTACCCTTTGTACAGTTCACTCATGAAGTAAAGGATACGAAGGGTTTTGTCGACATGGCGATAGAACTTCGAAAAGCCAAGAAAGACTATGTCTATAAAATCTGCTATGACGATCGTATGATCGGACTTATCGGCACCAAAGAAACCGACTACCTGAACAAAAATACCGAGATCGGTTACTGGCTATCGGAGGATTATCAAGGGCAAGGTATTATGTCAACGGTCGTAGACAAACTTACATACATCATTTTTGATGAGATGGGTATCGAACGGATACAGATCTGCTGCGCCGTTGGTAATGAGAAAAGTATTGCTATTCCAAAAAGATTAGGCTTTATCCAAGAAGGGATCAAGCGCAATGGCGAATGGGCCGGAAACCTGGTGTTTCGAGATCTGATTGTCTTCAGCAAACTCAAATCGGATAGCCATTCTTAAATATAGAAATAGCAAACAGCACCTGACCTTCTAGCAATATTAGACTCTCATAGTAGTTAGTACTTAGTAGTTAGTATTAAGACCTATATTTTTTGTCTAAATTCTATAACCGCCATAGGTCTAACTACTAACTACTAACTACTAACTACTAACTACTTTTTCCTCGCCTCCTTCATCGGGTTGGATTCTGTAGACTGCCCTCTTGCGCTTCTTCCGTTTTCTTTGAAGATTTCGAAGCGCGATGGCTGTGCTTGTCGCGGCCATGCATTGTTTGCTTCATCGATATCTGCGGTTTCGCGATATGGATCTAGGCGGATGCTGACAACGTCTTTCGCTTTGGCGAAGACTTTTGTTGCTTCCTGCTCATTATGTCGCCATATGTAGGCAGAGATACGGTCAATTTCTTTGGTTCCGTCGGCGAAGTTCCATTCAATAATCAGGGGCATCACTAAACCGCCATTATTTTTAAAAGTTAATTCGTAGAAAGAGATCTTTCCATCAAAAATATCCTTTTCTTTTTGGCTAAGGCCGCTGTAGAACTGCTGGTAATTGCTTTGGTCTTCCGGACGCACGGCGAACCTGTCCCATTTGTTATAGAAGTCTAAAAGTGACGTATCCTTTTCGACCAAGAAAGCCATATTATCCTCCATGTTGCGCTTCCTGCTGATGCTATTCAGGTCTTTTTCGAAGGCTTCTTTCCTACTTTTCTGCGCTTCTGCCGGATTTCCACCAGTCATCTTATATTGCGTTACATTCTCCAGGGAGATTTCAACCGGATCTGTGCTGAAGAACCAACCTCTCCAAAACCAGTCCAGATCTACGCCAGAGGCATCTTCCATCGTACGGAAGAAATCTGCTGGTGTTGGATGTTTGAATGCCCAGCGTTGGGAATACTGTTTAAATGCGAAATCGAATAAGTCGCGTCCCATCACGGTTTCGCGCAAGATGTTTAAAGCTGTTGCAGGTTTTGCGTATGCATTTGGACCGAACTGAATGATGTTTTCCGAGTTGGTCATAATGGGCTCCAATTGATTTTTTGGAAGCTTCATATAGTCTGTAATTTTGTAGGCAGGACCACGGCGCGATGGAAAGTCTTTGTCCCATTCCTGTTCGGTTAGAAACTGTAGGAAAGTATTCAAGCCTTCATCCATCCAGGTCCATTGGCGCTCGTCGGAATTGACGATCATCGGGAAGAAGTTGTGTCCTACTTCATGGATGATCACACCGATCATCCCATATTTTACCGCTTCAGAATAAGTTCCATCCTCATCAGCGCGACCGTAATTAAAGCAGATCATCGGATATTCCATTCCATTTGCAGCCTCCACAGAAATGGCTACAGGATATGGATAAGGGATGGAATATTTTGAATAGGTTCTTAGCGTATGAGCAACCGCCTTGGTCGAATACTTTCTGTATAAAGGATATGCTTCCGGACCGTAATAGGACATCGCCATCGGTTGATTACCTTCAATCCCATCTTTCACTTTCAAAGCATCCCAAACCAGCCTTCTCGAACTTACGAAGGCGAAGTCTCTTACATTTTTTGCTTCATATATCCAGGTTTTCTTTGCTGAGGATTTTTGTCCCATTGCTTTTTTAGCATCCTCGAGCGTCACGATTTCGATAGGTTCGTGCGATTGCTGCGCCCTCTTCCAACGGTCCATCTGTGTGGCATTCAACATCTGTGGGTAATTCTGACATACCCCCGTCGCTCCAACGATATGATCTGCCGGAACGGTGATATGAACTTTATAGTCACCGAATACCAAGGCAAACTCCCCTCTTCCGGTAAACTGCTTATTTTGCCAACCTTGAAAATCCGAGTAAACGGCCATTCGAGGAAACCATTGCGCAATAGTGTACAGGTAGTTGCCATCCTTTTCGAAATACTCGTAGCCACCACGTCCACCTTCTACCATACGATTGGAGATTTTGTAGTCCCAATCGATGTTCAGAACCATCTTTGCACCTGGTTTCAACGGAGCGGGAAGATCGATCCGCATCATGGTATAATTGATAGTATATTTTAAAGGCTTGTTCGCTCCGTCGGCTACCTTGCGGATTTTGACGCCGAAGCCTTTCTTTTCAGGAACCAAACCCTTCAGTCTTTCCAGCGACATGCGTTCATTCAAGCTGCTTTGGTCGAAACTTTTGCTCTCTGCGTCATCGGCATGCTCATTTTCATCCAGTTGAATCCATAAGTAGTCTAAGGGATCAGGAGAATTGTTGGTATAAGTGATGGTCTCAGAACCCTTTAAGACCTGATTGACATCATCCACCTCACAATGGATTACATAATCAGCCTTCTGCTGCCAGTACATTGCTCCCGGTGCGCCCGAGGCGGTACGGAAGATATTTGGATCGGATATCAGGGTACCGAGTTGTTCAAACTTATTTCCATGGTTAGACCCTGGATTGTTCAACGACTGTGCTACAGCCTGCTGGGAAAAGATAGCAGTTAAGCCGATTGCAAATGCAAAAACCTTGATTTTTTTCATATTATACTGGAATACGCTCTAAAGCCATAATTAGTGAAATACCGACAACTGCCGATGATAAGAAGAAACTCCAATCTCTATTCGTCACCCTAAAGATCTTCAACATCAATTCGGAAAGGAGGATAACAAAGAAAACGATGATAAGTTGCCCGAATTCTAAACCGATATTGAAAGACAGCAAGGGCCAAAAGATATTTGCCTCTTTGCCTAACAGGGATTGCAAATAGTTTGAAAACCCCAATCCGTGGATAAAACCAAATGCTAAGGCCATGCTATATAACCACACTGGACTGCGCTGTTTTCGGCGTTTCGGTAGATTATAGATTGCCGTTATTAAGATAGTCACCGGAATCAGGAATTCAATCCATTCGGAATTGACATTTACTATCTTGAAGGCTGCCAGCGCCAGCGTCACGGAATGGCCGACGGTAAAAGCAGTCACCAACCACAAGATCTTCTTCCAATCTTTCAGCACATAGCTACAACAGAGCACCATGACAAAAAGTATATGGTCATATCCATTGAGGTCAAGAATATGTTGCCAACCGAGTTGGAAATAGATAGAAAATTCGCTCATGAATTAGGTTGTTGTTAATTCGTCAACACAAATTTAATATTATTTTAATTATCGCTGCAGGTCTTCGGGTTTTTCAATAATTTAGCATAAAATTGTTGCAATACTTTTAACGCACGACCAATGATCAAGAAACCTTGGCTCCTACTTATCTTTTGCTTAATAACGATTAGTGTATTTGCCCATCCTTTTTACGTCAGTATTTCTACTGTTGATTATAATTCGAAGAATAAGCGTATTGAAATCTCCTGCCGCATCTTCTATGACGACCTGGAAGTCGCATTGAAAAAGCAATTGAAACAGAAAATCGATGTTATTAACCCGAAAAATAAAGCTGAAGCCGACTCTGCTATATCAAAATATATTCAAGCAAACTTTAACCTGATGGTTGATGGGAAAGCTAAAAAGTTAAAGTTTGTGGGCTACGAAGTAGAAGAGGATGTTGCTTGGTGCTATTTTGAAACACCACAAAGCAATCCTATACGCACTATTACGATTGTCGATCAACTTCTATATCAGGATTTTAAATCGCAATCCAATATCCTGCATGTCACAATAGACGGAAAAAGGCAGAGTACAAAACTGGATCATCCGAAGAGGAGTGTTAAATTAGACTTTTAGTAGTTAGTAGTTAGTATCAAGACCTATAGTTTGCATTTGGTGGTTTTAGCGCGTATCATAAGGTAAAAAATGTACTAATCACACTTTTTACTTTAATGCTTTATGACTAGATAAAAGGTTCTGAATCAGTAAAGGAAGGATGAAATGGTTGGCAGGATCAGGTCTAAATACTATCTACTAATTTTAGACAATGCACAAGTAGTACTTTATTTAGACGCCTTAGGTCTAAATACTAACTACTAAATACTAAATACTTCTTTGATTTATTGAGGCTTAACGCCTCGGGTGGGTTTGGTTTGGTTGGCTGCGACGAATCCCCAGTTTGTTACGTAGTATAAGTATGGGTTGTTCATCATTTTTTCTTTTTTGTTACTCTTCTTTTTAATCATATTTTACCTTTCTTTTTATTGTTTGATCATAATATAACAAATTTTGAACCAATTTGCAAATCTATTTCTAAGATGGCGTTATACTGACAATCAAGTGAAGGGTTGACAGGGCGAGTATATTGAGTAAATGCTTATGGACCTCCGTTTAGACCGCTTGGTCCACTTTGGCGTGCGCAATTTGCAGTTCTGCAGAGTGCTTGCTGATAAACTCTGATGGTGAGGTGTTAAGGATACTTTTGAATACGCGATTGAAATGCACGACGGTGTTAAATCCACATTGATAGGCTACTTCCGATATATTTTCGGTGGATTTGTTAATGAGCAATTGACAGGCCTTCTCGATTCTGATTTCGTTCAGGAAGGTAACATAAGTCTTCATCGTATGCTTTTTGAAGTACTTGCAGAATGCTGAAGGCGTCATATGAATAAGCTTAGAAACCTCTTCGATACTGATTTCCTTGTCGTAATTAGCCAAAGAGAAACGAAGTACTTCATTGATCCGTATACCGACCTTATCATTGAATGTAGATTCTGGCAGTCCGGAGTATAAGGAATGCATATCCTGCTCATGGCGAATCAGGAACTGGAAGATATCGAGGATTGAAATAATCTTCTTCATCCCCTCACCTTTTGCCAGTTCGATAAACTTGTCTTTGATTTCCAAACTGACATCTTGAGCGATCTTCTTACTGGAATCCATTTTCTTAAAGAAATCGCGCGCAGGATGTAGTTCTGATAAATCGAAAAAATGCCACAGCTTATCAAATGCGACGAATATATGGATGACATGGATATTTTCTTCCTCTGGGCCCTCTTTGATAAAGATATGAGGGTCATTCGCCTTCATTATGTAGATTTCATCATCGGAGAACGGCTGGATCAAGTTCCCGATCAGCATCGATCCACTACCTTTCAGTATGTAGGATATTTGAAACTCTTTATGTCGATGGTAATGATTATAGAAGTTGCTACGAAGATCCTCTTGCACGTAGAAGGACCCCACACCTGATGCAGGCGCAGTGAACTCAATAGGGTTCTTGGAATCGACGTTTCTCATAAATTCATCCTTATACTAGAAGGTGTTCGAATATATTAACAGCTGAAACATTAACTAATCTCATAATTTAGTTGTTCAAAAGTACCTATAATCAGGTGCAAATTTAAGTATACTTTATGGGTTAATTGCAATATTTGGATACTACATTCCTACCACAAAAAAGAATAACCTTTCCGAGAAAAGGTCATTCTTCATTAAAATTAGTTAAAAGTTAAAGAAATCATGGGTATTTGCTCGGATACTTCCCAGCATCTACCGGATTATTGTTGCTGGAATTGTTCGTAGTTTTTCTCGAACAATCCTTTAAGTTCCAATGCTTGTTTTTCATATGCTTCGGCATCTTCCCATAATGCTACAGGATTAAGAATTTCCGCCGGTACTGCGTCACATGCCGTCGGCATATGCAATCCGAAAATCGGATGAGTGATATATTCTTGCTCCGATAATTTTCCAGCTAATGCTTCGCGAATTAAGGTTCTCGTATAACCTAATTTAATGCGATTTCCAACACCATACGGGCCAGCAACCCATCCTGTATTGACTAACCATACTTGGATGTCCGGATGTTTTTCTAATTTCTTACCCAATAGATCCGCGTACTTTGTTGGGTGCAATGGTAAGAATGCTTGTCCGAAGCAGGCTGAGAAGGTCGCTTGAGGAGTGGTTATACCAGCTTCTGTACCTGCAATTTTCGATGTATACCCGTTGATAAAGTAGTACATCGCTTGTTCAACAGTCAGTTTGGAAATTGGAGGCAATACACCAAACGCATCTGCCGCCAAAAAGAAGATATGCTTAGGTGCTGCTCCCTGACCATCAGGAACGATATTTTCGATAAACTCTAAAGGATAAGACACGCGAATATTTTCGGTGATACTCTTATCTTCATAATCAGGATTGCGAGTTCCTTTGTGGAATTTCACATTCTCTAAAAGGGAATTGAAACGAACCGCTTGATAAATCTCAGGTTCTGATTCTGCGTTTAATCCGATACATTTCGCGTAACAGCCTCCTTCGATATTGAACACTTTATCGTCCGTCCAAACATGCTCATCATCACCAATCAGCTGTCTGCGTTTATCGGATGATAAGGTTGTTTTTCCAGTGCCCGATAATCCAAAGTAAAGTGCTGTTTCACCATTCTCGCCACGGTTGGCAGAACAGTGCATAGTTAAATATTGCTTATAGGTTGGAAGCAAGTAGTTCAACACGGTGAAGATACTCTTTTTTATTTCACCCGTATAACCTGTTCCGGCAATCAGAACGATTCTCTTTGTAAAGTTAATCGCTACGAAGTTTTCATTATTAAGCCCCAAAGTTGCATAATCGGCAATAGTGAACTGAGGCGCAACAAGGATCGACCAATCAGGTTGATTCTCCGCTTTTGCGTCTTTGTCGTTTATAAATAGATTGGAAGCGAAGAGATTGTGCGACGCGTTTGTTGATACCACGCGAATGGTAATTTCCTCTTTTGGGTCAGCACACGCTTTAGCATCCAGAACATAGAGTTTTTGCTGTGAAAGGTAGTTTGTTACCTGCTTCCAAAGCGTTTCAAAATGTTCTTCCACGATCGGTTGATTTACGGCATTCCAATTCACCTTATCTTTTGTTTCCTCGTCTAGGACGATGAAACGGTCTTTTGGCGAACGTCCAGTAAATTTTCCGGTTTCAATGCATAAAGCGCCATTATCTGCTAATACGCCTTCATTGTTTAAGATTGCTTGCTCAACAAGTTCAGCTGCCTGCAGCTGGTAATGAGAAGTAGCCTGTAGATCAATCTGCAAATATTTCAAATCCGGCAGATTTGAATTCGTTTTATATTGCATCATAATAGGTATTTTTAATGCTTATTTCTTCGGTAAAGGTACAGTGTACTATTAGACCGATATTAACCGCAAATGGCAATTTGTTAACCTATATTGTCCTAAATTTTACATCCGCATAGAAAATTAAAATAAGAAGAGTAAAATACCATCAGTTAAAGCATATTTACCATATATTTATTGAGTAAATAAAAATCCCTGAACGGAAGCAATGGTTAAAGAAGTTTTTATTATTGGAATAGGCGGTGCAATAGGAAGCATCCTTCGCTATACTACAGGACAATACATCGCGAAACAATTTCCACATGCTATTCCAACGGGGACTTTATTGGTAAATGTCATTGGTTGTTTGCTGATCGGTTTCCTGATTGGATTTTTTGACAAACAGCAATTAATTAATATGCAATGGAAACTATTGTTAATTACAGGTTTCTGCGGTGGTTTCACGACCTTTTCCACCTTTGCTGCCGAAAACTATAACCTTCTTACGAATAACCAGATTCCACAAGCCCTATTTTACATTGTTCTAAGTGTGATTCTTGGCCTCTTAGCGGTATGGGCCGGGCTATCGCTCTCAAAATTTCTAGCTTAATCAGATTCTTTGGACGCCTCATTCTTAGATTAGCCTTTAAGGTGAATTCTATTTTGCTAGTTAATAAATCGTCAAAATCATTCTTAATTTAACATTCAATTTCTAAAGTTGTGACAAATAGTTACAAAGGAAACTTTAATTCACAAGTTTTCTATAGTTCCTTGCGCTCAGTCTTAACCCCTAATTTCCATGGATACTATATAGTTTAAATATTTGATTTAAAGCAAATTAGAAAATCAATATTAACAAATGACTTCTATTACTTTTTAAAGTGATTTCACTCGTTCTATGGAAAGTTGAATTGAGAAATGTTAAAAAGTGTAAATCATTACTTAAAATTTCTATAGTTTTATGATAGTGATTAACCTCTAGCCCTAGAGGCTTCACCAAAAAAATTATAAAACTAAAAAATAAACAATGAAACAAAGATTACTTAGTCTTTTAGTGCTATGTACGCTTATGGTTGGAGCGGCTTATGCACAAAATCGCCAAGTAACGGGAAAAGTATCCTCATCTTCCGATGGATCACCAATCTCGGGCGCATCCGTTTCAGTAGTTGGAGGCACTGCTGGAACTCAGACAGACAATGGAGGTAACTTCAGCTTGGAAGTTCCCGCATCTGCAACTCAATTAAACGTATCCTACATTGGATACACTTCCCAACGGGTTTCTATAGGAAACCGATCAGTTATCAACATCCAATTAGTTTCCGAAGATGAAACATTAGAAGAGGTCGTTGTAACGGCATTAGGTATCTCCCGTGAGAAAAGATCTTTGGGATATGCTGCACAAGAGGTTAAAGGCGATGTCTTGACCGCAGCACGCGGTGGAAATGCGCTACAGTCATTATCTGGAAATGTGGCTGGAGCAGTAGTTTCTGCGCCTTCATCAAGCTTAGGCGGTTCCACGCGTATCGTATTGAGAGGTATCGGATCCCTAACTGGCGAGAA
This sequence comes from Sphingobacterium sp. UBA2700, assembly GCA_002354335.1. Taxonomy (GTDB): domain Bacteria; phylum Bacteroidota; class Bacteroidia; order Sphingobacteriales; family Sphingobacteriaceae; genus Sphingobacterium. The sequence continues at coordinate 12,484 of DELI01000009.1, read as the reverse complement.
CAAACCTTTGATTGTTGTCGATGGTATCCCAATGGATAACTCGAACTACAACACTGCGAATGCGGAAAGAGGCGCCGGAGGGCGTGACTACGGAGACGCCGGATTCGACATCAACCCTGATGATATCGAGTCGGTCAACGTCTTAAAAGGTGGTCCTGCATCGGCATTGTATGGTGCAAGAGCGTCTAATGGTGTTGTTTTGATCAAAACGAAGAAAGCCCAAAAAGGCCGTGATGAGATTGTAGTAAACACAGGTATGGCTTTCGAAAATTTGGGTATTACGCCAAAGCTACAGAAACTTTATGGTGGTGGTCTTGGTCCTGAATTCCTTAAACAAACGATTGACGGAAAAGAATATCTATTGGTCGATTATAATGCAGATGAATCGTGGGGTGCAAAATATGAAAACCAGCAAGTCCTACATTGGGATGCTTTCGATCCTGAGGATCCTGAGAACTACATGAAAACGAGAGCATGGCAATATCCTACCAATGACTACAAAACTTTCTTTGAAACAGGTGTGGCGTATAATAATGCAATCTCATTGGCTAAATCCTATGAAAATACTTCTGCAAGACTTTCACTATCGAATGTGTCGCAATCAGGTATTGTTCCAAACACCGAGTTAAAAAGAACAACAGCTGCACTAAGTATCGATAATAAATTCTCGGATAAATTCTCTGCACGCGGTACTATCAACTACATCCGTACGAATGGATTTAATCGTCCTGAACAAGGATATGGCGATGCTTCAATCGGTCAGAAGATGTTCCAATGGGGACAAATGCAGTTAGACTACAAACGTCTTCAAAAGTACAAGACATCGGCAGGTGCTCAAAAAACATGGAACCGCTCGTCTTGGGATGATGCTACACCAAAATATTCTGATAACTATTATTGGATCATCAATGAAAATACGTCAGACGATCAACGTGATAGATTTTATGGTAATGTAGAAGTACGCTACGACTTCATGCCAGGCTTATATGTGACAGGAAATGTCTACGGCGATAATTACACTTTGAAAATTGGCGAACGTGTTGCCGTGGGCTCACAAGGAGTATCCGGATTCACCGAAAGAATCAGAGAATTTACGGAGATGAACTATGAAGGTAGATTACATTACGACAAAAAATGGGAGGATTTCTCATTCAATGCATTTATCGGTGCTAACCGTCGTAACACAACTAGATTCAACTCTAACTCCAATACAAACGGTGGACTTATCGTTCCGAACCTTTATACTACCAATAATAGTATGGATGCCGTTACGCTACAGACAACCTTGTCTAAAAAACGCGTAAACTCGGTATTCGGAAACTTCTCATTAGGATACCAAGATTTCTTATATGCTGACTTCGGATGGCGTAATGACTGGTCTTCTACACTACCAGAGAAAGATAATTCTTACTTCTACCCTTCAGTAACAGGATCTTTTGTCTTCACAAAATTTGTCGATGCAGCGTGGTTAAACTTTGGTAAGTTACGTGCTGGTTGGTCGCAAGTAGGTAATGATACGGATCCATATCGTTTGTTAGATGTGTATCTAAATAACATATACGGAAACACTTCTTATCTCGAAGTTCCTTATTTCTTAAAAAGTCTTCAGAAGCTAAACCCTGATCTTCGTCCGGAGACTAAGAAGTCATATGAGTTCGGTCTTGAAACATCCATGTTTGACAGCCGAGTTAGTTTAGATTTCACGTATTACAACGAAGAAACTACCGACCTGATTATGCCTGTCACTACAGGACCGGAAACGGGATATTCGTCAAAAATATTTAACGCAGGACGTGCCGTTAACAAAGGTATAGAGGCCATGTTAACTTTAGTACCTGTTCGCAATGACAACTTCGAATGGTCAACTTCCGTAAACTTTGCTCGCAACAGAAACAAAGTCGTTGAGTTATACGAAGGCATCAAATCCCTTCCATTAGCAAATGCTCCGTTTAAGGCTTCACTTGTTGCAATGGTAGGTCAGCCATATGGTCAGATCTATGGCTCTGACTTTATTTACGACGACCAAGGCAATAAGGTAGTGGGTGCAAATGGTTTGTATCTGTCGTCAGACGCAAAGAATCTAGGTTCTATCCTTCCCGACTTTAACGCGGGTTGGAGAAATAACATTCGCTACAAAGACTTTACTTTTAGCGCATTGATCGACATCCAAAAAGGAGGTAAATACTTCTCAGTATCAAACATGTTTGGTCATTACACAGGGGTATTGGAAGAAACTGCTGCGAATGGTGTGCGGGAAAATGACTTTGTTGCACCAGGTGTCACTGGAACTGTTAACAAAGCTCCAGACGGTTCTTACACGGTAACTGATACGAAGGAAAATACAACCAAAGTATCCGCATACAGATACTACAGAAATTACTATGGAGGTCCGACTGTACAGAATGTTTTTGATGCCGACTACATCAAATTGAGAGAAATCACGCTTGGATATAACTTACCATCCTCATTTGTTAGCAAGCTCCGTTTGAAGAATGCTACGATTTCTGGCTTCGCAAGAAACCTTGCGGCTTGGGGTTTAGCAAATAAGAACTTCGACCCGGAAATGACAACAACAGGATCTGGTAATATACAGGGTTTTGAAGGTGGTAATTTACCAGCCTCTAGAAACTTCGGCTTGAACTTGAAATTACAGTTTTAATCATTTGACTCATAGAACATGAAAAATATAAAATCTATACTATTAACTTCTGTAATTGGAATTACGTCCTTAGCGTTCAGTTCCTGTACAAAAGATTTAGCAGAAATAAATAAGAACCCCAACTCGCCGGAAATCGCACCGACAAACATGATATTCAATGGTGCGAATCGTGTATTATTTGACAATACGCGCGACGGTTGGTGGATGGCTAGAATGTCCATGCCTTGGATGCAGTATTCGGCACAGAGTAACTATGTAGAGGAAGACAAGTACGCATATCGGGATAATCAAACTACGAACGGCTGGATCTTTCTTTACCGCGTTGCAAACAACTACAAAGACTTGATCGAAAAATGTGAGGATCCGGCAACAGTAGTTCAGATGGAGCAATATGGCCCCTTGAAAAATCAAATTGCAATCTCCAGAATTATGCTTGCTTATGTTTTCGACAATTTAGTAACTCACTTTGGTGATGTTCCTTACTGGTCCTACGGACAGAAGGATAACCCAAATTTCCAAGCACTTAATATCGATAAATATCTTACGCCTACCTACGCTAAGCAACAGGAGATCTATGCTGACCTTCTAAAAGAATTAAAAGAAGCAGCAAATCAACTCGATGTTTCAGCAGGCGGCTTCGTTAGTAGTGATAATATATATAAGCCCGCAGGTAATACTGCTCAATGGAAGAAATTTGCGAATTCCTTACGCTTAAGAATTGCAAACCGGATTAAGAAGGTGTATCCTGCTGCCATCGAAGAGATGCGCGACGCGGTAGATTCCGGAGTCTTTACTTCCAATGAGGATAATGCCATCCATAAATCTGGCGCAACAAACCTAGAAGGTAACCCGCTATGGAAAACGTTCTTTGTAGACAACCGTACCGACTTCTTTGTGAACAAAACATTTATTGATCTTCTCAAGGGCACTGTTGGTAATTTCGGAGTAGATCCAAGACTAGAGAAAATCTCAGCACCGAATGGAATTTCCTGGGCAAAATACAAAGAAGGATATGATGATAACGATACATTAAAGTATTATACAGGTATCCCGAACGGGCTTCCACAAGTAGAAAACTACTATACACAACCGGCCAACGTAAATTTCTTTTCAAGAGATATCTTGAAAGCTACGCGTGGTGAGGTGTTAATGGAATATGCTGAAGTGGCATTTATCCTTAGCGAAATGAACAATTGGTCGCACACAGATTATATCAAAGGCGTTAAAGCAAATCTAGATCGCTTGGGAGTCAGTGCTGCCGCCTCGGCGAATTATATTGCTAAGCTTCCTCCCGCAAATGAGAGGAACGTAATGACGCAAAAGTACATTGCCTTGTTCTTTAACCCGGATGAAGCATGGAACGAATACCGCAGAACAGGTTATCCAGATACGGAGATCTTATTGATGCCTGGAGAAACCGGGACTCGTCCGCAGAACAATACAACTTACGTATTTACACCATTACAATCTGGAAACGTCATTGCAAAGGACCTCCCAGCACGCGTGCGCTATCCTTTCACGCAACAAACCTTAAATCCGGATAACTGGAAAAAGGCCTCTACAGAATTAGGAGGTGATGAGATTGATAAAAAACTATGGTTTGCTAAATAATCAACCTCGACAATAAGAAAAGGCTGCCCTCAAACATGAGAGGGCAGCCTTTTTATTTCTACAAAAAAATATTTTATTCTTTTATTAAGGCTCTATCTAAATGCACATATCCACCATCCACATGAATCAGTTGACCAGTCGTATGGCTAGAGCGATCAGATAATAAAAACACTGCTGTATTAGCAATTTCCTCTACTGTCGTCATTCTATTTCCCAATGGTATTTTGCTCGTAATCTTCTTCAATGTTTCCTCTGGGTTATCCAAGGTCTGAATCCAGCTTTCGTACTGTGGAGTCATACTCTCGGAAACAATGATCGCATTGACGCGAAGACCATATGGCAACAATTCCACCGCCCATTCTCTCGTTAAAGCATTACGGCCACCGTTGGCTGCCGCATAGCCCGAGGTTCCGCCCTGCCCTGTTTCGGCAGTTTTTGAAGAAATATTCAAAATACTACCTTTACTTTTTATCAGTTCTGGAAGGCAATGATGAGCCATTAGATAATAATGAATCAAACTATTGTGGAGGGATTGAACGAAGCCATCGTAATTTCCATCTAGCAAAGAAACGCCATCATTCAGACCCGCATTGTTCACTAAGCCGTCTATCCTTCCAAACTCCGTTATTACCTGTTCAACAGCCTGCTTACAAGCTTCCGGATTGGCTAACTCAGCTTCTACAGCGAAGGCTTTTCCACCGCTCACTTCCACTTCCTCTTTTAGCGCCTCATTATCCTTTTGCTTTCTACCCACGATAACCGGGATAGCTCCTTCCGCAGCAAGTGCTAATACAATACCCTTACCAATACCTTTTGCGCCACCCGTTACGACAACGACTTTATCCTTTAAATGTAAATCCATAGTTTTATGTGATCGAATAGAACTTCACTGCATTATCACCCCAGAAACCTTTTAACTCTGCTTCCGAGAAGTCCCGCAATTTATCCGCTACGATGTTGATACTATCTTCATAAGTTCCTGCTAGCATGCAAACCGGCCAGTCAGAACCAAATAAGACTCTTTCTTTCCCAAAACAAGCAATTACATGCTCAATATATTGGGTAAAATGATCCAAGGTCCAGTGCTTCCAATCCGCTTCTGTCGCTAATCCGGATATCTTACAATGCACATTGCTATATCCCGACAAATCTGCAATGAACTGTGCCCATTCGTCGAACTCCTGTGACTTGATCGGAGGCTTAGCTATATGATCCAACATAAAAGCTTGATCAGGGTTTGCGGCAACACATTTCAGTGTACTCGCATAATGCCTCGGCCGAATTAGCAAATCATAAGTATAGTGATGCTTCGTCAATGCGGCAATCCCTCTTAAGAACTCATCCCGATGTAAGAAATCAGGATCTTCCTCCGCTTCTATGATATGACGAAATCCTTTAATAATGGCATGCTGCTTGAACTGTTCAAGCTGATCTTCAACGCTCGCCGATCGTAAATCCACCCATCCTACTACCGCCTTGATCAGCTTATAAAAACCCGAAAGCTCTACCAGGAATTCCGTTTCTTTGACAGACTGATCAGCTTGTACAGCGACGACGCCGTCAATCTTATTATCTTTTAAAATCTGTCCAATATCATTCGGAAGAAAAGTACGTCGAATAGCCTCCATCTCTTCCGTAATCCAACTGTCGCGAACCGGATCATAAAGCCAAAAGTGCTGATGAGCATCAATACGCATATCTTATTCGTTTTATTTAGAAAAAGCAACCACCTCTTGACGTTGAACACCAAGGTGGTCTGCACCCAATTCAATAATATCTCCAGGTTGCAAATAAATCGGTGGATTAAATCCTAAGCCAACGCCTGCAGGTGTACCTGTTGAAATTACATCACCAGGCAACAAAGTCATAAACTGTGAAACATAGGAAACCACAAAAGGCACATTGAAGATCAAGTTACTGGTGTTTCCATCCTGATAGGTCTTGCCATTGACTTTTAACCAAAGACGAACGGAATTGATATCCGGGATCTCATCAGCTGTGGTCATCACAGGTCCCATTGGCGCAAAAGTATCACATCCTTTTCCTTTATCCCATGTACCGCCTCGCTCGATCTGGAACTCGCGTTCCGAAACATCATTGTGCAATACATAACCCGCTACATAATCCAATGCCTCATGTTCTTCTACGTAAGAAGCTTTCTGACCGATTACAATACCGAACTCCACCTCCCAATCCGTCTTCACAGAATTCTTAGGAATCATCACCTGATCATTAGGACCAACTAATGCTGTTGTCGACTTCATAAAGATAATAGGCTCCGCAGGAATCGTTGCTCCTGTTTCCTCCGCATGATCTTTATAGTTCAAGCCAATACACACAATTTTTGAAGGACGAGCAAAGGGTGCCCCCAATCGAGTATCCGCTGGAATCTCAATTAGCTTACCCTCATTTGCTTTCACAAACTCCTCTAAACGAGCAAGCCCATTATCCGCAAAAAACTCCTCATTAAAATCGCCACCAAATGCAGAAACATCGTAGTTTCTATCCGCGATTTGAACCCCTATTTTCTCTTTCCCAGATTCTCCGTAACGTATTAATTTCATTTTATTTGTGGTTTAGTTTTTTTAGACATAAGATATTAGACATAAGATATTAGAGTATGACGTGTTAGCATTAGATGGTTACAGAAATTAATTAGAAATCTCAATTATTCCTTTCTAATTAGACATACTGTTCTAATGTCTTAAATCTAACATCTTATTTCCACTCTAGTTATTCAATTTAATAAATCCTCCATCGATTGGATAATCATTGCCTGTAATAAAGCCTGCATCATCTGAACAGAGGAATAAAGCTAATTTAGCAATTTCTGCTGGCTTAGCCATCCTGCCGATGGGTTGCGATTTAGAAAGCTTCTCAAACATCTCCTCTTCCTGTCCCGGATAGTTCTTAGCAATAAATCCATCAACGAATGGCGTATGCACGCGCGCTGGTGAGATAGAGTTCGAACGAATATGATCGTGCAAATAATCTCTCGCCACTGAAAGGCTCATGGCATAGATTGCGCCTTTACTCATGGAGTATGCAAATCGGTCTGCAATGCCAACAACCGAAGCAATGGACGCTAAGTTCAAAATCGCACCGCCTCCATTCGCTTTCATCACAGGAATGACAGCGTATAAAGCGTTATACGCTCCTTTCACATTGACCTGGTATATGCGGTCAAAATCTGCTTCCGAGCAATGCTCCACATTGCCAACATGTGCAATACCAGCATTGTTAACCAATATATCGACCTTGCCAATATTCGCTACGGCAGCCACAACCTCTTGTTGACCGCTAACATTTACCGTATGCAACTCGCAAGCGCCTCCAGCCTGCTTAATGACGCTAGCAGTCTCCGCAGCACCATCTGGATTCAAGTCTAAAATATGAACCTTCGCCCCTTCAGCAGCAAAAAGTTCCGAAATAGCGCGACCAATACCTGACCCACCTCCTGTGATTATCGCGACTTTACCAGCTAACTTAGCCATATGATTGTACTTTATAATTTAAATTCTATCAACAAACAACTATCTATGAAGATAACTACAGTGAAACTCCGCGACGCCATGGAATAAAATCATCCTGCCCCAGGACAACAGCCTTCGCCATTTTCTCGCCGCTCGCCACCTCGATCACATAATCCAAAATGCGATGCGCAGCTTCTTGAATGGTTTCTTCTCCGTCTATGATTGTTCCGCAATTGATATCAATGATATCATTCATTTTCTCATAGATCTTCGTGTTGGAAGAAACTTTAATGACCGGAGCAATTGGATTACCTGTAGGCGTTCCTAAGCCCGTTGTAAACAACACCACATTAGCACCCGAGCCCACTTCAGCAGTGGTACTCTCCACATCATTTCCCGGCGTGCAAAGCAGATTCAACCCTGGCTCCGACGCAAGTTCAGGATAATCCCGTACCGCAACAACCGGTGAAGTCCCTCCTTTTTTTGCGGCTCCTGCTGATTTAATCGCATCCGTAATCAATCCATCACGAATATTTCCCGGCGAGGGATTCATATAGAACCCAGATCCATCGGCTTCGGCTTTCGCATTATATGTTTTCATCAAACTCATAAAACGACTTGCTGTCTCCTCATCAACACAACGGTCACTAAGCTCCTGCTCCACTCCGCACAATTCCGGAAACTCGGATAAGATAACCGATCCGCCTAAGCTGACCAACATATCCGAAACGTAGCCTAATGCCGGATTCGCCGAAATTCCCGAAAAACCATCCGACCCACCACATTCTAAGCCGATGCATAATTTTTCTAATCCCGCCGGTTGACGGCGATGCGTATTCGCTATACTCAGACCCGCAAAGGTCGCCTTGATCGCTTTCTGCATCAACTCCAGCTCCGTTCCTTCAAACTGCTGCTCAAAAATATAAAGCGGCTTATCAAACTGTGGGTCGCGTTTCTGTATCTCGTCTTTTAAAATGGAGGCTTGCGCATGTTGGCAACCCAAGCTTAAAACGGTCGCCCCTGCAACGTTAGGATGCGTAATATAGCCTGCTAACAAACCGCAAAGAGCATCCGAATCTAACCTCGTCCCGCCGCAGCCCATCTCGTGGTTTAGAAACTTAATTCCATCTACATTCTCAAACAAACGACCTTTCGATTTATTCGCTTTCGCTGCACTTAAATCAACGTCCAGCAATTCATCAACCGAAGCTCCCGCTTGCAACTTTGCAATCATCACATCCACCTCATCCGCATAGTCTTTTGACTCCACTTGATAGCCTAACTTCTCTTCCAAGGCATTCTTGAGGGTCATCACGTTGCGGCTTTCACAAAACACCAATGGAATGACCAGCCAATGGTTGGCTGTGCCCACTTTTCCATTGCTACGATGAAAACCTAGAAAGGTCTTATCCTTATACATAGACACATCAGGTTTAGACCAGCTTAGATTACGCTTGCCCATCCTAAAATCATCCGAGGCATGACGCAGATTGTCCACATTGATGACAGATCCTGTTGATAGATCATAATTCACCCTGCCTACCAGGACGCCGTACATAAAGACTTCGTCATCCTTGTGCATATCAGAAATGGTAAATTTATGCTTCGCCGCCACAGCCTCGATCAACGAGAACTGCCTCCCTTCAAAATCAACCTCATAGCCCGCCGGCAAGTCGCGCAATGCTACCAAAACATTATCTTTTGGATGAATCTGCAAATACGCCAATTTCTTCTTTTCCATTTCTTTTATAATTCAAATATTTGATCCATAATAACCCATTTCTCGCCTGGTTTAGCGCCCGGAATGGCTTGCTGATATTTCCACATCAGCCCTTCCCACACTTGAACTGCAGGATTCGCTGCATCCATAGCGTCCTTACGCGCAAAATCGAAGGTCTCATCTACCTCCATAATCATAAACAAGCGGTTCCCAAAGCGATAGATATCCATCACCGTAATTCCTGCATCAGTGATCGACTTCTTAATCTCAGCAGACACTGTTTTATGATGCTGTTCATATTCAGCAATCATCTTCGGATCATCCACGAGATCCAATGCAAGCGCATATCGTTTAAACATAGTATTCAATATTAATGTGCAGCAGCAGTACTAACGGCCGCTGATTTATTTTTATAGGCAAATAATGCAACCACTAAAAAACAGATAACGACTACGAAGTAGCCATATTGCATATTTCCTGTTGCATCCGAAACATAACCTAGCAGTGGTGGCAACAAAGCCCCTCCAACGATAGACATAATAATTAAACTGGAAGCCGATTTAGTATCCGACCCAATACCCGTTACACCGATAGCAAATATGGTAGGGAACATTATAGACATAAAGAAAGCGATTGCAATCATCGCATACAAAGTCACTGCTCCGGAAGCAAAAATCGCTACACAGGTGAGCAAGGTCGCAATGATCGCATAGATAAACAATAGCCTAGAAGGTGCGATGCTGCGCATCAGGAATGTACCTATAAATCGACCCAACATAAAAACCAAACCTGCGATGCCAGCATAATACTTCGCATCCTGTGCGGAAATACCAGACACTTCGACCGCAAAGACGATCAAGAAACTTAAAACGCAAACTTGAGCTCCTACATAGAAAAACTGTGCTAAAACCGCCCAGGATACATTCTTATGACGAAAAGCTTTAACAAAGCTCGACTTTTCCTCGTCTGCTTCTTTCGCTTCCGGAAGCTTGATCAACATAAATATAATCGCTGCAGCCAAGATAATACAGCCTAGAATAACATAAGGTCCTTTCACGACTGCCGTCTCTGCCTGAATATAGCTCAGACGTTCCGCATCGCTCAATGCCGCTACCTGATCTGCACTCAAGGGATCCTCAGCAAGGATAAACTGTCCGCCAACAATAGGGGCCACAAAAGCAGCAAGACCATTGAATGACTGCGCAAAATTAAGTCGTTGGGTAGCCGTGTTCGGGTCGCCCAAAACCGTCATATAGGGATTTGCCGCCGTTTCCAATATGGTAATTCCACAGGCGACAATAAATAATGCCGACAGGAAGAATATATAGCTCATCGTATTTGCGGCAGGAACAAAGAGAAAACAGCCGACTGCAAACAATAATAGTCCGATTAAAATCCCCACCTTATATCCATATTTTTTCATGATGATACCCGCAGGAATACCCATAACCAAATAGGCGATAAAAACCGCCGAATCTACTAAGGAAGCCTGCAAATGACTAAGACTAAAAGCGCTCCTTAAATGGGCGATCAAAATAGGATCTAGATTATGAATGAACCCCCAAAAGAAAAATAAAGAGGTGATTAGGATGATCGCTACGGTATTATTTGTCTTACTCATACGCCGGTTTATATTGGAAACCCTAATTACGGTATTTATTCCAAACAATGGATAAATCATTTTACCAAATTTATAAGCGATTTTATCTCGAATAGGTTTGCAAATTTGATTTTCATTGAATAAATTAGTTAATTATGATTATCAAACATTTTGCTCTACCAAAAGAACCTAATCAGAGCTTTCAAATTCGACGCGATTATACACCTAAGCATCAACTGATTTGGCATTATCATGAAGAATTAGAGTTAATCCATGTCATTAAAGGCGTGGGAACTTTATTTATAGGCGACTGTATAAAATCTTTTCAGGCAGGAGATACCGTGCTGATCGGTTCACAGATTCCACATTATTGGATGTTCGAAAATAGTGCTTCCGAAACCGATCAGGCAGCGACGATTGACTGCATCGTGCTTCATTTCAACAAAGATATTGGAATCCCCAATCTACTCCATGCTCCTGAACTAGGCGGCATAAAGCAATTAATCAACCGGAGCAACCGCGGTCTCTATGTTTCCAATAAAAACCCCAACCGCATACCTTTCCTCATCGAAAAAACATTAAACAGCTCAGGGCTCAGTAAACTGACCTCCATGCTAGAACTATTAGATCATTTCGCTCAGCAAAATGCCGAAAACTTAACCAGCGAAAACTACTCCATCCTCAATATATCCGATGATCAAGGAAGGATGAATAGCCTCATGGAGCATATCCGCGATAATTATAAACAACGCATCAAACTCGAAGAGCTCGCCTCCATCGCCGGCCTAACCGAAAATTCCTTTTGTCGATACTTCAAACAAAAGACCGGAAAAACGCCCGTGCAATTCATAACCGAGCTCCGTATCAGTCATGCCTGCACACAGCTCAGAAATTCCAACCTCAGCCTCAAAGAAATCTGCTACGATAGCGGCTTCAATAACTTCGTCAGCTTCCACAAGAATTTTAAAACCATCACGAAGGTGACACCGACGCAGTATCGGGTTAGTAGTTAGTATTTAGTAGTTAGTATTTAGTAGTTAGTATTAAGACCTATGCTGGATTTTAGCATTTTAGTCTTTGAACCAGAAAAAAAGGATCGAAATTTTGTTTGAACCAGGAAAGGAAGGATTTTAGGATAAGCAGGATCTTTGCAGGACGCTATTTTACTCCCTCTTTTTCTTTCTGATCATGATCATCCTGTTATCCTTCCTTTCCTGGTTCAAAGACACCTCTCTTTTTAACAAAAAAACATAATAGTATAACCAAAAAATCCCCTTGTTCTTTCGAACAAGGGGATTTTTTTACCCCATAGGTCTAAATACTAAGTACTAACTACTAAATACTAGAAATCCCCTTGCTCTTTCGAACAAGGGGATTTTTTTACCCCATAGGACTAAATACTAAGTACTAACTACTAAACT
>DELI01000012.1:50016-89508 GCA_002354335.1 Sphingobacterium sp. UBA2700 | reverse complement strand
AACTCTCCGCGACAAAAGTACAAATTCTGATCTGTTCTCCAAATAAAAAGTGAAAATAATATCCTTAAAAAGGGCCTTATAATGCTAATAACACTGATATTTAAGCTGTTATTACTCCAAAATATTTTATCCTTTATAGACTCAGCTTACTAATTTCTTTTTGATTTTCTATTTACACACTTTTTAAGCGTCGCGCACATAAAACCCTTATTTTAGGGCTGGGGTACACATTGTAAATTATGTTGTTGGAAAGCAATCACTTATTGGTGGTTGTATAAAATTTATCGGAAAAATTTTGCTTTTTACCCTCAAATAGCTACTTTTGCTTCACAAAATAAAAGCGCCAATAGCTCAGCTGGATAGAGCAACGGTTTTCTAAACCGTAGGTCTTAGGTTCGAACCCTAATTGGCGTACTATTTATTTAAAGCCTTTCAATCAATGAGAGGCTTTTTTTGTGACAAATTTCAGCGAATAATCTATGCGCTCTACCTTGTTTACGAAGTCAATTAATAATCAAGGTTAAATTTTCATTAACTCGTTGCTAACCAGAATCGGTAAGACTATTTTGAATAAAAATGGTGATAATGGATTCAACACAGATTGATCAATATTTAACAAATTTAGCAGACAGACTCATTAACGAATCGAAAAGAATAATGCTGCTACCTTTAAGAAATTGGGAATATCAATTTCCCAATCTACCGGCGGTATTTATTTTTATAGAAGCGAATGAGATATGCTTCGTTGGAGAAACGAAGGATCTTAGAGTTAGGATGCGGAAATTTTCTCTCCATAAAAATGATCGTTTTAAACGCGGTTTCGGAGTATTCCACTTTCCCAGCCACCCAGATGTTAACATATCTAAAGAAGAGTCAATTTCTGATGAGGCAAACGCTCTCATTGCAAAATAAGATTGCTGAATTAATAACTTTCGCTTATATACAGGTTAATTTTGGACGTGCAGAATTGAAAGATCTATTAGATAAGAGAATTAACGCAAAATATACTGGCACCTTAGGTAATACCAAACCTAAATCTAAAAATATCAAAGAGTTGAGAAAGACTTTTCGAAATGCTTATAAACGTTGGTCTACTGATGAGGATCATCTCTTAACTTCGCTTTTCTATCAGAACAAAACAATAAATGAACTAGCAGATATTTTTAAACGACGAACGTCGGCGATTCGTAATCGGATAGAAAAACTAAAACTATAACTGTATATACGCTGCAAAATTATCGCGTCCATTCCTATATTTCCGTACGCATAGAAAGGAATATAAAAAAAGCGAGAAATAAATCCCGCTATTTTTTTATTCATTGCGCAGCTAAAACGCCGAACAGTTTTGTGCTATGGAAGTTTTGCTATCGGATTATTCGACTTCGATTATACGCTGTACATCTTCGCGAATATCATTTGGCAACATCATAAATATCTCTTTTTTCACCATTAACGGTGATAAATCTGGGTCAGCATGATTAGTATCGATGGTTACCAAAGTCTCGAATCCACCATCTAACCATTTCCCTTCGTCTTCCAAATATGTTTTGTGTTTTTCATTCAATAAACGTAATCCCTGTAAAATACGTTCATTGCTCAAGGTTTGATTGTTTATCATATCTAAATGCTTTTCCATTAACTATAAACGTTAGATATTAAATAAATGTATAATCTGTATGTAACAATTGTATGCTTATGTTTTTTTAAACATAAAAGCAGACTGCTAGGTCTGCTTTCAATATTTAGAAGTTTTTATAAACAACAGTTTAGTTCTTTTTGGTATAAAATGCTTTTTGATGAAAAGCAGAAGTTTTATCAGCCTTTATTTGTAATTCAAAGCTCGAATAATTTTTATCGATGAAAATATAGAAATACGGGTATGTAGATTTAACATTTAACGTTATAATATCAGGAATTTCATCTGCTTTATTTGCGTTCGATATATCATAGCCCAAACGCGTCGAGACGCCATCTTTATTTGTGCATTCCAAAACGTTGTCTACAAATCTGACAGACTTTATTTCGGCCATTTCATTCTCAACGACAGTACCTTCGATCTCATCACCTTCTAAAAGTTCAACACGGTCGGGCGTCCAAACCGTATTTCGCAAATCTGAGGCAATTTGATCCTTAAGTTTTGGAGGCTTAACGTCGTTATCGCTACATGCGATAAAAAATACACTTATCAGCAATAGGAGTCCAAGTTTTTTCATAGTATTTTATTTTATGCTTTAAATGTATGTTTTATTGCTACTATTCAAAATTGTATTTCGGTAATTGTCATATTAATACGACAATAAAAACGCTAAACCTCTAGTCTTTTGATCATTGCAAATGGAAATCTCCGATCTTAACAGCCGGAAGACAGGATTATAAATATTAATTCACACTAAATTGTGTGAAAACTGACGAAATTTTATTGAATCTATTTTCGTTAATAAATAAATTACTTAGTTTTGATGTGCTTTAACATTACACTATTAATACATTAATTAGCCCCCGAACACAGTAGTATGAAAACATTAAAAAACGATCCCCCAGAATGTAGCCTCAATTTGCTCGCCATGCGCGACACCTTAGAAGTACTGGGAGGGAAATGGAAATTACTCATCCTCCATTATCTAATTACTCGCGATGATCAGATTAACACTTTCAAGAAGATGCAAAGAGAGATCACCGGCATCTCCGCAAAAATGCTGACGAAGGAGTTAAAAGATCTGGAAGAAAACCATCTGGTTCATCGTGAACAACAAAACACAAAGCCAATAACCGTAAGGTATAGCATTACGGATTACGGTCGCTCCTCCGGTGATCTAATTCAGCAATTGGTTGAATGGGGAAAAGCGCATAGAATTAAGTTGCTAACCTCCACTGAATAACACGAATAAATAATTTTTCCCTTAAATAGCCTTCTCTATCCTTAGTGAAGGCTATTTTTCTTTCTGTTTTACGCTCGGTGAATATTCTTTCCAATTTTTCACCGAATCCTCCCCCACTTTCACCGAATATTCTTCCGCTTCAACCTAATCAACATAGGCCTGCATCCCTATTCGCTCTACCTTTGGAGTATCAAATAAGAAATAATAACAGAACAATTAAACATTAAAAAAATAAAAGACATGAAAACTCTAACTAAAACTTTCGCAATCGCAGCATTACTATTCGTTTCATCGGTAAACGTATTTGCCAACCCAATCAAGGAAGAAAAGAAAGCATTGAACAAAGCCGTTGTTGAAAATGTGGTCGATGAATATATCAATGCAACGGTAAAAGGAAACACACTTTACATCAGCGATCTTTTCGACAGCAACTTCAAACAGAAGTTCAATGGCGGTAAATCACAAAAAACATCTGGAAAAGAAGATTATATCAGCTTCTTAAAGAAAAATAAAGGCGTTCAATATGATTGCGAAGTGAGCTATGAGCTGGTTGAGAAGAATAGCAATTACAGTTTAGCACGCGTTACTTTAGACTTCGGAAACTTTAAAAGAATCGACTATGTTTCGATCAATATGGATAAAGATGGCTGGAAAATCAACGAAGTCAATTCTGTATATCAAAAATAATATCTCCAATGATAACACAAAAGAGGGTTAAGCCAAACTGCTTAACCCTTTTTTGTGTTCTTGATTATCTATCCCAGAAAAATGGCGGCTCGATGCCTAATGCACGCAAGTACACAAAACCTTGCGCACGATGATGTATTTCATTATCTACGAAATACAAAAGGTTCTGATAGACTGGAAATTCATATTCCCCAAACAAGTTAAAGGATTCGTGAAATTGTTCATCAGGAATCTGATTAAACAGCTCGTTGATCTGAACGGTTTGCCTATCCCATTCTTCGAGAAGGTCGCTCTTTGTTTTCAATTCTGGCAACTCGTGAGAATAACCTTCGATTTTCTTATGAACTATACCGTCCAAGCCTGGGGCGCCGATGCTCAGCAATTCTTTTATTAAATCGCCGAATACGCGCATGCCAGCAATTGAGAACTTAAAGATCTCCGATTCCGGAAAAGCTTCGATCGTTTTCCTTGTCAATGTACGATGTCCTTGCCAATGTTTCAAAAACTCGTCTCTGCTAATAATTTCTGTTGTGCTCATCTGTTTAAATGTTGATTAATGATAGATTCAAAATTAATGGCAGATTTGACAAGGGTATGTCAGCAGTAAAATATTAGTCTACAATTCTTGCTACAGGATATAAGTTTAAAGTCTTTTCATAAAATGGGCTTCGCTGATACAGCCATTGCAATTGGGCAGCAGCACTTTCCTTAAATTTCCCGTCGTTCGACTTGGCTTCCTCAAAAGATCTCTTTAAATCCTTATCCTTTTTAAGCATCTCAGCAGCATAATCTTCGAAAATATAGCCTGAGAAATATTCCTTTTGTGAGAGTATTGCATCAAAAAAATTCCAATTGAAAAAAGAATCTGTAGCCTGGGGCTCTAAGGTTTCGACGATATAACGAATGGACTCTTGATCTGTAGGAATAATCCAGTCACCTTTAAAATAAGCTTGTTTTTTGTTTACAACTTCCAACGTGACAGCACTATGGGGATAATGCCCCTCATAAGGCCTATTAGCTGTTCTATAATCGCGTATATAATACATTTGGGCATCGATGATAGAATCCTGCTCCGACTGTTGCATATCGACTCTATTGGCCTTCAATAGTTGGATTACTTTTTCGTAGGCCTGGGGAACAATATATGCTTTTGGCTTTTCAACGCGCAATGTCTCCTTATAGCTATAATAATGCGGGATACTGCTACTAAAAGGCTTTTCTCGATCATAAAATAAGCGCTGCTGTCCGCTGACCTCGCTAATTTTATGTCCACTCTTAAAACCTAGGAATGAAATCTGCTCAATCTTAGTGGTATCCAATTCCCATTGAATTGGAAACTCTTTTTGATGAACGAGTTCCTGCTTTATTTGCCGACGAAGTTTCACCAGATCCTTTGCCTCTTTTTTTAGGTTTTCATACAAAATTCCCATGAGTGCGTAAGTTGATTCTACGCGTTGCTTATAGGGTTTCCACATATGAGTTTCCGCCATATAGCCGATGGTATGATGTAAAGCAGCATAGCCGGTTGAATAACGCGCGCCATCAAGAAAAGAAACTAAGCCTGTTTCCGGAGTCTCGCCTTTGGAATCGACATAGGGAACCATTGGATATCCTTTTTTCTCCATTTCTTGATAGATCCTATTCGTAAATCGTTCTTTCATATAGCCCCCTAGCTTGGGATGTAATTTATCGGGATGTGTAGCAATCAGGGTCATGATATGCTGATAGTCTGCGCCATTACTGGTATGAGTATCAAAGAAAACATCCGGATCCCAGGTGCTAAAGACTTCATTGAATAGCATCGCATTTCTGGTATCCGCTTTAATGAAATCTCTGTTTAAATCGTAGTTCTGTCCACTTCCACGGAAACCATAGGCATTTGGACCGTTCTGATTCGCTCTTGTTGTTCCTCTATTGATCATCCCCGCAATATTATAAACAGGTATCATACAGACAACTACCTCCGACGACAGCTTGTTTTGCTTTAAGAGATCCCTTACGAACATCATACTAGCATCGATGCCTTCCGGTTCGCCGGGATGTATCCCGTTGTTCATAAACAACACCGCTTTTCCTTTCCTTTTTATACTTTGAGGATCAAAATCCGCATCCTTCGATAAGATAATCAGTTGAAGTGGCTTGCCTATATCAGTCTTTCCTAAATCAATAATTTTTGCTTGCTTTTCATCTTTTAAAAGTTCCTGATAATAATTTTGGAGTTCATCATATGTAACTGTCGTATTATGCTCCGGATCTCTCTCGAAGGGGATTTGTTGTCCGAATACATTATTTAGCGTCAGTATTAAAAAAACGCTCCATATTGTAATAGTTGCTCTCATAGTATTGAAAAAAGTAATATTGGATGATCGACCTTCGACAAATCTACCGAAATATGCCTAGAAAAAGGAGAATGATAGGCAGAATTGGATTCGGCAGTCTTCTCAAATGTAAAGACCTCAGAGAGAATAAGCAATGAAAAAAGCCGCTCGGAAATAGAGCGGCTTTAATATTTTAATCTTATTGCTAAGATTTAAACTGTTGGACTATTACTTAGCTTGGTTAGCACGAATAATATTCAATGCACCACCAGCTTTAAACCAACCGATTTGTTGTTCGTTATAAGTATGGTTTGCTAAGATTTCTTCCGAGGTGCCATCAGCATGGTGTAATACCAAGGTTAATGGTTTATTCGGAGCAAACTCAGTTAATCCAATGATATCAATGATATCATCTTCCTGGATTTTATCGTAATCTTCCTTGTTTGCGAATGTTAATCCTAACATACCTTGTTTCTTCAAGTTCGTTTCGTGGATACGAGCGAATGATTTCACTAATACCGCGCGAACACCTAAGTGACGAGGCTCCATTGCCGCGTGCTCACGAGAAGAACCTTCACCGTAGTTCTCATCACCAACAACGATAGATCCGATGTTAGCAGCCTTATAAGCGCGTTGCGTTGCAGGAACTGGACCATACTCGCCTGTTAATTGGTTCTTAACGTTATCTGTTTTATCGTTGAAGTAGTTAACAGCACCGATTAACATGTTGTTAGAGATGTTATCCAAGTGACCACGGTATTTCAACCAAGGACCTGCCATAGAGATGTGGTCAGTCGTACATTTACCTTTAGCTTTGATTAATAATTTCAAACCTTTAAGATCCGTACCTTCCCATGCTGCAAACGGCTCTAGCAATTGCAAACGATCTGAAGTTGGAGAAACATCCACAGTAACTGATGAACCATCCTCAGCCGGAGCTTGGTATCCTGGATCATCTACTGCGAATCCTTTTTCTGGTAATTCATCACCAGTAGGAGGATCTAATTTAACTTGCTCTCCATCTTTGTTTGTTAAAGTATCTGTAACCGGGTTAAATCCTAAGTCACCTGAGATAGCGATAGCTGCTACCATTTCAGGAGAAGTTACAAATGCAAAAGTATTCGGGTTACCGTCAGCGCGTTTCGCGAAGTTACGGTTGAACGAATGTACAATTGTATTTTTCTCTTGCTTGTCTGCTCCTGCACGATCCCACATACCGATACATGGACCACATGCGTTGGTGAAGATAGTTGCATTTAGATCTTCGAAAGTTTTCAATAAACCATCGCGATCTGCAGTAAAGCGTACTTGCTCAGAACCTGGGTTGATACCAAATTCAGCTTTCGTTACTAAGCCTTTTTCGATCGCTTGTTTAGCAATAGATGCAGCGCGCGAAAGGTCTTCGTAAGAAGAGTTTGTACAAGAACCGATTAATCCCCACTCTACTTTCGTAGGCCAGCCGTTTTTACCAGCTTCCTCACGCATACGAGAGATTGGAGTATATAAATCTGGTGTGAAAGGACCATTCAATGATGGCTCTAACTCAGATAGGTTAATTTCAATTAATTGATCGAAGTATTGTTCAGGGTTAGCATATACTTCTGCATCAGCAGTTAAATGGTGTTTGATGGCATTTGCAGCATCAGCAACTTCTTCACGGTCAGTAGCACGTAAGTAACGCTCCATAGACTCATCGTATCCGAAAGTTGATGTAGTCGCACCGATTTCAGCACCCATATTACAGATCGTACCTTTACCAGTACATGATAATGATTCTGCACCTTCGCCGAAGTATTCTACGATAGCACCAGTACCACCTTTTACAGTCAAGATACCAGCCACTTTCAAGATTACATCTTTAGGAGCTGCCCATCCTGATAATTTACCTGTTAATTTAACACCGATTAATTTAGGGAATTTAAGCTCCCATGGTAATCCTGCCATAACATCACAAGCATCAGCACCACCAACACCGATAGCAACCATTCCTAGGCCACCTGCGTTTACCGTGTGTGAATCCGTACCGATCATCATACCACCTGGGAAAGCATAGTTCTCCAACACTACTTGGTGGATAATACCTGCTCCTGGTTTCCAGAAACCAATACCATATTTATTAGATACAGAACTTAAGAAGTTGAACACTTCTGAACTTTCTTGCTTCGCACGAGTTAAATCCTGGTCTGCACCATCACGAGCTTGAATCAAGTGGTCACAGTGAACTGTTGATGGAACTGCAGCTTTCGGACGACCTGCTTGCATAAACTGCAATAAAGCCATCTGTGCCGTAGCATCCTGCATCGCAACGCGATCCGGTGCGAAATCAACATAAGACTTACCTCTCTCGTAAGCTTCCGTAGCGGTACCATCCCAAAGGTGCGCATACAAAATTTTCTCTGCTAATGTCAAAGGCTTATTCACCACCTGACGAGCTGCATTGATGCGCTCATCATACTGTGAATAAACTTTTTTGATCATGTCTATATCAAAAGCCATGTATTATTTGTTTAAATATGATTTACTTTTAACTAATTCTATTGGAATAAATATTTACTTACGCCAACAAGAACAAAAATACAAAAAAAACCAAGTTAAAGTTGCATTTATGCCACCTTGCTGCAATTTGGAAATATTCTAAACAAGTGTTAAACCAGCTGAATTGTAGGGTCTACTTCCTTTAATTCTTTCACCGTTTGAATAGGATTCTCAGAATTGAAAACAAAACTTCCCGCAACCAAAACGTCAGCACCAGCCGCTAATAATTTACCTGCATTTCCTGTTCCCACTCCCCCGTCGATCTCGATAATCAAGTCTGTACCCTCTTGCAAAGCTAGCGCGCGAAGTTCTTTGATCTTGGAATAAGTGCGCTCAATAAATTTCTGACCACCAAAGCCCGGGTTAACCGACATCAAACAAACTAAATCGATATCCTGAATCACATCTTTTAATAAGGAAACCGGCGTATGCGGATTCAATGCAACACCTGCTTTACATCCCAATTCTTTAATAGCTGCTAGCGTGCGGTGTAAATGCGTGCAAGCTTCATAATGTACGGTAATAATTGCTGCACCATTATCTTTACATGCTTTTAAATAGCGATCAGGATCAACAATCATCAAGTGAACATCCAAAGGTTTCTTTGCGTGTTTAGCAATTGCTTGCATGACAGGAAATCCGAAAGAAATGTTAGGAACAAATACACCATCCATGATATCAATGTGGAACCAATCAGCTTCGCTGTTGTTTACCATTTGAATATCATCATAAAGTTTAGCAAAGTCAGCCGCTAGAATTGATGGGGCGATTAAATGTTGTTTTGCAGACATGTCATAATTTTTTTGCAAAGATAGGAAGTAATAATCGCTAATGACGAACATCCCCATACTTTTCAGAAATAAGGGGCATTTACACGAAAATAATTACATTTGTTTGATAAGGAAGACTATAAGAACGTGGCGAAACTAAAGATTAACTACCCGAAAGACAAGTTACAGCAAAATTCAACCCTATGGAAATATGGGATGGTTGTGATTACGATTATTTTAATCTGCATATTCCTACCAAAACAACCCCGGTTCCAATATGAGTACGAGAAGGGAAAACCCTGGAACCACGAAAACCTGACTTCCCCTTATAACTTTGCTATCCTGAAGACGCCAGAGGAGCTTGCGCGTGATAAACAATATATTCTCCGTACCGTACAGCCCATCTATAATCTTAACGACGTTGCGAGCAAGGAGCAGATCGATCAGTTCAACACCGACCTAAATGAGAAATGGCAATCTAGCCAACTCGACTCCTCGGGTACCGATATTTCAAAGTATAGAGAGGTCGGCACTGCCCTACTCAACTATGTCTATAATCGTGGAATTATCTCCTTAAATAACCGATTCCAAGTCAAAGGAAATGACTCCGTTAAGAATGATGCGACCGCCATGCAATACAACTTTGTTTTGGTACATGACAATGTCGCTCAGCAAAAAAATACGGTCGATTGTTTTACCATTGAGTCGGCAAATAAATACCTACGCGAAGCAATAGAGAAGAATGAACTGATTGATCATAAGGCATGGTTTGCTGAAGTACTAAAAAGCTATGTCACCATTAACTTCGTGTTTAATGAGAGCCAAACCAACAAAGTCGAACAAAACGCCTTAGCGAATATTTCGACCACCCGAGGGATGGTGCAAAAGGATGAGTTGATTGCCGAGCAAGGCAAGATTATCAATAATGAAGCATACCAAAAATTGGAGTCCTTGCGGAAGGTATTTGAAGATGAATCTCGGATATCCGGAGAACAGAATCTCGTGATGTTCGGCCATTTCATCTTGATATCATTAGCGATGTCGCTATTGATGGTATTCCTGTTCTATTTCCGTAGGGATATCTTCAATAACAATCGCCTGCTCTTCATTATCTTCATCGTTATCCTTGTTATGCTCGGTGTTTTGAGTTGGGCGATCAAGATGAAGATCCCGAGCTTGTACTACATTCCTTATTGTAGTGTGCCTATCATTTTTAGATTGTTGTTCGATACTCGTATCGCCCTCAATATCCACATCTTGATGGTGTTAGTAGCCGGCCTATTTGTACCAAATAGCTTCGACTTCGTCTTCCTGCAGTTCACTTCCGGCATGGTGGCGATATACAGTATAAAAACGCTAGTAAAAAGAGAGCAATTCCTGGTCTCCAGTGTGATTATCTTGGCGACTTATATTCTTGCTTATATCGGATTAGTATTGACGCGTAACGGCTCCTTCTCGACCATTTACTGGCAAGACCTCCTACCGTTTGCTGTCAGTGTCGGATTAACGCTTCTAGCCTATCCGCTGATCTATGCATTCGAGAAGTTATTCGGCATTGTTTCTGACCTGACGCTGATGGAATTAACCAATAGTAATTCCCGTCTATTACGCGAGCTATCCTTGAAAGCTCCAGGTACCTTTCAACACTCGCTGCAGGTTGCAAATCTTGCCGAAGCAGCTATCTATAAAATCGGTGGCAATCCGCTATTAGTTCGTGCAGGCGCATTGTACCATGATATCGGGAAAATGATCAACCCGCTTTATTTTATCGAGAACCAGAAGACCAATGATAATCCACATGAGGAGCTAACGCCAGAACAAAGTGCGCAAATTATTATCTCGCACGTCCTGAAAGGGATCGAGATGGCAAGAAAGCATCAGATGCCAGAGGTCGTGATTGACTTTATCCGTACGCACCACGGTACGACAAAGGTTGATTACTTTTATAACCTAGCGGTAAAGGATAATCCTGATAAGGTTATCGATGAGTCAATCTTCAAATATCCCGGCCCTGTGCCCTTCTCCAAAGAGACTGCAGTATTGATGATGGCAGATTCGGTTGAAGCCTCTTCCCGCGCCTTAAAAGAGCCTACAGAAGAGTCTATCAATAACCTTGTGGATAAGATTATAGATCATAAACTAATGCAGCGCCAGTTTGCAAATGCGGATATTACCATGCGTGATATTACTGAAGTATCCAAGATTTTCAAATCTATGCTGAAGAGTATTTACCATGTTCGTATAGATTACGATTTAAGCAAGAAAAAAGACAGCTAAATAAAGGAATTGACATTCAGCAGGTTGTCATTTCGTATGAAAAAATTGTTAAAAATTAGCGATAACAGCTTTGTAGAGTGAAAATTTTGCTTTATGTTTGCACTGTCAAAACCCGGAGAGGTGCCTGAGTGGCCGAAAGGAACAGTTTGCTAAACTGTCGTACTGGAAACGGTACCGCGGGTTCGAATCCCGCCCTCTCCGCAACATGGGATTTGGGTATTATTCCCGATGGGTTGTTCTACAAAGAGCAACCCTTTTTTATTGAGTGTCTGATAGTTATGATGGAACACAGGATTAAGCGAGGGTGTTCTAAACGTACCGTCGGCAAACGTGAGTCCCTGTTTGAACACCCTGTTTAAAATAGCGTGCTGTTGGTTGATAGAAGCACGCTTGAATAATTCGGGTATGTCCATCAGTTTAGGGATTAACTTGATTTGCTCCTGTGCCTTTGTTTTGATGTCAACCGACAGGTCTGAAACTTCCGATTTCAGCCGAGCAATCTCAATCGAGAATTTCTTGTAACCCTTTTTATAGGTGTCCCCGTTTATAATGTCGTTCAACACTTTATCTTCAAGTCCATCGAGTTTCTTTTGTGCTATTATCAGTTGTTCCTTTTTGATTTCCAACTCTTTTGCACGGACTTTTACGGCTTTTTTCAATTCGTCTTTGATATAGCCGATTAACTCCGTCACTTGCTCTTTGGTAAAGCTAAGATGTTGGAGCAATTCCCCGTACCTTTTGTGCAGAACCGTACCCGAGATATTGACAGAACTATGTTTCACACAACGGTAATACAGGTAGTATTTTTTCTTTCCTTTGCTAAACCCTGCGGTCATGTGACCACCACAGCAATTGCTTCTTAATACTCCCCTCAAAGGAAAATCATCCTTTATATGCGGTTTTTCTACACGCTTATCGTCCAACATTTCCTGCGCCCGCCAATATTGTTCCTCGCTAACAATCGCCTCGTGTATGCCCTTTACAATCCGTAACGGCTCTTTTTCATTTGGCGTCACCCTTACCAACCCTGCATATAGACAATTCCTTAAAACTCTTGTTATCGCATCGTTTCCGTTGCGTGGGAAACCCATTTCCTTGACGGACTTGTGTATGATATAGGCAGGCACTCCCGAAAGGTAATCCCTAAATATTTTCCTTACGATGTACGCCTCTGTCTCGTTGACAACAAGCAATCCCCTTTTCGTGCCAGCTTCTTTGGCATTGATATAGCCATAGGGAGCGAGATTGACATAACGCCCCGATTCCTGCGCCTGTCGAATGCCCATCTTTGCTCTGCGACGAATGGTAAATAGTTCTTGGTTAGCAATTAGGTATTTGAACGCCCTCAACATGAACACGCTCGGGTCAGAGGTATCAATATCAAGTGACTCGTTCGTGGCAACAACCTTTAGGCCGTGCTTCTTTTCCAATTGCTCAATCTTCATTAATGCTTCGGGCAGGTTACGGCTAAATCTGTCGTGGTCAAGGACAATAATATATTTAATCCTACCCTTTTGCTGTTTAATGAGCGTTTCCAACGCTTGGTAATCTGGACGGTCAAAAGTATAGCTACTTTCCCCGTCATCAACGTAGACCGCTCCAAGCTCTACCTCATTATGTTCACAATATTGACGTATGGCTTTTTCTTGATATTCGAGTGAGTAATGGGATTGGTCTTTAGTGCTTTTTCTGATGTATCCTATCGCTTCCATGTACTGTCTCCTTAATGATTATTTCAACAATGATTTCAGCTATAAATTTAAGGAAATTATCTTGATTATCAGTACTTTGCGTTATGTTTTTTTGCTCATTATCAGAAGTGCTTTCGACCGTTTTTCCTTTTCTGTTTGTTCGCTTCATCCTGCAATAATGAAGCATAAAAAAGCAGGTCTTTGACAAGTTGTTAAGAGCTACCTATAAATAATGCACCGTTTTTTTGATTAGATAATAGCGTGAGCTTTCGGGATAGTAGTAAGGAGCATGAATTGCCATGCTCCTTATTATTATGCAACTCACGGAGTTCAATAGTTGTAATTGTGTATTTAGCTATCTATGATATTAGATTACAATATATTGAATACCATCATGTCTCATTATTATAAGATAACTTTTGCTAATTTTGTATTAAATAGTGTATAAGACCTTAACAGTGTTTCCGTCCTCATCAACCGAAACTATTTGTATAACTTTCCCATCTAAAAATATATATCTATATGTGACTGTTGTAATTGTTATAACCGCCTCATTTGCATTTGGATATGCTTTCAATAAGTTGTTTCCAACATCTAATAACAATGATTCTATTGCCATAATTTATTGATTGATTTTGTGTAATAATTCATCAAGAGTTTCATGAAATACAATGCCTAAATCTCTATCATCAGCATAGAGAACATTAACAGTGAAATCATCATAACCTGCGATAATAGGTTCATAGGAGTATCCAAGTAATAACGCTTTAACAACCTCATCATGTTTATCACCGTTTGAGGGAGTATAGTAAATAAACTCAATTCTACTATCGAACGGAGCTGTATTAATTAAATGCTGATTGCCATCAATTAGATTATGTGCTTCATCTCGTGTCATTATTTTAATTTTTTGTTAAACCTAAATTTAGTCATTAAAATTCACTTTTTGTACCTCAAATATTTATTTGTGGAGAAGCCAATAAATGGCAAAAAACTGAAATGACAGAAGAACAATCAAAAAAGTACGGTTAGGAAAGCAAATGGCCCTGTACCTTATAAAATTGATCTCTACTATTCTGTTATTTAGTATGCTTTTTGGGCGTGTCCCGCCAATGGCGGGTCGGGCTATCCGTTGCAAGTCCTCGCTACGCTGTGGGCTTTCCACTTCTATCCCTCACGCTACCGATTAAGTGTCCATGAAACTGCAAAAAATCTTTAGCCACTACCCAAGCAGTTGTCAATCCCCGAATAGACTTCCTATCAACTTTGACAAAAAAAAATCTGAGATGAAAAAGAAAGGAAAAAAACGGCTACGGCAACAAGAGCCATACGCAACAAAACACGATGCCAAACAGGTCAAGAACGTGCGCAAGAAAGTACGGCAGTACATACGGAGTACCCTCGCATTATCCGAAGATATGGACGAGAGTTTACAACGGTTTCTAAAGTAGCGACCATCAACTAAAATCATTGTTTCACCAAAGTTTAGGAAAAGAGTTGAGCACCTTTTTATGGGGAGCTTTTGACCCACGTGGGTGGGTAGCAAAGATGTATTTTCGTATGCGGTAACCCGCATACGAAAAACACTTTGCCCGCCTTGAGGCGGGAGACTTTGCTCGAAACTCGCAAAGTCCTAAGCGTTCTGAAAAGCCATTTATGCCAAGAAAAAAAGCACCGGAAAGAGACGGCATTTTAACGCATTCCATCGTGATACGTGTCACCGAGGAAACCTTTAAAAAACTCGAAAAAATCCAAAGGGAAAGTGACTGCAAATCCATCGGGCAGGTCGTCCGAAATATCCTTGCGGATAGGCATATCAAATACATCGTCAAGGATATGTCCATGAACGGCACGATGGAACAGCTTGCCATGATACGAAAGGAAATCAAGGCAATCGGTATCAACATCAACCAACAGACCCACCGTTTCCACGTGAGCCAGAGCGATGCCGAACGCTCGTTCCACTACCGAAAGACTGCGGAGATATACCGCTCCATAGACCCCAAAATCGACGACCTATTGCAAATCGTCTCAAAACTCGCTGAAAAATGGTTGCAAGGATAAAGATTGGAAAGAGCATTAGGGGCATACTCCACTACAACGAGCAGAAAGTATCGGAGGGAGACGCACGGATTATCATGGCGAGTGGGTTTGCCATCGAATTGGACAGCCTCGATTTTAACGGCAAACTGCGGAGGTTTCAGCACCTTACCGAACTTCGCCCGAGCGTGGCGACCAATGCACTCCATATATCGCTGAATTTCGATGTAAGCGAAAAATTGGAGTACGAGAAAATGCAACGTATCGCCAACCGGTATATGGAGTTGCTCGGTTTTGGGAATCAGCCTTTTTTGGTCTATCGGCACGGGGATGTCTCGCATCAGCACCTGCACATTGCCACCGTTAGCATCCAAGCCGACGGCACACCTATCAATCTGCACAATATCGGCAGGAAACGTTCGGAGGAAGCCCGACAGACCGTCGAAAAGGAATTTGGCTTGCTCGTGGCCAAGAGTAAAAAAAAGAAAGTACATCCCCCGATAAAAGCCGTTGATGTCGAAAAGGTCAGCTATGGAAAGACCCCGACAAAACGCGCCATCAGCAATGTGGTAAGTAGCGTATTGGAAAACTATCGGTTTACCTCGCTCCCCGAATATAACGCTGTTCTAAGGCAGTTTAACGTGGTGGCAGACCGAGGTGCAGAAGACAGCGAAATGTACCGTAAAAATGGCTTGATATACTCCCTGTTGGACGAGAACGGCAACAAGGTAGGCGTACCCCTCAAAGCAAGCTCTTTCTACCACAAGCCTACATTGGCGAACATCGAGAAGAAGTACGAACGGAACAAGGACAAAAGGGAGCAATTCAAAAAGGACATCAAGAACAGGCTGGACGATATTCTACTACGGTACGAGACCGTCACAAAGAACACACTAAAACAGGAACTCGCCAAAAGCGGGATATTCCTTTTGTTCAGAGAGAACGGGCAGGGCATTATCTATGGAGCGACCTACGTGGACAATGTAAACCATACCGTATTCAACGGTAGCGCATTGGGCAAAAGTTACAGTGCTTCGGCTATCAGCAAACGGCTCGGCAATTCGGACATTCCAAAAAACCACCTTGTCACACCATCTTTTACGACCCCATACGATGGATTATCACTTGATAACCGTTCAGCAGATCCCGCACCAAGTCTGGGTTATGTACAAGAAATGCTTGATACAAAAGACTACACGCCCTCACAGACTTTGCGGAGAAGAAAAAAGAAGAACCAAAACAGGCTTTAAAAGCCATCAAAATTGATAGAATATGAATACAGGAGAAGATATACAGGGTTTACGCAAAATAGCCGACTTCACAAGGTTATTGAGCATTGCCATACTTGCCATACATTTTTACATTGCCTGTTACCTTGCGTTTCAGTCATGGGGATGGACAGCCAATATCACCGACCGTATTGTCGAGAATATTTCCAAGACGGGGCTTTTCAGCAGTTACCTCAAACCCAAGATTGGTACATTGATTTTATTGTCAGTCTTCCTGTTGAGCATCAAGGGTAAAAAGGACGAGAAAATCAAAAAGAGCCACATAGCCATCTACATACTTAGCGGTCTCTTTCTCTATTTCGTCAGCACGTTTTTACTCTATACCGATATGACCATAGAGACCAAGACCGTCCTTTATATCGGGATTACGAGTATAGGTTATCTCCTTATGCTCATTGGCGGTACGTGGCTGTCAAGGCTTCTAAAGGACATGATGAACGGTGGAGTTTTCAACGATGATAACGAAACGTTCCCACAGGAAGAAAGGTTGCTTGAGAATGAGTATTCCATTAATCTCCCTGCGAAGTACAGGCTAAAAAAAGAAGTCCGTGACTCGTGGATTAATTTTATCAATCCGCTGAAAGGGCTTTTGGTGGTTGGAAAGCCAGGAACAGGTAAGAGCGCATTTATTTTCCGCCATCTGATTGACCAACACATTAAGAAGGGTTTTACCGTATTTCTGTACGATTTAAAATTCGATGACCTTTCCAAGATTGCTTATAACAAGCTGTTACAGTACCGTCATCAACTTAAAAACCCGCCTAAATTCTATGTTATCAACTTTGATGATTTAAGCAGGACACACCGTTGTAATCCCTTAGACCCAAATACGATGGACGACATTACGGATGCAACCGAATCGAGCCGTACCATTCTGTTAGGACTTAACAAACAGTGGTTAAAGAAGCAAGGGGATTTCTTTGTCGAGTCTCCAATCAATTTCCTTACAGCCCTCATTTGGTATTTAAGGAAATATCAAGACGGGAAGTATTGCACCTTGCCCCATGTTATCGAACTTATGCAGGTAGAATACAATATGCTGTTCGCTTTACTGGATATGGAGGATGAAATTCGGGTTCTTGTTAATCCATTTTTATCAGCATTCCGCAACAAAGCGATGGAGCAATTGGAGGGACAGATTGCAAGTGCCAAGATTGGGCTTGCCCGACTTTCATCACCACAGCTCTATTGGGTGCTGAGTGGCAACGATTTTACCCTCGACATCAACAATCCCGAAGACCCTAAAATCGTATGTATGGGAAACAATCCGCAGAAGTTGCAGACCTATGGAGCTGTACTCTCCCTATATGTCAATAGGTTGCTAAAAATCATCAATCAAAAGAACAGGTTGAAATCAAGTCTAATCTTCGACGAATTTTCATCCATATTAATCAATAATATCTCCAACCACCTCGCCATTGCCCGAGGGTATAAGGTTTCAACCGTATTGGGGTTGCAGGATTTAAGTCAGAATGTAAAGGATTATTCCAAAGAAGAAGCCGACGCTATCTTTGGTGTTGTCGGTAATATCATAAGTGGGCAGGTCACAGGAGACACGGCAAAGCATCTCAGCGAACAGTTTGGAAAGATATTGCAGGAAAAGGTAAGCCAAAATATAAACAGTAGTGACACATCATTTACCAAGTCTACTCAATTAGAATATGCCATACCTGCATCCAAAATATCACGCCTTTCATCGGGTGAGTTTGTCGGTGTAGTTGCCGACAATCCCGATTGCAGGATTGACCTCAAAATGTTTCATGCCGAGATACAGAATGATTTTAAAGCCATTGCAGAAGAAGAATCCAAGTACAGAGAAATCCCAATTATAAACCATGTTGCCCCCGAGGATGTAAAGTATAATTACGAGCGGATAAAAGAGGAAGTGCAGGAGATCGTAAGGACAGAATTGAAGAAATTGGAAAAAAACAAACTCGACAACACGCCAAAGTCCGATGAACCAAATATAGAGGCAAACGATACTGTGCCACCAATTTCTATGTAGAAAAGCCTTTCAACAATGATATTGTTGAAAGGCTTTTTGTAATATGGTAAATTAAGACTACAATTCTTTAGCTCCAAGAATATTGAGAAGGAGATATGCCAATATATCGCTTAAAGTCCTTAAAGAAATGGTTGTAATCATAATACCCCGAATGCAGGGCTACGTCAAATACATCATCCGAGTCATTTTCCTTGTATTCTCTACACGTGTATATAAATCGCTGAAGTGAAATATACTGTTTGGGAGAAATCCCCATATATTTAACAAAGTTTCTATACAGCCATTTTGAATTGACCCTTTTTCCTAATTGATGAAGAACATCCGAAACGGTAGTATTACCCTTTTTTTCGTCGATATATTCAATAGCAAGGCTCAATATATGCGGAAAACTATGGTCAATTTGACACCTTGAAAGAACATCATCCATAAAAGAAATCTTATCAGACAATGACCTCTGTTCATACATCTTGTCAAAGACTTGCATCCAATTATCATCTATGATGTCTTCCAGATTACGAATCGGTCTTGTATGGAAGACAGATGGGGTAATATTAAATATCGAATAAAAGGACGAGGGTTTAAATCGTAAAACCAAGATATATTCAAGGTCTTTTGGTACTTCCCAATGGGTATCTTTAATAACCCCACAGCAGATCCAAGCCGAGTTGAACTGTACCGTTTCTCCTTTCTCTATTAAATGCACGGTGTCCGATTTTCGAGGCATGAAAATAAGGGATGGCAAACCATCATTAAACAAAGGTTGATTGGACTTCAAGTCCTTACACGGAAAAACATAGGCTCCAAAAACATGTTCATTTTTTAGTTGCCTATATACAACATCTTCTCTCCTTATTGCTTTTGATTTAGGAGAAATAACTGATTTGATCTTTTGTAAAAAAACTAATGGCATAGTGATAGCAATAATATGAAATAAAACATTTTTAACACATTCTATAAGTGTCCGATTTTTACTTTTCTACCCTTTTTGCAAAACCTATTTTTGTTATTAAGTACAAACAATATACATATTAATCTACTAAAATAGATTTTTGATATGACATTTTTATAGGAGATTACAGAAAATCTCCACATTTAACTATTGGTTTTTAAGGGTATTGGGATGGAACGTTTAAAAATCGAAGACTTGTTGAATAATCTTTGGCAGGAGATCGAGACATATTTACTTGATGCGACGGAAGAACTGAATCCACAGAAAGCCGACGACCTCAAAAGGAAAATAGATGTAGCCATTGCGGAGGCAGAAAGACAGCTTTCCTACACGCTTATCGAACTTGGACATAACCATAAGGGAAAAGGACACCAAGTAGATGCCGTCATGGAGCAGTCTATCACATTGAGTTTAAAAGCAGAGGCTCATCCTTACGATGGACAACTCAACCAATTGTTCCGAACAGAATTATTGGAGTATTTCTTGACGGCTCTTGATAGATTAATGGTCAACATAAGGTCAAAATTCTCTCATTTACAATATGCCATTCTTTCGCCACCACCACATTATGTAAAGTATATACAACACCTACAAATAGACAAGGTAGAATATATCTTCAAAACACTTCAAAAAGCCAACCTGCGTGGCTTTATTACTGATTCACTCGAAGATTATTTTGCCAATCCAATTCCCTCAAACCATAGCTCACGCAAACCAAATGACGGATTTAGGTCTCTCGATTACTTTGTGGGTCTCGTAGAATCTCTTTACGAAATCTGTCACAAGACACCTGTGGCTGAACTCGAAGAAGCTATATTTTACGAACTTATCAACAGAAATTTCAATCGGGTACAATTTATTCGTGCCCTCACCAATGCCTACAAAAAAACATTGGATGAGATAGAAGACCCAATAGACGAGATAGGAAAACTATTTATTTTGGATAAACAAATCAGTAATATTCCTGTAATTTCTGGAATGGCATATATTCACTCTGATGCTGGGTTAAAAGAATTTTTATTGAAGACTATATCGACCGAAATCAAATTTCTAAAAAATATGATTAAGTACCATGAGGACGAAATCGTATCACTAATTAATCCCATTTTCAGTAGCGACAGGAACATACTGCAATTCTTAATATTATTCAATGCTTTTTTTAATCTTTCGTATCTAAATAGAATAGGAAAAGGCAATATTCCCCAATTCATTCAACAGAACTTTGTTAGGACAAATGGAGAACCCTTTTCATTAAGCAGTCTACAAAAGAAAAATTCACTCAGAGATAGTAAGAATGCACAGGGACTGATAGAAATGCTCAGCAAAACAATAGAATACATCAACAAAAACTATTTATAACCTTCATGCCAAAACACTTGGTTAAAGAAAATATCATGTTCTGAAAAATGAGCATCACTGTTAGATAGAGAATATAGCTCAACACGAATCCTCTTTTTGGCTAACCATCCGGTCATTTATGAATACAGGATAAAGTTCCGTTTTGATGTTCTTTATTTTCAATGGAAAAGGACGTATGACTCCACTCAATCCAAGAATGAATAGGATATTGAGAATATTTATTCCCGCTATAATGCATTCCGCTCCCTCACCGATAGCAGTATCTACGGCAAAATCAGACTGACTTTTACCTACAGACACATGATATACTATGTAAAAAAGAATGTAATCAAGAACGTAAGCACTAATGCTATAATGCACATCCCAGCTACCCCAAATGTGTCATGCATCCCCAGTAAATAAAGTACTCCAGCTATACCTAATAGCACAAAGAAAAAAATAACAGCAGGACTCGTTTTCTTTTTCATAATATTGTTTTTTAGTTGCTAATAATCTTTAAAATTTCGCTAAAGTAATACTTTCAATGTAAAAGCAAAGGCTGTTTTTAGGGAAATTGAACTTAAATTTGCGTATTAGCATTGATGTCCGATTTTTCCTTTTCTAAACTATTTTCTTACCCTATCTTTGTCCTTTTGATTATATACAGAACTTAATTTTATGCTGAAAATTCTTAGAAATTTCATTAATTCACCCACCAGTGGAGGGATAATCCTATTTATCTGTGTAGTCGTATCATTGGTTCTTGCTAACTCCCCACTCGGAGCCTCGTTTGAAAGACTATTGAATACGTCGCTTGGATTTGAAACAGAAGCTGTGCACTTAAAATATTCTGTCGCCCTCTGGATAAATGATGGCTTGATGGCCATTTTCTTTCTTTTGGTCGGATTGGAGATAAAAAGAGAATTGGTAAGCGGAGAACTCTCTACCCCTCGACAGGCTTTACTTCCCATTCTGTGTGCATTTGGTGGAGCTGTTGTGCCAGCAGGTATTTATCTTTTGGTCAATCAGGGAACAGAAACAGTGAGCGGTTGGGGAATTCCTATGGCCACAGATATAGCATTTGCCTTAGCCGTTGTAGCCATGTTGGGCAAGAGAGTACCTGTTTCATTAAAGATATTTTTAGCTGCATTGGCTATCGTAGATGATTTAATCGCGATCTTAGTGATTGCCATCTTCTATTCAGCCGAATTACATACAGTGTATCTGTTATATGCTTTAGCGATATTGGTATTGCTCGTTATCTTCAATAGAATGGGTGTCAAATCATTGGCATTTTATCTCATTCCCGGGCTTTTTATATGGTACTTTATCCATCATTCGGGTATTCATGCCACCATCGCAGGAGTGGTTACAGCGATGACCATTCCATTGGCGATCAAAGGTAAAGGAGAACCGCCATTACTGAAATTGGAGCATGCTCTTACAACCCCTGTGAACTATCTGATCGTACCCTTGTTTGCTCTGGCTAATACCAATATTCGGTTTGAGGATGGTATGTTGGAGGGCTTGGCGT
Organism: Sphingobacterium sp. UBA2700; assembly: GCA_002354335.1. Classification (GTDB taxonomy): domain Bacteria; phylum Bacteroidota; class Bacteroidia; order Sphingobacteriales; family Sphingobacteriaceae; genus Sphingobacterium. The sequence continues at coordinate 67,196 of DELI01000012.1, read as the reverse complement.
CACCGCTCGGGATAGGGATTATATTGGGTCTGCTATTAGGCAAGCCTGTTGGTATTTTCCTCATGACCAAGTTGGCCATTGTATTGCGCATTGGCTCTATGCCACAGGGAGCATCTTGGACACAGATTGTCGGGATAGGTCTTTTGGCAGGTATAGGCTTCACGATGTCTATCTTTATAGCCTTACTGTCTTTTTCGGACAATCTCCTTATTGCCGAAGCGAAATTTTCCATATTGGTAGCTTCGCTACTTTCAGGAGTAATTGGGTATATTCTGTTGAACAGGGTAGCAACTCCATTGAAAGACAACAGCTAACAGATTAAAACAAGGCATCATGAAAAGAATAGCACTACATTGGCAGATATTGATAGGTATCATTGCAGGTATATTGATAGGTTTGCTGTGTATTCAGTTCTCAGGTGGAAAAGAGTTTGTTATCGATTGGATAAAACCCTTTGGCACTATTTTCATCACCCTGTTGAAACTGATTGCTATTCCTCTAATCATTGTATCGCTGATTAAAGGGGTTTCCGATTTGAAAGATGTAACACAGCTTTCCCGATTGGGGTTTCGTACATTTGGACTCTATATCTTGACCACGGTCATTGCTGTCACCATAGGCTTAGTTTTGGTCAACATTATCCAGCCTGGCAATTTCATTTCCGAAGATACCCGACAGGAAATGTTACAGTCCTTTGGCGGAGAGGTACAGGAAAAAGTAGATGAAGCCACGGAGATAAAGGAAAAAAGAGGACCATTACAGATACTTGTCGATATTGTACCTGATAACATTTTCAAAGCGACCACCTCTAACAGCAATATGCTCCAAGTCATTTTCTTCAGCCTATTGGTCGGTGTAGCGATGGCTATGACACCGCAAGGTCGAATACAACCCCTCAAATCTGTGACAGATGCAGCAAATACCATCGTACTGAAAGTTGTTGATTTCATGATGATGTTTGCTCCTTTAGGGGTGTTTGCACTTATTGTCACGCTTATTGCCGAAGCTCCATCCGTTGATATGTTCAAGGCCTTGGGTATGTACGGGCTTACTGTTGTATTGGGGCTATTGATTTTGGTATATGGTGTGTATACACTATTTGTTTATTTCTTTGGCAAGATGAATCCGCTCAAGTTCTTCAAAGGTATTTTACCTGCACAGCTTTTGGGTTTTTCGACAAGTTCGAGTGCGGCGACTTTACCGATAACGATGGAATGTGCAAAAGAAAAACTGCATATACGGAAAGATGTAGTGAGTTTTGTACTTCCCATAGGTGCTACTATCAATATGGATGGCACGTGTCTCTATCAAGGGGTAGCCGCAGTCTTTATTGCACAGGTCATGGGTTATGACTTGACAATAGCACAACAGCTAAGTGTAATCGTTACGGCAACGCTCGCTTCTATCGGAGCCGCCGCTGTGCCAGGAGCAGGTATCTTAATGTTGGTCATCGTATTGGAATCCATCGGTGTCAATCCTGCGGGCATCGCACTGATCTTTGCTGTTGATAGACCATTGGATATGTTGAGGACAGCAACCAATATATCGGGAGATTCTATGGTCGCACTATTGATGAATAGAGTTGCCAAGGACAGTACAATGCTCCCACAGAATAATGATATAAACATCAATCCAAGTGCAGAATAATAACGAAGAAGAAAAGCAGATCAGCCCAAAGAAAAAAACGGCAAGGGAGGAAATATGGGAGACCGTATCGTCCACATATAAGACTTTGGAAAATTGGGTACGCCCTAAAAAGGGACAACCAATCTTTTTGCAGATTGTGATATTCATATTGAAGCTCCCTGTACTGTTCTTGTTACTGTTATTTTCGCCGGTACTATTAGTTATACTCTTGCTTGTTTTCCTTATTGCTCTATGAACGTACAACGCAGGTCGGGTTTACTTTTTTGGATGTGTAGCGTCCTGTTCCTGTTGCACCAATATATACAGAAAATAACCACAGTCTCATTTCCTTTGATACATAGCTATCTCGACCCTCTTTTGTTTATGCCAATCCTATTGACATTGATTACTTGGGAAAGGCGATTGATTTATAAAAACCGCTCATACACCTTACCGCTAACGCACATATTCGGGTACTTTTTATTGGTGTCCATCCTCTGTGAAGTCCTGTTCCCAATGTGTACGGAAAGAATGACAGCAGACGTATGGGATGTGCTTTGTTATGCGTTGGGAACGTTCCTATATATAATCGTCATGACTCTCCATAAATCGACAAGTTTAGAAAACTTTTGAAATGAAAAACCGTTTGTAAATCATTTGAATATATTTAACCGATACAAAACGAATATAGACCCTATTGCTCATGTCACGTCATTCTGAAGTTCCAAAAAGTAAATTGGATTTGTTTCGCCAAAAAATGTATATCATCATATATGGGGTAAATACTCCAGCTGGCAAAGCATTCGATGTAGGATTATTGGTCATGATTCTTTTGAGTGTCTTTACCATTATGTTGGAGACCGTCGAGGGGATTGACCAGATCTACCATAGAGAGTTGATTATTTTGGAATGGTGCTTTACTATTATATTCACCTTGGAGTATGCACTCCGAATTTTTGTCAGTAAAAAACCTCTAAAATACATATTTAGCTTTTATGGCATTATCGACTTGCTCTCCATACTCCCTATGTTCATGTCACTATTTGTTTCGGGGAGCCATATCCTCAGTAGTTTTCGGATTTTGAGACTGCTCAGATTATTTAGGGTATTTCGTCTGATGGAGTTTATGCAGGAATCCTCCAAGTTAAAGGTGGCACTATTGGCGAGCAGGGCTAAGATAATGGTATTTCTCTATACAGTACTCATTATTGCCATCTTGATAGGTACTTTGATGTATTACATTGAGGGACCCGAGAATGGGTATGCGAGTATCCCGAAAAGTGTATATTATACCATTGTCACACTGACTACGGTCGGTTATGGTGATATGGTCCCCACAACTGCTTTTGGACAGTTTCTATCTATGGTATTGATGGTTACTGGTTATGGCATCATTGCCGTACCGACCGGGATTGTAGGAGTCGAGATAGCCAAAGAAGTCGGCAGGTCTGTGTACAAAGAACAGAAGAAAGAAGAAGAGCATAATAGGCTCAACGGAATCGTCTGTGCCCACTGCAATAAAGAGGGGCATCGAGATGACGCTGAATATTGCTACCACTGTGGACATTATCTTAACAGCTAATATCTTATCGACGATAAAGTCCTCTTTCTTGCAACTTATTAGTCAAGGTTACAGTACTATAATTAAAGAAGATGGATAGGAAATTATTTTATAGCTTTGCCTCGGTCATAATCGTAACGTGAAATGAAAAAGCGTTTATACAATCCGGCCCAACTATTTGTATTCAGTTTTTTGACGCTGATTACAGTAGGTACGCTATTATTGAAACTTCCGTTTGCCCTAAACGAACCATTGTCATGGACAGACGCTTTGTTTACTTCTACCAGTGCAGTATGTGTTACGGGATTAATCGTTGTCGATACAGCTACACATTTTACCGTTTGGGGGCAATTGATTATCATGCTCCTAATTCAAGCAGGCGGAATCGGCATATTAAGTTTTGCAGGTCTTTTCAGCTATTTTCTCAAAGGAGGAAGCTCTTACGAAAGCCAATTGACCATTGGTGGTTTTTCTAATACAGAAAGGATGTCCGAGGTATTTGATCTTCTGAAACATACTGTATTGATTACTTTTGGCATCGAGTTGGTAGGTGCACTTGCCATTTACATCAGTGTTGGAAATGAGATTACATCTTTGGGGATCAACAAAGTATTTTTTTCCCTATTCCATGCCATATCTTCTTTTTGTAATGCGGGTTTTTCCATACTACCGGCAGGCTTGATGGATACGACTGTAGTCTTTAATTATAACTTTCAGTTCGTCATTGCCGTTATCTATATTTTTGGAGGGTTAGGATTTCCAATCGTCATTAATGTATTAACCTATCTTAAACATATCATCAGGCGGTTGATCGGCAAGTGGACGTTGAAGAAAAATCTACACCGCCCTTGGGTATTGAACATTAACAGTAAAATCAATCTTGTTACCACAATTGTAATTTCCATCGTAGCCACAATCGTCATTTTCTGCAATGAATATAGCCATGTACTTGCTGAACATGATGGAATTGGCAAATTTGTGATAGCTTTTACTACCGCTACTACACCAAGAACAGCAGGTTTTAACAGTATCGATTTTGGGGCTTTACAGTTTTCTTCTATTCTGTTCATCATCCTACTGATGTGGATCGGTGCTTCTCCAAATTCCACTGGAGGCGGTATAAAGACAAGTACATTTGCGGTAGCCTTATTGAATGTGCTCAGTTTGGCACGCGGAAAAAACCGTACGGAGATATTCAAAAGAGAAATCAGTGGCATATCGATACAACGAGCCTTTGCGACAATGTTCCTGTCTCTTATGACCATCGGTATAGGCGTTTTTGTCATATCATTCTTTGAGCCTCAGCGACCTTTACTTGATATTGCTTTTGAGTGTTTTTCGGCTTACAATACGGTAGGACTTTCTTTGGGTGTAACACATGACTTCGTTATGGGCAGTAAAGTTGTATTAATCTTCTTAATGTTCATCGGTCGTGTAACCATGCTCTCCGTTATGATTGCGTTTATAAAGAAAACTAAATATACACATTACCGTTATGCTCCTGAAGAATTGACGGTATATTAATATTTTACATCATGAAATTTATAATAATAGGTTTGGGCAATTTTGGTGCTTCTTTAGCAGAGAAGTTGACCATGCAGGGTAACGAAGTGATAGGTGTAGATCAGCGAATGGAGAAAATCACAGCCTTGAAAGAGAAGATTACACATTGTATCTGTCTCGACGCTACGGACGAGGCCGCTTTCCACACCTTACCGCTCAAAAATACCGATGTCGTCGTCGTAGCCATAGGGGAAGATGAAGGAGCTAATATTATGGTGACGGCTTTGTGTAAAGAAGCCTCGGTAAAGCGATTAATCAGTAGAGCGGTCAATAGATTGCACGAAAAGGTATTGACCGCTTTGGGTGTATTGGAGATTGCCCACCCCGAAGAAGAATCGGCAGAGCGTTGGTCTAAAAAACTATGTATGACAGGTCTGGTCGATTCATTTGAATTGAACAGTAATTACAGCATAGTAGAGGCTGTCGTCCCCGAAAAATATATTGGCAAGAGTATTCAAGAGATTGGCTTTCGAGAAAAATATGAGCTACTTGTATTGACCATTTTAAAAAGCAAAGAGCAAAAAACATCCTTTGGAAGCAGTATGGTCACCACGATACTCCACGGTATTCCTAAGCCCGACACGATTTTAGAAAAGGGAGATATTTTGGCCATTTATGGATATAATGACCATATCAAATCATTCTTATAAAAGTTTCATGAACAAAAGGTCATGTCCTGAAAATGGTGTAAATAAAAAATGCGGAGTCCAAATAGATAGACTCCGCATTTTCTATAATTGGCTTTTAACGCTTCTTTCTCAATAACGTGTTGTTGCCCCAAAACCATTGAAATCCTTTAGCTCTCCTTTGGGCAGGAATACGACATCACCGCCAAATTTCATATTCAATTCAATCATTTCATCGTATATGTCATCTATGACCTCCTTTCGGTCCTTATCCGTTGTCAAGACCAAAGTGACCAAACCATCTTCGATAACCGCTGGCTGGAATAACCCCTGCTCGACAAACAAGGTCTGTACTCTACCTTCCGATATGGCTTTCCAAATATCGTTCACATCGCTCAAGAATAGACCATTACTTACGGCTTTTTGTAATTCCACTTTGCGTGCATTGTTTCTTTGGACATTGTGTTCCTTAACAATTTTCCACGCCTCTTCCACGATCGCCTGTGCTTTTTCATCGACCCTGTTCTGGTTGAGAAAGGTGCCAAAGATGCTTTGTTTTTCGTCGGCTACTTTCAGGTATTCATGATAATTGCTTTCTTCCGTACAGATAAGTACCGGAAGAGGGTTATCCTTTCTCACCTTATTGACTTCTTTGTCTATTCTGTTGAAGAACTCGGCTACAAGATTGGTTTGTCTCGTCGCATTGGACAACTCTGCTTTATTAGTCGAATAAAACTGATTGTTTTCGATAGGAAATGATCCACCTATTTCTGCAACTACTCTATCATTGAATGCCTCAATCAAACGTACCTTTTGCTGGCTCAATACCAAGACGTAGTAACCGCTGTCCAAATGCAAGCCTCTAATCAGATCCCGTGTGGCAAAAGTCTGGTCTATTACAACCCTATCTTCTACCGGAATAGGTAGACGTGTGTATTCGGCTATATCTTCATTGACGAACAGGATAAGGCTCTCAAGATTATGGCTATGGTCTATCTTAGCTTCTAATTCTGTCAAGCGTTGTATCAGTCCCTGCACATCTTTTTTGTTCCTATCTACCGAAAGTCGCTGCTCAGCCTCTTTTATAAGGTTTTTGAGGGCTAATGGATCTTTTTGGTTGTCCGGCTTAGTACGATGTGTATTCAATATGATGGTTACACAGTTATCCGAGGTAACGTCTTTAAGTTCTTTTAATGTAATATTCATAATCAAATTGTTTAATATGGATTATCTAAGACATATCAGTTAAATGTATCGAAGAAAATGAAATAAAAACCTGTATCACATTTTAAATACCGCACAGGCACTGCTTCCAATAAATCGTTCCAAATACTCTCCTATATGCTCTACTCCGTATCTTCAGATGTCAACAGAACAGGCGTTTGAGGGTTAAGGATGATAGCCCTTGCCAAGCTCTTGTGCAATAGTTTTTTGAAAAAATTTCTTGCATCAATAAGGGTAATTAGCGTCATATCTGCATTTAAGCGTTTGAGTATTTCGTTCACTCCGTCCACATTTTCGGGGACGTGTGCAAGTTCTGTGGAAAGACTCTGCAAGGGTGTCTCTCTTTCCAATACCGATTTCCATACCGCTAATTTCTGTTGGTCGCTTTCCTGTGGAGCGTTCTTATCTTCATGGATATGAACCAACGTACAGGAAAGCCCCATATTCCCAAACAAACCGTCAAGGCTACGTAGGCTCTTGATGTCTCCCTGTTGATAGTCACTAAAGAACACTACATTCTCCAACTTAAACAAGTTGGTATGTTCCGGCACGATCAACAATGGACGAGGCACATCTTTGGCAACATCATAAGTGTTGCTTCCCAAGAGGTCTTTTCGTGTACCCGAAGCACCATGTGTCCCCATCACAACCAGACAGACACTGTTATCCTCAATGTACTCTGAGATCGCTTCCAATATACCATTCTTTTCAATGCTTGAAGTAACGGTCACATCCGAACCAACGCCCAATTTTTCCATAAATTCAGCAAGCCCTTTGGTAGCTCCCAACTCTGCACGTTGTTCGTCCGTCTTGTTTGCCAATGGGCTTTGAAAAGCAGAGGTAAAAGGACGGTAAGTGTGCAGGATGTGCAAGTTTGCCTGTAACTTCTTTGCTAACTCCATCGCATAACGTGTAGCAACCAAAGCATTGTTTGAAAAGTCTGTGGGTACTAAGATAGTGCTATTCATGTTCTCTTTATTATTGTTGATTTCTGTGTTTTTTGTGCACGGACTATCCTATCAAAAATACTAAGCCTTAACTGCTATAGCAAGTAGATTTCGGACATATCGAACACCGAAGTAATTCATGGACATATTAATTTTTTCGGTTCCACAGATCCATATTGCGGAAGTTATACTTTAAATTATCAAATATGGGGTCTTTCCCTTTTTTTCGTTGCTCGTTGTAGTCTTTCATCAGTACCAACACTCTATTGTGCAGGAAGATAATGGCAATAACATTCAACCATGCCATGACACCTACACCGATGTCGCCCAACGTCCAAGCCGCTTCGGCTGTAGAGACACATCCCATATATACAGATACGAGGATTAGCACACGCAATACCCATATCAATACTTTGTTCTTACTCGCCCCCATCACAAAACTTACATTGGTTTCGGCGATATAGTAATAAGCCATAATAGTCGTAAAGGCAAAGAAGAACAGCGCAACAGCCACGAATCCATCCCCAAGCAATGGGAAGTGCTTAGCTACCGCCAACTGTGTATACTCGGGACCAGCCTGTATGCTCTCGCTTATATTCTGTACGATAAATCCAGCTTCGGGATTAGCGACATTATATTGTCCTGTGAATAGAATCATAAATGCCGTAGCTGTACAGACCAATAAAGTATCTACATAGACCGAGAACCCCTGTACCAATCCCTGTTTGACAGGATGGCTAACAGCCGCAGCAGCGGCTGCATGAGGAGCTGTGCCCTGTCCAGCTTCATTGCTATATATCCCACGCTTTACGCCCCAAGATATAGCCATGCCGATAATACCGCCAAAGGCTGACTCACTGTTAAACGCTGCATTAAATATCATAGCAATCACATCGGGTATCTGTTGAAAGTTCAGCAACATGATGATAATGGCCATCAAGATATAAGCCCCCGCCATGAACGGCACGACAAATTCAGCGACACGGCTTATACGCCTTACGCCCCCGATGATGATAAACCCAAGAAGTATCACCAATACCATAGCAATAAGGTGATGGGAAAAACCAAACGAGGCATGAACTGCTAATGATATACTATTGCTCTGTACACTCGGTAGGAGAAAACCTGTGCTCACAATGGTAACTATGGCAAAAGTCCAAGCAAACACTTTAGACCGTAGTCCCTTCAATATATAAAATGCAGGACCACCACGGTACTGACCATCTTTCACCTCTTTGTACATCTGTCCGAGGGTAGCTTCGATGATGGCGGACGAACTCCCGAGAAAAGCAATCATCCACATCCAAAATACCGCTCCTGGGCCACCCATCCCGATAGCAGTGGCCACACCGGCGATATTACCCGTACCCACACGCCCCGATATAGCGAGCGCAAAGGCTTGAAAGGACGATATGCCTTTGCTTGTGCTATTTCCTCTAAACAGGAGTTGTATCATGTGCTTTAGATACCGCAACTGCGGAAATCGAAAACGTATCGTAAAAAAAATACCTGTAAGCAGGCATAGATAAACAAGAGCATCGCTCCAAACAATATTATAAACTTGGTCTATGAATCGTTGCATCCAACGGATATTTTTGGTTTCAAGCTGCCTAAGGTAGCAAAAAACAGAGAGTAAAAGAGCCTTTGACCAATCGCTTTTTAAGAAATGTCCTTTTTTTACCAAGACCTCAAAAAACAAAAAAAGCCGAACATCGTTCGGCTCTATTTATTTATCTTATCTCTGAAGATACTCCTTTGGTATAGGATGCTTTTTTAAGAAGTCAATAGCTTCCTCATTTTTCTTTTTAAAGAAAGAAGAACTGTTATAGATGCTCTGACGTTCTTGGGCAGTCATCTCACTATTTTTCTTGTTCTTTTTATCTCTGTTCGTACTCATACTTTAAACCTCCTGATACAAAGTTCGTTATTATTTTTTAAATATAAAAAAAGCATCGTAGTTTTTACCCTTTTGAAAAGACTCCCAAGTATACTTGTGGTATCCTTTGATTTCGAATATTTCTTGAATTTCATTCCAAAACTCTGATATTCCCATTTGATAAAGTCGTGTTCTCGATGGAGTACTGCCTTTTGCCATGACAATAGCGTGTGGATGCCCGTTCATAAAATCTATTACTGCTCGTGCTACAGTAGACAGTACCTTTTTGGTGTCGAGGTTGTTTGTGGTAGTTAGGTCACTTATTTCATTCGTGGCAGGGTCGAAATCACCAAAACCAAGATTATATACATTCTCCTTTATATTAATCTGTTGGAACTGGATTACTTTACGCACAGTTCCATTTGGGCCGACACTATGAAATTCGTAATAGTGAGTGTCAGGCGTTTTTTCGAAATCGTAGTATTCCTCGTTCATATACTTTAAGGCTCCAATAGATTTGTAATATCTCGCTTTATATGTTTCTTTTTTGCTTCGGCAATAGCAACTGCTAATACAATTTCAACATCTGTCTCCGTAATGTCTGCAGTAGTAAGGATATCTTCTAATGTCAGTCGCTCATGGATTATGAAACCTCTTAATCATCGTGTCATAGCCCATTCCTAAAGCAAAGGGTATACCCGTAGCATAAGAACCCGCTACCTCTTCCATTGATTTTACGTCACCAGTAGCAAAACGAGATTTCAGATTTCGTAAGGCTTCTTTCAAAGTCTCAGGATTTACTCTCTCTTTGGACTTACGGGGATTTTCATTCTTAGTGGTATTTATTCTCTTAGCCATGTGTTTAATTTTAAAGCTATGAAAACAAGCTATTTCTTCAACTTTTCCTCTAACTCCGCAATGTATTTTCTTTGCAAAGACAGTATTTCAGCGTTTTTCTCTAACAAGTCGTCTTTGTAAGACATTTCAGTTGTCAATCGCTTTAGCTCATTATCCCATTCTTCACGCTCAGCTTCCTTAAATTTACGTAACGGTTCTTCCTCGTAATAGTAAGCAAAAAAGTCATGGTCTAATATCGTCACAATTTTCCTCAAGAGTTCAACCTCAATGTTTTTCCTCTTGTACAAACTTGCAATCCCTTGCTTGCTCATGTGGAGCTTTTTACCCAAAGATTCAAGCGTATAACCTTTGCTCTTGGCAACTGATTTTATTATTTGACCGATAGCTATCCCCATATAAGACAAATATGGGTGTACAAAAAGTCTTTTTATTTATAAAAAAGTATGTTTAAAAAATACTTTTTTATGTTTTTATTTTACTTTTTAGATTTTTTTATTATGTTTGTTACAGAAACAAATTATAAGATAATAATAGATGAGTATATAAAGTCCTTTAACAGATTAGGTTAAGGAGTACGCATTTACGAAAGAGTCTCGATGCTCAAAGATTGACAGCCAAGACGCGAGACGGTAAGAATGCTCATATCGACCTTAAAGTGCATATCTTTGCACTTGGGAGTAGGTATGAGCCTTACTGTAAGTCCATGTCTTGGCTGTCACTAAGAGCAATGGCATTTAGGGTTCATCCTACTTTCCTTTTTTTCGAGACTCGCTTATCACGGCGAGGATGAAAAAGCAACTATATAAAAACCTAATAAAATCACCTGTTTAAGTCATTTAGAGAGTTAACCGATCACCTTATGGCATTTTCTGTCAAGGGTAATCCAGCGAACAGTTTAAGGTCGTGCTTATTGGTCTCTATCCCTATAACACTACTCAATACTAACTACTAAATCTAAATGACGATGAAGCTATTTTACAGCTACACAGGGAGTCTACATCCCTATATTTCCGCAAAAGACACTTTAAAACATACCGCTCCGTGTCGGCAATCTCTAACCATCCAATACCCAGAGGTTGTCGCAGGAGTGGTTAATCGTATTTACCAAACCTGTCGGCATGTAGCACTGGGCATGTGCGACAGGATTTTTTGGATAGGATTATGTTTCATGTTGTTTGTCCAAAATCAGCAGTCCGTGTACAATTCGGACTGCAATTTTGGTCATTTCGAGAAAGGAGGAATATCCTAATGAAAACGATATTTGTCCTAATCCTTTCCTTGCTGTCTGTCTCCGTCTACTGTCAGCAGTCCACTATTAGCGGTACAGTCCGCTCCGCCGACAGCAGTACCCCATTGGCGGGCGCAACCGTCTCTATTGTCGGCACGACCATTTCGACGACCACCGACCAAGACGGTAGCTTTACGCTTCAAGCTCCACAGTCTGAAGGCACACTCCGCATCAGATTTATTGGCTACATCACCCAAGAAATACCGTTCGACGGTAGTCCTGTCACCGTACGATTATTTAGCGATCAAAACACCGTTGACGAAGTACAGGTAATTGGCTACGGTGAGACCACGAGACGGTTTAACACAGGTAGCGTCGTGAGTATCTCCGCAAAGGAAATCGAGCAACAGCCTGTCACCAACGTACTCTCTGCACTATCGGGCAGAATGACAGGTGTATTCGTGCAGACTACGAATGGGTTGCCAGGCGGTAATATCAATATACAAATCCGTGGTACGGGATCTATTCAAGCGGGTACAAATCCACTTTACATTATTGACGGTGTGCCGTATGATGGAAGTCCGATCAATGAAAATAATATATTATCTACGAGCAACATAGCAGGAACAACAAACCCTTTGAATATCTTGAATCCAAATGATATTGAAAATATCAGTGTCCTAAAAGATGCAGACGCTACGGCAATCTACGGTAGTCGTGGAAGCAATGGCGTTGTCCTAATCACGACAAAAAAAGGACAATCGGGAGGGACAAGGATAAACCTAAATATCAATCAAGGATTTAGTAAAATACCGAACCATCCCAATTTGCTGAATTTGGAACAGTATTTAGCAATGCGACGAGAAGCCTTTGAAAATGATGAAAGGATACCTTCCGCTGATCCTGCATCGTCTGACTATGCGCCAGACCTTACCATTTGGAGTCAGACCGAAAGTACCAATTGGTCGGAGTATATATTTGGTCACACGGCGAACCTAACAAGCTCGCAATTATCGGTATCGGGAGGAAACAGCAATACGAATTTCAATATAGGTGGAAATTACAGAACAGAGGGAACGGTCATGTTAGGAGACAACAGGTACAACAGAGGAGGTTTGCAGTCCACCATTAGTCATGTGTCAGACAATGGACGGTTCAGAATTAACTTGTCATCCATATACAACGTGGATAAAACCCATCTTTCAAATCCTGTAAGTGCTTCAACGAGTATGTTTCTCCTACCCCCAAATTATCCTTTATTCAACGAAGACGGTAATTATAATTGGTATGCAGGCCACAATGTAGAAGCTCAACAGCTTGCACGAAGCCATGCAAACACTAATAACTTTATAGGAAACCTTTTTACCACGTACAGTTTGCCTATTGGTGTTGAGCTGAAAATAAGTGGCGGTTATAACCGTAGGAATTTAAGTCAACGCCAACTTTTTCCAAAGGCATCTTTGAATACAGGACAGATAAACTATACATTATTTGGAGATAATACGTCTACATCATTTATCATTGAACCACAGACAGAGTACAAAAAAGATTTCGATATATCCAAATTACAATTTTTGGTCGGCGGAACATACCAATCAAGTATAACCGATAGGATGACCATCAGAGCTTCAGATTTTACTAACGAGTTTCTGATGGAGAATTTGGCTTCGGCAGGAACAATCAATACACGGACAAACACCACCCTACAATACAAGTATGTTTCCGCATTCGGGAGGTTGACATACAATCTATTAGATAAGTATGTGTTTAATGCCACCATTAGAAGAGACGGAAGCAGTCGATTTGGCTCGTCCAATCAATTCGGCAACTTCTATTCCGTTGGGGGAGCATGGTTGTTCTCCGAAGAGGAATGGATGGGACAAGGAAACGGTTTCCTTAGCTTTGGAAAGCTAAGGGCAAGCTATGGTCTGACAGGCAATGACCAGATCAGCGATTATCAATATCTATCCACTTACCAAGCAAATGGCTCAAACACCTACCAAGGAATAGGGATTCTAAGACCAAGTAGGATATTCAATAGCCAATTCCATTGGGAAGCAACAAGAAAAATTGAAGTAGCTACTGAATTAGGCTTTATAAAGGACCGAATACTTTTAACAGTCAATTATTATAGAAATCGTAGTGATAACCAACTTGTAAATTATCCTTTAGCAAGAATTACAGGGTTTTCAAGTTACCAAGCCAATCTTCCTGCTGTTGTTCAGAATACAGGATGGGAATTTGATTTGAATGCACGTATAATCGAAAACACAAATTTCCGATGGACAACTACGGCAAATATCACATTGCCAAAAAACAAATTGGTCGAATTTGAAAATATCGAAAACAGCAGTTACGCAAACACGCACGAGGTAGGTTATGACATAACAAAGGTTTATGGTTTTCATTTTGCAGGTGTCGATACAGAAACAGGTGTTGCACAATATACCGATGAGAATGGAGAAATTTCAACTACTCCCTACAGGTTTCATACCATTGGAAAACAAACACCTGATTTTTACGGTGGAATAGGAAACAGTTTTGCATATAAGAATTTTCAATTGGACATTTTCACCCAATTTGCGAAACAGGCATCTTTTGGAAACTTAGCCTTTGCCCAGTTTGGATTTAGGCCGGCAAATGCCTATCAAATATTGACTGAAAGATGGTCAAACATAGGAGATAATGCCCCACTACCAAAGGTCTCCAATATGTTCCGTCATGGTACAGCAAATATTGGTCAATCCGATGCAAACTATTTTGACATTATGTATCTCCGATTAAAAAATGTTTCGCTTTCATATCGATTGCCAGCGCATTTATCCAAAAAGATAGGAAGTGAGTCTGTACAATTCTCAATAGTTGGTCAAAATCTATTTACGCTCTGGGACAACAATATCCCGATAATAGACCCCGAAAGTGGAGGGAATGTCTCAACAGCGGTATCGATTCCACCTGTTAGGTCAATAGTATTTGGTATTAACCTTACATTTTAAATGAAAACATTATGCAACATTTTAAAATATATTATTTAGCATTTATAGGGATTAGTTTAGTGTCTCTTTTTGGGTGTTCCAAGCTGATAGAAATAGATTCTCCAAAAAACCAACTCACTACCGACAAGGTGTTCGCAGATTCCCTTTCGGCAATTTCAGCATTGGGAAATATATATTTCATATTAGCAAACAACCTAAATGGCAATTATAATAAACACATCAGCCTTTATACTGATGAATACATATTCACTGCACTAAATGACGAGTTTTACTCGGGTCGGGTTTCCGTGGATAATGGTACAAACTCGAATATATGGGGGTCTTTTTATGAAATCATATATTCTTGCAATGACATATTGGAAAGAGTGATCGAGAGCGAGGGACTAAGTGAAAGAACTACGAGCCAATTATTAAACGAAGTAAAATTCGTCCGTGCATTTTGTTACTACCACCTTTATACACTATATGAAAACATCCCTCTTATCCTACAAACCAATGTTGATGAAAACCGACTTGCCATTCAAGCCGATAGTACTACCATCTTTAATCAAATTATAGCTGATTTGGTTGATGCTAAGAATGAACTTTTGGCAGATTATCCAAGTGGAGATAGAGCACGAGCCAATAAATGGTCAGCGAGTGCCTTACTTGCACAGGTATATCAATATCAGAATCGTTGGCAGGAAGCATTGGATGAAACGAATGCCGTTTTAAATTCGGGATTGTACACACCGATAGCCAATGTCAATGGAGTGTTTTTGGCAAGTAGTAATGAAACTATTTTACAGCTATGGAGGTTAAACGGCTTCATTAGTGACGCAACCACACTTATCCCCGCTTCACGTACTACAGTACCACAGTTTATTATGACGGATTTATTGTATTCGGCATTTGAAAATGGTGATTTACGTCAGAGCAATTGGTTTGGAGAAAACAATGCGACGACTGGTGGCGTGACCCAATCTTATTGGTTTCCGTACAAGTACAAAAATCGTTCGGCATCCAACAGCACCCCCGAGTATCTTGTGGTACTTCGGGCGAGTGAGCAATACCTAATCCGTGCCGAAGCTAAAGTTCACTTAGGAGATATACAGGGGGCAATAACCGATCTCAACATCATTAGAACAAGAGCCGGACTATCGGAATTATCCGACGAATTGGACAAAGAGAGTTGTTTGGAAGCCCTATACCACGAAAGGCGAGTGGAGCTATTTGGCGAATGGGCAAAACGGTTTATAGACCTCAAAAGAACAGGGAGATTAAATACCGTAATGGGAGAATATAAAGCAACATGGATTAATGGTGTGTCTGAACGATTGCCAATCCCTCTGTCAGAGTTGATTTACAATACAAATCTTACACAAAATGAGGGCTATTAATATCATTGCTATTGCCTTTTTGTTATTGTCATTTCAAGTCAATCTTGCAATGGCTCAAACTAAGGAGTTAAAGGTTGGGGGTAAACTCCCCAACCAGTTATTGGAAATAGTCAACAACAATTTGGCAGAACCGAAACCGACCATTATAAATTTTTGGGCGACATGGTGCGTACCATGTATAAAGGAGTTGAAGTTATTGGATTCTGTCTTGAAAGAAACTGATGCTGTTAATATCCTTTCGGTTACTTACGAAGACAATAAAACAATCCATTCATTTTTGGAAAGGAATACTGATTTAAAATCAGGTAAATTGACCATTATAACCTCAGACACTTTATTTAAAAATTACTTTCCGCATCGAATGTTGCCACACAATATTTGGATAGATTCGCAGGGGATCGTAAAACATATTACGGGAGCAGAAGATATGAACGGCGAAAACATCCAATCATTTATAGACGGTATAGATATAAAAACACAGGAAAAGAATGACATGATTGATTTCGACCCTTTCAAACCATTTCATTTACGAGACTCCAACTTTACTTACAGGTCTATCTTAACGGAATCTATTGATGGGATATTCAGTGGTTTTACTGTTAAGAATGTTGGAAATTCAGCGAACAGAAAAATCACCAGCTTATTTGCCTTTAATCAGTCATTATCTCAGCTACTATGGGTTGCAATTAATCGAGGAAAGTCTCCAAAAGATTTTTACAACCGGATGAAAATTGAGACATCGGATTCACTTCGTTTCTTTTGGCCGAATACAGCACCTAAGAGTTTTAGAGAATCTGATTATCAAACAAAAGAAGAATGGAGAATTGATAATGCTTATTGTTACGAATTACGCTTTGCAGGTTACAGAATAGACAATTTGTTTTACTTTTATATGTTGGAGGATTTGAAAAGAAACTTTGATATTGATGTCCATATAGTGGAGGACAGTATTCCTTGCAGTATTATCACGTTGACAGATAACAACCTGTTGAAAGTAGAACAACAAGATTCATCACTTATAACACTAAACAACAAGGGCTTAATAGCAAAGAACGTATCCATTTTATATCTTTTAGAATACCTAAACGAAAAAGTAAAAGCCAATATTGGAGATATTCCGATAGACCCACCTTTTATTGACAAGACTAATGGGGCGATAGGTGATTTTGAAATCGAATTTGACAATGACATTCCGACTTACTCACATCTAAAAGAACTTTTGGAGAAAAAATATGGAATAAGGGTAAAGCATAAAATGGAAAAATATAAAATACATATAATAAAAGATATAGGCAC
>DELI01000012.1:0-49918 GCA_002354335.1 Sphingobacterium sp. UBA2700 | reverse complement strand
GTGCCTATATCTTTTATTATCCTTTCTGACTAATCAAAATAGATAGTCACAAATTCATCACCCTCTCCAGAAACTCGCTCTCCATTCGCACAAGGGGTTTCTCCCTCGCTACATCCAAAATGAAGCAGTGCCTGTCCGATAGTTTGATCGTCAAGTGTGCCTGATGGATTGTTCGGGGCATTGGGTTCTCCAACCCAATCATAAGTTGGGTCTTGTGGATTTGGCAGGTTAACGAATGCGTGAGCACCTGCGATTGTACCGCCCATTAGGATAGCACCTAATAGGAGTTTTGATTTTAAACTTAGCTTTTTCATAGCTATTCAATTTAAAGAGTTAAAAAAATATGTTATTTAAAAAATTCCTAAACTGTTCCCGATCTCCTCATTTTCCGTTCATAATAAATAGACAATCCCAAGAGGAAAATAAACACGGCATTAAAGAGCAGATGTGCCGTCCATCCCATATTTGAGATTATCCCACCGCAGGTGCAGGGTAATCGTATTCCTGTCTGCATTTCCATTATCTTCATGCCTGTGATATAGACCTCAAACGATGCCATCAGCATAAGCGAACAGATCATTCCCAAATACCGTGTCCTGTTCAAATAGAGCAGTACAACAAGCACCAATTCAACGATCGGCACAGTCCACCCGATAACAGGGGCTAAATTCTGCATCAAGGGTAATGGTGCACGACGCATCTGAAATACAAAAACACTTTGTTGAAGTAGCTTGCTTACCGCTGTGTACATAAACAGCAATATGGTAAGCATCACGGTAAAGGTGATAAAGGCCTCCTTGCCCTCACGGGATTTCAACCAATCCCACTTAGAGGAAAACCAACTTTTAAAATGTCGGGATTTTAACGGCTTATTTTGGTAGACGGCTTTCATATCTATTGCTTATTTTGTCTTACCAAAATTATAAGGGACAGGCGGTTAAAAATTAACCCAAACAGAGAAAATAAAACAATTTTTACGGCCGGCTCTCCGTTTCGGTTAATCGTCCCTTTTTCTGTTGCGGTATTCATTTGGGGAGACACCCATGTGTTTCTTGAAGGCTCTGATAAAACTTATAGCTGACGAAAAACCTATCCGTACAGCAATCTCACGTATTAGCATATTCGTGCTTACTAATAAGTCCATAGCCTTATCCATCCTCAGCTTGGACACATACCTACCCACCGAACATCCAAAGGTACTGTTCGCCACAGTCCGCAATGTCCACTCTGGCCAGCCTAATTTTTTCAATATGGTTTCCATCTTGCATTCTTCCTCAAACATATAGCATGTCGAAAGATGTTCTTTCAATATCTCTCCCTTTAGCAAATCCGCACATTTATTTAGTTCTTTAGGATCAACTAACTGTTCATGATAGATATGCATACACTTGGAGATACATTTCAACACCCTCAATCCATCGTCAATATTTTCTACTACCGCCATTCGTATTTGTGCGAGGGTCTTCCACACTTCGGCGGTGATTTCTTTTTGAGGCAGAAGTATGGGAGTATGTAAATTCGTGGTTGGCATTTCCAACATTGGATTAAATGCCGGATAGTTATTCGTCTCCGATGACATAAACCAGTCGCTATCCAACCCAATAATAAGCATACTATGTTCGCCTTTTTCCATCTCAGCAATAAACTTACCCGAAGGGCCGTAGGTAAGGTAATAAGTTGGGCTTTGCACTTCGTTAAAAAACTGGCCATGTTCATTACTGAAGCTAACCTTGCCCCGTAGCAAAAAGAATAAAAATGCATTTGGTCGTTTGATAGAAAAGTGCAATCTGGTTTTTGACTTTACATCCACTTCAATTAAGCGGAGATGTGCCCCGACTAAACTACGTGATTGTCGGGCTATTTCGCAGGTTTCACAAGCAGTGATTTCCCACGGCAACCCCACGACCGGAAAGGCACAATACTCGGATTTCACCCTTGTATTGTTGGGTTTCCTCAATGTAGGCATCTCTTGGATGTTGATGGTCGTGAGATCTTCCATAGATGTAGATTTTATCCCAAAAGGTTTCAGATACCACAAAGTAACCACAATGGTAATCCATGCGTCAAGTGAAAACATACTTTTCACTTATGTTCACTTTCGGCGCGAACAGGACAGATATGCCACGTCAATACCATTATCCAGCGTGAACAGGGTGTAATCAATCTCTAATCTTGTCTGGTAAAAATCTAAATAAGTGTCCTTTTACGCTCGAACAAATATTCTCCAATTCCCACTTTCACCCCAAAATCCAATGCTATTTACAATTCCATGTATACTTTGGGCAAAAGTGAAACAAGGTGAAGTGATAACAATATACTTGACAAGTGCAGGTAGGGTTAGGAACTTTGTTTTTCAGTCCCAAAATCGCGATTGTATAAAGTGGACAATTGGCATGCCCTATGGTTTAACTAAAGTGGTAGAGATATGATTAAAGAAAAGTCCAAAGAGGCAATGGATGTTCTTGGAGAAACCCTTGCCGTGACAGAGCCGTGGGAGGATGTACGGATAGACTGCATCCAAAGGCTATTACAGGAACTGAAAGACGAGGCATTGCGCCACGGATTTACCGACAAGCAGGAAGAGATTACCTTTTTCAAGGAAGACAAACCCTTTTTGTGCGGACACCTCATGTTCGCATACATGACCCAAAAATTTCGATTGGACAGCCCCGATTGGTCGGAGACCTTTGTACGCCAATTCTACCAAGCCAAACTGAACGACATCAACAGCTTTTTTGACGACCACAAAGAAATCGTTTCCTATTACCGTTCCAAAGCCGACCACCTTGATGAAGTCCTTTTCGTCCGTGGTAGAACGATTTGTCCGACATGGCTGTGCACACAGCGTATAGATGCGGACGAACGTTTCTCCACACTTGGCGATTACCCATTTTCACAGATTATCGCCAATGAACTAACTGCAAGATATATCAACGAACTCTTGGAGGGCAGGCTAAAGGATGCCCCCGACGATCCCGACATACCTGTACTGAAATGGACAGGCGACAGCATCAACTTTTACGAATTGGCTTATGGCATTCATTGCACCGGACAACTGAACAATGGCAATGCTGAAATCATCGAGGTAATCCGTGCATTGGCAAGAGCCTTTGGCGTAGAAGTAAAACGACCTTATAGAAGATTTGCCGAAATCAAACGCCGAAAGAGATTGAGTCGAACGCAGTACATCAACAGTATGGGAACATCCCTAAATCAAAAATTAGAAGACGAA
This sequence comes from Sphingobacterium sp. UBA2700, assembly GCA_002354335.1. Lineage (GTDB taxonomy): Bacteria > Bacteroidota > Bacteroidia > Sphingobacteriales > Sphingobacteriaceae > Sphingobacterium. The sequence goes on along the minus strand of DELI01000012.1, from coordinate 46,686 downwards.
GACGCCTACATACCGTAGGCGTTTTTTATGTGACACGATCCCAAATTATTTTAGGGTACTACCCAAGAGGTTGTCAAACAAGACCTGCACAAACCAAAAACTTTGCTTCCGAAATCCCTGCGCAATGGAGCGTCGGGAAAAACGAACAAAGTTATGTTACTATCAGATTTTACATGGTTGCACTTCTTTGCAATCGCCACATTCCTAACCGTGTTGTGGTACACAGGCGTACTCCTGTTATTTTTCCGTGAAGAAATCAAAGGGGCATTCGGGTTGAAACCGAGAGAGACCAAACCCCCGAAATCCGAACCGCCGACAGCACACCACGACCCCGATAATGTCATGGGCGAAACCAAAGCCCCCGAGGGCATGACCGAAACCTACGAAATCAACTTTGCCGCCCCGCACCGCAGGGAAAGGCAGTTAGGGTTAGTCCCAGACTTCCTAAAGGAAATTTCGGAAATCGTGGAGATTACCCAAAAGGAAAACGGCACGAAGCAAGACCTATTGGGGATGTTGGAGGAACTCAAAGAAACCTATCCCGACATCACATCCGTCGAGAATTGGGACAGCCTTGTCGTGCATATCAAGGACAGCTCCCCGTTCCCCATCACCGAGGATGAAATCAAAAATCTATTTCGCTAACACTTATATCCAACCGAAATGAAAGAAAAAATCAGAAAAATATCAAAGCCCCTTTCCCTTGTCACAACCTTACAGCTTATTGCCCTAAGCCTATTTGCACAGAGCGGAGAAGCAGGATTACAGGAAGCGACACGACAGGTCAAAGGCTATTTCGATACAGGCACAGACCTGATGTACGCCATTGGTGCGGTGATAGGAATCGTCGGGGCGGTCAAGGTATTCAACAAATGGAACGCAGGAGACCCGGACACGAACAAGGTCGCCGCAAGCTGGTTCGGGAGCTGTATTTTCTTGGTCATCGTGGCAACGGTGCTCAAATCATTCTTTGGAGTTTAGAAATGGGAGGAAAATACAATGGCAGTAGTCTATCACGTGAACAAAGGCGTTTCCCGACCCATCGTCTTCAAAGGCTTAAAGGCACAGTACATCGCTTACCTCGCAGGGGGATTGGTCACATTGCTCATTCTCTTTGCCGTGCTGTACATCATCGGATTTCCGTTAATGGTCATTCTCCCTGTCATCGGTACGGCGGGAGCATCCCTGTTTTGGGCAGTTGACCGATTGAGCAAACGTTTCGGAGAGCATGGACTCAAAAAGTACCTTGCTCGAAGTCGCTTGCCCAAAGCCATACGCTACCGTTCACGAAAACAATTCATACACCTCAAGTACCGAAAACAAATCAGAGCAAAATGACAGAAGCAACCAAGATACTTCCCATTGCAAGCGTGGAGAACAACTGCATACTATCAGCAAACGGTGACATCACACTCGCCTATGAAATCCATCTGCCCGAGATATTCACACTTGCCGAAAGGGAATACGACGCATTCCACCAAGCATGGATAAAGGCGATAAAACTTCTTCCCGAACATACGGTACTGCACAAGCAGGATTGGTTCGTCAAACGCACCGTTCGGGAAAGCTTGGGTAAAACCTTTCTGTCCACGAGCAGTGACCGTTTCTATTCGGGACGACCCTACATGGCGCACAACTGTTACCTGTTCCTTACCAAGAAACCCGAGGACAGGAAACCCTCAAACTCGGCTTTCTGTAACATACTGCGGAAATCCATCGTACCCAAACAAACCGTGGACAGCGTGCTGTTACGGAATTTCGAGGACATCGCAGGACAGTTTACAAGGGTACTCGAAGACAGTGATTTTGTCGGGTTGCGCAGGCTCACCGATGATGAGCTTGCAGGCACGGCAAACAAGGCAGGTATCATCGAGCGTTACTGTTTCCTGTTGGACGAGGGCGAAGAATCGCACCTATGCGATACCCACATTGGGGAGCGGATGACCATCGGGAACAAGCATTGCGAAATGTACACGCTTTCGGATGTCGAAGAACTTCCCTCTATGTGCGGCAGTCGTATCAACTATGACCGATACAGTACCGACAGGACAAAGTTTTCTATTGGCTTTGCCAGTACGCTCGGTTTATTGTTGGACTGTGACCACCTGTACAATCAATACCTTTTCATAGGCGATTCACAAAAGACCATCAAGGAACTCGAAAGGAAAAGGCTACGGCTTAACTCGCTTTCAGCTTACAGCCGTGAAAATTCGGTAAGCCGTGATTCCGTAAACGACTATCTGAACGACGCCGTTGCCAACCAGTATCTTCCTGTCCGAGCGCACTTCAATGTGATGGTGTGGGATGAAGACAGCGAAAAGCTAAAGGACGTTCGCAATCGGGTATCGGCAAACATGGCAAAAATGGATGCCGTGGCAAAGGTCGAGTCCGTGGGCGCACCGCAGATATATTGGGCGGGCATGGCAGGAAACCAAGCGGACTTTCCCGAAAACGACACTTTTATCACCTTTGCCGAACAGGCAACCTGTTTCCTTAACCTCGAATCAAATTACAGGTCGGACAGCTCGGGGATACGACTCAGCGAAAGGCTCTACGGTCGGCCTGTATCGGCAGACCTATTCGATAGGCCGATGAAGCAGGGAACGATAACAAATCGCAATTTGTTCGTCTGCGGAGGCAGCGGAGGGGGTAAATCCATGCTGATGAACCATTTTCTGCGAACACTCTACGAGGACGGTGCACATTGTGTGGTCATTGATGTCGGGGGCAGTTACAAGGGGCTTTGCGACCTGTTGGACGGTTACTATTTCATCTATACTGAGGACAATCCAATCAAGTTCAATCCGTTCTACCTGTCGGACGGCGAGGTCTTAGACACCGAAAAGAAAGAGAGCCTAAAGACCTTGCTTTTCTCCCTATGGAAGAAATCGGACGAGACCTACACACGTTCCGAATACGTTGCCCTGTCCAATGCCCTTACAGCCTATTATCAGAAACTCGACAAGCATCCGAACATCTTTCCCTCGTTCAATACATTCTATGAGTTTCTAAAGGACGATTACAGCACGGTACTGAAATCATCGGGTGTTAACACTCGGGATTTTGACTTTGAGAATTTTCTCTACGTGCTGAATCCCTACTACGAGGGTGGCGAATTTGACTACCTGTTGAACGCCAAAGAGAATCTCGACCTATTGAACGAACGCTTTATAGTCTTTGAACTGGACAACATCAAGTCGCATGAGATTTTGTTTCCGGTGGTCACTATTATCATCATGCAGATGTTTATTTCAAAGATGCGGAAGCTCAAAGGTAGAAAGGTGCTTGCCATCGACGAAGCATGGATTGCCATAGCAAAGGCTGGCATGGCAGAGTTTATAAAATACCTCTACAAAACAATCCGAAAATTCAATGGTATTCCCGCACTGATTACGCAGGAGGTGGACGACCTCATCAGTTCGCCTGTCATCAAGGAGACCGTGGTAAACCTATCGGACACAAAGGTCTTTCTTGATATGCGCAAATTCATGAACAAGTTTGACAGTCTGCAAGCGACACTTGGACTTTCCGAAAAGACCAAGACCATGATGCTCTCACTGAACAGGGCAAACGACCCCACGAAGAATTACAGGGAACTTCTGATAGACCAGGGCGGACAGTCCATCAAGGTCTACCGTAACGAGCTGTCCACCGAAGAATACTTTGCCTATACCACCGAATTGACCGAGAAGCTAAAGGTACAGGAATATGCCGACAGGTATGGAAGCATGGAAAGGGGCATTGCCCATCTCGCAAGGGAACTGCGAATGCAAAAACAGAATCAGTAACAAATAGACAAATAGCAATGAAAATGTTGAAGATGATGAAAAAACCCGAGGGGTTCTTGAATGCAATTAAAAAACAAGTTAAGAATATGAAAAACTACATGGTTATACTCCCATTGAGTGCAATGACGCTTTGCGTCGCATTACCACAGGGAGCCAACGCCCAAGTGGCGATTGCGGAAGTGATAAAAGCAGGTGTAAAGCGTGTCATCAAAGCCGTTGACCTTAGAGTACAGCGTTTGCAGAACCGCACGATATGGTTGCAGAACGCACAAAAAACACTCGAAAACCAACTTTCCAAACTAAAGCTCGGCGAAATAGCCGATTGGACCGAAAAGCAAAGAGACCTGTACGAACGCTATTACAGGGAACTGTGGGAGGTCAAATCAGCCATTACCTACATCAAGCGGGTGCGGGAGCTTGTAGAAAGCCAATCCCTATTGGTCGATGAATACCAATGGGCATGGGGGCTGTTCACCAAAGACAGCCATTTTTCACCCGACGAACTTGAAAACATGAAAAGGATCTATACGGGGATTTTGGAGGAAAGCATCAAGAACGTGGACGAAATTCTAATCGTGGTCAACAGCTTCGGTACGCAGATGTCCGACGCATCACGCTTGGAAATCATCAACAAGGCTACCGACAGGATTAACGGAAACCTCAACGACCTAAAGAGGTTCAACCGCCAAAATATCGGAGTAAGCCTGCAAAGAGCAAACTCATTGGACGAAATATCACGGTTAAAGAAAATCTATGGAATCGAAGAATAAAAAAGTAAGGGCATGGAGGGTGCTGTTGCCCCTTATGCTCACGGCAATGCTCACCCCAAATTTTCTGTCAGCACAGACTTTCAGCGAGTTTTTTAAGCAAAAGAGCACGCAGAAAAAATACCTCTTGGAGCAGATTATGGCATTGCGTGCATACGCCTCTATGGCAAAGAAAGGCTACGACATTGTCCGGGATGGACTGAACACCGTCAGAGGAATCACAAGCGGGGAATTTGGGTTGCATGACCTATTCTTTAGCAACCTGCAAAGTATCAATCCCATTGTGAGGAACAACCCGAAGATAGCAGAGATATTGGCGATGCAACGCACCACTGCAAGGCTACTCGACAACCTTCGCTATCCCGAACAGCTTGGACAGGAACAGCGTGATTACCTCATGACCATCAAGCGAAATCTTATCAAAGAATGCGAGCGGGATATGGACGAACTCCTATTGGTCACATCTGCCGACATGACGAGCATGGACGATGCAAGCCGATTGGAGAAGTTGAATGCTATACACCGTGAAGCGACCGACAAGATGCTATTCGCAAGATGGCTTGCCAAGGAACTCGAAACGTGGCGCATGGTATCGGAAAGCGAGGACAGCTCACTACAAAAGTTAAGGAGGTTATATGATTGATAGGACTAAAAGAGCATTCCTGTACGGAATGTTAGCCGTATTCCCATTGTTCGGGATTACAGAAGTACGAGCGCAGTCACAGGAGATACAGCAGTTGCTGTTGAACGTGGAGAAATTGAGTCAGCTCAAGAACATCTTGCAGGACATGAAAAAAGGCTACGATGTATTGACCGGTGGCTACAATGCAGTAAGGGATATTGCAAAGGGCAATTTTTCCATCCATGACGTTTTCCTTGACGGATTGATGCAGGTCAACCCCGCCATCAAGAAGTACCATAGGGTAGCCGACATCATTGCCCTGCAAAAAAATATCATGGACGACTACGGTCGGGCAAAGAGACTGTTTCGGTCATCGGGCAACTTCTCCGTAAACGAGATTGATTATATGCTCTCTGTTTATGGCAATATCACAAGCAGAAGCCTACGCAACATCGAGGAACTGTTGATGGTCATTACCGCTTCCAATCTTAGGATGAGCGACGACGAAAGGTTAAGCTATATCGACAAGCTCTACGCCAAGACACAAGAAATGTCCGCTTTTGTCCGCTACTTCAACGACGAGGCACGGATGCTCGGACTTATGCGGGAGAACGAAAAGCGGGAGGTGCAAGGGTTGGAAACGATGTTGAGGACAAGGAAATGAAAGGAGGAAAAATGAAAAAGACCATCAGTTTATTACCCATAGTCACGCTGTTTATTGTCTTTCCTATTATCGGAAACGCACAGGATATAAACAGCACACTAACAGGAATGCAAGGAGTGCTTGATAATATCTACAACGAGATGTTGCCCCTTAGCAGTCGCCTTATCGACGTAGCCCGTGGCATTGCGGGATTTGGCGCACTTTGGTACATCGCCGTCCGTGTATGGCGACAGCTTGCATCAGCCGAACCCATTGACTTTTACCCATTGTTGCGCCCCTTTGCGCTCGGACTTGCCATCATCCTGTTTCCCGCCGTCCTTTCCTTGCTCAACTCCGTACTCAGCCCGACCGTCTCCGCTACCTCGGCAATGGTCGATAACAGCAACAAGGCGATAGAAGTGCTGTTGAAACAGAAAGAGAATGCCGTCAAAAAATCAAAGCAATGGCAGATATATGTTGGCGAAGACGGTACAGGCAACAGGGAAGAATGGTACAAGTACAAATATCCCGAGGATAACAAAGGGTCTGAAGACCGTTGGCTGAAAGGAATTTCCAACGATATACAGTTTTGGATGGAAAAACAGTCCTACAACTTTAGGAACTCGATAAAAGCGTGGCTAAAAGAGGTACTCGAAGTGGTCTACCTCGGCGCATCCCTCTGTATCAATACGCTCCGAACGTTTTTCCTCATCGTGCTTGCCATTGTTTTTCCGTTGGTGCTCGGTTTCTCGGTATATGACGGATTTCAGGACACCTTGACCAACTTCATTGCAAGGTATGTCAACATATACCTTTGGTTACCCATTGCCAACATCTTCGGGAGCATACTCGGGAAGATACAGGAGAATATGATACGGCTCGACATTTCACAGATTGAGAGCGGTGGCGACACCTTTTTCAGCAGTACGGACACCGCTTACCTCGTGTTCTTGCTCATCGGGATAGTTGGCTTTTTCTCCGTTCCCAACGTAGCGGGGTATATCGTACAAGCAGGTGGACACAATACACTTCTGCAACGTGTCAATACCACGGTAATCACAGGTGGGCAGGCAATAATGGGGCAAGCCCAACAAGGTTCGGCAACAGGAACGGAATCGGTCAGAGCAGTTGGCGGAAATTACTCCGAATTGGGAAAACAGCTTTACAGTAGCCTAAAGGGCAATAGCAATGATAAGAGCAAGGCGGACACCAACAAGAAAGAATAAGAATCAAGGACGAATAAAATCAAGATACCATGTTTAGACAGTTGAGAAATATAGAGACGGCTTTTCGGCACGTGAGGACATTCAGTTTGCTGTTTTTGGTCGCCTGTGCGGTGGTCAGCATATACGCCATATTCACGGCATATCGGATGGTCAGCGAAGAAAGGGAACGTATTTACATCCTATCCAACGGAAAGGCACTCGAAGCGTTCAGCGAGGGAAGAACGGAAAACCTGCCTGTGGAACTGCGCAACCATATCGGCAATTTCCACCGACACTTTTTCACGCTCGACCCCGATGAAAAAGTGATACAGGCAAACATGGCTAAGGCTTTCAATTTAGCCGACATCAGCGCAAAAAGGGCGCATGACAACCTGCGGGAACAGGGTTTTTACGCCAACATCATATCGGCGAACATATCCACACGGATTGAGATAGACAGTATTTCGCTCCAGACGGACAGGACACCGTACAGGTTTACCTGTTATGCCACGCAGACCATCATTCGGAGTACATCCACTGTTAGGCGACACCTAATCACGAAAGGCGAAATCCGAAACGTGAGCAGGAGCGACAACAATCCCCACGGATTCCTTATCCAACGGTGGGAAACGGTCATGAACGAAAACAAATAAAGAAGATGAAAAGGACAAAAAGGGCATTGGAGACCCAACAGCGAAAAATGGCAGATTGGCTCAACAGACGGACGGAAAACCTCACGAAAAAGAGGGCTAAAGGATTGCTCTTTGCATTCTGTCTCGTGGTAGGTCTACATTGTCTCTATCTGATAGTAAATGCAGTAGTTAACATTTAAAAAAGCAATAATTATGGAACAACGCAAAAAGAAAGCACTATTGGTGCTACCGTTAATCTTCGTGCCTATCATGGCGTTAATATTTTATGCCCTCGGCGGTGGCAGAGGAACGGTACAGGACACGCCCCAAACGACAGGCATCAACACGGCATTGCCCGACGCCTCGTTTCGGAAAGACGAAGCGACCGACAAGGCTTCCCTTTACAGGATGAACCAAAATGAAACAGACCCAGAGGATGTTGGGGAAGAAATCACGGAAGACTTCGAGTTTGACGACAGCACGGAATTGGAGGAACGCACCGCCCAAATCAGCGAAAAACTCGACATGATTGAAAAGAGGTTGCAAGAACCCGAGGTGGACAGGCGTACAATATCCCAACAAAGGGCAAGCGGTATGACACTCTCCGAAGTGCATCCGCTCAACACATCCTTGCAGGACGATGTGGACAGGTTGGAACAGCTTATGAAAAATATGCAGGAAGATAGGACACCCGACCCCGAAACCGAGCAACTGAACGATATGTTGAGGAATATCCTTGATATACAGCATCCCGAACGTGTTGCCAACCGTGAACGGATGTTGTCCGATTCGCTTACCGTAGACAGCGTATTTAGGGCAATACCCGCAACCGTACTCGACAAGAAAAGGGTTGTACAGGGAGCGACCGTTAGACTGCGCCTTGAAGACACCGTGACCATTGATGGATTTGCCATACCCAAAGGACACGAGGTCTTTGGTATCGCAAGGATTGCCAACCAACGCCTTTTGGTCAATGTGACCAATATACGGCTCGGTACGTCCATTATCCCTGTCAACTTCGCCGTGTACGGACTTGACGGTATCGAGGGTTTGGACGCTCCCGAAGCGATAATCAGCGAAACCGCAAACATGGGGGCGGACAGGGCAATAAGCGGTATCGGACTTTATGGTCTCGACAATTCATTGACCACACAGTTAGCAGGTGCGGGAATAGACGCTGCACGAAGTGCGGTGAGCAAAAGACTGCGGAAAGTAAAAGTAAAGATAAAGGCGGGGGAACCAGTGCTACTGCGCATCAAAAGATGACACCCCATACTTTAAATTTTGTAAACAATAAAAGCAATATGCCATGAATTTAAGTAATCTCGAAGACAGACAGTACGAAATGGAAGCATTGGGTTTCTCAAAGGAATCCACAGCAAAAATGCAGGAACTGATGGAGAAGAACGTTCCGGAGTTTAAACTCTACGAATCCAAACAGACCCCAAAGGGAATCGTTGATTATCGTCTCCATTACAAGAAATCGGCTCAATCGGATTTTTACTACTTCAACAAATTCGATGTGACCGTGGACAGAAACAGACTCCGTACACCCGAATCCAAATACATGGTCATCACCCCAACGGAGGGAGATAAAAGCCTTGTAAGGAAGTTTGACACCCCATACGAAGCCATTGAGTATTTCAAGCAACAGCCGAACAGCGAGCTTGCCATCGGCAAGGATGTAAGGAGCAGGACGAAACTTGCACAGATTGAAAACTCGAAAATGATTTATACAGAACGCTCGTTCCGTCAAACGTACAGCCAACCCCCATTACCGCAGACCTTTTACATTGATAACGGGAAAGGCTTTAGCAAAGAACAGGCGGGCAACCTCATGTTGGGGAATGCCGTGTACCGTGATGACCTGTTGAACTTTCAAGGCGTTGGCTACCAAGCATGGGTAACGCTCAATTTCAACAAGGAACGTGACAGGTACGGTAACTATCCGATGAACCAATACAATGACCCTGCCTATGGTTTTGACCTCAACGAAACGCTTGAAAAATTCCGTATCAAGGAAATGGAAAAGCCCGAAACCGCCAAGAAATTGGAAGCAAGTGTACGCAATGGAAATATGCCAATGGTCACGGTAGAGAATCAGAACAAAGAAACCCAAAAGGTACGCCTTGAAGTTGCCGTGCGTTTTAGAAACCTCAATTTCTTTCGGGAGGACGGCAAACCTGTAATGCGTGAGCAGTTTCTCAAAGAGGGTCAAGACCTATCGCAGTCAAGGGCAAACGCTATGGGGCTCGGACAGAACCAAAACGAAGCAAGGACAGCAAGGATGGCAAGATAACTGCCCAATCCCTCAAAGGACATCGGAAACCAACCGATGTCCTTTTTTGTTTAACCGATACCAAATAGGTAGATTTGTATATGTAACCATTAACAGGAGAAGCCGTTATGATAAACATAAAAACACTATCCTGCACATCCCTTTCCCTCATACTTATGTACGCCTGTACATCGGGAAACAACGGTGCTGATTTGCAGAAAAAGATAACAGGGCTGTACGCTTCGGAAAGCGAAAACACCTTTGACTATTTTAAGGATACGTTAGAAATCAAAGCCAACCAAGATGGCAAACTCGATGTGACCATTATAGCGAATTGGTCTTCGGCAAAAGAAGATGACCCTCAGAGACCCACCAATAAAGTAGCGGGCGAATGGAACAACCACGGCAAGGGCGAAACATTGGTAGGCGAACTACAAGCGAATGACACCACCATTAGGATTGCTCACCCGATGTACAATACCGTGGATATTCTAAAGGTAGACCTTGAAGCAGGTACGTTGGAATACCCAACAAAAGACGGAGCGGTCGTTTACCAAAAAGTTAGATAGGTTTTCCCATGAACTAAGCCCCATTTTTCCGAATTGGCTTCCCATTTCCCCAAGCCGAGCGGTCTTCCTATTGCCCGATTTTCCCACCAACTTGACCTAATCCCCAACCTGTCCATTTCCTAACCTTTCTACTTTCCGACCTGTCCATTTCCCAATCAAGTTTACACCTGTTATTCGTCCAAATTTCTTTCCAATCTAATCCCTACTTGACAACCCTTTATTATCAGCGGTAGGCGAATTTCCTTTGGCCTTTTCGTTAGCAAATTTCTACACAATCCCCCAGCCGTCAAGGCCAAGCCCCAAGGGGTTTGTTCAAAAAAATCTTCCTTTCGCACCTCGGTCGCACACTCCCTCGGCACGAAAGAGTATTTTTTTTCCAAAGCCTTGCCTTGCTGTGTGATTGAATAGGTGCGGTTGCTTAACAAAAAGCCAGAGGGCTGTGCCCGTGGTTTTCGCTTAAAAATTTGGACATGAAAAAATTTGAAAAAACACAGTTTGCAACACGTGCGCCCCCTCTGATAGCCTACTTATCGGAACTTATTTACAATACATTTTTTACACATAAATTTTAATATCATGAAAACGACAGCAATCAATAACAAGAACACAAAAGCAGTAGCAAACGGAAGTGCAAGCAATGGCAAGGAAACCAAAACGACAGGGGCAACAACTTCGCCCAAAGCGGAAAAAGAGGTAATAAAATTTGAGGGAATGGAAAAGGAAGCCACGGCAAAGGCTACCCCAACGGATCAGCAGGAGCAAAAACCGAAATTTGCCCCAAGTCTCGAAGAAACGTTAAAAGTAGTTGCAGACTTGCACCGCAAGAAAGTACAGCGTGACCGACTTTTAGACACCATCGCCAACTTGGACAAATTCGAGGTTGAAATTAAGGACGGAGCAGACGAAACCGAGAGCAATTTTTATCAAGGGTGTACAATCACCATTGAGGACGACAACCGTAATAAGTTTGTAACCAAAAATCCGGTTATCATCAAATCCGTTGCACTTTTCGTCAAAACGATGTGCCTTGATAGGCTTGCCGAAATCGAAGCCAACATAGCATTACCGACAGTTTAACCCCCTTTTGTTTCACTTAGCCCCTCTAAATGGGGGGCTTAATTTACTATTGTTATGATGTATTTTAATGACTGCAAAACGCTTGACGAGGTCAAACAGCTATACAAAAAGTTGGCGATGGACAACCACCCCGACCGAGGCGGAGACACCGAGACCATGCAGAAAATTAACCAGGAATACGCCTTTGTAAGTGCGAAGATTATCAAAGGCGAGAACCTCAACAGCGAAGAAACCGAGCAGAAAATCAAGTTTTCCGAGGAATACAGGGAAGTAATCGAAAAGATTGCCCACCTGCCATATATCAAAATCGAATTGGTCGGCTTTTGGATTTGGGTAACAGGCAACACAAAACCAATACGCAAATTGCTAAGGGAAGCAGGTTTGTTTTTCGCCAAGAAAAAACAGGCTTGGTATTACCGTAGCGATATGTTTAAAGTCAGAAAGGGCAGTAATATGTCTCTGGACGAAATCAAAGTAAAATATGGGTGCGAAGTCATCAAGCCCAACAGTCGCAAGACCATACGACAAGCACAATAAAGCAATAGGCGATTTTGAACATCGCCTATTGTTTTTTCTACGTGTTACACGTGACAAAGGCATTTTTTTGCGCGCGGCCCTTGCGGGCAAAAAGTGCTTTGTAATTTCTGATTATGAAACTTCAATCATATAGGAGCTTCTTCATTATGAATACACATGACAGAATGACACAAAAAAAAGTCCTGCACACTCGTATTTATCTGACATTTAATCATTTATTTACATAGGGCAGAGTATTTGTTATTCTTGACAAAACTAAAGTATGAAGATACCCCTACTAAACCTATTTACTTCTAAAAAAGTAGAAGTTAAGAAGAATACCCTTGTTAGCTCACTCGCTCCTAAAGTATTAACAAAAAAGGAAGACATAGAGAAGATTCAACCTTATTTAGATAAACTTAAAGAGACTATAGATACAAAAGGTGTTAGTAATATCGCTCTAACTGGAGGGTATGGCTCGGGGAAAAGTACTGTAATAAAAACTTTCCAAGACTTAAACCCACAATACGAATATCTCAATATTTCATTGGCTTCCTTTAATAAGAAAAAGAATGATGACTATGACAATGTTGCTTCTAAAGATAAACAAACCCAAAAGGAAGAGCTTGAAAGGATGTTAGAGGTAAGCATCTTACAACAAATATTTTATCATGTTGAACCATCGCAAATTCCTGAATCTCGTTTTAAAAGAATCATAAATATTCCTAATTGGAAGATATGGGCAATTTCTGTTGGGTTTATATTATGGATTTCAAGTTCTATTCTATTATTGAAATATGACTATTTAGATAAGATAAATCCAGCCAATTGGAATATTAAAGATAGTTTTGATTGGTTTGCTTTGGTCATATTTCTAATAGTCTTTACAGGATTAGGACTATTCTCAAAACTAATTATTCAACTATTCAGTAACTCAAAAATCAATAAGGTAAATATAAAGGGAGAGTTAGAATTAGGTGATAATGTAAGTAAATCAGTGTTTAATGAGCATTTAGAGGAAATTTTATACTTCTTTGAGAGAACTAAATTTGACGTGGTAATAATTGAAGATTTAGATAGATTTGATAGTACAGATATATTCACAAAGCTACGGGAAATCAATATACTTCTAAACACTTGTAAGCCGATAGGTAGAGAAATCAATTTTGTTTATGCTGTGGGAGATGATTTGTTTGAGGATAAAAAGGAGCGAGTAAAATTCTTTGAATATATAATCCCTGTTATTCCATTTATTAACTCTTCAAATGCGGACGAGCAGTTGAGAACACTGATAAAAGAATCGGGATTAGATGAGAATATATTTACTAAAGAATTCATATCAGATGTGACTACTTTCATCGACGATATTGATATGCGATTGTTAACGAACATCTTCCACGAATTTGTAATCTATAGAAAAACCCTAAAACCCGAATTTGTCAAGAAGAATGATGAGTTATTTGCAATGATAACTTATAAGAATATAGACCCTAAAGATTTTACCAATCTAAATAGAAAAGAAGGAAAATTGTATGAGTTGATTAGCAATAAGAAAACCTACATAACAGAATCCATTAATAAAATAGATGAAGAAATTCAAAATAAAAATGCCGAGATAAAGGATATTGAGAATCAAAAAATAACTGATTTAGAAGAATTAGAAAGTATATATTTTCAAAAAATACTATCCAAAATGCCTCAGAATGCCTTAATTGACAAGGCTACGATTGAAAGCGATATTGAGACTTTAATCGAAAATGAAAGTGTTGCTTATAAATATTCTCAATATAGTAATATATATAATTCGAGTTTCAATTTTAAGTTTACAGATATTGAAAATGAAATAAACCCAGATTATACATATTACGAGAGGGTCGAGTTAATAGAATCAAAGCGCAATAATAAAATTGAACTATTAAAAAACGAAATCGAAAAATTACGGAAAAAGAAATCCGAAATAGTAGGTAGGGATCTAACACAAATATTCAATGAAATAGATGTTAATCAGTATTTGGATAAATTCTCAAACAACAAGCTATTGAGAAATTTAATATTGAATGGCTATATTAATGAAAATTACAACGACTATATCTCCCTTTTCCATGAAGTATCAATAACCAAAGAAGATTTTACTTTTGAAAGAAACGTTAAGAGCGGGTATGCCATGGAATTCGGATATAAGCTGAGCAATAAAATCGAAAACTTGATTGATAAAATTGACGAACGGTATTTTGAAAGGGAGGCTATACTAAATTTCGACTTATTGGACTATTTAGGGAATAATTATCAGAAATATTCATATAAGTATAATTCTATCATTCGTCTGCTGAGTAATGAAAAAGAAAAATCAACACAATTTATAGATGAATATATTAAGGATGAACTACGACCAGTTACAATTTTTATCGAGAAGTTAGTGGAAAATTGGAAAGGATTTTGGGAATATATATTACACAAGTCTGTATATGACAAAGACAAAATATATGAATATTTAAGAATTATCCTATCCTATGCAAAGGTTGAAACAATTTTAGGTAATCAAAGTAAGGGGTTTTTACATGAAATGATATGCATTAATCCTAAATTCCTATCATTAGTAAAGAATAAAAATGGATTGGATTATTTCGGAAAGATATCGAAAATTATAAAGGAGTTAAATATTAAGTTTGAAAAATTAGATAATCCAAATGAAGAAACTGAAAAGCTGTTTGATTACGTATATAATAACAACCATTATGAAATAAACAAAGATAATCTTTTGCAAATGCTTGTAACGTTTGGAAAAGAGGGTTTAGAAGAGATTTTCCACCAGTCTAATTACTCAACAATTTTAAAATCGAATTGCAAACCACTGATAGAGTATGTCAATGCAAACATTGCTTCTTATGTTGAGAATGTTTATCTGAGATTAGAGGACAATAAATTTGAAGAAGAAGAAAGTTTACTCAAACTATTAAATAATAAGAATATAGGTGAGAAGTTAAAGACTAAAATAATTCAGAAAGTCGAAACAAAGGTCTCAAACCTAAATAAAATCAGTGAGGTAGAAATCAAAACACAATTACTTATAAATAATAAAGTAGCTCCAAAATGGAATAATGTGATTGATTATTATGTTGTATCAGAAAACACAATCAATGAAAATCTAATCGATTTTTTTGAGTTTGAAGATGTAAATGAAGAGTTATCAAAAATTCTATTAAAGGATAATAAAGATTTTGAAATTAGCTTAGTAAAAACCGAGGAACTCTCTGACGATGTTTATAGTCGTCTATTAGAGAGTACCATCTATCATTGGAACAGCATTGACTTTCAAAATTTGAACCTTGAGAAAGCCACTATTCTACTCAAAAAACGGCTTAGTGTCACTAAGGAGAATTACAATTTATTAAGAGAGCATTTTCCCAATAGCCACATACAGTTAATTGAGAAGAACTTCACAAAATTCATTGAAAGTATTAACGATTTTGAAACAGATAAAGAAGATGTTTTACTATTGTTGAAGTCCAATAAGATTACGAATGATAACAAATTCAATTATATATCGCATCTTGAAGAAAGCATGATAGCGGATAGTAAGGGAATTTCAGAAATGGTTGGAAAATTAATTCTTTGGAAGTCAAAAACTATACCATTTGATATCGATACATTGAAAGTAGTAGTTGCAAACTCATATCCAGAAGAAAACCGGATAAACCTGATTAATCTATATCTCGATGATTTATTAGATGATGAAATTGCTAAAATCGTGGATAGTGTACGGGGATATGATAAATTGTTTAAGAGTGGCAAACCGACTTATGCGAAAAAAGAGTATAACAGAACTCTTTTAGAAAAACTTAAATCTAAAGGCTTGATAAAAAAATATTATGACGATAGTTGGAGTGACACAAAGTATAGAGTTACCACAAATTATTAATTGATATCATTCCCGTTGTTTGTAATGGGAATGATATTAACGCAATTTTAAATTACGAAATGGAAATAGAAAAACTACAAACATATCAACAGGTCATTGATTCTCTGCATAAGAAAAAGCGGAAAAAGCATTTACTTTTTGGCAATGGGTTTAGTATGGCGTATGATTCAAATATTTTTTCATATAACGCTTTGAGCAACTTTATCGAGACTACGGGAGACCCATTGATAAAAAATCTATTTGAAAAGTTAAACACGAAAAATTTTGAATTGATAATGCAACAACTTGACAACTTTTGTGAAATAGCAGAAGTTTTCAGTGATGATAAAACGTTAGTTCCAAAAATCAAGGCAGCAAGTGAAAAATTAAAAAGTAGTTTAATTGATGCTGTAAAAGAATTACATCCTGAACACGTTTTTAAAATCCCCGAAGAAAAAAGTGTTGCTTGTGTAAATTTCCTACAGGAATATTTGAGTAATGATGGACTGGTTTTCTCAACTAATTATGACCTTTTACTTTATTGGGTACTTATGAGAAACGAAGCTCAAAATGCAATAGATGGCTTTGGTAGAGACCTTGAAACAGACTTAGATGATGAGCATTATGTTGATCCCAGCGATTTGGAGTACTCTGAACTTCGTTGGGGCAAATACAAAGGGAGACAAACCATTCACTATTTACACGGGACATTGCCAATTTTTGACACAGGAGTCAATATTGTAAAAGTTGAATACGATACAGAACATTATTTACTTCAAAATGTCAAAGATAGGATTGACAGAAAAGAATATCCGATTTTTGTTACAGCAGGAAATGGAAAAGAGAAACTGACACACATAATGCATAATAAATACTTATCTTTTTGCTATGAGCAATTGTGTGAAATTCAAGGTTCATTAGTGACCTTCGGTTTTAATTTTGGCGAGTATGACACGCATATAATAGACGCAATAAACATTGCGGCAAAAATGGGAAAGAAAGCTCCAGACAAACTGTGGAGTGTATATATTGGAGTATATTCTGATGATGGCTTGAAGCATATACGGGAAATTGAGAAGAAATTTAAATGTAAGGTGATACCTTATAATGCGAGAACAGCGAATATTTGGGGGAAATAATCCCAACTTCGTGGGGAGTTAAAAAAGCAAATACACTAAGCTATGATGAAACATAGGGTTAAAGGTGTTTCAAACATACTTTGTCTTTTTTGTATGTAGCGAATTGGTCAATTCTATTCACTTGCGACGTTGCGGTAAAAACTAACATATTTGATAAAGTTGTAAATAATTGATATGGCTAAAAAAGTATATTATAGCAAACCTTTAAAGTTCTTTTGGAAACAGCTCTATGGTACACAAAAGAAATTTACTCCAGAATTTACAGATGAACAAATATATCTTGTACTTAAGAGAAATCTCTTGTCTAATCCTTTGGGTTTTGATGAAACTCCAGAGTCTCGAAGTTTAATAATTTCGGGTTTAGACTTATGGCGAGAAGATTCTAAAGGTGAACTTTTACATATATTCTTTTTAGATAAAGAATTACGAAACTTTCTTGAAAGAACACCTTTGTCCGATTTAGATGGTATTAAAAAATTCTTATTAGATAATGGACAAAGTAGAGAGGTACATCATTTATATTGCAATGAAAAAAGAGAAACTATGATATATAAATTTGCTCTGCATACACCCTTTGAGGGAGAAGGCTACGCCTTTTCTTTAAGCATAGAAAATGATGGTAGTCTGGAACTGTACTATTCTTTGGGAGAAAATGGCGGTCGTATGTCAGATAAATTTTATGCAGATGTGATTAAAAAAGATGACGAAATTTCAAAAACGCATTCCAATATGTTTCGGCTTGCGATTAATATAATTGGGTATATGAATTGTTTCCCCGATTGTGTTGCTGATGGTGTTCCAAACGATTATTTTGATTACAGCGAAAATAAATTAGCGAAAAACCTTACTTTTCAAGTATCTGAAAAAATTAAAGAAAGTGAAAATGTACCATTATCAAAAATACCGCATTTTAGAAAGGGGCATTTTAGATTACTTCAATCAGATTATTTTACTAATAAAAAGGGGAAAATTGTTTTCGTAGCGGAAACAATGGTCAAGGGAAAGGCTAAGACGATTTCTATGTCAGAGGACTTAGAGAAATATCAGCCTAATATAAAGAAATATATGTAATAGATATTTCAAAACTATTTTGATGAAATTTTACAACATTAACGGAATACCGACAAATATACCAGTAGAAGACCGTTTCTATATCACCGAGCTTATGAACGACGAGCTTGGTTTCAGCACTGGTGATCAGAGCTACGAAATTGAAAAAATATGCATTCAATTGAGGGATTACCTTGCCAAGAAGATATTCGGTGATATAACAACCTACCACAGCTACTTCAATACTCCTATATTTCCGTTCGCATCTCTTGCGGGTATCGATGCAGAAGTAAGATTGTCAAAGGAAGACTTTGAAACGCTTATAAATAGTATTGAAGATAAGGAAAGACTTTTCAGGCTATTATACTATTTCGATGTTGAAAATTTGATCGGTACGTTGCAGAATTCTGTACTTGAGACCAAGTATATTATTGGTAAGTTCTACAAAACCCTAAATAACAATAGTTTTCTTGTGCATAACGATCTGACCATGGTCGATGATGGTATACAATATGCCTCCGGCTATATTGTCACAAACATTACCTCACTCGTAAATCACTTATTCATCAACTTGTACAGCCAAATGGATTTTACAACGAAGATCATTTATGAAATCGAAAACCTCCATATGAATTTTGAGACTTATCCCAAACTGAAATCAAAGGATACCACTTACGGGGACTCAAAGAAAACAGCATTTAGGGAGATGCCTGACTCTATCTATGAAATGAGTGATGCTATACGTATGATAATGTATCTACGGAATGAAATTGTTCATAACGCTTCCATTGATGGTATTCCCAAGGTATATCAGAATATAAAAAATAAAAAGGTAATAGAGAAGTTTATATTGCTCCCTGATTTCAGCAACGGAATGATTAGGACATACAAGAACAGAAAACGTTTTTTTAATAATGATACGAAACTCAATGAGATTTTGCCCACACTTATTAGCGAGTTTTGGGATAAGCTGAAATTTACATTATCCGAAATCAAATAGGTGAAGATGAAAAAAACAGAAAAAATTACGCAGTTACTGACTAACCAGTTTGAACTTGATCTTTTTGAGGCATCATTTGCCAGTCTAAATGATAAAAGCAATAAATTGTGCTATAACAACTTCGCCTATTCCATAAGGGAGTTATCACGACATTTTCTTCATAATCTTGCACCAGAAGATCGGATTAAGAATTGCAATTGGTTCAAACCTGAGACACCAGATGGAAAACCAACCAGAAATCAACGAATCAAATATGCAATTCAAGGCGGAATAGATGACGAACTTTTAGAAAAATGGGGATTTGAAGTTGAAGAGCTTCACGAGACAATAAAAGATGTCAAAGACACAATAAATACCCTAAGCAAATATACTCATATCAATCCAGAGGTATTCGACATCGACGAAGCTGATGTAGAAATAAAAAGCCAAAAAGTATTAAAATCCTTTATCAGTTTGGTTGAAACAATTGAGGACTATCGGGAAGCTATTAAAACGTTTCTTGATTGTCATATAGAAGAACACATGATTTCATCTGTGATATCAAATTTCTTTGATAACATTGACCAACTGGCACCTCACCATTCACTGGAACATAGTGAAGTTTCAGATTACCATATCTCAGAAATAAATGATCGGGAAATAATTGTTACCGTTTGTGGTGACCTATATGTAATACTGGAATACGGATCAAGACAGGAACGACGTGAAGGTGACGGTCTTGATTTGGAAGAGAGTTTTCCATTTGAAACCAAGATACGATACGAAATCAGTGAAGATTTTCCATCAGCGAGGCACGAAGTTGATGAATATGATGTGGACACTTCCAGTTGGTACGGAGATGAAGAAGAGGATATCATTATGCCTGACTAGGACTGAACTTCTAAATATTAAAAGATACTTTGGCTATAGTCAATCTGAACAACCTTTCAGGAATTCCAGCAAATTTCTTGAAGGAGCTAAAAAGACATGATAGGGTTTTCAAAGAAAATATATTTATAGAAACCATTTTGGAAGATATTCCCTTATTGTCACTCGTTAAAGAAATAGATGCATTTTGTTGCGACAGATTGATTGTGGGGTTTCATTATACAAGAGCAATATCTGATGAAATTGCAATGAGCGGTCTTTCTTGTCGCACAGGCGAAGAAATCAGGAGGGCTTTTATTTCTAAATACAGTACTATTTTTACAGAGAGTGAATTACAACAAATTAAGAGTGAATGGAAGGCTCATTTCGACATTCAAAGCCAAAAATCAAGGGATAATCTCATATTTTTCAATTTTACCACTTGCGCTTTGAATAACTACGGAGCAGAACCATTATTATCAAATTTTGGCGGGGAACAAGTATATATGCCATTACAAGATTTACCCGGAATAGGAGAAAAAATAAAAAATATCGGAATACCTCTTATACTAAAATGTATTCTGAAACATTCCAATTTAAAGACATTTTTTAAATATCCATGGGGGCGTATTGCCGTTTCCTCATATCATTGCAATATTAATCCTGAAGCAATACAATTTGATCAGGATGGATATCAAACTGTGGCAGTGAATCCGAATGACATTGAAATAATTGACTATTCTAAAGTACAAAATCAGAAACTCGAATTAGGTGATAAAGGTGGAGCAATTTTAAATTTAAATACACTGTGACAAAACTGTTAACTATCTCTACTGCTAAACAGAAAGCTGAATTTATGTGATATTCACTTCCCCTTAATTTTACAAATTTCTACTAAAATACCTTCAAGGTGTTCTAATAGAGACCCACGTTCCCCGCCAAGATAAATTAAAACCCACTGATTTACAGTGGGTTTTAGCTTTTTAACCAATTAAAGGGAATGATTAGGGGAATCATTTAACCTAAGCTATTATTTTAAATATTATGATTATTGGATTAATTCTTCGCAATATAAAAACCTATCAAGGTATTAATTATATTCCCGTAACCAATTTTGAAAGATTAACTTCCTTTGTTGGTAATAATGGTATAGGCAAAAGTGCGATATTAGAAGCTCTTGATTGTTTCTTTAATGATCGAGCTTGGAATTACAATATAACATCAAAGAAGAGCGGTGTAAATTCCGCTCAGCCATCAATCATTCCTATCTTTATGGTTGATAAATCAAAAATTTCCGAAGAAAATCATTCAGTTGCACATAAGTTAAGTGATAACTTATGGAAATTATCGGAACATGATATTGCATCAGTTAATCGTCCAAATTTCAGGAATTTTATTAGTCAAAGAGACATAATAAAACGAGAATTTAATATTGAAAATTATTTCCTCCTTCCTTTAGGAATTGACTTTAATTCAAATGTAACTCTTAGTATTTTTAATTCTTATAAAATTTTTAAGTCATTTAAAAGACCTGAAATTGAAGAAGATGAAAGAAATCTGACAGAGACAGAATTAAATGAACTATTCAAGAATTTATTATTAGAGATAAAACAACTTTACCAATACATTTATATTCCTAAAGATATTAATCCTACTACATTTGCAAAACTTGAAACTAAGGAAATTCAGGCATTGATGGGAGAAACTTTACATCAAATCATCGAACGACAAGTATCAAATCGGCAGATAACTGAAATTAATAGAAATCTAAATCAATTTTTAGATAGTTTAGCTAATGAACTTGAAAATTATAGTTTTAGAACAACGACAGATCGGCAACTGAATTTGCGAAAATTTGATATCTATAATTTAATAATTGAAGCTTTTTTTTCAATTAGAAAATTACATAAAAAACAGGGGGATCATTGGCTAGACATTACTAATCTTAGTAGTGGGGAAAAACAAAAGGCTATTATTGATGTAGCATATAATTTAATAAAAAACCACCGAGAAAATACTGATAATTTAATTATTGCTGTAGATGAACCTGAAAGTTCTTTACATATTTCAGCATGTTTTGACCATTTTATTAAAATTTCTGAGATTGCAGAGGAAACACATCAATTCCTATTTACTACGCATTGGTATGGATTTTTACCAATCTTAGAAAGATGCAATTTAACATCTATTACTAGAAATAATGGTGACCATAAATTTGATAATATAAGCCTTTCAAATTACAGGGAAAATATTAAACACCAATCGCGAAGTTCTAAGGGATTACTGCCTTATGATCTTAGGTTGAAAAGTATCAACGATTTTATACAAACCATTATATGTTCTGTAATTGAGGATAACCCTTTTAATTGGTTGATTTGTGAAGGAAGTTCCGAAAAACTCTATTTCGATTATTATTTTAAGGATGAAATTGTTCAAAATCGATTACGAATTGTACCCGTGGGTGGAGCAATTGAAGTAAAGAGAATATACGAACATCTGGCTGTATCTATTGACGAGTTTAAATCTCAAATAAAAGGTAAAATAATATTTATTTCTGATACTGATTCACAGCTTGTATGTTATGACACTAAAAATATTTCTGGATTGATGATTAAAAGATTAGTGAATTATCAGAATGACACAAAACTAGTTCCAATCGATGGAAATCCTAAGTCTCCAAAAACTGAAATAGAAGACTGCTTAAATGGGAGACTATTCAACAAAACATTATTCAGTTACAAAGAAGATAATTTTGATCTTTTAGATTTTGTTGAAAATGAGGAGAAACCAGAAATCCCAAGTTATTTTGCTATGGACTTGAATCTCTCAAACAGTTCTAAACTAACTAACTTTTTCGATAATAATAATATGAAGTTTGAATTTGCAAAAAGATATATCGAGTTCCATAAAATGGAAGAATATAATATTCCAAATTGGATTAATGAAATAAAATCTTTCATTACAAGTTAATCTAAACTTTATAAAAAAAACATCAAATTTTAGAAAACATGAATATTCGAAGTCAAAATGAAATTATAGATGAAATTGTCGAATACTTTAAAGTTTATATCTTTGAAAACCACATAAGGGCAAGCTTAAATGTTCATTCACAGCTCAAAAACTATAATATTAACCCGATAGTTGTAAAATATCTATCTAAAGTTTTAGAAAATGATTATACGCCAATGGGGGTGGCAAAAGCACTTTATTTTCCCCGAGTTTTAGGAACATCTATAAATACATCTTTTGGTACTAGAATTCAAAATATGTTTGTTGATTTAAAAATTGCCGAAGGTTCGTTAATTAAAGGCATGGATATTGAATTTCTAGATAAAATTGATAATAGGAAAAAATGGTGTCAATTAAAATCTGGACCTAATACAATCAATTCAGAAGATGTTAAACCGTTAATTAAAAAATTCACCGACACAATAAATTTGGCTAGAACAAATAAAGCATTTTCAAACATCAATAATACAGATTTTATGGTGGGAGTATTATATGGAGAACCTGACGAATTAAGTATGCATTATAGAATGATTGATAAATTTCATCCAGTTATAACGGGAAAAGAGTTTTGGCATAGGGTGACGGGATTCCCTAAATTTTATGACGATTTAGTAGTGAGCTTACAAACTTTGATAAATAATATTGATACTCAAAATTTAATTTCTGAAGGTCTAGAAATATTAGCAAAAGAAATTGAAGCTTCACCATTATTTGATTTCAAATAATCTTTCAAAATATTAAACAAATCGATATATTATATCGATTTGTTTAAATCAATTATTTATCAAATAGTATTTATTTAAAAATTTTATTATTGAATAACCAATTTCACATCCTAAATTAACTGGTACTGCATTTCCGATTTGTTTATATTGTTGTGAAACTGGCCCCTCAAAAGCCCAATTATCTGGGAATGTCTGTATTCGAGCATATTCTCTAACTGTAAAAGGTCTGGTTTCATCAGGATGACATCTTTCTGTTTGTTTTTGGGCAGGGCTACAAGTAAGTGTAAGGCAAGGTTCATCCCAACCTATTCTTCTAGCCATTCCAGTTTTACCTCCACCTAAATAAAAACTAGCACCCATAAATTCTTTTTGTATATCAACAGGTAGATCTCTCCAATAACCTTTTGGTGGAACTAAGTCTAAAATCTCTTTTTTCCCTAGAGGATATTTTGCACCTGGTGATTTTGGAACATCTCGATTAAATAATTCACCAGATTTCAAAGCGTCTTTAAGTGTGTAAATTTTTTTGTATGGTTTTGGATATTCGAAATTAACGTCAATATCATTTCTAATTCCTACTAAAATCAGTCTTTCTCTTTTTTGAGGAACTTTATAATGTATTGCTTTAAGCACTTGAATTGGGACTACATTATAACCAATTTCATTTAGAATTGAAATCATTCCTTGAAGCGTTCTTCCTCCATCATGATTCACTAATCCTCTTACATTTTCTCCAATACATATCGGAGGGTTTACTTCTCTAACGACTCTAGCGAATTCATAAAATAAGGTTCCTCTGGCATCTTCAAACCCAAGTCGTTTTCCTGCATAACTAAAAGCTTGACAAGGAAATCCCCCAGTTACAACATCTACTTGATTGTGGTATTGTGAAAATTCAAAATTCTTTATATCTCCTTCCAAAACATTCCAATGAGGTCTATTTTCCCTTAATGTTTGGCAAGCATACTTATCAATTTCATTAAGTGCAACACATTTTAATCCTGCTTTCTCTAAACCAACAGCAAGACCACCTGCTCCTGCAAATAATTCAAGTACTTTGTAATCATTATCTGGATGGACGAAATTTAAATTTTCAGAATCTGCCTTTAAATCAATAAAGTTTGAAAATAAATTTTCAATATCAGATTTTTTATAAACTCTATAGTTACTTATTGGTTCACGAACAGCAGAAAGTTTACCTTCTTTGTCCCATCTTCGTAATGTTTCCTTATTTTTGCCTAATAATTCTGCGACTTCAGCTATTGTTAAATAATCTTTAGTAACCATCTTATACAACCTTATATATTGGTTACAATTATACGCTAAAATATTTAGTAAAAAAAGTGTGATTTCAAAAAAATATTCCAGTTACCCCTTACCTTCTATTCTTCAACAAATTAAATAAATGCTACGTATTAATAGATTAAAAAAAATTATTTATAGTATTCTTATGTAAAGAATTTCTTTTAAATCCCACCTCCAACAACAAGGCACCGTTTTATGTATCAAAGTCTAAGAACTAAAATTACTTCAATAAAAGCTCCCCCCAGCACTCTTCCTCCCAACCATATCCAACCAACGTCAACTCACTTCCCTTTCAAACCCAATGTAAAACCAATGATAACCCCAATCAAACCCATCTTGAATCGGGTTTGATAGGGCTTTAAATTGGTTCCACAAGGTACCCTACTCGAACAGTTCAAGATCTAGTCAATACTAGCAATGCCCTCGAAGAAATGACATCCGCATTAAAAACAAAAAAAGCTCATCTTTCGATGAGCTTTTTCTTTACCCTTTTCTGAGCCTCCTATCGGAATCGAACCAATGACCTACTGATTACAAGTCAGTTGCTCTACCAGCTGAGCTAAGGAGGCTTGTTTTTGGTGATGCAAATATCCGAATTTTAACCTTTTTTACAAAGAAAAATGCGTGCTTTTCAACAAAACCCTATTAACGCATTGATTTTCAAGGAGAACTTTTTTGCCGAATTTCATCAAATCATGTATATTCAGTAAAACCTTTTTTTATATTTGTCACTACTCATTTACAGCTTATTATTAACACGTCGACCTATGAGCAAACTTTCAATGGATTTGATTGTGGCTTAAGTTTGGTATGAATACGAATGATCAACATATAGACGAGATCGAACTAATCCGCAAGATTAGCGAAGGCAGTCATGCTGCCTATGATGCGCTCTATGATCACTTTTTCGAAGAAATATATATTCATATCTACAACAAAACAAAAGACTACGAACTGACCAAAGATCTCACACACGATGTATTTCTAAAACTATGGGAAAACCGCCAATCACTGACCCACATCAGAAATATTAGAGGATACCTTTACATCACGGCGCGCAATAAGATACTCGACTTAATAAAACACAACAAAATTGTCGACACTTATTATGAATCATTTCTTCATACTTACAAGTTAGTGGAGTCTACAGACTTTCGCATTCGCGAGAAACAAATAGAAACGATAATTGCAGAAGCAGTAGACAGCCTGCCTACTAAGATGCGACAGGTATTTGAGTTAAGTCGAAAGCAAGAATTGAGTTACCAGGAAATTGCTGATCAGTTAGCCATCTCCGAAAAAACAGTTAAAACACAGGTACACAATGCATTAAAGATTTTAAGAAAAAAACTTCACCCCTATACGCATTTTTTTCTCTTTTAATATACAACTCACGCTATACTAAGTCGTCTTATCTATATACTGCCTGATATTGCCGTATTGATAAACCATCAAAATGACCGAACACGATTTTAAAATACTTATCGACAAATACCTCAGTGGACAATGCTCTGATGAAGAGAAAAAGGCTATTGAGTTCTGGTATGCTGTATCCGAAGAGGAACATGTAATTGATCGCTCGACGCTAAATCTTCATAAAAAGCAAATTCGAGAAGACTTGAGCAAGGAAATAAAAAGAAAACCGAAGGTCTTTAAGTTTAACAATTATTGGAAAGTCGCTGCAACCGCTATTGTAGCCTCTGCTATTGCGATGGCGATCTATTTCAATCAAAATCCAAAAACGCTTCTGCTTTCTGAAGTGCCTACCATTATGCCGGTCAAAGATGAGGTAGAACTAAAACTGGCAGACGGGAAAACTATTGTAATCAATCCGAAGATAAAGCAAAATATTACAACAAGCGATGGTCTGAGCATTCGTGTTGACGAGCAAGGGAATTTATTATACCAACAAGAAGCAGTAAATACTAGCGATGCACCTATCGCATACAATACATTAACAACTCCGAAGGGAACAATCTCTTCTATCCTACTGGCTGATGGCAGCAAAGTAACATTAAACGCTGCATCCTCCCTCCGTTTCCCAAGTCGTTTCCAGCAGGACAAACGAGAAGTTTTCCTGGAAGGCGAAGGATATTTCGAGATCAAGAAAACCGCCAGTCACAGTAGCTTTATCGTCAACTCAAAACAACAGTCGGTTAAAGTATTAGGCACTAAATTCGTCGTTAAAAACTATGTAGGCGAAGCCGAGAGCCGAACGACCTTAGTTGAAGGTAAAGTCGAAGTGTCAGCGCTGAAAGCCAATCATTCGCTTATATTATCACCGGGACAGGAAGCAACGCTCAACGCATCCGGACTTACCAAACGTGAATACGATGAAAGCAGCCTCGCCTGGATCAATAACGACTTCATTTTTATCAATGCCGACCTCGCCGAGATCTGCGTAGAGCTCGAACGCTGGTATGATGTGAAATTCAAGATTGACAACGACATCGAAAAGAAACGATTCACAGGAGCAATAGCCAAGAACAAATCCCTTCAGGAGATTCTAAATATCATGAGTTCCTCTCAAAAATTACACTTTAGAATAAACGCCAAAACAATATACGTATCAAACTTTTAACCCTATTTTTTTATCACTAATTATGAAAATCTCTCTAAAAACACTCTTTAGGGGTGAGTTCTCCTTGAACAAAGGAGGATTGAAGATGGGACGGACTACCATTCTTGCAGCACTGCTGCTGAGCAGTAGTTTAGTGTCGGGACAAATTACGATCCCGCGGAAAACGATGTCGCTACAGCAGGCACTTTTCCAAATCCGACATCAGTCGGGCTATGACCTTTTCTTCGATGCGGATATGATCAATCAATATCCGAAAATATCCATCGAACTGAAAGATGTGCCTGTCGATCAGGCAGTACAATCTGTATTGCAAAATCTGCCTTTAGACTATCAGATCAAAAACAAAACCATTAGCATTCTTCCCAAAAAGAAAGCGGCTAACAACGAGAAAAACCAACAGCAGCAATCGACCAAAGGGGTAGTTGTCGATGCGCAGGGCAATCCCATATCAGGAGCTTCAATTCGACTTATTTCAGACCGTAAAAAAGCAACATCAACAAACACTGATGGTAGCTTCACCTTTCCTGGAAACATCCAAAACCAAGAGATCGAAGTGTCCAATGTAGGCTATGAAACTAGAATTATAAAAGTACAGGGTAGCACGGTGCGCGTTGTCTTAGAATCTACAGACAACCGCGTGGAAGAGGTCGTTGTTACGGGTATTTCTGCTCGTAAAAAAGAAACCTTTACCGGCGCGAGTGCTTCATTCAATACCGAAGAGCTTAAACAGGTTGGAAATACCAATGTTATTCAGTCGTTAAAAGCATTAGACCCTTCGTTCCTATCCATGGAAAATAACTTAGCGGGGTCCAATCCAAATGCTTTGGCAACCATCGAGCTTCGCGGACAAACCAGTATTGCTACGGATGCCCTAAGAGATGAGTTCTCCGAAGATCCCAATCAGCCTTTATTCATTTTAGATGGCTTTCCAACGACCTTGAGAACCGTTACGGATATGGACATCAACCGCATCGCATCGGTAACCATTCTTAAAGATGCTGCTTCTACCGCTATTTATGGTTCGCGCGCATCCAACGGTGTTATCGTTATTGAAACTATTGCACCGAAGCCCGGTGAGCTATTGATTAATTACAGTACAGACATCAATATAGATGCTCCCGACCTTCGAAGCTACAATATGATGAACGCGGCAGAAAAGGTAGAATTTGAAAGATTATCTGGACGTTACACCATCCACCCGCGCCGTGATAAATACGAAACGCAAATTGAATTAGATGCGCTTTACGCCGAACGCCTAAAGAACATTGCAAGAGGGGTTGATTCCTATTGGCTAAGTGACCCGGTGCAGACTGCAGTGTCACAACGCCACTCATTGATGATCAACGGTGGTGACGGATCGCTTACTTACGGTATCGGAGGAGATTACCGCAAGAATAATGGTGCCATGAAAGGTTCTTCCAGAGATACCTGGGGAACTCGCTTAAACGTTGATTTCCGACATAAGAATTTCCGAGCAAGCAATATGCTTTATATCAATGGATACAGCGCGGAAGAGTCAAATTATGGAAGCTTCAGCAATTGGGTCAACACCAATCCTTACTACGAAAAAGCGCCTAGCTCGCAGGCCTATCTAGCGATCGTATCGACTGGTTACAGCAGCGAAGCGGAATACATTAGCAACCCGCTTTATCTTTCCGCAATCGGGAGCTTTGACCGCACCAAGAATTATGCGATTACAAACAACACAAAGATTCGTTGGGATATCAATAGCAACTGGACGCTTAATGGCGCTTTACAGATCTATAAAGATGATACCGAGCACAATGTATTTATATCGCCAAGGCACACCCAATATCGATTGATCAACGTGCTTGAAAAAGGTCGTTTAACAAATTCCGAAATGAATCGCT
Source organism: Sphingobacterium sp. UBA2700 (assembly GCA_002354335.1). Classification (GTDB taxonomy): domain Bacteria; phylum Bacteroidota; class Bacteroidia; order Sphingobacteriales; family Sphingobacteriaceae; genus Sphingobacterium. Next base: position 17,168 of record DELI01000012.1, on the reverse strand, counting down.
TGAACTACACAGCGAATGCAAGTGTGGTTTATCATAAGGTTTTTGATGGAAAACACAGCTTAAACGGACAAGTACATGCGGAAGTATTCAACTCGAATGCTAATTCTGCAGGATTTATCGCTGTTGGTTTCCCTACATTTAGTACGGGAGCGGCTAGATACGCCTATGGCTATCTGGAAAACTCCAGACCGCAATCTTCAGCAATCGTCGAGCGCCGGAATTCCCTGATCAGTACGTTCAACTACTCGTACGACAATAAATACAACGCCGATTTTACCTTTTCATACGACGGTTCTACCGCCTTCGGCGTGGATAACCTCTATTCGCCATTTTTCTCAGGCGGTTTATCCTGGAACCTTCATAAAGAACAATTTTTTAACGACTTCGCACCAGCAATCAATTTGTTAAGATTGCGCGGAAACTACGGTCGCACGGGTAATCAAAACTTCACAAGCTATACGTCCATTACAACCTACGATTACGAATCTGGATATAACTTCTGGGGTCAGGGCGTCAATGTTAGTTCCTTAGGAAACAAGAAGCTAAAATGGCAAAATACAGAGACCATCTCATTAGGATTGGATTTCGCAGCATGGAATAGCCGATTGTCAGGATATGTGAATGCCTATAGAAAATTCACCGATCCGCTTGTTGTGGCAGTAGCGCTTCCATCATCAACTTCTTTATCACGTTATCCGATTAATGCTGGTAACCTGACGGTAGATGGTGTCGAAATATATGCAAAGTATGCCCCAATTTACAAATTACAAGACCGTATCATTTGGACGATTGGCTTAATGGGATCCACATACAAACAAGAGTACAATGACTTCAATAGTATCCTTGAAAGTATGAACAGCAACCTAAGACAAAGCAAATCGTTGATTCAATATAGAGATGGTGGCGATCCGGCAGACATTTGGACAGTTCCTTCCCTAGGGATTGACCCAGCCACCGGAAACGAATTGTTCATGAAGAAAGACGGAACATACAGCTTTCAATACGATTTTAATGATGCTGTAGTTGTTGGAAATAGCAGACCTAAGTTGCAAGGTGTATTCACGTCAAACTTAGTCTATAAGGGCTTCTCGGCGAATGTTATTGTCCGCTATCTGTACAATCAAGATGTGTTTAACTCGGCACTGTATAACAAGGTAGAGAATATCAGCATGCAGCAACTCTTAAATTCTAATCAGGACAAGCGCGCGCTATACGATCGCTGGAAGCAAGTAGGCGATGTCAGCTCCTACAAACGCATCAACTTGATTGATTTAGGTGGTGAATACAGCGATTTAGATAGCCATCCGGAGTCTACGCCTATGTCATCGAGGTTTGTTCAACAGGAAAACAGGTTGGCGATCGAATCAATTAGTTTGGGTTATGACATCAGAAACACCAGCTGGTTGAACAAAATCCGCATGAGCAATTTAAAAATAACGGGATATATGAATGATATAGGCTATTTCTCTACGGTAAAACGTGAGCGAGGTATAGACTATCCTTACACGCGTTCGTTCTCCTTGAGTTTAACAGCAAATATTAAATAAGCCATGAAAAGAATTTCAATCTATATATTAGCATCCATCCTGTTCTGCACAACCTCTTGTAGCAAATGGCTGGAAGTAAAGCCAGAAGATCGCTTTACGGAAGATCAGATCTTTGAAACCGAAGTAGGCTTCGATGAAGCAATGAATGGTCTTTATTTGGGTTTGGCAAAAGACAACTTATACGGTGATAAGATGACCCTCACAACGGTAGAGCTTTTAGCAAACCGCTTCCATGTGTTGGAATCAAGCTCGCCGTACATGAGCCTTTGCACTTGGAACTATAATGCGAACTATTCGCTCGAGTCGTTCTCCAATATCTGGAGCCAGGCTTATACGAGTATAGGTAATGCGAACAACCTGCTTGCAGCCCTTGACAAACAAGGAACTACGGTATTGCCTGATGCAAAAAGAACGCGCTTAAAAGGCGAAGCACTAGCGATTAGAGCCTATGTTCATCTTGATTTGCTTCGTTTGTTCGGACCGGTTTACAATAGTGTTGATTCAACAAAAAATGCTATTCCATACTATACACAGTTAAGTCCGGATATCGAAACTATCCTGCCAGCCAACCAAGCGATGACGTTGATATTGAAAGACATCAATCAAGCATTGGATTATCTTAAAGACGATAACTCTGTTGAACTGGGATACAAGAATTATACAAACTATCGATTCAATTATGTAGCGGCAATGGCTCTGAAAACCAGAGCGCTACTATGGAGAAATAATAAGGAGGAGGCATTTAAGCTGGCTAAAGAAACGATAGCTTTGACCGACAACTTTACCTGGGTAACCATTGATCAAGCGAAGAACCCTACTAATCCAGACAGGATATTCGTCAATGAAATGCTATTCGGAGTCTACAATGATCGCTTATATTTAAACTATGATAAGTACTTTTCGTTCGAATTAGAGCCTAAGTCTATTCTTTCATCAGGATCAGCGACTTTTATCGAAAATATCTATGAAAAGTCGAGCAATGACTATCGATTCGAAACGCAGTGGAAGATCCCATCCTACGGGGTTTCCTACCCTACTTTCTTCAAATTCGCGGATATCACTGATAAAACCGGAGGTTACAGACAGCGCTTCACGATTCCATTGATTCGCAAAAGCGAGCTATACTATATCGCTGCAGAAACCGCAGCAAGCACTGCAGATGGACTGGTATTTCTTAATAAAATCAGAAACCAACGCGGCCTAAGCTCTTTGTCCTCAGCGTCACAGATCAGCAATGAAATCTACAAGGAATATCTGAAAGAATTCTATGGCGAGGGTCAAGTGTGGTACTATTATAAGCGCAATAGAATTTCCGCAATTGTTTCGCCAAATGGGGACAAAACTTCGGCGATCCCATCCAATGCATGGGTGATTCCTCTTCCTTTAAACGAAACTGATAACCGCTAAAAAGACACATGATAATGAATACTTTAAAGATAAAACTATTCTTTGCGAGTCTTTTATTTCTCGCTCTATCGGCTTGTAATGAAGATAAGCTCGATCTATATGACCAGGAAGCAACGGGAAGCAGCATTTATTTCTATACACCCTATGCTACTGCCAATCAATCTGTGCCGACGACACAGCATAAGTTTTCTTTTGCTTTTGAAAAATTGGAAGTAAAAGAAAAGACAATCAATATTCCTGTTCGTATCACAGGTATTCCACAAAGTACAGATAGAGAATTCTCGATTAAATTCGACCCCAACTCTACATTGAAAGAGGGAACTCACTTTGTATTGGAAAACGATAAACTATTCGTACCAGCGGATTCCACCAAATCAAGCGTATCCATTAAATTGATTCGCACAGCAGATCTGCAAACGGAGCCCTTGGAATTGAGAATGAAACTTGTGAAGTCTTCCGATTTTAATACCTACTTCAGAGAGCAATATAATCTCGCCAAAACAAAAGCTACCTCTGTTTTAGATTTTAGTTTGGTAGTTGATGATATCTTCGGTGCACCGTACGCATGGATTCAATATAGCTCACGTTTTGAGCCGGCATTAGGAAAATACTCTAAAGAGAAGTTTAACCTGCTATTGGAGATCTTTGATCTGGACGTTGAGCTATTTACCGACCCTATCGTAAATCCAAATACTGCTTTCGGTATTAGCACAATGACCTATTGGAAAAACTATTTCAAATACTGGTTACTGAAAGAAAAAGAAGCCGGTCGCACTTACGTAGATGGAAACGGAGATCCAATTACAATTCCAAACTAATGTTCAAAAAACCATGAAATTAAGATATTTAAAATATAGCATATATGTTCTTTGTGCACTTGTCATGATAGCTTGCACAAAAGACAAAGGAAATTACGATTACCAGGACATCAACTCGGTCGAAATAAATGGAATTGAAGACCATTACTTAATCGAGTTCGGAAGTACGCCTAACATCAGCCCAACTTTAGAGTTCTCTAAAGACCCGAATTTTAATGAGGAGAACTATAGCTTCGAATGGATTAGCTTTAATCAGGGTGAAGTGCACCTAAGTACCGCCAGAAAGCTTTTGCATACGGGGAAAGACTTTGATATCCCCTTGGCCCTAAGTCTTGGAAAATACACTTTGTACTACCGCGTTAAGGAAAAGTCTACCGGGATTCTTTGGACTAGGAAATTTGAAATTGAAGTTACAGGATCGATCAAAGGTGGATGGGCAGTATTGTCAGAGGTTGACAACAACTCGCAATTAGACTACTTTGAGTATGACTTGGAAACAAATAGCCACCCGAAAGAATATAGAGACTTTGCCTCTTACTTTATCGATTCAGAAACGGGAGCACAACTTACCCTTGAAGGTAAACCAAAGTTTATCGAAGGATGGGTTAATACAACAGCAGCAACAGGAACAAACAGATATTTGCTTTATGTAGGTACAGACAAGAAAACGGAGAAAATTAATGTCACTGCAGGGTTTCAATGGAGCGAGCGATTCAACTTTAGCTTCGAAACCCTGAACAATATGGAATTGCCGCGCCTAGACAGAATATATCCGATCGCAGCCAGTCAAGGATACGGAATGTACAATGGTGTTTTGCACAAACGTGTAAACGTTTCGAACATCAACTTCGGTAATCCCGCCAATCTTTTGAATGGTGAACTGGTTGAACTTGCTCCGTTTATTGCTGTGAACAGAATGCAAATAACTGGGAATGTTGCTTTAGTGTATGATAAAAAGAATAAACGCTTTTTAAGATGCACAGCTACCAACACCGCGTTAACCGGGTCCTTATCGATGACGGGCGCTGCGTTCAATCCAAACAATGTCGGAATGGACTTGGTATGGATGGGCAGTACCAACATCAATAACGGATCCGCATATGCGGTACTAACAAAAGATGGTAAGTTCCACCTTGCTAGAATGACCAATAATATCACAACGTTTGAAGCGAGATACCTAGATGATATTTCTTCTCTGCCGGGTATTGCACAAGCAAAACACTTTGAAGTCGATCAGATTTACGGATACCTACAATATGCTGTTGGTGGAAAGCTTTACCAATATGATGTCGACACCAAAGAGACGAAGTTGATGAAAGACTTTGGCAATCGCGAGATTACCATGCTGAAGCATAATAAAGGAAACTATGTCTCTTACACTACTGCAATTAATCCTGCACAGGCGGATAAAGCTGGACGCCGTTTTCTTCCGGTTATCAAAGCGATTATCGTAGCGACTTATGATCCTACAAACCCTAAGACTTCCGGACAGGTAGACTTCTTTGAAGCACCCCAATTTAATATGGAATACACGACTTATTACAGTTTCTCCGGCTTGGGTAAAGTTCAAGACGTGGCATGTATAGAATTTCCAACTGGTTATTAAATGATAATATGATGAAAAAGAACTTTATATATTTTTTATTCCTTTTAGCGCTAATTTCCTGTAAGGATAGCTCCTTCGACCGAATTATCCCAGAGGATAATGACGAGTTTCCTGCGCCAGCTCCTCCTCCTACGCCGCTACCATATCCGCTGGATAGTGCTTTCCAAGTAAAAAGCATCACATCGGCAGAGACTGAGCGTATTCGCTTGAATCAGAATTTCAGCAGCAGCGATTTCATTCCAACGGGTTGGTTTGCTGAAGAAGGAAGCGACCTGATCGTAAATCTCAGAAGATTGAAGGGGGATTACTACCCTGTACTGATTATTGGAACTTACAATAGAACTGCGAATCCCGATGCCGACGTTAAAACCTATACCTTGACGCCTGGAAACAACAGTATCAAAGTAGAAAAATCAGGGCTGATCTACATCCGCTATAATGGGGAGCTAAATAACAATGAATCCATCGTAAAGTTTGTCTCAGGTGTTAAACCTGCCCCATTCTACCGTGCCGGGAAAACGAGCAAAGAAGAATGGAAAGGTATGTTAAATACCTATACCAGTAGCCCGGACGCGGTTCTATTTGGCGGGAAGATTATTATCGTTGTTAATAGAAGAACAGCATTGGATAATATTGCCGAGGATCAGGAACTATTATTGAAGACAGCGAACAACATTTGGGAATGGGAAGAGGATTTTGCAGGTCTAGATAATTCATCAGCATTGCATACCAGAAATTTGCATAATCATTTGATGACGGAATCAAATAACCCGGAGTATTACATGGCAGCATTCCATTACGGAACTTTTTATAATGCCAGCTCTGCGGCTCATATGCTCGTCAAACCAAAGGACATCAACTCCTGGGGGCCATGGCATGAAATAGGTCACCATCATCAGCAAGCTTCCTATTTATGGACAGACTTGATGGAAGTAACAGTGAACCTGTATAGCCTTTATGTACAAGAAAAACTAGGTCGCGAACCGGAGTTGAAAACTAGAGGAACATGGCCATCCGTGGTTAGCTATCTAGCATTACCGGCGGCAAGTAAAAACTTCGATGGTATTGAAGACCCATTCATCAAATTAGCGATGTTCAGACAATTGTGGCTGGCGTTCGGCTCTGATTTCTATACGCAATTGCACAAGGTGACGCGAGAGAAGAAATTGGCAAACAGCGCAACAGACCTGCAAAAGAAAGAATTCTTTATGCTAAGAGCATGCGAAATAAGTGGGCGGAACTTAACGAATTTCTTCCAAAAATGGGGAATGACGGGAGTATCCACGGTCTATCCGAAAATTACAGCATTAGGGCTACCGATCCCTAGTTCAGATTTAACAAAACTTCAAGATTAAGGTCATGAAAAACATTATTATAACGGCCATTATAAGCTTATTTGTGAGTATCGTTCATGCGCAAGCGCCCATGATCATTAATGGAACGACGACCGACGAATTCTACCAAGAGGTCGTACTGTTCGAAGTAGTGAATGGAAGAACAGAGCCGATCGCACAATCCAAAGTAGTGAATGGAAAATTTGCATTCAAGTTCTTTCCGACCTATGAAGGATTTTACGTGTTGGGCTCTACTCAAACACAAAACAATTCTGCCAGACATATTATCTATGGTAAGGAAAATGAAGTCCTGAATATTGCTATCGGTGGAAAGAGCTACCAATTGAGTGGAAAGAATTCGGCAGACAATAAAGATCTAGAAAGATTTCAATCCATGTTGGACGATATGAAAGAAGGCATTCGTTTGGGTGGTCCTATTACCTATGTGGAGTTCTACCCTATCGTTGAAAAGCTGGAACCACAAATTGCGCCTTTCAAAACCACCTCTAAGAACAAAGAATTCTTAAGCAACTTTGAAATCCTGAGACATTATCTCTTCCATTATTATGCGCTGCATTTCCAATACTTACCTAAAAGAGCTCATCCGGATGCCGAAGAGATCATTAGTTTCTATAAAGAGCTAGATCATCAAAAGCTTCTAAATGAAAATTTATTGATCCTTCCTTTTGGAGATAGCTTTTTGATGAACTTGGTAATTGATGCAGGACAACAAAAGAAATACAGCATTAAACAAGGCGAAAATAAAGCACAAAATGCTATAGACTTTATTCCCGATACGACGATTAAAGGGCAATACATTGTGCTGCTATCAAATAACTTCAAATCTTATGACGATTATTTAAGATTGGTAGAACCGAACAGGAACTATCTTACTCTTGCAGATCAGGAAAAACGATTGAATGCGAAGTTAGTTAAGCTAGCGGATTCAAAACCTGGTGACGACTTTATCGACTTTACGTTTCCAGACATCGCGGGAAAACTGCATAGCAAAAAGTCCTTAAAAGGAAACATCATTGTTATTGACTTCTGGGCAACATGGTGTGGACCTTGCAAACAAGAGGAACCATTTTACGAAAAGCTAGCTGATAATTACAGAAATCGAAATGTGAAGTTCTTAGCAATATCGACCGATAAGGACAAAGCAGCTTGGGAAAAATATGTTAGCGCGAAAGAAAGCGACTTGAATATTATACATTTACATGCAAGTAATAAGAACATTCTTTCTGACGCTTATCAAATAAACACCATTCCACGTTATATGGTCATCGATGCCAATGGAAAGATCGTGACGACCAATTCTCCTAGACCATCGAATGTAGAATTGAAAAACTTAATCGACAAATTGATAAAACAATAGATTAAACTTCTTTCCAACTATGAAATAATGGCAGGTTAAAATTAATTAACCTGCCATTATTGCATCTAGGTAGTTTCGAAAACCAAAAGGCATCCCTTTTGTTAATTAATTACAAACAACAAATAATCGAAAACTACATATGAACTTTAATAATTATACAATCAAGGCTCAAGAAGCCATACAAAAAGCATCGGAGATTGCTGTTGGGAATCAACAACAAGCAATCGAACCGGCGCATATACTCAAAGCCCTATTAACAGTCGATGAAAACGTAGTTGGCCATTTGCTGAAAAAGCTAAATGTCAACATCAATTATATCACGACCGAGGTTGACAAACAAATTGAAGCATTGCCAAAAGTTAGCGGTAGCAACGTGTACTTAAGCAACAGCTCAGCAGCTGTTCTGCAAAAAGCACAAAGCTATCTAAAGGAATTCAATGACGAATTTGTATCCATTGAACACATTCTGCTAGCGCTGTTGTCAGCAAACGACAAGGTATCCAGTCTGTTAAAAGATCAAGGGGTTACTGAGAAAGATTTAAAGACAGCGATCAAAGAACTTCGTGGCAATAGCCGAGTGACCGATCAGAATGCTGAGGCAACTTATAATGCACTTGGAAAATATGCAAGAAACCTAAATGAGTTTGCAGAATCTGGTAAGTTAGATCCGGTCATCGGTCGTGATGAGGAAATTCGTCGTGTGATGCAGATCCTCTCCCGCCGTACTAAGAACAACCCGATTTTAGTGGGTGAACCCGGTGTGGGTAAAACAGCGATTGCCGAAGGTATTGCACATCGTATCATCAAAGGCGATGCGCCAGAGAACCTAAAGTCCAAAACCGTATTCTCATTAGATATGGGAGCCCTTATTGCGGGCGCAAAATATAAAGGTGAGTTCGAAGAACGCTTGAAAGCTGTAGTGAAAGAAGTATCGGACAGCGATGGCGAGATTATCCTCTTTATCGATGAGATCCACACGCTTGTCGGTGCCGGCGGCGGTGAAGGCGCTATGGATGCGGCGAACATCTTGAAACCTGCCTTAGCGCGCGGTGAGCTTCGTGCTATCGGTGCGACTACCCTCAACGAGTATCAAAAATACTTCGAAAAGGATAAGGCTTTGGAGCGTCGTTTCCAAAAGGTTATGGTTGATGAGCCGGATACTCAAGATGCGATATCTATCCTACGTGGATTGAAAGAGCGCTATGAAACACACCATAAAGTAAGAATACTCGACGAATCGATTATCGCTGCTGTAGAATTATCTCAGCGCTATATCACCGACAGATTCTTACCGGACAAGGCAATCGACTTAATTGATGAGGCTGCCTCTAAACTACGTTTAGAAATGGACTCCGTTCCGGAAGCCGTTGATGAGCTTGAGCGTCGCATCATGCAGTTGGAAATCGAACGCGAAGCCATCAAGAGAGAAAACGATGAGCGCAAAGTTTCCGAATTATCTGAAACAATCGCGAACCTTTCCAACGAGCGCGACTCCTTGAAAGCCGCATGGCAATCGGAGAAGACATTGGTAGATCAAGTCAACCAAGAGATTCAGAACATTGAAGATTATAAATTGGAAGCAGAGCAAGCGGAACGTGCAGGTGATTATGGCAAGGTTGCGGAATTGCGCTACGGAAAGATAAAGGAAGCACAAGACAAGGTGGAAACTTTGAAGCAGGAGCTTTCGGAGAAACAGCAAAGCAGCCGCATGCTGAAGGAAGAAGTAACTTCTGAGGATATCGCTGATGTGGTTTCTCGCTGGACAGGCATCCCTGTAAACAAGATGGTGCAGTCTGAACGTGAAAAACTGCTGAACCTGGAAGAGGAATTACATAAACGCGTAGCGGGACAAGAAGAAGCTATTGAGGCCATTGCTGACGCTATCCGCCGCTCGCGCGCCGGCTTGAGTGATGCAAAACGCCCGATTGGTTCTTTCATATTCTTAGGTACCACCGGTGTCGGTAAGACCGAGTTAGCGAAAGCGCTGGCAGAATTCTTATTCGATGACGAACAAGCACTCGTACGTATCGATATGTCAGAATATCAAGAGAGACATGCGGTATCCAGATTGATCGGAGCGCCTCCAGGATACGTAGGATACGATGAAGGTGGGCAGTTGACCGAAGCAGTGCGTCGCAGACCTTATTCTGTTGTACTCCTAGATGAAATCGAAAAAGCACACCCAGATGTATTCAACATCTTGTTGCAGGTGCTAGACGATGGACACTTAACAGACAACAAAGGTCGCGTAGTGAATTTTAAGAATACAATCATTATCATGACCTCTAACACCGGTTCGCATATTATCCAAGAGAACTTCTCGAAGATGAACGATAGCAACCGCGACGAGGTTGTCGGCAAAACGAAAGACGAGGTATTTGAATTGCTTCAAAAATCTATCCGTCCCGAGTTCTTAAACCGTATCGATGAGGTCATCATGTTTACTCCACTAAGTCGCGATGAAATCGGTGATATCGTACGCATGCAGTTTGGACGAGTTGAAAAGCAATTAGCAGAGCAAAACATCTTCCTATCGGCTACAGACGAGGCCTTAGATTGGTTAGCTCAATTAGGATACGATCCTGTTTATGGAGCACGTCCATTAAAACGTGTCATCCAAAAACGCGTACTCAACGAACTCTCCAAAGAGATCCTCTCCGGAAAAGTAAGCCGAGACTCGATCATACAGTTGGATGTCTTTGACGGAAAATTTGTATTTCTCAATAAAGAGTAGTCTTAGACAATAGATTTTAGATATCAGATATTAGAGTATGGCGGCTAGAGATAGTCGCCATTTTTTTTTGATAGTAGTTAGTACTTAGTACTTAGTATTAAGACCTATAGTTTGTTGTCTTGAACCAAGAAAGGAAGGATTTAACGATGAACAGGATCGGGTGTTATATCTTATATCTAACGTCTAATGTCTAAAAATCTCATATCTATGACCCTTGACAAATTGCTAATTTTTTTAGTAATTTGCAACAATGAAACCCTTAGAAATCCACTGTCGTAATCGCGTCATGTATGCGCAGCTATCTGTTAATGATAGAGGCTTAGGAATGCGCGACTATAACCTAACAGGAAAAGATGGTTTATCGCTGTATATCTTTCGGAAAGAACAAGGCGAATGGAAATGTGCATACGGATATCTTGATGAAGATATCAAACAAGCAATTATTGATGCTTTAATTTTACGCTTCGATTGGACCATAAAGGACTTATTTTTACCTCGATGGGGAAAGGCATGTGGTCGAAATAAGAAGCAAGAAAGGTGGACTATGGCATATATACGACAATAACAGGTATATCGCCAGCATCAATTACGATCGCTATACTCGGCAATTTGAATACCACCTGGACGACCCAACACGTAGTGTCACAGAAGCACACCTGAGGAAGTATACCGAAATGATCAAACGTGGAGAGATTACTTGGCAAAAGGAAGAACGATAAGAAAATGGCTTAAGCCTGAGCAAGGTAGCATACTGCTAAGCGCAAATTACAATAACTAGCGAACAATCGCTACGACAAATAAATTAAACACGCAACAGCAACTATGAGACTTTCGTCTTACGGCTAAAAAGCTTAAAGAAATAAAGCACCAAAAGAAATTGCGTATATCCATAAACAGCGTCCTCTATCGGGATTGTAAGCATCCGGATTCCTAGGAAATCGCCAGGATTATAGTTGACAATAGGACTTTCTAAACCTGTCCCTGTCAAAACACCATTGACCGGGAAAAATCCTAACATCAAAATGCTGAACACAAAGGATGCCTTTCCTATCCAATCAACGCGTGCCACGAAGTGCAGATAGACCAATGTCCCAATCGTTGCAATAGCGGTTACTAAGGTATAAATCTTGTCGTAATGAAGTAGCGCCATTAACGCACAGACAATCACCGTTACAAAAACAATCAGATTATTAAACCCCAAAAGCCAGGATAGATTAAAAAACTTATCAAAACAGTAGTAAGTAAAAATGCAGGAAAAAGGAATGCATATAAAAAAGAGCCATTCCTCGATTGGAAGTCCAGCAAGCAGCAGACCAACCGTATATTTTGTATTGAACCACCAAACCCCATGTGCCGTGAACCAAACGTCCCAGGCAATAAATGGAATGGCAACTAAAATCGCTGCTGTCAGAAACGCCCCAAAATGACGATCGAAACGGATCCTCCGATCAAAGGAAGCAAGGAAGCAGATAATTACCGTAAAAAATAAAATTAGCGAATAAGTATAGCTCATTATGCTTTCTCCGATTTAAAATACATTTTGAAATATTTCATAGGTACATATAAGAATCCAAAGCACTCTCCGTCTTCTTTGCCTATATGTTTATGATGTTGCTTATGTGCACGTCTCAGTGCCAAAAAATAACGATTCTCGCTCTTCGTAAAAATCTTCAGACGCTGATGTATAAAAATATCATGTACAAAGAAGTAAGCCATACCGTATAGCATAATTCCCAAACCGATAAAGAATAGATAATTGTATCCTGCTAAAGAGCCAAAATACATTAATGCAATGGTAGGGATAGCGAAAATCACAAAGAAATAATCATTTCTCTCAAACGCACCTTCCGCGCTATGATCGTGATGATCTCTATGTAAAATCCATAAAAATCCATGCATTACATATTTGTGGATCAACCAGGTCGCCCCCTCCATCAAGATAAAAGTCAAAAGAACAATTAAAAAATTTAGCATATCTATAGATAATATCCGTTAAACATAAATAGTTTCCGAAAGCGTCAAAACTTAATCCAATAATGCTTTGACATCTGCCATCGGCACATCGGGCGAAAATGCTCCCCAATTCGCTTGTATAAACCGACGATCCTCGGCGATGTTCGATTTATAGCCCAGGAATGAAGGCGCATTCTTTTGTATCGACAATCGAATAAAACGCAACTCCGGATTCTTCGGATCCATGAGAATTGCGCGCTCGATGTCTTTACGACCTTCCTTGAATGTACTAAGTTTAGCAATAGGACTAAACACATGATTCGCCCAAATAGTCTTCAATCCACCCAAATAGGCTAATTCTAAAGGCGACTGCTGCTTTGAGCCTTCTAACCTATCCATCAGTTTCCTGCAAAGCTCCTTATCCGCAATGCATCGCTTATAATTGGATCGTACTTCCAACAAATCATTGCCTAAACAAAATATGCTAGCAGAAAGAAAAAAAACGAGCAACATCGAAATCCTCATCATAACCAAGCAGATTTATACCTTACGTAGCACTTTAAAGCCACGTATGCTTTTTCCGAATTCGGTACACGAACGCGTTTATTTAATATCTCATGAGAAGACTTGCTTCTAATTTTTTTGAATAGGGAAAGGTAATATTTATAAGCTAAGTAAACCCCGAACATGGCAGAACTAGGCAGTTTTTTAATTCCAATCAGCGCTTCTTTAAATTCTGCATGGATCTCTTGCTCGATCTGGGCTTTTACCTGATTATCGAAAACTTGCATATCGATGTTCGGGAAGTAGGTGCGCCCCAAGATATGATAATCATCTTTAAGATCGCGCAGGAAATTAATCTTCTGAAAAGCCGACCCCAACTTCATTGCGTAAGGTTTTAGCTCATTGTACCGTTCCTTATTGCCATCCGTAAATACTTGCAGACACATCAAGCCCACCACCTCGGCGGAACCATAAATATATTCTTTATACAAATCCGAGTTATAGTCGACCTGCTGTAAATCCATCTCCATACTATGCAGGAACTGATCGATCAATGCCTGATCAATCTTATAGCGGTTTACCGTTTCCTGGAAGGATTGTAAAATAGGATTGATGGAAATACGATCCTCGATAGCATGTTGAGTCTCGGTCTTCAATCGCCTCAGCAACTTCTCCTTGTCATAACCATGAAAACTATCGACGATTTCATCTGCCAGGCGCACATAACCATAAATCGCATAGATCGCTGGGCGAATCGTCGGCTTTAAAGCTAGAATCCCTAAAGAAAAACTCGTACTATATTTTTTGGTGATCACTTCACTGATGCTGAAGGAAAGTTCGTCAAATTTTTGTTTCATATAGTGCTGTTTTTTAGTTTTATAATCTCATTGGCAACAATGCGTCCCGAAATAATCGCAGGCGGAACACCCGGACCTGGAACCGTCAACTGACCGGTGTAATATAAATTCGAGAGTCGCTTATTTCGAATTTTTGGCTTCCATACTGCAGTCTGCTTCAACGTGTTGGCTAGACCATAGGCATTGCCGCCGTAGGCATGGTAGTCTTGCTTGAAATCCGACACACAATAACTTCTCTTATAAATAATCTTATCATAAAGTTCTGCCGTGCCGGTATGCTGCTCCAAACGCTTTAGCATCGCTCGCAGATAACGCTCGCGAGTATCTTCCGGATCGCTGATATCAATCGCTAAAGGCATCAAAAGGAATAAATTTTCCTTACCTGCCGGTGCTACATGTGGATCTGTCTTGGATGGGCAACAAGCATAGAATAAAGGCTTATCCGGCCATTTCACATCCTCATAGATACAGGAAATATGATCATCCAGTTCATTTTCAAAAAACAGATTGTGATGCGTTAGGTTTGGAATATGCTCGTCGATTCCTAAATAATAGATGAGACTCGACGGCGCAAAAATTCTCGTCTTCCAATATTCATCGGTATAATTCCTGTAGGCTTTTGGCAATAAGCTCTCCGTATGATGGTAATCCGAAGAAGCAATAACCAAATCAAACTCCTCCACGACACCATTGATTCGCAGTGCACTGACTCTACCTTGTTCGACCTGGATCTCCTCAACCTGCTTATTGAAATGAAAAGTCGCCCCTTGTTTTTCTGCAACAACACTCATCGCGCGAACCAACTGATAAAAACCGCCAAGCGGATAATGCGTTCCTAAGGCATAGCCACCGTAGTTCATCAAGCTATATAAAGCGGGAATGTCCTTGGGTGATGCGCCTAGAAAAATAACCGGAAACTCCATTAAGGTCCTTAGTTCTGCACTTTTGAAATAGCGTGCGACATAATTTCTAAAATTCGACAGCAAATCCAACTTCAACGAACTCTTCGCAATCTTCGGCGACATAAATTCAAGCCAGCTGTGTGAAGGTTTGTTCACAAATTCCTTCATGCCGATTTCATACTTAAATTTTGCCGATTCCATAAATTTACGCAGCTGTTTGCCCGCTCCTTTTTCGACGAATTCGAATAGCTCAACCATTTCCTCAAAATCTCTTGGAACGCGCATGTTCTTCTCAGAAAATATCATTTCAAATTGCGGGTTCAGGGAAACCAGCTGAAAGAAATCTGAAGTTTGATAACCAAAGTCTGCGAAGAAACCGTCGATAATATCGGGCATCCAATACCAACTGGGCCCCATATCAAAAATAAAACCCTCTTGGGTCGAAAATTGTCGCGCACGGCCACCCGGTTGATCATGGCGCTCATATACATGAACATCAAAGCCCGCCTTTGCAGCATATGCAGCAGCAGACAAACCTGAAAAACCAGAACCTATGACAGCAACTTTTTTCCTCATCGTTTTTTACTTTTAACTCCTTCGTTTAATAAATGCTTACTATCGATTTGCTTATCGTAAATCGCTAAATGGAACAGATCCAACTTGTCCAGCAGACGGATTAATTCCAACTTTTCCTTGCTCGTGAGGTTACCCGTCACAATATCCGAAGCCATCCGAATCTTATCCATCTGTTGTTCCAGAACCGCAATTCCTTTCTCACTAATTCTCAACACCTTACTCCTTTTGTCGGTCGACGAGTTGAATTGTTCCACCCAGCCCTGCGCAATCAACCTATTGATAATCAGTATCCCACTCGGCTTCTCATGCACATTTTTCTTAATAAGATCCATCTTCGTCATCTCACCAAAAGATTTCAACGTAATAAGATAAATAAAATCGTCCTGTGACGTAAAATCTGACCCATGTATCGCAGACTTCGAATAACTCTTCGCATATCGCCCCATATGGACCAATAAAGTGTTGATTACGCTCTCCGCACTTCTACCTTTCTCCTTCCCTTCCCATTCCACATCCGGCAGCTCTTCAACTTTTGCATTTCGATCAACAAGCCAGTCGATAAACCCCTCTGTATCCCTTGTATATATTTCATCCAACTGAACCTCCGCCTCAAAATCTTCAAGAAGCGCAATCATATCTTTTAAAATATTGTATTTCATTTCGTATTAATAGTATGTAAATATACTATAAAAATTTAAATAAAGTATTTTATTAAACTATTTTTTAGATTTTAGATATAAGTTTTTAGATTTAAGCCCCCTGAAAATGGCTCTTTTTATTGCCTTATTCCTACTTGCATCTGAACTTCTTCGACTCCTATGCTTTTCACACCCCTTATTGACCCCAATCAAAGCCCTTTCAGAGCGGGTTTGATTGGGTTATACATTGGGTTTACATTGGGTTTACATTGGGTTTGAAAGGGGATTGAGTAGTACTTAGTAGTTAGTAGTTAGTATTTAGACCTAGGGCGGTTTAGATATTAGATCTCAGATTTCAGACCCAATCATGGTCATCCTTTCATCCTTCCTTTCCTAGTTCCGAAAATAGTATTTAGTAGTTAGTAGTTAGTATAAAGACTTAGGGCGCAAAATCCTGCCAATCCTTTCATCCTTCCTTTCCTGGTTCAGAAAATTGTAGTTAGTAGTTAGTAGTTAGTATAAAGACTTAGAGCGCAAGATCCTGCCAATCCTTTCATCCTTCTTTTCTTGGTTCGGAAAATAGTAGTTAGTAGTTAGTATATAGACCTAGGGCGCAAGATCCTGCCAATCCTTTCATCCTTCCTTTCCTAGTTCAAGGCAACTCATCTGAAACACTGTTTGTCTTTGAACCAAGAAGGGTGAAAGGATTGGCAGGATATTTTGTCTTTGAACCAAGAAAGAAAGGATTTTAGGATGACCATGATCCAGTTTAACTACTATCAAAAAAAATGGCGACTATCTCTAGCCGCCATACTCTAAGATCTGATATCTAATGTCTGATATCTAAACCCCGCCATTCTCTAATATCTGATATCTAAAATCTATACCCGCCCAAGGTCTAAACTGATATATGA
>DELI01000022.1:57731-64910 GCA_002354335.1 Sphingobacterium sp. UBA2700 | reverse complement strand
TACGTCTAAGATCTAACGTCTAGCGACGCCATACTCTAATGTCTTATATCTAATATCTAATGTCTAATACTAAATTATCCAATTGTTTACCTATTCTGACTTTTTTCATCTATTGGTGGATGTTTTTTAATGATTGAGTGATATTTTCGATATATTGTGTCTGATTGAATTGAATACTTATTGATATAGCGGAAGCGATTTTTGTAAGATTAACAACTATTCTTGTTAATCTTTGCTCGTGTCTGGACGAGGCTTTTTCTTTATATCAATTAAACCTTTATTACTCTTTATGAAAAACCTATTAGTCCTTTTAACAATTTTTATTTTCTTCACGCAAGTTAATGCCCAACGCCTTCCACTTGCGGATACCGCATTTATTACCAAGCATCAAATTACGGCAAACGGGCAGAAATTTCCGTACTCTGCAAAAGCGGGTACACAGCCCGTATGGGATGACAATGGCAAAGTATTAGCAACTGTACATTACACCTATTATACCCGTGATGATATCAGCGACAAAAGCAAACGTCCCTTAGTTATTTCATTTAATGGGGGGCCAGGCTCGGGTTCGGTATGGATGCATTTGGCTTATACGGGACCTCGTTTACTTAATATCGATGATGAGGGATATCCCTTGCAACCGTATGGGGTAAAGGAAAACCCATATACCATTCTTGATGTTGCTGACATCGTGTATGTTGATCCCATCAATACCGGTTACTCGCGCATCCTAGAAGAGAAGGCAGACCGCTCTTTATTCTTTGGCGTGAATGCTGATATTAAATACCTCGCAGAATGGATCAATACCTTCGTAACACGCAATAACCGTTGGGCATCACCTAAGTACCTAATCGGTGAAAGCTATGGTACAACACGCGTCTCTGGATTAGCCTTAGAATTGCAAAATGCACAATGGATGTATCTGAATGGTGTTATCTTGGTTTCACCGACAGACCTTGGCTTAAAACGTGAAGGAGCAGTCTCTAAAGCAAACGTATGGCCCTATTACACTGCCGCAGCATGGTTCCATAAACGACTTTCACCAGAACTACAAAACAGAGATTTGGAAGAACTATTGCCAGAAGTAGAGAAGTTTACATTGGATGAACTGTTGCCGGCAATCGCAAGAGGTTCTAGTTTATCGGTGAATGATAAAAATGCTCTGGTGAAAAAGATGGCGAGATACTCGGGACTCTCGGAAACTATCATTGCTCAGAACAATCTGGATGTTCCTACATCCTTGTTTTGGAAAGAATTAATGCGAGATAAGGGACAAACAATCGGTCGTCTGGATTCCCGATATTTGGGAATCGACCTACGTGATGGCGGTGAACGCCCCGACTATAATGCGGAGTTGACATCCTGGTTGCACTCTTTTACACCAGCAATCAACTATTACTACGCGAATGAGCTGAAATATAAAAGTGATGTGAAGTACAATATGTTTGGACCTGTACATCCATGGGATCGTAGTAACGACAATACCGGATTGAATTTGCGACAAGCCATGGCCGCAAACCCCTACCTGCATTTAATGGTGCAATCTGGATACTATGATGGTGCTACAGACTACTTCAACGCTAAATACAATATGTGGCAGATGGATCCTTCCGGAAAACTTTCAGACCGTATGAGCTTCGTGGGCTATCGTAGCGGCCACATGATGTATCTTCGAAAAGAAGATCTGATTAAAGCGAATGAGGATATTCGCCAATTTATTAAAAAGTCTCTCCCAGCTGCAGACAAGGCCGCAAAATACTAAATAGTATAAAACTTGCCAGCCCCTGAAGGGGCTGGTTATTTTAATTTATATACGATGCGATATCATTATATTCTACTTTCCCTTCTTCTTCTCCTCGGACATGCCTATGCTCAAGACCTGCTCAACGACCATAAAGCAGTCCTAGAGTTGCTTCAGAAGGAAAAAGATAAAGCCGTTAAATCACTAAACATAGACTCAAAAGTTTCCTTTAATGATTTAAATAAACTTTTAGATTTAGGCGAATGGAACTTGGTACATACTCAGCTAAACAATAAGAACGGTCTTTCGAAGGTCGACAGAGCCTTATTGTTAGCAAAATATCATTGGTTGAACAACGACTTCCGCTCTAGCGAAAAAGCTGTAAAGTCACTTACAAACAAGGAACAACAAGATTATCGAGTACAGCGGACTTTCGCGCTTTTGGAAATTGAAGCTTGGGAATTGGAGCAGGCCGAGAAAAACAGTTTGAAGCTTTTAAAAAGCCATCCTCATGATGTTGAAACTAAGCTGATCCTCGGTCGTGCTTATATGCTGCAAAAGAAATATAAGGAAGCCCTAGCTTTGGCAAATGACATGATTGCCAAACAGCCGAAGGATGCTGCAGGATATTTCCTCAAGGCTGATGTGTTTTTCTGGGATCAGAACCCTGAGGAAGCCGAAAAGGTACTTGTACAAGGGTTAGCGCTGAACCCCTTAAATGCCGATGCCCGTTTCTATTATGGATATGCCCTTTGGCGTCGTATCGATGCTCGGCAGCTGAACGCGATGGTCGATCAATGGGATCTAGCATTAGCGATCAATCCGCTTCACTTCCAAACACATTGGCATCTGGGCAATGGACACACCAATTTAACCTTTGCAGACTATGTTGATGCGGATGAAAAGGCCATACGCGCGGCCCTAGAATCTGCCGATGAAGATTTCACAGCAAACAGAATTGAAAAAGCCTTAGAAACGGTAAATAAGATCAAAGGAGACTATCCAACATCGGTTCTTCCGCAAATGCACGAGGCATCTCTGTTATATGGTGATTTTGACGCTGTAGATCGCTTTCAACGGTTGGAAAAAGCAGAACAGATCTTTCTCGACATCCTGAACAGGAAAAAGCATTATGGGCCTGCTCATAATGGATTGGCAGCTGTTATCAAATCTAAGCGCATTCCATACCTCAAGAGCTATCCAACCATTATGCAGGAGTTGAAGGCTCCGAAAATCTCGAATATGGACGACTTCCTGGAGATCTTCCCCGATGTGGCTTATTACCCTGGCGATGTCGCGAAAGGCATGGCATGGAATCAGCTTTATACCTCGGTGGTCTATTTCCCATTCCTGGTCAAACAACATCGATTATTTGTTATCCCACCGCTGCATGTGGACTTGGCGCTGGCGATGAAGGCCCCATACTTCCGCTTCAACTCCACGTTCGACAACCGACAATGGATGGATATCCGAGGCGTAGGCTCCGGTGCGGCAGCAATTGAATACGTGGAGCGCGGCGCATTTGAAGAACGAAATGTACTGCTGCATGAATATGTCCATCTCTTCCATGGTAGGGTATTGACGGATGAGCAGAACCGACGCATCAAAGCGCTCTATTATCAAGCGATGGAGAAAGGATTGACCCTGGATTATTATTCTCAAAATAATGAGTCTGAATACCTAGCGCAAACCTATCCCGCTTATTTTGAAAAAGTCAAAGTGCATCCACTGGACTTCAAATCGATGAACACCTTATCCGATCTTCAGCATAAGGATCCGGATATGTACAAGTTCCTGGATGAATTGATCAGCAAGGAAAGGGCATACCTTGCCGGCAAGCATGAAGCCATGGCATCCAACTGGTCGCAGGTCTACCTTAATCTAGCCGAAGAAGCCGCAAAGGATGAGTATCAAGAGGCTTACAAGTTACTAGATACCGCATTGCAATACGATAGCAAATATCTGCCGGCAATCTTAGCTTATGCGAAGTTCCATATTGGCGAGGGAAAGTTTGAGGCTGCCAAAAACAGGATAGCACAAGCGAAAGCCATAGCTCCCAACTATGCGCCCAACTATATGTTGACCGGAGATTTGTTGATCGCTAGCCAACCGGTAGATCAGGAAGCACAGGCCGCGGCCTATACCAAGGGCTTCGACCTCGAGCAGGATTATATGGAAAAGTCCAAAAATGCCGCTATTCTGGGAGCGTTCTATTTCTCACGCGGAAAGTTAGAAAAGGCGATACAGGTGGCTAAATCCTATGTTGCTACAGGTTCGCAAATCTCCACGTATTTACGCGATCGTTTGAATGATCAGCGATCCTTTTATCAATGGCAGCTGGCACTGTTGGGCTATAAAGATGCTGTCGACTCATTAGCCTACTTATCATCACAACGACCTCAGCACTATCCCCTTCGCATTCAGTATGCAGAAGCCCTATTAGCGAATGGCAAGGCTGAGGAAGCACTCAAAAACCTAAATGAAGTATACCGCACCTTGCAGGCATCGCAAGTTAGTCGTCCGGAGTTTGAATTGCTATTGGCGGAAGCTTTTTTTCAACAGGGAGATGAAGCCAATACAGAACGCTATTTAGAAAAGCTTATGGTTCGTGATGGAGATCCTGCCCGCCTAGATCATGCCTACAATCTGCGATTAGTAAGATTGCTCGCAAAAGCCGGCAAGACAACCCAGGCGGCCCAATTCTACAAGAAACTGCCGAAAGATAATTCCTTATTGTCCCAAACTGCAGACTTCGCTACGCAGGCATGGATTGCCTTTTACAATAAGGAAGAAGACAAAGCAATAGCCTATGCGATGCGGGCCCTGGATCTGTATGCGTACAACGTAGAAGCCTTTCAACTTTTGACACAAATCGGTAAAAAACAATCAAAACTGGAAAATATTTTAACGAAATACCGTGGTAATATGGTAATTAAACTAAAATTATAGCATTTTTATCCCTTTAACTTATTTATATGAATATATACGAATTAATATCTATAGGCTTATACATGTTACTGATGATTCTCATCGGTCTGTATTCCTATAAAAAATCGACGAGCAATTCCGACGAATTCCTAATCGGTGGACGTAAGATGGGGGCTGCCGTTACGGCGCTTTCCGCAGGGGCAGCGGATATGAGTGGCTGGCTTCTGATGGGACTACCCGGAGCGATGTATCTATCAGGCTTGTCAGCCTCCTGGATCGCCATCGGACTAACCATTGGAGCCTTCCTAAACTACGTTATTGTCGCGCCAAGGCTGCGCGTTTATACCGAGGTCGCTAAAAATGCCATCACTTTACCGGTGTTTTTTGAAAACAGATTCCATGATAAAACTCAGTTGCTAAAGATTGCCTCCTCGGTGTTGATCCTCGTGTTTTTCACGCTGTATACATCCGCAGGGATGGTGTCTGGAGGACGATTGTTTGAATCAGCATTCAACATGGATTACTATACCGGCCTGTTCGTTACGAGCTCAGTTGTGGTGCTCTACACATTCTTAGGCGGTTTCTTAGCGGTAAGTTTAACAGATTTCGTGCAGGGTACTATTATGGTCCTCGCGCTCGTTATCCTTCCTATTGTTGTCATCACACAGATTGGTGGATTGACTGAAACGCTCGACATTATTGAAACGAAGAACAGCAATTATCTCGACCTATTCAAAGGAACGACGACCATATCCATACTATCCTTAATGGCTTGGGGCTTGGGCTACTTCGGGCAACCTCATATTCTGGTCCGCTTTATGGCTATCGAGCATGTTAAAGATATTCCGAAAGCACGTAATATCGGTATCAGCTGGATGATCTTCACGGTTGGTGGCGCCATGTTGGTTGGTCTTTTTGGCATTGCCTATTTGCAGAAGTTCGACCTCGCAACCATGCAGCGGTTTGATGGTTCAAAAGAAATAGCAGAAACAATTTTTATCCATCTGTCGAGAGTATTGTTCCATCCATTGATCGGAGGCTTTCTGTTATCAGCCATTTTGGCCGCTGTAATGAGCACCATATCCTCTCAATTATTGGTTACATCAAGCTCGATGACGGAGGATATCTACAAAACCTTCATCAATAAAAATGCTTCAGCAAAGAGTATGCTTATTATGAGCCGTGTTTCCGTTTTGATCGTTGCGATCATTGCGTTGCTACTTTCCTTCAATCCGAAAGATAGCATCCTTAATCTGGTGGGCAATGCCTGGGCAGGTTTCGGAGCGGCATTTGGCCCCTTGATTATTCTTTCACTACTTTGGAAAAGAACGACAGCAATGGGCGGATTGGCAGGCATGCTAGTTGGCGGAGCCGTCGTCCTAGGCTGGGTTTATATTCCCCATAATTATAAAGAAGTGTATGAAATGATCCCAGGGTTTATCCTTAGTTTCTTAACCATCATCGTAGTGTCTTTGCTAACAAAACCAGTGAGCAAGGAAATCGAAGAAGAATTTGATGAGGTTGCAAAAATTGTAAAGAATAACTAAACCAATACCCAATCTCCGCTAAGGATTATTCGGTTCAATCGTGAAGTCTTCTTTTAGAAGCTTAAGCAACGAATCCTTCGAATAGCCCTTAGCGGATTTCATTTCTATGTCGATATATTTATCATCTACCTGATATCGATGAGCACCATAAATAGAATCGATAACCTGACTTAGTGGATATTGCCTTACGTTCAGGTTAAAAAGGCTATCGCTGGTCTCACGTACAAAAAAGAGCGTTTGCGAAGTATCCCTGAATTGGGAAACATTGATCTCCAGATCAATCTCGGCATTGTGAATCCTGGTTACCGGATTTTTAAGCAATATGATGGTACCCATCAGCGAGAAAATAAACAAATTCCAAATTCCGTAGAGCGCCCAGCTGTACACAAAACCTAGACGAACCCTAATAAAAGAGAATACAAAGCCATCTACTAGATTGGACGATACAAGCAATGCACCCAATACATAAAAAAGGGGATTGCCATTTTCGAAGTTAAATAGGTGGGCAAGGCCGTAGAGGAAAACCGAACTATAAACGAGCCAACGATAATACCTTCTATAGGTATTGTGGGAAATAAGGAAGCGGTAAAACTTTTTATATTTCAGAAGATAACGGAAAACTGCCTCTTCGATTAAGGGGGCAAAGACGACAGCTGAAATCATGTAAATTACTGCCTCTTCGTCCGTATCGCTCTTCTTTGTAAAGACGGGGTCTAAATATTGCACGAGATGTTCTAAAGGAAGAATGATCGCTAAGATCAGAACTTTGAATAGAAATAAAGTGAAAAATACCTTACTGTAGGTATCGCTATGATAGGCAATAAGCTTCCTGTCGGAAGGGTGTAATATGAAACTCCAAAAATGTTGAAGTATCTTCAGCATGCAGTCCTAAGTTTTTCTGGTTTGGTACCGCAAAGATATCAAAAAAAACAAGCGGCGGAACATAAATAAACCCAAATATTT
>DELI01000022.1:5763-57635 GCA_002354335.1 Sphingobacterium sp. UBA2700 | reverse complement strand
AAATATTTGGGTTTATTTATTCAGTTTTTACCGAAAGAGAAAGTTAAAAATGATGCCGCTTTTGTTTCAACCATTGCCCAAGACCTTCCATACCGAATTGTTTGTCTGTGTGGAAAGGGGAAGAAAGTAAAAACAAGCAATTTACAGGGTTAGAATACTGCACATATAAAATAGATTATGTGTGCTTACCTATAATTTCTCAAAGACGAGCTTGCTCGCATTTCCTTTTTCAAAATACAGACGATGGGTATTTTTAACGAAGTCGCTTTCTTTGGCTTGATAAATATCCATGAAATTATTTGGATTTCGATCTACTAATGGAAACCAGCTGTGCTGTATCTGTACCATAATTTTATGCCCTTTTTTGAAGGTATGCGCTACATCTGGCAGATTAACTTTTACCTGCGTTACTTGATTCGGGGTGAATGGCTCAGGCTCGCTGAACGAATTTCTGAATTTCCCGCGCAAAACCTCGCCACGCACCAACATTTGATAGTTCGGCATAACCACGTTCTTGCTGATGGGAGAGCTAACCGAACTGCTGTCCGGATACACATCAATCAGCTTCACGATAAAGTCTGCGTCGGTTCCCGTCATCGAAACCCATAGATCCGCCGTAACCGGACCTGCCATGGTCAGGTCTTTTTCCAATACCTCGGTTTCAAAAACCATCACATCCGGACGGTTTGCTGCAAAGCGTTGATCGGCGATCATGTATTCGCGCGTGCGGTTCACGATGATTCCCTCTTGCGATGGCACAGGCTTGTTTGGGTCGCTATGGTATTCGACGAAAGGCTCACCTTGCTGCGGACTGTCAGCCAGCTTACCATCTGCAGACAGGTAGAGTTCATCCTGCACGACCTCCTTCGGGGGCCATTGCGAAAAATACTGCCATTCATTCGATCCCGAAAAATAGATGTTCGCTTCGGCAGGATTGAACGAACCTATGCCTTTGAGATGGTACTCGAAGAATGGTTTTTCAAACTTCTGCTGATAGGTAAGGCTAGTTTTTTCGCCAAATCGGATATCACCAAATGAATCTCCTTCCGACCGAACCCAACCACCGTGGAACCAAGGCCCCATCACCAAAATATTATTGTTGTTCTTATTTCTTTTCTCAATCTGCTTGTACGTTTCGAACGCACCGTAAGTGTCCTCCGCATCGTATAATCCACCCACGACCATAACGGCAGGTTTAACGCTATTTAGATGCTGTGTAATCGTTCGATTCATCCAAAAGGTATCCAAGGTGCTATGCTTAGCCAGGTTGTCCCAGAACTTCACGGTATGGCTTAAGTACTTTTCCTTTAAACCGGATAGGGTAGGATTGTCCAGAAAGAATTTATATAGATCCTTTGACGGCAGTTCAAATCCTTTCGGACCTTCTTTATCCGTAATGGGTTTCGGGCGCGGAGCATCGAAAATATACATAAAGCGAAAAGCATCTGCCAGGAACAACGCACCGCCATGGTGGAAGTCATCCCCGATGAACCAATCGGTTACCGGTGCTTGCGGCGATACAGCCTTTAGGGCCGGGTGCGAACCGATCAAACTTGCCGTGGCATAAAAGCCAGGATAGGAAATGCCATACATGCCGACCTTTCCATTATTCCCTTTTACATTTTTTATTAACCAATCGATGCTATCCCAAGTATCGGTGCTCTCATCAATCTGATGACCGTTTTCCTTCGTTCTGGTCGGACGGATATCTTCAAACTCGCCCTCGCTCATCCACTTGCCACGCACATCCTGGTACACGAAGATATAACCAAGTTGCGCCATCTCCGGGAAACTGCCCAAACTTTTCTTGTACTCATTCGCACCGTAAGGAGCAACGGTATACGGAGTTCGGTTGAGGAGGATCGGGTACTTCTTCGATTTATCCTTAGGCGTATAGATGGCGGTGAAGAGTCGCTTCCCATCGCGCATCTTGATGTATTGCTCTGTCTTATCGTAATGTTGTTTTACATAGTCTGCCGTTTGCTCCTGGGCTATGGCGGCGATAGCCGCAAATAGCCAAATAAAACAGCATAGTAAGGCATTTTTCATTTTTCGGTATAATTTGTTGTTAGCGTGAAAATAGCTATTTTTTATCTCATTTATTGCTTAATTTAGGAGATAATAAAAACATATCCTATGAGTATTAAAGATGGATTTCTAGTAGAACTAGAACGCGAAACCAATAATACCCGACGTATTATCGATCGTTTGAAAGATGAAGATCTTGCATTTAGACCGCACGAAAAGTCTATGTCCTTAGGCGCACTAATAGGTCATGTGGTTGAGTTGCATAATTGGGTTGCAACAGCATTAACGAGGAATGACTTCAATCTGCAAACAGATTATAAACCCTTGAAGCCGTCGACCGTAGCAGAACTTAAACAGGCCTTGGAAGAAGGTTTCAAAGCAAACGAGCAAACGCTTAATTCTTTCCCTGAAGAGGAATGGTTTAAAACATGGACTATTCGTGTCGGTGATTACGTGATTGGTGAGATGCCTAAGCTAGGCGCGCTACGTTACGTTATCAATAACCACCTGATTCACCACCGTGGACAAGCAACCGTATACCTACGCTTGTTGGATATTCCCGTACCGGGACTCTATGGTCCATCCGCGGACGAGCAAAAATAAAGGAACGCCAAGTCTTGAATGAGTACACGACCATGTACTCCCTAATCAAACCCCTATCATAGCCCTTTCGAAGCGCTTCTGATAGGGGTTTGTATTGGGTTTGTATTGGGTTTGAATTGGGTTTGAAAGGGTTTAGTATCGAACGAGACTCGTAATAGTATGCTCGCAATTCCGTATTAGGGGATGGAGAAAAGAAGACCTGGGACTTGCTTAGGTTCTGCTTTATCGATAGCGGATTGCATTCAAGCGCTTCGGAAACTTTTATTCCGATGGTTTTATTTGATTAAACTAAGCGTTTTATCAATCTTATTGCCGTTGTAATTCGTAAATTATATTTCTATAAATCAATTATTTAGCCTTTTATTTCGGTTTTTCTACATTTTCTATGTAATGAAACTGCTGTTTACCTTGTCTTGTATATAAACGCTGAGAAAATTATGAATCAAGAAACCTTTAAAAATACAGTATTCGTCCTTAAGGATAAGCTGTATCGCTTTGCGAATAGGTTTCTGGCCCATGAGGAAGATGCGTTTGATCTGGTGCAGGAATTAATGTTGAAGCTGTGGGAAAAGCGATCGGATTTAAATCATGTATCGAATATGGAAGCCTTTGCGATGGGCACGCTGAGGAACATGGCCTTGAACAAGATTGAAAGGGCGGGCAGGCAAGCGAAGTACCTTCAGGAGGTGCCGACTGATATTCAAGCCGAGCGATACCCGGCACTGACGCAGGAGCTTATTCTGAAATACATTGATGCGCTGCCAGAGAAACAACGGATGGTGATGTATTTAAGAGATGTTGAGGAATATGAAATAGCAGATATTTCCAAGCTCTGCCAAATAGATGAAAATGCCGTTCGAGTCAATTTGTCCAGAGCGAGACAGTCTGTACGAGCGAGTTTAACAAAAGTATTCGATTATGAAGAAAGAAGAATTGGATCCATTAAGAGCTAAATATCTGCAGGGGGAAACCTCGCTGGAGGAGGAGCGCTTATTGAAGGAGCATAGTGATGATGCTTTCTTTGGAGGACTTAAAGAGCCGTCGGGAAAGATGGATTGGGATTTTGATGCCTTTATGGAGGCTACGGCCCAGGACGAAAGGGAAAAGAACGCGAAGGTCATCAATCTGCCAAAACGCATCATCATGATCACGAGCATAGCGGCATCAGTGCTGATAGGCTTCCTGATCTTCCGTCCGAAGGAAAATGCTGAGCAGCATGTTAATGCAAAGCAGATTGCACAGCATAGCGTAAGCGAAGATCGTACGGTAGATGCTGAAACGCTGCAGCAAGTTATTCCGGAGACTCCAAAGCTGAAGGAGAACCGAGTGGAAGAATCTGTTATTGCATCTATCCCTCGTTCGCAGAAAAGACCGCAAAGCTCGGTCAGGAGCGAGGCGAGCGTGAAGACGGTTGAATCCCCGGTTGAATTAGAAGAAGAGCTGTACGTGGAGGTAAATGGCGTCAGGATCTATAATGAGGAGGAGGCACTAGAAATTACGGAAACGGCATTGCACTTAGCAACCAGCAATCTGAAGCGTGGAGCTGCGGGGTTGGAGAAAATAAAGCATTTGAATATAGAAATCTAATAAAGTGAAGATATGAAAACGATCATGTTAATCTGCGCCTTGCTTTTCGCGGGCATCGCACAAGCACAAGTCTCGAAACTGGATGATATTTTTGAGCAATACAAGGAACAAAAGGGGGTAACCAGCATTAAAATCGGTAAGCCGATGTTTAAGATGTTGAACAAAATGAACATCGACGATGCGGATTTGGAAACGATTAGACCCTTATTCAGCAAGATCAATTCGATCAAGATGCTGATTGTTGAGGGCTCTCAACCGACCTTAAAAAACGCGGTGAACAATGCTGTCGATAACCTGAAGTTTGAAGAGCTGATGGTGGTGAATTCGGAAGGCAACAAGATTAAGTTCTTGGCGAAGTCTGTAGATGGCGACCTGTTGAACAACCTGCTCTTGAGCATTGTTTCTGATGAGGACACGATCTTCATGATCCTTGACGGAGCAATGAGCTACGACGACATCAACAACCTAGTGAATAAAAACGATTAGAAAACCAAGCATTATGAAAAGAGGAATAGGATTTATTGTAGCCGTTTGCATAGGATTATTATTGCAAAGTTGTTTTGTGAAAACAAGCCCGAATATGGCCTTTATCCATAAAGGAGATATCAGTCGCAATGCGGAAGTAGTATCGGTCAAGGTGCCGGGAATTTTAATGCGCACGTTTATCCTCGGGGAACTGCGGGAGATGAAAGAGGAGGATCCGATGCTGGCGATGGCTTTGAAGAAAATCAAAAGCATTAAGCTAACGGCGATCGAAGGGGAGAAGGGGCATCGCTTACATCAGCGTTTTACGAACTACCTTGCCGATCAGAAATTTGAAGAACTGATGAGTATTTACAGTGATGGCGCCAAAGTGAGCATCAATACCTTGACTAAAGGCGACCGCATAAAGAAGATTATGTTGGGGGTTGTGGATAACGAAGATCAGGTTTTTATTGAGCTCAAATCGGACATGAGCCTTAGCGAGCTGAATCAATTAGTCGATCATTACGAGACGACGAAAGGCAAGGAGAAAAAAGATAAAAAGAAAGCAAATGCAGAAGATTTAGCCTTTGCGAAATAGATATTGTTTCAATGTTTAGTTTAGAAGAGGTCGCTCGCCAGGGCGGCCTTTTCTTTTTATGACAACTAGGCTGGCTCTGGGTTGAAGATAACTTAGACAAAACTTTCATGTTTCCATTGAAACACCAACAGGGATGAAAGTTCTCGATGGCTTTTGAAAACAGACACTTTCAGGAAAAAAAAAGGAGCGATCATTTTCAATCGCTCCTTTTTTAATATTGTTTGGCTTGGGAATTATTTAGCTAATTCTTCAGCGATTGCTTTTCCAATTTCAGCAGGAGATTCTACTACACGGATTCCGCACTCACGCATGATTTGCATTTTTGCAGCAGCTGTGTCATCAGCACCACCAACGATTGCACCCGCGTGACCCATACGGCGTCCCGGAGGCGCTGTTTGTCCAGCGATGAAACCTACAACTGGTTTAGTACCGTTTTCTTTGATCCAACGAGCAGCCTCAGCTTCCATGCCACCACCGATCTCACCAATCATGATGATACCTTCAGTTTCTGGATCGTTCATTAATAATTCAACAGCTTCTTTTGTTGTAGTACCAATGATTGGGTCACCACCAATACCGATAGCTGTTGTAATTCCTAATCCTGCTTTTACCGTTTGATCTACGGCTTCGTAAGTTAAAGTTCCTGATTTAGAAACAACACCTACTTTACCTTTTTTGAAGATAAAGCCTGGCATGATACCAATTTTTGCTTCTTCAGCAGTGATGATACCTGGACAGTTAGGGCCGATTAAACGAGAGTTTTTGTCGCTCAAGTAAGATTTTACTTGAATCATATCTTTAGTAGGGATACCTTCAGTGATACAAACGATCAATGCGATTCCTGCAGCAGCAGCTTCCATGATTGCGTCCGCAGCGAATGCTGGTGGAACAAAAATAATAGATACGTTAGCACCTGTTGCATCAACAGCGTCTTGTACGGTGTTGAATACCGGACGGTCTAAATGAGATTGACCACCTTTTCCTGGTGTAACACCACCAACTACGTTTGTACCGTACTCAATCATTTGAGATGCATGATAAGTACCCTCGTTACCGGTGAAACCTTGAACGATTACTTTAGAATCTTTATTTACTAATACACTCATTTTGTCTTATTTTTTGCAACGCAAATCTACTATTTTGAACTGACTTCTAAAAATCAACTCGCTATCTATTTTGCTATTTCTTAATAAAGTTGAGTTTATTTACTAAATCCCACAAGACAATTCCTATCGTTACGGAAACATTGAAGGAATGTTTAGTACCAAATTGGGGGATTTCCAAGCATCCGTCGGATGCTGCAATTACTTCTTCTTCGACGCCATGCACCTCATTTCCAAATACAATAGCGATCTTTTCGTTTTCTGCGGGTTGGAAGTTTTGCAGAGAGATAGACTTGTCCACTTGTTCGATAGAATAGACTTTATAGCCTTCAGACTGCAATATTTTAACAGCGTCTAGGGTTTGCTTATGATATTCCCATACGACCGATTGTGTGGCTCCTAGGGCTGTTTTCTCGATTTCGCGGTGTGGGGGAGTCCCCGTGATTCCACATAGAAGAATTTTTTCTACAGCGAAAGCATCTCCGGTTCTGAAAGCCGACCCGACGTTGTGCATGCTGCGAACACTGTCTAAAATAATAACCAAGGGGGTTTTATCTTGATTCTTAAACGTTTCTACGTCAACTCTATTGAGCTGATCCATCGATAATTTTTGCATGTACAAAGATAAGGATTTGGAAAACTTTAAAAATGATTTTGAATATTAGTTTTTAGATGTTATTTTTGCAGTCCGAAATTAAATATAAAAAGATTAAAATATATAGCTAAGAGAAATGGCAAATCATAAATCAGCGATCAAAAGAATTAGAGCTAACGCTGCGAAGCGTCTAAGAAACCGTTACCAAGCAAAAACAACTCGTAACGCGATCAAAAAATTACGTCTTACAACAGATCCAGAAGAGGCGAAAGCGTTATATCCACGCGTGGTTTCTATGCTAGATCGTTTGGCTAAGAAAAATGTAATTCACAAGAAAAAAGCAAACAACAACAAATCTAAATTAGCGAAATTCGTTAATAAGTTAGGTTAATCTGTAGCTTTTTCCTAAAAGATATATAGGGATGTGAAAACATCCCTTTTCTAGTATCTAGTAGTTAGTATTTAGTACTTAGTAGTTAGACCTATTGTTGCCATGCATTTCTAACTAAGAGGTTTGTTTTGAACCTTTGGTTTAGAAAGGGAGTTTGTCTTGAACCAGGAAAGGAAGGATGCAAGGATTGGCAGGATCGGGCGTCATAGGTCTTTATACTAACTACTAACTACTAAATACTATCCTTCCTTTCCCGGTTCAAGACAACAAAAAAAAGGAGCCTAATCGGCTCCCTACTCTAATGTCTAACGTCTAATATCTAAAATCTAACGCACGGCGTTCAGTACCTTCTTCACTGCTGCATCCAGCTTTTCTTTATCCCCCTTATAAATACTTAGATCGAATAATTCTACTTTTCGGAAATCGATAGGGTGACTTTCGCTTTGCAGGTAGATAAATCCGCTGTCGAGCAATTTGCCGTCGATTTTTTGTTTGGGGTCGTAATTGTCGACATTCTTGCCACCGATCTGTGGTTTGTTGTATTCTAATACGACTTGACCATCTAATATGTGTTGGATTAAGGAGTCGCCTAATACCACGAACTCGGCAGTTACCCATTGATCGCCATGGTAGGTCTTTGATGTGGAGCTAAGACAATGTGGGGTAAATAACTTTTCTTTGATGACGACATTGGTGCCGGGAGTACAGAGGTTGGAGTTTGTTCTTTCGTTCTTGCCGTCGCCACCTAATAATTGTCCTTCGATAGAGATAGGGAAGTCCTGATCTTTCAACATGGTTTTCGGATCCTGGCCGTGCAGCATCGCGCCACTGTTACGCCATGCCCAGCCTTCGCCGCCTTTTGTTTGCTCGTCTACGAAACGATACTCTACGCGTAATACATAATAGCTGAAAGGCTTATTATATGCAAGGTGACCATACTGTTGATTGAAATTATCGTATCCGTCGTATCTAACTTTTAGTAGACCGTCTTCGACACGGAAGGTATTGGCATAGTTGTCTCCAACTTCATGCAATCTTATTTTCGGCGTCCAGTTTTTCATGTCTTTTCCGTTGAATAACTGTATCGCTTTGGGGGTTTTGACTGCCTTGTTGCTGACCTGCGCTTGGCTTCCGCATGCGCATAGTAGCCCCAATGCTAAGCCTAGGGTTAGGGATCTTAACTTCATGTTTATTCGGGATTATAATAGTAAGTTTCTGTTTTTTACATATTCGCTCGGGCGTACGCCGATAACCTTATTAAAGGTATTACTGAAAGTTGGTAGACTGTTATAACCTACGCGCAACGCCACTTCATTGACACTCAGTTTTTCGTCTAACAAAAGTTTTAGCGAGGTCAACATACGCAGTATGGTAAAGTACTGGATGTATGACATGTTGAGTTCCTTTTGGAACAATCGCGCAAGCGTACGTTCGCTGATATCGAAATTCTCTGCCAGGGACTTGAAACTAATGTTCTCGGAGATGTTCTGCTCGAGGTAATTGACGATTTGCTTAAGCTTGTCGTTTTTCGGATAGGGAAGAGCTAGTGGGAGTTCTGCTGGTGAGATCTCCGGTAGTATCAGTTTGAAAGCCTTGGCTATCGAAAACTTAGGTTCTTCTTCCGGGAAGATATTGCCATTCCATCGGTTCGTAAACATGATCAATTCGTTCAATAAGTCGCTAACCGGGTAAATATTGATCTTCTCGAAGAATGCTGTGTCTGTTTCGAAGGTAGGGAAATATAAGTTTCTCATCACGACCTGCGGCCCGCTGGGATGTATGCTATGTTTGACACCGGCAGGAATCCAGATATAATGGCGTGCTGGGAGAAAGTACGATTTGTCAGGAGTTTTTAAGAATACGACACCACCCTCAGTGTATAGAAATTGTCCTTTTTTGTGGTAATGTTCCGTAACGTGGTGTTCGCCCATTACGGCATGATGACAGTAGATGCTATGGTCAAAGGTGTCTACTTCTGTCAAGTAATATTTGTCAACATATTCTTTATGCATCCAGGGAAATGTATTTATGAAATATAAATTTCAAGTTTTTTATTGATATATGCAAAAGATGCAATGTGTAAGCCCTTAAATGTGAGTATAAACCTACTTAATTTTATGATTTGCGTCATGAACATATCCTGATTTCCTTCGTATATTTACTCCGTAAAGCTTCCGCGTTCTAATTACCTATGTTAATAATCGTTTGTTTATTAGGATTTTACTGTGGTTTTATGTGTTCTGATTTACTGGTTAGTAATTGGTTACTTTTTTTGTGAACCAAATAATTAACTGTCTATTATGGATAATTTTAAAAATAAAATATTGATTAATATTGCCACGCCCTGACAATGGGCGTCTAATTGTAAAGAAATGTTAGAAAGAATTCGTTTAGAAAGACTAAAAGACAAAGTTACTACGGCCGAAGAGGCTGTGAAATTAATTGAGGACGGCATGGTTGTCGGATCGAGCGGTTTCACGAAAGCTGGAGATAGTAAGGTCGTTCTTCCTGCATTAGCAGAACGAGCAAAGACTGAAAATATAAAGATTACCCTAATGACCGGTGCGTCTTTAGGTCATGGTACAGATGGTAAGCTGGCAGAAGCAGGCGCTTTAAAGAAACGCATGCCCTTTCAAGTAGATCCTGTACTTCGTAGCAAAATTAACTCAGGTGAGGTTTTGTTTATCGACCAACACCTTAGTGAAAGTGCAGAGTTATTGCATAATAAGAACCTTCCGGATGTGGATATCGCTGTTATCGAGGTCGCATATATCGACAGAGATGGTAGTATCATCCCAACAACATCGGTTGGTAATTCCGTAACCTTTGCATCTTTAGCAAAGAAAGTGATCCTGGAGGTCAATACTTCTATTCCTGAAGATGTATATGGTATCCATGATATCTATCAGGCGGAAGATTATCCTCATCGTAATGTTATTCCTATCGTTGCTCCTTGGAACAAGATCGGTCGCAAGACTATCCCATTGAATCCGGATAAAGTAGCTGCGATCGTATTCACGGACAAGCATGATAGCCCGGCGGATATCGCGGAGCCTGATGCGAAAACTTCAGCGATTGCGAAACATATTCTAGAGTTCTTTGAAGAAGAGGTTCGTCTAGGGCACTTAACAGATCGTCTATTACCTATCCAAGCAGGTATTGGTAAAGTAGCGAATGCGGTATTGACAGGTTTCAAGCATAGTAACTTCTACGATCTGACGATGTTCTCAGAAGTATTGCAGGACAGTACATTTGACCTGATCGATGCTGGCAAGCTAAGCTTTGCGTCGGCATCTTCCGTAACGGTTTCTCAGGCCTGCTATGAACGTGTATTCGGAAACTTACAACGCTATAGAGATAAGTTTGTATTGCGTCCGCAAAATATCTCGAATACGCCGGGTCTTATTCGCCGTTTAGGGATTATCGCGATCAATACAGCGATTGAGTTTGATATCTATGGAAATGTGAATTCAACGCATATTGGCGGTACGAAGATTATGAACGGTATTGGTGGTTCTGGAGATTTCGCTAGAAATGCATACTTGAGTATTTTCGTAACGCAAGCTGCTTCTAAAGAGAACAAGATCTCTCATATCTTGCCGATGGTGTCTCATACAGACCATACAGAGCACGATGTAGACATCTTAGTAACGGATATAGGTTTGGCAGACTTAAGAGGGCTAGCACCACGCGAACGTGCGCAAAAGATTATTGATAATTGTGTGCATCCGGATTATAAGGATGAACTTCAGTCTTACTTTGATAGAGCTTGTCAAAGAGGAGGACACACGCCTCATTTATTGGAGGAAGCTTTCAGCTGGCATATTCGTTTCAACGAAACGGGTAGCATGAAGAAAGCATAAAGACTTTATTTTTGTTTATATTTTTGCAAAGAGGTAGCTGTCCCCCAAAAGGACAGCTTCTTTTTTTTATTTAATGTTTGC
The DNA here is from genome assembly GCA_002354335.1 of Sphingobacterium sp. UBA2700. Taxonomy (GTDB): domain Bacteria; phylum Bacteroidota; class Bacteroidia; order Sphingobacteriales; family Sphingobacteriaceae; genus Sphingobacterium. Next base: position 46,321 of record DELI01000022.1, on the reverse strand, counting down.
CGTATTTTCTTCTGCGAAGCCACTGCTGCGAGCCTGCGAACAAGAATAATAGGAGTATAGGAGCTCCCACATTAACAACCTGCCAGAATACCTTATCTGATTTTACTTTCGCTTGATCTAATAATCTTAATTTCACTTCGCGACCACGTAGAGCGATCAGACTCTCATCATAAAGCATGTAGTCTACTAGATTATTCAATAGCGTTTTATTAGCAAATTGCTGCTGCATATATCGATCCCAGCCTAAAGGAAATGGTGATTGATCCGCTTGGTTCACCTGATTAATCAACCAGTCGCCATCGGAAATAACGAACATCTTTGCCTCTTTGGAAAGCTGGCTTAAGTCTTTTCCTTCCGCAATCCCTTCCGGAGTAGGGCGGTTTTCATAGAGATATGGGAATTTCCCTTCCAATAGGACAGCAACCGGAAGTGGCTTTGACTTGAATTTATTGGGATCAGGCTGTTCGTCCAATAACTGTAATCCGATTTGGCTAGGTGGAGTGACAACTCTGCTGAATGGTGAAGAGGTTAGGATAATTTCTTTTCGTATGCCCTGGCTAGCAACAGTGTCCAATGTGCTAATAAATTCCGTACGGATGCCATCGAGGTTTTTCACCAAAGTCGATTTGCTAGTCGGCACAAGGATAGGGAAGAAGTACCAAGGCGCAAGCTCAATCTGTGGCTGTCCGGATATATTGCCTACCGTCACTGGAATCTGTCCGCAGTTTAAATCGGCAATCAGGTCATAGTTGATCCGCACGCCATAGGTGAATAACTGGTCTTCGAGGTTTAACTGTCGCGTAACGAGCGGTTGGCTACCTGATTGGCGGATATGTTCCAGACTCGCGTCGATCGGATCAATAGCCCAGATAATGCGACCTCCGTTTCTAACAAAATAGTCTATCTTATATTTCTCAGCTTCGCTGAAAGCTTGCTGTGGCTTCGCTACAATCATTAAGGATAGCTGATCCAAGGATTGATAGTTCGTGGAGTCTAAGTTCACACGTCCTACCTGTCCGGTAGACATCAGCGATTGCATCGCGTCATAGAGTTCCAGATCGCTAGGCTCGCCATGTCCTTCGGTAAAACCGATAAACGGCGTCTCGCCACTGTTCAACTTCTTCAACGCGCTAGCAAAGGCATATTCTAAGTTCTGAACGGAGTTATTCAGCACATCCTCAGGTGCAGCCCCCATCTTTGTCTGCAATAGATTAACAGCAATCTCCTGCTCGCCATCGCCTACGATAGCCCAGGGGAAGATTGCTTTTTGCGACATTCCGCCCTCGCTCTTGACATTAAGGTTCGTAGGGTATAATCCCCGCTGTATAAGCGCTTTGCTAAACTCTTGTCTTTCCTTTTCGGTACCCTCCAGTGGGTCGATCACATTGAAGCTTATCCTTCCGCTGTTGTAAGCACGTAAATTGTTCAGCATCTCCGCAGCGCTGTTTTTCAAGCGAGAAAAGCCGTTCGGAAGATCGCCATCTAGAAATATGGTGACCTGTATATCTTTCTTCAAGGACTTTGCCAGTTCCTTACTTGTTTCGGATAGGGTAAACCGCTTGTCGGCAGTAAAGTCTATACGCCCTAGATGGGAAGTAATAAAGGACTGGTTGAGAATTAAAACCAATACGATTGCTCCTGCGTACATGCTCAGGGTCTTCCGCGTCGCTGTGAAAAAGCGATTTAGATGGCCGATTGTAAAGACGATGAAGATAAAGGCAAGGGATATAAAATAGATCAAGTCTGCAGCCGTTAAGACTCCGCGGCTGATATTGAAATAATGTTCCTCAATACCGAACTGTTTAATCCCATATTCGAAAGCATAGAATGCCGAAAAGCCGCTGATTGCATCAAAAGCATAATAGAAAAAGAAACAGCCAAAGACTGCAATAAGGAAAGCCACAATGGGGTTCTTGCTGATACTGGAGCTGAATATACTGATCGCGATAAAGGCTATCCCCAGGAATAGCAATCCTATATAGGAGCCAATCATAGCGCCCGTGTCTATATTGCCAACAGGATTCGCTAGGAAGTAGAGACTAACCGGATACACCAGCGTAGGTGCAATAGCTAGCACAAGAATGACCAATGCACCGAAGAACTTCCCGAAGACAAGCTCGGTGATCGATATCGGACGGCTTAGCAGTAAGTCGTATGTACCATCAGACTTTTCTCCTGCAATACTGCGCATACAGATCGCGGGGATAAGAAAAAGCAATACATAAGGAGCAAGGTTAAAAAAGCTATCCATATTTGCATAGCCTGCTTCTAGGATAGCGGTATCTCGGAAAATCCAACATAACAAGCCTGTTATTAATAGGAACAGCGCAATCGCCAGGTATCCTGTATAGGCGTTGAAATAATTTGCAATCTCTTTTTTGAAAATACTGTACAAAGGGTCTTTTATTTTGGTCTCTAAATTAGAAAAATACCCGTTGGGAACAAAACTTTCATTTTTACATGGAAATAGCTAGAGGCCTGAAAGTTGTTGATGGTCGTTGAGAATAGGCCGTGTCGGGAAGAAAAGTATCCCGCTTTCGCTTAACTTTATACGAAAAAACGCGAGAGATATGATATCCCTCGCGCTTAAATCTTTTAGTCTTTGGCTCTTAGCGTTTTCCTGGTAAGTAGATTTGGAAACCTACAGAAACACCAAGTCCAGATTGTTTATTCGCAGCGTCGATGTTTGCTTTTGAATAGTTGTAACCGAACATCGCTTCTAATGCTACAGTCTGCGTGATAAAGTGCGCATAACCAACATTAGCACCAAGGTTTAATGATACGTCGCTACCTGCAGAAGATCCACCGATACCGATATCACCTTGTCCGAAGAAACGACCTGTTGCGGAAGCACCGCCTGGAAAGTAGTAACGAACAAATGGTGAAATTCCATATCCCCATTCATTGTCAGCATCTTTTACAGAAGTAAAGCCTAAGTTTGCTTGAGCTCCGATTGCTAAACCATCGGTCACAAAATAACCAGCACGTGGGTTAACATTAATATTGAATGATTTTCCTTCAAAGCTATAACCTAAACTTCCCACTGATCCACCTACCATCCAGTTACCTTTCTTAATAGGTTGCATGCCAACATCTGCTGATGTTTGAGGTCTAGTTTCAATTTCAACTTGTGCATTGCTGTAGCTTAAACAGCCTACGGATAGCGCTAGGGTAAGTAATAAATTTTTCATATGCTATTGTGTTTATATAATGAACAGTTATTCCGATAAATTGTTTAGGTATTTGTTAAAAAACAACAAAATTAAACCACAGGTTATGGATATTATTATAACATCGCGGAAACATTTATTGTTTATTCTGTAAACGAATAAACTATCAGTAACATTATATAGAAACTTTGGAGAGAAATATTAAAAATTAAAGCGTAGAGAAATAACCACAATCTTAGTTGCTGTGCTGCACGAAGATATCTTCCATGCTCATGCCTGGGAATTGCGATGGAAGATCTGCCTTAGCAATCTGCAACCTCAATTCACCCTTATTGATAATGATGATCTCATCGCAGATAGCCTCTACTTCTTGCATAATGTGGGTAGAAAGCAGCACGGTTTTTTCTTTTCCTAAGGCTTTGATCAGATTGCGGATTTCAATAATCTGGTTGGGATCTAAACCGGTAGTCGGTTCATCCAGGATCAGCACTTCGGGGTCATGGATAATCGCCATCGCCAATCCGACGCGTTGCTTATAGCCTTTAGAAAGCTGATGTATTTTCTTATGCTGTTCGGCTTGGAGGCCGGTAAGTTCGATGACTTCCTTAATACGCAGTTGCTTGTTGGCAATCTTATGCAGATCAGCTTCAAAGGACAGTGCCTCCTGCACATACATATCAAGATATAAAGGATTATTTTCCGGGAGGTAGCCTATTCTCTTCTTTAATGCAAGCGCCTGATTAGACACATCCATGCCTAAGACCTTTACGGAGCCGGCTTCGAAGGGCAGGATGCCTGTCAAGATTTTCATGCAGGTCGATTTACCCGCGCCATTAGGACCAAGGAAACCAATGATACGGCCATGGCTCGTTTGGAAGCTAATGTTGTTTAATGCGCTTTGCTTCCCGTAAAGTTTAGTAAGCTTGTCAACCTCAATCGCCATCTTATTGGATATATTTGGAACGGATATTCCGCTTCTTGATATAATAGTCTAATGCTTTGGCTGCCTCAAACGGACGGTCGGTAGAAAGGATATCAGCACCACGATCGACATATTCCGCATAAACTTGATAGCCTGCTTTTTCTGCCGAACGGTCTAAGTTGCCGATAGTTCCCAGAATAGATTTGATGCCATGCAGACGAAGCGCGCTATATAAACTAGAATCGGGTTCGCTGGTGCCAACAAAGGCAACCAATCGATTATCGGGAATATCCAGATCACTTAAGCGTGTCAAATCATCAGCTTTCTTCATGCTCGCCGATATCATTAGGTCGGGAGCCAGACGGTTGACAACCGCTGCCTGATTAGCCGAATAGGTAATAATAATCGTATTTGTCTCGGTCTGCGTCTTGCGAATCAGATCCACCACTAATTCATAGGGAACTTCTTTCTTTACATCTAATGTATAAAGAACTGTATTCTTACCCCAGATAAGTGCTTGTTCCAGCGTAGGAATACCATAGCGCGTAACTTGTCCTTCGGAATCTTTCAGCTTCAGATCCTTCAGTTCAGCGTAGGTTTTATTGATGACTTTGCCCTTACCTGTTGATGTACGGTTTAGCGTCTCGTCATGCATCAGTACTAGCACGGAGTCTTTCGTCATGCGGACATCGCATTCGATAATTACGGGCATTTCTCTTGCTAATTCCGCAAAAGATGCAATACAGTTTTCGGGATAGTCTGGAAAGCCGCCACCGCGATGCGCACTGATCAAGGGATAGGAATTCTCAGAATAGGTTAGAAAGTCGTAAAACTCCTCAACGCTATTGATATTAAAACGTTGAGAAACCTTCGGATACATTTCAACATTATCCGGTGCTGTTCCACGGAAACAGCCCGTGGCAACTATTAAAAGTAATGTGGCTAAACCTATAATCTTACTCATGCTACTCCGCATCGTTCTTTTGGTATTCTTTTATAATTGCAATCAGTTTTTCTAAAGGGGTGTTGATCTGATCAACATGTATATGTGCTCTGTCGTAATAGGGCGCGCGCTCATCGAGTTTCTCTTCGATGAAGGCTAAGAGTTCCTCACCCGTAAATCCTTTCAATGCGGGGCGTTTATTAACGTCGGATTGACTTAATCTACTCCATAACGACTTCGGACTATGCTTTAGATATAATACAGTACCATTCGCCAGCAACCAATCCATATTATCGAAATAACAAGGAGTACCACCACCGGTTGAGATGATGCCTGCGCGACCTTCCTGCTCTTTCATCACGGTTTGCTCTACTTTGCGAAAAGCTTCCTCACCATGCTGTTGAAAGTATTCCGGAATGCTCATCCCGATCTTTTCCACGATGACATGGTCCATATCAATGAATGGGACCTGTAGCGCGTTCGACAACTTCTTGCCCCAGGTCGTCTTTCCACTGCCCATAAAACCAATTAAAAATACTGGCTTACCCATTATTGCATTTTGTCGAAATAGTTCTTAATCAGCTCTTCTTTTGATGGGAAATTGTATTGCGACCATTTCTTAACCACAACGCCATTCAGCATCAACATCACGCCAGGATTCGAACGAACCATGCTCTTCAAGGGAACAGCATCCACATAGAAAGTTTCCAATACCAGATCCATCTGATCATTCAGGTAGTTCACATCTTCTGTAGAAGATGCGGTCGCCAAGATGGCGCGAATATTATAATCCTCCGAAAGTTCTCTAATCGTCGTATTGATGCGGTCCAATGCTTTAAAATCAAATGGTGAAAGCTTAGTCAAATCTCTGCTCACCACGATAAAGTTAAAATATGGGTTACTGATTACTTCTTCGGTACGGTCTGTACCTTCGATATCCGTAATAATTAAATCTGGAATAGGCAACTCAAAGCCCTTCTTGATCAGCTTGCTTTCCGGATCGCCAATAACTTCTAAATTCTCATCTTCCCACAGCTTCTCGCCCAAATATTCTTTATCCGTTACTTTCTTGATCTCGCCGGTCGTCTTATTTTTCAACTGATAGATATGTTCATAAACATCAGGTTCTGCACCTTCCGGAATCTTACGAAGCTCAACAAGGTTATTTCCTTCCTTGTATGGTAGGAAATCAACGAACGGAAGAAAGTATAACGTGTAAATACCGATTCCGAAGGAAGCGATAATAATAAAAAGTGTGAGTAAATTACGCGTGAACAAGCTTTTGATAAATGGCTTGATACGGTCTCTGTAAATGAAAATTGGGATGATCAAAATCAGCAAGACAATATCCTTTATGAAAGACTCCCAAGGGGTCAACGGGATAGCATCCCCAAAACAACCGCAGGATTTTACTACTTCGAAGAATGCCGAGTAAAACGTAAGGAAAGTAAAGAAGATTATCAATAGCAGTAAGCCCCATGCGACTTTCCTGCCGGCGATTCCCAGAATCAACAATGCACCAAGAATAATCTCTAAGGCACATAGCGCAATTGCAATCCAATGCGCATAGTCGTTCAGGAAGTTAAGGCCGAAAACATGGAAATACTCCTGAAGTTTATATCCAAATCCGAGCGGATCGTTTGCTTTTATAAGCCCTGAGAAGATGAACAAAGTCCCGACAATAAGTCTAGGAATCCATAGCCATAAAGCTGGTTTTTCTTTTTTTTGCGTGTTAAAACTGCCTGTATAAGTCATTATTCTGCTTTTTCTGCCAAACCTAATTTAATCAATGCGAAGACCGCATAGTTTAGCATATCTTGGTAATTTGCGTTCAGACCCTCAGATACTAAGGTCTCGCCGTTGTTGTCTTCAATCTGTTTTACACGATGCAATTTCGTCAGAATCATATCCGTTAATGAGGAAACGCGCATATCGCGCCAAGCCTCGCCATAGTCATGATTCTTCGCTAGCATCAAATCTCGTGTCAGATTCACCTTTTCCGTGTACTTCGCTTCGACAAAAGCGGGATCTAGATTATCCTCGCCATCCTCGCCAAGCTCTAACTGCATCATCGCAATAATGCAGTAATTGATGATACCGATATATTCGTCGATTACACCTTCGCCCACCTTAGAAACCTTTTTCACCTCCAACGTACGGATGCGCTGCGCTTTGATATACAGCTGATCAGTAATCGAAGTCAGACGCATAATACGCCATGCCGTACCATAATCTTTTGTCTTCTTGATAAATAAATCTTGACATTGAGCGATGACACGGTTGTATTCAGAGATGGTATCCATATAATATTGAGTACTTTTTTGATGCTAATTTTCACAAATATAACGAGAATTAACTAGACCTTATGGTCAAGCCAGTGTACATTTTTAGGTTTCCTTCCTAATTTTTGCTGTTTTCCGCTACCTTTGAAGATAGAGCAGGGAAAAACGCTTGCAATAGACTTTCAGTAGCCTATCAAATTTAAACTATCTACAATGGAAATAAAGAGTCCTGAAATTAGGGAAGTAAATATTATCCGCTATATACAGCCATTTCGTGAAGGGGGTTCTCTACCGGGCCTGGTCGATGCGGATGACGGGTTCAGCTACGTCATTAAATTCCGTGGTGCAGGGCAGGGGAAGAAAGCCTTGGTCGCTGAGTTTATCGGTGGCGAATTGGCGCGCTTCCTGGGGCTTCGCGTCCCGGAGATGGTATTTGCACATCTGGATGTTGGCTTCGGAAGGACCGAGCCGGATGAAGAGATTCAGGATCTGCTTAAGTTCTCCGAAGGCAAGAATCTTGGCGTACATTTCCTCAATGGCTCTATTACTTTTGATGCCAACGTCGATACCATTGATGCCGAAGAAGCGTCGAAGATCGTATGGCTAGATGCTTTACTGATGAATGTTGACCGTACGGCGAAGAATACCAACATGCTCGTTTGGCATAAAGAGCTTTGGATGATCGACTACGGAGCAGCATTGTACTTCCACCACAGCTGGGACAATTGGGAGGAGCAGATCGGGAAGCCATTTGTACAGATCAAAGATCATGTATTGCTGAAGCAGGCCTCCGAAGTGGAGAAGATCGATCAGGAATATAAAGGCTTGTTTACTCGCGAGAACATCGCAAAAGTACTTTCAGCGATTCCCGACGAGTGGTTGATGGATGATGTGAGAGAACTTACGGCTGCCGAAGTACGAGAAGTCTATGTCGAATTTATTGCTAGACGCGCTGAGCAATCTGAAATTTTTGTAAATCAAATCCAACATGCACGATAGAACCTTATACGAATACGCCGTGGTTAGGCTGGTTCCTCGTGTGGAGAGAGAGGAATTTTTAAATATTGGCGTTTTGCTGTATTGCCGAAAACAACGTTATGCGGAAATCTTGTATCATGTCGATCGGGAGCGATGTTGTCACTTGGCGAAGGATATAGACTATGAACAAATTGAAGCCCATTTACATTCGATGCGCCAGGTTTGCCAAGGATCAAAAGATGGTGGCACATTAGCTCAGCTAGATCAAACCGAACGCTTCCGATGGTTGACAGCATACCGTAGCACCCTTATCCAGTGCTCGCCTGTACACCCGGGCTTATGCATTGATGCCGCAAAAACGCATCAAGAATTATTCGAAAAATTAGTGCTATAAAACCTTAAATTAGCATTAGAACGCATACTTATGAATATGAAAGACTTTTACGAGCATATCTTCCAAAAGCAACAAGCCGTTCAAGATATGCCCAGCAATAAACAGATTGCGCAATGGGCAGTTGCTTTGATGCACCTGTTATTCCCGGAGCGCAATTCGCATACCTACCATGAGCAAGCCGATGTAGAGGCTGCCTTTCAGGTATCCGAAGCCGAGTTATACCAGTTATTGCTCAAAACAAAGGCCTGTGCGGAATGTGACGTCAAGAAGGTGGCCGCCACTTTCTTTGAAAAGCTACCACAGAACTATCAGATTATGTTGACCGATGCGCAGGCTATCTTAGACGGTGATCCGGCGGCGAAGAGCTTGAACGAAGTGATACGCACTTACCCTGGCTTTCTGGCAATCTGCATTTACCGTATTGCCCATGAGTTATTGATTCAAGGCATCCCTTTGATACCGCGTATCCTGACCGAGTATGCACATTCCAAAACAGGAATTGACATACACCCGGGCGCACGTATAGACGAATACTTGCATATTGACCACGGAACAGGCGTTGTAATCGGCGAGACTTGTATTATCGGGAAGCACGTGAAACTTTATCAGGGCGTAACGCTTGGGGCCTTAAGTGTAGATAAGAGCTTATCCAATACACAGCGCCATCCAATCATTGAAGATCATGTGATTATCTATGCCGGAGCGACCATACTCGGAGGAGAAACTGTCGTAGGGCATCATTCTGTCATCGGTGGTAATGTCTGGCTCACTGCCAGCGTAGCACCCTATACGACTGTATATCATCAACCGAATTCTAAATTTATCGACTCTAAACCGCTAGCATAATGGGAAACATCATAGAAACAATCGGAAACACACCATTGGTCGAAATCACTCGATTTCACAACAACCCAAAGGTTAAAATATACGCCAAACTAGAAGGAAACAATCCTGGCGGCTCCGTAAAGGACCGCGCAGCCTTGAATATGATTCGCTCGGCAATGGAACGCGGCGAAATTAACAAGGATACCAAGCTGATCGAAGCAACAAGCGGTAATACCGGAATTGCTCTGGCCATGATCGCAAGCATGTTTGGTTTATCCATGGAACTGGTGATGCCCTCCACCTCGACGCGCGAGCGCACCTTGACGATGGAAGCATTCGGTGCTAAAGTAACCTTATTGGAAAGCATGGAGGTTTGTCGCGATTATGCGGAGGAGAAGGCTGCAACGGGCGAATATTTTATCCTGAACCAGTTTGCCAATCCAGATAACTATGCTGCGCACATCAAGACTACTGCACCGGAAATCTGGCGCGATACAGAAGGCAAGATTACACATTTCGTAAGCGCTATGGGAACAACAGGTACCATCATGGGCTGCTCGATGTTCCTAAAAGAACAAAATCCGGAAATACAGATTGTAGGTTGCCAACCAACGGAAGAGTCTTCCATTCCCGGAATTCGCAGATGGCCAAAAGAATATCTACCGAAGATCTTCGATGCCTCGCGTGTAGACCGGGTGATTGATATTGCGCAGTCCGACGCTACGCAAAAGGCAAGGGAGTTGGCACGCCAGGAAGGGGTATTTGCCGGTATGAGCTCCGGTGGAGCATTCCATGCGGCCCTGCAAGTTGCCAATGAAATCGAAGAAGGCCTTATTGTCTTTATCGTTTGCGATCGAGGAGATCGATACCTCAGCTCCGATTTATTCGGATAGCATATAAATATTTGCGCCAGTAAAAAAAAATTACTGGCGCAATATCTTCAAGCCTATCAGGTATTATCTACCGTCCAAAGACCAAACCTCATAGATCGGGTCGCCTTTCGATGATAGTCCCGAGTGATGCCAATCCTTGTTTTTCACTTCTCCTTTAAAACTTAATTTCGCTCCAACGCGACTGTTGTCTCGCGAGAAGAATAGTATCTCTTCGACATAATCCTTGTTGTTGAAACTGTATTTACCTCCGCCAGTGCCATAGAATCCTTTTTCTGCCGGATTAATAGCGATCCATTGGAAGTAACCATCCACAAGTAATTTAATCGTTTTACGATCGCCGCGCGCTATGCTCGACATTTTGTTGTCCTGCTGGCGACCCGTAATACGCCAAAGACCATCAAGGCCTTGCTTTTTCGCAGGTTGCTTCTTGAAATCTAGCCCATCGATGTTTACATTTTGACCGTTTATTTTGCTTTTCAGCTTTTTATCAGACCCTACTTCTGCCGGGTTAGCATCACTGTATTCTACTTTTACCGTAATACCGTCAGCGCTTGCAGCGTACGGACCACCCCAAGTCGACAGGTATTTATTGTCTTCATATTTAATAAATGAGGCATAGCCATCGATCAATAACAGCAAGTGATTAGTTTGACCATCTTTTGCCAAATAGGCAGCGCTTGTTGCTAGCTTTTCTTGCGCATAAAGGCTCGTGGAAAGTAAGATCACAACGAAGATTGAGAGAATTCTTTTCATGCTATGTGTCGTTTTGGTTATCATTAAATATAATTAAAACCATTTAAGTATCAAACTGTTTGCTTTTCCAAGGGTTTGTTGTGGCGGGATATCGTCATACTACAGTATCTTCTACGACAGGAGCTATAACTCTCATGGAAAAGGGTTAAATTTGCAGATATTTTAAATCATTAGTACCATTGCGAAACTTTACAAATACGCTGCTTACCTTCATCGTTTTACTTTTAATCTGCCAATACAGCTTGGCGCAATCGGACTCCTTAGAGATCAAACCCAAAGACTCACTCCATTTTAAGGATCCTGCTTTTATGAAGGATACTTTAACCTGGAACCTGAACCCCAAACGTGAGAAAAAGTTCTGGAGGGCAGGGGCAGAGTGGTTTCTCGCGCAGGCATTACCAGCTTCTTTCAATCGATTTATTACACGCGACCCTTATTCCTATATCACGTTCAAAAATTTTATCGACCATCAACGTTTCAGTGCTTGGGATTGGGATGATAATCAATTCACGACAAATCAGATCGATCACCCCTTTCACGGGCAGATTTATTTCAACGCTTTCCGTAGTAACGGTTATAATTTCTATCAATCGAGTATAGCGACGGTAGCGGGAAGTTACATCTGGGAAACGGCCGGCGAAACGCAACATCCTTCCATCAATGACCTCGTCAACACGACCTTCGGGGGTATCCTCTTAGGGGAGATGATGCATCGCGTATCGCGAAATATCCTCGCAAGGAATAAGCATCATCATAACCGTATCGGAAATGAGGTTGTCGCGACTATAGTCAATCCGGTGAATGGCTTAAACCGTTTGCTTGACGGTAAATGGGGCAAAAGTGTAGAAGACTACTTTCTGGTAGACTCCTCCGTTATTGCTGCCGAAGTCGACATGGGAATCCGCCGTTTCGACGCGAAAGAGGGCGACTTCCTGACCAAGGGAAAGAATGCTTTCTACGGACGCCTTCGTTTTCGCTATTCCAATGGCGATCACAATTATAAGCGTCCTTTTGATCAATTCTCCGTCAACTTAGAACTGGGAAATGGAGACAGCTCTTTTATCAATGCCGTAAACGTGCATGCGCTGCTTTACGGTGCCAAATTCTTTAAGTCGCAAAAGGGGGAACATTTCGGAACCCTCAATGCACATTATGATTTCTACAACAACGATGCATTCTTCTACGGTGCACAAAGTGTCAACTATAATTGGGTTTCGGAGTTCCGCTATAAGAAGAACAATCGGTTAAACTTGAGCGTCGGTGCCGGTGCGGTCGTATTAGCTGCGGTTCCAGATCCTTATCTCCTTTACGGCGCCAGCAGAAACTACAATTATGGCCCTGGGGCGTCCTACCGCTTCCGTGGAGAGCTCAGCCTATTGAACCTCCTGATGATCTCGGCAGATTACAATGGCGGCGTGTTTTTCACGATATCCGGTAATGATTCCTATTATGTTCTGCACGGTTTAAACACCGAAGCCAGCCTACGTTTGTACAAGCGCTGGTCGATAAACTTAAGCTCAGGATACTTTAACTTACAAGGCCACTTCAAAGACGAGAAATACCAAGATTTCAGTAGAGAATATCCTTATGGCAGGCTTTCTATTGGTTATAATATATTTTTCTAAAATAGTAGTTAGTATTTAGTAGTTAGTATTTAGACCTTTGGCGTCCTGTTTTGGTGGTATTTTCAAGGATATACAGGATCTTTTTTCTTTGAACCAGGAAAGGATGGATTCAAGGATATGCAGGATCTTGTCAATCCTTGCATCCTTTTTTTCCTGGTTCAGAAACGAACTTCTTTTTTTCTTTCAACATGGGCCTGCCAATCCTTAAATCCTTCCTTTCTTGGTTCAACACAAACTTCCTTCCCGATTAAATATCCGCCATAGGTCTTCATACTAAATACTAACTACTAGACAAAAATCTACCTGCAAGGGATCAAACCCCTTATAAAGCCCTTTCATAACCCTTTCAAACCCCAATCAAACCCCTTCTGAAAGGGCTTTACATTGGGTATGAAAGGGTGTTTATTGAGGTATGATTGCTCGCAGTCTCCTCTTCTTCATTAACAATTATTTAATCTCTATTATGAGAAATAAATGAGATTGATTCTTAGCTTTACTTTCTGGAAAATACTTGAATTTATATGATAAAAAACTACATTTTTACCAGCAAGGCTATTTTTGCTTTGCTGTGTGCAATTTGTGCGTCGGTTAACTTCGCATTTGCACAAATCGACCTTTCGCATTTGCAGAAACAGCACGCGATTGAACTTTCACCGGTGACTCCGGGAGTTCGCTATCTCTATGAAACTCCAGTTTCAAGAAAATCAACCTTCGAGTTTACAGGGGGGATGGATGCTAGTCTGATTTTCGCTTATTCAAAATCTTCGGTCAAAATAAACGAAGAGCGGATTGAAGAGAAAGAGCGCCGCTTTCAACTTTACCTGACCCCGAATATTGGCCTGGCTTATAAATTTTATTATAACATGGATAAACGTGTAGAAGCAGGAAAGAATGTGGACAACAATGCGGGGAATTATTTTGGACTTCGGATGATCAATGGCTTGGAAGGTTGGACCACCGAAAAAGTAAAAACCGAAACTTATAAAATGGAACGTCAGGGATTTTCGAAAAACTACATTGGATTCGCTTCAGCAGTTTGGGGGATGAACAGAAATCTGGGTAAGAACTTTGTATTTAATTTTGAAGTAGGGCCGGGCAATGTATTTGGGGAGGACAGGGAATCGGAATTCTCTTTACGTTTGAATACGGGGTTTAAGAAAGTATTCTAGAAGGTATAAAAAAAGGTTAACAGTCGCCTGTTAACCTTTTAATATTACTAATTCTTAATTCTTCTATTTGTCTAGTTTTTCGAATTTATCGAAATCAATCTTTTTAGATTTTAACTTCACAGTTGATTTCAATTGATCGAATACTTTAAGCGCTTTTACCTCTTCGAATAAGCGGTTTGCTTGTTCTCTGTCAGATAATAACTGCATTGCGAATTGTTGTAATTGCTCGTCAGTTGGCTCTTCGTTGATGTTGTACATTTTGATTTGCGCGTAGATACGCTCTTTAGCTAACTCAACAACTTCGTCGTATTTTACTTCTAGGTTGTTTGCTGTAACGATTCTGTTTTCAATAATCGTCCATTTCAAGTTGCTAATGAAATCTGCGAATCCTTCCTCGATTTCTTCTGTAGTTAAGTTCGGGTTAGTTGCTTTTAACCATTTTTTCAAGAATTCCTCAGGGAATTTTGCGTCCACTTTATCCATACCAAAAGTGTACATATCGTTACGTAACTTTTGTGCAGAGTTTTGTTTGAATAGGTTTTCAACCTCTTCAGTTACTTTTTCGTTGAATTGCTCTTCTGTTGTTACTTCACCTGCAGGGAAAAGTTTGTCAAAGAACTCTTGGTTCAAATCAGACTCTTCTAATCTGTTGATGTTTTTAACCGTCAATTCAAATTTTGTAACGTCTAAAGCTTCCGCTTCATCTTCAGTAATACCCAAGATGCGCGCTAAGTCAGCAACTTTGAAAGCTTTCTTCACGTCGATTTTTACGGTATCATCTTTTTTCAAGCCTACTAAAGATTTTTTGATCTTAGCATCCTCGATGATGTCTGTACGAACAGAAGTAGTTTTTTCGATTCCTTCTTCTTTATCTTGTTTCAAAGCAGCGTATAATACATCACCTTCCTCAGACACTTCTGGGTTGGTCATTTTACCGTAGCTACGACGTAAGTTTTTGATACGTTCTGCTAAAGTAGCCTCGTCAGCTTTGATATCGTATTCAGTGAATTCAGTTTCTGCGGTGAAAGGAACTTCAAATTCCGGTGCTAAACCAATTTCGTATTTGAAATTGAATGTATCGTTGAAATCCCAGTTGTATTTTGCGTCTTGATCTTCATCAAGAGGTAGCGGCTGACCGAGTACTTCTAATTTTTGCTCGCCAATGTATTCTGCAATCTTATCATTGATCATTCTGTTGATCTCATCAAATAAGATTGATTTACCGTACATACGTTTGATATGTCCTACTGGCACCATCCCTGGACGGAAACCTGGTAATTTAGCTTTTTTTGCTTGGTCTTTAATTGCTTTATCAACTTGCGGGTTGTAATCCGCTGGAGCAATTTCCACTTGGATACTTGCGTTGATGTCGTCAATGTTTTGGTGTGAAATATTCATACTCTTCTTTTAGCTTTTCGCAATAATAAAAAAAAATCCTCCCGAGAGATTACTTACGGGAGGATATCAAGTGCGGAAGAAGGGACTCGAACCCCCACGCCTCGCGGCGCCAGATCCTAAGTCTGGTGCGGCTACCAATTACGCCACTTCCGCAGTTAGGATTTTATTGAGCCACAAAGATAGAAACCAAACCTATACATGTCAAGACTTTTCTACTCTTTTTTTTACTCCTTTTTTGTAACTCTTTGTTTAGTAACCTAGTAAATTTTTATAGCATAGCAATTATTTTATCCTGTAATTGGGTTTTTAGGTAAATATCAACAAATAGGGAGGTGAATAGAGTAGAATTTCATTAACAATTCTTGATAAGTCGAAAAAATTTAGATCTGTTTATGGAGCGAGCAGACGCTTCAATTCCCATTGATTATTCCATCGGCGTAAAATTTCGCTACATTATTTTTGAAAATAATTTGGCAATACGGTTTTTTCTGCATTACTTTGAAAAACAAAGTACTTTTATGAATCAGCAAGATCTACTAAAAGATATCGGACAAATTCGCGCTATGATGGAGCGCTCCTCGAAGTTTATGTCGATCAATGGACTTTCTGGGGTATTGATTGGGTGTTTCGCATTAATCGGGGCGGCTGCAGGCTACTATACCGTATATGGTACAAAGAGTGAGTTTGGGTACCGCGACCATTATGTATTGGAAGAGCAGGTACTTTGGAAACTCGTTGCTATTGCGCTTCTTGTACTGATTGTTTCTATCGTAACGGGCGTGACGATGGCGAAAGCCAAAGCTAAAAAAATAGGGCAGACCATATGGAACCCGACGAGCAAAGCCTTAGCCAAAGCCATGGCGATCCCTTTGCTGACCGGTGGACTATTTAGTCTGATTTTAATTTTTCGCGGCGATTATTCTTTTGTTGCATCCAGCTTATTGATCTTTTATGGGCTGTCTTTGACGGCAGCATCAGTATTCACTTTTGCTGAAGTTAGAGTACTTGGAATTTTGGAAATTCTTTTAGGCTTATTAGCTTTGGCGTTTCCCGGCTATGGCGTTTGGTTTTGGGGGCTTGGCTTTGGGGTATTGCACATTGTTTATGGTCTAATCGTACATAAAAAATACGAAAAGTGAGTTTGGATTTAACCTTATATGATAAAGTTTTAGAGAATCGAGTCCGCCTACAGATTATGAGTATTCTGATGGCAAACGAGTCCTACGACTTTAATTCATTTAAAGAATTGTTGGAAGTGACGGATGGGAACCTGGCCTCGAACCTAAAAAGTTTGGAGAAGGAGGGCTATATCAGCGTGACCAAGTCTTTCATTGATAGAAAACCCAATACCCGGTATAGTAAAACCGATAAGGGACAGAAAGCGTTCGAAAACCACTTAATTGCGTTGGAGCAATTAATAAAGCAGCAGTATTTATAATTTTTTTTGTCTAATAACTTTGAAATTCAAAGTACTTTTTAATAAAAATAAAGAATATGAGAGGACTTCGTTTAAAATTTATGCTTCACTTCTATAACTGGTCGAGTCGGGTCTATGCCGAGCTGTTTAAAGCCCATAAAGAAGATCAATTACAGCGTGCATTCGCTCAAAAAACTAATATTCTAATTTTAAAATAATCTATCATGGAAAATATCGAACACAACAATCCACAGGAACAACCGGCTACGAAGTCAATTTACGATCGCGTTACAGGTTCTGTAGTCCTAAAATTTGGCGTAGTTTTCTTTTTGACGCTCATTTTATTAATTCCGATGAATCTAATTACTGACCTGATCTATGAACGTAAATATCGGGAACAGAGTGTGTCGAATGAGATCGCTGTTAAATGGGGCAAGGAGCAGGTTATTGCCAGTCCGATCATCGTCGTGCCTTACGATGAGGTTCGGGAAGTTGTGGAAGAATCCGCTCAAGGCGTAAAGCAGGTCGTGAAGACAGTGGTGAACCGTTGGGCGCAGCTGCTTCCGGATGAGGTACAAGCAACAGCGGAGGTCAGCCCTGAGCCATTGAAACGCGGTATATATCAAGCGGTAGTCTACAGTTCCAAGATCAAGCTGAAAGGAAAATTCGTTGGCTTCGACATGGAAAAGCTCGACGTGTCATCGGAAAAGTTGAAATGGAACGAGGCAAAATTGATCTTTGGCGTGCATGACGTCAAGGGATTGACGGCAAATCCAACCCTGAACTGGGGCGGAACGAAGATGGAACTTGGAAAGTCAAATTATGAAATGCGCCCTTATTTGGAGAATTTGATCGTTGATTTACCATTGTCGGGAAATGAGGACCTAAAGAAAGGCTTTGAGCTTGACTTTGATATTCGCGGGTCTCGTTCTTTGAACTTCCTTCCTTTAGCAAAGCAAACAGACATCGACGTGAAGGGGAATTGGTCTAACCCGAGTTTCAATGGCGGCCACCTCCCGGAGAGCCGTGACGTAACAGATCAGGCATTTGCAGCAAAATGGAGCATTCCTTCTTTCAGCCGCAAGCTCCCACAACAGTGGACCGGTGGGCAGCAAAATATTTACGAATTCCTAGGCGTAGATCTGAATAGCGAGCATGGCGAAACGTCTAACGGTCTTTACGATGCTATTCCTGCAACAGCAACTTCCGCTAGCGTAGAAGCAAATGCAGAAATGATCAGTTCAGATTACGATATGGTTCAAATAAATTTCTTACCTTCAATAAACAATTATCAAAAGACTACGCGCGTAACGAAATACGGGATCCTAGTCATCGCCTTAACCTTCGTTTCGCTTCTCTTCATGGAAATTATCAAGAAGCAGCGCGTGCATATTATCCAATATGTGTTGATCGGTTTTGCCATGGTATTGTTCTATGCTTTACTTCTTGCCATTTCCGAGCACCTGGGATTCAATATTGCATATCTGTTGGCGGCATTAGCGACCATCTTATTGATAGCTTCCTTTGTTAGAGCGATTACGAAGAATATGAAATCGGCGCTTATATTTGGAGCGATATTATCCCTATTTTACGTATTCATTTATATTTTAATGCAGCTGCGCGATTATTCTTTAATAGTAGGAACGATAGGTGTATTTATCATTTTGGCCGCATTGATGCGCTTATCGACGAAGATAGACTGGGACCAATTCGATAAACGATGATTAAGCTTAAAAAAGAATCATTCCTCATGTATTTAACCAGTATCTGGTTATTGCTGACCTCCGCGAGACACTGAAAACCATGTGGAATTTCTTAATACCTCGCAACTTTAGTAAATTGGCTCAAAAAAGAGAATAATATGTTGAGATTATCATGTATTGGAGCACTCTTATTGATCAATAATATGGCTGTTGCACAGAGTAAAGAAGTTCCACAGAAAGTGAAGAGACCGCAGGTAGAGAATCAGGTCAAAACAATAAATGGAGGTACTCCATTAAGTCCAAAAGCACTTTGGGAGCTAGGAAGGGTGAGTGCTGAAGGTTTATCTGCAGACGGTACACAATTGATATACGGTGTTTCGAACTATCAGTTTGACGATAATAAATCCGAGAAGAATCTATTTGTGATTCCGACTAAAGGCGGAGTGGCAAAGCAATTTACCAGCGAAGCGGGTGGTGAGTCTGTCTTATCTGTTCAAGAGAATGGCGATGTATTGTACATGTTCAAGGGCCAGATTTGGCAGAAGAGCTTAAAGGGCGGCGATGCAAAGCAGTTGACGAATATGGAAGGGGGCTTGGAGAATGTGAAAATCTCACCGGACGGCAAGTCGATTTTATTTAGTAAATCGGTTTTGTTGAAAGAATATCATTCCGTAGACAAATATGCCGACTTACCGAAGTCGAATGTCTATATCTATGATAATTTAGACTATCGCCATTGGGATACCTGGAACGATGGTCGTTTTAATCATCCTTTTATCGCGAGCTATGATAATGGAAAGATTGGCGAGCCTAAAGATATTATGGAGGGCGAGCCTTTCTATTCGCCGCAGATGCCTTTCGGCGGTGCGGATGACTTTGCATGGGCACCGGATAGCAAATCGGTTATTTATGTCGCAAAAAAGCGGTTTGGGAATGACTATGCACAAAGTACCAATACAGACTTGTATCAATATGATATCGCATCTGGCAAAACCAGTAATCTGACGGAGGGGATGAGCGGATATGATACCAATCCGACCTACAGTAAGGATGGAAAGCTCTTGAGTTGGTTAAGCATGAAGACCGATGGTTATGAGGCTGATAAAAACGATATCATTCTTTTAGAACCTGCCTCAGGAAGAAAGGTGAACTTAACGGCTCATTGGGATGGTACTGTAAATTCCTTCGTTTGGAGTAAAGACAATAAGAAGATCTATTTCGTTGCGCCAACCAAAGGTACGGTACAACTTTTCGAGATCAATGTGGTGAAAGGCGTGTGGTCGAAAATGCTACCTAAGATTACACAGATATCCGAAGGCGACTTCGACATCACGGGTATTGTTGGTGAGACGCCTACGGGTCTTATCGTGACTTCTACGAAGATGACGAGAGCAACCGAGGTATATGATTATGACTTTAAATCTAAAGCAATCAAGCCAATTACCACAGTGAACGACGCGAGATATAGTCAGATTGCCGATACGAAAGTTGAAGGCAGAACGACGAAAGCTTCTGATGGTTTAGATCTTTTTTCGTGGGTAATCTATCCGCCAGACTTTGATGCGAGCAAGAAATATCCGGTGTTATTGTTCTGTCAGGGTGGTCCGCAATCTGCAACGACGCAATCGTATTCCTTCCGTTGGAATTTCCAACTGATGGCTTCTCAAGGTTATATTGTTATTGCTCCAAACCGTCGCGGGATGCCAGGATGGGGCGTGAAATGGAACGAGCAAATTTCAAAAGACTGGGGTGGACAATCTATTCGAGATTACTTATCGGCAATCGATGATCTTTCGAAAGAGTCCTATGTAGATAAAGAGAATATCGCTGCGGTAGGGGCAAGCTATGGTGGTTATTCGGTATTTATGCTTGCAGGTATTCATGAAGGAAGATTTAAGTCCTTTATTTCACATTGTGGATTATTTGATATGACTTCCTGGTATGGTACAACGGAAGAGCTATTCTTTGCTAATCATGATATCGGTCCTTATTGGGACAAGAATAATGTGAAGTCGTATAATGAATTCAATCCGATCAAACATATTGACAAATGGGATACGCCTATTTTGATTTTCCAGGGCGGTAAAGATTATAGAGTTCCGATTGGACAGGGCTTAGAAGCTTTCCAGGCGGCTCAGTTGAAAGGCGTGAAGAGCAGATTAGTTTATCTTCCAGAAGAGAATCACTGGGTTCTTTCTGGACATAATGCGCAGGTATGGCAGCGTGAGTTTTTCGGATGGCTATCGGAAACCTTGAAATAAAGCGAGAATATTCTTAACTAAAAAGAGCGACCGTTAATTGGTCGCTCTTTCTTTTTGCAATAAGGTGAGCTTAGGATTTCCCCTTCGCTACGCTTTATGCTATTTCGTATCCTTCTTACCGAAGATAGATATCTTCAAGTATTTACCAGGGTTAGTTTTTAAATCTTGCACCAACTCATCTAAGCTTTTCGATGCGTTGTTCAGGTTGTTATAAAGCTTCTCATCATGGATTAACAAGCCAATAGAACCTTCTCCAGAGTTGATCTTATTGGTGATAGCTTGCACATCACGCATGGCCTGATTTGCATTATCGATGGTTGCTTTAATTTCAGTTTTGGAAAGATCGGAGGATAGGCTATCTAAGTTGCCCAGGATGTTATTGATCTTCGCGTTATTATTCTTGAAGTTGTTGGTAATGGACTCTAAGTTAGCCATGATGTTAGCCAGTCTGTTCTTTTCAGAACCCATTAAACCGTCGACATCGCTGGTAATTTTCTCTAGGTTTTTCAATGAAACAGAAATACTATGCACACTGCTTTTGAAATCACGTTGGAACCCATCGTCTAAAACAGAGTTTACACCGGACAATACCGAGTCTAATTTTTCCACCAAGTTTTCGATTTTCTTCTGCAAAGGCTCTACCTTTTCCATCAGATTCGCTTGAACATCCGACAAAAGCGGATCGCCACTTCGTGCCATTGTTGTGCTGTTGCCCAGCTCGAATACAATGGCTTTGCTGCCTAGTAAATCGGCACTCACGATCCTGGCTACCGTATTGGATGGAATATCATAATCGTTGTTGATCTTAAACTCCGTGCGTATTTTACCATTTGGTTGCAGGGTCAATTTGGATACACGGCCAATTTGAAATCCGGAAACGAGTACCGGTTTTGAAACGGCCAACCCATCAACATTGTCGTATTCTGTATAAAATGTGTTTTCGCTGCTAAAGACATTATTGCCTTTTAAAAAACTATAGCCGATAAATAAAATGGCAATAGCAATACTGGTTAATGCGCCGACCTTGGTTTCGTTAGATATCTTCAAAATATTCTTAATTAAGTTATTCTCTCCTATTTAATCCCCAATTTAAGAAAAAGTTTATCTTTCTACGTTTTTTCTATAGGTATTTATGGCGTTGAACAAGTCGTTGACTATAGACTCTTGGCCAGCGGCCGACATCATGAAGCGTTCTTCGTCCGGATTAGAGATAAAGCCGATTTCGGTTAATACCGCCGGCATACCTGCTGTCGCTAACACAGCTAATGACTGCTCCTTCACGCCACGATCAACACGACTTGAGCCCGCAAATTGATCTTGCATATAAGATGCCAATCTGATGCTCTGCTCTCTAAATTTACGTTTCATTAACGAAAACACGATATAAGAAGATGGGTCTTTCGGGTCGAAGCCACCATAGTTCTGCTCATAGTTATCCTCCAATAGAATAGAGGCATTCTCACGGATCGCTACATCCTGATCGCCGGTACGGCTAAAACCTAGTACTAATGTTTCTGTACCTTTTGCCGAAGTATTCAGTACGCTTTGTGTCACATAACGGCCTCTACTATTCTTCACACGACGAGTGGAAGCACCTCCGGAGTTGCAGTGAATCGAGATGAATAAGTCAGCATGATGTTTATTAGCAAGTGCCGGGCGCTCGTATAATTTCGGGTAAACATCGGTAGTACGCGTATATATTACTTTAACACCAGGTAGTTCTTTCTGAATTTTCTTTCCAAGTTTCAAAGCAACCTGTAGTGCGATGTCTTTTTCTTTAGACTGTCTCCCTACGGCTCCAGAGTCATTGCCTCCATGCCCAGGGTCAAGCACTATTGTTTTTATCTTTTTGTTTCCGCCGTTTTGACCTTGTTCGTCGGCGGGTTTAAAACTTGCTAAGGCTAATACAACAAGACAAAGCGCTAATTGCATTCCCTTTGTCCAAAATTGATTGTTCTTGATTCTGTCTTTCAAAATAAACTTCTTGTTTTCTTTTTTATGTTAAAAATTAACGCTGTGCGAGTGCTTCGTGTCCATGTTTATAACGTTTGATAGCATCTACCAAATTCGTTACGATTTGACCTTGTCCATACTCGGACAACATAAAATTTTCCTCATCAGGATTGGATATAAAGCCAATTTCAGTAAGGACCGCCGGCATGCTCGCGCCAGCTAAAACAGCTAGTGATAATTCTTGTACGCCGCGATTTACACGTCCTTTTGCAACATATTCATCCTGGAGATACGTCGCAAACTTAATGCTTTTTTCTCTATATGTTCTTTTTAATAGGGAGAAGATGATATAGGAAGATGGATCGTTAGGATCGAATCCGTTGTATTTTTCCTGATAATTGTCCTCCATTAAGATATCGGCGTTTTCCCGAGTTGCTACATCCGACTCACCGCGTTGCAATCTATTGTAACCACATACGAACGTCTCGGTGCCGTTGGCACTAGGACGATAAATGGTACGGGTCGTATATCGGCCATTCTTGCCTTTTACGCGTTGGTCTGAGTTTGCAGAGTTACAGTGGATGGAGATGAACAAATCCGCGTGATTGCGGTTAGCGATGTTAGAGCGTTCGTGGAACGGAACATCGACATCGGTTTCCCGTGTTAATATGACTTTCACACCGGGGATATTCTTCTCAATGGAGTCTTTCAGTTTCTTGGAGACTTGCAATACGATATCTTTTTCAGCAGAAACTTTGCCATAAGCACCTGGAAGTTTACCGCCATGCCCTGGGTCAATAACGACTAATTTAAAAGATTTATTGTTTGTTTCCACAGTAGGGGCTACGTCGGACTTAGAATAACCCGAATAATTACCAATTAAAAATGAGGGAGCAGCAATACCGAGAATTGCTAGGACTACGTTGGTTGATTTCCTAAGATTCATCACTATTTTCAAATTATTATATCTATCAACGCGTTTCAAACTCACAAATTGTTAAATATGATTAAGATTGTCGAAAACCTCATATATGTAATAGATTTTTGACTATTTTTGCCATCAAGAGTTTAAAATTAGCACAAAAATAACATTCATAATTCATTTTGAAGGCTTTAAGTTGTTTTTTCCATATCCTGTTTTTCCTTTTAGCCGGAGTGGCCTCATTGCAGGCACAGGAAGAAACTTCATTGAGACGTCCTCGCGTTACACAAGATAGCACAAAAAAGCTACAAGATTCGACTTTATTAACAGTAGATAGTACGAAAAATAACTTCCGAGAGGTTACTGGTCAGGATACTGTCGTGATGCAGGATAGTTCGGGTTTAGAAACGACGGTTAGTATTGTAGCCAACGACTCGTCTTGGAACGAAGTTAGTAAGAATATTCTCCATCTTTTTAAAGGCGCGAAGGTTAAATATCAAGGCTTTGAATTAGCGGCTGATTATATCCGTTTGGATCGAAATACCAATGTCTTGTTTGCATCCGGTGTGGTCGATCATAACGGAAAATATGTGGGTAGACCGGTTGTGATTATGCCAGGCGAAGCGCCAATTGCAGTAGACTCCCTGTTGTATAACTACAAAAGTCAGATTCCGAAGACTTTCGGGGTGATGACCGAAGTCGATGGAGGCTTTATCCAAGCTCGTGAGGTGCGGAAGAATATTTACGACGAAACATCTATTTACCAAGGATTATACAGTACCTGTAATTTGCCATTTCCGCATACGCACTTTGGTATACAGATCACCAAAGGTGTGATCACCGATAAGCAGATTATCGCTGGACCTTCCTATCTAGTCGTTGAAAATATCCCATTAAAGTTCTTAGCCATTCCATTTGGCTTCTTCCCAAAACAAGATAAAAAGAGCTCTGGGTTTCTATTCCCTTCGTTTGGAGAGGATGCTGCAAGAGGGTTCTCCATGCGCGACCTAGGTTGGTACCTCACGTTTAACGACTATTGGGATACGGAATTCCGTGGTAATTTATATTCTAAGGGATCTTGGGAAGCGAGCATGCGCACGCAATATTTAGTGAACTACAAGTTCAATGGTAACTTCGCGCTTCGCTACGGTTCTACAGTAACCGGGGTGGAAGGCACGCCAAATTTCGGAAGAAACAAAGACTTCAACGTCACTTGGAACCACACCCAACGTCAGGAAGCTAACCCGGGAACCTCCTTTACTGCTTCGGTAAACTTCGGTACGACCTTATATTTTAGAAATACAGCAGCGAACAGTACTTACGATATCAACCAGATTACTAATAACCGCATGGGATCTTCCATCGCATACGGTAAAGTGTTTGCAGACGGGAAAGTGAATTTCACTTCCAGCTTACGCCATGAACAGGATATGCGAAATGGGGATATACGTTTGGAGCTTCCTCAAATCAGCTTGAACGTTTCTACATTCAATCCATTTGATTCTAAAAACCGTATTGGCGAGCAGAAATGGTATCAACGCATCACCGTAGGATATAGCTTGCAAGGAAGAAACTATGTGAATACGAAAGACTCCCTTCTGTTTAAAGGGAATTTCTTAAGTCAGTTTACAAATGGTTTCCAACATAACATTCCTGTAAGTTTAAGCTTGAATGTGTTAAAGTATTTCCAGTTCAACACGTCAATGAACTACACCGAGCGCTGGTATTTCCAATCTGTCGAGAACAAATTATTAAACGAGGTCAACGGCTATTCAACGGTTAAAGATACCATCCAAGGCTTTAAACGTGCTTACGATTATTCTATTTCCAGTGGTTTGTCGACTAAGGTTTATGGTAATTTCAAGAGAGGGATTGGTAAGATTCAGTCCATGCGACATGTCATGACACCATCAATCAATGTCAACTACAGGCCAGATTTCGGAGCGGAGCGTTACGGTTTTTACAAGGATTTCATTGATGAGAACGGAGCTTATAGACGCTATTCTATCTTTGACAATGCGGTGTATGGAACGCCGTCTATGGGTAAGTCCATGGGTATCGGATTTTCTATCGATAATACCTTAGAAGCTAAGATACGCGACGATAAGGACTCGACGGGTAATGGTATCAAGAAAATTCCAATTATCCAAGGTTTGACCTTTAGTGGAAACTACAATGCTGTTGCCGACTCGCTGAAATTGTCACCTATCAGCTTCTCCGGAAGAACATCTCTTTTTGACCAAAAAATCAACATCAACTTCAACGGAAGTTTCGATCCGTATAGCTATGATAAATTCTCTGGACGACGTATCGACCGCTTTTCAGTGAAGGATGGAAAATTAGCACGTCTGACGAACTTTGGTCTGTCATTCGACTATAGCTTTAACCCAAAAGCTTCAAAGAGCAGGAATAATAATATCGACTCTCTGAGAAACAGCATGCCGGCGATGACCGACGAGCAGACACAGGCGCTAGCTCGCATCAGTACTGACCCGAATGCCTTTGTCGATTTCAATATTCCATGGAATCTGTCGGGTTCCTTCAGTTTCAATTATACATCCGTATTTGATCAGCTGACGAGGGAGATGAAACCGAACATCACCAGTACGGTCAACCTGCATGGTGATTTCAATATGACACCGAAGTGGAAGGTTCAGTTCAATACGGGCTTTGACTTTGTTCGGATGGAGTCTTCGATGTCGCAAATCAGTATTTATCGTGATCTCCATTGTTGGGATATGTCCGTTGGCTGGGTGCCATTTGGACGATATAAGAGTTTTAATGTGACGATCAGAGCCAAGGCTTCTATCCTTCAGGATTTGAAACTAACCAAGCGCAACAGTCACTTTACCTATTAACAAGCATATAAACCAATATGCCATGAAAGCAGAAATTATTACCATTGGTGATGAAATTTTGCTAGGGCAAATTGTCGATACCAATTCGGCATGGATGGCACAAGCCTTATTGTCCTTGCAAATCCAAATAGAGCAAATTACTTCCATTTCTGATCGCGAGGAGCATATCCTTGAAGCATTGCACAATGCTTCCCGGCGTGCTGATCTGATTATCTGTACAGGCGGATTAGGCCCCACAAAGGATGATGTTACGAAGATCACTGCTGCGAAATTTTTTAAAAGCACTTTAGTTCGTGATGAGGCGGTCTTGGAGCATGTTCGCAGCATATTTGCGCGTATGAATCGCTCCATGCCCGACATCAACCTTGGACAGGCCGACGTTCTAGCAAATGGAGAAGTGTTGTTCAATGATTGGGGTACAGCTCCGGGCACCTGGGTGTCACATGAGGGAAAAGTCTTCATTTTCTTACCGGGTGTACCATTCGAAATGAAGAATCTGATGACCCATCGTGTTTTACCGAAGCTTAAGGAATTCCATAGCGAGGAGAAAATAGCCATCCGCTATATCTTGACAGTGGGAATCGGTGAGTCGCATTTAGCAACACAGATTGCCGATATCGAAGCGTCTTTTCC
The DNA here is from genome assembly GCA_002354335.1 of Sphingobacterium sp. UBA2700. Lineage (GTDB taxonomy): Bacteria > Bacteroidota > Bacteroidia > Sphingobacteriales > Sphingobacteriaceae > Sphingobacterium. The sequence continues at coordinate 19,222 of DELI01000022.1, read as the reverse complement.
AGCTCATCTGCATCTTGCTTATCTTCCTAAGATTGGCCTCGTGCGCTTGCGCGTTTCCGCTTCTGGAAGCGACTTAGACGCATTGAAGAAAGATGTAGACCAGTACGCTGATCTGCTTGCAGATCGAATTGGCGATGCGGTCGTAGCGCGGGCAGACTTGAGTTTTGAGGAGGTCATCGTTCGTGCGTTTGTCGAGTCCAATTCGACGCTGTCTACAGCAGAGAGCTGTACTGGAGGCAATGTCGCCAAGCAGATTACCGAAGTCGCTGGCGCTAGCGACATGTTTATTGGAGGGGTTGTCGCTTATTCAAATCAGGTGAAAGAAGCTTTGTTGCATGTGGAACATGCAACATTGGAAGCCCATGGCGCGGTTAGCGAAGAGACCGCAATACAGATGGCAAAGGGTGTGCAAAAGCAATTAGGAACCACCTATGCGATTGCTACGACCGGAATTGCAGGGCCAGGGGGGGGAACTCCCGACAAACCTGTGGGAACAGTGTGGGTCGCTATCGCGGGGAAAACCGAAGTAAAAACAAAGCTGTTTCAGTTTCATCAGGAGCGCGTATTAAACATCGAAAGAACGACCTCTCAAGCACTTCTGATGCTGTGGAATCTATTTCAAAAAGAAAAAGACATTTAACGAAATTATATTCCTGACATTTTTGATTACAAAATATTTAATTTTGTTCACTTGTTAGTTGAGTATTAATAATTAACTTAGTATTTCAAACAATCGAAATAAAAATAGATGGCTATTTATAAACTTTTACTCCCAAAAATGGGGGAAAGCGTATCTGAAGCTACGTTGACCAATTGGTTAAAACAAGTTGGAGATCAAATCAATGAAGATGACGCCGTTGCGGAAATTGCTACGGATAAAGTTGATTCTGAGGTTCCTTCGCCTGTATCAGGCAGATTGAAAGAGCGATTGTTCGAAGAGAATCAAGTAGTACAGGTAGGAGATGTGATCGCCTTGATTGAGGTGGATGGCGAGGATGAGGAGGATGCTCCCGAAACCTATCAGGTGGAAGAAAGAGTATCGACAGAGATTCCGCAGCCTACCGAAGATGAATTAACGGAAGCTCATTCGGAAAGTGAAGAACCTATACCCGGCATTGCCCAAGTTGAACAGTCTAAAAACCATGATACCTCGCATAACGATCCTATACAACATGGAATCCGTTTCTATTCTCCATTAGTCAGAAATATTGCGCAGCACGAAGGGATTAGTCAATCCGAATTGGACACTATCCCAGGAACAGGTGCGGAAGGCCGTGTGACGAAAGAGGACGTATTGAAGTTTATTCAACAACGCTCGAATACATTGCAAAGCCAAGATGCGTCGATGGAAGATGCTAAGCCTGTGCAAGAAACTCCTGCAGCAGTAGAAGCAACAGCATCGCAGACCATCAATACGCCGACTGCTCCAGCGCAGGTTGTGAAAGCTAGCAATGGCGATGAAATCATTGAGATGGATCGCATGCGCCGCTTGATATCCGACCATATGGTCAACAGTGTAAAAACTTCACCGCATGTTTTCTCAGTAGTAGAAGCAGACGTCACAGGACTAGTAAACTGGCGAAATAAAGTCAAAGATGAATACAAGAAGCGTGAGGGCGAAAATATTACTTTTACGCCGCTGATTATAGAAGCGATTGCCAAAGCAATCAAAGACTTCCCGATGATCAACGTCTCGGTGGATGGTTATAATATCATCCGTAAGAAGAATATCAATATTGGAATGGCGGCAGCACTTCCAACAGGAAACTTAATCGTCCCTGTGATCAAGAATGTTGACCAGTTGAGTTTGTCAGGGATCAGTCGTTCGGTAAAAGATCTGGCGAACCGTGCGAGAGGAAATAAGTTAAAACCAGATGATACCCAAGGTGGAACATTCACCTTTACCAATATCGGTGCATTCGGAAATATCCTGGGCATGCCGATTATCAATCAGCCGCAAGCAGCCATCCTCGCCGTAGGAACGATCAAAAAGAAACCGGCGGTTTTGGAAACTGAACAAGGCGATGTGATTGCAATCCGACATATGATGTATCTTTCCATGTCCTATGATCACCGTGTTATCGACGGAGCCTTAGGTGGGCAGTTCATCCGGAGAGTAGCAGACTATTTAGAGAACTGGGATATTAACCGGGTGGTTTAGCATTAGATATTAGATCTTAGACATAAGGTCTTAGAATATTAAAGGCGTCATGTAAGTGCTATTAAAAGTACTTTACATGACGCCTTTCTTATTCTGTGAAGTTGGTTTAACCCAAGTCCAAAGGATTAATGATTCAAGTTAATTAAGCTAGTTCTCATGTCCTTTTCACGCTTTCTAATGATATGTCTATAGCGGAAGTATAATAGAATAGAAGAGGTCAACAATCCTAACGTTAGACCATACCAAATGCCTTTAACTCCAACGCCTGTTTTCACACCTAGGAAATAGGCTATCGGTAATCCGACAATCCAGTAGGCGAAGAATGTGATAAAAGTTGGAATATTGACATCGCCCATTCCACGCAGGATACCTAATCCAACGACCTGCGTTCCATCGAATAGTTGGAACATCCCAGCGATGATCAGAAGCTGTGCAGCAAGTGCGATAACCTCTTGATCCTTGGAGATAATATACGGGAGATATTGATTGAATACAGCGAAAATAATAGCACAGACAACCATAAACACCAAAACCAAATGATAGGATACTGTTGCGAATTTTTCCAATCGGAAGAAGTTCTTGTTGCCATAACTGTTTCCGACTTTAATTGTAGCTGCCGAGGCTATCCCGCTTGCCATCATATAGGTCATCGCAGCTAGCGTAATCGCCGTTTGGTGTGCCGCCTGCTCCAGCGCTCCAATCTTGCCGGCAATCAATGCTGCGCCAGCGAACGCTCCAATTTCAAAAACATATTGCATAGCTACTGGAGCTCCGATTTTTAGAATCTTTTTCATTCGCTCCGAATCGATGAAGCGAATAGAGAAATGTTGGATATAGCGTTTGAAATTGCTAGACTTTAGTACATACCAGGCCATGACGATCATCATCAGAATGCGATCCACCAAGGTAGCTTTACCAACACCCGCAACCCCCATAGGTTCAATGCCAAACATGCCTTTAACTAAAACAACCGCAAGGATCACGTTCAACACGTTTCCCCATATCGTGATGTTCATTGCCTGTTTTGTAAACCCGAGGCCCTCTGCAAACTGCTTGAAGGTGTTGAACATCATTAAGGGAAGGATAGATAAGCTCAATATGAGCAGGTATGGCTTCGCCGTTTCAACAACCAAAGGATCCTGATCTGCATGTTGCATAGCATACATAGAGCCGAAGTAGACAAACAAAAACAGTAAGATGGCTGAAATAAAGTTTAGCCAAAAACTATTCGACAATAGTTTAGCACACTCCTGATCATTTGAACGGCCGTTTTCTTGTGCGATAAGCGGAGTCAAGCCATAGGCTATACCCAATCCGATCACTAATACGACCATAAAGACAGAGTGTACTAATGAAACCGCAGCAAGTGAAATGGTGCCGGCAAATTGACCGACGATAATGGTGTCTGCGGTTTGTACGAGCGTGTGTCCTAGCTGCGAAATAACAACAGGGCCCGCTAATGCCATGCTGCTTAGGTAATACATTTTGTTGGCTTTGTACTTTTGGAACATATCTGCAAATAATAAGAACCGCAAAGTTACAAAGACTATTCGGGGAAAAATGTCTTGTTGAAGTTATCTTTTTGTATCAACAATAGAAGGGCCTTTTTTCTGAGTCGGCTAGACCATATTCTAGAACTGACCTAATTTGCATACGCTCCTTGTTACACACGGGTTACTTTAAGCTACCTTTTTTAATTGACCTAGAACGTCGATTTATGCTTTAATGCGATATTTTGGTAACTATCGTAGTTAATGTTCTACAATATTTTCAATGCCTCCCGTCTGTAGGTCCAAATCCGCTAGCAAAGTACCTAAGATTTGTACTTTTGCATTGTATTTGATCTCTAGCTATCGAATATACACAACACACTATTAATGAAATTTACGTCACAGAGAGATTTCACTAATTAATTTTTTATCTGCCTTTCTATAGAAAGCTTTTTCGAAAAGTTATAGCTGAACTCGCGCGTATTTTTCCTTTTAAACTATTAAGTAAAAATGAAAAACACTTACCTAACTCCTGTTATCCGGATGACATACGTCGAGATGGAATCGGATATCGCTGCTGGCTCTGCTGTGGTGCGTCCTGAAAACAAGGACAACCTGATTCAAGAAGAATGGATGAAAGACGATGATGACGTTAGAACGCTAGACTGGTAATTCAATCACATTAAAACAGAAGAACATGCGTAAAATTAATAAAACACTATTTTTAAGCGTTATTGCGTTTTTAACGTTTGGAATTTCCTCTTGCCAAAAAGATGTGATCAATACTAAGATCGAACCAGGAAAGGCATATATAGAACTTACTTTGTCCGAAGATTTTCTTGCAGGCGACGATTCTGAATTCGAAACGAAGGCGAGTACAAGATCAACGGCTATCAACCCAATTGTAAAGGATACGACTATGAAGTTTGGGGAACATATGGTCGACGTGCAATTAATTGACACGAAATTGGAGGATATGAAGTTAAATCGTCCGAGCTCTGGAAGTGGCGGTGGACTTAAAGCGGCGTCGGTATCTCAAGTCAATCGCGTTGCGATTGGCACGCGTTATCGCATGCTGGCCTTCGATAGTAATGGCAACTATGTGACAGAAAGAGTTTATACACACGGAAGCGAAGCTATCCAAGACAGTATGAAGTTGGATGCCGGTAAAACATATCACTTTATTGTGTACTCTTTCGGAAGTACAACAGTCGATCCTTCCCAGGTAACCTACGTAAGTGGCGTAAAAACATTCGATAATGTACAGCTGACAGGTGTAAACCAGGATTTGATGGTCTATGTGCTAAAGAATAAAACTTTGGTTTACGGTACGAACAGACTTGAAGTCGTAATGAAACATAAATTCAGCTTGATTACCACGACGATTTCGATGGGAAATAATATGAATGGTTTCATTAAAGCATTAGGTGATGTGAAGTTTAACAACGTGAGCAGCAGTGCTGATTATAAGTTTGCGACCGACGGTATTTCTTACAATAATCAGAACTATGGTACGGCTCCAGTTTCTTTTCCAGACCTAGGAGGTGGCCTAAGAACTGTTACAAGCTATTCCACATTGGTAATTAATCCGACTGCTATTGATAAAACATTGACTTTTGGAACTTTTACCATGGACGATGAAACCAAATCAAACTATTCCGTTCCGAATATAAAGGTAACTCCTGGACATAAGTACAATCTAGTTTTGAACTTTAGAACTTGTACTCAAGAAGTAAAAATAGCCGATGATGTGTTGAACTGGAATTATAAGGAAAATAGTAACCAAACGGGCGTCATTGGTCCTGATGGTAACACGATTCCTAATGGTCAATTGTTAACCAAATCTTTTACCGCGCCAGCATCAAACTATGGATTCACCTTCGACTTTCTCGAGCTGGACAATGCCTTCAATATGAAGATCAACGGGCAGTGGATGGTTTTAGATCCAGATGAAGGGCAGATACAGTTCCAGACCTATAATAATACCGCAAATAATGAAGGCATTATTACTAGAAATATTGAATTTATCGACGGTTCGGAATATTCGGATAAAAGTGGAGCGGCCAACTGGAACAAGTGGAAAATCCCGCCAATTTGGGATCTAAAATCTACATCATACAATACTCCGATCATTCGTGTATCGATCAGTAAAACCGGTGCAATCTCCATCTTGGGAAGTAAGAGCAATAATGGTCCTTTGGTACAATTGCGGTTGAGAAACAAAGCAACTTTCAATCCAGCTATTGTGTGGAACACGACAGGAAGTAACGTAATCGAAATCAACCAAAAAGTTTCCAACAACACGATCGTTATCGGTCGCGGTTATGGTAAGGCGAAGATTACATGTCCATAATAAGAACTGAAACTTGAAATATGAATTTAGACAGCCTCCTCTACGGGAGGCTGTCTCTATTTACAACCCTTATTTTACCCTTGCTCTTACCTTCCTTAACTTGTTTTTGTTTCGAAATAATTACAGTGACATATTGATATAAAACGATAATAAACTTACCTTAGCTTTCTACTATAAAAAGGAATGGCAATGAATTTAGCGTTTTTAAACATAGGTACTCAGGAGATGATGTTAATCATTTTGGTTGCCTTGTTGTTGTTTGGAGGTAAGAAATTACCAGAGTTAGCTAGGGGATTGGGACGTGGAATCCGTGAGTTTAAAGATGCCTCAGAAGGGATTAAGCGCGAAATATCCGATCAGATCAATAACTTTGAAAAAGAGATAGAGGATGTTAAAGCTGATATAGAGAAGGAGCCTGAAACGCGCGTTGCGGAGCAGAAGCCTGTAGAGAGCAGCGAGGTAACGGGAGAGAACGGCGAGGAACTAGCAAAGAACGAGAAGAAAGCACCTCAATTTACAGCACCATCGGGTACATACGAACACCAGCCTTATCAAACTCCTACAGCAGATGATTATTACAGCTATGGTTATAATGATCATTTTGCAAATAATGATAGTCCTGAAACACCTGCTGATGAGGCTTCAGAGACGAATACAGCGGAAACTCCTTCCACTGAGAATAACCCTTCGAAAGAAGAGCCCACAAAAAATGCCTAACAATATTATTTTATTATATGCCTAAGCTGTTGATATCCTTCAACAGCTTTGTTTTTCATTTTAATTTTTATGATGACATCACACGAAATGATCGTTTCGCAAGAATTATCTCTTGCTGAGAAACAAGTTCGTACAACAATCGCACTATTGGATGAGGGCGCGACCATCCCGTTTATTTCTCGTTACAGAAAAGAGTTGACGGGCAGTCTAGATGAGGTGCAGATTACTGCGATTCGCGATCGTATTCAACAGCTGCGCGATTTAGATAAGCGCAAGGAAGCTGTCTTGAAATCGATTACCGATCAAGGCAAGCTTACGCCTGCCTTAGAAGAACAGATTAAAGCTGCCGAAACCATGGCGATATTGGAGGATATCTATCTACCATACAAGCCTAAGCGCAAAACACGTGCTTCCGTTGCGCGTGAAAAAGGATTAGCCCCGCTAGCGGAGCTCCTTTTAGCACAAAATAACATCGATGTAGAACATGAAGCGGCTGCTTACTTGGATGAAGAGAAAGGTGTTTCTTCTTTAGAGGAAGCATTGGCGGGTGCAAGAGACATCATTGCAGAACAAATAGCAGAGGATGCCGAGGTCAGAGCAAATACACGTCAGGTATTCTTGAATAAAGGGGAATTCGTTTCGCGCGTGGTTCCAGGCAAAGAAGAAGCAGCATTGAAGTTCAAAGACTATTACGAATGGTCGGAATCTTTAAAGGATGCTCCTTCACATCGTGTATTGGCGATGCGACGTGGCGAGAAAGAAGAATTGCTATACCTGGATATTGAAGTTGCTGAGGAAAATGTACTTCCTAAAATTGCGAAGCAATTTATAAAAGGAAATAACGAAGCATCAAAGCAAGTCGAACTAGCGATGATGGATAGCTACAAGCGTCTGCTGAAACCATCTATGGAAACGGAGATTCGCGTATTGACAAGACAGAAGGCTGATGAGGAAGCAATTAAAGTGTTTGCCGATAATGTACGCCAGCTGTTATTAGCGGCTCCGCTGGGTCAAAAACGCTTATTAGCTTTAGATCCTGGATTCCGCACAGGTTGTAAGACCGTAGTTTTAGACGCTCAGGGCAATCTTTTAGAAAATACAGCAGTATATCCACATAGCGGAGCAAACGCTGCCCTGGAAGCTGAAAAGACGATCAAACACTTAGTTTCCAAGTACGATGTAGAAGCGATTGCTATTGGTAATGGTACGGCAGGTCGCGAAACGGAAGATTTTGTCCGCAAGATGAAGTTAGCCAACGTGGTCATTGTGATGGTCAATGAAAGTGGTGCATCGATATACTCCGCATCTGAAACAGCACGTGAGGAGTTCCCGGATCAGGATGTTACGGTGCGTGGTGCTGTATCGATCGGTAGACGTTTGATGGATCCTTTGGCAGAACTCGTAAAAATTGATCCCAAGTCTATCGGTGTTGGTCAATACCAGCATGATGTCGATCAGAACAAGTTGCAATCGGCATTGGACGACACGGTGATCTCCTGTGTGAATGCTGTGGGTGTCGAACTAAATACTGCTTCTAAGCAAATCCTATCTTATATTTCTGGCTTGGGACCAGCACTTGCACAGCAAATTGTTAACTTCCGCAAAGAGAACGGGCCATTTACTTCGCGCAGAGAATTGAAGAAGGTTCCACGTTTAGGAGATAAGGCTTTTGAACAAGCAGCAGGATTCCTGCGCATCAGAAATGCCGAGCATCCTTTAGACGCTTCAGCCGTTCACCCGGAGCGCTACGCACTGGTAGAACAAATGGCGAAAGATCTGAATGTTTCCATCCCGGAACTAATGAAGGATGAAAAGCTGAGAAAAAGCTTAGACCTAAAGAAATATATGAGCGATGAGGTTGGCTTACCAACGTTAAATGATATCCTTGCCGAATTAGCTAAACCGGGACTGGATCCACGTGAGCAGTTCGAAGCGTTCTCCTTTACCGAAGGGGTAAATAGTGTAAGTGATTTACGCGTTGGAATGAAGCTTCCAGGAATCGTAACGAACATTACCAACTTCGGGGCATTCGTCGATATCGGTGTGCACCAAGATGGATTGGTACACTTAAGTCAGCTTGCAAATCACTTTGTAAGCGATCCGCATGAAGTTGTAAAAGTGCAGCAAGCCGTTATGGTGACTGTTACAGAGGTTGATGAAAAACGCAATCGCATCAGCTTGACCATGAAAACGGAAGAGAAAGCGCCTAGAAAACGTAATGAAAGAAAAGAAAGCCGTGCGCCGGAAACTGATATGGCAAGTAAACTGGCGGCTTTGGCAAGCAAGTTTAAGTAGATATTAGCTATTAGATTTTAGATATAAGAGCATGGCGCAATAGCCATGCTCTTTTTTTGTTGTGAGAGATGCTCTTAGTTTTTTAGGTTTGAAGTGTTTCGGAGAGGAACCTTGTCTCTAAACCATAACAACGAAAAAGGCCAGGATAATCTTCCTGGCCTTTAAATCTATATGATTAGAAATTATCTTATTGAATTTGCGATTACATCGCTTCTGCTACAACTTCTTCTACTTCTGGAACCATGCGTTTCAACAAACCTTCGATACCGGCTTTCAACGTAATGGTTGAGGAAGGACAGCCTGAGCATGATCCTCTTAATTCTACCGTTACTACACCATTCTCAAATGCTTTGTAAGCAATCGCTCCACCGTCTTGTTCTACTGCCGGGCGAACGTAGTCATGCAATACTTGTTGTATCTTCACCTCAACGTCCGATCCTTCGAAAACCACATCCTCAGAATGCTCTTCTGGCTTCACTGCCAATTCTGATTCCACAGCACCTTTCACGAATTCTTTTAATAAAGCTTCGATATCCGACCATTCCGCATCGTCAGTCTTCGTAACAGTGACGAAGTTGCTTGCGAAGAATACGCCATTTACGAAGTTGAACTTAAATAACTCACGTGCAAATGCCGACTCCTGCGCCTTCTCTCTGTCCGGGTAATCTAAGCTTCCGTTGATTAAAAGCTTGTTCACCAAAAACTTCATCGTTGATGGGTTCGGCGTGCTCTCTGTATATACGTTTATTGTTGCCATGTTGTAATCGTTCTAAATAATGGACAAATATAAGTCATTCCTCAAATGACAGCGTCATTACTGCGTAAAAGCTTATAACTGTACGCCGGTGTAATTGCTTGGAGAAATTGCCTTGATCTCCGCTTTAATTTCCTCTGAAACATTCAAGTTGTCCACAAATTCAGCAATCGTCGCTTGTGTGACATGCGTGTTTGTACGCGTCAAATCTTTCAATGCTTCGTATGGTTTTGGATATCCCTCACGACGTAAAATCGTCTGAATAGCCTCTGCTACCACCGCCCAATTATTCTCTAAATCTGCTTTGAATGCCGCTTCATTCAAAATCAATTTGCGCAATCCGCGTAAGGTCGATTTGAAAGCAATCAACGTATGTGCGAATGGTACGCCGATATTACGCAATACCGTAGAGTCTGTCAAATCGCGTTGAAGTCTAGATATAGGAAGCTTAGCTGCTAAATGCTCGAAAATTGCATTAGCAATACCCAAGTTACCTTCTGCATTTTCAAAGTCGATTGGGTTTACTTTATGTGGCATCGCTGATGAACCAATTTGTCCAGCAGTAATCTTTTGCTTAAAGTAGTCCATCGAAATGTAGGTCCAGATATCACGACATAGGTCGATGATGATATTGTTGATGCGTTTCAAGCTGTCGCAGCTTGCCGCAAAGTTATCATAGTGCTCAATCTGCGTCGTTGTTTGCGAGCGGCTTAAACCTAGCTTCTCATTCACGAAGTTATTTCCAAAAGCAACCCAGTCGTTCGATGGATATGCTACATGATGCGCATTGAAGTTACCCGTAGCGCCACCAAATTTAGCGGAGTAGGGAACTTGCGCTAATAAATCCAACTGTCTTTCGATACGCTCGATAAATACCTTGATCTCTTTTCCTAAACGGGTAGGAGAGGCCGGCTGACCATGCGTGCGTGCCAACATGGACACCTCGTTCCATTCTGCAGATAAGGACTTCAATTCGCCTAGCAATTCGTTGATGCTTGGCGTATATACTTCTTGAATAGCCTCTTTCCATGACAATGGAATAGCCGTATTGTTGATGTCTTGTGATGTCAATCCGAAGTGGATGAATTCTAAAGAGTCGGTAAGACCTAATTTCTCAAATTCATTTTTCAAAAAGTACTCCACGGCTTTCACATCGTGGTTGGTTACTTTCTCGGTATCTTTTATCCATTGTGCATTCTCCTCAGTGAAGTTGCGGTATATATCACGCAATTTATCGTTCAAAGAACCATCGAAATGTGCTAACTGTGGAATCCCTGATTCTGACAAAGCGATAAAATATTCAACTTCTACCAATACACGATACTTGATCAGTGCAAATTCCGAAAAGTAATTAGCAAGTTCTTTAGTGCTATTGTAGTACCTCCCGTCGATAGGTGTAACGGCAGTTAAGGATGATAATGTCATGGTATAAAATCTTTTGTGAGGCAAAAATAAGAAATTCGTAGACCTATACCAACCCAAAGGTTATAAAACAACAAAAGCCTGTTTCTAAAACAGGCTTTTGAAGTATTTTTAATTTAGTTCGGATTATTGAACGTTTTTCAAAGAATCAGCGATAGAATCACCTTTTGCTTTTACTGAATCAGCAACGTTTTCTAATGAATCAGCGATTGAATCAGTTGTAGCTTCTACTTGGTCAGCGATTGAATCAGTAGCTGCTTCAGTTTTAGTTTCAGCGTTGTTACAAGATGCAACTGCTACAGTTAAAGCTAATCCTAAGAATCCGAATTTGAATAAATTTTTCATTTTTTTAATTTTCTATTTAGTTGAAACAAATTTGTTTATTTAATCTTTAATACCAGTAACCTAAAAAGGTAACCCAAAAAATAACTTTTTTTTAAAATTTTATTAAACCTGCTGAAATTCAGTTGTTTAATATTTGTTATTTGCTTTGAGCAGCGCAAATATACTACTGTTTTGTTGATTTGCAACAATAAAAAACATTTTTTGTTATATTTCTGTTAAGAATTTAAAGGAAGCATATGTTAGACAAACTGAAGAATATGGTAAAGCTCTTTAAATCAGTCGATTTGGAGCAATTAGAAAAGATATCAAAGAAGGTCGATTTAGCCGAAGTTTTAGGCGCTGTATCAAAAATGGACGAAAATCAGCTTAAAATGGCGATGAAAATGTTGACCGGAAGTAAAAAGAAAAAGGATCCCCCACCCATTGATGCTGATTTTTATGATATCAGTGCTAAACTTTCACCGGAAGATCGAGCGCTGCAATTGAAGGTGCGCGCATTTTTAGAAGCCGAAGTAAAACCGGTTGTGAATAAATATTGGTTGCACGATGAGTTCCCTTTTGAAATTATCCCGAAACTTGCCGAACTGAACGTTTGCGGTTATGTATATGAAGGCTATGGCTGCGCAGGCGGAACCTCCCTGATGGATGGTATCATCGCTAGCGAGTTTGGTCGTATCGATCCTTCCATTGCGACGTTCTTAGGAGTTCAAAGTGGTTTAGCGATGGGTTCCATTTACCTATGTGGTTCTGAAGAGCAGAAAGCCGAATGGCTGCCGGCTATGCAACAATTGAAAAAGATTGGCGCATTCGGTCTGACGGAACCTTTGGTAGGATCTGGAACAGCAGGCGGATTAACAACGACCTGCAAGCGCGAGGGTGACAAGTGGGTGCTGAATGGACAGAAGAAATGGATCGGAAATTCTACCTTCTCGGATATGACGGTTATCTGGGCGCGAGATCTGGACGATCAGCAGGTCAAAGGATTTATCGTGCGGAAAGAAAATCCAGGTTTTGCAGTCGAAAAGATTAAAGGTAAGATGGCATTACGTATCGTCCAAAACGGATTGATCACTTTAACGAACTGCGAGGTTCCGGAGTCTGATCGCTTGGTAAATGCAAATTCGTTTAGAGATACCGCAAAAGTTTTGCAGATGACAAGGGCAGGGGTGGCATGGATGGCTGTAGGCTGTGCACGCGGAGCTTATGAAAATGCATTGGAATATACCCTCCAACGCGAGCAATTCGGAAAACCTATTGCGTCCTTCCAGCTGATCCAAAACCACCTGGTCGAGATGCTATCCAACCTGACTGCAATGCAAACCCTTGTGTTTAGATTATCCGAGCTTCAGGACGACGATAAACTAAAAGATGAGCACGCTTCCCTAGCTAAAGTGTTTTGTACGCTTAGAACGCGCGATATCGTGTCTAGAGCCCGCGAAGTGATGGGCGGAAATGGCATTCTACTCGAATACAACGTTGCCCGCTTCCTAGCCGACGCAGAAGCTATTTACTCCTACGAAGGAACCAAAGAGATCAACTCCCTGATCGTCGGTAGAAGTATTACTGGATTCAGTGCGTTTGTTTAGGGTTAGATATAAGATATAAGATGTGAGACATTAGATTTTAGAGCCTGCAAAGGCTCTTTTTGTTTTTAGAGATTAGATGTTGTGAACTCCTTCGGCTATTATACTTTTTATAGCCATTGCATAGCCCAATCAAAGCCGATTCAGAAGGGGTTTGATTGGGTTATACATTGGGTTTGCATTGGGTTTGAAAGGGCTTTAAGCAGACGAAGGGTTGACGGGCGCTGGATGTTGGGGTGCTGGTGGAAGGTGGGGGGGGGGGGGATGTCTTGAACCAGGAAAAAAAGGATTAAAAGATTTGCAGGATCCTGTCAATCCTAAAATCCTTCCTTTCCTGGT
>DELI01000022.1:0-5719 GCA_002354335.1 Sphingobacterium sp. UBA2700 | reverse complement strand
GGGGGGGGGGGGGGGATGTCTTGAACCAGGAAAAAAAGGATTAAAAGATTTGCAGGATCCTGTCAATCCTAAAATCCTTCCTTTCCTGGTTCAAGACAAAGTTTCCTTTCTTTCCTGTTAAAAAAGACGCTATCTAAAATCCCACATCTAAAGACAAAAAAAAGAGCCCGCTAGGCAGGCTCTTATATCTAATGTCTAAAATCTTATATCTAAGAAAAAAACTAATTTTTCTTGTTTTGTTGAGCTGCTTGTTGAGCTCTCATCATATCTTCCATTTTCTTTTGGAAGGATGATTTTTTCTTTTCTGCTTGGGGTTTGCTTTTCTTCTCTTCGATTTTCGCTAAGATTTTATCATCATCGATAAATTGACGGATAATTACTTGCGTTAAGAAAGTAAGAACGGCAGAAAGGAAGTAGTAGTAGTTCAGACCTGCAGGGAAGCTGTTCAATACGAAGAAGAATACCAACGGCATGATATAACCGATGTATTTCATTTGGTTGTTTGCAGCTCCTGATGTTGCGTTGTTGTACCATGTCGTTAACAGGGTAGTCAATGTCATCAACACACACATTAAGGAAATGTGGTCTACATTGATTACAGGGATGTTCGCGAATGTTATTGGCGCATCATAGGTTGAAAGGTCTTTGATCCATAGGAAGCTTTCTCCACGCAGTTCGAATAAATTCGGGAAGAAGAAGAAGAAGGCAAGGGTGAAAGGCATCTGCAATAATAGCGGCAAACATCCTCCAAGCGGGTTAACGCCAGCTTGCTTGTACAGCTTCATTTGTTCTTGTTGCAATAGCATAGGGTTGTCTTCACCAACTTTTTCTTTGATTTCATCCAACTGTGGTTTTAACACACGCATCTTCGCCATAGACTGGTAAGATTTGAATGTTAAAGGGAACATGATGAATTTTAAGAATAAGGTTAAGATCAAGATAACAATCCCGTAGCCCATATGGAAACCATCTAAGAAATCAAAGATTGGCACGGTGATGAATTTGTTGATCCATCCCATTGGTCCCCATCCCATATTGATAATCTTGTCAAAACCGTTTCCTTCGGCTTTTAAGGTTTTGTATTTGTTAGGTCCAAAGAAAAAGCTAAAGCTATATTGATTTTCTTTTTGACCGGAGTACGCTAAGTCTGCAGTCGTTTGGTAAGTTTTTACTAAACCTGGCTCATTTAAGAAAACAGAGTTTAAGGTGACATTGCTCAATCCTTCTTTGCTCGTCAATACAGTCGAGAAGAAGTGTTGTTTATAGGCAATCCAGCTTAGTTTTTTCTCTACCGTTTCTTTTTCGTCGCTCGTTTCAGAAAGGTGATCTACATTTTCCTCAACATCGCGGTAGAAGATTGCAGATTTCTCACGCTCTGATTTTACGTTACGTTCTTTCTGTGTTAATGTGGTTTCCCAGTTTAAAAGAAGGCTCTTGTTTTTAACATCGATCAGGTCATTTAAGCCTACTGTGCGGATGTCTAACTTTAAGTTATAGTCGTTTCCAGCAAGGGTGTAGATATAATCGATGTATTGGTCTGCGCTGTAAGAAAGACGCATAGTAACCGATTTAGAGTCTTCTCCAGCAACAGTGAAGCTAGATCCTTGCGGTTGGAAGTATAGATCGTTGGTCTTTACCGCTTTTCCAGGAACGTTGAATTCTAATCCAAAACGGTTATTATCGCCGTCGAATAAGATTAGTTTAGAATCGTCGTAGTTTTTCTCTTCTTTCAGTTCTACTGATTTCACGCGACCGCCCTTGCTACTTAAGTTTACAGCGATGCGTTCGTTTTGTAGCGTAATCACTTGTTCAGTCCCTACTGAGGCAACGCCGAAGGGTTGTTTCGCCAATAGCGAGTCTGCTACAGCTGCGGCAGGGCTAGTGATTTTTGTGGAGTCTTTTGTAACAACAACACCTTCTTTTACTCTTTTTATCGAGTCTTGGAGCTGCTGTTCCTTTTTAATTTCCTCTTGAGATGGCTTCATTAAGTAGAAGGAGCCCCCCAGGATGGCAAAGATTAAGATGAATCCTATTAGATTGTTTCTATCCATTTTATAATATTTACTGTATCTCGCGTAGTGTTTTTTAACTACTGTGATTTCTTATGCGCTAAAGAAGCGGCTACAAAGCTAACAAAAAGTGGGTGAGGATTTACTACCGTCGACTTCAATTCTGGATGAAATTGTCCAGCAACGAAGAAAGGGTGGTCTTTCAATTCAACGATTTCAACCAATCCAGTGTCCGGATTGAAGCCTGAGGCAATCATTCCTGCCGCTTCATAATCCTTTAAATAAGCATTGTTGAATTCGTAACGATGACGATGTCTTTCGGAGATTTTTGATTTTCCATAGATACCGTATGCTTTAGTTCCTTTTTTGATTTCGCAATCATAAGCTCCTAAACGCATCGTTCCGCCCATATTGGTAATGTTTTTCTGCTCTTCCATCAAGTTGATTACCGGGTGAGGTGTTGTTTCGTCCATTTCGAAGCTGTTTGCTCCTTTAAGTCCTAAAACATTGCGACCAAACTCAATAACCGAGCACTGCATTCCTAAACAGATACCAAAGAATGGGATCTTGTTTTCACGAACGTGTTTAATGGTAGTTAGTTTCCCTTCTAAGCCACGCTCGCCGAAGCCCGGAGCAACTAAAACACCATCAAGGCCTTTTAATTTCTCAGCCACATTATCGTTGCTTACACTTTCTGCTGCGATATATTTAACTTTTACTTTGGTTTCGTTGGTTGCACCCGCGTGGATGAAGGCCTCTGCGATAGATTTGTAGGCATCTGGTAATTCTACATATTTACCTACAAGACCGATGCATACCTCGTTGGTTGGGTTTTTTAAACGTCCTAAGAATGCTTTCCAGTTTTCTAGATCCGGTTCGTTCTTAGTCGATAATTTTAATTTTGCTAATACTGTTTTATCCAATTGCTCTTTCAGCATGTTCAAAGGAACATCATAAATGGTAGGCGCATCAATTGATTCAACTACGGCATTGATATTCACATTGCAGAATAATGCTAATTTCTTACGAATATCATTATTCAATTTATGCTCGGTTCTACAAACTAATATATCAGGTTGTACACCATATTCCAATAAGGTTTTCACGGAGTGCTGTGTAGGTTTGGTTTTCAACTCGCCTGCAGCAGCTAAGTAAGGTACGAGGGTAAGGTGGATAACCAGGCAGTCGTTGTTGCCTAATTCCCAACGTAATTGACGTACAGCTTCAATGAATGGAAGGGATTCGATATCGCCTACAGTACCACCAAGTTCGGTGATCACGATATCGTATTCGCCCGTTTGGCCAAGAAGCAACATACGACGTTTGATTTCATCGGTGATGTGGGGAACTACTTGAACTGTTTTTCCTAAGTATGCACCTGCACGTTCTTGCTCGATCACATGGCTGTAGATACGGCCTGTTGTCACGTTGTTAGCTTGAGAAGTGGGAACATTTAGGAAGCGTTCGTAGTGACCAAGGTCCAAGTCGGTTTCAGCACCATCTTCTGTAACATAACATTCGCCATGTTCATAAGGGTTTAACGTTCCTGGATCGATATTGATGTACGGGTCAAACTTTTGGATGGTTACTTTTAAACCGCGCGCCTGAAGTAGTTTGGCAAGGGAAGCAGCAATAATTCCTTTCCCTAACGACGAAGTTACGCCGCCCGTAACAAAGATATATTTAGTCATAGCAATAATGGATTTCTAATATAGAATGAGGTCTTTTTTTAACGCCTCATCTGCTCTATGTACGGGATACAAAGGTACAAATTTTTTCTGCAATCTGCTCTAAAAAAAATCGTTTAGGGTAATCTTCGGCGGATTGATTTGAAGATTAATGGATTGGCAGGTTTTCAGCAATGCCCGACCTTAAATAATTGCTAAAATTTTACATTTTTACTGGCAAATAAAATGCAGAAATAGGGTTGAATGGATTAACTTTAATAAAAAATATATAGAATGGAATACAGAAGAATGGGTAAAACCGGTCTACAGTTGAGTGCGCTTTCCTTCGGGTCTTGGGTAACTTTTGCTAGACAGACAGATGATCATACGAACGAACGATTGATGATGCAGGCTTACGATGCCGGTGTGAATTTTTTTGATAATGCGGAAGTATATTCTGCAGGCTTGTCAGAAGAAATGATGGGTAGGGTGTTGAAGAAAGTGAATTGGGATCGATCATCTTATGTATTGTCGAGTAAAGCTTATTTCGGCTGGAAGGGTGAGGATAAAAAACCTAATCAGCATGGCCTGAGCAGAAAGCATTTGATGGAAGCTTGCGAAGAGGCTTTGGGTCGCCTCCAGGTTGAGTATTTGGATTTATATTATTGTCATCGTCCGGATCGTAACGTCCCTATTGAGGAAGTGGTACGCACGATGAATACGTTGATTCAGCAAGGCAAGATTTTTTACTGGGGAACTAGTGAATGGTCGGCAGCAGAGATTATGGAAGCGCATATGGTCGCTAAAGATTTAGGTTTGGAAGGCCCTTCTGTGGAGCAGCCAGAGTATAATCTTTTCAACCGCATGAAAATGGAGGTAGACTATGAGCCTATCTTTAAAAATGTGGGTATGGGGACAACGATTTGGAGTCCGTTAGCATCCGGCATATTAACAGGTAAATATAATGATGGTATTCCAGAAGGTTCTAGGATGTCTTTGGAAGGTTATGAGTGGTTGAAGGAGCGTGCAGTTGTCGAAGATAAGTTGAGCCGTGTGAAAGCTTTAGGTGAGTTTGCAAATGAGCTGGGTGTGTCATTGCCAACATTAAGTATTGCATGGTGCTTAAGTAACCCGAACGTAACGACCGCCATTTTAGGTGCGACGCGCGAGAGCCAGTTGACCGAGAATCTAAAAGCATTGGAGGTACTGCCATTAATCACGCCTGAAGTAAAAGAGCGTATTGATTTGATTATGGGAACTAAGCCGGTTGTTATTCGTAACTAAGCCGATCGACTTATCGATCAATCATAAAAAAAGGGGCTTACAATTTGTAAGTCCCTTTTCTTCTTTAAAAGAAATATCGTAATTAAACTCTTTTCGCTTTGATACGAGCAGCTTTACCAGTAAGTCCGCGTAAATAGAATAATTTCGCGCGACGAACTTTACCTACTGAGTTAACGTCAATTTTCTCGATGTTAGGAGAGTTTACAGGGAAAATACGTTCAACGCCTACACCGTTAGAGATTTTACGAACGGTAAAAGTTGCGTTAGCACCTTCGCTGTTTAATTGAATTACCACCCCTTGGTACACCTGTACACGCTCTTTATTTCCTTCGCGAATTTTATAATGAACGCTGATGGTATCTCCTGCTTTGAAAGCGGGAATTTCATTTTTTACTACCGCTTGTTCTTCTACAAATTTTACTAAATCCATGATTCTGTGTAATTAAAAACGATTTATATCCTGTAAAAATCGGAATGCAATATTACAGCTTTTATCTGATATAAAAAAATACTTTTTTTAAAAATTATGTTCCCCTATTTGAGGTGGGTGCAAAGATAGGAAAACGCCTTGATTATATGAAAGTTATTGTGAAAATATTTTTAAAAAATTATTGAGTGGGTGTTGAATGTATTGTAAAGTGCGTTGTATGAGTGTTTTAGCATGTTTTTTAAAATTTATCTTGACAAATATATTTTTCGCCGTATATTTGTGCCACACAAAAACAAAGGTGATACCTTTTCGGGGTGTAGCGTAGCCCG